>NZ_JBNWDQ010000007.1:0-506408 GCF_053521805.1 Rhizobium sp. A22-96
TGCGATCGAATGCATTTTCACAACTCCTTCATGAAAAGTTGCATCCGATTGAAGGTCCAACATTATGAGAACCTTACAGGGCCATCTCTCTCGCTGCTCCGCTCCCATGTGTTGAAATCATCCTGCGCGCCCGTCATTCGGAACGACAAGCAGCCTGCCGGCCTTCGTCGCCAGTTGATCGTGTCCGCGGCCTTGCGTCACAGCGGCTTACTAAATCAGGTGGTCAGGATTAGCCGGGGTAAGTCGAAGCAGTTCCGGTGTGAATGGAAGAGATTGTGGGTTCCCGCCAAACACGCCATTAATTCCAAATCACCAGTTTGACAGCCGTGCAGAATCGAGGAATTCCTCTTTATAACAACCGCTTAGGGTTCATTTAAGCGTACTCGAAACCGTTGTTACAATTCTTTAGGATTTCGTTAACTAAAAACCGTTTGCCGAGCTGCTAGAATCGCAGGTATTAATAACGCTTATTGAGCCACAACGGCAAGAAAAGCGTTATTTCTGGATTCGGTTGAATGAACATGGCGATCAACTTCGATACGCTCGATTTCGATGAGGAAATCCTCCAGCAAGGAGAGTTGATTTCCGACAATCTGAACATGTTGCGTCTGGAGCAATATCCGCCTGACGCATATAAAGGATTACGAGCCTTCTCGTTGGCCGAAGTCGCAGACTATCTCGGCGTGACGCAGAACCATATCAAAAAATTGCACCTCGAAGGGAAGGGACCAGTTCCTGCAACCACCTCGTCTGGCCGTCGCACGTATACCGCCGAGCAGATGCTTGAGCTTCGGCATTTTCTCGACAAGAATGGCCGGAGTGACTTCAAGCGCTATGTCCCACATCGTCGCCCCGGCGAGCCGATGCAAATCGTCTCGGTTGTTAATTTCAAGGGTGGGTCAGGTAAGACCACCACCACGGCGCATCTCGCCCAGTATCTCGCCCTCACAGGACATCGCGTCCTGGCGATCGATCTTGATCCTCAGGCATCGCTGACATCGCTTCACGGCATACAGCCCGAGCTCGATAAGAATCCATCGCTTTTCGAAGCATTGCGCTATGACGACGAGCGCAAGTCGATCACGGAGATTATTCAGCCGACGAACTTCCCGGGTCTCGATATCGTCCCGGCCAATCTCGAACTGCAGGAATACGAATACCAAACTCCGCTTGCGGCTACGAACAAGGCCTCTCCGGAGGGCCGATTGTTCTTTACGCGCATCTCGAGCGCGTTGAAGGAGGTTGACGGCCGCTACGATGTTGTTGTGATCGATTGCCCGCCGCAGCTTGGTTATCTGACGCTGACTGCGCTCAGTGCGTCGACATCAGTGCTCATCACCGTTCATCCCCAAATGCTCGACATCATGTCGATGAGCCAGTTCCTTCTGATGCTGGGGGGAATTCTTGGGTCGATCAAGTCGGCTGGCGCAAAGGTAAAGCTTAACTGGTTCCGCTACCTCGTCACGCGCTACGAGCCGACCGATGGTCCGCAGGCGCAGATGGTAGGCTTTATGCAGGCGATGTTCTCCAAACGAATGCTCCAGAACCACATGCTGAAGTCGACCGCGATCAGCGATGCAGGCATCACCAAGCAGACTCTCTACGAAGTGGAAAAGAACCAATTCACCAGGACCACCTATGACCGTGCGCTTGAGCGCCTCAATGCGGTCAACGGGGAAATTACAGACCTCATCCACAAAGCTTGGGGGCGCAAATGACAGACAATTTGACAGCCGTGCAGAATGGAAAATTCCATTGCAAATCCAGATATCTGGCGCGGCAGGGGAGGGAAAGCCGTGGCTAGAAAGCACTCTCTGGCGAGTTTCGTACAACCAGCAGCAGACGCCCAACAACGGGGTGCCGAGGCGCGCTCCGAATATGCAAAACGGGGCGCCACTCGCTCTATGATGCAATCTCTTGATGAGATGGCGGAGAACTCTCTTCGGCTCTTGGAGGGTGACACTGTCGTGTCCCTTGACCCAGAGCTGCTCGACGCCTCATTCGTCGCCGACCGCATCGGCGATGATATGGATGACTATGTGCAGCTGAGAGAGGCGATCCGCCAGTCGGGCCAATCAACTCCCATACTCGTCCGACCACACCCCGACGACGCTGGCCGCTACATGATTGTTTTCGGTCACAGGCGTGCTCGCGCAGCTCGTGAAATCGGTATCCCGGTCCGGGCGGTTGTCAAGGCGATCGAGGACATAGCTCACGTCATCGCACAGGGGCAGGAGAATACGGCCCGGTCCGACCTGACCTTTATCGAGAAATCTCTTTTTGCCCGCAAGCTCATCGCAAACGGCATGAGCAAAGATATCGTCAAGGCATCCCTGACGATCGACGATACACTTCTTTCACGGATGCTCTCGGTCGCAGACACAGTTCCAGACGTGGTCCTCGAGGCAGTTGGAGCCGCAAAAGGCGTCGGACGGGATCGATGGGAAGAGCTTAAAAAACTCGTTCTGGCGCCGGCGGAAAGTCAGCGTGCAACTGAGTTTGTCGAGACAGATACCTTCAAGACCTCTCCAGATGGAGAGCGCTTCAATGTGCTCCTCAACGAACTCAAGACTGTCAAAAAGCCGAAGCGACCAGCCGCGTTGCCGTCAGTCCGTCAGTTCGATGTTGCAGCCAAATCCGTTGCTGTGACGACCCGATCGTCTGGCAAAAACTTCACTATCGCATTGTCGTCGAAGGACGCATCGAAATTCGGAGCATTTGTCTCCGATCAGTTGGAGGCGCTCTATCGCGCTTTCCAGGATCAACAACAGTCGAAAGCAGGAGATTAATCTGCAAAAGAAAAAGGCCCCCTAAACGTTGCCGTCGTGGAAGCCTCTCTCGTGTTCTAGCAAGCCGAGAATCGCATTTTCACGAATCCTAGTCAAGAGTCTTTGGCGTCGTTTTGGCGAGCGTTTTTCTTTTGCCTGATGAAAGGTGAAAGATATGGAGAGTGGATATGTGACGACGCCCTTCGGGCGGCGGTCGATGTCGCTTGGGATGTTGGCAAATCAGCAACTCTCGAACGTCATCGAACACGGGACCGTACGAAATAAATGGAAGCTCTTCAGAGCGGCCTGCGAAGCCCGAGCGTCACTTGGAGTGACCGAGCGCTCGCTGACTGTCCTTGATGCCCTTTTGACATTCTACCCGAACGAGGATTTGTCTCAGGACGCCGGCTTGATCGTCTTCCCTTCGAATGCCCAGCTGTCGATTCGAGCGCGCGGAATGACCGCCGCGACATTGCGCCGGCATCTTGCGGTGCTTGTCGAGGCAGGACTGATTGTCCGCAGAGACAGCCCGAACGGCAAACGATATGCCCACCGGAGCAAAGAGGGGCAAGTCAAAGAGGCGTTTGGGTTCAGTCTCTCGCCCTTGTTGGCGCGCGCCGCCGAAATCGAGCGCCTCGCTGCACAGGTAAGTGCCGAACGCGCCTTGTTTCGGGAGGCTAAAGAGCATCTCACCCTATGCCGTCGCGACGTAGCCAAGCTTATTGCTGTCGCCATCGACGAGCGCGTGCCAGGCGACTGGGACGACGTCCATGGCATCTTTCGCACGATTGTCGAACGAGTTCCCCGAGTACCGTCTCTCAGCGCCTTGAACGACGCGCTCCGCGAACTTTCAATCCTTCGCGAGGAGATCGTCAACCGACTGGAAATTCAGATAAAAACAAGAAAAATAGACGCCAAAGAGTCTCAGAATGAGCGCCACATACAGAGTTCAGATACTAAGATCATACTTGAATCTGAACCACGCATTGAGAAAGTGACCGATGGGCCGGCGTCCGCACAGCTCAAGCAGGCCGATCAAACAGACAGGCCAAAAGCCGACAAACCTACATCCGGTGCACGCAACGACGGTACGACAGCCGGGGAAGTGAGGACTTCTAGTTGCCCGCCGCTTGATCTCGTCATTCGAGCTTGCCCGCAAATCGCTGATTATGGTCCGGGTGGCTCGATCACAAACTGGCGAGATTTGAAGCAGGCCGCCCTGATCATCAGCTCCATTCTCCGTGTCAGCCCATCAGCCTACCAGGAAGCTACCACGGTCATGGGCCCAGAAAATGCTGCCACCGTCATGGCTTGTATCCTGGAAAGGGGAGGGCAGATAAATTCTGCCGGCGGATATCTGCGCGATTTAACACGCAAGGCGGAGAATGGCGAATTTGGACCTGGCCCCATGCTTATGGCCCTTGCCAAGGTCAATGGTTCCCTCAGAAAACGGCATGAGGCGGTATAAATCAGCCATGGTAATCACGCCACGTCATACGCACCATGCCGGGCGGGGTCGGGGCGCCTGGCGCCGCAACGACAACTGCGGGATCGTCATCGAGATAAGCCTTTGCTCGACTCTCCCAGTCGTCAACAAAGACCGCTTGATAGTACTGGGCGATTTCGGGGTCATGAATAATCAAGCCGGCATCTCGGTTCCTAAGCACGCCGTCGGAGGACCAATTGGTGCTGCTGACCAGGACGATCGAACCGTCGACGATGATGCCCTTGTTGTGGATGTTACCTTGGGTACGAAAGACCTTATCGTTGAACCCATTCTCCGACAGTTTGCGGATCCGGTCAGCTGCGCCATCTCGACCCATAATGATCCTCATGTCGAGGTCCTGCCGGTAACTTAACTGCGCAAGGAGCGATAGGAGATCCGTGAATGGCTTGTCGCGGGCTGCATCGCTGAAATTAATATAGGCGAACTGTAAATAGAGGGAATGCTCCGCACCAGACAGAATGTCTCGCACATGGCCAAGATAATTGTCTGGCGTGAGGAGAGGTTGGATACGAACGTTGCGAGCCGATGACGGAAGAAGGGCCGGTGCCACGGGATCCGCAATCGATGCGGCAAGTTCCAGGCCACCAGCGACGTCTTCAATCGGGACAAACACGTCGGGCATGACCTCCCGCTCGCTAAAATCCAGCGCTTCCCCACCAGCGCCTTCCGCCGCCTCCTTTTTGCTCCCATCCCTGTCGTAGGTGATATAGCGCTCGAAAAGTTGCGCCATCGGAACATCATCAACGATGACATGCCATTCGCGATTTCCCTTCGAATACATGCCCTTGGCTGATTTTCGGTCTGCGATCGGATCGATTTCAGGTTGACTGCGCAGGCTCCAGTTACCGCTCGAAAGCCAAAAGGTGCTGGAATCGCGGACTGCGACCTTCTCATGGTAGGCCGATGCAAACCGGTAGTTTGATCCGCAAGTGACGATCCAGCCATCAAGATTGTCTTTTAACGCGACCTTTAACTTGCCCCGGATCGTGGTCTCCGCGGCCGTCATGCTGTCGTCCCAAGTCAGGATCGCCTTGATGTCGCGGCTTCGGATTGTCTCGATGAAGCTCTTGGCGATATACTCGGCATTAAAGTCGTACATTGCGACCGCAAGGGTTTTCTCTGTCGCTTCCAGAAACGGCTTCAGCGTCGGCCAGCCGGCATCGGGACCGACATGGCATAGAATTGGTCTATCGACCTCGAAGCTCTCGTCGATCGGGTTTTCCGGAAGTGGCTCGTAAGTCAGTGCCGAGGTCGATGCTTCTATTGCGGCCGTCGCCACAGACTCAAAATCAGCGTTCGTCATCAGTTGTAGCTCAGCAGGCGCCTGCATGACCGTAACCCGATAGTCGCCGAGCTGACGCGGCGCCTGCTCGGCCGGTTCCAGGTAACTATCCGGCTTCTTATGGCTAACGTGGACGATGATCGCCGGCTCGCGAACGATCTGTCCGTCTATGATGGGAAAACCCGGCACTGCGTCAACAAATCCCGAAATCCGCTGAAGCGTCGCGAGATTATTCTGGATCGTCTTCTGAACGGCCAGTTTGGTCTGAATATCGAGAATACGCATGCCCCCTCCTTGCTCTTTCGAGCCGCGGCCTCTCTGCTTTCCATACTGCCTGCTGCTATTTGATCACCGGTACAGAACGCGAAAGCGACATCGACTCTACGGCCGGGTCCGCTTCCAAGCGCTCGAGATCCGCCGTACGTACCTGGGCGGAAAACATCTGATCGCCGATCTTTGCTCGGGGGGTAACATAGGTGGGAATCGTGAAACCTGCGCGAAGCTTCGTCAGGACAAGCACCATCTCTTCACCGTTGCGAGGGCGAGCCTGCGTCGATGGCGGGAGTGTTTCCAATTTGCGAAGCGATTTAAGGTCCATCAGCTTTTCGAGCACCTATGACGGCCTGAATATATGCTTTCCATCCCCGAGAAACAAGGATTATGCCTCATCCGCAGCGGCGAGCTTCGACGAGGTCAAACAATGACCGCTCCATTGGCGCGCCCGTAACCATATCGCGGGTCCCAGTCCACCGCCCTTTCATCCGATTTTGCCGTTGCGGCAATCCGTGTTCGCAAGTCGCCAATCGGAATTTCCACTCCTTTGCGCAGGGCCTCGGCGTAGGTCAGGGCAATCAGGCCCGTGATGGCTGGTGCGGCCATACTGGTTCCCGACTTCCGGACCACGCCGTTGCCGGTCCTTGACCTTGCTGCCATCACGGCATGACCCGGCGCAGAAACCTCGGGCTTTTCCCGGCCGTCGCGGGTCGGTCCTGAGCTCGAAAAGCTCGACAATGGAAGTTGGGGTTTGTGTGCATCGTACGAGCCGACCACGATCGAAGAGTGCCCCGTTGAGATCGACCCGAGCGTGTGAGTGGGGACGGCGTTGATGAACGACGCCTGGGTCGCGTCGTCGCGCTCGATCCACCCGTGAAATTCGGCTTCCTGTCCGTCAAGCGAGCGCAGCCGGACGGTCCAATTGCCATCCGAGAGCCCCTGAGCAATCCAAAGTGCGATGACATTGTCATGGTTGTTAGGATCATCGAGACGGTTGCTGATGAAGATCGACAGCTGATTTCCAGCGCCGACCGGAAGCGTAGCTCCCGGTCCAACCGGTCCGAACGAGGTTCCATCCGCGGCAATCAAGGTTACTTCAAGCTGTTTGTCGCCAGAGTACCAGAATTCCAGCTCGCCACCGCCGGCATTCTGTTGAAGCATAACGATGTCCAGCGGGATATCTGCATCGACAGTTCCGGATATATGAATATCGTCGGTTTGAGAGTTGCTTGCGGCGATCACAACTGCACGGTTTGGCCGCTGGTTGACGAGCGCGTCGAGACCTTGTTCGACGAGCGAAGAGCCGTCATGCGGACCACCATTGGTGCCGAGGCTGAGATTGACAACGCATGGTCGATCGCCCGCCTGCTCAAAGATGAAATGGACAGCCTCCAGCAACTGGACTGAGTCACCAAAAGACTGATTGACCACGTTCGGTCCGTCCCAAGCGATGTCCGTACTATCAGCTTCAACGAAGATGATCTCTGCGGCAGGCGCCACACCGGGCTGCTTCGAACCGTTTCCATTCCCAGCCGCGATGTCCATGACATGCGTTCCGTGACTGCCGCTTTGGCCGGCACTGTCCGGACGTGGCCCGTAACCAAGCGCATCATAGGGATCTGGCCGTTGCAATGCCGCATCAATTGAAGCCCGGTCGTAGAGACGGCCATAGCCGAAAGGGCTTCCGGGCTGCGCAACGGCACCCTGGTTCCAGATCGTCGAAATGCGCGTTGAGCCGTCACTGTTACGGAAATTGGCGTGAACGAAGTCACAGCCGAAATCGACAATGCCGATGACAACACCCTTGCCCCCATCCGGATCGGTACCGGCTGGAAGCGCCTGAGGCGCCACGTCCATGGCAGCCAGCGTATAGCCAAGCGCTGGGCGGAGCGGCTGCGAAGCCTTTAGGCTGAAAATGGTATCCGACTTGCGAACATGCTCTACGCGATCGATCGGCAGCCTGCCGGTGACGACCCATGTGTCGTCTGCTACCTGGCCGAGTGTCGCGCCTGGAATCACATCCTCAAGGCTGGTCCACGCGTTGACCGATGCGACGCGCGCAATGACCGCGACTTCATCCCCAGACGTGGAAGTCAGCGCGAGACCCTTCTTGCCTGTCAGCCGGTTGATCACCGCGAGCTGTAGTCGAGGATCAAGGGCGGCTTCGACACTGATCGGCAACGTACGGAGTTGAGCAAGGACAGATGGAAGAGCCGCGCTGACTTTGGTGCTGAGACGATCCATCGGAATGAACGGCAGCACGCCTTCAACCAGGTTTGCAACCTTCGGCCCCAGTTCGGCGATCTGGTTTATCGTTGCGGGGTTAATTTGCGCGAAGATACTCGATAGCAGGGGAGAAATACCAACAGCAGCACTCGAAAGCAAAGGTGCGGCCTGCGCAAGGGCGAGCTTGCCCAACGATGTGATCGCTGCCGCCTCCACCGATGGTGCCGCCGCTAGCGTGCGAGGAGGCTTCGCTTTCCTTGCGGGCTTGCCTTTCGAGCCGCTGCTGCGTGTCGTTTTCCTGACCATAGCTGCTTGCTCCCACCTTTTAAGACGATCGCCGCTCGATAGTGGAATTCTTAGCCATCAACTTTGCTAAATGCAATCCAAGAGTGTGCCTGACGTTGTTCTCCTTTGTCGGATATACTGCATCTCCTGGTCAAGAGATCCTCACCCCTAGGTCCGGGGCGCCCCCCCAGAAAAAGTGAAAACTCGGTGGGCTGGACCAGATCTCTCACCCTCTCACATGGTTTTCTGTAAGGGCGTTTTGGCGCGTGCTTCGATACCGCAACCGAAACACCGGATCAGGAGCGGCGCGAATGAGGATCTCGTTCGATCGCACTGCACTTCCACATGCGGCCATGATGATGGATCCGGCGCAGAGAAAAAACTCGTTTCCTAGACTTTCCATCCTTCGATCGAGGTCGGCCTTCAAGAGGTCTCCCGCTGATTTCGCAGTATCGGTCGTTTCAAATGCATTCGAAACGATTAGAGATTTCCGCCGTGTCGGAGCAGCCGGCGGGAACCCGGAATTGAGTTCGGCGCAGCGCCGAACCGCATCGTTGGAGTATTCCCGGCTGACACCTTCGGGCGTTCATCGCCAGTTCGGGGAGTTAATAGCAAGAACCGATCAATGCCGCTTGCGCCCTGGCGCCGGCAAGGGAGGCTTCGCCGCGCTCATTTCCCCAGATCTTACGCCCTGCGGTCGCGCCCTTGCAGCCGCCGGCCTTCGCGGTGCGCGGATATCGCCCCAGAGGTCTAGGGGCGGAAAGGGATGATAGAAAAATGGAAAGACGCGAAATTGAAAGGTTGCGCGAACGGCTATCCTGCGCCGTCGTGCTGGAGCAAGCAGGATTTGAACTGGATCGTAGGGAAAGCACGCGCAGGGCCGTCAAATACCGCCGTGGCGGCGAAATCATCATCATGACCCATGGTGGAATGGGTTGGTTCGATCCGCTTTCCGATGGGAAAGGCGACGTGTTTGCCCTGATTGGCATCCTGCAATCCAGCAATTTTGCAGAGACATTAAAGGCGGCGGTCGTTCTTGCCGGACTGACCAAAAGTGAACCCGTGCAGAGTGTGCACAAACCCCGCCGAGACACGGCAGGGGTTGTTGCACGCTGGCTGGCGAAACCGCTGCTACGGCCGAATACGCCTGCCTTTCACTATCTTGCAGGCGCGCGCGCCATCCCCGTCAGCACACTGCAACATGCCGCCTTGCAACGTCTCGTCCGGCAAGGCCCGCATGGCAGCGCGTGGTTCGCGCATGAGGATGATCGGGGCCGATGCTCCGGCTGGGAGGAGCGAGGCCCGCAATGGCGAGGATTTTCCTCCGGCGGCACAAAGATGCTGTTTCGCTTCGGCGCTCGCTCGGCGCTCAGGCTTTGCGTCACGGAAGCAGCCATCGACGCACTCAGCCTTGGTTCAATCGAGGGCGAACGCCCGGACACGCTTTACACCAGCACCGCTGGCGGTTGGGCGCCCGCGACCGAGGCCGCCATCAGGCAACTCGCTGGCCGTGTCGACATTCTCGTCGCAGCGACCGATCGCAACAGCCAGGGTGAGGCCTTCGCAGGCACGCTGCGCCAGATCGCAGCGCAAGAAGGCTGCGGCTTCCAGAGGCTTAGACCTGTGAGCGGCGATTGGAATGAAGATCTTACGGAGAAGAAGGAGGAGGAAGGACCCGGCAATTGAAGAAGGGCTGCTTCTCCTGTCGACAATGCTTCACGAGAATATTTCCAAGGAAGAGGGTATCCACGATGCCCTCGCTTAAAGCATCGTGGATACCCTATCTGCTTCAATTCCACATTTCGACAAGCGTCTGGCCAGCAACGTGCGCCCTTTGTTTTTAGGCAGCCCAATATGGGACGTAGCGCGCATTCCTCTTTCCTTGGTCGGGGTCTGCCGGCGCAATCCGTCCGAGCTTGATCGACTCGGCAATAATCGCAGACACCGCCTGATAGTCGTCTGGTGCTAGCGAGAAGCGCTCTCGCAGAGTCGCATTACTCATGTAGTCGTGAGTCAGCCACCGAAGAACACAATGAAAAAAGCAAGCTCTCATCTTTTCGGCCTTTGACATCTGGGCAAACGCACGCGGTGCGAACAGAACAACGCGCATCGATGTTTCCGAGGAAATAAAATCCGGCGCCGGCAGGTGATCGGCTTCTATTTCGATAAGTGTTTTGTCCAGACCGCCGCCACGTTCTTCACAGAGACCAAAGGCGCGCATTGTCGATGCGAGCTTTTCGTTGCGCGATCGTCTTTCATCAAGGATCCTATCGGTAGCGATGAGTGAGTTTCCGGGATTTGTCACCTCGATGCGGTTCTCGTAGATTTCGACGACAGGTCCGACGCCACCGACGATGAAGTCCTGGTGAATCATGGCGTTCGCGATCACCTCTCGAATTGCCGTTTCGGGAAAATGCGGGACCATGCGCCGGACGCCATTGATGTATTGTTCTTCCTTGGGCAGACGGTCCATTAGGAATTTCATCATCCCGGTAAAACCGACCGCATAGCCCTTTTTGCCCTCTTGTTCGAAGTCCGACTTTGACTTGTCGCGTCCGATATATTTGATAATCCGAACTGCTTTTCCGGCAATGGAAGGAAACAGGGTGACATCGCGCGCGAGGAGGATCGCCCCTAGATTGGTAATGTCGTAGCGTCCTTCGAGATTGTCGATCAGGAAACCATACTCGATCATCTTGCGAATGATTTCATCGGGTTTTTTGAGGCGGGGATCGCCGGTCAGTTCAAATAGGGGTTCAGGATCGAGTTGGGCAAAAATGTCATCGGCGGTGGCATTCGAAACTGCGATCGCACTTTCAAAGCGCCTACGGCCAGTTGCGATCCACAGCGATCGCTCATGTTCAGGAAAATCGGAGAGTTTCTTCTTGTTTTCGCCAATTCGGATAAATTCGGCGCCGCTAAATTTTACCGGCCGTTCATAGGACGGTTCAATTGAGATGATAGAATAATTCAGTCCGTCGCATTCGACATCCAGGACGTCCAACATGATCCTCGGTTCGATCATGCGACTCAGCCAATTGAGAAAATCTTCATTGCCATGCTTGAGTTGCTGTAGGCGCAAGTCGGTACCGACGCGCTCTTTTGTTCTGTCTTTGACTCCGAAGACCATGAATGCACGATCGCGTCCCTCGAGAATTGCAGCATTTGCAAGCGCTGACACGTATTCGCCGATCTCGCGAGGATCCTTGTTGTTCACCTTGAATTCGAGCCACGTGCTTTCATTCGGCTCCTCTAACAAGCGGTCAAGAAGGGCACAGGGATTGTGGATCGGCATTCACGGTCTCCTTTTATCCCCCTTATATCAGATTCGGCATGTTTCGGCGTTCGTTTAGTGGATAATTTTTTAAAATATGGAGCAAAAACAGCGGCATCTGGTGATGCGCTCCATACTTCGATTTTATCAAGGTTTTGTCAGAAGGGCGCTGTTATTTGGGAATTTGGTCCTTATTCAAGGGGTATTTTTTTATCCCCCTTTTGTCGGAATTGCGTTGCGCGACACAGATGCGAAGAAAAAAGCGCAACTAAAACAATGTTATAACGGATTGAAAGAAAGAAGGATTATATCGGCGAACGGGAAATCCTCAAGAAAATCCGTTGCATACTAGCCCGACGGCTGACGGATCCTCAATCGTGGCGGCCGCAAGACCGGGCCTGCGTCCTCCGCAAGGCTGAGAGCCTTTCTTGTCCGCAAACCAAGTCCGCTCCGCCACAATTGCAGCCGGCGGTCCAGCCTGCTGTTCGGGAGTTGTCTTCAAGAAGAAGACGAGGAGGGAAGGACACGCTGTCCGCCCAAATGGAAAAGGACATCCTATGCAGTTGATTTCAGCCGATCCGCGAAGCCTTAAGGACAATCCTGACAGATCTCGCCAATCGCAATCCTCGCCACAGTCTGACGCGGTTCTATGTGCGTCGATCAAAGCGATTGGCGTAGTGCAGCCGCCTGTCGTCAAGCCCGATCCCGAAGGAGGCAACAGCTACATTATCGTCTGCGGGCATCGGCGCGCCGCGCAGGCGATTGCCGCCGACCTTGCGGAAATCCCGCTTTTGCTGGCGGACCCGTCGGACGATCTTGGCGCCATGCAATCGCTCGTGGAGAATATCGCCCGCGAACCGCTGAATCCCGTCGACCAATGGCGCGCCATTGAACGGCTGGTCGCTCTTGGCTGGACCGAAGAGTCCATCGCAATGGCACTGTCCCTTCCAGCACGTCAGATCCGCAAGTTACGCCTACTGGCTAACATTCTCCCCGCCATTCTCGACTACATGGCTCGGGGCGACATGCCGAACGAACAACAGCTTCGGACAATCGCCGCTGCGACCCAAGACGAGCAGGCCGAGGTCTGGAAAAAGTACAAGCCGAAGAAGCAGGAGCCACAGGTTGCCTGGTGGGAGCTCGCCCGCGCACTGACCAAGACGCAAATGTTGGCGAAGAATGCAAGCTTCGGAGAAGATCTTGCCCAGGCCTACGGTATCGTTTGGTTGGAAGATCTGTTCGCGCCGGCGGACGAGGACAGCCGATACACGACAGATCTCGAAGCCTTTCTCGGCGCCCAGCAGGAATGGCTTGTGAATAATCTGCCGAAGCGTGGCGTGATCATTGAAGCCAACGACTGGGGTCATCCAAAACTGCCGCCGAAGGCGAGCCAGATCTACGGCAAGCCGGGTAAGGGCGACAATACCGGCTGGTACATCAACCCGCGGGACGGATCAGTTCAGTCGGTCGCCTATCGGTTACCTGACGCGAAACGGGTGAAGGTAGTGGACGCTGGTGTTGAAGGCATCCTGGAAGAGCGCGACTTAGTAAAGCCCCGGCCCGATATTACGAAGAAAGGTCTCGACATGATCGGAGACTTCCGCACTGACGCCCTGCACCAGGCGCTGGCGAGGGCGCCGATCGCCGACGACTTGTTGATCGCGCTGCTAATCCTCGGATTTGCCGGCACCAACGTTACCATTGCCAGCGGGTCAGCCGACAACCCCTATGGTCACGCCGACAGCCGCAAGCATACTGCCCGGCTGATCGGCGCAGAGGGCAAGCTCATTCTCGATCGCGATACTCTGCAGCAGGTCGCGCGATCTGTACTGATCGACGTGATGTCCTGCCGCCGCAATCGGTCCGATAGCGGAATTGCCGCTCGCATCGCCGGGGAAATGATCGGTGCCGACGAGTTTCTTCCGAACACGGCAACGGAAGAATTTCTGTCATGCCTTTCGCGCAACGCCCTGGAGGCGGTGGCCGAGGCATCCAGCGTCGCTGGACGAATAAAGGTCAAGGACACCCGAGCTGCGCTCGTTGAGCATTTTCATGATGGTCGCTTTGTCCATTCTGCTTCACGGATAGCGCCCTCCGTAGAAGACGTTGCTGCCTGGGCGACGCGTTTTGCCGCTGCGACATCTGAGAATGAAGGAGGCGATCAGGTAACGCTTCCCGATCCGGACTCGGGTGAGGTTCGATCCGAAAGCGAGGCCAAGTTCCGGGAGGCAGCTGAGTAGGTCACGCCGATCGAAGCGACGCTCACGCGCCGCCGGCTTGAGCTGGCGGCGCATCCGTTACCACCGGGCGGACTAGAGCAAACTCCCTTCATAAGATCTCCGCCTCGATCGGGAACGCCGTGATGGAGCGTTGGCTACGCGCCAGTCGGCAATCGAGCGCAGGCATGGCGCTGGCTGTCATTCCAACCAGGATTGGTCACCTGGCGGCGCCGGCGGATCAAGGGCATCCCGACTTATCTGACGGCGAGCACGATTTGGTCGACCGGACCAGCATCCGGACTGGCGGCCGCGTTGAAGGGTTATCAAATCCCCGGCCCAACGCGGCACGCTTGCAGCGCACGATCCGGTCCTTTCTGCCTTGGGGCAACAGACACTTCGGATCGGTTCTCCGGTTCTGTCCGTCGGGTTTGCTGCGGTCTGAACCGGACGGCGCCCCGGTCAAAGGCCGCGTGCCGCGCCGCGCAGCGGCAGGCGCGATGCGCGCTTCGCAAGGCGACGCCGCGTATTCTGCAGACCGCGAGTGCGGTCCGCATCCTCCACGACCTCGCCTCGCTTGCGCGCATCGCCCTGACCTTGGGCCGAGCCGCTTCGCCGGTTTCTGTCGACCGCACCCGAGGGACATTACCGGACGAACGGTCCCTTCGGGCTTCGCTCAATCAAGGCAAAGGACATCAATCATGGTACAGCTCAATCGCTCAACTTCCAAAGCCCGACCGGCCGCCCAGCGCGCAACCACCCTCGAAATGGTACGCCATGCCTGCCCCGACATTCCCCAGGCCCAGCGCATCTCCGAGAGCTTCGGCCACGCTGTCGTTGACAGCGATGGGATCCGCAAGCTGCACCGCACCCAATTGATCGAAAGTGCCGCGCAGTTGAAAGACGGCCTTGCCGATAAGGCGATGCAAATTCATATGCAACGCATTGTCGGATCCTTCGTCCGCTCAGCTTATGGCGCCGGCCAATTCTATAGTCGCGCCGTCACCGAGGCCCGTGACCTTACCGCGAAGCTGTCCAACGACGCTCGTGACGAGGATCTCGATGGTCCCGTCGGCTTCGACAGCCGGGCCCAGCGTAAGCGCGAATTTGCGGCCGAGATGGGTCTGCAGGCCCATGTGCTGCGAATGGCAGCCGAAGGAGTGGTCAGCGCCTATGAGGAAATCACCGGGGAAATCTGGAAGCCCTATGAACGGACCGGCGCCCAATCGACCGCCTCATCGATCGATCAGCGTGCTGCGTCCCTGCAGATGTCGGCTTTCGATTGACGACAAACGCCGGGAACGAGGTCGCAGCGCTGGGGCGCTGCGGCCTTTCTTCATGCGAGGAATTGTGCGGCGTAGCATCGCCGCTCGTCCCGGTCTGCGGTCTAGCTACGTCCTGGAAGGGCTGGTCGCAACGGCAAGCCGTCCTCCACTTCCGTTTCGGCCCGCTCTCCGACCCCGCGCAGGCCCCGACCAGCGTTTATGCGGGTGCGCCGCCTCCGGCCTTCGCTTTCTCCTGCGCCGTGACGAGCCACGATGGCGTGGCTCGCTCGACGAGAGGGAAAATGAAAATGAGGAAGATCGCTACCAAGACCCAGCCCCGTTTCGACATCTATGCGCGTATCACCGACCTCATCGTCGAGCAGCTCGGCAAGGGCGTACGCCCTTGGGTGCAGCCCTGGAGCGTGACGACGTTGGGTGGTCGCGTCTCGCGGCCCCTGCGCTTTAGCGGCGAACCCTATTCCGGTATCAATGTCCTGTTGCTTTGGTCGGAAAGTCTGGCGCGGGGATTTTCCTCGCAGACCTGGATGACATACCGCCAAGCCGTTGAACTCGGCGGCCATGTACGCAAAGGCGAGAGCGGGTCGACGGTCGTATTCGCCAATCGGATCCGCAAAACCGAAATCGACGGCAAGGACGACGACGTCGAACGGGAGATCCCCTTTCTCAAAGCCTACACCGTGTTCAATATTGCACAGATCGACGGGCTGCCTGCGAATTATACGACGCCGAGCAAAGATGCTGTTCCTACACCGATCAGCAGGCTTCCGCTGGCCGATGCGTTCTTTGCCGGCGCAGGTGCCGTCATCCGTCACGGCGGTGACAAGGCCTTCTATGCTCCCGGGCCAGATATCATCCAAATGCCGCCGATTGAGACCTTCCGCGACGTTGAAAGCTACTACGCCACCCTTGCCCACGAGCATATCCACTGGGCGGGCGCGCGCCACCGTCTTGATCGAGATTTATCCCGCTACACGAAGGATCGATCTGAGCGGGCGCGGGAGGAATTGATAGCCGAGCTTGGTGCCGTTTTTCTCGCTGCTGACCTGGGAATTGCACCCGAGATGGAACCGCGCCCGGACCACGCAAGCTACCTCGCCTCCTGGCTTACGGTTCTCAAGAACGACAAGCGGTTTATCGTCCAGGCGGCGGCGCAGGCGCAGCGGGCCGTCGGATATCTGCACGCGCTGCAGCCGCACCATGATAAGATGGCGAAATAGCCCTCCTGCAAGGCGGTTGCTACCGCGGCAGCTCGCATAAATCGCATAGATTACGTATTATACGAAACTGACTGGAGGTGCCTATGAAGCAGTTTTCATTTTCGGACATGAACCGAGCCTCGGGCGAGATCCTCGAGACCGCAATGGTCGAGCCGGTGACGCTCACCAAACGAGGTAAGGAGAAGCTTGTCATTTTGACAGCGGAGCAGTATCGAAAGCTGCTCGGTCGTTCCCATACTGCCGCATACAATCTCGACGACGCACCCGACAATGTCCACACCGAGTTGATGCACGGACTCGACGAGTTGCTCGAGGACGGGCATGTTTAACGCGGGGGACGTCGTCCGTTTCCACCATCTCTGGAAGCGCTAGGCGGATGCCGGGGAGGAAACAGGTCAAAGGGCACGCCCGGTCTGTGTCGTCGTGCGCACTCCGGCCGTGCCAGGTGTTGTCTTTCTGTTCGCCATAACCTCACAAGTACCGCGGGACGAACGCCTGTTCCTGCCGATCAGCCAGATCGAATGCCGCCGCGCCGGTCTCGATTTCCCGTGCTGGATCATACTCGACGAATATAATCGGGTCGAACTCGACAAGGCCTTTGACTTCGAGGCCACCTCGCCACTTGGGAGTTTTAGCCCAGCTTTCCTCAAGAAAATCGCCCGCTCCGTCAAGGATGCAGCGGCGAGCCGCAGGCTGGCGACCGTGTCCCGTTCCTGAGCCGATAGCAACAGCCGGTCTATTGCCGCGCCAATCCAGTGCAAGCCCTCGCGCCGCCTGACTTCAGCCATCTCAGGTCAGCTCTACGTCGCGGTGGGAATTGTTAGCCGGCCTTGTCGATGTTCGATGATGAGTGGTGTGGTGTGGCGCCAGTTGGAAGCGCGATCGACCTGGCGCGACTAAGCACCGAATGAATGTCGATTTCCACATCGATATCACGCCTTAGTCTCGAAATGAGGCGCCTGTTGTGCATTCATGATGCCAAGCATGCCAAAAACGCTGTCGAAACGACCACAGGCGAAAGACCGGATCTTATGCGTCAGCCCCGCATAGCAATCATTCTCGACGAGAATACAAGCACAGGCGGAACCCGCTATGAAGCGGCCAAAGGGTATTTTCGAGGGGTGAGCAATGCCGGAGGTCTACCCTTCGGTATTCCATATCTCTCGGAAGTCGTGAGCGTCGTTTTAAACGAGTTCGATGGCTTGGTGGCTGTAGGGGGTCGGTTCGCTTATCCCGACAGCTGGTACATTTCCGCGGAGACGTCCAGAGCCCCGCCATCGGAACGCCTCGATATCGAGAGAGCAATCGTGGAGGGTTACTTGGAGAGGGATAAACCCGTCCTTGGTATATGTGCCGGGATGCAAATGCTCGCGTGCTTGAACGGCTGTCGTCTCACGCCCGATCTCCGCGCGTCCTTTCCGAGTGTCGTCGAACACGACAAGCGGGACTACCTCCATGCTGTCGAGATTCGCCCGGACTCACGTTTGGCGGAGATAATTCGCAAACCCCGCATCGATGTAAATTCTTTCCATCGCGAAGCGATTGCACAATTGTCACCAACCGTTGTTGCGAGCGCTCACGCTGAAGACGGACTGATCGAGGCTATCGAGGTGGTCTCCAACTCGTTCGCGATCGGCCTTCAATGGCATCAAGAGCAATTTGTAGACACGGACCATCCCGGAAACGCGGTGTTTCGTGCTCTGGTAGAAGCCGCATGCTAATCCGTTGCCCTACCTGAATATGGGACTAAGTTCTAACCCGGCCCAGGGTGCTGTGCGGTCGTTCAGGGAGGCGCGCCAGTCGACCAATCGCGATGAACGCGAGAACGGCAATGGCGCCGACGGCAGCAGCAACAACAAGCGACCACGATACGCCGATGTTTTCCATCATGAACGACAGAACAAACGGTGCGGTCGACGAGATGACCAGACGAATGGACAGGACCTGTCCCTGACGCTTTCCGTACCCCTGACTCCCAAAGAGTGCCAGTGGCAAGGTCCCCTGTACGATACTGCTCAGCCCAGACCCGAGACCAAAGACGAAGGCGAACACCAACGCGCCGGGCACCGAGGGCGCAGTGATGATGAGAATGACAAGCGCTCCCGGCAGCAACACAGCGGAAACAAGCGCCAACGTAAGCTGTGATAAGCCGCCCCCGAAGACCATATTGGTGAAGCGGCTCAGGACCTGTGACGGACCAAACAGCGTGCCGACCATTACCGCCGTGGCTCCCAGCCCAAGTCCGGATAGTACGGGGACCATATGCACGAGGAGGGCGGCGTTGACGAAGCTCTCCAGAGCAAAGCCCATGACCATCAGGATAAAGGCCCACGTTCGTGCGGATGGCTTCAGGCTTGGCTCGACAGGTTTTGTTCCTTCATTTTTCTCCCGTTTGCGGGTTTCGTTGACGCCGTGCGACAACCACGCGTGGATGGGAAGGCAGACTAGAAGATTGATCGCCGCGAAGATCAGGTAGACGTTTTGCCAGGAGAGATGTGAATGCAGAGCCGTCGTGACCGGCCAGAAGATCGTTGAGGCGAAGCCGGCAATCAAGGTTAGGTACGTGATGCTACGCTGAGCAACTTGCGGCCTGATCTGAACGAGTAAAGCAAAGGCGGCGCCATATTGCACCAGATTGTACGCCGTCTCGATCGCGATCAGCGCCGCGACGAAGGCGACCTTGCCGGAAGAGAAGGCGCAAGCTGCAAGTGCGACGGCGGCGATCGCCGAGCCACCTGTCATGACGCGGCCAGCACCGAAGCGGTCGATCCATTTTCCCATGATCGGTGCGGCGAGACCGCCGATCAAGAGAGCCGCCGACAGTGCGCCAAAGATCCATTCCGACGACCAGTTCAAATCCCGCGCCATGGCAGGCGCGAGAATGCTGAAACTGTAATAGAGCGTTCCGTAGCCAATGATCTGCGTGAGACCCAAAGCAAGGATTGCAGCGGCGGGTGACCGTTCGGTATCCGCCGTCATATGGATTTGAGGCTCACGCCAATGCCGCGCCAGTGGCGCCCGACCTGGTTGAGCGCCGCAAAATCGATATTGATCAGCATCGGGATGATCATCAGCCAGATCAGTACCGCTACGGGGACAATGACCTTGGCGATCTCGGCCGCCCCGATTGCGTGGAACATGCCGGGCATCATATGCCCGAGGGCCACGCCGACACCGATGCAGAGGAACACCCAGACAGTGAAATAGCGCACAAAGGTCGACATCGTCAGGCAACCTCACCCTTGCCGTTGGTGCTGCCTTCGATACGGCCGATTTCGTGCAGCTTGGTTTCCAGCGCAAGCTTGTCGATCGTGGTGAGCGGCAGGTTCACGAACAGCGATATGCGGTTCTTCAGGAATTTGGCGGCCTGGGCAAACGCTCGGCCCTTGTCGACCTCCGAGCCCTCGACGGCGGCGGGATCCTCGATCCCCCAGTGAGCCGTCGCCGGATGACCGATCCAGACCGGACAGGCCTCGCCGGCAGCGTTGTCGCAGACGGTAAAGATGAAATCCATTTGAGGCGCGCCAGGTTTTGCGAAGACGTCCCAGCTCTTCGAAGAGAAGCCGGTCGCGCGGTATCCGAGAGCCTCGAGCGTCTTCAACGCCTCGGGACGGACTTTTCCCTTGGGCTGGCTCCCGGCCGAGAAGGCACGGAACCGGCCCTTCCCCTCGGCCTCGAGAATGGCTTCGGCCAGGATCGAGCGGGCGGAATTGCCCGTGCACAGAAATAGTACATTGTAGATGTGATCGGCGCTCATTGCAGTTCCTCCTCCATTTTTGGTGCACAGCACGCGGCAACCGCTGCGGCCGGCGCGCAGATTTCGGGATGTCCAGAGCAGCAGTCTTCCATCAGGAAGCGTATGAGACCGCCCAGAGATTCATAGTTGGCGGTGTAGATGATCGAGCGGGATTGTCGTTGCGCGGCAATCAATCCGGAATGCTCGAGCTCCTTCAGATGGAAGGAGATGTTCGACGGCGAGACCTCGACCTTCTCGGCCAAGGCGCCGGCGGCCATGCCATCCGGACCGGCGACGACGAGCAGGCGCACGATCTGCAAACGGGTTTCCTGGGAGAGGGCGGAGAAGGCACCTAGAGCTTGACGCTGGTCCATATTTCAATCATCCTTGAAGCATTGAAATATGGATTACTCCAAATGAACGCGATCGACAACTCGAAAATTCGGAGCACCGATATCAGCCTTGGTTTGCTTCTCGAAACTCTTGCGACAGCGAAGCATCTGCCGCTCGTCTTCCACTACGACGGTCGGCCTGTGAAGGGCGGCTATCATGTGACGGAGGTGAAGGCGGGCCAGTTCGCCGCGCTTGACTGCGGTGCCAATCCGGAGGCCTGGACGGAGATTTTCGTGCAGCTCTGGGACATCGACGAGGGCGAGCGCACCCATATGCCGACCGGAAAATTCGCTGATATCATCCGCAAAGTTTCGGAACACGTAAAACTCGACGGATCCGCCAGGCTGACGTTCGAGGTCAGCGACGGTGTGCGGCCGATACAGCTCTACCAAGCTGCGTATCCCACTCTTCGCGATGGACATCTCCATATCGAACTCGCAGCACGGCCAGCAAGCTGCAAGCCGCGTGATCGCTGGCTCGTCGACCAACAAGCGTCGTCCTGCTGCAGTCCCTCGGCCGGGAAAAGCGCGCGCTGCACCTGATGCCGTCATTTTTCAGTTGGCTGTCAGGATATATCGCTGCGCTTGGTGCGCAGCGTCTGCTTTGGCCAATAGGCACATACCAATTCAGAAATCTGCTGAACAGGACAACCACGATGCAACTCAATCGGGCGGCACGCACTCCTGAGGAATTGCCCTTCGTGTGGTCATGTTTTGGTCCCGCCTTGAGTTCGCTGGCGGTATGCGGCGCACCGAATGAGTCCAACCTCTCCCCTGTTCCGATGCAATGGCTCACCCCCGCGGGCTCGATGGGGCATGTCTGACCGGAAATCGCCTCGCGCGCTCGGCTCGATCGTTGTCCCGCAACGGCCTGGCTCGTTTTCTTCCCCTGTCCGCTGCGCGGACATTCCTCGCGATAGCCAAGAAAGCCTCGGCCGATGGCCGTCCTCCACTTCGTTACAGCCCCAAGGGGTGCGGTCCGATCGTTCCCGGTCTTGTCGACAGCCATCGAGGTCGCGATGGGCGCGGCCCGAACAACCGAAAAGGATTACGGCAATGGCAACAATCGGTTCTTTCACCGCATCCGAAAATGGCTTCTCCGGCACGATCAAAACACTTAACCTCAACGTCAAGGCCAAGATCGTCCGTGTCGAACGCTCCTCGGAGGACGCCCCCGACTTCCGGGTTCTCGCTGGAAACGTCGAATTCGGCGCCGGCTGGCAGAAGCAGGCTCGGGAGAGCGAGCGGTGTTACATTTCCGTCAAGCTCGACGACCCTAGCTTTGCCGCCCCGATCTACGCAACGCTCACGGAAGTCCAGGGGCAGGAAGGTCTCCAGCTCATCTGGTCGCGCAATACACGCCGCTGATGGCTGGCAAATAGCCCCGCTCTCACCGAGCGGGGCTTTGTCATGTCACTTGTTCAACGCATCCTTCAGCGCCTTGGCAGGTGTGAATGTCAGCTTCTTCGCGGCGGCCACTTTGATCGTGGCACCGGTCGCCGGATTTCGCGCCTCGCGCTCTGGTGTTGCCTTGACCTTGAACTTGCCGAAACCGGGCAGGGAGGTTTCGTTGCCGGCAATTGCGGCGTCGGTGATAGAGGCGATAACAGCTTCGACAATCGTCTTGCTCTGCGTCTTGGTCAGGCCATGCGCACTAGCGATCTTGTCAGCAATTTCATTGGTCGTGGTCATAGCGGTCTCCCAATTGCGGATTGATTCAGAATCTCTGACACCGGCAGCCGGTTCTGTCATTGAGCCGGCTCGGTAAACCGGTTCAAACCGCCTGGATTTCCACAGGTTCCGACGGGGCGATATCCCTTTGCCCGCTTTCTTCGCGCCAGTTCAAGAAAATAGGCGATGGCTTCCTTCTCTGTCGTGAACAGCTCGGCCTTCTCCCCACCACGCTTGCCGATGCGCCCCCAGCAACGCACAACCGAGATTTCGCCAAACAACGTTGGCTGCATGGAAAGCGCATAGTAGCGCGCCATGTTTCTAGTCTTATCGATACGCTGGCAATAAAGCCTAAAGATGCAAAGGGCCATGCCGCACAGCATGCCGACCACCTCCACCTGCGTCCAACGAGTGTTTTGAATCGATAAAGGGTGTTCGATTCACAAAACTGATGGATATTGGCCCGTCACAGCGCGCGCGCTCAAGCTACCGCCATCAGCGCAATAGTTGCCGAGTGTTCTCTGCCACCTTCGATTCCATTGGATCATCCCTGGTGCATTGAAGAAGGGGTGCCCCAAGAGAGTGAACCCTGTCTGCTCAGATCGGCGAATTGTGCCGGGCGGACAAAGTCAACTCAAGGCCGCACGGCCCCTCCAATTTTCTCTTCGCTTCGTTTCACTGCGCTACGACAAAATCGGCCCCTCCGCGCGCCGGCTCCGCCGGTCGCCATGGCGAGCCTTGACTTGCCTTCGCCCACCCAGCTCGCCGCTGTCATCTCTCACAAACGTCAAGGAGACGGCAATCATGATTATCGAACAACAAATCGAGGAACTCCGCGCCGAGGCACGTAACGCCGCAAGCCTTCCGGAGCGGCGCCAGATCGAAGCGGAACTTGAACTGGTGCTTGCCGAGCGCGAGGTGCTCTATGCTGAACTCGATGGCCGCGTGAGCGCGGAGCCACCTTTCTGAGGTCGGCGCGATCTCTCTCCCGTCGTGCGCTCGATCGATCGGCTGGGAGCTGCACATATCAGGTGTCGCGATCTCTCACAATGTAACTAGTAGCGCTATAGGAACGTGCCTAGAGTCCGGGATCCAGTGGTGGAGGAATATCGATTGCCCCATGGATCGAGGGATGAGGTGTCCCCACCAGTTTCCCTATTCGTCATCAGCAAGAGCTTATAAATCCACGACCCTCTCGAGATTTCGTGCGCATCTTGTCATTTATTCATCGCAGGCAGAGTGAGTTGAAGGGCTGCATTGAGCGACGGAGTGGGCTTGAAGAGTAAACTAAATTCGTTTAGTTTTGTTTTGGCAGGATACGCAAATTTGTGATACATATTTGCTGACAATCGACGGACACGCCGTCGATAGAGCTGCCGCACTCACTGTTGAGGATGGCGCGTTGGCTGCGAATGTAAAAAGAATACAGAACGGACCATTGGTGGGCGGGGTAAAGGCCCGTGTCGTGCACGCTCGCCTTTCCGTCGCCGAGTATGCCGCCGTTGAGCACGCGGCAGCCACTGCCGGCATAACAGTCTCGAGTTTCATCCGTTCGCTCATGCTTGAAGGTGCCGGCGTTCTCCCGTTCTTTACGGAGGATGACAGGGCTATTCTCGATATGTTGCTCCTGGATATGCGAGCGATCGGGGCGAATCTCGACCGATTGGCACGATCGGCCAACAGTGCCGGCCGGATGGAGCCGGGTGAGGTTTTGAGCGCGCTGCGTGACGTTCAGAAGGTCGCGGCCTCAATCATGATCGAACTCCGAACGCATGGGGCGCGTGCCGCTCGTCGGCGCGGGTTGGCTTAGTGGAATTTTTCCTCGGAGCGTTCGAGAAGGAATGGGAAGGCCGCAAGGCTGCTCTGCTGCATGAGCGATTGCGGCTACGCAATAGAGCGCTGGAGGACGATGAATATCGGCGCCGGGGAAGCGCGGCTACCAGTCCTGCGGCCGGCGCGTTTGGTTCTGCTGGCCCCGCTTCGAGATTCACGCGAGGAGATCGAGGTCGCCACGATGGAAGATCGCAAGGATGGCCCGGCGAGCCATCGATGCGCAGCCGGTTTTCCGCACTCGCCAATGGTAGCCAGCCCGCCGTCGTGAAGGTGGCGTCCTTTGGCGGAGGAGGGCGGCTCTCGGCGATGGTCAGCTACATCTCCCGAAACGGAAAAGTTGCCGTCGAGAATGAGCGGGGTGAGGAGTTGCGCGGATCGGATGAGCTTTCATCCGTCCGCGGGGAGTGGGATCATCTCATGAAGAACCGCGCGAAAAGCCGAGACCTTGGGACGTTCTTCGTTGAGGTCAACGGCGGGTTCGATCATGGATATGATTTGCATTTCCAGGCAAACGCACTCCTCAAACGTGGACTGGGTGATCGCAGTTTTGCCTATGCGATTACGCCATATGATGCTGCGCCAGGTTACAGGATTGATGGCGTTTGCGTGTTGCGTGACAGCGGGGGCGAACGCCTGACTGGAGATCGCAAGTCTTCCGAAATCGTCCAGCTTCGTCTGGCCAGCGAGGAGCACCGTCCCGTTCAATCAATGGTCTTTCGATTCACTGGCTATGGGAACGGCGTGGATTATGGTGCTAGCCGGCTACGTGATCTTGTTGAGCAGCACGGTGGAGCAAGAGACGAGGGCGGACAGACTATCGAGAACCCAACGCAGGCAAGTGACCTCGTCCGGCTCGAATGGCGCGATCAACTGCACAGTCGCAAACCGCGCGATGTCATGCACCTCATTCTTTCAGCCAGGGCAGGAACTGATGTCGATCGCTTTCATGCTTCAGCGCGGGAGTTTCTCGGGCAGGAATTCTCAGGGTATCGTTATGTCTTTTCTCTCCATGATCCGTCGAACGATCCGAAGAATGAGAGGGAAGGGGGCAAACGACCTCATGTCCATATTCATGCGATCGTGGCGATGCGTTCTGACGCGGGAGACAGAATTGAGACTTCCATTGCTTCGTTCCGGCGCTGGCGCGTCACAATGGCCGAGAAGGCCCGCGAACACGGGATCCGCATGGAGATGACAGACAGACGTGATCGGGCAAGCCCTCCGCCCTACCATCGAAATCAGGTGCGACCGACAAGCCGGCTTGGGCGTACCGAACATGAGGGAACGACCGAGGCGGGGCAGCGGAGATATGACGATAAGCGGCGGGACATTCGGCATTCGACCGATACCGAGAAGGGCCGGAGGTATACTGAAGTCGCTAAGTCGGAGTGGTCAGTCCTCGCTCAAGATGAGGAGGAGCTGACGAGCCGAAACTATATAAAAGCGCAGTCGGCGCGCCTAACTATGGCCGAAATCGCGGGATCTCGATCTTTTGACGCGGGAGTATCGAAGGACAACTCCCTCTCGCATTTCAATACGAATTTAGTTACATTGGTCGAGGTTGTTTTCGGAGATGATGAAGTGCTTCAGATGAACAGGGTCGAGTTTGAAGGCTATGAACGACGAGTTGAGATTGCGCTCTTTAACGCTGAGCGTAGTGCTCCGGCCGATGAGCAGGAGGACTTTCAGCGGATCGTTGCCGCGACGAGGGAACATATGGCCGCCAGACGCGCATTGATGGAGCAAGCGGAACAAGACGGACCGATAAGCGAACGCATCGAAACCGCTAACGATACGAACGAGCGGTGGGGCGACGCGGTCGCCCGACACGGTTATAGGGCAGTCGAAGTTGCAAATGAGGTCATGCTCGATCTGGAATTTTGTCGCGAAGCGATCGAACGAGCGGATGCCGGCGATGTTCAGGCCGATGTGAGAATGCTTCGAGAAAATCTCAAGGTGGAGATCACGCGTGCCGCTGAACTTGGAGTTGCTGGAAATTCATTGATCCGAGAAATCGCCGAGACCGATGAAGAGCTGCGCGTGGCAATCGAACGTGTCGAACGCTCTCGCCATCAATCTGGCAGAGACGGGCCAGCTGGTAAAGGTGAGGTATTGGACATCCATCGTGGGCAAGATCCCAGATCCGGTGGCGGTGCATTGACCGAGGAGCCTAGCGAAGCGCAAATGTTGAATGTGGAGCGCCTGCCGGCTTCGACGAGGCATCGCGACGAGATCACAGGATTAGGTCGCGCCGACGAACCGAACTCAGGCGCCTCGGTTCGTGGAAGTGACGACGTGCTGTCGCGCGACGAAGATGATCGCGAACTGTGATAATCACCGTCTGCGTCCCTGAGTTTCCTGCCGGACTTCGATTCCCGTGGGGTAAATCAATCCTGTCAAACGGCGGGCGTCGCTGATTCCCCGGCGCTGCTTTCGTCGGTTCTCGAAAGCCCCTAAGGATCCCGGTAGGCCCTGCGAGACTGCCGCTCCAGGAGCTCGACTAGCGCGGTGCTCCACTGCCCACATTCAGTTGCCCTGAACACCGTCGTCGTTGAGTTTCCGCATCAAAACCGAAATTATTTAGATTCGCGTGTAATGTAACCCTTTTTGGTTGAGAGATTAATTGTATTAAATCAGTTGGTTACCATTGACTGGTGTCCGAAATACGCATGTTTATTCTGACGGGGGAGTATCCATGGAAGAAATGAAGAATATTATCATCCAACGGCTTCGCCGGGCACCGGCAGGCAAGATTGTGACCCCGAAAGAATTCCTTTCCCTCGGGTCTCGGACTGCTGTTGATAAGGCATTCAGTCGGCTTGCTGCAGCCGGGAAGGTTATCCGTGTGGCGCGAGGAATGTATGTAGCCGCCCAGGAAAGCAAGTTTGGCACGTACCCACCGTCTGCGGAAAAGGTCGTCAGCTCGTACGGAAAAATCACTGGCGAGCGGATTGCTCCAAGCGGCACGAGGGCGGCGAATAACCTAGGTCTGACGACCCAAGTGCCTGTGCAAGAGCTTTTCCTCACGACGGGAAAGGCCGGGATTCTTATGCTCGGACGACGGAAGGTCTTCCTGAAGCATGCGCCTGCCTGGCAGATGGCAATGCCGAACTCCAAGGCAGGCGAAGCAATCAGGGCGATTGCACACTTGGGCCCGCAAAGCGCAGTGTCCCTCGCAAAAGCAGTACGCAGTAAGCTGACCGCCGGGGAGTGGAAGCAGGTTTCGAAGATGAAGCGGAGCGTTCCCGCGTGGATGGTGAAAGCAATAAGCGAGGCGGAACTCGTCGACTAGTTTCATTGAGCTCGACTGGGATGCCCGGGAACGGCTACTCAGCTTCGCCTCGAATGAACTCAATCTTGCCCCTCACATCCTAGAAAAGGACGTAATGGTCGTTTGGGTTCTCAACGCCGTCTTCACGTCGGACTTCGGCGGCGTGCTGTCATTTAAAGGCGGCACGTCACTGTCGAAGGCATACGGCCTGATTGACGGATTCTCGGAGGATGTCGACCTAACCTATGACATCCGACGCTTCCTTCCTGGAATGAACTTCGATGAAGATGGAATTCCGCCGACCAAGAGTCAGGAAAGCAAGCTGACAAACGCGGTGCGCGAGAAGCTTCCCGAATGGATTCGCAATGATCTCGCGCCTGTCCTTGAAGAAGCCATTGCAAAGGACGGACTTCGCGCCAAGCTTGTGCAGGAGAGCAGCGAAACTCTCAATGTTAACTTCGATAGCCATTTCTCGGGGTACAGCTACGTCCGTTCGTCGGTGCTATTGGAGTTTGGCGCTCGTTCGACCGGCGAGCCAACGATTTCGAAGAACATCGACTGTTATGCTCAGCGGGTAATACCTACCGTTACCTTTCCGACCGCCACTGTGCGGACGATGAAGGTCGAGCCTACGTTCTGGGAGAAGGCAACGGCGGCACATGTCTACAGCTTGCAGGAGAACCTAAAGAAGGAAAGGTTCTCGCGCCATTGGCACGACCTCCACTACATTTTAAGTCCCATATGGTAATGCATAACTTGTTGTTATTACTTGATAATATCTTATAAATTCTGTGTATGTGTACGATACTGTGCACGAATTAAGGGGTAGAGGTGGATGCTGGCGACTGGTCGCCGTAGGCGAAGGTCAGTCGACGGGCCAAACCTTAATGGCAACGCGCTTGAACTCGATGACGCTAAGTGCACCCCGCGCCGGGCTATTTGAGCCCGGCATGACAAATTGCTCTGCGACCTCTGAATAAGGTGCTTCCCAGATCTCACAAAGATCCAGTGTTACGTTGTCGAGGAGCACGAGCAGCACGGTATGGCAGTCGGCGGCTTGTTTGACCCGGCCGAGCAACTGACTCGGGTGCGGATGTACGCTGTAAGCTCTCCCTTTGATCTGGATATGCTCCCTGCTGCCATCGGTACGATGTCGAATGGCGTCGTAGCCTACCGTACGTGGCGGCGCCAATTCCAGATTGAGGACTTCGGCTGCAAGGGGCGCGGCAACTTCACCGATGACGCCAAGAGGCCTGCCAGTCAGACGGTAGTATTCAGCGGCCAGGGGTTTGATGGCCGTCAGAATCTCCTGAACTCGACCGGCTGCGTCTGTTTCCGTCATAGCATCCATCGTGCCTCCTCGCTGACCTTGGGTTTACCGGCTCGTGGCGGTAGCGCCGACAATGAATATTGCAGACGCTGCAGAATCCTACAATTGATCGGGAGCTAATCGTATTATGAGTTGTGACCTGTTGGAACGCAGGTGATATCCCGCGCAACAGCCATTCAAAGCCTCGCAAAACATTGGAGGGTAGGCGAGAGGTTCGCTAGCTTGAGCCGCTGGCGCACGGTGATAACCGATTGCCCAAAGCGGGAGGCAATCACATCGGGCGCCATGCCGTCCTCGGCAAGCTGCCGGTAGCTGAGGATTTCATCCACGACATGCATGGCTTCCCGCTGCACGTTCTCCGCCAACGAAAGCTCGGTGTCGTTGTCGTCGCGGACGTTGCACGGGATTTCGGCATCCTCGGCCAGCCGCCCCTCCTTGACTAACAGGTTGAGTGCCGCAAGGCGGCGCGAACCTGCCACGACTTCATACTTGGCCTTCTTGACCTTGCGCACGGTCCGGTTCTGGATAAGGCCCAGGGCCTCGATGCTGTCGGCCAGTTCCGACACACCGACGCTAGCATTGACGCGGCGCACGTTGGTCTTGCTCGGCACCAGACGTGACAGCGGGATTTGCTCGATGGCCGCACGGATGCTGACCGGCTCGATGAGGGTTTCGGTGGTCATGGCGATATTGTCCATGGTGTTAGTCCTTCCATTGATTGTTCAAATCGAACACGGAGCAGAACCGCGTTCTGCTTCCCGGGGCCGCGCGAGCGGTGGGGATGGAAGGGGACAACAGTCTTCGCGGGGAACCGGCTGCACGGAGTGCAGCGAAGGAAGTTGGGCGGAAGACCTGTTGGGGGGAGAAAGGGGCGAAGCCCCTGGCCCCCCTAAGGCGAATACAGAGTGCTAAAGTCGTATATTTCTTATGAAATTAAATCGTTGATCGCTTCTTCGAAGTCTTTGGCACCCAAGTGAAGCCCACCGCAGAAAACCCCAACAGCGGACAGATCAATATTATCATCCTAAGGATATACGAAATGCGGTTTATGTAATCGGAATAGAGCTGATAGCGCCATATTCAGAAGCCTTCGGAATTGATCCAGATACATCCTCTCGAACGAATTCGGCGACGGCAGACAGCTTCTGCAGGCTCCGGTCCTGAGGCGGCATACGGGTCGCCATTTCCGGATTCGCGATCATTGGTAGCAGTTAAAACTGCTCTGCACTTAAGAGGTGCGTTGGGAATTTGTAAGCTCAACTCGGTATCGGCGTCAGGCGTTCGAGCGCTCCGCGGAATCGACGACTGCCTTTGATTGTCTGCCCATTGTCAAGGGTAACTGCGAATTCCTTACCATCAATTGAGTGGATGGCGCGAACGTGCCCGACGTTGATTATGCGTGAGCGATGAATGCGCAGGAAGCCAAGTGAAGAAAGTTGCGCTTCCCAGGCACCTAGCGTGCCGCGAAGCATATAGGATCGGTCGCGGGTGTTCAGCTGAACATAGTTTCCTGCGGCCTCGACCCAGCAAATCTCCGGTGGGTAGACGAATATCCGATGGCCGCCCTCGCGAACTTCAAAGCTTCCCGTCGCCTTTGCCTCGTTGGTATTACCCCGTCGCGTCCTTACGTGCTGCAAAGCATAAAAGATCGCAGCCCAAACAGCGTAGGTCAAAGCGTCTTTTCGCCATTCGTAAATGAGCTCGCGGGCCAGATCGCCCGGCACATTGAAGTGGGCGAACTGATAGGCAGAACCAAATCCTGCGTAGGCGAGCTTCCGCAAAACAACCATGCCCACGACATGGGTGAGCGAAAAGGGGAGAGTAAACGCTGCGTGGATAGCGAACTGGTTGAGCCGAGCCCTTGCCTTCATCGGGAAACCAGCCAGCGCCAGAATGGTTAGCGGCGCGAGCAACAGCATGATGAGTGCGCTTGAGACCTCCCACACAATTGGCTCCCAACTATTGAGTGTGCGGTGCATCCGGGCAGCTTCCAATAACGTCGACGTAGCGTTAACCGGGACGGTAGCAACGATGCCGACGGCGATGATGATGAACAGCTTGGTGCTCGGGTCCGACTTCGCCCGAAGGACAAGACGACCTCCGATCACGCCGACCCGGCCACTGATCCCTAATGCTTTTTCTACAATGTCTGTCATCTTGCCTCGCCCTCGGCGCTCGGCATAGCGTCTAGATATGACCTATACCGCCGAACCTTCGTCGCCGAACCTAACTGGGCCGCAAGTTGTCCTCAAGTCGAGAGATGTCGCGATCGACTACCTGCGATCGACGCTAACGGTCATGGTCGTGGCTCATCACAGTGCGCTTGCCTACACCACCTTTGCTCACCTCGATACGGCCCATTATCTGCGATCGACCGCGCCTATCGTCGACGAGATGCGCTGGATCCTCCTGGATTACGCTGAGAACTTCAACGACGTATTCTTCATGTCTCTAATGTTCTTCGTTTCCGGCTTGTTTGTCTGGCCATCGCTACAGCGAGGAGGTGCCGCGGCGTTTCTGAAGAACCGTGTGCTTAGGCTGGGCGCGCCGTTCGTGGTGGTGGCCCTTACGCTGATGCCGGTAGCCTACTATTCTTCCTGGGGGATAACGGGGCATGAAGCAGGCTTTGCCAACTATTGGCGCCAGAATATCTTCACGGACGGCATCACCCCAGGGCCACTCTGGTTTGTCTGGGTATTGTTGTTGTTTGACATCATCGTCGCCGCCGTCTTCCTCGCGAGACCAAGGCGCGACATGGCCCTGATGTCGAAAGAGATATGGTTGGAACGTCGCCCGCTGCTTGCCGCAGCGGCGATGCTTTTCGCATGCGGGGTGGCCTATTTTCCAGCCTTGAAGGTGTTTGGTTTCGGAGGCTGGTCCATATTCCTAATTCGGCCGTTCTACTTTCAGACCTGTCGTTTCGGCCTATACCTGTTGTGGTTTCTGGCTGGAGTCTGGATTGGAAGAGGCGGCGTGGACCGTGGGCTGCTGGCGCCCAGTGGCGCGTTGGCGCGCCACTGGGCCTTGTGGGTTTTGGGTTGCGTCATAGCCTACAATCTTTTGGTGATAGTGCCTCGCATTTCAATCACCGCCCTACTGTCGACGCCACAACGCGAAGCGCTCGAAGCTATTCTCTGGGTGGTCAGTTGCGTCACCAGCTGCTTTGGCTTTCTCGCGCTTTTCCGGGGGGGGGTTAGCAAGCCTCATCCTTGGATAGACAAGCTAACGCGTTGCGCCTACGGCATCTATCTGGTCCATTACCTGTTTGTATTGTGGTGCCAACGGCTGCTGCTCGGTCAGAGCCTACCGGCGGGCGTCAAATTCCTGCTAACCTTCATCGTGGCCTTGGCCCTGAGTTGGACGAGCGCGAGAGTTATGCTGCTTGTTCCCGTAATGCGGAAGGTGGTGTAAATGCCCTCCACCAAAGTGCTTTCTGAGCACATATGCGGTTACAGTATATCCATGCCCGTTTGTTGTTCAGGGCCGCTGTCGCCGCTTTCGAATTTCATGGGCGAGCCGACACCGAAAAGGGAGTGGGCAGACCATAGTCTACCGAAGAAAGTCGCCCACTAGATTGAGCGTGCGACTGCAGTATAAACCCTACCGAAGCCTCTGTGTGCTGAAAACTCGTCAATATTACAGGCGAAATCTCGCTAACCAAAACCGCTAGAATTCAGCCCCCACGCAAACGACGGCCATAATCATAGCCCACGCAGCGCCAAAGGCGCTGCGAATACGGGAATGAAGAGTATCGGGGAAATCAGCGTCGCGCCGCCATGGGCGGGATTTCGGGCATTCTCGCCACGCTTAGGGCGAACAACAGGGCGGCCGCAGGAGCCTCAGCGTAGCGTCCCAAGGGGAGACGGGACCGACTGCCTCGCCGTGCGTTCCGTCCGGATGCAAGCTCAAAGAGATTGCGGTGGCTTATGGGGATTTACCGGAGGAAGCTGCGCATGGCGTCGGGCGGCGTCCATCCGCTGATATTCCCTCAGGCAGCGGAGGGCGCTGCCTCGCTGGGGGCGTCGATGTGGCGGCCGCCGATTGGCAGCAGAACACGTCTGGATGTAAGCCACACCTTCATGGCTGGGCTTGGCGATGTCACTTTGTTTCAGCGAAGCGAGACGGGGTGTCTGCCAGCAAACTTATGCGGTTGCGCTGGTCGCAGCTTTCCATTGCGCCATTGCGCGGATGCGATGAATGTGCACGGCCAGGGCTGAGCGTTTCTGGTGTGGTTGCACGAACAGATTTCTGACGGCTGAAAAGACTGAGATGAAACGTTGCAAGCCGCCCGCCGATCGAAATCCCTGCATCATCCGTTCCCGCTTTCGAAGTGGAACGTGAGAATTCTCCGCTCGATTATTAAGGCCCTTGTGGGATCGATGTTCAACGCCCGGCATTACATCGCGCCTTGCTGCTCCATATGAGCGCAACTTGTCGGTGACGATGCGCTTCGGCGACATGCCCTGCATCCTCAGCAACCTGACCAGCAATCGCTTGGCAGCCTTGGTATCGCGGCGGGCCTGCACGATCTCGTCGAGAACATAGCCGTTTTGGTCAACAGCCCGCCATAGCCAATGCTTTCGGCCGCCAATGGAAATTACGACCTCATCAAGATGCCAGATATCCTTTCGCGACGGAACTCGTTGGCATAAACTGCACCAAATTTGCGGCTCCATCGCCGGATCGTATCGTAAGATACGATGATACCGCGTTCCAACAGCATTTCCTCAACCAACCATAGGCTCAAGGGGAACCGGAAGTACAGCCACACCGCATGGGCGATGATCTTTGGCGGAAAACGGTGGTTCTTGTAACTGATCGGCGGCTGGCTCATACCAACCCGATTATCCGCCAACTGTTAAACCAACAATAAGGTGACATCGCCATGGGCACTCCTGGTTGAGTGCAGGCGAGCGTCAGGCTGGCTTACCGACGAACAGGCAGCTGATTAGTTTGGCATCTCCCTGCGCCGGTCCAATTCTTTCAGCAGGTTAAGAAGCCTCTTGGCGGCCTCCAGATGCAATCTGTCCAGCTTGACGCCAGAACGCGTGACAACCTCGAAGGTCCGCGTGTCGAGGATGGAAAAGTCGCCGTCATCATCTTGGTGCAGATAATATTGCATTTCTATATTATAGACTTTGCTTATGATTGGGAAAGTGAAATTCGCGCGCTTGGGTAGAGTTTCCCTACCGATATTTTCGCGCGAGCACTGGCATCGTTCAGCTTTTTGTCAGTTGTTTGCGGTATGCGCCGCCGCGCGAAGCTGACGCCCCCAACGAAAGTTTCGCACAAGGCGCCCTAAAGGGCCCTTGGCTCTGCCTCATGCCAAGGGGCAGAGCGCCCCCGGCGTCAACCATATGTTCGCTCGCCGATATTGCGAGGCAGGATCGATCCAGCGATTTCGGCGACTGTCATTTATATAATTCGCCATATTGCACTTTTGCACCAATCAGCGCCTATTAGCGCATGGTAACAAAGCTAGTAGATCTGAAACTGAAACCCGGTCTCCTCGCCCTACTAACGCAGCTCGGTCATGAAACAGTCGAGGACCTGATCCCCTTCAGCAATATGGAACTGTTGCGCATGCCTGGAATGGGCGGTCGTGATTGGCGAAAAGTCGCACGTGCTATGGGACGTGAGATGCCAGGACGGCGCAAATGACTGCCACCCACAACTTCATCACAGAACTGGTACGAGCGGCGAATGAAATAGGCCGGATCACCGATTTCGAGGAACAGCGCTTACTCGATCGAGCGGTAACCACAATTCGGGATATGCGCGAGGCGATCGGGATTCCAGCATCCGGGATGGGTACTGACGCTGCGATAGACCTGCAAACCGTGTCCGCTTTAGTCAAAGCTGGTGTCGCGCAGGACGATACAGTCCGTGCGGCGCTATTAGACGCCGCCGGCATGATCCGGGATCTACACATCGTTCTGGACACAAATACCGAAATTCAATTGGGACAGGGAAAACCGTAAGGCCCAAAATTCTTCCGCCGCTGGATCTTTTCACCTTAATCCACGTTTGAACGATCGACCGAATGTTCGGCGGCATACTAAACAGCGGCGGATGCGATGAACGAAGAATTGCCTGATATCGAGCCGGAATGGAAAAGTGCTTTTATGGTTATTGGCGTGGCGCTTGCCGGAATATCTTTGATTGTGGCTACCTTTTGGCTGTGATTGCATGGGTCACGCTTACGACGACAGCGGAGTGTTCGCGGCGGCTCGGGAGCTGATCGACGAGCATCTGAGGCCAACGACAGATCCGGAGGGATGACTTAAAATCTGTTCGTGCAACCACACCAGAAACGCTCAGCCCTGGCCGTGCACATTCATCGCATCCGCGCAATGGCGCAATGGAAAGCTGCGACCAGCGCAACCGCATAAGTTTGCTGGCAGACACCCCGTCTCGCTTCGCTGAAACAAAGTGACATCGCCCTGTACTGGCATTAGGCGGCCAACATAATTACCGCTTAAAAATGCTTGGAATGCTACAAGAATTTGCGACCAATGTTACAGGCGGCGTCATCGCCGATTGCGCGCACTGGCTGCCAGAAGAGCGCCCGGTCGAGACAAGGGAGGCGGTTGTCGAGTTCATGACTAATTGAAACCAAGTATCTTTTGAGAAGGGCATTTTTTATGAGGTAAGGCGTCGACAACGATAGCGAGGTTTCCGATGCCGCGTCGGCGGCACCTTCATGGGCACTACCCCGCGGTCGCGCTTCGGTTCTTTGACGCACTTCGAAATTCTCCCGTGAAGTTGGCCGTGAGCCTTACCGCGATGGGATCCGAACTCAGTGGAAACACGGGCCATTTCCAAGGCTTCCATATCCTGGATCAAATTCTCGACCGGTTACAGCGCATCAAGCTCGTTCACCTGCAGGGCGGCTGGTTCAAGCCTGCGGCGATGGCAAGGCGCACGCGGCGATGCCCGGCGTCGATGATATATCCATTTCCGCCGTCGGTTTCGGGGGCAACCACCGGCGGCTGGACGATGCCGACGGCCTTGATCGTCGCAAGCATCAGCGCGTCGGCCTGCGGCGACGACTTCGACTGGCGCATCCGGTCGGGGTTTTCCTTCAGCGCACGTGGGTCAACCCTCATGATCTGCATGGGATTTTTCCTTTCGGGAGGTTCCGGACCGGCGCCTTGCCAGCCCTTCCTGTCTTCATCTTTTCGCGAAGACACCTCCCTGACCGCCGAGCGGCCGGACTGCCGCAACTGCGGCCGAGCGTCCCTGCTGCGCAGGACGAGCGGGGCTGGTCAGCCCTGCGAAGGACCACCAGCCGGGATGACGCAGGCGGCGGTTGAGCGATAGCGGCGGCAGGAGGATCGATCTGCGACCGGTTCATCCTTCCTGCTTTTCTCTTTTCTCAATCCCCACTTTTCAATTCGAGCCGGAGCGCGAAGACGATAGATGCAGGCGGCGGCCATGCCTCGAGGAGGGGGCTACTTTCGGCTTCCCAAGAGGGCCAGCGCTTCCACCATCATACGCTTCAGGATCAGTTTCCTGCTTTCTGGTGCAGTAGGACCGGCTTCGGGGACAGCAGCAGCAGGCGATGGATCGGCGGCCTCGGATGGCGAGACCGGCAGAGGCTCTTCGACCACTGCGGTGACAACGACGTGCGTGATTGTCGTTTCGTCTGATTTCACCGAAACCGTGGCTTGTCCTCCGGAGCGGAGGCGGTCGACGCCGATTTGAGCGGCCTCCTGCTCGTCTTGAGCTTCGACCAGCGATGTCTGCGTCACCAGAAAAAATGGCATGTTTTCCCACGGAATGTTTTAGTGCAGATCTCTTCCGCAAAGCGGTTTCGGTCAAGGGGCAGCGCCACATTGGCGGTCACATCGGAGACAAAAAAGGCGCTCGACCCGTGAGAGGAGCGCCTTCTTCTGTATCCCGGGACAATGTCAAACGCCGCGGCGATTGCAGCGAGCAGGACATCGTCTCATCGGGAAGTGATGCTCAGATATTATTGACGAAGGGCAATTTCAAGTCGAGATTAGGGATCGGGGCTGATTGATGGAGCCAGACGCGCGTTCGGCGCTCAAAAACCGATCGGCAAAGTAACGCGACGGCGTGGTGCCAAGCACCTTCTTGAACATGACGATGAAGGCCGTCGTGGATTCATATCCCAAGTCACCTGCCACCTGCTGGACCGACGCCCCGCCGGCCAGTTCCCGTAGCGCGATGACCAGATGTAACTGGCGTCGCCAACGGCCGAAGCTCAACCCTGTCTCTTCGACCATAAGTCGTTTTAATGTTCGCTCACTGACGGCGATGTGCTCAGCCCATTGCGCAAGGGTACGGCGGTCGCTCGGGTCTGCCAAAAGCGTTGTAGCGATCGAGGCGATCTTTGGATGAGCGGACACGGGCAGCTCCAGCCTCTCACGCGGCATCAACGCGAGTTCATCCAGCATGACCCGCATGAGGCGATCGACATGAGGGTCCGGCGCATCGCTTTCTGATAGGTCCGCTAAGCGGAGTATCATCTCCCGAAGCATCGGCGAGACCGAAAGCGTACAGCACTCGTCCGGAAGCACGGCCGCGCCGGGTTCGACGAACAGGTATGTCAGACGAGCGTTGGACGTGACGTGATTGCTGTGAGGAACGCCGCCGGGAACCCAGAGACCGCAGTCGGGCGGAACGATCCAGACCCCGCTTTCCGCGGTGCAGGTCACGGCGCCATGGAGCGCCAGGATCAGTTGACCTTGCGGGTGCTGATGCTGGTGTGCCTCGGCCTCATAGTCGGCGAAGTCCATCCTCATCGCCATCGCCGGCCCACGCAACAGCCTGAGATCGCAAGCGGTGCTGCAGGGAGGTCGCTTATTCAGAGATTGGCCCGATTTCGAGATCATATGGCATTATCTCCAATTATGGGCCGCGGCGCAATCCTCTAGGATCCGGTTCAAACAACGATAGGAGATGAGCCATGCGTATCGCCGTGGTGGGCGCGACCGGCAGGATCGGCGCCAAACTGACCGAGAACCTCTTGGCCAGAGGCCATTCAGTCAAAGCTCTTTCGAGAGGGGGGCCCGCCCTTGATGCCCTAGTCGCCAAAGGAGCAGAACCTTTCCTTGGCAGCTTCGACACGGGGGATGGTGAGCTCGGCAGGTTCTTCGAAGACACTGACGCCGCGTTCCTGATGGTCAAGACCCTCTGGGCGGCGGAGGACTTTCATGGGCACTATCCTGCGGTAGCGCTACGGTTATTCGACGCACTTCGGGATTCCCCGGTGAAATTTGCCGTGAGCCTGACCGCAATGGGATCCGAGGTCAGCGGGAACACCGGCCATTGCCAGGGCTTCCATATCCTGGACCAGATCCTCAACCGGTTACGAAACATTAATCTGGTGCACCTGCAGGGCGGCTGGTTCATGGAGGACCTAGCCCGATGGGGGGACGCGATCGCGCAGCACGATAGGATCGGCTGGACGCTTGCCCCGGACGTCAAAGCGCCTTGGGTTTCTATCGAGGACCTCGCGGATTTCGCGGCGAGGGAACTCGACACGCCAAGTGAACAGCCCCGGTCGGTGAAGCAACTGGGCATTGACTACACGATGCCGGAGATAGCCTCGATCATCGGCCGAGCACTCGGTCGAGAAGTGGACTATCGCTTCATCGATCCGAGCGACCACGAGGTCGAGAGGGTATTCCGGGAAAGGTTCGGAACGCTTGATCGGTGGGTCTATGACAAGAACACGGCGGCGGCTCTGAACGATGGGCGGGTCAAGTTCCGCGATGATCGGCCGGCGCTGCCCACGACAATGGAAGACTTCGCCAAGGACACCCTCAAACCGCTGGTCGAGAAGGCGCGGATGGAAGGCCCCAAACCGGAGACCTTCCTGACTTGGAGCTCGCAAAGATAATGGTGGTTTAGATCTCGACGAAGAACAAAAAAAGGGCCGCCGGCAAAAGCCGTGGCCCATGAAGTGTGGAGATCTGAAACCTCCAGAGGGGAACAGCTGCTGCGACGGAACTGGGAGGTGACCGTCATGTGCATCAGCTGCAGGCGTTATGCCTGAATTTTGACCAACTGGAAAACATTTATTGTGCAACACAGCTATGCAGTCGCCGCGACGCTCTTCGGGTCCAGATCTGCCGCCAGTTCAGCCTCGATTGCTCGCAGCTTCAGCCGCTTTTCCTCCAGGTCGTCTGCAACCGCGAAAGCGCCTCCGTCTCGGGAACGGTAGGAAATCAATCGTCGCTCGGCATCTTCAAGCCGCCGGCGATACTGGTACAGTTCCTCGTCGAAGCCCCCGAGTGCGTGCTCAAGCCGTGAGATGGCGCCAGGCGGCGTGACCGTGATGGCGAGATCGATCTCGTTATCTGCGCCGGTACGCTGGAGCAGTGTCTCGAAGCGATAGCCACCACGCTTGCCGAAGCGCTCGCCCTTGTAGACCAGATCGAAACCGGTGATCGTGGACAGATGCACCTCGCCTTCCTGCGTCAGCTGCAGCAGCGTGAGGATTTCCTTCATCGGCCAGCGTCCTTGCGCTCGGTATGGTTCTGACCGAGCACCGTCATCACGAAGGCATCGCCGGTGGTCGGGCGGAGGCGTGCAATGTCCTGACCGATCTCCTTGATGCGCCGGGTCGAGACCGCAAACTCATTCTCGGCGTCGCGCATCTGCCGGCGGACGGCGTACTGATCGTCCTCGTGTGCGGCGCGCAGCCGTTCGAGCCTGGCAACATCGGCCAGCCCTGCCTTCTGCATCAGCCGCTCATCACCCAAAGCGATGGCCTTGGCCATGGTGAACTGGTTGGCCGCGCCCTCACCGACATCCTCCAATCGCCGGAGAGGGCAGCGGCGATGAAACGTACCTTGCGCGCCCGTTTTATTATGCCACATCGAGGCGTCGAGTGAGCATTCAGTGGCATAGGCGTAGATATCGACCTCCTCATGTTGATTGCCCTGGCGGACAATCCGTCCCTCGCGCTGTTCGATCTGCGGCGGAAGCCATGGCATATCGAGATGGTGAAGCGCTTTGAGCCTAAGCTCGGCGTTGACGCCGGTGCCCATGGTTTCCGACGAACCGATCAGGAAACGCACCTTGCCGGCACGGACATCGCCGAACAGCCACTGCTTAGCCTCGGTCTTCTTGAAGTCCGGCAAGAAGGCAATCTGCGATGCCGCACGCCAAGCCGGATCAGTTCGCCGTGGATGAAGCGATAGGCCGAGAAGCCGCGGGACTTTCCGACATTGATCGCGCCGAGATCGGAAAAGATCATCTGTGCCGCACCCGGCAAGTCAAAATCCTTCCCGTCCGGGCGACGGTAGATCGTGTCGCCAGTCTCCTGCCAGATCCTGTAGTCATTGCGGATCAGAAGATTGAGCTTGTTGTCTCCTCGTTCTCAGCCTCGGGCATGACGAGGCGAAGATCGATCGCCGCATGACGCCCATCGGTGATGACGGAGAGGAGATTATCGTTACCCGGATTGGCTCCGGTCTCTCCCTCTGCTGATAGGTCTTGAACAGCGCCGTCGGCTTTGCCGTCAGGATCTGTCGGCGCCCTGTCGAGATGTTTGGCACCTTCACATATTGACGCAAATCGTCGGGCATGACGACATCGGCGAAAGACCTGAATAGTAGCGCCACGTCATCGATCCCTGCCACGGGCGACTTCGTTTTGCCCAGCGTTCCGTGACCGAAGTGCGATCACGGGATTTCTCCGCCGGGCGAGAGCAGGCGGGATTCCTGGCGATGACGCCGACCAGATTGGCCACCCGATCCAGCGCCTCGACGAAGGTGATGCCGTCCAGATGCTCCGCGAGACTGAAGACATCGCCTTTCGCGTCGCACAGAGGATCGAACCATCCCTCCCCCCGTGGATGACGATGACGATTTCCGCACCGCGCCGGTATTTAATGCCTTGCGGGTGCTTTCCTTGAGGTCGATGGCAAAGCCAGCCTGTTCCAGCAAGGCTGCGCACTGGACACGATCCCGAAATTCTTCCAGTTTCTGTTTCTCCATTATTTTCCCCGGGTGATGTCACGTTGTTTGTAGCTTAACGGTTGATAGTTAAGCCGCCTCGATGAACACATCGATCGTCAGCTACAAACAACGTGACATCACCCGCAACGGCCCTTGGCCCCCTAGATGGCCGACGGACGTGCTGCTTGTTGGCAGAAAACGGCAACCTTTTGTCTAAGATTTGTCCTGTAGTCTCGCGGGCCAGCACGGTTTCGCAAGAAGCGATTCCGTTTCACTTCCGGGTATCGCGTGATGAATGGCAAACATCTCGGCGACTGTCCCTATGTTTCGGGAGAACTGTTGTCGCATGCTAATCAGCCAGGGCGCAGCACGCAGCGAGCGCATCAACCTCCAGCTTGCCTGCTCGCTCGCAGGTATCGCAGGTGCATTGAACGCCGCAGCCTTTTATGCCGTGGGCTTCTTTTCCGCCAACATGACCGGGAACGTCTCAAGCCTGTCGGATCATCTGGCAACCATGCAATGGTTGGCCGCAGCATTCTATTTTGCGATTGTGGTGACATTCATTGCCGGCTCCACGCTGTCATCCTTGCTGATCAACGCTGGGCGCCGCAGGGGCATCGAAGCTATCTATGCCTACAGCATCCTTGCGGAGGCCATCTTGCTGGTGCCTTTGGGAGCGGCGGATTTGTGGCTCAATGTTGACTGGCGTTCCTCTCTCGAGGTGCTGGGGCTCGCCTTTCTGATGGGCCTGCAAAACGCCACCGTTACCCGATTGTCGGACGCCCGGGTGCGAACAACTCATGTCTCTGGCATGGCAACCGATATTGGTGTCGAGCTGGGCATGTTGGTTGACATCTGGCGCGGCCGGGAAAGCCAATCCCTTGCCGCAGATAACAGAAGTAAGTTGGCTCTCCATCTTGGAACGATCAGTGCTTTTCTCATTGGCGGCATCGCAGGCGTCATGGCTTACCGGATCGTCGGAGGATATCTGCTATTGATCTGCGCTGTTGTACTGCTGGCGATCTCGCTCACCGGAATCCGGCACGCAAGGACGTTGGTGACCACGGCATCGCGCCGTGTCTCGCGGCACCGGCGCGAGCGCCCGTAATCGGGAATTTTTGAACCAAATAGTGACGCTATTCGTTGGGGACAAATGAAGCGGCGAAGGCAGTGGAGCGACAGGCCGATTACCGTCCAAAGCGCCAAGGGGCATTGGATGGATATCGTTGGCCCGACATCGGCCATGGACTACCTGCTTGGTCATTGGCCGCCGAGCCGCGATGACGACGCCCTCCAGGCCGCCACGATCGCCCTTATCGATGCGGTAGACGGACGACGCACGCTGGAGGAAGCCCGAAAGGCCTTCGTTGACGCGCTACGGCAAGCGGGCATCATTTATTGGGACTGGCCGACCAGATAAAACGAACCCGCCGAAGCGGGTTCAATCTATGCGAATGCGCATACGCTCTACATGATCACGCTCGCAGACCAATATCCGCGTTGTAGTTAAAATCAGATAAACATTTCAGATAATTATCGTCGGCTCAATCGGTGGCAATGTTTCCTGAGCGCTATCCGCCACACGTTGCAAGGCTTGCCAGTGCAGAAGATGCGCTCGGTCAACGCGGGTCTGGATAGTCGCAAGCATTCAGCCCGCGGCCGCGATATCACCAGCGTTGTGTAGCGCACGAAAACGATCTGCAAAAGGAATGCTCTGTTGCGATGGGCGTGATCACTATTCAAGGCGACACATCCGGTATTGTCTCTCTCGCGCCACTATCCCGGCACCAGCTTCAAACAATATCCTTTTGAAACGCTCCAATCATTGTTCAAGATTCGGTTTTACGATGCCCGTCAGCACGCTGTCTGTTCTCGACCCCAACGCATTAGACGACTATCTCGACCTGAGGTCGGTTCCAAGAGTGCGCCACTTTGGCAACCATGACATGGTTGAACGTCTTCGCCGCGCCGTACCATTCGATTTCATTTACATTTCCGGTCTAGATGTCGACCACTATCGGGTGGGGCAAGGTTTCTCGATCGATACCGATTTGCCGCCAGAATATCTCGAGGCTTACGAAGCCGGCCAATTCCACCAAACAGATCCCTTTATTCTCGCTGCTAAGGCGTCAAAAAAGGTTGTCGTCGAACATGACGTCTACGCGCTTACGGCACCGCCTGAAAAGCTTGCCCATCTGCAGGCGCAATTTGGCGTCAAGAACCGAACTACCTTCCCGATTGCTCGTGGAAGCGTGGTTTATGGCGCGGTGGGCTTTACGCGAACTACTCCTTTCGACGCTGAAGAGTTAAACTTTCTCGGGACATTTTCAGAGGCTCTCCATTGGGTCATTACCCGCCCCCTGATGGAGCGCTTCGCCGCGAAGAACCTGCGGCTATCAAAAGGGGAGATTGCATGCCTGTTGCATGCCAGCCGCGGTCTCACCACCGCTGGCATAGCCAAGTCTACAGCTTACCGGATCGACACAGTGAACAGCTATCTGATTGCCGCTGCCAAGAAATTGAATGCATCGAACCGGACGCAGGCTATAGCCGAAGCGATAAGACGTCGATTAATTGATTAAGTAAGATGCCGGAATATAAATAGAATCTAATATGATATCCTTTAATGTACTCGCCTAAAACGGATAAATTACTGGCCGAGTGATACTTGCGACAAGACTATCGTTTCTTGAATTATCAAAAAATAAACGAAGTTACCCGATTATTCGGGGTGCAGGGACTTTTCCATGACGGTCGAGCTCTCCTGTCAGTCTAAAGCTTTCTCTCTCGGCGTATCGCCATTTGCACTCAATTGGACAACAGTTGGGACGGGTCTTGCGTGCCTGGCGTACACGCATCCATGATGCGTTGACACGGAAGCTGACTGGCTCACTTTGAGGGTATCGCAATGAGGGCGGTTCCTTTGCGCCCTCCCTTGCTGAACCTAGGAGCTTGCTATGTCAGCGTTCAATAATCTGAAAATACTCACGAAGATATCAATTACGTTTTCGATTATCATTATCCTCACGCTGACCGCGTGCATTATAAATGTACAGGGCCTCGCACGAGAGAATGACGCAGTCGAGCTCACGGAGCACACTTATAAAGTTTTGGGTCGCCTCGATCAGTTGACGGCAGCAATGGTCGACCAGGAAACTGGACTCCGCGGGTTCCTGATTTCAGGGGATGAACAATTTCTTGCTCCCCAGAAGGCGGGTGAAGCGTCATTTCAAAAAGCGTTTGATGACGTAAAGGAATTGACTCGTGACAACCCGCTTCAGCAATCAAGGCTCGCAGAAATCGCTTCATTCGTGAAGGATTGGCAGTCTGATGTCCTTTCGAAGGAACTGCAGATGATGCGGGACCCGGCAACTCGTGAACAGGCCCGCGCGATGGAGGCTAAAGCAGTCGGAAAGAAGTCCATGGACTCGATCCGTGCCAAGGTCGCGGAGATGGCCGGCGAGGAAAGCGCGCTTCTTGAGCGTCGTAATGCAATATCCGACGCCGCAGCGCGTACCACGGCTTTGAGCAACTATGTAGCCAGCGTCGTTACGATCGCAATCTCGCTGCTTTCTCTCTGGCTCGTTTTTATCATGGTGATCAAGCCGATCAACAGCATCAATGCTTCGATGCGCAGGCTTGCCGGGGGCGATCACGCTAGCGAAATACCGCATATCGGCCGCAAGGATGAAGTCGGTGAGATGGCTGCGGCCGTCGAGGTTTTCCGTGAAAACGCCATCGAGCGCGTCCGGCTCGAGCAGGAAACCGAAGCGAACCGCTCGATGAGTGAGCGGGAGCGCATCGAGCGAGAAAAGCAGAAGGCAAAGGAAGCCGAAGATGTGCAGTTTGCCGTTGAGAATCTCGCCGCGGCTCTGTCGAAACTCTCGGACGGGGACGTCTCCTACCGCATACACCAGCCGTTCACGGCGTCGCTTGACGGCGTTCGAAGTGACTTCAATAATTCTGCAGATAAGCTACAGGCGGCGTTGAACAATGTTGCCGAGAACGCTCGCGGCATCGATGCCGGCGCCAACGAAATCAAATCGGCCGCCGACGATCTCGCCAGGCGTACCGAGCAGCAGGCCGCGGCCGTAGAAGAAACCGCAGCCGCGCTTGAGGAGATCACCACAACCGTTAAAAACTCCACGCAACGAGCCCAAGACGCCGGACAGCTTGTATCGCGCACCAAGGCCGGAGCGGAGCGGTCGGGCGAGGTTGTGCGCCGCGCCGTGGCAGCCATGGAGCAAATCGAGACCTCGTCCGGAGAGATTTCTAACATCATTGGTGTCATCGACGAAATTGCGTTCCAGACAAATCTTCTGGCGTTGAACGCGGGAGTTGAAGCGGCTCGCGCAGGTGACGCCGGCAAAGGGTTTGCCGTTGTTGCCCAAGAGGTCCGCGAACTTGCGCAGAGATCTGCCCATGCCGCCAAGGAGATCAAGGCACTGATCACCACCTCCAATTCTCAGGTCCAGCAAGGCGTCCAACTTGTGGGCGATACCGGTAAGGCTCTCGAGACCATCGTCGCTGAGGTACAGGAAATCAATCGCCACGTGTCTGCGATCGTTGAGTCGGCGCAGGAGCAGTCGTCAGGGCTTCAACAGATTAACACGGCGGTCAATCAGATGGACCAGGACACACAGAAAAACGCAGCAATGGTCGAACAGACGACGGCTGCAAGTCACAGTCTGGCGAGAGAAGCCGTATCGCTCAGTCAATTGCTGGGTCAGTTCAAGCTCGGAGAAGGAGCTTCCCAACGGATAACACCCGCTCGTATTGCCAACGCCAAGGACAAGCCGACCAGTTCTCCGGTTAAGGCGCTTGGAAGGAGAATTGCTTCAGCCTTCTCCGGCAATGTCGCTATCAATACACAAAGTGGCGAGTGGGAGGAGTTTTGATGGCGACCTCTCTTGCAACCAGTGACCAACATCTGGAAATTATTGCGTTCATGCTGCATGAGCAGCAGTTCTGTGTCCGCACCATTTCAATCCGCGAAATTCGCGGGTGGGCACCCGTCACGCCGTTACCACATTCTCCGCCCGAGGTCATGGGAGTGATGAACCTGCGCGGATCGGTCATCCCGATTGTCGACCTAGCCGTCAAGCTGGGAATGCCACCGGCGCAGACGACAGAGCGTAGCGCTATTGTCGTCACCGTCGTTGGCGGTGCGACCATTGGCCTGATGGTCGATCGCGTTTCGGATATCTTGACAATATCGCTATCTGATCTCCAGGCTGTCCCAGCTGCAGCCGGACTTTCGAACAAGAGCTATGCCGAGGGAATTTTCGCCCGAGGCAAGGATATGATCTGCTTCCTCAATCTCGATGGCATCTTCGCTTCGAACGCGGCGGACGAGTGGGAGGATGTCGCCTAAACTTAGGCCTTGGCGCCGGCCGCGATATCGCTTACGCGGCCGGGGCAGGCACCGGACCCATGAATTTTCGGCATAAAGCCAAGGGGCGGAATCATGAATGCGGGGCGCAGACGGGCGGCGTAATCGGGGACGTCAGCAGCAACTCTCGGGGCCTTGATGTGGCGTGGCAGCGCCCTGACTGGCGATATCATACTGATTGCCTCGGAAGTACACTGCGTGATGATTATGAACCCCTGTCACGCCTCGTTAACGACCAATTGGCCTATGCGGCTTCGCCGTAGCGGAGTAAGACGAAATATTGTATGTATTTCTCCTGTTTCACGATGGAGACTCAGGCATGTATTCTGCGAGGAATGGTGGAACGGCACGTGCCGAGATGCATGCCGGCCTCCTAGGGGCGTTTTCGAACCCAACACGCCTTTTGATTTTGAACGCCATTCGCACGCGGGAAGTGAACGTAGGCGAGCTTTGCGAGATTTGCGCCTTGAGTCAGTCGGCGATCTCGCAACACTTGGGGCGGCTCCGAGAGCAAGGTGTTGTGAAGACGCGCAGGGAACGCCAGGTGATCTTTTATCGTCTGGCGTCACAAAATGCGGAACGGCTGCTGGTGGCACTAGGGGAAATCCATGGTGTCGGTGGAGGACCTCCTATTGGCCGCCATTCGAGCGATCTAGATCGAAAATGACGTTTAACAGGTGATCTCCTGTTCTTCTGGTAGCCGGCGCGAGTTGCGTACGAAATTGAGATCCGCTGTGAAATGCCGTTTGGTTGTGAGCATCGTCTTTGCCAAGCGTCCTGGCGATCTCCACCAAATTGTGTGCTAGCGCCTGGCGTCGCGACAAAGCTGCCTCAGCCTCGCTTGATATACCCCCATGTAGAAATATCCTGGGATCCGCCGCAGACAGGTCTTAGCTTTTCGACTAGGCGCTATCGAGCCCGAGAGGATCTCTGGTTATTGTCAACCGACCAAAAGCTGGCGGAAGTATTTCCATCGGAAATAGCGACCGATTCGATGAATATAGACATCTCTGCGTTGCATATAATTCAGATAAAGCACGAAATAATAGATATTACATATAGTTACATATCAAAACATTAGTAAGTTAACCATTCTTTATCTAAAAAATAATAGAATTCTATTGCAGATATATGACTTTCTCTATCGAGGATCCGCTCGATCCTGTCGCCTTTACCGATTGCTACTATTAAACTTCATAAAGGGGAGCTTTTCTCGTGCTGGGATTCTTCGACAACAATGAGAGGGCGAGATTGCGGGCGCTTGATACTATCAGCGCCAATATCATGATCGCCGACGCCAAGCTCAATATCACTTATATGAATGATGCGACCCGCGAACTGCTGAAGCAGGCCGAGAGCGATCTCAAGAAGGAGTTGCCGCGATTCGAAGTCGACAAGCTTGTCGGATCCAACATCGATATCTTTCATAAGAACCCGTCGCACCAACGCGGCATGCTGTCAAAACTCACCATCCAGCATCGCGCCACCATCTCGGTGGGGCACCACAGTTTTGATCTTATCATAACCCCGCTAAAGCATGGGCGGGCCGTTACCGGATTTGTGGTCGAATGGGCCGACGCAAGGGCGCGGCTGCAGAATCTTGATTATCATGCTCAAATGGAGGCAATCAGTCGTGTGCAGGCCATAATTGCCTTTACGCCTGATGGCGAAGTACTGTCGGCCAACCAGAACTTCCTCGACGCCCTTGATTACCGTCTCGACGAGATCAAGGGTCAGCATCATCGTATGTTTGTCGATCCCGATTATGCAGCCTCGCAGGAGTATCAAGATTTCTGGTCCCAATTGCGCGCCGGCAAGGTGCAAGCGGCTGAATTCGTACGTTTAGGCAAGCGCGGAAAACGGGTGGTCATCAATGCATCCTATAATCCGGTGCTGGACGAGAAAGGACGCGTAGCTAAAGTCGTGAAATTCGCGACGGTGGTGACGGAACGTGTTCACGCGGTCGACACTATCGGCGATGCCTTGACAAGGATGGCGGCGGGCGACCTGTCATTTGAGCTAACAGACCCATTTGCGCCCGATTTCGAGCTGTTGCGGAGTAACCTCAATGCCGCACTTGCCCAACTGAACGGCACCTTGAGCGGCGTTTCGCAATCGAGCGATCTTCTCGAAAGCAATTCTCGCGAAATCAGTCACAGCGCCAACGATCTATCGCGACGAACGGAACAGCAGGCTGCTTCCCTTGAGGAAACCGCCGCCGCGCTCGACGAAATCACCGTCAACGTCACCAATGCCTCGCGCCGCGCCGAAGAAGCTCGGTCTGCAACTCAGACTGCCGACGAGAGCGCAGCGCGATCTGGCAGGATCGTCGCCGAAGCAGTCGAGGCGATGGCCGGAATCGAGCGTTCTTCGAGCCAGGTCTCAAATATCATCGCGGTTATCGATGAGATTGCATTCCAGACCAATCTGCTGGCCTTGAACGCTGGTGTTGAGGCCGCGCGCGCAGGTGAAGCGGGCAAAGGCTTTGCGGTGGTGGCGCAGGAAGTTCGCGAGCTCGCTCAGCGCTCGGCGCACGCGGCGAAAGAAATCAAGGAACTCATTCGCAACTCGTCGGAAGAAGTTGCCAAGGGTGTGAAACTTGTCAGCGAAACCGGGTCCGCGCTTAAGATCATCCAGCAGCAGATCGTATCGATCAACGACCATATGCAGGCAATCGCCAGCTCGGCGAAGGAGCAGGCGACGGGTCTCGCGGAAGTGAATACCGCCGTCAACCAAATGGACCAGACCACGCAACAAAACGCTGCCATGGTCGAGGAATCGACCGCCGCCAGCGCGACGCTCGCCCAGGAGACGGCGAAGCTGCGGGAAATGGTGGCGCAATTTCAACTGCGGGACAGCTCCCGACCGCCCGTGCTGGCTGCGGCCGCTCCGACCATATCGTGGCGTGAAGATGCTACGCCTGAGCGCCAGGCGCGAATTCGCCGGCCCGTTAGTGTGGGCAATGCAGCCCTTCAGCCACGGGGATGGGAGCATTCCTGATAAAGTCGCTCGTCCCAAGACGGTAGCTTTTCGCTATGGATCAACAAGCACGTTTGGTGTGGACTTTGTGCGATACGCCGGCACGCCCCGCATGAATGCCCGCGGAAACAGCAGAAGCGAATAAAGACATTAAGTCATCAACTAACGTCAAGAGATACTTCCGTCAGACCAACAGGGGATATCGCGCCGCGCTCCTAAATCAGTCATTTCAGCACAAGCTATTGGGTATCGCAGATGGTCACTCGACCGGGATAGCCGAACGCCGCTGTCAGCATGAAGCTGATGGTGTAGCTGCGACTGGCGGGGAGCGGCCCGAACCGAGAGGCTGGGCCGGGGAACTTGTGGTCCGGCGCATCCATGACGGGAATGCGCTGTTCATGCCCAGCCGGAACGGGCTGGCCCTTGTCGTCAAGGGTCTGCATGGTGACGCTCACATAGCTACCAGCGCGAAAACGACCGATGAACTCGACGGCGTTGGCCCCTGCATCCTACTCACGCAGACCATCCATGATCTGTCCTTCCGCGAGTCTTTGCTTGGTTGCAGTTGTAAATTTCTAAAATCGTGAATTCTCCTGTTCATGCACCAAGCTAGTTGGTGATGGCTCCCACCGAATAGCACGTTACCGGTGTAGCAATCGGCTGATTCCCACCGCAATGCGCCCGCAAACGATAGAGAAGAACGCGGCGAATATCAGGGTTAGCCATCCAGGATTGAGTTGCGCGAGCTGCTGGGCAAACTCCTCTCCCTCAAGTCTAAAAGAGTAGAAAAGCGTCGCAGCGCTCAACGTCATCCAGAATTTTAAGGACATGTCGAGGACGGACATCATTCGTTTTCGCTGGCGCTCCGTGCGTCGCAGAAGGGCGTAGACGGTAGTTGGAACGGCCGGACCGATTAATATGAATCGCGTCCAGGAGGGCGAAACGACGTGGGCGAAGCAACTCGTCACAAGAACAGCTATTGTGATGGGAGCAAAAATCGCAAGGAGCGTGCTCCAAAGTGAAGCACCCGGCTGGTCGGACGCGCCCTCAAGGGGAGAAAAATTGGCAGATGATGCCTGCTTGTCGTCGATTTTCTTCAAGGACCTCTCCCCAGGAAACAAGCCAGCTTTCTCCCGCGGCTTTGATTTAGATTTGCGAAATTTGCTACCCTAAGGTGAAACTGTCGGAGTCGGGTATCGCTTGCGCGAGGACGTCCTGGATACTTTCGCGATGCCGCGTTGAGATCTGGGGCGACTCAGCGAGTGAATTGGTGACAACCGCTTTCAAACGCCGTGCTGTCGCTAGAAGGTTTTCTTCGGCCGTCCTTACCGATGGATCGCCTACGACGTCGGTCGCTCGCGTTGTGGCTATCGCCGGGCTCTTGCGTATTCCCTTTGCTACCCTCTCAGGAATACTCCCTTCGATTGTTACAGTTCTATCGAGGGCATCTTCTCTGCGTTCGACACCGGGCGGGGCAGCCAGCTGTCGAAGCGCGGCACCATATGCTGCCGTGGTGGCCGGTACGGGGAGTATTGTCAGAAAGTCTGCAGGCGGGATGTCCTGCCGATGTTCGACAGCATAGCGCACGGCGCCTGAGAAAGGCTCGGTGGCATGATATCGAAGTTTGCTTGCGACTATTGGGCGCTGGCCTTCGACAAACACGATTAGCTGTGTCTCAGGCATCTGCCGAATTTCCTGAGGCATCATCAAGTCACGATCGCGAATCTGCTCGACTTTTGTCCGTCGCGACAGGCCGAACAACTCAACGGTGCGCGACTCCGACTGATAACGAACGGTGCGCTTGCCGAGCGCTCTTGAGGCGTAATTGGCGGTCTCCTGGTCGTTGGCACCCATGATGAGCTGGAGGCCGCAATTGGCTACGAGCGAATGCCGTGCGGTCTCTCCGTAGATTTCATCGACGCTTTTCAGATCCTGCACGACAAATGCCATCTTGACGTTGTAGCCGGCGACGTAGGGCAATTTGTTCATGATCTCATCCATCTTCTTCAGCTGCCGGAATTCGTCGAGCAGGAAGTAGACAGGAAGCGCCTTCGGATTGTGCTCTCTGGTCAGCAGATCCATCGCTTGCTGCACGAAGAGCGTCAGTAGAGGGCGAAGGATCGTCATGTCTGTGATTTTCGGAGCCAAATAGATCGTGACGGGCCGCCGTTGAAGCGACACGAGGTCGATGTCCGTCACGCAGGTGGCGGCAACGACACGGTCATTTCTGAATGGCGTCAATGCGTTCTGAATATCGAGGAGGGCGGAGCGGGCTGCCCTTTCGTTGAGCGCGATGTACGCGTTGAAGCTCTCTGTGGTGAACCGGGAAAGGTAGGTCTCCTTCTCCATGATCGATTTCATCAGAACCTGGAGGTCAAGGCCCGCGTTGAAGAGACCGTTTACTTCACCGAGATTTCGACGGTGCTTGTAATAGATGCTTTCAAGCACATAGCTGATGACGCCCGCGATCACTTGCTGAGCTATACCCTGCCAGATCGCATTCTCTGACCCCGTCGTTTCTGGAATGAGGATGCTGGCGATGTTCTGGATATCGATCGTCCGGTTGCCGCGGTCGGCCCGCACAAAATCCAATGGGTTCCATCGGTGGGTTTTCTCACTGCTCGGCGAGAACAGAAAGACCGAGTCTCCCATGATTGCTCTATACCCAGCTGTGAGCTCGAAAATCTCCCCTTTCAGATCGGTAACGATCATCGATCCCTTATGCATCAAGGCGTTTGGAATGACGTAGCCTACACCCTTTCCAGATCGAGTTGGGCCGATCACCAGATGGTGCCGATCATCCATCCGACGCAACGTGCGCCATCCTCGGCGCCCAATGATGTAGCCGTCTTTGTGGAACCAGCCTCCACGCCGAAGGGAAGACAAATCCTGAAAGGCGGCATCGCCAAGCGGGTTCGACGGCCGGTAAGTACCGAACGCGACCACCGTGGCTACAGAGAGGATTGCTGGCAAAAGAGAGCCAGCAGCGGTCAATTGTAGGGGGCGGTTGCCCCAATAGACGGCGAACTGCTCAATCGGCGCAAGCGGATCAGCCGTCGTCATCAGATGAAGGATCCGGCCATCCTTCCATACGACAAGAAGGATCAAGCTATAGCTGACCATCCAGACGGGGAATGCCACCATCAGGCCGAGCGCAAGATAGAACGTAAAATTGGGCCTGCTCATCGGGCGAGCCGTGCGTAATGGACTTCCGAGACGCCACGTCGACCGCCTTCCCGACGCAGTTGGATAACGATCGGAATGACCATTCGAATGTAATCCATCAGATCTCGTTTGGTATAGCCAGACGTCATGCCGCCTTGCATCACCATCATTGCAAGCTGCTCATAGGCTCCCGCCGGTGTATCGGCGTGAACAGTTGACATACTGCCGGGATGCCCCGTGTTAATTGCTCGCAAGAAGGCGAAGGCCTCATTGCCACGAATTTCGCCGACGAGAAGGCGATCCGGTCGCATCCGGAGCGATGCCTCGAGTAGGGACTGGATCGTCACGCGCGCCGTCCCCTGGTCGCCACGTGACGCCAGAAGATGTAGGCAATTGCGATGGGGAGGAAAAAGCTCCCGGGTATCCTCAAGCGTCAAGATACGCTCGTGCTGATCGATACTTTTTAGGCACGCATTCAGGAAGGTCGTTTTGCCGGTCGACGTCCCGCCGCTGATCAGGATTGAGATTCGAGCGTGTACCGCCGTCCGAATGAAATCATAGATCTGACCACGATCGAGGAGAGATTTCAGTGTCTTTTCGGTTGCACTCAGTCCGCTCCGGACAACACTTACCCCGTCCAACGCCCCAGTGTCGCGATAATCAGCGAGTGTAAAGTCGTTGATCGTCTGCTTACGAATGGAGATCGCCCCGCCACTCGGTGCAGCGGGGGGTAGGATAATCTGAATGCGCTCGCCCGATGGAAGAGCGGCGCTCAGAAGTGGGTTGATGCGGCTGACGAACTGATTGCTATACGCTGCAACACGTTCGCCAATGTGCTCGATCTCCTGCTCTGTGATGGCGGGAACGGCATAATACTCCATTTGGGCGTGACCAAGCCGTTCAATAAAGAGATCGCCGGGCCGGTTCACAGAGATCTCGACAACAGTCGGATCGGTCAGGAAATCGAGCAGGGGAGCGAGTGCTCGTTTGAGGAAATAGTCTGGATCATTGCTCGATGCCATGGATCGCATTGAGGCTTCGTTCATGTTTGATCTCCTTCAACGCTTCTTCGACCGGATCCGAATAAAGACTGGAGAAATCGAGGTCTTGGCGTACGTAGGCGAAGATCCGCGCGCCCTGAGCAACGCTGATCGTCGGAGGGATGTGAAGGTTCTCCCCGAGGGCCTGATTGGCCATGTCAGAGAATGTCTTGGCAATTGTGTCGCGGGCGAGCTCAGCCGCCCGGTCAGAGTCCGACTGTCCGCTCGAACTATTGCTGTTGTTTTGGCCGCTTCCGTACCCCGTTAGATAGGAAGAGCCCGCCCCGACGATCGAAAGCAGGATGGCGGAGCCGAAGCGCTCGCGCCATTTGTTGTCGACAATACCGGTGAGGCCAGATTGGCCGAGGCTATCCGTTCCGACACTGTTCAGACGAACGGAGACACCATCGTCGCGGAGCAGGCGCGTCCAGATGACGAAGATGCGCTTTTGACCTCGCGTAATGTCGGACTGATATTCGCCAATTAAACGCGTGCCGGTGGGGATCAGGATGCGTCTGCCATCGAACGAGTAGACATCCTGCGATGTCACGGCGCGGATCTGACCGGGCAAATCGCTGTTGATGGCGGTCTCCAAAATGCCGGGTATAAGGGTGCCTTCCGGCACCATTGCGTCGATTCGGCCGATCTGCCGTGCCTTGGCCGTGCGGTCGCCAATCGTTGATGCCGTCGCCAGGAATTTGCTATTTCGATCCGTTCCAGCGACCTGAGGACCATTGCCCGGGTCGCCAGCAGTCAGCGACCCGCTTCCTGCATCCGTCTTCGATGAGTCGACGACAATCTGCTTTGAAAGATATCGCTTGGGAAACATTTCGACGGGCGGTTGCTTTACCTCTGCCACTTGCCCGGGCCCTGGTGGCGGAGGCACCTCGAATGACGTCGTATCGAAGGTCTGTTCCTTCTTTTCCTTCGGTGGGTCGGGAATTTTGATGATGTTGTCAGCCGTCTTGGGTGTGGATTTAGGCGCGTCGCGCAGGAATGATGGTGGTCGAAAGGTCGTTGTGGAGAACTCTTCATCACCATGCAGCGTGTCTTGGACATGTCGCTCGGGCCTCAAGGCTACGAACCCGATAAGGGCTCCCCCTCCTAGCAAAAGCAGTGTGAAACTTAGGAGCCGCTTGCCTTTGGCGCGGTAGTCGCGCACCTCAACCTGATCGGCAGTCAGCATCGCTTCGAGTTCGGGCGATCGCTTCATCAGTGGCCGCTCCGTTTGTTTGCAAGGGGTTGATTTTCCAGGCGTGGAGCCGCCGTCGTCAGATTTGTCTGCACCACCTCGGGCTTGCGTAGATTGAAGATGCACGTCCATTGTTTGCCGTCTCGCAAGGTGTACTGCGCAGCTGTGCCATCCACCACGATGTAATCGCCTTCGCGCCGAAAATTGCGCAGCGTTTCCGTGAAATCCGCGTTGACGGCAAAGATCGCCGGAACCCGGGAGCCGAACTTGAAGAAGGTCTTTTTTCGGTCGTCAAAGACCATTAATGGCTTCAACTGGGGTTCACCCGAGAAGGAATACTCGATGTTGACGTTATCCTTGTCGATACCGGTGATATTGGGAAGGCCCGCTCGCGCCTCCGCCTCCTTGCGCAGGGACACGTTCAGATCCTTGTCCGGGTATACGAAGCGGATGCCGAAGACCTTGTTGTTGTCCTCAGGTGCGAAGTCGTTCAGTTCGAGGTAGTAGACACGCTTCGTTGTTACGACATTCATGTTTGTCGCAACGTTCTTTGCCTTGGGTTTCACGAAAAGGATGTTGCCCTTATCGGTTGGCACGACGTCCCAGCTATCTGCATCTCCGACGGCAATGGTCTCGAATTTCTCATCTTCATCGAACGCGATCATTGTTGAGATGCCGTAGGTGGCAAAGACCCTGACAACATTGTTTGGCTGGTAGACGACGCTTGTTATGCGAGGGTCGAGATGGCCTGCTGACGGGGTTTCCGCGGCGTTCGCGGATGCCGTGAAAGCCAGGGCGAGCGCTGTAGAGAGGAAAGGCAATTTCTTCATCCGGGATTGCCTTCCGTAACCGTCTCTTGATCGCGGCGGTAGTCATACACCTGGAAGCCCAGAGGATTTTCGAAGCGCCATTCGTTCGTCGCCGGCGTATCGGTGTAGCGGTAACGCACCACGGCGATCCAATGCCTTGTAGTCGAATCCGTGTCTGAAACCTCCGTTGTCGCGAAACGCACAATTCCGGTTGAGCCGTTCTGGAAGGTGACAGAGGCGATTTCCGTGGTTACCCGCTTGTTTTTGCCGTAGAGCTTTGCAGGATTTTTAGCGTTGGCCGCGCTGTAGAGATCTTGCAATTCTCGCGCAGCGTTACCCGTCGAAAGCAGGGCTGCGATCCCGAAATTCTGCTCGATCGAATAGGGGTCATAGCCTTCGCGGCTCCGAATATAGCGCACGATATTGGCTTGCGTGATCGCCTGCTGCTCGGTCAGATTGGATGGTCGCGTAAGTCCACTCTTGACCTCTAGGTAGCCGGTGCTCTTGTCGACCTCAACTATATAGGGCTCGAAGCTTTTGAGTGGGATAAGCATCACCACAGAGGCTAAGCTCAGGAGTGTAACTCCTGCGAAGATCATCGTGACAAACCAGGCGAGTGTCCGTGATCGCTTCGCACGTTTTACGATCTCTTGCTCCCATATATCTCCGCTTTGGTAATAGTTACGCAAATCGATGTCACTGGATTTGGCCATTTTGATCGACCCTCAGAAGGTTAGGTTGGCGTACTGTTTTTTGAGATCTTGTTCTGCATCGCCGAACGGGTGCCCGTTGGATCCTCGTCTTCCGGACCGCGCTGCCGGCGACTAGAGACCGACCGTGCGGCCCGCGCGGTAGAGCGGCCGGCTGAAGCACCCGCGCGCATTGAGACGGCGGGCAAGCGGATACCGACCAAGGAAGATGCTCGCATTGCCGACGCGCCGATGCCCGTGGCGATGCCACTCGCGATGCCTTGGCCAATTGACTGGATGTAAAGCATCACGAATGCGCCAGCGGCACAGAGGAGCAAAAAACCGGCAACATCGGCCAATGTGAGTGTTCGCGCACCGCTTGCCGCATCGATTTTTGTCAGCTCGGGATTCATCGCGGAAATCAGGAATGCGGCGATCACGTAAATGAATAGCGGGATTAGCGCATACGTCAGAACTTGATTGAACCATCCCGTGCCGTAGGCGCGTGTGCGCTCAAATAGCATACAGGCGATGAAGATCGGCGCGGTGCCGATCAGTACCCACAACATCACTTTAGCGAGAATGAGGATTGCAAGAGCAACCGCGATAAAGGCGCCCGCGCCAATCATGATCATGATACCGATCATGCTTGGCAGGATCGAAAAATATCCCGATTGTTCTGCGAAGGTCGACGCAGCTTGATTTGCAGTTTGCCAGATTTGCGACATGCCATTGGTTGGCTCTGTGACTCCCGTGCCGGATGCTGCCAGGATGGCGCGGCCAACGTTCTCCGGTGTGTTGTTAATCCATTGATAGAGCACCGTATCGAAATTGCCCCAGGAGCCGATGAGAGCGAGGATGATCATCATACGCGCGATCCGAGCGACGACTTCGCCCACGACGAGGCGGTTTGTTCCCATGGCCAATTGCAGGCCATACCAGGCGACATAGACGACAAGAATGATGCGTAAGAGCGGCATGATCTCGCTACCAACGGCCGTATAGGCCTGCTGCGAGAAATTCGCGCCTGAATCTTCGATGCGCCGAAGAAGGTCGCCGAGAAAGTCCTGCACGAGTTCACCTCACTTGCGATTGAGAATCCCGATGGCCGCAAAGGCTTGTATCGGGTCGTTGACAGGTTGTGCGGGACCGCACTGGCTCCGCACGTCCTCGGCGAAGGAGGTCAGATTCGCGGGGCGCTTGCAGGGTGCAGTCTTCTCAGTCGCCGTGCCGCAGCCCGCAAGGGTGACAGCTAGCGGCAACAAGAAGCCGATTAGCTTGGTGGATGTCATGTCAGTTCCCATAGGCAAGCGTCTTCTTCGTGTTGGAAATGTCTGTCAGCCGTCGCTGGTTTTCCGCCTGAAGAGATGTGACGGCGCCATTAAGGACCCCGATCATCTCGTTCAGCGTGAGGCCGGATTGGACTTGCAATTGTGTGTTCTGGTCGATGGAACCTTTGATATCCTCAGCCGCCCCAATCTGAGTACCCGCCTGCTCGAAGGCTGTGCGTCGAGACGCGATCGCTTGCTGCGACCCGCTGACCAACGCTGACACGCCAAGCACAGTCTTGACCAACTGCTGATAGGATTTGTCGCTGGAGAAGGAGCTTCCGTCTTGGCCGGAGAGCGATTTGACGAGCTGTAGGCCGTTGACGAACTCGGAGGCGGTTTTTGCAATATCGCTACTAAGCGACCCGAAATTGGGAACTCCATCCTTGAGGATCCCGTCGATTGCGGGGACTGCCGACGCACTGAACCCGCTCCCAATGGCCAGTCCCTTGAGGGGTGCCGCAGTGCCGGCCCGATCGCCCGTAACGGCTTTCAGAGTATCCTGGACGGTCGAAAGAATGTTCTTGTTGGTGTCGAGGATCTGATCGGTCGTTTCAGCGGTTTTCTTCGCGACCTCGTAATTGGTCTTATCGATGACCGGGACGTCCGCCCAAGCCATTGTCGGCAGTGCGGTAAGTAACGAGATGACCGCGGTTACTAACTTCATGCTAAACTCCAATCATTGTGCCTGTAAAAGAAGTTGTGGTTGCCCCGCTAATTCGCGCTGCTCGATGCAGGCGTGTTCTTCATCGCTCCAAACTTGGTTTTGGTGCGGATCGCAAAGCCCAATAAGCTTTTTTGGGTTTTGATTGACTGCGGTAGAGCCCGTACTTTGAGAGGATCCAGAGATGTGGGAGGCTGTCTCGGAGGTCCGTGAATTGAGTAAGCTTGCCATCGCAATCTCCAACTTAATGACATTACTCATCATGCTAAGATTGGCATTGCGCACAGTGGAATTATGATCCCAGCTGTCTTGGATAGTGCCGGTATCGATTTGCGCGACTTGCTGATACCAGGCTGCGGCATCTGGAAGGCTATCACTGACGGCCGATGTTGTTGCCATGGCATTGACTGTCGTTGATTGCGTTCCGGTAAAGGCAACTTCACCGCCGCCGAAATTCAAGGGTATCCCCGATTTATCCGAGCCGCCAAAAGCTGGCATCCATTGCTGCGTGATCGAAGCCACGTAGTTCTGGGTCTCTTTGAAAGGCGGAATCCCCCCGTACTTGCTGACATTGCCCGGCCCGGAATTATATGCCGCAAGCGCCAGTGGAACGCTTCCTCCGAAACTATCGAGCTGCTGCTTGTAATAGCGTGCCCCGCCGCGCAGGTTATCCTCAATGTTGTTCGGATTTACACCGAGCTGTGCCGCAGTTCCTGGCATCAACTGTGCCAGGCCGGTGGCGCCGGCCGGTGACTTTGCGCAAGGGTTGAAGCGGCTTTCCTGGTAAACCAGGCCAAGGAACTGATTTTCGTCGACGCCTTCCTCTTGAGCGATGCGGCGTACGAGACCGGAGATTTCTGGATTGGCGTCGGCCGATGCGACCGGATCGTTGTTTTTGGCAGGGTGGTACATCGCGCAAGTCACAGAGGCGTGCACCGTGTGGCGGTCATTATCCGTCTCTGCAATTCCACTCACGGCCCGATCGCGTTGCTGCCGCTCGTCGCGATTTGTATCGTCAACGGTGGGAACGTCCGCCCACGCCCGCGTAGGGGCCGATATCGCGATCAGCGAGGCGGGCACGATCGCAATCCCGATACGGAAGGCCTTGGCAGCCCTGCTTCGGCCCGGGAGTTTCGCAACAGGCAACAGGCTCATGTTACGCCTCCCATCCGCAGAACTCGGCGAGCCAATTGGCAGGATCATCTCCGAGGACGCTGCGCAGGCGAGTACATGCTTCAATCGTCTCCTTGCGGCCCGAAAGAACCTTGATAAGGTCGGGCATTGAGCCGAGGTCCAACTTGGCGATGACGCTGTCGTTGCCATGCTTGATCAGAAACGTCCGCCTTTCCGGCGGGGTAGTTCGGATGAAATTGAACTCCTTTTCCGTGAGGCCAAAGCGCTCGACGTAACTCTCCTCGTCGGCTCGTGGATTTGGAAAGTGGATGTTCGTGGCGGATTGTTCGATCAGAGTATGGGCGGCCGGCGAGTTGGAGATATCGGAGGCAGACTGTGTGCCAAAGCCGACGATGCCGTTGAGTTTGCGGATCGTCTTCATCTTGTCGACGATGAAATCGCTAAAACCTCGGTCTTTGAGTAGGCGCCATCCTTCATCCATAAAGATCAATGCTGGCGTACCATCAAAGATCTCGTCCAGCCGATGGTAGATATACATCAGAGCTGGCGTACGGATCTCGTCATTATCCAGGATGCTGGTCATGTCAAAGCCGAATGCGCGCCGCCCGGAAAAGGAAAGGGCGTCTTGGCGAGCATTGAACAGCCAGGCCTTCTCTCCTTCGACCCACGGTCGCAATCGTGCATGCAGATCATTCGGATCGGCCCGCGAGCGGCCGACCAGAAGCGCGGAAAGATTTGCGAGATTTCGTTCGGAGGCGGGCTCCTGCATCAGCCGGACAAGTGCGCGTTCGAGCGTATCCTCCTCTTCCTGGGGGAAAGAGGCGTCGCGCTCCTTACGCAGCATTGATTTCAGCAGGCGCAGGAGGAACTCCCTGTTCGCCCCTGTATTTTCGAGCTGGAGAGGGTTGAAGCCAGTCGGTGTTCCTGGAGAAAGAACCTCATAGCAGCCGTTCATCGCACGAATGAAGATCTCGGCGCCGCGGTCCTTGTCGAAGAAAACAGCTCGCGGCGCCGGGCGGATGCGGAATGCCTGGGCGAGAAGGAACGTCAACACGACCGTTTTGCCAGATCCAGTTGGACCGGTCACAAGGAAATGCCCGATGTCACGTTGATGAAAATTGAACCAGTAGGGTGTCTGGCTTGTCGTTTCCAATATTGTGATCGGCAAACTCCAATGCATGCCCTCACGTTGCCCCGATGCGAAATTGTGCATCGAGGAAAGTCCGGAAAAGTTGGCACTGGATAACATCGAGCGGCGGGCAATATAGGCATGGTTGCCAGGTAGCTGCGCCCAGAAGGCAGCCTCCAGATTTAGATCTTCCCTTAGCCAATTGATGTTCATGTCGGTCAGGCAGGCGCCAAGATCAGCAACCGCCTTGTTGACGCCCTCAAAGTCGCGAGACAGGCAAAGAAGAGACAAATGATGAAGGCCGAAAACAGCCTCCTGGTTCAGGAGGGCGTTCAGGGCGACATCAATATCATCTTCGACATCGCTGCCACCCGCGTCGGAAGCCCCAATCTGGCGCTTTAGGCGTGATATTCGCTCTTGCGCAATCGGCTTGTCAGCGATGGCGAATGATTGGGTAAGGATGAACTCATTATTGACCTGTAGCAACCCGTCCAGCATTCCCGGTCCTGTAAAGGGCGGATACTCCTTGATCGAGAGCATGGCACCGAACCGGTCATTCTCCTTGACGGCTGACTGTGTTTGCATCGTTCGACGCGAAAAGTGCAGCCGCGAGGTTCCGATGTAGTTGGAAAGACCCATCCTTGGCAGGCGCATTCTGCGCGGAACACCACAGGTCAGGATCAGATTCAGAAACTCGCAGACTTCTGAAAACGGCTGACCATTGCGCGTCCGTATGCCCAAGGGCCGCGCGCCGTACTTGTGGAGATCGCGGCAGATATTGGCGACGAGCTCCTCCAGCTCACTCGCCGTTTCCCGATTTTGCGCCTCCGCCACCTCGCGACCGGCCAGCCGGTTCAGCAGACGGGCCATTCGCTCACCGGATGCGAGTGCGCCTCGCATGCCGGAGCGCAAAATGGTGAAATAGAGTTCGTTTGTGAACATGCGCTTACCGGCCAATGACGCGGTATAGCGCCGGTCAAGCTCCGCGCAGAAATCATCGTCGAAGCCGCCTTCGATGGTGGTGTCGATCTGACGACGAACGACTGTCGACCAGATCGAGAAGCGGCTGGAGCCAAGGGCGCGAATGAGTGTGTTTTGGACGAGCGAACGCATGTTCAGTTCGGCTTGATCTTCAGTCTGAAAGAACAAGCCGTCGAGCTTTACGACGCTCATCATCGCGCCATCTTCAAGTTTGATGATAGTGTCGGCCTCGTGGCGACTATAGGGGATATGGGTTGCCATCGGTCGTTCGTGATGACTCGCTTTTCCAAAGCCGAGTTCTTGCCGGATAACGCGAAGCATGATCATGGTCCGTAGGAGTTGGTGCCCCACAGGGTCTTGTTCGGCGTTCTCGGGGTGAGACGCGTCGAGACCTGGAGCACATCAAGGATTCGGGCATCCCAGGCGCAGAGCGAAAACAACGCGGCATAAGAGGCCGGCGCGGTCAGGAGCGCCCAGAAGCTGCCGGTGGCGAGCCATGCGATGATCGTTACCCCGATGATGAGGACAACGGCCATATAGGGCACGCCCCAAAGCGTCGGTGCCCGCGTCAATCCAAGCACCAGTGGCGTGAGTTGCGGCTTTTCGTCTTCGGTTTGTCGCATCAGTCAATTTCCGACCGTAGAAATAAGCTGGTCGACGATGGTGGGTGCGCCGAAAACAAGTCCGATCCCAAGCACGACCGCGCCCGCGGTGAACCAGCTGAGCCTTCCGGCAAAGGCCAGAAAACCAAGGCCAATAACCGCAATGATTGCGATCAGGCGGCCGAATGGGCCCGTTATGAAATCGACGACAGATTGCACGACTGTCTGAAGTGGTGCGAAGGCCTGGCTCGTGCCTTGAGCTATGGCAAATTCCGCGCCGGCAAGCTGGCAGACCGTAATCGTGCAGAGAAACGCTGTGATTTGGACAGCCGTCCTCTGCCGAGGAAACAATCGGTAATTCATAGTCAATTCCTTTCGTTTGAGAACTGTAGGACCCCGTTGACGAAGTTTGCGCTGGGAGCGCCGATTACGCCCGGGGCAGGAGGTTTTCGGTTACTTGCGTCTGGCTGGTTGCGCTCGCTCCCTTGCTGGGGATTGGCGGAAACGGGGGCACCCAACTGGCGATTGATGACCGCTGCGACGTAACGCACTGTCTCCGGAAAGGCGGGCACACCGTCATGCTGGTAGACTGCGTGCTCGCCTGCATTGTAGGCGGCAGCGGCAAAGATCTGATTCCCAAAGCGGTCAAGCAGGATACGAAGATAATGCACCCCGGCATCGATGTTCGATGCTGGATCGCAAATGTCCGTCACTCCGAAGCGGCTTGCCGTCTCCGGCATCAACTGCATCGGCCCGCGGGCTCCTCGTGGGCTGTTTCGGACCCGATCGTACCGGCTCTCCGTCCAAGCGATGGCGAGAGCGAAATCGGAGTCGATGCTGTATTTGGCCGCAGCTCTCCTGACCAGGAGCTCGATGCCCGCTGGATTGACGGTGGAGGCCCCGCATTCGCCTCGCTCATCTTCTCCACCGTATGTATCTATATTAGTATTGTTAGGTGGCGCCTGATGTTTTCTTTCCGGCGGCGGAAAAAATAAACCAATATAGTTATCTAGTGTGATGCCTGCGGTTACAGCTAATTGCGCTGCGCTCTGATGCGTCCCGTTGGTTTCCGATCCGTTCTCCGTTGCAGCAGATTCCCGAGTGGTGACCTTACCGGACTCATCTGGTCGGTCAAAACCATCGCGTCCTGCGGCAGAATTGACACCGAAGGCCGCCTGGAGGGCTACGCCGGTGAGAAGGAAGAGCGCAGGCCACATGGCAATGCCTTGGCGGCCGTTCACTCGCGAGGAGTATCGATGTGTGGGCATTGGATGCAATTGACTTGACCAAAAAATATAACTGAATACGTTTAGCGATATATCGATTCTCACACTGATGGAAGGGAAAATAATAGAAATGGTTCTAAAAAAAGTAACGAAAATAGTTAATATGACTATGACCGGTGGATCGGTGGCCCTGTTGTTGGGCTTTAGCGCGGCGCAAGCAGCTGGGAACGTGAACGACGCCTACGTGAAATCGCTCGCGGCGCCAGGCAAAACCGTGCTCGTGATCGAGTACTATGATGGCAACAAGCAGGTGGCGGGCAGGAAGGGCTACACGTCGACGACCGGCTTCAAGGCGGCGTCGGCGACCGATATCGCCGTCGATGCCTCGAGGAGGTTGCATCTTTATGGACTTGAGCCGTGTAGCGGGGAGATGGTCAATCGACGAGAGGGCTTTGCAGGCAAATGCGAAGACTTCGCCAGGGCTCAACTCGCGATTCTCCTGAAGTCCCCCAAAGTGCTTTTCTGCAGAGCGTTTGTCTCGGAAGAGAATGCCGCTGATCAAGACGTCACATGCTTCGGCTACTACAACTATCCGGGAACACTCGACACAGTCGACAATCTGGAAGAACAGCTCCTCTCTATCGGTGCGGTGAAGCTTGCGAAGAAGCCTGACGGGTCTCTGATGCGACCCGATCTTGCACACGCCGAAACCATCGGCCGTGGTGGGTATGGCATGTGGGCGGATCCGAGGGAGCAAGCACAATGAACATTCGTCAGGTGTCTCCTAGATTGAAAGAATTCCCTCCTCTCCCGACGCCGGTCAGAACGATAAGGAGAATTGGCCGGTTTTATGTTGCTTTGGGGCAGATCGCTGCTCGCTCATTGGGGTCCAACCCGCGTTTGGGTGCGGGCATCGCATTGGTGGGGCTGATCGCGTTTGGAAGCTCGTTCGCACCGGCGCACGCGGACGAGTGGGGATGCGAGGTGCTGTTATGTGCCGCATCGGACAATCCATCCTGGCATGGAGTTGAAAGCTGTCATCCGCCAATGCAACGATTGATCACAGCAATGGGCGAGCCAGGGTTCTCATGGCCCACCTGTACCGAGGGCGGAACCGGAAAGCCGGGTTACGAGCGGTTTGCAGATTGCCCGACCGGGTGGCAACCGGCGCAGGGGGAGGAGGATTCAGGGCACGGGCTATCCGAAGACCTTTCGCTATGCACGCGGACCGTCAACGTCTGTGGAAGTAAGCAATCAGACAGTGACAACCGGGGTGGGAACGACCCGATCGACGTGGATCGTATCACGCGGGTCTATTCCAGTTCATCGACCTGTGAATATAGCGAGTCGATCGCCCGACCACTACGAGAACAGCCCTATTACTTCGACCTGCCGGGCGAGCAGGGAGGGGCCCCTGAACGACATTACTTTGACCTCGAGGAGTGAAGGGAGGGATCAGTCCACTCGTTGTCCGATGAAGGTTTGGACCGAGTCGAGGATGTGTTGTACCGCCTCGTGGTCGAAGATCACGCCCGTCAAGGACACACGGACTATATGCTCGACTTTTCGATAAGCTTCGCGCCGATCGCATGGCGACCACGCGACGATCTTGGCGCGGAGCTGTAATTCTGCCAAACGCAGTTCAGCGATGCCTTCGTGGGATACTCCGCGTTCGGTCTGGACCTGAGTATGGCGGTGAAGCCGGACGACAAGTTCTCCATGCTCGGCAATCAACCTGTCAAACTCGCGGGCCGCGACGTTGCAGTCCCTTGAGAATCCGTCGGAGGGAGGCTTTCGAGTGAAGAGGCGGGTTATCGCACGGACACCCTTTTTGATACGTCGGTAGCCAGAGACAACGCGGTTGATGTATGAGGGTAGCGAAAAATAACGGGTAGGATTCATGGCCAGCAGACTTGAAAAATACATTGATGAAAATGATCTGGTCGAAATTCGCGATCCGGAAATCGATAAGCCGACATATCGCCGACCCGGCTTCGAGGGGATTACGGAGTTTGCGGAACTTGACCGGCGTCTCTCGGAGGCATTGCGCGATGCGCGCGACAAGACGGGACTGACCCACGCCGATGTCGCGCCTTTGCTTGGGGTGCATCATATCGTCTATGGCAGATACGAGCGCGCCGAGACCAAGATGAATGTGTCGCGCCTGATACATCTCAGCGAGCTTTTGAATTTCTCGCCGCTCGATCTGATTATGGCGGCCGCGCCGTACCGGTTCGGTAACACGCAGGAAGAAGCCGAACGGCGCTGCCGATTAATCAAGGTAGTTGAGAACCTGCCCGAAGACGCAGTTGAATCGCTATTGTCGCTTGTTGAGGCCATGACGAAATTGGGCAACCGGGACGACAAGTGAAGTTTCGTATATACCTGAGGCAAGCGCTGCGGTGGTCTGGACGAACGCCGGTAGTTTCTATGAGCTGCCCCATAACCGGCAAGGAAGCTTGAGATAGACATATTCGGCCGGAATGGAAGGCGGGCAAAGCTCTCCCATAAATCTTTGAAGGCTGATGCCGCTGTTGCTTGCCGCAAGCGTATAGAAATTGCCGCTGTTCCAGGTGATGAAGCAATGCTTGAAATGGACGCGAACGGCCGAGGCGAAATCGGCGAGCGTGAGCAAATTCTTTTCCATACCCCTCTGAAGCATCTGCCTTTTCGTGTGGATATCATCTGATGAGAAGTAGCGAGCCTTGAAGCCGTGATCCTTCTGGTGCTCGCGGCGCCGATATTCTTCCTCGTCCTCATGTCGGAATTTCTCGACGAACAGGAATATGCCGCGAGGACGAAGGTTCTGTTTGACGAAACGGACCTGTTCGCGGCGATTGGGCGAGTACATCTGAAATGTCGTATCCTCAAGAATGATATCGAACCCATCCGTGAATGGTTTGTACCGTGGGTCGGTTTGAAGAAGCTCTCGTGTGAGCTTGTGAAATGGGCCGTGAAAGAAGCTCGCGTAGGGTGGGACGCCGTAGGCATAGAAGCTGTGGAAATTTTCCCGATCTGGACTGCAGGACAATGTCTCGACCCTACCAATCGCGAGTTCGGAGATTGTTCTCGCCATCGTGCCTTCGGCTGTCCCAAGTGAGTATACCTTCAACACGCCGGTCCGCTTGCGTGCAAAATTGAGGATAGCGCAACCGATGCGGCACTCCTCTTCGAGCCGATAGGGAATGTTCGTGAAGTAGTGTTGATCGAAATCACCCTGTCGAGCCTGATGCAAGATGGAAAATTGGGAGAATGGACCCGACGCCGGGAGCAGGCGGCGGTCCAGTTTTGGCCGTTGGCTTGGTACCCCAGAGTTTCCGCCGGCAGTGTCTGAAAAGAATTGTCGCAGCTCGTTGAGACGAGGCGCGCGTTCGCATTCTTTGAAGAAGTCGTCAAAGTTCCGCATGGAATAGTCCGCCTCATGAGTATGTCGCCTGCCTGTGGCGATCGGCGGGAGGTAGCGATCCTCACGCCGGAGCCCGGCACGCATTTCCTGATTGTGATGTTGGGTGTGAAGGTATTGCGCGGCGTTAGTTGGAGCCTCGCGCCTGCCGTCGGCATCCAGGATATTGATATCCTTTCAGAATATTGCTCAAAAAATTCGCCCAACGGTTAGACGGTATTTATTTGGCAACTTTCGGTGAAATAATTCCCTCTCGATGTAACCTGATTTCTGCTTAGGAGTGTCGTAGACGTGAAATGCTTGCGAGCCGTTGATCCGCGGCACATCAAAAATTCGGATGGTTTGGTCATTTTCCAAAAGCAGGTCATGTGGAACGGCGCCCGAGCTGACGTCGTGCACAGAACTGCGCTACAGCGGCAGGAGATCAAACTCGCGGCAGACAAACATCTCATCTTTCTGAATATCCGTGGCGCGGCCACTCTCGGTGAGGACTTCATCGATGGCCGAAGGGTCGGATTTGTAGCGCGACCGGAAGGTTCATTGACCTATCTTCCGCCGGGCTGCCAGTGGAGGGGCTGGGACGAGGGCGATAATAGCGCAGCCTATCTCCTGATCTCGATCGAAGAAGATTTTGCGTCGCGGATTTTCGACAAATCACCCCGCTTGCAGAGCTTGCATCCCGAGTTGGCGTTTAAGGACCTGCAAATGCAGTTCACGGCGCGGCGCATTGCCCATGAAATGGGGCATTGCGAGACGGGCAGCGGACTCGTCATTGAGGGATACCTGACGGCAATTCTTGGACATCTCCAGCGCCGGTCGGGAGTGAACGGAAAGGCATGCCGGGGTGGATTGACACCATACGTTCTCAGAAGAACGATCGAAAGAATCGACGTTTCGATCAGCGAGCCAATCAGCATCTTGCAGCTAGCGGAGGATGCCGGCGTCAGCCTTGCTCACTTCTGCAGGGCATTCAAAAAGTCAACCGGATCTTCCCCCTACGCCTTCTTCAATCGAAGGAGAGTCGAGCGAGCAAGCGAATTCCTGCGAACGACGACGATGTCGATCACCGAAATCGCGTTTGCCTGTGGCTATTCGAGCGCCAGCCATTTGTCGACAAGCTTCCGGCAAGAGATCGGCGTTCCCCCGATCGAATACCGAGCAACTTGGCTCGATTAAGTGCGCCGTGTGACGTTTGCATCAATATCCTGAAAGCGCGCATGTATCTCGCCCCCTAAGATCATCGTAGGCATGGCCATTCCCTGCCGCTGTTTAGACGGATCAACAGACCATCTTCGATGAGTTTGAGAAAGGCGGTTGGTGAATTGGCAGTGGCGGGATGGGACGCACCGAATGCAAATGACCTTTTGTCAAAACACCAGGTTTTGTCGCTTCTATCGACCATGTTTCCGTGGGCCCCTCGATATGGCGAGATGAATATCGCGCGGTATGCCGAGCTGGTCTTTGCCAGTACCCGCTTCGCGTCCGCATCCCCGGTGCGTGAGCATGCTCTATCATTGCTAGGCGAATGGATTGGCGTGAGCGCACGTGCTAACGGCTTTTCCGACGCGCAGGCAAGAATGTTCGAGGGAGAGATTTTGGCGGCGCCGGTTATTCAGACCGGGCCGCACCTTCATCTGCTCATCGAACCGGACGCATTCTTTACGCATCTGTTCTCTCTCATCGGCATGCGTCGCCACCAGCGATGCTGCTATCTTTCCTATGCCTGCGCGACCGTGAAGTTCCTCGAGAAGAGTAGGAAGGGGCCGGGATGGATTCGCGTTGGAGGACAGGCCATCAACCTCTTCGGGCTAAGCCGTAGCCGGATGGTCCCATTCAGCATCCTGGCGGCAAATGACCGATATCGGTTTGTGTTGCAGAATGTCGATCGTCCGGGCGAGGAGACCGAGCAATTGGCGCGCCTGCGTGAAGCCTTGCCGTCGGGAGACTTTTCGTCCGCGGCCGCGGCGATCAAAGTGGCCAACAGGTCACTGTGGAGCAGATATGTCGGTACGGATGCATCCTTTCTGCAGCTGGACGAAGGCGATATCGCAGGGCTAGTGATCAGGCATCTTCTGGATGAAAAGTCATGGTTGCGTGTTCGCCTGATTGAGGATCGGGACTTTGCCCGCAACATACTTGGTGCCATCGATTTTCTGGCAGAGACGCCATGGCGCGGATGGCTCAGAAATTCGACGCATTTCTTTTGGTCGAACCGAGGCGGCCATCTCTCGCCGCTACTGCTCGACGGCGCCTATCTTGTCGAGACTGAGGATCCGGATTGCAAGATCGAGTTCGCAGCCTCAAGTCTGATCGACGCCCTGACGGAAGGGCGCATTGTTCCGAATCTGGTGACCGTTTTCCTGGTGCTCGCCATATTGCCGGGCGTGCGCGTCCTCGGTGGTAGCCATCATGCCGTCTATTACCCACTGATGCGTTACGTCCTCTCGCAGGCGTTGCGGCACTGTGGCCAAGACCGATCGTTGCTGCGGGCCATATCACAGGACGAGAAGCCGTCTGCCTGGGGCCATCGGCTGATTACCTCGGACGCGGAACCCTTTTCGATCCTCGGCAATCTTGGCGCCAACGGTGTCGATAGCCTCATCGAAACCTACGGCCGGATGTCGATCAATGACGCGTCCGGATCTCTTTCCGGCTTTACGAACGATCCGTCCTGGGCGGACCTGGCTGCAAGATTTGCATCGGGGCGGGCAAGTGTAGCCTCGCCCGAATGGGCTTTCGCATAGCCTGGTGATTGCCGCGTGATTGAGAGCGGGACTAGCTTTCCCGCGCCCTTTCGCGCGTCTGCTTGCCAATCCCGATTCGACAGAAGCCCTTGAATCTCGTGATGAATTTTGTTGCGGCGCGACCCGATCTCATCTATCTTTTGCGTTGAGGCAGTACGCGCTGCCTTGGGGCGTAGTAACCCCTGTAAGCGGTTGGTGTCGGCCGGTACGGCACCACACTCCTTGACCTTTAAGGTCGGGGAGCCTGTGGCGTATGTCCAGGTTCCCCGGAACTAAAGGCCATAGGGCCGTCTTGCACGGTTACTAACTCCCCGATCTGTGGGTTGAGCGAGTTTCTCTGCGGGGGCGCACCGCATGAAACTCTCCATGCGGGGTCTCAAACGTGAATCACCGTAAAGCAGCCGGAAAACCTGCCTCAATGAAGCGGAATGCCGTCAATCGGCCGCCACTGGAGGCGCAGTCAGTCCATCCAGTCGATCGCTATGTCGGGCAGCAGATCCGCATTCGGCGCATCCAGTCGAATGTCTCCCTGAACGATCTCGGAGCCGGCATCGGCGTCAGCTTTCAGCAGGTGCAGAAATACGAAAGCGGCCGCAACCGCGTCAGTGCGTCAATGCTCTATGAAGTTGCGAGCTGCTTGAAAGTCCCCGTGTCGACGTTTTTTGAGGGGCTTCCCGACGTCCAGGGCCCCAGGGAGGAGGCAGCGATCCCCGATGTTGACGATCGCATCGCCTATATTTCGACAGCGGAAGGCCGCCGGTTGATTGAAGATGTCCTTCTTTTACCGCCGAGGGTCCGCAGCCGCGTCATTTCGCTTGTAAGCTCAATGGCGGATGAAGAGATGGATGACCGTTTGGACCGGGGCGCGTAGGCGAGAGCGGGCGCCACTTGGAGGCGCCTAAGCACCCGCTCGACAGTTAAGGGAAGATTCGTCCGGTATCCCCATCACGCATGATGACCGTATCATAGTCGATTGAGTTGCAAGCGAGATCTTCGAGGATGTCGGCTGCCATTGGTCCTTTGGCCCGCACCGGATACGGGAGCCGCCTTATGGACGGATCGACAAGTGCGTCAGGGCCGCCGATGACGATGGGATGAAGATCGATCTGGCGTAACCTGCCCTCAGAGGCAAACGAGCAGACTGCGATAACACTCTTCCAGACTTCGGCCGGTCGCCACTCTGTCTCATCGTGGTCGGTATGGAACAGGAAGTTTCCAAGGCCATAGAAGATCGGCGCGTCGCGATAGATTTCGATCGCCTGTAACGTCGGTGCACCATGGCTGACAAATATGCCGGCTCCCGCGTCGATGCAGGCGCGAGCAAACTGGCGTACCCAGCCCGGCACCTGCTGCCAATTTGGTTCCCAATGGTGATGGTGCAGATAGGCGATTACGAAAGTACCATTTCGCGCCTCTTCTGTGATCAGGCGCAGCTGTGCCGATGCACTTTCGGCGTCAACATCAATCCGCCTTGTATTCTGATCCGCCCGCCGAAAGGTTGTGCCGTAGAAATCGATTTCGCCAGGGGTATTGATGCGCGGTGGATCCTCCGGCTGCGAATAGTTGGCGCGCTCGAGCGGCGTGCTCATAAATACCTTCTGAATGGCCTCAAGTGTCTCGAACGTTTGCGGCTCAACGTCGAAGCTCCGCGACACCTGAAGGCGATTGACGCCAGGCCGCGCCATGCGCCCCTTTGTTCCGTTTTCTGCATACATGAAGTTTGGCCCAGGCCCCGCGTCCATGGCAATCAAGCCAAAGGTGCGGCCGGCAATGCGCTTCTTTCCGATTGCTTGTGCGTAGTGTTTGTCCGCACCGATCCCGGCATGGAGGAAGTCGTAAGCCTTCACCTCCTCAAGGGTGGACAAGATGCCTGGAGGGCCAAGGTCGAACGCATGATTGTTCGCCAAGGCAAGGCTGTTGAAACCCAATGCCCTGAGCGCCGCAATTACCGCGGGACCCGAACATCCAAAGTAGGAATCCTTAAGCGGCCAGCCTCCTTGTTTGCCGTAGATGGTAGTCTCGAGATTGGTGAACGTCAAATCGGCTCGCTTGAGAATATCAGCGATTTCTTTGAGGCGGGGGTCGCCGACGGACCGCAGGTCATCGTGGATAAGCGACTGGCCCGTCACGACAATCGAAAAGGGTGAAGACATGGTTCGTCCTATGTTTGGGGGAGCAGCGCGTCGGGCCACCGGCCGGCTGCAAATGAGGTGATGAGGCGACGGAAATCAGTTCGTCGGATGCGGGGATACATCGATCCCGAACCATTGCATGCTCAGCCGTTCCAGGGTGCCGTCTGTTGCCGCGGCCTTGATGGCGGCGTCGAAAGCGATCTGAAGGTCTTCGTCGCCCTTGCGAAGGCCAACTCCGACGCCTGGTCCCCACAACCCGCCTGAGAGTTCGGGACCGTAGAACGAAGCGATGCTGCCATCCTTGGTGTCCAGAAAGGCCTTCCAGGTGAAATAGTCGGCGAGGCCGCCGTCGATACGTCCAGCCACCAGGTCGAGATGCATATTGTCTTGTGTATCGTAGCTCCTGATCGTAGCGACCGTCCCGAACAGCTGATTGAGCACCGCTTCCGAATTCGAGGAGCGCAAGACGCCGAAGGTCTTGCCTGCAAGAGCGGTGCGAAGCGTATCCAAAAGCGCCTCTTTGGAGCTATCGATCAGGGTGAGATCGAGCTTAGCGCTTGCGTCGGACGGGGGCAGCGACAGATCCTTTCGCATCACCAACTGGTTGAAGCCGCCGGCATAAGGCTGCGAGAAGGCAATCGACTTCTTGCGTTTCTCGGTAATCGCCATGCCCGACATGATCGCATCGAATTTTCCGACGGTGAGCGCCGGTATGATACCGTCCCAGTCTTGCGGAACGAACGTGCAATCGACATGGATCCGTCTGCAAAGATCGCGCCCGACATCTATGTCAAATCCAATGAGTTTGCCGTTGCTGTCGATCGCATTCCACGGCGGCGAAGCGCCTTCCGATGCGATCGTAATCGACTTTCTGTCCATGGCATCTGCGTTCAACGTGCCAAGAATGAGGACACAGGTACCCAATGCAATTATATGCGTCTTCATCGCTTATCTCTCTTTTGATGTGAGCTGGTCGGTAACGCCGGGTGTCATCCACCCGTCGAGTACTAGGCACTTCCTGGATTTGGCACGGCGCCCGCAGCGGCCCGTTTGTTCGCCTGGCTTACCCTTTGGTCGGCGATCGCCCAGCGCGCTTCCACCATTTGGAACAGTCGGGTCATTGCCAATGTGAGAAGGAGGTAGAGTGTTCCCGCAACCAAAAAGACCTCATAGGGAGCGAAGGTTTCGGAAACGAGCTGGCGTGACAATCCGGTGATTTCCAGAAGCGTGATCGTGCTTGCGAGTGAGCTGGCCTTCAGCATCCCGATCGCGTCGTTGGAATAAGCCGGCAATGCGATCCTCATCGCTAAAGGGAATATAATCAATCGCATCGTCTGAAGGCGCGTGAGTCCGAGAGCCTTTGCTGCCTCTCGCTGGCCTGTCGGAACGGCCCGTATTCCGCCATGGAGGATTTCGGTGGTGTGGGCGGCGCAATTCAGCGTGAAGGCGATCAACGCGCACCAGAGTGGTTCCCGCATAATCGGCCAGAGAAAGCTCTGCCGCACGATCTCCAATTGGCCGACGCCGTAGTATATCAGGAAGAGCTGGACCAGCATCGGCGTGCCGCGAAATGCGTAGGTGTAGGCCAGCACTGCCGCCGAGAGATACTTGTTTCGCGAACTACGCGCCATGGCGAGCGGAATAGATAGGGCAAAACCCATAAGCAACGAGACGGTCGTCAAGGTCGCGGTAAGAATAAGCCCCTTTGGAAGGGTCCACATGGCTTCGAGGACGATACTGAGATTCATGGTTCTAACCTCTCACGCGGCGCATCGACGCGCGATTTTCCAGCAGCCGGAAGGAGAGCAGGGTGAGACTGGTCAAGACAAGATAGATCGCTGAGGCCGCCAGATAGAAAGATAGGGGTGCTCGCAGGGAGCCGGCGCCAACATTGGCAACCCGCATAATGTCGACTAATCCGACGACAGAGATGAGAGATGTATCCTTGATCAAGGAAATACAGATGTTGCCGAAGGCCGGCAGGGCGATGGGAACCATCTGCGGAATGACGATCAGGCACCAGCGCTGCCAGCGGTTTAGCCCTAGCGACATCGCTGCTTCGGACTGTCCACGCGGTATTGCGTTGATGGCGCCGCGAAAGGCTTCCGCGGCATAGGCACCAAAGACAACCGTGAGGGCTACAACGCCGGCTGTCATCGCATCGACCTCAACGTAGCGACCGACAACGGCGCTCACGGCAAGCGTCCCGCCGAAATAGACGATCAAGATGATCAGCAATTCAGGAATGCCGCGGATCGCGGTCGTATAGGCGGAGGCAAGCGCATAAGCGAGACCTCTTGCCGATGTCTTTATGATTGCGACCAAAAGGCCAAGCGCCGTGCCGAGAAGGCAACTCACACAGAAAACTATGAATACATTCTCGATTCCGTCGAGAAACTGAAAGTAATACTGAGATTGTATCACCGATTGCCTCGCATTAATTAAAAACAAGTCCCTTAAACGGCGTTTTAATGCGCTGTATTATAAATATAATCCGCTGTATCAACCAGTTGGCGAAATAGTATATTTCGACAATGATTGATAGATGCGCTGTTGAGTGAAGAATATGCTTTGAAATTCGACCGTCAATTTATAAGGTACAGAAATTGCGCTATAAGCGTCGCTTATAGCCCTGTTCACTTCTGCTTGGTGTTTGGACGGTCTGAAATGGAATTTGACGACTCCGGACTCAGAATTCGCCAGCTGCAGATCCTGCGTGAAGTCGTTCGCGCGGGATCCGCTCGTTTGGCTGCAAAGATGCTTGGCATCAGCCAGCCTGCGGTGAGCCAGAACATCAAACAGCTTGAGGACACCGTGGGGTTTGCGCTCTTCCGGCGCGAGAGTAACGGGCTCGCTCCGACGGAAAAAGCCTTCGAACTACTGAGAGTAGTCGAAGCTGCGCTCACTGGATTGGATCGCGTTAGGCAGTCGATCGGAGCGCTTCAAACGATAGACACAACGACGATTGCGATCGCCGCACCTGCGATATTCTCCTTGAACGCCATTCCAAGGGCTGTCTCCAAGATGCGGGAGAGCAATCATGCCTACAGGTTTCAGATCAAATCTGGAGACTATGAGCAAGTCAGCGATCACGTGCTCCGTGGTGTTGCCGATCTGGGCATCACCCGACTACCCTTGCATGACGAAATGTTCGATTGGGTCCCCGTCGGCATAGCGACCAACGTCTGCCTTTTCCGACCCGATCATCGATTTGCGACAAAAAAGATAATCACAGCTGATGATCTCATTGGTGAGACCCTTGTCGACATAGATCCTCAGGTCGCGTCTCACCAGATGAGCGTCAACGCGTTGCGCTATGTGGGAGCGAAGGCTGATATCGCGGTCGAATATGATGGCAATGGCCATGATGCGGGGTTTGTTAGCGCAGGCATTGGTGTTTCCATCACCAACGAGATCATCGCCCGCGAATATGCTGCCTTCGGTCTGACGAGCCGTCGATTTCAGCCCGGCGCTACTTATCATTATGTCGTCTTCTGGCAAAAGGGACGGCAGCTCAGTGACACTCTGCGCCTTGCCGCCGAGCACTTGGTTGCCGCCATCGCGGCATGAGCGCCGCCTCCCTCGATACTCTGTGGATAGCTGGGCATTTTTAGCAGTTCCCAAAAATGGACGGAGACAAGCTTAGAAAGCCCTCGTAGCGTTTTCGCCAAGAGGATTCGACTGGAGAGACCTTTGCCGGAAGTTGATACCGAGTTCGCTTATGCGGTGCGCCGGGATGCGAAGAGGACATGGACTGTCTACGAGACGACAAGTCACGCGCCTGCCTCGATGGGAGATATGGTGCTGGAAAAGCTTTCGCTGATGGATGCTGAGGATTTTATGGCGCTGTTGAATTGGGTTGATGCAAGGCGGCGGGAATGCGGCAATCTTTAAGCGACCGGACGCCTACCGTCCACTCGGTGTGACGACTTCTGAAGCCTTTCTCTCGCGCAGCCGGTTCACAGGAAACTGTTCATCCGCGGCTTTTTATCGTGACGAAGAGTCAACAAGAGAGGCAATTCGATCTTGCGTGCTCGTGGGTCGCAGCTGGTCGGCACATTAATTGCTTGCCATTTTCGGAAGTTTGCTTCGTACAGCTCCGCCTACCTCCGACATGCGGTCTCCACCACTCATTTCAAGCTCAAAAGAATTATGACAAACACTTTCGTGAAACTTGTATCCGTCAACACCGATCCCGATCGCATCAGTGAGATCATTCGCCGAACGCTCACGCCAGCGCGATATGAATGCCTCCCTTCAAACACCAGATTCCATCACAAGTTGGACTTCGGCACGGCGTGCGAGACCCATGTCTGGACCACTCAAACCGATACTGGTTACTCGGTCGCTTCGGACGACACTCTCAGGAACCACATCGAGGTCCATTTCGTGGAAGCGGGGCGCTATCAATCAAAAACAAACACGCAGCGAGTCGTTGCGGATGCCGGCCAGGCCTATCTTCTCGTCGATCCTGAGGGTCATCGTATCGCCTGCCAACCCGGTACGATTCAGAGCAGTATTGCCTTTCCAATTCAGAAGCTTTCTCGATTGATGGAACTCAATGCAGAGGACCCGATCGAGACCTTGCGCACTTTGGTCCCGATACTCGATGTCGGGCATCCGGCCCCCCGCCTCATCTGGCAGATCGGTAAACTCCTGCAAGGGGGTTGCGATCCCGATCTCGGTGTTGCTGCGTCACCAATTGCTGCCAGCCTCCTCGAGGAGGCCTTGCTGCAAACGCTGGTCGACGCGTGGCCGCGTCAAGGGCCAGAGTCCAGAGCGCGCCACAATCCACATCCTCGCTACATCAAACGCGCAATGGAGTGGATCGACGCAAACCTGTCGGGGAAAATCACTCTTGAGAGTATCGCTGAAGCATCGGGGGTAGGCGTTAGGACGCTTCAAACGCAGTTTCGGACGGAGCTCGGTATGAGCCCGATCCAATATGTGATCAAACAGCGACTGCAGGCCGCACATCGAGAGCTCATCGCAGCGGCGGACGATCAGACAATAGCCGCGATCGCGGCTCAATTCGGGTTCGGGCATATGGGTGAGTTTGATCGCCGCTATAAGGAGGTCTTTGGCCGCAAGCCTTCCGAGACGCGCAGATCATCACGTCACCTTCGCTAGTTCGGTAGAGATAGTCCGGATGGCAAGATCGTGGCCATTCGCCTTGCCGCGGAGACACTGACCGGTCCCCTAATCAGCGTGGGCGAGGGTTGAAATATCTACATTGCGAAAGGCTTGCGAGAAAGCGCAATGATTTTCCCTCGGGCATTCCTTGGGATCCTCATTCGAAAGGGTTCGTTTACTTTGCGAGCCAAATCGTGAGGTCGCTCGCGACACGTGGGTAGTCGATCTGCTCATCCTCTTAGCCCGCACCCTTCGCCTCGGTGGTGGAAAAAGGAACCAGATCGATTTGGGCCCAATGATTGGGCAATCGACCATATTCGTTTCAATTCGATTACCCGTGTCACGCGGGAAGCTCTCATGGAAGAGAATTTACCCATGTCTTTTCTGACCAACGCCAGCATCCGATCGAAAATACTTTCTGTTATCATCCCGCTGTGTATCGCTGGCGTGCTTGCCGCAGGATTTATGTCCTATCGTTACAAGCAGACCGACACCGCTTATTCCGGTTTCATTAGTATCAACAACATCGCAGCGATCGATATTGCCCGGGCAAGCCGGAATCTCTTGGCACTAAGCTATAGCGCATACCAGATCATGGCTTACGATCCAAAAGATCCTAACTTCAAGGCTGCGGACGCGCTGTATCGCAAGACGTCCGTCACGCTTATGACAAGGCTGAACAACGCAAGATCGAGCCTGCCCGATCAGCACGAGATCCTGGATAGATATATCGCAAAGGCACAGGAGGTGTTGGCGCTCACCGATAAAGCTGTCCAGTTTGGGGCCGCCAATCGAAACGATGAAGCGCGTATCGAGCTTGCAAAGGCGGACGCTATCATCGTTCCCCTCTCGAACGACATGAGCGACTTCATTACCAGCGAGACAGAAACCATCCTCAAGATGAGCGACGATCTGACAAGCGAGACCGATTCCACCATCTTCTTTGCATTGGTGTTTATCGTGACTGCTTTTCTTGCAGGGATCGCCGCGGCCCTGATGATCGTCTCGAAGGCAATTATAGGTCCGATTGGCCGTTTGAGGGAGCGAATGGTGGCTCTCGCTCGCGGGGAGACCGAGGCGCCTGTACCTGATAAAGGTCGAAGCGATGAAGTCGGTCAAATGGCCGGTTCAGTGGAGGTATTTCGGCAAAGCGCTGTTGAGCGTATCCGCCTTGAGTGCGAAGCGGAAGAGACCCGCGCTGCTCATAAATCCACACGTGAGGGATACGAAAGGCAGAAAGCTCAAGATGCCGCCGATATGCAATTCGCTGTCGAAAATCTTGCGACGGGCCTGTCGAAACTGTCCGATGGCGACACCTCATTCCGTCTTGAGAAACCGTTCGTCCCCAATCTCGACTCGCTGCGGACTGATTTTAATGTATCGGTCGAACAGCTCCATCTTACTCTCAGTCAGGTCGCGGCGTCCGCAGACGGTATCGCCATGGGCACAAATGAAATGCGGTCCGCTGCTGAACAGCTTGCCAAGAGGACGGAGCAGCAGGCAGCAGCGGTGGAAGAAACCGCTGCAGCCCTAGAGCAGATCACGACTACGGTCAAAGAGTCGACCGCAAGGGCAAGGGAGGCAGGCGTGCTTGTCGGTAAGGCAAAGGCGAGTGCGGAGCACTCCGGCGCCGTGATGCACAATGCCATTCGCGCAATGCAGAAGATTGAAGGCTCATCTTCGGAAATCGGCAGCATTATTGGCGTCATCGACGAGATCGCGTTTCAGACGAACCTTCTCGCACTTAACGCAGGGGTAGAGGCGGCCAGGGCCGGAGACGCTGGCAAGGGCTTTGCCGTCGTCGCCCAGGAGGTGCGTGAACTTGCGCAACGTTCGGCCAGTGCTGCAAAAGAGATCAAGACGCTTGTGACGGCGTCCTACGCGCAGGTTCAGGAGGGAGTAAAGTTGGTCGGCGATACCGGTGAGATTCTGCAGACGATCGTCTCGGAGGTCCATGTCATCAATGGGCATATGAAGGCAATTGTCGACGCCGCTCATGAACAGTCATCCAGTCTGCAACAGATAAATCAAGCCGTGGTCACGATGGATCAGGACACCCAGAGGAATGCTGCGATGGTTGAGGAAACGACGGCAGCAAGCCATAGCCTCGCGGGCGAGGCCGCATCGCTGAAGAGGCTCTTGTCCCAGTTCAAACTTGTTGCTGGAGCTTTCGAAGTAGCTCAGCCGCATCGGTTGCCGGTCACGGCCGACCAGAGCGGGTTGATGCCATCCGTTCATGCGCTTCACCAGACAATCGGGTCGGCATCTGCTGATCGGGGCACAATCCCGATGCGCAGACGAAGGGTTTCGTGATGATTGCGAAACTCGCCAGCCCAAGCGGGCGTCTTGAACATGCGGGCTTTGTCTAACCGTGAGATGGATTCAATGATTTGCGGCGGGTCCAGCACAGGTAGCGCCCTACAGATCCACCGTCGGTCCGGAACACCAAGCGCCGCTATGGACGCCATGATCACCAATTTCTTTAGTAAAATATCCTTATGAAAATCGCCGCGAGTATTCCCAGACCAGCGAGGTTGCCCGCTCTCCTTGGAGCTGTTTGTGTCGAATATGGATTCGAACTTTTCCTTGCGACTGAAGCCTCCGGATCGGGTGACGAAAGAGATGAAGTGAGCGTGATTGCGAGCAACTGGCCGGGCTATAATCGCCAGTTGGCTGGCTCGATACAGCGTCACTTCATTAAGGAACTGCGCGTTCATTTTAAACAGTCGAAGCTTTCAATCGTCCGGGCACCTATGTTCGATCATGGAGAAAGAGTGGGCCAGCAGTTGCAAGGCGTGAAAGTACTGGGCCATTCCGTTGCCTTCAGTTTCTACAATGGTCTCGGCATTCACCATATCGTTGCCTACACCTTTGGCCCAGAAACCCTTTCGGGACGAGAAACACACGAAATGCAGGCGCGTACCATCGAGGCCGTAAGGCTGGCGGAGCAGCCGAACGAACCTAGAGAGCGGCTGTCTGTTAGAGAGCTGCAATGCCTTCATTGGTCAGCCGAGGGAAAGAGCAGCGTCGAAATTGCCCGTATTCTTGTGCTCTCGCCTCACACAGTCAACACTCACTTGAGGAGCGCAATGCAAAAATTGAATGTCGCGAATCGCACACACGCAGTCGCAGAGGCTTGCCGTAATGGATTGATCTAACGGCCATGCGTATATTGCAGCGTATCCCACTTGTACAATGGACGATCGCGGTCGCCCTCCGGCGCGGTCGCTACGCGCCTTCGCGGCGAACGATACATCTGCCCACTGAAGTCGCCGGTGGGTTCGACGGCCAACGAAAAATCACGTTCTCGTGGCGTAAAATGTAGGAAGTGAGGCGCAGCCCAACCCCTCGCAGAGGGTGCTGACATCGATCATGCTTTTATGCAAAACCATCAATGATCCATCGGAATTAATGCAGACTCTGCACAAGCCGGTCAGTTCTTAAGTTGTTATGGCAGTTAGATACCGCCCGGTGTTACGGTTGTTGGATTGTCTAAGTCGTCGTCTTTTCCCTCTTCGGGCTTATGGTCAAAGCGCTTCACGTAATCCAGAGTTGGGAAATCCAGTCCGATGGAGATTGTTCGGCGTGGGCCAGGCGAAAAGTATTGCTCGTGACGGACGATCTTTCTGCCCGTCCGTTGCTCTTTTTGTTGAATCGCCAATTCGAGCGCGGCGCGGTCGCGGTTGAATATGGCTTGGCGATTTTCAAGTAACGCGTCGGTCTCGTCAGGATAGAGCTTATCCGTCTGGATATCGAACCCCTCAGGCGATCGAACGTTGAAAAAGTGAGCGAGGATGAACAAGGCCCATGGGGTCGGGTTCGACGAGGGGCCCGAGAACAATGCATTGATTGAGGAGGGGAACGAATGATTAAGCCAGAAGCCAGCCTCGCTATAATGGCTCAAAATCTGCGAACTGGGATTGTTCGCGGCTAACTTCTTCAAAATCAGTGAACGGGGAACAAGCTTCAATGCTTCTGTGGGACAATAGAGGTGGTAGCGGAGGCCGCCGTCCCCAACGACTTCTCGGAGCCGCTCTATAGCGATCGATTGAGGCTTGTCACGAGAGAAGGTGTCGTATCGATCCCATCCGCGCTGCTCGTCGCGTAGTTTCGCAACTTTCGACTGCATGAAATACGTTGCGCGCCAGCTGTTCTTGATCCCCACATGTGGGCTGGTATCGTGAAAAATGATGTTGAAGGCGTAGTCGGCTTGGGTGACATCGCCTTCGAAATTTTGAGAGAATCCCTCTGTCTCGAACTTTATACCGAGCTCGGGGGCATCACCCAAAGCGCTCCGAACCGCGGCCTTAAAAGCTTCGACCGTCCCATGGAAGTCGCCGCGGGGCCTTCTAGCGTTGTTCATAAACCAAAGTAGCTGGTTCGTAATCGTTTTTTCGTCTGTGTCTGGATTGTCATGCACATCAGATGAAAGGATACGATCGATAGCTGTGAAAAAATTGAAGAGGGGATCGAAGAGTATATTAGGAAGCATTTACAGATTGGATCGCTTAGTGGAAATCTTCCCACTGTGACCAGGAAACACTTAAAGACAGGTATCTTCGAAGGCCGAGAAGGTGTGTGCCCTTTCGAAAAGGGCCGTATCGTTGTGGACCTTGATGCCAAAAGTGAATTTTCGAGCAAAGATGACGCCCGATGAGGGTGAATATGAGTTCGTTTCGTCAGTAAGCTGTTCGCGGACTCATGCAAAGCGCGGATTGTCGATGATCTCTTCCCGCCCATTTCTGCGGATCATGAGCTTGCGCATTCCGCGCTCAAGGATATCGCCGTAGTCATGACCCGCTTCTACATTGCAGACCCAGACAAAGACGAGCTTTTCACCACCGGTGTTGATGGAACGATGCGCCCAGTCGGGTGGAATGAAGGCGCAGACCCCTGGATCCATGCGCACGATCTCGCTTTGTCCGTCCCTCGATTCCAGCAGAAGAACGCCATGGCCACTCTGGGTGTAATAGACCTCGCCCATGTCACGCCGCTTGTGGAAGTGGCCACGGGTCATGAAAAATTCCTCGCCGACTGTTCCCGGTTCCATGGTGGTGGTGCCGAAGAAGAGGTCGCTGCCTTCCTTCTTGTACTCGACAACTTCGTAGACGACCGGATCATTGTGCTCGGATACGAGCGTCTCCAATGCCGGACGATCCTGAAAGATCGGCCGCAGCTCGCTTAAACGCTTCGTGTAGCGGCCGGTCTCGGGCGAGACGCTTCCGGTTTGGCCATCGATGAGCACTCCTTCGGGCAAAAGCATACACAATTCCTTGAAATGTTGGCCTACTGATAAGCTAAAATGACAATTTTTCGCCGGCAGGAAATCGGATGTGTTCGGTTGACTTTGCTGCAGGAGAAGAAATGCAACTCTAACATTAAGCCTATGAGCACCCTCTCCGGCGTTGGGCAAATCTCGCTGAGATCGGTCTCATAGTCAATGTTGTTGTATGAGAATCGTTTTGTTCAACCATGTTGGGCGAGCCATAATCGACGAGCAGGACCTGCTCAGTCATGATCCAAACACCTGGCGAGGGGTCCGCGCACAGCTTCCAAGCGCCCACTGGCGGGCTCCGTATTAAACGGTTAGAACCGTTGCACGAATGCAGTTTTGGGTCGTAGTGGTGTCGGATAGCGTGGAAAAAAACGGAAAAAATGGTGGCGATAGGCCTGCCCGCCTCATCGATGTTGCACGTCTTGCCGACGTATCGCGTGCCACCGCTGCCCGTGCTCTCGGCGGGTATGGCCTTGTCAATGAGGAGACGAGAGAGCGGGTTGCCGCCGCCGCCCGTGAATTGAACTACAGCGCCAATGTTGTCGCCCGGTCCATGCGGGCGGGGAGCACGCGGACAATCGGTATCGTCGTCGCCGACATCAGCAACTCGTTCTTCAGCTATGCCACGAGGGCCATCATCGATACGGCCGGCCAGGCCGGCTACCAGACCCTCGTCCTCAACACGGACGATGATCTCATCAAGGAAATCGACGCCGTTCGGGTGCTGTTGGAAAAGCGCGTGGACGGGCTCATTGTCGTCCCGTCGTCGCCGACAAAATATGAGCACCTCGTACTCGAATCGGATCTGGCAAAGCCGCTAGTGCTGCTTGATCGTCGCGTAGAGGGCTTCGACGCCGTCACTGCATGCACCGACGACCGTTCAGGCGCGAAGGCCGCGGTGGATCTTTTCCTCGAGCGTGGCCATCTCCACATAGGGCTTCTGTTCGCGACTGCAGCCGCACATGGAACCGAAACGGCACAGCCGAAGGGCGTCGTATCCACAGTGCTTGATCGCGTTGCCGGCGCACTGGACGCGGTTTCCGGCAAGGCGATCCCAGCGCCTGTCATCCGGTATAGTCGCAGCGAATTGGGAGCGAGCCGTGAGGCAGCCCTGGAGCTTCTCGCGCAACGCCCGCGCCCGACGGCCATTCTTGCCACCAACGAAGAGATGGCCTTGGGTGTTTTGGCAGCCTGCGGGGAGCTCGGTCTTTCCATTGGCAGCGATGTCTCATTGGTCAGTTTCGACGATACGCCCTGGGCAAAGGTTATAGCGCCTGCCGTCTCCGTGATCCGGAGGCCCGTGTACGAGCTCGGATATGCCGCCGTCACTGCTCTCATTCGCGAAATGAAAGGCGAGGGCAGGCCCGCCAGCATCGAGCTGCCGACCCAATTGATCGACAGGTTCTCGGTTGCCACCCTTGTGAAAAAGTAGATCTCTACCGCCCATAGTCGCTGAAGGCCCACGCGAGACTCGATCTCGATCGGATGCGTCTTCGGGCTCGGTCAACGTATAGATCCCAAAAAGAGATCGATCTCTATTGACATAAACGCCTGTCTCAGTCATTTTCGCGATGTGAGATCGATCTCACTAGGGAGGATATTATGATTTTGATGGGAACGAAGCGTCTCCTGGCCGGAGCCGTGTTTGCTGGCGTTGCGCTTGCACTGGGAGCAGCAGCTCCAGCGGCAGCCAAAGAGGTTAAGAGTGTCGGCATCTCCGTCGGGTCGCTTGGCAACCCCGGTTTTGTCATCATTTCCAATACGGCGACACGGCTGATCAAGAAGGCCAATCCGAACGCACAGGTGACGACAGTCGGCTACGACTACGACCTCGGCAAGCAGGTCAACCAGATCGACAACTTCATTGCAGCTGGCGTCGACTTCATTTTGCTGAACCCGGGCGATCCGAAGGCGATTTCGCCGGCGATCAAGAAGGCGCAGGCCGCCGGCATTCCGGTCGTTGCCTTCGACACGACGGCTGAAGGCGCCGATGCGTCCATCACGACCGACAACGTCATGGCCGGCCGGGTCGCTTGCCAGTACATCGTTGACAAGCTGCAGGGCAAAGGCAACGTCATCATCCAGAATGGGCCGCAGGTCTCGTCAGTGATCGATCGCGTCAACGGATGCAAGGAAGCACTTGGTAAGGCTGCCGGCATCAGGATCCTGTCCGACGATCAGGACGGCAAGGGATCGCGAGACGGCGGCATGGCCGTGGCGCAGGGTTATCTGACCCGTTTCCCGAAAATCGATGCCATCTTCACTATCAATGATCCGCAGGCGATCGGCACGGCGCTTGCCGCCAAGCAGGCCGGCCGCAGCGACTTCTTCATCACCTCAGTCGACGGGTCGCCGGATATCGAGGCTGCCCTGAAGGATCCGAACTTTGACATGATCAAGGCTTCGGCAAGCCAGGACTTCTATGCCATTCCGAAGGTGTCAGTCGAAACGGCTCTCGACCTGATCAACGGCAAGAAGCCGGCTAAGCCGGTCATTCTGATCCCGTCCACCTTGGTTACTCGCGAGAATGTCGGCGAGTACAAGGGCTGGAACTTCAAGCACGAAGATTGAGCTTCAGAAGATCACGAGCAAAACCCTCTCCGGGCGCCGGGGAGGGCACCTTCAATATTGGAAAAGATCTGCACATGACGAAGCTCAGCCAAGCAACCCTGCGGTCTCTCGGACCGAATGTGACGACACCAGGCTATGATCGCAGCCTTTTGCGAACCGGCATCGTTCACTTTGGTGTCGGAAACTTTCATCGCGTTCATCAGGCGCTTGCGATCGAGGCTTGCCTGCATCATCCCGGCAATGAGGGATGGGCAATAACAGGTGTCGGTTTGACGGACGGGTTGGCGGCTTCGGCGAAGGCGGAAGCTTATCGCCGGCAGGACAATCTTTATACCGTTACCGAGTTGACGTCGCCAAACCCGCGTCAGACGCAGGTTGTCGGGGCAATGATCGAATATCTCCATGCTCCCAATTCCCCCGAAACTGTTCTGGCACGTCTCGTTGATCCTGCGACCCGTATCGTCTCGCTCACCATCACCGAAGGCGGCTATAACATCGATGAGATGACCGGCAATTTTCGCCTCGATGCACCCGAGGTGCGCGAGGAACTGGCCGGCGGTCCACCCAAGACCGTGTTTGGCTACATCGTCACGGCATTGGCACGTCGCCGTCAGGCGGGAGTACCGCCCTTCACCGTCCTCTCCTGCGATAATCTCCCGCGCAACGGCGATACCACGCGCCTGGGCGTCGTGACATTCGCAAAGGCCGTTGATGAGGACCTTGCCGCCTGGATCGATGCGCAAGGTGCATTTCCGAATTCGATGGTCGACCGTATTGCTCCGCAGGTGCCGGAAGTCGAACGGGTGCGCCTGGCTGAACTGACCGGTGTTGACGATCTCGTGCCGGCAACCTGTGAGACCTATACGAGTTGGGTCGTTGAGGATCGTTTCTGCGCCGGCCGGCCGCAGCTTGAGCTTGCTGGCGTTGTCTTTAGCGACGAAGTCGCAGCCTATGTCGCCGTCAAGGGCAGGCTGTCCAACGCCGCCCACATGCTGATGTGCTATCCCTCCTTGTTGATGGGGTCGCGCTTTGTCGACGAGGGGATGCGGGAACCGAATATCGTCGAACTGCTCCAAGCCTTCTGGGATCTCGATGCGAGTGATCTCGTTGTCCCCCCTTCGGGTTATTCCATTCCGGCCTTTACCGGCAAAGTCATTGAACGCTTTGCCAACCCAGCGATCAAAGATCACCTGCTGCGGGTTTGCGGCGACGGTGCCTCGAAGATTGTGGTCTTCCATGGCAAGACGATTACGCAGTTGATTGCGAACGGCAGCGATCTTACCCGGGAAGCTTTTCTTATCGCATGCTTTGGTCGCTATCTGCGTGGGATCGACGATAGTAGCGAGCGCTATGAAATCTTTGAGCCCCACATCAACGACTGTGACTGGGCGCTTTTGCGCTCGGAGGATCCGACCGCAGTCCTCGATATCGAAGCCTTCCGCGGATTGCAGCTACGGCAAAGCAGCCGCTTCGTAGATGCGTTCCAAACGATATCGGATCAGCTTCTGCTGATGGGAACGTCTGCCACACTAAAGCAGCTATTGGCTTAGGAGGAGAGAGATGAGCGACACATCGACAGTACCTTTTCTGGAAATGCGGAACGTTTCCAAAAGCTTCGGCCAGAACCGGGCGCTGACGAACGTGACGCTCGATTTCAAGTTCGGCGAAATTCACGCATTGATGGGCGAGAATGGCGCCGGCAAATCCACCTTGATGAAAATCCTGGCAGGCGCCTACATCCCGGATGAAGGCTCGGAGATCCTGATCGACGGCGAGAAAGTTGCGATCGACGGACCGATGGCGGCCAAGCAGCTGGGCATTTCGATCATCTATCAGGAGCTGGCTCTGGCTCCCAATCTGTCCGTTGCAGAAAACATCTACTTGGGCCGAGAGGCGTCGCGGGGGGCTTTCATCAATCGGGAGGCCATGTTTTCGGGCGCCGAAACTGTGCTGCGCCGTCTCGGTGCGAGCTTCACCGCCAGGGACAAGGTAGCGACCCTATCGATCGCTGAGCGGCAGTTGGTGGAGATTGCGCGTGCCGTTCACGCCCACTCGCGCATCCTGATCATGGATGAGCCGACGACGACTTTGTCCGAACGGGAGACCGAACGTCTTTTCGCCCTGGTTCGCCAGCTGAAGCAGGAAGGCCTGGCGATCGTCTATATCAGCCACCGCATGAAGGAGGTCTACGAGCTTTCGGATCGGGTCTCGGTTCTGCGCGATGGCAACTATGTCGGGACGCTGAATCACGACGCCATCACGCCGGAAGCCGTCGTCCGCATGATGGTTGGCCGCGATCTCTCGTCCTTCTACAAAAAAGAGCACGATGCTCATGGCAGTCGTGGTCGGGCTGTCCTCTCGGTTCGAGAGATTAGTGACGGGTGGCGGGTCAAGCCCTGTTCCTTCGATATTCATGAAGGCGAGGTTCTCGGTATCGCCGGCCTCGTCGGAGCCGGCCGAACCGAACTGGCACGACTGGTCTATGGTGCCGATCCTAAAGTCACGGGGACAATCTCTGTTGATGGGCGAGAGGTCGCCATTCGAGCGCCGTTGGATGCTGTCAATGCCGGTATTGCCTATCTGACAGAGGATCGGAAGGCACTTGGCCTGATGCTCGACATGTCGGTGTCTGAGAACATCAATCTCGGCGTGATTTCGCGCGATGCGCGGCCACTAGGCTTTCTCAACGGCGGCAAGGGCCGCCAGCGAACCTCGGCGGCAATTCAGGCAACGGGAATTCGCACCTCTTCACCGGATGCAACAGTCGGCGGCCTTTCGGGAGGCAATCAGCAGAAGGTTCTGCTCTCGCGGCTGTTGGAGACCAAGCCACGGGTGCTCATTCTCGATGAGCCCACACGCGGTGTCGATATCGGCGCCAAATCGGAAATCTACCGCCTGATTGACAAGCTCGCCCGCGAGGGCGTGGGCGTCGCTGTCATCTCTTCGGAACTGCCCGAGATCATCGGGATTTGCGATCGCGTTATCGTCATGCGTGAAGGCGAGATCGCCGGCGAAGTCGGCGGTACCGCCGGAGAAATCACGCAGGAAAACATCATGGCCATTGCGACCTCGGCAGGGAAGCAAGCGGCATAGAACTCTGCGTCGCCCCCGTGGGGGAGCGCAATTGCAAAGTGAGGAGGATGCCATGACATCGACCAACCCTTCAGCGGCAGAGGTGTCGCGCCGCAAATTTTCCCTGAGCGCCACGCTTCGTGCGCTCGGTATGTTGCCAGCGCTCGTGTTGATCGCCATCCTGTTCCAATTGTTGTCTGGCTACGTCGAGACTGGGACCCTGTCGTGGACGGACGGACGGTTCATGTCCTGGAATAATTTGTCGATCGTCGCCCAGCAAGCATCGATCAACACAGTGCTCGCGGCTGGCATGACCTTCGTTATCCTGACCGGTGGCATCGACCTCTCGGTCGGCGCCGTGCTCGCTGCCACTGCGATGCTTGCCATGATGGCCTCGCTCGTCCCTGGACTGGGCATGGTCGCGATTATCATTGCCCTCGTCGCCGGGATTGTCCTTGGACTGGTCAATGGTGCGTTGATTGCCTTCTTGCGCCTCCCGCCGTTCATCGTCACCTTGGGAACGATGACGTCTGTCCGTGGCCTTGCCCGGCTGTTCGGCAATGACAACACCGTGTTCAACTCCAATCTTCCCTTTGCGTTCATCGGCAACGGCACCGTCTTTGGTATCCCGTGGCTGGTCATCATTGCGCTGGCAACGGTGGTGGTCTCCTGGTTGATCCTGCGCCGCACGGTGCTGGGCATGAGGATTTACGCGGTCGGTGGCAACCCTGAAGCATCTCGCCTTGCCGGTATCAAGGTGTGGCTGATCACCCTCTTCGTTTACGGCATGTCCGGGCTGCTGGCTGGTCTCGGTGGAACAATGTCTGCGGCCAAGCTCTACGCGGCAAACGGTTCGCAACTCGGTCAGTCCTACGAGCTGGATGCCATCGCGGCAGTCATCCTCGGCGGCACCAGTTTCGTCGGCGGCGTCGGTTCTATCTGGGGCACGCTGATCGGCGCACTGATCATCGCGGTTCTTTCAAATGGCCTTATCCTGACCGGTGTCTCCGACATCTGGCAGTTCATCATCAAGGGTCTCGTGATCATCGGAGCCGTCACACTCGACCGGCTGCGCATGTCGGGTAATGCCCGGACCTAATTCGGTAGCGCGCAGATTGCGCGCTCACCTCCACCTCCCAAATGCGCCAAGAGGAATGATACTGTGGCAACCTCTCTCTCTCTCGCTAACCTGGTTGCAATCTCCGATCGCGTGCCTGTGCCTTCCTATGCGCGAGAAGATCTTTCCCCAGGCATCGTGCATTTCGGCGTCGGCAATTTCCACCGTTCGCATCAGGCTGTCTATCTCGATGCGCTCATGAAATCGGGAGACGCAAAGGATTGGGCGGTCATTGGTGCCGGTGTGACCGCCCATGACAGCGCCATGCGCGACAAGCTCAAGGCGCAGGACTATCTCACCACGGTCGTCGAGCAGGATATCGGCAAGACGGCAGCACATGTTACGGGCGTCATGGTCGACTTCCTGACGGCCGATGATCGCGAGAAGATAGTCGATGCGCTTGCTGATGCTGCCATCCGCATCGTCTCGTTGACGATTACCGAGGGCGGCTATTTCATCAATCCGGCATCGGGTCGATTTGATGTGGATCATCCGGCCATCCGGGCTGACGGGTTGACACCCAGCGATCCGAAGACCGTCTTCGGGATAATTCTCGCCGGGCTGAAGCGTCGGCGATCGGCCGGGATCGTACCTTTTACCGTCCTTTGCTGCGACAACATTCCGGGTAATGGACATGTCGCCATGAATTCGGTCGCAGGCCTTGCCCGACTGTCTGACCCGGAATTTGCCGATTGGATCGAGGCAAACGTTGCCTTTCCAAACGCGATGGTCGATCGTATCACTCCGGCGACGGGCGCTCGCGAGATCGATCATTGCCGCAAAACGTTCGGCATCGACGATCAATGGCCCGTCTATTGCGAGGAGTTCAAGCAATGGGTGCTTGAGGACAAATTCACCGCCGGCCGGCCGGCACTTGAGAAAGTCGGCGTCACCTTCGTTGAAGATGTGGCTCCCTATGAGCTGATGAAGCTCCGCATCCTCAATGGTGGGCATGCCTCCATCGCCTATCCCGGTGAACTTCTCGATATCCAATTTGTGCATGAGGCCATGGAAGACCCGCAGATCGGAGCCTTTCTGGCGAAACTCGAACGGGATGAGATGATCCCGACCGTGCCGCCAGTGCCTAACACTGATCTCCATGCTTATGCCGATCGGGTCCAACAGCGCTTTCACAATCCGAAAGTGGCTGACACGATTGCGCGCCTCGCTTACGATGGCTCCAATCGCCAGCCGAAATTCATCGTACCCGTAATTGCCGATCGAATTCGCTCCGGTGGCAGCGTCGATGGGTTGGCGTTGGTATCGGCACTTTGGTGCCGCTATTGCTTTGGAAGCACCGACTCCGGCAGGGAGCTCGCTCCGAGCGACCCCAAATGGGATCTACTAAGAGCAACATCAAAGGCCGCGCGCAAAAACCCGTCCGCATGGATATCGCAGGCCGATATATACGGCACTCTCGGACAATCTGAGGTCTTTGCGAAAGCATTTCGCAAAAGCCTGATTTCCCTTTGGGTCAATGGGACTCGTGGAACCCTGATGGGCTACGCGAACGGCGACTTTTGACGGGCAAGCTGCTTGTGCCCTGGAGTACATCAATGCACTGCTATCTTGGAATCGACATCGGCACGACCGCGGTGAAAGCTGCAGCGATTGGGCTGGATGGGTCTCTCATCAAGTCGTCAGAGGTGATGATTGAAACGATCAGGCCCAAGGCCGGTTGGTCGGAGCAGCACCCGGATGCCTGGGTCGAAGCTGCGCATTTCTGCATCGCCAAAATCGCCGAAGGTCTTCCGGCGAGATTGAACAACGTCTTGGCGATTGGTTTTTCCGGGCAAATGCACGGTCTCATCGCCCTGGGCGCTGACAATCGACCACTCCGAAATGCTATTCTTTGGAACGATGATCGCGCGTCGGCTGAAGCCGAATACTTGAACCGGGCGGATCCCGACCTTGCAGCCATTCTTGGTGTTCCCGCGACGCCAAGCTTTCTCGCACCAAAATGGATGTGGCTTGCCAAGCACGAGCCTGAGATCGCCGCGAGCACACATAAGATCCTGTTCCCTAAGGACTATGTGCGAATGATGTTCACAGGCGATGTATCGACTGATGTCGTCGATGCATCGGGCGGATGGCTTCTGGATCAGCCGACGCGGTCGTGGTCCGACCGCGCGCTCGATTTGTGCAATCTCTCTGCCGACCTGCTGCCGAAGCTCTGCGAAAGCGCGACTGTTGTCGGCGCAGTCTCCCCCTCGGCTTCGGCCCGCTTCGGCTTGCCGCAAGGAGTGCCGGTTGTTGCGGGTGCGGGCGACGCCGCAGCTGGATGCGTGGGCTTGCGAATGGTGCGGCCGGGTCAAGGTTTCATCAATCTTGGCACCTCGGCGCAAATCTTCGTCACCAGTGATCGGCATGAGCCGTCTCCGATTGAAATGATCCACAGCTTCAGTCACGCACTACCGGACCGATGGTTCCGAATGGCTGCTCTGTTGAATGGTGCGAGCGCCCTTGGTTGGCTAGCACGGATACTCTCCGAAACACCTGCGAAGTTGGCGGCGGGAGCGGCAAGGGCATGGTCGGCAGAAACGCCACTATTTCTGCCCTATCTGTCCGGAGAAAGAACCCCGCACAATGACCCGCGTGCGAGGGGCGTATTCTTTGGTCTTGCGTCAGCAAACGAGCGTGCGGATCTTGCTGCGGCCACGTTGGATGGAGTTGCCCTGGCACTGCGCGATGCTTTCGAGGCACTCGCTCGCAGCGGTTCGGTATCGTCTGTCATGGGTGCTACCGGTGGCGGTACGCGAGACAAGTTCTGGCTTGAGCTGATCGCTTCTGCTCTCAAGCTTCCGATCGAAGTCTATGGGAGTGCTGCCAGTGGCGCCGCGGTCGGGGCAGCTCTGCTTGCCCGAGCAATCTCGTTCCCGCTCGAAGATCTGCCGCCACTGTCAGTTTCAGATCGCATCGAGCCAAATCGCGAAATGTCGGACATACTCGACGGCCGATATTCTCGCTCTACGAAGCTGTATGAGACAATGACGGCCGACAGGGCAAGGAGCTTGGGTTAAATTCCGACTTGAGCGACCTAGAACTGAATGGCCATATCTCGCCTAGTGGAAGAACTAATAGTTGATCCTAGATACTTTATGCGGAGTGCATCTTGGCTCGATTTAGGGGTAGTAGATTGGTCCTCAGCGAACGATCACGGCACGCCTGCCGCAGTCATAGCGGGAGCACGGACTAGATCAGCTTGCGTTGCCGGCGCCGTTGAAAGGCGGTCGGGTTGGCGCGGAATCCGAACGGCCGCTGCTGTTTATGCGTGGTTATGCACTTCCATAGTTGTTGAAGCGATATTCCGCTTATTTGTGTAATAAGTTGCGTAATTCCGCATGCTTTGTTATTGTGTGCCCATAGCGATATTCCGCATGCTTTGGACAAAAGGGTGCTATTCCGCATGATTCCATCAATTTTCAATATGCTTGGCGACCAACTCCTCGCTGCACGAAAGGGGCGAAAGCTCAGCCAGCCGGAGCTTGCGAAGCGGCTGGGCCGCGACCGAGCACGTATATCGGAGTTGGAGCGCGACCTCACGAACGATCGCTTAGGACGAGACCGACTGACATTGTTTGCCGAAGTTTGTGATGCCCTTGACCTCGTACCGGTCCTAGTGCCGAGGTCGCGGGCGGCTGCCGTGCGACATCTCATTGACGAGCCCAGCGAAAATCGCCACACGGCGCAGGCCGCCAATGCATTTGACGAGCTTTTCGTTGACCTCGATGAAGACGAGATCGGCTGATGGCAAAGGCATCGGCCATTCTTGGTGTTCATATTCTTGACCGGACGCTTGGCCCAATGAGGGCAGGGACGCTGACACGGGACGCCGACGGCGGCGTCGCATTCATCGTTGCCGAGCCTTACCTTCGTCACACGAACCGCCCAATCTTAAGTCTTGGATGGTATGATCCCGATGACGACGCTGGCACGCGGGATCGTTTGGCCAGAAGAGGGGACAAGATCGGGCTGCATGGCACGCTACCGCCATGGTTCTCGGGATTGCTCCCGGAGGGCGCTTTGCGAGACCTTGTTCTGACAGAAATGGGACCAGGTAATCACGATGAATTCGATGTCCTGACGCGGCTTGGTGCGGACTTGCCTGGCGCCGTCCTCGTTGTGCCAGAAACCGAGACGCCATCGTCGGTAGGGCCACTCACCCTCGAGGATATGCAGGGGTTCAAGGCACCGCGTCCCACGGGAACCGTGAAGTTTTCCTTGGCCGGTATCCAGCTGAAGTTTACGGCAAATCCTGATGGAGAGCGACTAACGATCCCTGGTCGTGGAGATACTGGTCGCTGCATCATAAAGGTTGGCAGTGAGCGATTTCCAGGCCTTCCAGAGGCCGAATTCAGCGCCATGCAATTGGCAAGCGCAATCGGTGTCAGGACCGCCACGTGTCGTCTGGCACCTCGCAACACGGTGCAGGGTGTGCCCGAAGAATTATTGGCGCATGGAGAGAGTGTCCTGGTTGTTGACCGCTTCGACAGAGCGGACGAGGGCGCCCGTATTCATATGGAGGACGCTGGACAGGTGCTCGGGGCAATCGGCGATCGGAAATACACGATGGCAACGACCGAGACCATCATCAACATGGTTCGCCGGTTTAGCACTGACCATCGTGACGATATCTTGGAGGCGGTACGCCGCGTTGTCGCCGACGTCTTGATCGGAAACGGCGACAGCCACCTGAAGAATTGGTCCTTCCTGTTTCCGCGACCAGGTGAAGTCCGGCTGTCTCCTGCCTACGACATTGTGCCCACGGTTCTCTACATGCCAGCCGACACGATGGCGCTCCGATTTGTGAAAGCGCACAGTTTCGAGCATGTGAACCTTCATCGTTTCGAGAGGGTTGCGAGCTTCCTTAAACTGGATCCCAAACCCATCCTCCGTGAGGTGACCAATTCCATTGAGCGTGCACTGGAAATCTGGCCGGATCTGGCACCTGAACTGCTGGGGGAGGGAAGGGGGAAACGGATCCTGTCGCGATTACAAACACTCAGTTTGGTCCGTGAAATGTCGTGACCACGGCCAACATTTACATCCCGCAGTCGAATCAGGCTCCACCACAATAGGCCGGTGTGAGAGCAAGGATCACTGATTGAAACCACCGGAATCAATCCACGCTCAATCATGAGAATGCGGCCTGTGAGTTCATGCTGAATCGCGACTTGCAAGCTGGTTGAAGTTAACCGGCATGTCTCATCTGCGCGAGCAGTTTCTTGCGGAAGACTTCGGCCGGTGTGCGGAAGCCGAGGCTTTTTCGTGGCGTCGTATCGCAGATCTCGATCAGGCCGGCCTTGGATACGGATAGTGGATCAATCTCTCTCGAAAGCCATTTTCGCACCCGGCCATTGGTGTTCTCGACGGTGCCTTTCTGCCAGGGTGATTGCGGATCGCAGAACCACGTTTGGGTGCCGATGCTGGCTTGCAGATAAGGCCAGTCGGTGGACTCCGTGCCCAAGTCGAAGGTGATCGAACGGCGCGCGAGGTGGGGTAGGGCATGCAGCGTCTGGATGAGACCGTCCATGACAGGTCGGGACTGCCGGTCATTATTGCGCAGGAAGATCGCGAAGCGGCTGACCCGCTCAACCAGTGATGTAATATTGACCTTGCGGAACTTCTTTCGGAACTGGATCAGATCGCATTCCCAATGGCCGAACTGTTTGCGATCGGCAACGACGTCCGGGCGACGCAGAATGTTCAATTCCGGGCTAAAGCGTTGGCCATGCTTGCGTCTGGAATGTCGCGGTCCACGTCTGGCACGATGCTTCGCTAGGTACCGCCATAGCTTGATAGCCTGTCCGTCCGCCGAATAGGTGAACTTGTAAATTGTCTCGTGGCTCACTGAGATCGGATGACGTTCCTAGCGCATGCGACCGGCTATCTGTTGCTTATCAAAAATGGCAAACAGGGTGAGTTTTATGTGGAATTCAACACTTGGATACGAGCCTATTGATCTGGACATTGGCCTACAGGCAAAAAAGAACCCCACTGAGTGAACAGCATGGTTTAGGCTCAGAGATAGGAACGGGGGATGCCGTGTGGGCTTGGTCCGAAGACACAGGCCGTCTCCCGCGGCCCGTTGAAAAAGTGTTGCTGTCGGCGAAACTTGAAACAAGCGATATTTGCTGTCAGGGGCGGGAAGCGCTATATTCAGCGCATAGGAGATCAACGATGCTTTTGAAAAAGTACGACGAGAACAAGGAAGCCCTGAAGCAGATCGGCCGGGAAGCAATTGCCGAGCGACGCCGTCTGGGCTTGCCGATCTCCGCCAAGGACCTTGCTAACGAGGCCAAGGATCGCGCTGAGCACGAACAGGAAATCCGTGTTCCCGCTGCCATGAGGCGGTAATTGCTGAAACCATCGTGCATCATTCTGGGCGGTCCCAACGGGTCCGGCAAGTCGTCCGCTTATGGCAAGCTGAAGCTCGACGGCGTATGGATCAATGCTGACGAGATCGCCAAGGAGCTGACCGGAACCAGCGACGGCCGGGCGGCGGCCATGGCAGCGGGCAGGGCGGCCATCAACAAGATTCGGGAGATGATCGATGCCCGGCAATCTTTCGTTTTCGAAACGACTTTGAGCAGCCAGCAGGCCATCAATCTGATGCGGGATGCGAAGGCGGCCGGGTTCACGGTTGGCCTGTATTATACGGCGCTAGATTCTGTAGAGACGAACATCGAGCGCGTCAGACAGCGGGTCGAGGCTGGTGGCCATGACATTCCTGAAGCGGACATCCGCAGGCGGTGCAAGGGATCTCTGGATAAACTCAGTGCGGCCCTCAAGCTGGCAGATGAGGCTCTGCTGATTGACAATAGTTCGATCCAGCCTCGCGAAGTGATCCGGGTCAGCGCCGGGAAGGTTACGGCCTTCGACGTCGACGACGAGAACGAGCTGCACAAGCTGTATGTTGCAAAAGTCTGTGAAGTTCTGGGACTGGCGAGGACATACGACAGCTTCAGAACGCCGGAATCCGTTGCTCAGGAGGTCGAGGATCTGACAGCTCGGATCCTTAGGAGCATGCCGGGTCACAAACCGGACCCCTCGGGAGACAAGTAAGAGCGGCATGTTCGAACTGATCAAACCTGCTCGAAACGGTTTACGTACGCCACCCTTGTTGTTGAAGAAAGCTAGAGGCCAGCCTGCAATTAAGACGCGAAACCTTGCGCAACAGGTAGGATCCTCCACTGGATTCAGACGTGCCAAAGCCCCAACGCTGCTGGTTCCAGATTGAATGCAACGTTGTTCGGAAATCTACATGCTATGGCGTTCCATAGCCAATAAATGCCGACTGAAGATCTCCTTCGGTGTCTGGAACCCCAGGCACTTGCGTGGCGTGTCGTTGAGCCGGTTGCACAGAGAGCGGATCTCCTGATTGCTCACATCCAACACGACGGTCTCCGGCGGAAGGTAGCGCCGCACGCGCTTATTGGTGTTCTCGACTGTCCCTTTCTGCCATGGCGCTTGCGGGTCACAGAACCAGGCTGTCGTTCCCATTCCAATCTCCAGTTCGCGCCAGGAGACGAATTCCAATCCTCTGTCGAATGTCAGGCTTTGCCGCGCTTGCGCGGGCAGGGGTGCCAGCTGACGGATCAACTGGCTCATGATCGGCTTCGAGCGTCGGTCATTGTTGCGAAACAGAACCGTGTAACGGCTCTTGCGCTCCACGACGGTGGCGATATTAGCGGCGCCATGCTCTTTTCTGAAGATCATCAGGTCCGCTTCCCAGTGGCCGAATTCGCTGCGGGAATTGATGACAGCGGGCCTGTTTCGAATGGCGCATTCGATTGGAAAAACGAGACTTCTCGGCTTGCGCGCATATCTTGGCCGTCGCTTCCTGCGCCGCTCCGGCAAGTGTCGAGCCAGTTGCTGATCCCGACCTTCCGGAGAATAGACATACTGATAGATCGTCTCATGGCTCAGTGTTGCAGACGAACCGCTGACAAGCCTCAGACGCCCGGAAATCTGTTCCGGCGACCAGCCGTCCTTCAGCCGGTCGATCACCGCAGCGCACAGATGTGGATCGCGCAACAGCTTTCGATAGCGACGCCGGCGGCTCTCAGCCATCTGATGCGCCGTCACATGCCAGTAGCCTTCAGCGATTGGAACGTCGCGATCATGCCAGAAATTCCGGCGCAGCTCGCGACAGATTGTCGAGCGATCACGACGAAGGGTGCGGGCGATCTCCGCCTGGCTGATCTTCTTCTCATGCATCCGCGCAATGACGCGGCGTTCGTCCATACTCAACTGCACAAAAGAGCGGGCCATTCCATCCTCCTCAAATCATGGCCATTATTGTCTTCGTTGCATTTGAAATTGGAATCTGCCCCCGCTACACAAAAAAATCAGATAATAGAAATTATGGAACTTCATTCGCACCAAAGCTGCCACAGATTGGAGGGTTAGTGAAAACATTCAGAACCTTGTCCTGAGCTGCTTTCATAGCATGACGGTATTGTAAATATAACATCGCTTCTATCGCCACGCCTCGACAATAAGCCGTTTGAAATTCGGCCCGGCGACTCCTATCTCTCTTCCTACTTTGGGAGAGACGATGCGAGACTTTGTGCACGCGACATTCGGTTCGGTTGAGCTCGATATTATTAGCCAAGCCCTCGAAGAATGGCGGCGTTCAATTGGCGTTGGCCGAGACACGCCGGAATATGAACTCGCAGCGGCCACCATCGTCACCCTCTTCAGAGAGGGCAATCGCACGCTTCCAGAGCTTCGAGCGTCGATTGCCGGCCATCGATGGCTTTCCGGAGACGCCATGGAATTCGCGCGAAGCTCGCCGAGTTCAGAAAATGCGGATTGATAGCAAATGTCGCCATTGATGGCCGCAGAACGATCGAAGGCTGGGTGAACCGCCGATGCCTTCAAGACGAAGGCGACAGATCACCCTTCTCATGTAGTTCATCAGTATGAAGCGAAGGACGGCGCTTAGGCGCAGTCATTTCAGTCGCCTGGTCGATCAATCGACTTTTGCAAGCAACTTGGCAATCCGCATCTTTGGCTGCACAGGATTTTCGTGGCGCCCCGACAAAGACCCGATGATGACGGCAACGGCCGCAACCACGACGTAGATGATGGTCCCCTTAGGCTTTCGGTCCGACATGCAGTGCCTTGTCGACTCTAGCGAACGCGATTGCTCAGACATCTTGATCCTTTGGTACTGAAGGGCGCGTATGTAGTCCATCACCGACACCTAATAAATGCTCAGATTCGCGTGCCTCCTTTGCAAGGAGCGAATAGCGGGAGATCATGTCACGAGGTTGGATCGGTAGCCTGAGCTTCTCACGCGGGCCTGTTTGACTGCGGCAAAGATGGCTTAGGCACGATGGTCATAGGCGGCCAACTTGTTTGGCCTTGCGCGGAGAGCCGGGAACTGGAAATAGGGAGGTCAATGACCGGCAGCATCAACTCGCAGCCTTGAACAAGGAAACAGCCATGGTGAAGCTCGCATATCTTTTAGGAGGGCTGCTCGTTCTGATCGGCCTCATCTGGGTCGGTCAGGGTAGCGGGTATTTTCCATATCCTGCCGAAAGTTTCATGATCGATCAGTCACCTTGGATTTATTGGGGTGCCCTGGTAGCCGTTTTCGGCGTCGCAGTGATCGTGATGGCGCGGTTCAAACGGCCGCTCCAATGACTACCTTTTGAATTCCATGTGAAACTCACCACTTTTTCCATTTTTTGTGGTAACCCGAAATGGTTCAAAATAGTGAAGCACTTCATAGGCTTGCCTCCTCTCAGTAGGGTCGGCGCCGCTACGACGCCGAAATGATCTTCTCCAACTGATTGTTCGAGCGCGCCATGGCTTTCCCCAGCCGGGCGTACCGAGATAGCCGAGCGTCTGGCTGGAAACGCCGCGAGGGAACCGATGGCCGCAACATCGCCTATCGCCGGCTTTTGAACCGATCGAATGACGTCAACCGCTGGACCGGCGGATCGGCGTCCTCCCAATGGTAGATATCCTTCCGCAGAAAGCGAACCTCTTCCTCCATCTCTTGTTCAGCGACCTCGATCCACCATGATTTTGGCCGGCCGTCGGTCCCGTCTGACCAGCGGTAGCCCCTCGCCTTTAGATGGTCTTTCAAGTCAAACGGTGCGTTCTCCGCGAAGATGCGCATGCGCGAACGCTGGCTTGCGCGGTAAAGTTCGGCAAAGGGCGATGAACCTGCTCCACCACCCGAGGCGCCCAAAACCTCCAGCAAGGCAAAGCAGTCATCGACTGCACGATGCCCATCATGAAAATATCCGCTTTGACCGATAAGATAGCCAAGCTTGCTGCCCTCATAGCCCCTTGCACTCCAATCGATCTCGGAATTCGAGCAGGCCCAGGCCTTGCGAGCAAAAAGTGGCGACAACGCCTCACAGAACGGTCGGTCGAATGCGGCATTGTGGGCGATTGTGAGATCAGCAGGCTCCACGAGAGCCCTCACCGCGGACATGTCGATCATTTGGTCTCGGACCATTGCATCGGTTATTCCGGTCAAGCGGACAATCTCTGGCGGGATCGGAACGTTCGGCTGTTGTAGACCGCAGTAGAGGCCGGTGACGTCACCAATCTCGCCTTCGTCATTGAAGGTAAATGCAATCAGCCCAATCTCGATTACCTCGTCCTTTTTGGCATCGAGCCCGGTGGTCTCCGTATCGAGGATGATGCCTTTCAGCGGGTAACCTGCTCGGGGAGTTGTAGTAATCGCACGTGGCTCGAGCTTTCGCAGGATCTGATAGCGTCCAGTCGCCTCAAGGAGCCGCACCATCTCGGTCTCGTCTGGTAAAGAGCCAGCCGACCGCAAACGCACCGGCTTCGCACTCGCTGCGCCGGTAGGCTGTGCGGTCGCCGAGAACATGTCGAGCTGAGAGGTCATCGCGTTCCAATTGCTGCGAAGGCCAGACTCTAATGTCCGATTTCCCTCGTGAAAAGAAGCGGAGCACCGGGGATTGGCAATACCCACCGATATTCGCGAATATAGCATCAGATGACAAAGCAAGAGCCGATCTGGCTCATGGAGCAAAGCGCGCGTCCGACGACTGTTTTGAGGGCTGCCGTCGGACGCTGCAATGTCCGGCCCGTGGGTGGCGTCCGGGCCGGTATTTGGAAGACTAGAGCCTACCATAGGTTTAGTGAACCTGCCCGGATGGGCAGGTTCTGCCGGCTCGCGCATTGCGCTTACGAGAAAAGGAAACTGCAGTCGGTTACGAATTGTCGTTCGACGTGCGGTTGCGAGAGCACAGAGCTTTTTCCTGAGAGCACGATCCGATATCGCCGGGTTCTTCTCTTCGATCGCTAGTGAGGCCCGGTTCAAGAACTGTGCACAAAGAGATCCAGGGGCTGTCCGATAGCAAACCTTCCCCTATGTTCCATCACCTGACCAGCGAGGTGAGACGATGATCCCATTGACGAAACTGGAGCCCGATTGCTTTTATTGGGCTACCCCAAAGGCCGACCGCGGCGCAAAGGCCCAAGTCGTGCAGCTATCAACCATTTTCGGTGTGGAACCCGAATATTGGACGGTCGCTTGCCTCGGATCTGACGAGCATCGCATGCCGACGGACTTCGAATTCATTGCCAGGATCGTGCCACCGTCCTCTAGGTTCGCCATGGACGTTGCGGCCGAGTGAACACGCTACTGATCCATCGGGGAAGGATAGAGCTTCCTTTTGGGGTGCGTGCTTTTAGCCGCACGCGTTGCAGGCCACAGTCTGGGCACTACGGCGCAGGAGCGAAGAATAAGTCAACGAGATAACGGTGTCGCCTTCGTAAGCTAGCACCGATGATACTCCCCCAAGCAACGCGTGTTGCACACTCAGCCGAAGTCTTGTTTCTCGATCAAGTGTGGAGATCGAAACCTCCATCATGGAGCGATCTGATCGCACTATAACCGCGGACTTTGTCAACAGGGCCTAATTTCCGACAACACTCAACGGCCTACGAGCGGTCGAAGCGCTCAAGCATTTTTCTGAGCTGGGCATTCTGCAGTCGCAGTTTTTGAGCCAGCTGATCTTTCAGTTGCTTGATGTCGTCGTCTAGATTTGCCGCCTCGTCAAAAAACGGATTTGTGGACACCGAAAGAGATTGTAGAGTCGGCTCTTTGCCGGCGGTCGCAGAATGCGACGCAGCCCGATTGACGGGAACCTTGGTTGTGGGCTTCGAGGCTGTTTTCCGGGGCTTAGTGAACGGCTCAACAACTTCGCCCTCCGGCGCGAGGCTTGCCATACCGGTGACAAGCTGTGGATGCTCGTCAAGCGCCCCCACGCTTGGCGCTTTTGCTTCAGCAATCGGCGATACTGGCTCTGGTGGTTCGACTTCTGTCGGGTTCGACGCAGTCATCTCCACGGGATCTGGAGATCTGCTGTCGTGATCGTGTTCTCCACCAAGGGTTGCTGTTTGCGAAACCGGCGATGGTTCGGATGGTGGCTGCAATTCAATTTCGACAGGCTTGCGATCGTTATCGCCTTCGCGGGTCTGGTCGGTCTTGTCGGCCGATTGTCGCCGTGACACTAACTGGGCAAGGAACTTCCATGGTGGTTTCATCGTGCTTCAACCTCAAGCAACAGGCGCCGCGACAAGGTCGCAACTCCAAAGCCGGGCTCGCGACACGAGCCAGGTCTTTTCCAAACTGTCCGGAAGCATACCGGCGAAAGCCGATGGCGCAACCGTCCGAATGTTTGTTATGATCGATTAGGACCCGAGACGCTTGCGCAGGTCAGCATTTTCCGCGCGCAGCTTTTCAGCCAGAGCCTTGCGAAGCTGCTTGTTTTCTTCCTCGAGCTGAAGGAGGTCTGCCATTTCATCAGCAGCCGTGACAGGCGCCTTCGCCGGCGCTTTGGCAGGGCTCGCTACCTTGGTCTTTACAGCGGCCTTGGCGCGGGTCTTTTTGGCGACCTTCACAGCGGGTTCTGCGACGGCAACGGGCGCAGCTTCAACCTTGGTGGCGCGGGGCGCTCGGACCTTCGGCGACTTCACAGCCGCGGCAGATGCCGACCGAGCCGCTTCAATTTCAGTTTTCGAACGGCGTGGTGCGCGCTGCTTTTTAACGACCAACGGTTCTGCCGCTACCGGTGCCAAAACCACGCTCGTCGCGCCTGTGTTATTCTCGTCAGCCATCGTCGTCTCCCTCTAAAGATGCTTTTGTTTTCAACCGTGCAAAAGCCGGTGTCAACATCGCCGCTGTGTCTCCGCTGCAGTTTGGCAGAAAACGCCCGAGATTTCGGGTAAAATGACTGGAGGTCACCGCCGTCCGAGCATACCCGAACGACTGTCCGTTAGCACCATAACGGAACTACTCGGGGCCGGAATTGACAGCACAGTGATTTCACCGTGGCTGCGTTTCCAGAGTAAATCTTATCAGCGATAACCCAGCTCAAATCGGGTGGGCGAGTGTCTATCATTCGATAAGTGCTGGGAACGGCCGAGATACGCTTGGCATCCCGGCCGAAATGAGGATTCTTATCTAGACGCATCCTAAGTCAGTGCTCACAGCGACATCGTAGTTGTGCGCAGTTGACTTTCTATCGGAGGCTCCGGCGGCGGCGCTCTAAAGCCCGCGTCTCAGAGCGCCGCCGTAATTGCGTTCTCGACCCGATATCACCACAATGTTGGCATAGGAACTAACGGCGGATGAGTACGTTACACATCAACGATGCGAGCAACTGTCCCCGTCGCCGAGACATGCTCGAAGCTTCCAGTCAGCGATTTCGAATAGCCGCGGCCGAGTATTCTCGCTGCGCGGATTCTATAAAACATATCCAGAATAACGTAAATTCACGGCTCCAACGCCGTTGTTCCGCCCTACGCACGCAATCGCTCCCAACACGGCACACTTCCGCTGAAGCGTCTTTGAGCAGATCGATTAGGCACCAGTTATCAAAGCAATCAGGGATCGCTCCCAAAGGATTGGAAATTCCTATGAGCAGAAAAGGCATGGCCCGTAACGCGGCACGTGTAACAGCCTCGAGACAACATATGCTGGATCGATACAAACGGCACCTTCAGGCCGCGGCTTCGAAAATCGCCGCCGGTGATCGCATCGGTGCGGAAAACGACTATCAACACGCCGAACATTTCTTCCGCTGCGCTGCCGAAGAGAAAGGCACCCATCGACTATGAACGCGATACTATTGGCCGACCACCCCGGCGGTGAAACTGAGAAAGCTTGGCTCAAGATTCTCTCGAACTATCGCAAGCCCGTCATAGGTCGAAGCCTTTACGAGCTGGCCGTGACATTGATCCCGTTTTTATTCTTTTGGGCTGCAGCTTGGGCTGCCGTGCATTATGGCTATTGGCTCGGCTTGATCCTCATCGTTCCGGCAGCAGGCTTTCTTTTGCGCCTGTTCATGCTGCAGCATGATTGCGGCCATGGTTCATTCTTCGGAGTGCGGCGATGGGATGACTGGACCGGCCGCGTGATTGGCGTTCTTACATTGACGCCCTATGACTACTGGCGTCGCGCCCATGCTGAACATCATGCTTCAGCCGGCAATCTCGATGAAAGGGGTGTCGGTGACATCACGACCCTCACTGTCGCCGAATATCGCGCGCTCACGCGTCGAGGAAAACTCGGCTACCGGCTCTACAGGCATCCCTTGGTGATGTTCGGTATCGGCCCCGCATTTCTTTTCTTATTCAAGCAGAGATTGCCTTTCGGCATGATGCGAGCTGGTGCGCTGCCCTGGATTTCAACCATGACAACCAACGCAGTCGCAGCGGCTATAGCAATTGCCCTGGTTTGGATTTTTGGTATCGCGCCGTTCTTGCTTGTTCACCTGCCAATCGTCCTGCTTGCCGGCTCGGGCGGCGTGTGGCTGTTCTATGTCCAGCATCAGTTTGAGGATACTCATTGGGCCAAGCCTCCAGAATGGTCTTTCCCCTATGCGGCCATGCATGGCGCCTCGCATTATGATCTACCGCGCCCGTTGCGCTGGATCACCGCCAATATCGGCATGCACCACCTCCATCATCTCTCCAGCCGCGTGCCGTTTTACAGATTGCCTGAAGTACTGCGTGACTACCCCGAACTGGCGAAGCTCGGCCGCATCGGCCTGCGCGATAGCCTTGGCTGCGTGAAACTCATTCTCTGGGACGAGGCGACGCAGCGGTTGATATCGTTGCAGGAGGCGGAGGCGCGCCGTTCTCAGCCGCCCGGATCGTTCTCTTGAGAGGACAGCGTCATGGAAAGCTGATGCCGGTTTTCATATTTATCGAGTTGGCGGATGATGATCGCGATCGGAAAGTTGTCGCAGACACTTCCATGGCCGACGCGAGGGCCAAGCGGCGTGGTTCCAATTACGAGAGGCGACCTGAGCGATAATGAATGGCACAGATTAGAGCCATTCCTTTAGAGGGAAACAGTGACGTAAGCCGCGCCCCCAATCGATAGCCAGGCAAGGATTGAAGAGCAACGTCGCAGGCCCTCCGGCAATTTCGGGACCGATATATTTCAGAGCCAGCATTTGGAATTGGCTCAAATTCCGACGAACGGCTGGAGCAATCTGCCGAGAAAGCCACGGAAGTGGATTCGACCTTCGATCGCTGCGAGGGAAATGCATTCGCCCTCGCTACCGATGATCGGGCTGTGATCTGTCTCATTGTCGCCTTCGACGAAGTCACCTGGAATATACCTGTTACCACCATCCGAAAAGGATCCGGACAACACCTGGGTGACCTCTAGATCGGAGTGTCCATGGGCGGGCATATGCTTGTTTGCTTTGACCTTGAGCAGAATGACATTCGCTTCAGGTGCATAAGGTACCGTGATTCGACTGAGCTTGACGCCCGGACCGACAGACCGCCACGGCCCGATGCCGCAATGGCTGAGTACCCTTGGAAGGACAATGCCACCCATCGAGGCATCACCCGGTCGCGTTGCGCCCACGCTGATCTTTTGATCGTCTGTCTCCAGTTTCGCGAGTGCACGGTTGAGGGCTCCTGGAGAAAGCTCTTCCGGTTCGAGCCGCGCCAGGAACGCTCCTCCGACAGCCTCGAAATTCGCAACCTTCCTTCGGCAGGCGGGACAACCGCCAATATGGGCTGCAACTACGAGCGCAGGCCCGGCCGGCAAGTTGCCAGCTGCATAGCGCAAAAGCGTTTGATCACTGGGGTGATAAGTTGCAGTCATAGTGTCTCTTCAAGCATGGTCTTCAACCTGACCAGCGCTCTCCTTATACGTGATTTTACGGTGCCAAGCGGCAGGTCAAGTTCCTTCGCAATCTCCGAATGCGGGCTATCGCAGAAAAACGACAATCTCAGGATCGTTTCCTGCTCCGGGCTGAGAGCATGCATCGCGGTCCTTATCCTTTCCTCGTCCACCCTGACGAAAAGGAGTTCCTCGGGCGTTTGCTCGACTTCTTGAAAACTGCTCGGATCAGCCCCTGAAAACTTCGATGATTTCTGCTTGCGCTGCAAATCAATGCGCAGATTTCGAGCGAGGGTGAAGATCCATGTCGCAGCACTGGCACGCGCAGGGTCGAAATAGGATGCCTTACGCCAGACTAGCAGCATGGCTTCCTGCGCGATCTCTTCGGCAAGTTCCGGTGCCGAGCCGGTTCGCATCATGTAGGACTTAAGCTTCGGGGCCGCCAGATTGAACAGCTCAGCAAAAGCTGCCCGATCCTGTCTCTGCGCGATGGCGAGAACAAGCTGATTTGCATCATCGGATGACAGATTGTCACGGCCGGATAACCTCTTCACCACTCTCCTCTCGGCAAGCGCGACGTGGCGGGATGATTTTTTTGAGCGGTCGGTCTGCAGCGCTGAGACATTCATACTCCTTATACGACAAACCGAAACGCGCGGATCCCGTGATCCAACTCAAATTGGGTCTCGTATTACATTTTAAGTTTAAAAAAAAGGCCGCCTCTTAGCAACAACCTGAACCCACCATTACATTTTTGACTATCGCAGATGGAGCGCTTCTCGCTGGTCAACACGGCGAGGTACCGGCTGCGAAAGCCGAGCGAGGAAAACAATGTTGTCCGATACCGAAAACAGATCGAACCGCTGGATTAATGCGGCGCTAGCGATAATTCCCGTGGTTGCCGCATTGCTGCTCGGCCAGTGGGCCACTTTCCCCAGTCTGGCGAACTGGTACGCAAACCTCGCCAAACCTGATTTCAATCCGCCGAACTGGATCTTTGGGCCGATGTGGACGCTCCTCTACGCTCTTATGGCCTATTCCAGCTGGCGCATATGGAATCTACCGTCCGATCAGCCAAGACGATCGACGACATTGGTTGTGTTTTATGCGCAGCTTGCGCTCAACGCGCTTTGGTCATGGATGTTTTTCGGCCTCAATAATCCCCTCGCCGGCCTGCTCGATATTATCCCGCAATGGCTTTTGATTCTTGTTACGATCGGTAGCTTTCGCCGGCTAGACGCGCGCGCCGCTTACTGCTTGGTGCCAGTTGCAGCATGGGTAGCATTCGCCATAGTTCTCAATTTCGAGATCTGGAGACTGAACGGCTAGGCTTATCACGTATTGATGTGCCATCACCATTAGACGTTCGTTCTTGATTATCAGCAGCATACCGCCTATTGTTGGCAAGCCACACTTCATTTTACCACGTTGCCGACAAATTTGATGACGCAACAAGGCTTCCGGGAATCGCTTTTACTGGAGGCGGTGTACAGACGCTCTCCTGAAGATAGATCAACGCGTTCATGAAGCCATGCCGAGAGAATGGCTTGGATATCACACCGTGTGCACCGGCAAAATCGTCGGGGATCTTCTTCGGATTCGCTGTGACGAATACAATGATCGTGTCTGCCCAACGGCTCTTTATGTATGCACAGACATCCAAGCCGGTTGAGTTGTTTGCAAGCTGCATATCGACGAAAGCGATGTGCGGCGGCTTGATAGCTTGCATTTTCTCGAGTTCATATAAAGAAGCGGCATCCCCGACTACGATATGACCGGCGTCCTCAATCATCGTCATAACATCCATGACCAACAACGGTTCATCTTCGACAATCAAAACGCTCAACGGCGGCTTGGGGCGTTCCATTTTTCAGTTCCGATCATTCAGGAAAACGGTTACGCGTGTGCCCGTTGGTAGGCTCGCCCACTCAACAGTAGCGTTTGTCTGTTTGGCGAGCCGACTGATCAAGGTTCGACCGAGGCCTACGGGCGGCTTATAAGGCATGCCGAGCCCGTTGTCAGTGATGGTTATGGTCGCGTCACTCTTATGACAACGACCCGACAACTCGATCCTACCTGCCTTGCCGTCTGCGAAACCATGCTTGATGGCATTGGTAAGTATCTCGTTGAGGATGAGCCCCAGCGATGACGCATTTCCGGCCGCGACCGAAATCTGATCAACATCAGAAACCAGAGAAATATCCCCGCGCCCGCTCGCGCCAATGACATCTTCAGCGAGCTTCACTGCAAATCCGCCAATGTCAAATTTGCCCAAATCCTCGGACTGGTAAAGGGTCCTATGTACCGTCGCCAACGCGTCAATGCGTTCCATCATGGCGTCGAGCTTCGATGAAATCACGGGATCGCCGATCGCGCGCGACTGCAATCTGAGAAGGGATCCAATCATGGTCAGATTGTTCTTCACACGATGGTCGACTTCGTGGAGCAACAAAGTCTTCGCCTCAAGGGCGGCTTCAAGCTCCGCGGTGCGACGCTTTACCTCGTCTTCGACAATCGATTTTTGTTCGCTGACACGGTCCGTCGCGTCAACATGTTTGCTGACGTCCAGTTGCGACGCGAAGAAGAATTGGATCTTGCCGTCGTCGTTTCTTACCGGACTGAGATAAAGGGCGTTCCAGAACTTCGAACCGTCCTTTCGGTAGTTGAGAACTTCGACGGAAATGCTTTCCCCATCGGCGATCGCAGATCGAATCTGAGCAACAGTCCCCGCATCTGTCTCCGGTCCTTGAAGAAAGCGACAATTTTTGCCCAAAATCTCCAACTGATCGTAACCTGTGAGCTGCTGGAAGGCCGCATTGCAAAAGACAATCGGGTTATCTGCTTGGGACGGATCGGTGATAACCATCGGCATTCTGGTTGCCCGCACTGCCGCTGCAAAAGGATCGCCTCTACCGTGCGAATAGTGAAGCCTGTCCGTTAGGCGCCAATCGTCTCGTTCTTCCAAGGTACCTCCAAACATTCTCAAAATAATAGGCGACCCGGGAAACGCCACAATTCGCCAATTGGTTCCTCCTTAAAACGATGTCTGACATCTGTTGACACAGGAATAGGCCGGTGGCACGAGTTGAGCATGGTCAATCGTTCATCACTTAATGTCTCGCTCACCCCTGAACTTGAAGGCTTCATAAGTGAACGCCTGGCGTCAGGCGATTACGCAAACGCCAGTGAAGTCGTTCGCGCAGCTTTGCGTTCACTAAAGGCTGTTGCCACTGCTCCCCAACCAGCCCTCATCGATGGCTGGCCGAAGGGCGGAGGCGAATGCGGTTCGATCATCCGCGAAAAGGATTGGACCCAGAGCCCATTGGGCGCGATCCCAACGTGGTCCCACGAGCTGCGTGCGACGGTCGCCAACATCGTTAATTCCCCCGTCGCCAAGGTGTTGATGTGGGGGCCTGACCACATCATGCTCTACAACGACGCCTACAAGGAGATCGCCGGCGAACGCCATCCGATGGCGATCGGCGCGCCTGTCGCCAGTGCATTTCCGGAGGTCTGGGACTGGAACTGCCCTATTCTTGAAGCGGGACTGAAGGGCGACACGGTCTTCCATCGCGATCAGCCTATCGTTTTGCAGCGCGCAGATGGCCCGCAGACGCTGTTCCTCGATCTTTTTTACACACCTGTCTACGATGCCGACGGTAGCGTCGGCGGCGTCATGTGCACGATCGTGAACAATAGCGCTCGCATCCTAATGGAAACGCGGCTCGCGGCAAGCGAAGTAGAATTGCGCCGGGTTACGGATGCAGTGCCTATGTTGATCTCCTACGTCGATCGGGATCATGTTTATCGCTTTGCGAACGCCGCCTATCGCGACTGGTTTGGAGTCGAGCCTGAAGCGATGATCGGCCGGCACATCCGCGATATGATAGGAGAGGCTGCATACAACGACCGTTACCCCTCCATCGATCGCGGATTGGCCGGAGAAACTTTCTCTTCCGAAACGGATATGCCTCATAGAGATGGATCCTCCAGGCGTCTGGAGGTCCGCTACGTGCCTCGCATCGAACCAGACGGATCGATCCCCGGCGTCTATATTCTCGGTATCGACGTACAAGATCGGGCGCTTCGCGAAGCAGCACTCGCAATCAGCAATGGCCGTTTTCACACGGCCATGGGTGCGGTTCACGGCATTTTGTGGACCAATAGCGCTGAAGGCCAAATGTTGGGTGAACAGCCAGGGTGGGCGGCGCTGACGGGGCAGACGTTCGAACAGTACCAGGGCTATGGCTGGTCGAATGCAGTGCACCCGGACGATTCCGCCGCGAGTGTCACCGCATGGCAGCAAGCGGTCGCGGCCAAATCCATGTTTGTCCATGAGCATCGTGTTCGCCGTCATGACGGCGCCTGGCGCCAATTCTCTATTCGCGCTTTGCCCATCGTGAGCTCGTCGGGGGATCTTGTCGAGTGGGTTGGAGTTCATACCGACATTACCCATCAGCGCGCCGCCGAAGCCGCTCTGCGAGAGCAGGCAGAAATACTGACGCAACAGGTGCTCCAACGCGAACGCGCCGAGGAGCAACTCCGGCATCTCAACGAAACGCTTGAGGCCCGCGTCATCGCCGAAATTGACGAGAGGCGCCGAGCCGAAGCAAAGCTTGCCCAATCGCAGAAGCTGGAAACGATCGGAAAGTTAACCGGCGGCGTGGCGCACGACTTCAATAACTTGCTGCAGGTCGTGTCAGGCAATCTTGCTCTTCTTGCCAGGGATATAGCCGGCAACGAGCGAGCCGAAACCCGGGTTGCCAATGCGATGGCAGGCGTCAGCCGTGGAGCGAAACTGGCAAGCCAGCTTCTCGCTTTCGGTCGCAAACAGCCTCTCGAACCCAAAACCGTCAATGTAAGCCGCCTTGTGCAAGGCATGGACGATATGCTGAGGCGCGCGATCGGTGAAGCTGTCGAGGTAGAAACCGTCGTTTCAGGTGGATTGTGGAACACATTCATCGATCCCGCTCAGATCGAGAATGCTCTCCTAAATCTTGCCATCAACGCTCGCGATGCAATGGATGGCCGCGGCAAATTGACGATCGAGCTCTCCAATTCCCATCTGGACGACGCCTACGCGCGAAATCACGAGGAAGTGACGCCGGGTCAATATGTATTGCTGGCGGTGACCGATACCGGATCAGGAATGGCCCCGGAGATAATAGACCGGGTATTCGAACCGTTCTTTTCGACGAAAGCCGAAGGAAAAGGCTCAGGTCTTGGGCTGTCAATGGTTTATGGTTTTGTCAAACAATCCGGCGGCCACGTGAAGATTTATTCCGAGCTCGGTCACGGAACTACGATCAAGCTATACCTACCGCGTGCACTCCAATCGGAAGATATGGAAGTCGCCGTCGAGAACGGACCCATCGCCGGTGGTACCGAAACGGTGCTGGTGGTTGAAGACGATGAGGCCGTTCGGGAAACGGTGGTGGCGCTGCTGGCAGATCTCGGATACCGCGTGCTTAAGGCGACGGATGCCGCCAGTGCGCTCAATGTGATTGATAGCGGCATTCCGATCGACATCCTTTTCACCGACGTGGTCATGCCGGGAACCCTTAAAAGCCCCGAGCTTGCGCGAAAGGCGCGTGAGCGGCTTCCCAATATCGCGGTTCTGTTCACCTCGGGCTACACCGAGAACTCTATCGTGCACGGCGGCAAGCTCGATGCCGGCGTCGAACTCCTCTCGAAGCCATACAGCCGCGACGCCCTAGCCAGGAAATTTCGGCATGTACTCAACAATCAGCGCCAACGTAGCGGAGCGCCCATTGCCGCTCCGTCGCTTCAAACAGGCGAGTCTTCAGGAAGACTTGATGTCGCCAAGCAGCTGACCGTGGTGCTCGTCGAAGACGATGCTCTCATCCGGATGAACACTGCTGATATTTTGCAGGAGGCGGGCCATATAGTTGTGGAGGCTGCCAGCGCCGAGGAAGCTATGGCGGCTCTTGAAACCGTTCCGTTCGATGTGCTGGTCACAGACATCAACTTACCCGGCGTGTCCGGTGAGGTGCTTGCGGAACGTGCGCAAACATTGCGACCGTCGGCCGCTATTGTGTTTGCAACGGGCGATCCCTCCCGTATCAGCGCTGCCAACGGAGCAGCGATCCTGGGGAAACCATATAACGAGAGACAATTGATCGCTGCTGTTTCATCGAGCCGGTCCCGCGGCTCGGGGCAGGCACATAGCTTGGAAAGTGATGGCTAACGTCCAAGCACTACTGCTACCGACAATGCTCCTGCAACTCAGTATCCGATGAGCGCTTTGCCGATTGGCGGAGTATAGACACCAATAAAAGGACGGCGAACGATAGTGGCGGAATTGATCTCCTGCTTCGATACTGCAATACCGTGCGCGACGGAGACACCTTGACAGACCCAAGTGTGAGATCTGCGCCATCTAGTAGGCCTGAAGCAGTAGGAAAAGCCAACCGCGATCTACACTGACATGGCTCCGATCTACGGCATCGCGATCGCGCAGTTTATGGCCGAAGCCAAGTCTCCTTGGTAGCTTGCACATTGGCAGGTCAATCTAAACAATGTGATCGAGTCCGAGAGTGGCAAGTTTGTCGAATTCCACACGACGCTCACCCAGTTTACCATTTTGCGGTAACACGCGGATGAACCAAAATAGCGAAGGATCTCATACACCTGCCTCGGCTCAAGCAGGTCAACGCCAACCGGGAGAACTGGCCAAACCACGGTGCAATTCAACACATCGGGATGAGTTTGAGATGATCCTTGCCCTTCTCCCGGTCAATTTCCTTTAGCGTTGGCTTGCAAAAGCACTCCACGGCCTTGCAGCTTGTCGAGCTATGCTGATGGCCGTCAAAGAGTTTCACGCGATACTGACGTGTCACGCGGTAGATATCGCAAGGATAAGCGCTACGATTGGCCACGTAGCGCTCCAAGAACGTACTGCTGGATTAATAAAGTTAAATGCGTCCGCGTCGATATAGGGCCAAGAAAGGCTCTGCCGTATTGGAGTCCTCGACCATGAACATCATGCCGCGCTTCTCTCCTGTCCGCGTTGTTCGCAGCTCTACTGGCGAAATCAAAACCGTAAGAAGCGCCGACGATGCCTGGAAGACGCTTCTTGACGATTGGCCGGCCGACGAAGGAAACTGCTTCATGTCCGCGCTGCTGATCTGCATGGAAGTGCAGCTCGGCGAACGCTCGCCAGAGGAAGCTCGTATTGCTTTTATAGATGCCGCGGTGGAAGCAGGCGTTCCCTTGCTGTCGTGACATGGCATCCGGTTCGATCCCACCACCCACCGGAACCTTCAGCGTCCCGGCAAGTTGACTCTTCAAATTCACAGGAGATGTCCAATGGCCCAATGGTGGAACAAGCCCGTAATCGTCGAGACCCGTAAGACCGGCGACCGATTGGTGATCTCGAATAGCGAACGAGCTGCTGAGTACATGCTCAACGAATGGCCGACCCTTGAGGATGGCCAAGCGTATAGGGCCGCCCAGAAAGCGCTCCAGCAATCTCACGATGGCAATCTCGAGGCTGAAAAAGCCAGAGAGGCTTTCCTTGCGGCTCTCGCAGAAGGCGAAGTATTTGTCTTTGATGAGTGAGCTGGGCAATTACATGGGACTACATAGCCTACACCATTTCTATGCGAGTTGGCTAATCAGTCGAAAAGCGGATGGCGTTCTGGGATTGCCCGCGAAGATGGTTCACGAACGTCTTTGTCACGCTGCGATCTTGATGAGGATGGATGGGTGCGGAAATCTTTTTCGGCGGAAAGCCGAAGGGACAGAACTAGCACGAACGTCAGACATACCGCTCAGCTGAAGGCACCATGGATCCGACACGAGGCAAAATAGCGCTTTGAAAACAATAAGCGGTGAAATCCTGCAAATCCCCCTAGCTTTGGCGTGAATCCAGGCGACGCCTTCAGATTGCATACCTCACCTCACCACCATTGGAATTCTGAGCGTAAGAACCGCTTAAAGCTGAAACCGGCTGATCTGTCTGATATCTTCCGTAAAATGTGCCATCTCCTCATCTCGCCTGACCTGATCGGGAATACGCAACAGGTAAGACGGATGGACGGTCACAAACAGAGTACGCGTCTGATCCATGGCGATTGGCCGGCTGCGAAGATCCTCAAGGCGGTGCTTTCGATTCGTTAGCGAAAAAAGCGCCGTTGCTCCCATCGCAACCACAAGGCTGGGCTTGACCAGATCGATCTCACGCGTCAGCCACCACCTGCACTGCTCCACCTCGCCCGCATTTGGTCGTTGGTGTATACGACGCTTGCCCCTTGGCTCGTACTTGAAATGTTTGACCGCATTCGTGACGTAGAGCGCGCGCCTGTCAAGGTTGGTAAGCGACAAAGCCTCATCGAACACACGGCCGGCGGGACCGACAAACGGGCGCCCGACAAGGTCTTCCTGATCGCCGGGCTGCTCTCCGACGATCATGACCTTCGCCTCGACAGGTCCTTCGCCAAATACCGTCTGTGTCGCCCGGCAGTGAAGATCACAGCGCGTACAGCGTCTCGCCTCTTGGCGCAGCGCATCAATCGTACCGGCCTCGACCGTCGGTGCGTCTGGCGCACGCGCGGCAGCCTCCCGAAGGCGATGGTGAAAGGGAAGAGGTTCGGTTGCTTGCCGCCGTCCCATATTGATGAGCTTGGCTTCCGCGCCGGCGATTAGGCTCGGAATGAGCTCCGCCTCCGGCAGGTTCTTCCAATACTTCTTTGGCATTTCCGTCATCATCATCTTCACCTTCAACCGCGCGGGATTGAAAATGGAAGCATAGTAGGTGCGCCAGAGGTCGTCGATCTTATCGGATATATCAGGCTTTGGCGAAGGCTCGGTCGAGGTCTGAAGAGTTCGGCCATCCCAGGACGCCGAGCCGCGTGGTGTTGCAATGATCCAGTCCATGTCGTTGAAACGGCGCTGAAAGAATGGTGCGACTCGAGCGACGATAAAGTGGTCGGGCTCGAACCAGGCGAGAAAGCGGCGCCGGCCAGCGACGCCGGCAGGCAATGGAATTTCCTTGAACCGCACGAAAGCCGTCATCTTGTGATAGTCGCGACCGATTGATTTTTGCATGCGCAGCGCCAACGCGACGTCGGCATCGGTCTTCACGTTCAGCAAATGCCGTTCCGCCTTCAAACGAAAGAGAAGCCTGTAAAGCAAAGCGAATCGGTCGGGATTGGAGTGACAGACGACAGCATCCGCCAACCGAATGAAAGCAGGCGGCACAGACATTTGTGAAGCGTTACTTGAGGGAAGTTGCACCGGGGCAATCTCATCGGTCAGTACGCCAACGTCTGACCCAAACATCCCCTGCTCTTCGCCTTTCAGCCTCCAGTCAATCGCAGTCGGTTTGAGCCCCGCAGCCAGGAAACGTCGCGCCGCATCACGCCATTCGGACAGATCGCCGCGTCCTTCGAGAAAGCAGGTCTCTGTCATAGCAGCGAGAGCTGTTCCGGCTTCGGCATGAACATCGATCTCAGGTCGGCGCGATCAATCAGTCGATGTGGCGTCCAGTTTTCCGCAATGATGAACGTCTGCACCTTTTTCAACGACACGCCGAGCCGCCCGACATCCTCCAGTCGCAGCCGCTTGAAGCGTCGTGTCGACAAGATCGACTTGACGGTCTTGGTACCAAATCCGGGTACACGCAGGAGCGTCTCCTTGTCTGCAAGATTGATATCGACCGGAAAACGATCACGATGGCCGAGCGCCCAAGCCAGTTTTGGATCGAGGTCGAGATCGAGCATGCCGTCCGGTCGTGACGAGGTAATTTCCGAAATGTCGAACCCGTAGAAGCGATAAAGCCAGTCTGCCTGATAGAGACGATGTTCACGCATCAGCGGCGGCTTGATCAGCGGGAGGTTTTTCGACGAGTCGGGGATAGGGCTGAATGCGGAGTAATAAACGCGCTTCAGACCGTAGCTGCCATAGAGCCGTGCACTGGTTGCAAGGACGGTAGCATCGTCGGCCGTATCGGCGCCGACGATCATCTGCGTGCTTTGCCCAGCTGGCGCAAACTTCTTCCGCCGCTTTGTCTGCAACGTCGGCTCGGCCATTTCCTCGATCTTGAGGCGGAGATTGCCCATCGACTGACGAATACTATCCGGGCGCTTTTGCGGAGCGAACTTGCCGATGCCCGCATCGGTCGGCAGTTCGATGTTGATCGACAAGCGATCGGCATAGAGCCCCGCTTCCTCGATTAGTTGCGGGGATGCCTCCGGAATAGATTTCAGATGAATATAGCCCCTGAAATTATGCCTCGTGCGCAATTCGCGAGCTATCCGGACCATCTCTCCCATTGTATGGTCGGAAGAGCGAATGATGCCGGATGACAAAAATAGACCCTCGATGTAGTTCCGTCGGTAAAACTCAAGTGTCAGCCAGACGACCTCTTCGACCGAAAACCGCGCCCGCTCTACATTACTGGACGACCGGTTGATGCAATACGCACAGTCGTAGATGCAGAAGTTGGTCATCAGGATCTTGAGAAGCGAGATGCATCGCCCGTCCGGCGCGTAAGCATGACAAATGCCGGAGCCCTCGGTCGACCCCAACCCACCGGAAGCGGACGAATTGCGTTTCACAGTCCCGCTGGAAGCACAAGACGCATCATACTTTGCCGCGTCCGAAAGGATAGCTAAGCGTTCTCTGAGCGACTTCTTCATGAGGATGTTCACTAAATGTTCTAATAGCATTTGTCAATGAAATTACGATACCGAGGAAGCGACCGAATTTTGCTCCTGCTGCCCTCCAAGGGGTCGATTCGAGACAGGAGCGAAATAACGCGCTACTTCGCCCAATTGCAGGCCGTCGTGGATCGCGCTTGCGAAAAACGGTTCGGCGGTCGAAAAGGCTTGTTGCCTTAAGGGAAGACGCGTCTTCTTTGGAGGTAACGTCAGAGCCGGAGAAGCGCTCCTCATTGAACTTGCCGGAATGTCCAACGACCATCTCCATCTGCATTGTATCATCCGGTGAGGCGACGGACACGTGATTGGGAGCGTTTTCACCCAGTACAGAACTTGATGCGCTCAGGTAACTTGTCACTGCGACGATCGGGAGCTTGAACGGATTGGAATAGCTGGGCCACCTAATGACGAGCCTAACGATCAGCTCTGCCCAACGTCCCAATAGCCAGATGAACCCCAATTGCCGGAATCTAAGTTTCGGCGTTTGCCGTCACTCAAACAGGAAGATGCTATCCGTGTGCAGCAAACACAACGCTGGCGTCGCTGACGATGGCGACGTGCCTATAGGCCGCCTGCGTAGCTGCTTGAGTATCCGCACGCATAATCGCGGTAACGATCACGTCGTGCTCATCGAAGGATTTGGCCAGACGTCCAGGGAGCCGGAACTGCGCCCGGCGGAAGGGAGCAAGCCGGGCTCGGGTTTGCGTCACCAGCTCGAAGATATGGTCGTTATGCGCACCACGATAGAGCTGGGTATGAAACTCGACATTGTACGCGGCATAATCCTCCTCGGCGCCGGCGCGCACCAGCCGAGCGGACGCACGATGTTCAAGCTCGAGCGTACGACGTTCGTCGACAGTCATTCGTTCCGCTGCTAGGCGCGCGCAAATGGCTTCAAGCTCAGCCATCGCCTCAAACATCGAATGCAGATAGGCGCCACTAACATTCGCCACAACAGCGCTACGGTTCGGTTCGCGCCCGACAAGTCCCATCGCGCTAAGCTCGCGCAGCGCTTCGCGAACTGGGGTCCGCGACACTTCGAAGCGGCTGGCAAGCGTTGTTTCGTCAAGCTTCTCCCCAGGCAGGAGCGCACCCGTCACGATCATATCAGCCATCGCCCGCACCATCTGTTCGACGGTCGTTCCGGCCCTGACAATTTCTCGGCGCTTGGCTTGCTTCACAGGAATATGCGAATCCTCGATTATTGCATACACATGTATGCGCTGGGTACGCAAAGTCAAATAGTCATTTAAGTGCATGTTTTAAAAGAATATTATATCACCTATGACTTATTGTGATAGTTGATTTTCTTTCGACTCTCCAATTTTAGATTAAAAAACAAGCACTGCCTTCTGTTGAGCAGATTTCAGAATGAATCTGCATACACTTTTCGCTATCAGCATGTCGCGAAAAATTTTACACAACAATATCATATGCTTATTATCTGGCATAGCGATTGCATACACTTTCTTGCAACTCTTTTACAAACCGGGCTCCCGCCCTCAAGGAGCATTCCCATGACCAGACTCCTTCACATGAATCGCCGCAATTTTCTCCAGGCTTCGGCAGCAGGTGTGCTCGCCAGCGTTGCCCCGGGCCTTCTGGCATCCCGCGCCTATGCACAGTCCGCACTCACCGTCGGCTTCATCTATGTCGGCCCGAAAGACGATTACGGCTACAACCAGGCCCATGCCGAGGGCGCCGCCGTCATCAAGGCGCTGCCCGGTGTGACCGTCGCCGAAGAGGAAAACGTGCCCGAGACCGTCGACGTTCAAAAGACGATGGAATCGATGATCAACCTTGACGGCGCAACGCTGCTCTTCCCAACCTCTTTCGGCTATTTCGATCCACATATGCTGGCCATGGCCGCCAAATATCCCGACATTCAGTTCCGCCATTGCGGCGGCCTCTGGCAGGCCGGTAAAAATCCGGCCAATACCGGATCCTATTTCGGTTACATCTTCCAGGGCCAGTATCTGAACGGCGTCGCTGCCGGTTATGCGACGAAGAGCAAGAAAATCGGCTTCGTTGCCGCCAAGCCGATCCCGCAGGTTCTGCAGAACATCAACGCCTTTCTGCTCGGTGCACGCTCCGTCGATCCCGCCATCACCTGCCAGGTCATCTTTACCGGCGAATGGTCGCTGGCCGTCAAAGAAGCCGAGGCCACCAATGCGCTGATCGACCAGGGGGCAGACGTCATTACCTGCCACGTCGACAGTCCGAAGGTCGTCGTCGAAACCGCCGCCGGCCGCGGTGCCTTCATCTGTGGCTATCACGCCAACCAGAGCCCGCTCGCTCCGGCCAAATATCTGACCGGTGCTGAATGGGCCTGGGGCAATGTCTACTCGGACTTCGTCAAGAAGGCGCAGGCCGGCGAAAAGCTTGGCAATTTCGTCCGCGGCGGCCTGAAGGATGGCTTCGTCAAGATGAGCCCGCTTGGTCCCGGCGTTTCCGATGAATCCCGCAAGAAATTCGAGGCGACTCTCGCCCAGATGAAGGCCGGCGGTTTCTCGGTGTTCAAGGGCCCGATCAAGGACAACAAGGGCAACGTCGTCATTACAGCGGACAAGAGCTTCGCCGAGGACGCGATCGAGCTCGAAAGCATGAACTATCTCGTCGAAGGCGTCGTCGGCTCCACGGCCTGATCATCGAGGGACAAGCGTCATGACAGTTGAAGTCAATGAGCCAGCATTATCCGTCGCTCCGCAAAGCCGGGCCCAGCTGCGCCCTGCCCTCCAATGGCTCGCGCGACGTGCCGAGCCACTGGTAATCACGCTTGGCGCAATTCTGGTCGGCTTGGCGCTGTTCTCCCTGTTCATCCTGGCGGTCGGCAAATCGCCGGCCGACCTCTACCGCTTCATGTATACCGGCGGCTTCGGCAGCTGGTTCTCCATCCAGAACAGCCTCAGCCGCGCCTCTCCGCTGCTGCTCACGGCGCTCTGCGTCGCGCTGCCGGCGAGACTCGGTCTCGTCATCATCGGCGGCGAAGGTGCAGTCGTCCTCGGCGGCGTGGCGGCGGCGGCGATCGCATTGCCGATCGTCGGCCTGTTGCCGCCGATCATCGTTCTTATACTCATGGCGCTCGCCGCCATGATCATCGGTGGCGTCTGGATCGGCCTCGCCGGTTTCCTCAGGCACTATCGCGGCGTCAACGAAACCATTTCCTCGCTGCTGCTCGCCTATATCGCCATCGCTTTGATGAACCAGTTCGTTGAAGGCTTGCTGCGCGATCCGGCAAGCCTCAACAAACCTTCCACCAAGCCGCTGCCGCACGACTACATGCTCGGCAATATTCCAGGCATGGACGTACATTGGGGCCTCGTCATCGGCATTATCGCCTGTATCGTCTCGTGGATATTGATCGAGGTGACGAGCTATGGCTTCGCTGCCCGCATCGCCGGCGGCAATGTCCGCGCCGCGCAGATCCAGGGCTTGCCTGTGGGACGGCTGATCGCCAGTTTTACTGCCATTGCCGGCAGCTTCGCCGGCCTTGCCGGCATGATCGAGGTCGCCGCGGTTCAGGGTAGCGCCAATGCCTCACTCGCCGCAGGCTATGGCTACACCGGCATCCTCGTCGCCTTTCTCGCTCGGCACAATCCGCTGGCAATCATACCGGTCGCCATTCTTCTCGGTGGCATCAACGCATCCGGCGGCCTGATCCAACGCCGCATGGGCCTGCCCGATGCGACGGTCCTCGTGCTGCAGGGCACGCTCTTCATCACCATCCTCTTTGGCGAAACCTTCTACGGCCGCTTCAAGATCTTCAATCCAGACCTTTGGAAAAGGAGCGCATGATGGACGATACCGCTATCGGTCTCTGGGGTGTGCCCCTTGCCATCCTCGCCGGCGCCATCCGCGTCTCGACACCTTTCATCTTCGTCAGCCTCGGCGAGACGATCACCGAGCGTTCCGGCCGCATCAATCTCGGCCTTGAGGGCACCCTCGTCTTCGGCGCCATGACGGCCTACGCCGTCGCGGTCATGAGCGGGTCCGCCTGGCTCGGCGTGCTCGCCGCGATGGCGACCGGGGCAGTCTTCGGCGCCGTCCATGGGTGGATCTGCAAGTGGCCGAAGGTCAACGACATCGCCATCGGCATCGCCATGATGCAGTTCGGCCTCGGCCTTGCCTTCTTCCTCGGCAAGTCCTTCATCCAGCCAGTCGCACCGCATCTGCCGGCGATTCCCTTCGGCTTCTGGTCGAGCTTGCAGCCGGTGCAGGCAGCGCTGAACATCAATATCCTCTTCATTCTCGGCGCGGTCCTCGCCGTCCTCCTCTGGTGGGCATTCAAGAACACCAGGATTGGCCTTGTGCTGCGCGTCGTCGGTGACAGCACGGATGCGGCGCGCGCCATGGGCATCAATCCGGATCGCGTCCGACTGCTGGCAACGGCCGCCGGTGGAGCACTGGCGGCAATAGGCGGCGCCTATCTCTCGCTTTACTATCCCGGCTCCTGGAACGAGCGCATCTCTTCTGGCCAGGGTCTGATGGCGGTAGCATTGGTGATCTTTGCCCGATGGAATCCGATTGGCTGCTTCGCGGCAGCCCTTCTCTTCGGTGGCGCCGGCGCGCTCGGCCCGGCCTTGCAATCCGTCGGCGTAACGCAGGGCTACTACCTCTTCTACGCCGCCCCTTACGTGCTGACGCTCGTCATCATGATCATCACTTCCTCGCCCACGCGCACCCTTGCCGGCGCTCCCGGCGCACTCTCGCTCACCAAATAGGGGATCAGCCATGAACCATCTCGCGACCACCTCCACCAGCCAGACCCTGACCTATATCGACGCCGATCCCTATGCCTGGCCCTATAACGGAGCACTCAGGCCGGACAATACGGCCCTGATCATCATCGATATGCAGACGGACTTCTGCGGTCCCGGCGGCTATGTCGATCATATGGGCTACGACCTGTCGCTGGTGCGCGCGCCGATCGAGCCGATCAAGAAGGTGCTCGCCGCCATGCGCGCCAAGGGCTATCACATCATTCACACCCGCGAGGGTCATCGCCCCGATCTTGCTGACCTGCCGGCCAACAAGCGTTGGCGTTCGCAACGCATCAACGCCGGCATCGGCGATCCAGGCCCCTGTGGCCGCATCCTCGTGCGCGGCGAGCCCGGCTGGGACATTATCGGCGAACTCAAGCCGGTCGATGGCGAGACGATCATAGACAAGCCTGGCAAGGGTTCCTTTTGCGCCACCGACCTGGAACTGATCCTCAACCAGAAGCGCATCGAGAATATCATTCTCACCGGTATCACCACCGATGTTTGCGTTCACACCACAATGCGCGAAGCGAATGACCGCGGCTTCGAATGCCTGCTGCTGGAAGATTGCTGCGGCGCGACCGATTACGGCAATCACCTGGCCGCCATCAAGATGGTGAAGATGCAAGGTGGCGTCTTCGGCTCCGTCTCCAATTCCACGGCTCTGGTTGAGGCTCTGCCCTGATGCCGTCAATGTGTGCCCAAGTCTATCGTATCGCCGCCGACGGACCGGACGACGTCTCCGGCCTCGATGCACTTTTTGCCAACGGCGTGTCCGCGAAGAATGTTGTGGCCGTGCTTGGGAAGACCGAGGGCAATGGCTGCGTCAACGACTTCACCCGCGGTTACGCCACCCGCAGCTTTGAAGCCCTGTTTCAAAAACACGGCGTCGAGGGTGTCTCGCTTGTCATGTCGGGCGGCACGGAAGGCGCGCTTTCCCCACACTGGACGGTCTTCACTCGTGAAATGGTCGATGCCGTGGCCGGCCGCGCGCTTGCGATCGGCGTTGCCCGCACCTCGCATTTACCACCTCACCATCTCGGTCGGCGCGAACAGGTGTTGCTCGTCGCAGACGGTGTGCGCAAGGCGATGCGCGATGCCGGCATCGATGACCCGAGGGATGTGCATTTCGTCCAGATCAAATGCCCGCTACTAACGCTGAATCGCATCACCGAAGCGGAAGCCGAGGGCCAGACGCTCGCCACCCGTGACACATTGAAATCCATGGGCTTGTCGCGCGGTGCCTCTGCACTCGGCGTTGCCGTTGCCCTTGGCGAAGTGGACGCGCAGGAGATCGCCGATGCCGATATCTGCAGCCGTTACGAGCTCTTCTCGCATTGCGCCTCCAGCTCGGCTGGCGTCGAGCTGACCGATCATGAAATCATAGTGCTCGGCATGAGCGACAGATGGTCCGGGCCGCTTGAAATCGACCACGCCCTCATGCGCGACGCCATAGACGCTGCGTCCGTTCGTGAGGCATTCCGGCGTCTGCCGCGGCCAAGCCGCCTGGCCGCCGTTCTCGCCAAGGCGGAGCCTGATCCCTCCGGCAAGGTCGGCGGCAAGCGTCATACCATGCTCGATGATTCCGATATCTCGGGCACGCGCCATGCACGAGCCTTTGTCGGTGGGGTTCTCGCCGGCGTTTTCGGCATCACGGATCTCTACGTCTCGGGCGGCGCCGAACATCAGGGGCCGGCCGGCGGCGGCCCTGTCGCCATCATCGTCGAAAAGGAGCATTGAAGTGAGCGTCATCCGCGATACTCCCCTTCCGCAAGCCGGCAAAGCCGTCGGTATCGAAACGCTCGATATGACCATGCGTTTTGGCAGCTTTACAGCGCTCGACCATGTCTCGGTCAGCATTCCGGCTGGCAGCTTCCATGCCCTGCTCGGCGAAAACGGCGCTGGCAAATCGACTCTCGTCAAATGCATTATGGGCTTCTACCATCACATCGCCGGGTCATTGTCGGTCGACGGTCGCGAAGTGGCGATTACCTCCCCGAAGGATGCTGCCACCTATGGTCTCGGCATGGTCTATCAGCATTTCACGCTGGTTCCGTCGCTGACGGGCGCGGAAAACCTCGTCATCAGCCGCGCTAAAGTGCCCGCTGTTATCAACTGGGCCAAGGAGCGCAAGGCGCTTGCCGCCTTCATGGAACGAATGCCCTTCAAGATACCGCTCGATCGGCGGGTCAGCGAGCTTGCGGCCGGCGAAAAGCAGAAGCTCGAAATCGTCAAACAGCTCTATCTCGGCCGCAGCTTCCTCGTGCTCGATGAGCCGACCTCGGTGCTGACGCCAGCTGAAGCCGACGAGATGCTCGGCCTTGTGCGCGGGATGACCGAGCGCGGCGAGCTGACCGTGTTGATGATCAGCCACAAGTTCCATGAGGTGACGAAATTCGCCGATGCCGTTTCGATCCTGCGCCGCGGCAAGCTGGTTGGCGGCGGTAAGGTCGGAGAACTCTCGACAGGCGAGATGGCGGCGATGATGATCGGCGACGTCAAGCTTGCCGAGCTCGACACGCGCGTTCCCGTCACCGATACGGCAAAGCCGGTATTGCAGGTCGAACAGGTCAAGGCGCCGGACCGGTCTGGCCTGAAAGCCATCGAAATCGACAGGCTGACAGTCCACTCAGGCGAAATCGTCGGTATCGCCGGCATTTCCGGCAATGGCCAGAAGGAACTGACCGAGATCCTCGCCGGGCAGCGGCCGACCCAGAGGGGATCGGTCACCGTCAAAGGCGAGATCTATGGCGCCACACGGCCCGAGACACGCAGGAGCAACGTTCGCTTCATTCCCGAAGAACCTTTGCAGAATGCCTGTGCGCCACGCATGACGGTCGGCGAAAATCTCGCCTTCCGCACCTTCGACCTGAAGGAAAACGGCGCCGACGCCATCTGGCTGAACAAAGGCAAGATGAAAAAGCGCGCGGCGGCGCTGATCTCCGACTTCAAGGTCAAGACTACCTCGTCCTCGTCACCGATCGCGGCCCTTTCCGGCGGCAACGTCCAGCGCGCAGTCCTGGCGCGGGAACTGACCGGCGACGTCGATCTCTTGATCGTCTCCAATCCCTGCTTCGGGCTTGATTTTTCCGCCGTTGCCGAGATCCGCGCCCGCATCATGCGTGCCCGCAATGCCGGGACCGCCGTGTTGCTTTTGTCGGAGGACCTGGACGAGCTTCTGGAATTATCGGATCGCATCATGGTGATCTCCGAAGGCAGGCTCGTCTACGAAACACCGGCGCGTACAGCCGATATCTCCGTGATCGGCGCCCATATGGCAGGGCATCACTGATGGTGGATATCAAGGCTCAACCTTTCTCCTTCCCGCTGCAATACGGTGCCGTGGCATTGATCGTCATCGACATGCAGCGCGACTTTGCCGAGCCCGGCGGCTTTGGTGCCAGTCTCGGCAACGATGTCAGCCGCATCACGAAAATCATTCCCGACGTCAAGCGGCTGATCGCAGGTTTCCGTTCTGCTGGCTTGCCGGTCATCCACACGATGGAATGCCACAGACCCGATCTTTCCGACCTGCCTCCTGCTAAACGCGACCGCGGTAATCCCTCGCTCAGGATCGGTGATGAAGGGCCGATGGGTCGCATTCTCATAGCCGGCGAAGCGGGCACAGCCATCCTGCCTGAACTCGCACCCATCAAGGGCGAGATCGTCATCGAAAAGCCCGGCAAGGGTGCGTTCTATGCTACCGACCTCGGCGCTATCCTGAAAGAAAGGCGCATCAAGCAGCTCGTCTTCGCCGGCGTTACCACGGAGGTTTGCGTGCAGACCACCATGCGCGAGGCCAATGATCGCGGCTATGAATGCCTGCTCGCTGAAGAAGCGACTGAAAGCTATTTTCCTGAATTCAAAGCCGCCGCCATCGCGATGATCCGGGCGCAAGGCGCCATCGTCGGCTGGACGGCGCATGTCGACGATATACTGGAGGCGATCAGCAATGCCTGAAACGACGCGCGAACTGTTGACACTCGGAGGCTGGAAGGAGCTAGCGTTCGGCCCGTTTCGCGATGGTGTCACGATCCACTGGATCCAGCCTTTCGAGCGCGACCAGCCGGGCGTCGCCCTGCTGAAATACGAGATCGGCTCATCCGTCCCCCGCCACCGGCATGAAGGGCTGGAAACCATTCTCGTGCTCGACGGCATACAATCGGACGAGGCGGGCGACTACGCCAAGGGCTGCTATATCGTGAACGCTGCCGGGAGCGAGCATTCTGTCTGGAGCGATACGGGCTGCGTCGTCCTGATCCAGTGGGATCGACCCGTCAGAATATTGGAAGAGGAAAGCGCGTGACCGGCCCCGTATTCGACATTTCGTCCCTGCATGCCTTCTATGCAGGCGGCGGCACGGTTGCCGCAATCATAGAGGCCGCATTTGCGCGCATTGCCAAGGTCGACGATCCCGGCATTTTCCTGCACCTTGCCGACAAGGAGAGCCTGCTTGAACAGGCGACCACCCTTGGGGCCTTTGATCCGGCGTCAAAACCACTCTGGGGCATCCCCTTCGCCGTCAAGGACAACATCGACGTTGCGGGCATGCCAACGACTGCGGCGTGCCCCGACTACACCTATATGCCTGATACCGATGCCACCGTCGTTCGCCTGCTGAAGGAGGCCGGTGCCCTGGTGATCGGCAAGACCAATCTCGATCAATTCGCAACCGGCCTCGTCGGCGTCCGTACGCCCTATCCGGTTCCGCGCAACGCCATGGATGCCGATCTGGTGCCGGGCGGCTCAAGCTCCGGCTCGGCGGTGGCGACAGCACATGGCATCGTCTGCTTCGCGCTCGGCACGGATACCGCCGGATCGGGTCGTATTCCAGCCGGTCTCAACAATATCGTCGGCATGAAACCCAGCCTCGGCGCATTGTCGACGAGCGGTGTCATTCCTGCCTGCCGCACGCTGGATTGCGTATCGATCTTCGCGCTAACGGTGGACGATGCCTGGCGGGTCTTCACGGTCGCGGCCCGTCATGATGTCACGGACGCTTATTCGAGGTCCGTTCCAACCGATGGCTACGGCCGGACGCTACCGCCCCTAACCATTGGTGTACCTGCAAAGGCGGAGCGGCTCTTTTTCGGCGACGCCGTCATGGAAGCAGCTTATGACGACGCCTTGCGCATGTTGATGGAACTGGGCCATCGTCTGGTGGAAGTTCCTTTCGGCGACTTTTACCGGGTGGCCGAATTACTTTATGAAGGCGCCTGGGTCGCGGAACGCTACGCCGCGGTGAAGGATTTCTTCGACACCAGCGAGACAAGCTTTCATCCTGTCACGCGCAAGATCTACGCTGGCGCCAAGCAGCTTTCGGCCGCAGACGCCTTCAGGGGTCTCTATGCCCTGCACGCCTTGAAGCAGAAGGTCGCTCCACTGATCGCTTCAGTCGATCTCTTCTGCGTGCCGACCGCGCCAAGGCATTATACGCGCGCGGATCTCGAAGCCGAACCGATCCGCGAGAACGCGCGTCTCGGGACCTACACCAATTTCGTCAACCTCCTCGAGCTCTGCGGCATCGCAGTGCCAACGGGCACACGTAGCGGCAATCGCCCAGCCAGCGTTACCCTGCTCGCACCTTCGAGACGTGACGGCCTGACAGCTTCGCTTGCTCGTGACATTCACAGGAGCAGCGGCTTGGCGCTTGGCGCCACCGGCTGGCCGCAGCCGGTGGCTCAGGAGGTGGCCACGGTTGATGAACCCGGACTGATCGACATCGCAGTCGTCGGAGCCCACCTCTCCGGCATGCCGTTGAACGCACAGCTGGTTGCCCTCGGCGGACAGCTTCTCAGGACAACATATACATTGGATTGCTACCGGCTCTATGCCCTCTCGGGACAGACGCCGGCGAAACCGGGGCTTCTCCGCGTCGAAAAGGCGACAGGCGGTCAAATCGATGTCGAGATCTGGCAATTGACGCCGGCCGCTTTCGGCCAATTCGTTGCGGCGATCCCCTCACCCCTCAGCATCGGCACCCTGTTCTTAGCCGACGGCACTTCGGCCAAGGGATTTCTGGTCGAGGCCGCCGCCGTCGCTGACGCGACTGATATTACGGATTATGGCGGGTGGCGGAGCTATATTGCGGCAACGACGTAGAGCCAATGGGAGACGTATTTAAACCTGCCCTAGGCCGCCCCGTTTGCCAGAAAAACCGTCCCTTAAATGATCGCAGGGACATGAACATCACAGCAACATCGAGGCTCCGCGATCGAGATAGGTATCGAGGAATTGTTCGAGGCGCAGATTTCTTGGTTTTTTGAAGACCTCCTGCGGTGGGCCGGTGAATTGTACCTTGCCGTGGTCGAGGAAGATGATCTGCTGGCCGACCGTCGCGGCGAAACCTATCTCATGCGAGACGACAACCATGGTCATGCCCTCGGCGGCCAAATCGCGCATGACGTTGAGGACCTCTCCCGTCAGCTCCGGATCAAGCGAGGAAGTGGGCTCGTCGAACAGCATGATCTTCGGCTTCAGCGCCAGAGCACGAGCGATCGCCACCCGTTGCTGCTGGCCGCCTGACAGTTGCGAGGGATAGTGTCCCGCCCGCGCCTCCAGACCCACTTTGACCAGCTGCGCCATCGCAGCATCCTCGGCCTGATTTCGGCTCATATTGTGAACCATTTTCAGCGCCTCACTGACATTGCCTAGCGCGGTCATATGCGGCCAGAGATTGAACTGCTGGAACACCATGCCGATTTGTGCGCGGATGGCACGGTTGGCGGCAGCCGAGATGCGCTCACGCCGTCCTTGCAAATCCTCGGTGAACCCGAGCGCCTCGCCATTGATGGAGATTGTTCCGCGCGTAGCCTCCTCGAGAAAAGCCATGCAGCGCAAAAGCGTGCTCTTGCCGGAGCCGGACGGTCCGATGAGGCAGGACACCTGCCCCGGTTCGATGGCAAGATCGATGCCATGAAGGACTGTAGTCTCTCCGAAAGTCTTGACGAGATTGCGGACTGCTATTGCGGGGACGCTCATGCGTTGAAAAACCTGAATCTGGAGAGTTTCTTTTCGGCGAGATTGCCAAGCCAGCCGGTGACTTCGACGAGTACCCAGTAGAAGAGTGCCAGCGCAGACAGCGCTTCGACGAAGGCATATTGCTGCGATCCGATTGCGCTCAGGGTTGCCGTCAGCTCCGGCACGGTGATGATGGACAGGACCGCCGTCTCCTTCATCAGGATGACCACCATGTTCACGGACGGCGGTAGCACCAGCATCGTCATCTCAGGCAAGAGAATGCGCCTGATGATCTGTCCCCGGGTCAGGCCGACGCATTCGCCGGCCTCGATATGGCCCTTAGGCACGGCCTGAAAGCCGGAGCGGAAGATCTCGCTGAAATAGGCCGCGCCATAGATCGAAATGCCGATCAAACCGGCAGGCAGAGGATCGAGCTCGAGGCCGAGGAAGGGGCCACCATAGTAGACAAGGAAGATCTGAATGAGAAACGGAGTACCGCGCAGCACGGCGACGATGGCACCCAGTATCGTGTCGACCACCATGCCGCCATATTGCCTGGCGATCGCCATCAGGAAGCCTATGATGGCCGCGGCAACGGTGCCGAGTATCCAGATCAGGATCGTCACGCCCGCGCCGCTGAGGATGGCGGGCCATTGCCCGATAAGGACATTGATGTCGAAGGTCATCGCGCCACCCCGGGCAATCTGCTTTCGATCAGGCCGCCGGCAAGCGCCACCATCCAGTTGATCGCGAGATAGACAAGGCCGGCGGATGCGAAGATCTGCAGCGGCAGAAAGGTGCTTCCGGCAAGATCCTGAGCCATGCGGGTCAACTCGACGATGCCGACAACCGAGACCAGCGATGATGCCTTCAGAATGAGGATCGCCTCGTTGACGAGAGCTGGAAATGTCAGGCGCAAAGCAATTGGCACCTTGATGCGGCGGAAGATCTGGCGCGGCGTCAACCCGACCATCTCTGCCGACTCCACCAGGCCGAGAGGCACGCTGGCAAAGCCGCCACGAAGGTTCTCCGCCTGATACGCGGCCGTGCAGAGCGACAGGCCGATGATCGCTGCAACAATGCTTGGCACATTGATTCCGACGGCTGGAAGCAGATTATAGATCAACAGCAATTGCACCAGCAGCGGCACGCCGCGAAAAAAACTGATGAAAATCTGAGCAGGTCGCACAAAAAGGCTCCGCTTCGTCAGCAGCATTCCCGAAATGAGGATCGCGATTGCAAAGCCGATAAAGATCGACACGACGCTGATCGTCACCGTGTAGATGGACGCCTGCAGAAGCAACCCAAAGAGCTCGAAGGACATTGAGATTTCGCCCGCTTGGTAATCAGGACGCTTTGATCCCGTTTATCGGCCATGCCCCGGCAAAAGCTGCGCACGGCCGATTTCCGGAAATTGATCAGAACGCAGGGTCCTTGACGGAATCCGGCGTATCGAAGCTCGCGCCGAACCACTTCTTTTGCAGCGTCGCCATACGGCCGTCGGCCTTGATTTTCAGCATGGCGGCGTCGATGGCGTCCATCAAGGGCGCATGATCCGCATCCTTCAGGCCGATGAAGCCGAAATAGGATTTCTTGCCGAAGGGCGGCAGCACGACTTCGAACGTGCCTTCACGCTGTTTGGCGACAAAAGCGATATTCGGCAGCGAGTTGGCGACGCCGGCGATGCGGCCGGCCGCGAGATCCGCATAGGATTCCGTAAAGGCCGGATACTCGCGGATATCGGCCTTGGTCGGCAGCGTGTCAGAGAACTCCTTAAGCTGATCGAGCTGGGCAGTGGCCTTGCCAACGCCGATCTTCTTGCCGGCGATGTCTTCCGGCTTGTTGATTGTCTTGTCACCAGCCTTCTTCAGGATCGCAATCGTTGCTTCAGCCAGCGGCGGCGTAAAGCGATAACGCTCCATGCGCTTCTTGGTAATCGTTGCCGGCCCGGCAACGACGTCGAATTTGCCGGCTTCAAGCGCCGGGAAAACGCCGTCCCATGGCAAGGTGACCCATTCGATCTTTACGCCGAGTTCCTTGCCGATCTCATCGAATAGATCGACGTTCAAGCCGACATGTTTGCCGGCATCGATGAAATCGAATGGTGCGAAGGCGGTCTCGGTGCCAACCTTCAGCGTACCCGCGGCCTTGATGGCGGCAAGCGTATCGGCCGCATGGGCCGAAATAGTGGCACCAAACAAAAGTGCTGCGCCAACCAGCCCCTTCAGAAGCGAATTCTTCCTCATGTTTTCTCTCCAGTTTTTTGCCCTTCCGGTGGAAGGTTCAAGTTCCCCAAAGCGTTGTCCCGCCGAGCAGATTTCTATGATCCGCTTTTGTCTATACAAATAGATACGGGCTGGCCTACACTGTCAAACGCAAAACTCGATAGAAGCAATATTTGTGCCTAGTAACGGCAATAGCCCCATCAAAAACGGCTTTCACGGAAACTGCATGTCATCGGAGCAAGGCGAGCGTTGGTCTCAATTCATCAGAGAATTTTCGAAGACATCGAAGCCAGGATCATGATTGGCGCCTGGCCGCCCGGTCACCGCATACCCTCCGAGCACGAGTTGCTGAAGGAGTATCAATGCTCCCGGATGACCGTCAACAAGGCGCTTTCGGCCTTGGCGGAACGTGGTGTCATCATACGCCGCCGCAAGATTGGTTCTTTCGTCGCCTCGCCGCAGATCGACCGCACGGTGATGGATATTCAGGACATTTCCACGGAAGCTGCGTTGGCGGGGCATGACCATAGCTACAGGATCCTCATGCGAAGGATCGAAACGCTGGATGCCAGCACCGCGACGCAACTCGGCGAAACAGCAGGAGCAGAAATCCTGCGGGTTCACTGCTTGCATGTGGTGGACGGCAAGCCGATCGCGCTGGAGCGACGCATCATCATGCTCGCGATGGTTCCATCAGCCCGAACCGAAAGCTTTGCTATGGTTCCGCCCGGCAAATGGTTGCTGGACCTAGTGCCCTGGTCGAAGGCGAGGCATGTCATTCGTGCCTTTTCGACCGATGCCGTCACGGCGCGTCTGCTCGAAACCGAGCGTGGCGAGGCCTGCCTCAGACTTATCCGACAGACATGGCAGAACAGCCGCACGGTCACTTACGTCGAGATCATCCATCCCGGCGACCGGTTTCAGTTCGCCGGCGACTTTCATCCGACTGAGAGAGGCGTCATGGATCAACTGCCACGGAGAAGCATCTCTTGACCGAAAAACAGGCTATCAGGGCGGTTCCACTCAAGGGCTTGCAAGCCTTCGAAGCCGTCGGCCGTTGTGGTGGCGTCAGCGCCGCCGCCCTGGAGCTGAAGGTTTCCCCCGGCGCGATCAGCCAACAGATCCGAAAGATCGAGAGCTTTCTCGGCGTCACCTTGCTGGAGCGCAACGGCCGCACCGCGGAACTTACCCAATGGGGGCGGCTCTATCATCAGGAAATATCGAAGGGCTTCGAGCAATTCGCATTGGCAGAACAGATTTTGGAGCGAGCACGCAACGAAAATGCCCTGGTTCTCAGCGCCCTGTCTTCCGTCGTCAACAAATGGATAGCGCGCCGGATCTTCGACTGGCAGGTCCTTCATCCGAATGCACATGTCAGGATCGTCGGCCGTGACAAGGAACCGCGCATGGGCTTCGACGATATCGATTTCCGCATCAGTTACGGATCGGATGTGCTTCAGCATGAACATTATACGGAGTTGTTTCGTGATTGGGTCGTACCCGCCTGCTCGCCGGCCCTGATCAAGGGCAAGGCGCCCTCTGTCGCACGGCTTCTCGAATATCCACTCCTGCATGTCGAATGGGAGCGGCATTTTACGCCCTATCCGAGTTGGCGCGAATTCGCCGCAAAAACGGGAGTTACACTCGAGGAGAGTACCGCGGGCCTTTCCTTCACCCTGTCGAGCAGCGCCATCGATGCCGCCGTTAACAAACGCGGCGTCGTCCTCGCACAGATGTCGATGATTGCGGATGAGCTCGAGGCGCAAACGCTCGTCATTCCCGTCGACACACGCATTCCATTGCGCGAAAGCTACTTTCTCGCCTGGGACCGGGCGGCCTTGCAAAAACCGCACGGACTCCAGTTCCGCGATTGGCTCATTGCCATTTCCCGTCAGCAGGCCCTGGCATCGGCACCCCGCCCGACATTTTAGGAAAACTAAAACGGAACCCAGCTGCACGATATTGATGAAAATTTATACCTGGCGATAATTTACGCATTCGCCTCCAAGAGGACGGCGAGACCGGCAAAACAGGAGAGCTCAATGGCGCGGACCGACAAGATGAAACTCGGGACTTTCGTCTATACGTTCGGCTTTCATCCTGCCTCCTGGCTGCATCCGGAAAGCGATGTCAAAGGCGCGAACGACTTCGCTCATCTGCTCGATGTCGCCAAACGATCCGAGGCAGCCAAATTCGATTTCATGTTCATGGCGGATTCTCCTGCCGCCGCTGTTGGCGACCCGAGCGCGCTTGCCCGCATTCCAACCAAGATGAACCGCTTCGAGCCCCTCTCGCTGCTTTCAGCATTGGCTGTTACGACCAACGATCTCGGTCTCGTGGCGACGCTTTCGACGAGCTACTATGAGCCGTACAATGTCGCGCGCCTGTTTTCCTCAATCGACCATCTGAGCAAGGGCCGCGCCTGCTGGAATGTCGTCACCTCCGACCATGACGAGACCGGCTACAACTTCAACCGCGAAGGGCTCGATCCGCACGCGCTGCGTTACGAGCGCGGCAACGAATTCGTCGATGTCGTCTTTGGCCTTTGGGATAGTTTCGAGGACGGCGCGCTCCTTCTCGATCGCGAAAGCGGCGTCTACTACGACAAGGACAAGCACCACACGCTCAACCACAAAGGTAAGCACTTCAAGGTTCGCGGTCCGCTCAACATCGCGCGAACGCCACAGGGGCGTCCTGTCATCGCCCAGGCGGGCGGTTCGGAACCCGGTATGGACATGGCGGCACGCACAGCTGAGATCGTCTTCAGCCTGGCGTCGAATATCGAGCGAAACCGAAGCTTCTACGAAAATGTCAAAGGCCGGATGGCCGCCTATGGGCGCGATGCGGACGACCTGAAAATCATGCCGGGCATCGTTATCAATGTCGGGGAAACCGAGGCCGAGGCAAAGGCGAAGGTGGACTATCTGATCGACAAGATGCATCCCGATGTTGGGCGGCTAATGCTCTCCGAATTCCTGGAGGCGGACCTGCGCGACGTGGCGCTCGACCAGCCATTCCCGATGGATCGGCTACCGGCAGCGCCAAAGGGATCGCGCGCTTTGTTCGACGAATTGGTCGATTTCGTCAAGAGCGGGCACACCGTCGGCGAACTCATCCGGCACTATGCCGAAAAGCATACCGGAAACGGCATAACGGGTACGCCGGCTCAGATCGCCGACTTCATGGAGGAGTGGTTCGAGACGCGCGCCGCTGACGGCTTTATCCTGATGTTTCCGACCTTGCCGTCCAGTCTCGACGACTTCGTGCGGCTTGTCTTGCCGGAACTTCGCCGCCGCGGCCTGTTCCGTGAGGAATACGAAGGCAAGACCTTGCGCGAAAACCTCGGTCTTTCGACGCCGGCAAACCGCTTTGCCAAAACGCAAGCGCCAGTCAGATGAACGATAAGGCCTTGATCACCGACACCGAATTCAAGCTTTCGATGCGCCATCTGGCCGGTGCGGTCAGCGTGATTACCGTCGGAGACGGACAATATCGTACCGGCTTCACCGCAACGTCGGTCTCCTCGTTTTCGGGGGAACCGCCTTCCGTCATCGTCAGCGTCAACCGCGCCTCGTCCTCATGGCAGGTACTGCAGCGCTATGGCTGCTTCTGCGTCAACGTGCTCGCGGCCGATCAGCGGCAGGTGGCGCGATCCTTCGCCGGCCTTGACGGCCGCAAAGGCGTTGAACGCTATAGCGATGCGGAATGGTACAGTCTCAAGACCGGCGCCGCGGCGCTTGAAAATGCTCTCACGATCCTCGACTGCGAGCTCGAAACCGCATTTCACCATCATTCCCATGCCATTCTGATCGGGCATATCCGCGCGATCGCAATCCGGAGCGGCATTGGACCGCTTCTCTATTGGCAAGGCGATTATCATGACCTTCCGGCAGAGGTTGATCGCCGCCGCCTAGCCGAGCCGTTGCGACAATAGCTCTATCGAGCCGACATCCGCGTTTGCGAAGGCAAGTCTGAGGTAACGCTCCTGCCCTTCGCCGAAATAAGCTCCGGGGATGCAGACAACGCCAGCCTCCCTGGCAAGCCGTTCAGCGACCTCGGACGATGACCGATCGGCAAAGGGATGGCGAACGAAGGCGAAATAGGCGCCGATCGCTGCAATCTCCCAGTCTGCCAGCCGTGACACGACCAGTCTCAACGCATCCGCGCGGCGAGCAATCTCCAGCCTGTTGCCGGCTCGCCAATCGGCGAGGACAGGCAGAGCCTCTGCTACTGCGATCTGGGCCGAACGCGGTGCGCAGATCTGCATGTTGTCCATCACCTTCGCGATCTCGGCGATGAGCCTAGGTCCTGCCGTAATCGCACCCAGTCGATGGCCGGGAATGCAGAAGGATTTCGAAAAGCTGTAGAGAAGAACGAGCGTATCCTCCCAACCAGGCTCAGACAGAAGAAAGTGCGGGCGGCCGTAACCCTCGGCCAGGAAGTCGCGATAGGTTTCATCGAGGACCAGCCAGGCACCATGTTTGCGGCAAAGCACAAACAGCTCGTGAAGCAGGCTTGGCGGATAGACGGCTCCTGTCGGATTGTTGGGCGTAACGATGGCCAGCATCTTTGCACCGGCCGCAAGTGCAACCTCGGCCGACCGCAAATCGGGAAGAAAGCCGGCGGCAGGATCGCAATCGACCAATTGCCGCCCGATCCCCAACATCGACAGCGTCGTATCATGGTTGAAATAGAAGGGATTGGTAAGTGCTACGGTGTCGCCTGCTCGCGCAAGCGCGATCGCCGTACACATGAACGCCTGATTGCAGCCGGCAGTAATGTGGATATTGCCGGCGGAAATCTCGGCGCCGTAAATCTCGGCAAGATGCGCCGCGTAGGCAGCTCGCAAGAGAGGTTCGCCTTCGATCGGCCCATATCCCGTCATGGCCTGTTGTCCGGCCGCCTCGCCAAGAAGCCGCAGCATCTCCGGATGCGCGGGATAGCCGGGCACGGCTTGCGACAGATCGATGAGTGGCCCTTTTCCTCCCTTATATTCGCGGCCCCAGGCGATGACGGAAGGAATGGGCGGGGCAGAGAGGCGGGCAACGAGTGAATTGGATTTTGCGACGGTCATATCGATTTCTCTTTGATACCGATTGCTACAACGATACCAATAGCGTTCTCAACCTCTTTGTTGGCTGAGACGGACCTTGAGCGGAGACGCATGCGCATGGTGTGGGACAAAATGCGGCTCGAACAGCTGCGCGCGGAATTTGCAGACGCCAATGGTGGCGAGATATTCGACGAGAAGTTTCGCAAGGTGGCGGAGAGGATCATCTCGAAGAACGGCACGAGGCTGGCGCCATATTCTGGAGTGCCGACTTTCCTCAGCGCACCCTACATGCAGGCTGCCGCCGATGAGCCGGACTTTGGCAATCTCCAGGTCGCGATAACGGGAATCCCCATGGACCTCGGCGTCACCAATCGCCCAGGCTCCCGCTTCGGACCGCGCGCACTTCGCACCATTGAAAGGATAGGCCCGTACAATCACGTTCTTGGAACGGCGCCGGTTTTCGATCTACGGGTCGCCGACATAGGCGACATATCGTTCCAGAGCCGCTATCGGCTGGAGCTCAGTCACGCCGACATAGAAAAGCGTATCGGCCAGATTGTCGATGCCGGCGTTGCGCCGCTCTCCGTTGGAGGTGATCATTCCATCACCCACCCGATCCTGAAGGCCGTCGGTCGGCAGCAACCGGTCGGTCTCATCCATATCGATGCCCATTGCGATACAAGCGGCGCCTTCGATCAGACGAAGTTTCATCATGGCGGACCATTCCGAAACGCAGTACTCGACGGTGCGCTCGATCCGACGAGGACGATCCAGATCGGCATCCGTGGTTCGGCGGAATATTTGTGGGAATTCTCCTATGCGTCTGGAATGACGGTTATCCACGCAGAGGAGATCAGTGGGATGGGGATCGCGGCCATTGTCGCCAAGGCGAAATCCATCGTCGGCGACGGACCGACCTATCTCTCATTCGACATTGACAGTCTCGATCCAAGCTTTGCGCCAGGCACGGGCACGCCGGAAGTCGGTGGATTGACCACACGGGAAGTTCTTGAGTTGATACGCGGGTTGAAAGGCATAAATCTGGTGGGCGGCGACGTCGTCGAGGTTGCACCGCAATACGACGCAACGACCAATACCGCGCATGCTGCCGCTCAGGTGCTTTTCGAGATACTGAGCCTCATGGTGTTCAGCCCATCGATCGGTCAGCGCTAGGCATTGTGACGGTCGGATCCAGACGAACCGAATTGAAAAGGGTAGAGGTACGACACTCTACCCGTAGAAGCACCAAGTCTCAAAATGCGTCGAATGCTACTTCGAGCAGGTCCAGCTCTTGACGTGACAGCCGCTGTCATTTGCCTCACAGTTCCCGAGCGCAATCTCTTGTGCTTGGTTGCGGCTTGCGCTCCAACCATAGCCGTAACCCAGGTTGCTGCCGACAGCGAGTGCACCGCAGGCGTTGCGGAAATAGACGACCACCCTACAATCATCGGCGTAGGAGGAGCATCCGGACAGCGCTTCCTCCTCGGCACCAGCCCGCGAAGAATAGTTATGGGAAGAGCCGTAGGAGCCTGTATTTTTCGAATAGGCAATCGCGCCGAATTGTGCCGCGGAAGCAACGCCTGCGCTGAGGATGAATGCCAGCGTGACGGTCGCGGCTGTCGATTTCATGGCTATCATGTGTCTAAATCCCAAGTGAAGATTGAGGAGGGCTATAACTGCTTATGGGGCGTATTTCGCCCACTATGGTCGAGGTGATGACTGAAGGCTTTCCTATCATATCAGGATCTGCACATGCTCCTACGTCGCAAACAACTGTGGTTAAGGTACTGATCTTGTCTATATCTGGTTCTCTCAGATTGATCTGGATGTCAGCTTTAGCACCTTTGGTATGGAGACCGAAAGCGATCATTGAGGTCGCCTCTCGATGGTTACGGGTCTCGCGACCTTGGAAGCTTTTGAGGTTCAATTGGCCCCAGGATCGAAATCGAGAACGCTACCAACATCATCGACACTCAACAACACAGTCGGCGCCAGTTTTGATGTCGTAATCCTGTCGATATCGTTGGAGATCTTGCCTTCACGACGCTCCGATCGATGCGTCAGATAGTCAATGCTCAGGCCGGTTGTGTCACCGGTATCGCGTTGTACTTCGGTACGATCATATCCAATCAGCTCGAAGCGACCGGCTTGCTGACGGAAGATCACCGTTATATTCGTCACCGCAGTTGCAAAAGTGCTCAGTGACAGCTGCAACGTACCGCGCCTGATAACGAGCCCATTGTCGAAGACGTCATCAAGCGTGGGATCGTCACGGCGCGGTATCAGCGCATGATTGGCGAGAACAAGGTCGAAACCGGAATGATCCTTGCGCCCGAGGGCAACGCCGACGACGCGTGGATTCGTGTCCAGTTTCGTGTTGTCTGCTCCATCCGGATCCCTCACAATATTGGCGGGGTCCTGATCATGCAGCACGAAAGCAATGTCTTCGACACCATCGTCGTTGAGGTCTCCCCCGGCGGCCTGCTCCAGCGTCCAGCCCTTCGGCACGAAGCCCTCCGCAGACGCTGCCGCCTGCGGTAGAGATGGATATGTCACCTGCGGCAAATCCATCGCCATCGCAGATCCGGCACCTAACGTGCAGGCGGCCAAAGTCATTGCAATCCGTACGGGTTTCATCTTCCAAACCGCCCAAAGGTCTTTCAGGTCCAGGATTTCAGCTTGTGTCCGTTTTTGTCGGCAAACGCACCGATGATTATCAGGACGAGATCGATCATTGTCCACAGGCCCAGACAGCCCAACGTCAGGAGCTGGATAATGCCGGTGCCGATCTTTCCAACGTAAAATCGGTGAAAACCGAAAACGCCGAACAGGAAGCATAATAAAAAGGTCGGCAGGATTTTCTTGTTGGATTCGACCTGAGCATCCGTCTGATTTGTCATGATTTATTCCTTGTTTCGCCTGGGGGTATTTCGAAATAGGGCTTTCTCGCAACGATCAGGAAGGACACTGATCATAGCTTCGCGCGTTACACGCCGGTCTGGTCGTTGCATGAATTTTGGGCGTCTCGGCGAGAGGTCGCGAGCAGCCCCGCACTACGTGTGCGGGCCTCGGGGCTCAATTCTATTGGACGAAATCGAGGCTGCCGATGGTCTCATTTTTTCTCCGGATTGCCGTTGTCCGCGTGATGTCTGTTTTTTGGATTAAAGCCCTAACCCAATTTTGTAGGTGTGTGGCATAGTCCGTCAACGCACCATTTTTGGGCGTATTTGTTTTGGCGGTAGCGTCCCCTTAACATTCTTGGCGGTATTTCTCGGCATGAGCCCGAACCTTCCGGTCGATGTCACGACGCCCCGATCAAACATCATCCTTTTCCCGGCGCCATTACAGCACATGCGGCGTGGCGTAAGCTCGACGAAGTCCTCACTGTCTGCGATGAAGCCACCGTCCTCTCGGGCGGAAAGGTCGTCTATTCCGCCGCCGGCAAGGATGTCAGCAAACAGGCCATCGTCGCTGCCGTCGTTGGAGACGCCCATGGAAAGCACGTAGCCACGCGGCATGAGGAAAGGCCAGCGGGCGACGTTTTTCTGAGGGTGCAGCGACTAACAGGCAAGTGGCTCAAGGGCGCCGATGTCGAGGCGCGACGCGGTGAGGCTCTTGGCCTCTACGGTCTGGCGGGCTCCGGCCGGACCAGATTCCTGCGAACATTGTATGGAATAGAGCCAATTACTGCCGGGACGATCGAAATCGCCGGAGAGCCATATATACCTTCAAACCCAAAGCAAGCCTTTAGAACAGGGATCGCGTTTCTCACGGAAGAGCGCAAGATCGACGGGTTTATCCCGCTGATGTCCTCCTTCCAGAACGTTGTCCTTTCAACCCTGCGGAAGTATCGGAGAGGCGGGTTCGTCGATCTCGCCGGTGCGCGTGCCCCGGCGCAACGCACCCTCGGCTCCATCGGCACACGCGGGCGCCTTGATGAGCCCACCAAGTCCTTGTCCGGCGGCAATCAGCAAAAGGTTCTGCTTGGCCGCATCATCGAGCAGAATGCCGACCTCATCCTGTTGGACGAGCCGACCAAGGGCGTCGACATAGGCGCCAAATCGGACATTTACGACATCGTCCGGATGGCCTTCACACGGTTGTCGACGGCAAAATCGGGCCTGATCATTTCGAGCGCTTGCAAGATCTGAATGTCGACGTTGCTGTGGTCGGGGCCGCTCTGTTCTTCGCTGGAGACACCAGGAGAAGAGCAAGGATATTCGCGGGAATGCTTGACGGCAAGCTCGGTAGGTAGATAGGCTATTGAATTACATACGAAAATTACCGAATTTTCTGCTTTGCGAAAGCCAACAACCGCTTCGGAATAGTCGCGCATTTCATATGCCCGCCTCTGGTCAGCAGGGTCAATGCCAAGCGGAAAGGCAGGGATGCGGGCGAAAACAGGATTCGAGAGACTATAAAGTGTCGTGTTCACCGCGCCATAGGCGTGCGTAATGTCCGCCAGGGCCCTTCAAATATCTATGATCAACCCTTTGGCCTTTAGAACCGGTTCAAGCTTGCTGACCTCGATGACTGATTTTCCCTGCTTATAGGCTTCGATATAGGCAGCCTCCGCATCATCTCGCTCCTGCGAGAGCCGCGCAACATCAAGCGCTTCTTCCCGACGAACGACAACCAGACCGTCTGCGTCGCCGACGATAATATCACCGGGGTTGATTGTCTCTCCGCCGACGATGATCGGATCGTTGACAGCTGCGATCGTCTCTTTCACCGTGCCCTTGATGCAGACGCTGAACGAGAACACGGGAAAGCCGAGTTCCCTCAGGTGAAGCGTGTCGCGCACGCCGGTGTCGGTCACCAGCCCGCCGATTCCCTTGGCAAGGCAGGCATTCGCCAGAACGTCGCCGAAGGAGCCTGCTTCTTCATATTCGCCCGCGGACACAACGATGATATCGCCCGGCTTGGCATAGTTGATGGCCAGCTGCAGCATGATGTTGTCGCGTGGCGCGCACTTCACCGTAAACGCCGGGCCGCAAAGCTTCATGCGATAGTCCACCGGCTTCAGACGCGACGAAAGCGCGCCACGGCGGCCCTGGGCCTCATGGATCGTCGCCGGCGAGAATTTCGAAAGGGCGTTGACGTCTGCCTGGTTCGGCCGATTGGCGATATCTTTGATGTGGGTCACGGAAATCTCCCATGGTTAAGCGGGCGGCGCAGATATCCGCCGCCTGCGATCAATGACAATTTGGGGTCGGATGATTTCTAACGGGTGCGGAAACGCGGCCCTATGGAATCGGGTCGAATTTCAATTCCGAGATCGGCACCACCTTCTCGGTGCGGGTCATCTTGTATTCGGTGTTCGGGCCCAGCCACTTTTCCCAGATCCTGTTGATCTCGCCAGTGTCGTCGAGCTTATGCAGGATGGCGTTGATCTTTGCGGTCAGCGCAGGCTGCTCCTTTTGCATGCCGATGCCGACCGGCTCCAACAGCAGGGGATCCTCGATCATGCGCATTTGCTTGCCTTTCGTCTTCGATTGGTTGACGAGCAACGTCGTCGTCATGGTATTTGCGACCATACCGCGGGCTTTCCCCTGCTGGACGGCAAGATATGCCGACCCCGTATCCTGGAACGTCAGCGGGTCGGATTTGTTGAGCTTGATCGCCAGCTCGGACGTTGAACCCTTGGTCGAGGCGAGGCGCTGGCCCACATAGTCGGTCTTGCCCTTGCCGGCGTCATCGGCCAGTACAACCAGCATTTCCTTGGCGATATAATAGGGATCGCTGAATTGGATCTGTTCGGCCCGGCTCAAGGTGTAGGCAAGATTTGCGACCGTGATATCGACCCGGCCGAGCTTGACTTCAGGAACGCGGGCTTCGACGGAAATCGGCTTGATCTCGGCCTTGACGCCAAGCTCATTTGCGATTGCCTTGCACAAGTCGACGTCGAAACCTGCCATCTCGCGGGTCTTCGGATCTGGTGAAGAAAATGGCGGAACGTCGGCATATGTCGCACAGCGAAGCGTCTTTGCCGACATGATCGTATCGAGCTGGTCGGCCTTGGCCGGCAAGGCGGCGGCGATGCCTGCCAGCACGGATATGACAGTCAAATATTTCCAGTTCATTGCTGTTCTCCTTGTTATTGGTTTCTGATGCTTAGTGGCGCAGATCGGAAAGAAAACGCTGAGCTCTGGGATGCTGGGGGCTTTTGAAGAATTCTTCGGGAGGCGCGGTCTCGAGGATCTCACCCGCATCGATGAACCAGATTCGGTCCGCCACATCGCGGGCAAAGCCCATTTCGTGCGTGACGCACAGCATGGTCATTCCTTCGGCCGCGAGACTTTTCATGACGCCAAGGACTTCGCCAACCATTTCCGGATCGAGCGCACTCGTTGGCTCGTCGAACAGCATGACCGGCGGTTCCATCGCAAGCGCCCGGGCGATGGCCACGCGTTGTTGCTGGCCGCCGGAAAGCTGGGCGGGATAAGCATTCGCCTTGTCGGCAAGGCCTACTCTGTGAAGCAGCTTGATCGCCTTGTCGCGGGCTAGGTTTGCCGGCACTCCCTTGATCCGGATAGGCGACATGGAAATATTTTCGACCACCGACAGATGCGGAAACAGGTTGAAATTCTGAAAGACGAAACCAATCCGGCTGCGCAGGCGATTGAGCGCTCCACTCGCCATCGGCGCATGGATGTTCTGCCCCTCGAAGCTTATCGAACCGCTGTTGATCTCCTCCAGCCTGTTGATCGTACGGATAAGAGTGGACTTGCCTGAGCCGGAAGGTCCGCAAATGACAACCACCTCGCCACGACTGACCTCGGCATTGATATTCTTCAACACCTGATAATGACCGTAGCTCTTGCAGACCTCGTGAAGGCGTATCGCCTGAGCGTCGTCCTGCGACCCGGAAACTGGGATGCTCATGGCTGCTCCGTAAATGTTTTCAAGGGAACGACATCCGTGCGAAGACGAGCCTTGCGTGGTCCCGCACGTCGGCGGGAAATTCGCTTCTCAACGCTGTTGGCGATCTGGGTCAGGCTCCAGCAGAGGAGGTAATAAACCACCGCAAGAATGAAGAAAACCTGGAAGGGTTGCGAGAGCAGCTGGTTGTTCACCTGGCTTGCCGCAAATGTCAGGTCCGGCACGTTGATGACATAGCCGAGCGTCGTATCCTTGATGGTTGAGACAAATGTCGAGATCATACTCGGGATCATGTTGTAGAGCGCCTGCGGCAAGATCACGAAGCGCATCGCGCCGATATAGCTGTGGCCAAGTGCCCTTGCCGCATCCATCTGGCCTTGGCCGAGCGACACGATCCCCGCCCGCACGACCTCACTCAGGAAAGCGCCCTCATATATGACCAGCGTTACCAGCAGGATCAGGAAGCTTGGCACGTCAGCGCCAGTCCAAAGCGGGACGATGAAATAGCACCAAAGGATCAACATCAGCAGCGGAACACCGCGCGTGATGTAGACGAGGCCGGTCACCGGCCATCTGAGCACCGACCATTTGGAAAGGCGCGCCAAGGCGAACAGGATGCTGACGGGAAAGGCGAGTGCAATGGCGAGTGCTGAAAGGATGAGCGTATTGGCGAGACCACCCAGCGGGCCATTGGGATATTGGCCGACGAGCAACAGTAGCCAGTAGTCATGGATGATCGTCATGACATCCTGGATCATGTGCGCGCCCTCCGCACCGGGTCGGCGCGCATGGAAAGGTGTGCGCCCAAAGCCATGATGATGAGGGAGAAGAATAGATAGATGACAGTACCGATTAGATAGATCTCAAAGGTACGAAAGCTGACATTGTCGATTTCCTTTATCGCATGCGTAAGCTCTGATGCACCAATGACAATCGCGATGCTGCTGTTTTTGAAAAGGGATACACTGTGATTGATGAGTGGCGGCAGCGCGTTGCGCATGCCCTGAGGCATGATGACGAAACGCAGTGCGGAGACATAGCCATGACCGAGCGCCTTGGCAGCTTCCATCTGTCCCGGGCTGACCGAGCGCAGGCCGGAGCGTAAGTCTTCGCTGAAGTAGGCCGCCTGGCACAATCCGAGCCCGATGACGGCGAATATGGCTTCGGCGTTGTGATTGGCGAGCCAGTCCGTAAGGCCCTGCGGCATCAATGAATAGATCCCGAAATACCATAGCATGAGCTGCACAAGGGTCGGGACGTTGCGATGATAGGAGACGTAGGCCTTTACGATGGGGTCGCCGATGCGGAATGGCGACATCCGCAAGGCAAAAAGGAGAATGGCGAGCAGCATGGCAAGCAGCCAGGAGCCGATGAAGATGACAAATGTCATGCCGATGCCCTGCAAAAGCATCGCCAGATAGTCTGGATTGGTCAGGATAGCGGAAAGATCGAACCCGCTCACGGTTTCGTGCCTTCCGCATCGGGTGTCGCTATGGGTATTTGCGGTTTTGCCGTCTGAAGACCACCCATCACCTGCAATGTCGGGGTGATCTCCATATGGCCGATATTGACCGCGACCGGCGCCGAAATCGCGAAGGCGATCGCATTCGCGATATCGGTCGCCTGCGGCAGCTCAAACCCGTCGATGAAGCGCTCGCGCACAGCCGGATCATCGCCGTGGACGTGATTGAAAATATCGGTCGCAACGCGGCCCGGGCAGATTTCGGTCACGCGAACCCGTTTGCCAAATGCGTCGATGCGCAGCTGGTTCGACAGCATGGCGACGCCGGCTTTCACGGCATGATAGGTGGAGTTGCCGCCGAAATTGTAGTTGCCGGCAATCGAGGAAATATTGACGACATGCCCACGATCCCGAGCCACCATGCCGGGCACGATCAGACGGCAGATATGCAGGACGGCACGAAGATTGACATCGATAAGAAGATCGATGTCCTCCTGGTCCGCATCAAGGAATTTCTTCGGCCGGTCGACACCGGCATTATTGACAAGAATATCGAACTGAACACGGTTCGCGAGATCGGCGATGGCCGCACGATCCGTCACATCGATGACATGTGCAATGCATCCCGTCCGCTCGGCCAGTTCCTTCAGCGCACCGGCGCTGCGCGCAATCGCATGCACCTCGATGCTCTCGCGGCGGAGGCGCTCTACCACTGCTGCGCCGATGCCGGAGGAAGCGCCGGTGACCAATGCGGTCTTGTAATCGGAGAATGGCATTCTGGTTCCCTTATTGTTGCTGCAGACAGTAGCGGAGCTTCAACGGCTTGCCTAAGACCGATTAGTTTTGGAGCAATAAGTAAGTTTTATGGAGATCGGCCGGCTATCAGTGAATATGCTGTCACCACAGGTAGTTGCGCTCTTTTTCAGCAAGAGCCCACCTGGCTTTCCGACCCCGATCCGCGTTGCAAAACAGATGCGCGTCTGCAAACATGACCTTGCAGACTAAACAGCAGCCAATGCCATGGACATCAGACGTTTCAAATCCTTCATCGCGATCGTTGATAGCGGCAGCATCACGCGGGCCGCCGATATCCTGCACCTCGCCCAGCCGGCCTTGAGCCAGCAGCTGGCGGCGCTGGAGGAGCATTTCGGCCAGAAGCTGCTGATCCGAAGCCAGCAGGGCGTCAGCATGACCGACGCGGGACATGCGGTCTATCGGCACGCGCAGATCATTCTACGTCAGATGGAGCAGGCCCAGGCCGATGCGGCTGCCGCCGGAAACTCCCTTGCAGGGCGCGTTTCGGTCGGCCTCGTGCCCTTCAGCAGTGCTGCCACGCTCTCGGTCGATCTTCTGGCGGAAACAAGAAAGAGGCATCCGGGGATCGTCCTTCATCTGACGGAGAGCGTCGGCCAGACCTACAGTCAGATGATCATGAACGGTCGGCTGGAAATGGCGCTTATCCACGGGGTCGGTCCGATCAAGGGCGTACGCTTCGAGCCGATCCTCCGGGAGGAATTCTATTTCGTTGCCCACCGCAATCTGGCAGTCGACTCGGACCCGAAACCCCTGCCCGTCGGCGCGCTGGATGGCATGCCGATGCTGTTGCCGCCGGCTTACAATTTCGTCCGTCGCGCCGTCGATGCCGCATTCACCCGTAGCCGCATCAATCTGAAAGTCGTGGCCGAAGTCGAAATCGTGCGAACACTGGCCCGCGCCGTTGGCAGCGGGCTTGGCGCCACCATCATGCCAAAGGCCATCGCCGATCGCATTGTGGCGGAAACGAACGAACCGCTCGTGTGCCGGCTCGTCTCTCCCCGGATCGAGGAGACCTTGTCCCTGTGCACATCCGATCAGAATTCGCTGTCAGAACCAGCATTTGCCGTCAAGGATATCCTCGTCGAGTTGACTGAACAGCTAAAATTCCAAAATCTCTGAATTGCCTTCGGTGCCCGCCGCCTCGAAGACCGGGCCGGCGGGCGGCATTCGCTTTCAGCGCATGTCGCGGCAGAACTGGGCGATACGCGCACAACCCTCACGCAGCTTTTCCATGCTTGTCGCATAGGAGATGCGGAAATAAGGGCTCATGCCATAAGCCGAACCCTGCACCGTCGCGACGTGATGCTCGTCGACAAGCGCCATGACGAAATCGACATCGGTCTCGATCCTGCGCCCACCCTTGGTAATCTTGCCGATCAGGCCGGACATATTGGGATAGAGATAGAAAGCGCCTTCGGGTTTATGGCAGCGCAACCCTTCGACCTTCGACAACTCATCGAGAACGAAATCGCGTCTTTCCCTGTAGATTGCCGCCCGCTCCCTCAGAAGATCCTGCGGACCTTCCAAGGCCGCAATGGCAGCCGCCTGAACAACGGTCGCAATGCCTCCGGCATTCTGTCCGTTGACATTGCTGATGGCGGCAATCAGTTCCTTCGATCCGCTAGCACAATAGCCCAGCCGCCAGCCGGTCATGGCATAGGCCTTCGAGATGCCGTTCATCGTCAGAACGCGATCATAGAGCCGGGGTTCGGCATCGGCGATCGTGCAGAATTCGAACCCATCATAGACCAGGTGCTCATAGATATCGTCCGTGAGGATCCAGACATGGGGATGGCGCAGCATGACTTCGGCAATCGCTACCATTTCGGCGCGCGAGCAGGCGGCTCCCGTCGGATTGTTTGGAAAGTTCAGAATAAGCCATTTGGTGCGCGGCGTGATCGCAGCCTCAAGATCCTCGGGACGCAACTTGAAACCCGCCTGCTCGAAGCAAGGAACGGGCACCGGCACGCCGCCGGCAAATTTGACGATATCGGCGTAACTGACCCATGACGGAGTGGGAATGACGACCTCATCGCCGAGATTGCAGGTGGCAAGCATGGCGTTGAAAATGACCTGCTTGCCACCACCAGAGACGACGATCTGGCTGGCATCGTAGTCAAGATTATTGTCCCTCTTGAACTTTCTGCTGATTGCCGCCTTCAGCATCGGGGTGCCGTCCATCGGCGGATACTTCGTATCCCCACCGAGTGCAGCGGCGTGCGCTTCCTCGATGGCATGACCAGGCGTCGGAAAATCCGGCTCTCCGGCCGATAGGCTGACGACCTTGACGCCGCTCGCAGCCAGTTCCCTGGCGCGCTGGGTCATGGCAGCAGAGGCGGATATGGAGACTTCCTTGAGGCGATCGGCGATAGAAGGCATTGGCATGATCTTTCGATAGGGAAACGGGAAACTTGGTTATCGCAGGCAATCAGGCAGCAAGCTCGGCGGCGGGCGCAAACGTTGCTCCGGAAGCCTCGATTTCGCTGCGGATGAGCCGGGCAAGCTCCAGAGAGCCGGGCGTATCGCTATGCACAAGGATCGACCTGGCGGGTATCGTAATTATGGTGCCATCGATGGTCTCGACCGTCCCGTCGTTCAGGAAGCGTCTTACCCGTGCACGGACCGAAGCCTCGTCTTTGACCAATGCGCCAGGCTGGCCGCGCGCAACGAGCGTACCATCCGCCTGATAGGCACGATCGGCCAGAAACAGCGCCAGCGTCTTGAGCCCTGCACGTCTTGCTGCGGTCTCGATCAGGCTACCCGCGGTGACAAATATCGCCAGGCGGGGATCGACGGAAGAAATGGCACCCATCATCAGGTCGGCGAGCGCGGGATCACGATTGACCATGTTGCCCATGGCGGCATGAAAGCTGAAATGCCCAACCGTCATGCCTTCGCTCTTGGCGATCGCAGTCAGCGCGCCGAGTTGATAGAGCATCTGTTGCCGCAGTTCGTCCGGCTGAAACGGCATCTCGCGCCGGCCGAAACCGTAGCGATCCGGCAGGCCCGGATGCGCGCCGATACCGACGCCATTTTGCTTGGCCAGACGTACCATGCGCGCCATCGTGTCCGGATCACCGCCGTGAAATCCGCAGGCGATATTGGCCGACGACACGATCTTCATCATCGCTTCGTCGTCGCATAGCCGATAGGGGCCAAAGCCCTCGCCCATGTCGGAGTTCAGATCGATCTTCACCATTTCCCTCCCCTTGATCCCCTCGACCGCGTCAGGCCATCGCCTTCAAGGCGCGCTTGACCATCTGCGACGTCTGTCTGATGTCCTCGACATATCGGGTAACGGCTTGCTCTACCGTGCGTGCCTCGGCATGCGTCGAACGGAGGAATCGCAAACGACTGCCGATGCGAGCCTGGCCAAGACGCCACAGATCGCATTCGATGACGCCTGCGATCTTGGGATAGCCACCCGCGGTGTTGGCGTCGCTCATCTGAACGATCGGCTCGCCCCCGGGTGGAACCTGGATCACCCCAGGCACGACACCATGAGAGCGCATCTCGATGGTCGTTACCGGCCTGATCGGCTCGCCGGAAAGGCGATAACCGGTACGGTCGCTACTCGATGATATCCTCCAGGTCTGGTTCCAGAAGGCCGCTCCGTCGGACGCGAACAGCTCATGTTCGCCAGCAACGATCGCGCGGACTGGCAGTACCCCATCGACCATAGCCGGGAAGACGTCGCGCAACGCTACCGCCGGCTCGATGACGGCCATGCCGCTTGGCGGCAGTGGGAGCGCATCGCCAGATATGCCAATTTCAAGTCTGTCGCCTTTGGCAAGCGGCCGGCCGGCATTTCCGCCAAACCCACCGCGCAGGGCTGTGCTTCGCGATCCCATGAGAACCGGCACGTCCAGACCTCCGACGAACACGATGTATGCACGCGCCAATCTCGGTGGTTGCCTGAGTTCCAGGATCTGACCCGGCTCGGCGACATAGGCGCACCATGGCAGCAATTCCCGGCCGTCCAGGATCGGACCGCCATCGGCACCCGTCACGGCAAAGGCCATGCCGGCTTCAAACCGCAGCCTGAATGGAAACGTCTGAACTTCTATCGCTGCGGCATCTTCGTCATTGCCAACCAGGATATTGCCGATCCTTAAAGCCAGAGGATCCATTGCACCGCTGGCCGATACCCCGATGTCACGATAGCCGGGGCGCCCAAGATCCTGGACGGTGTTGAACGGACCGGTTTCGACGATCTCGATCATAGCACGATCCTTGCCGGCACAAACCGCACTGTATCGCCGGGCGCCAAAAGAGCCGGCCTAGAGGAAGACGGGTCGAACATCTGCAATTCGGCGTGGCCGAGGGAGTTCCACCCGTTAGGGCCAGTCAGCATTGCAATGCCAGTCTGCATCCCGCCGATCGTCACGCTCCCCTTTTCCATCTTCAACGAGGGCACGGTCTTGCGAGGCATGTATATGCGCGGATCGAGACCGTGCAGGTAAGCGAAGCCGGGCGCGCTTCCCAGGGCGAAAACACGGTAGCTTGCCTCATGGTGAATGCGCACAACCTCGCGGTCACTCAATCCGCAAAAATCGCAGATGGCTGGAAGGTCGATTGCGTAGGGACCGCCGTAGTGGACAGGAATTTCGACGATCTTTCCAGCCAGATCGAGACTTCCAGCGGCATCCCAAGCTTCAATAAGCCGGCTCACGATAGCTTGTGGATCTTCAGGCGTCTCCTTGAAGTTTACCAGGAGATTGGTCATTCCGGGGATCATTTCCGATACATCGGCCCAGCCCTTTACCGCATGCGCCAAGGCCCATATCCATCGCTGCGCGGGAAGATCGAATTCACCCGGTGCTTCGAGCAGGAAGGATCGAGCACCGATGCAGGAAACCCGCGGCGCGCCTTTGGTAGCGGGAATGATCTGCCTCGATGCGGCGAGAGGGTTCGAGGTCGCAATCATGATATCGGCTCGATTTCGAACAGGGGATCTCCAAAACCGACGAGGGCGTTGGGCTCAGCCAAATGCCTGGTCAACGATCCCGACCGTCCAGCGGCGATCGGAAGCAGAATCGAGCCGATGCGGATGAAGCCGATCATGTCTTGCTCCGAGACCATGCGTGGCAGATGCATTGCTGCGTCGGAAGCGGTAGGATGCGAAGGGTAGAAGCGTCCTGCCATAGGCGCTTTGATGATTGACAACGGCATTCCGACCAAATTCTGCTGTGTATTTCCTGTCAGGCGGACTTGAGCGCCCTCGACCTTCGAAACGACGATGCGCAGCTTGCCTGTGGGCCTTGAGATTTCTATGCCATTTACGCCGGCTGCCGTCAGTGCATCGGTCAGGGCCGCAATGAGCGAAGGATCGCTGAAATCGAGCGTGCTCATTGCGCCCTCCTCCGCTTCAGCCATTGCTCCAGATAGTGGATATCCATCTCGCCACGGACAAAGGCATCATCGTCGAACAGCGCGCGCAGCAATGGCAGGTTGGTGGAGACGCCCTCTATCCGCGCGGCGACCAGCGCCTCGCGCATTTTTGCCATCGCCTCCGCGCGCGTCGGCGCATGGACGATCACCTTGGCGATCAGCGAGTCATAATATGGCGAGATCCGATAGCCGGCATGAAGGTGTGTATCGACCCGGATACCAGGCTCCGCCGGCAGGGCCAGATCGGTTATGGTGCCGACCGAAGGAAGGAAACTATCAGGGTCTTCGGCATTGATGCGGCATTCGAAGGAATGACCGCCGCATGTCACCTCATCCTGATGCAGCGCCAGCGGCGCGCCTTGCGCCACCATGAGCTGCGCATGAACAATATCGACTCCGCTGGTCATCTCGGTGACGGGATGTTCGACCTGCAGGCGTGTGTTCATTTCGATGAAATAGAAAGCACCGTTTTCATAAAGGAATTCGAAGGTTCCGACGCCATGGTAGCCGATCTGCCGGCAAGCTTCGACGCAGGCTGCACCGACAGGCCCGATGACTTCAGGCGAAATTCCGGGTGCCGGCGCCTCTTCAACGACCTTCTGATGTCGGCGCTGCATCGAACAATCGCGGTGCCCAAGCCAGACGGCGTTGCCATGGGTATCGCATAGAACCTGTATCTCGATATGGCGGGGATGCTGGAGGAATTTCTCCATGTAGAGCGCCGGAGAACCAAAGGCTTGCCGCGCTTCTTCGCGCGTAAGCGCAATCGCCTCGAGCAGATCTTCAGCGCCCGGAACTACGCGCATACCCCTTCCGCCACCGCCCGCAGCGGCCTTGATAATCACGGGATAGCCGATCTCCTGCGCGATGCGCTCGACGGACGCCGGATCGTCTGGAAGTGAGGTATCAGGACCGGGCACGCAAGGCACGCCCGCCGCGATCATCGCACGCTTGGCCGATATCTTGTCGCCCATGGTCGCGATCGACGCCGCGTCAGGGCCGATGAAAACGAGGCCAGCTTTCTCGATGGCTTCAGAGAACCCAGCATTCTCCGACAGGAAGCCGTAGCCTGGATGGATCGCCCCGGCTCCGGTCAAACGCGCCGCCAGGAGGATCGCATCCTGGTTGAGGTAACTTTTGGCCGCATTCGAGGGACCGATGCAGAGAAAACTGTCGGCGGTTTCGCCGTAAGGCGCCTGCCGGTCCGCCTCGGAGCAGATCGCAACCGTCTTCAGGCCAAGTTCGCGGCAAGCACGCTGAATTCGTGTGGCGATCTCGCCTCGGTTGGCAATGAGGACCGTATCAAAACGCCGTTCCACTGTGGCTGCGCTGTCAAACTCCGTCACCTCGAAATCTCCGCCAGCACGTCGCCTGGTTCAACCTCTCCGCCATCGATCTCGGTCAGGGACAAGACGCGGCCAGCATGCGGCGCAGCGATTTTGTTGAAGACTTTCATCGCCTCGAGGACAAACAGGGTTTGGCCTTCCCGCACTGCGTCGCCAACCTTGACGAAAGGCTCCTGCCCGGGCGCCGGCGCGCGATGCAGGATGCCGAAGATCGGCGCCTTCACGGTAATGATCGAAGCGCGCTCATTTACAGAGGCGTCGCGATCATGTTCTGCAGGTCCAGTTTCCGCGCCCTCCAGCGCCTGCGCCAAATCAACGCTAGCCAACATGCGGAAAATTCGAACAGAGACATCTTTTTCCGTTACCGTGAGTTCAGTAACGTTGGATCGCCCAACAAAATCGATCAATGTTTTTATCTTCGACAGGTCCATGCGGAGGCTCGCGATTTCGCAGTACCTCCCGCAATCCAATCGGTGATGACTGCGTTTGGCTGACTTCCTCCCTACACGATGGCTCTCACGATGGGGTCAAACGAACTTTTGATGGCACTGGCTATCAACTTGTGCGCCAGCCGGCTCGAGAAAGATATCTGCGTCATCTTCATGCTTTGGACGCCGCGTAACGATGCCGTGGGAAACGCTATCTCAAGCAAATATTGTGGTGATCTTGAATAGATTCGAACCGGCCTCCTGGCTCCAAGTTCACCAGGCGGCTGATAAGTCCTACGCGTGGCGCGCAATTCGATCAAAGGGCGTCTGGCGACTGCGGGAGTCACCATCTCTAATGATGCCGTGTTGGGATACGACGGAATACTCCTGACTTATGGGCTGATCCGCACTGCAGCGCGAACCAATCCGCCCGCTCGCACTGGATGCACCTTAATGACGAGAAAACCACCGAGCCGGGTCTTTCGAGACACGCCAAGCTATTTCGGCCATCCTCAGCCAGCGTTGATCCAGCTCCAGTTTCGTGAATGGACCGGTACGCCCGGAAGCACTTTGCAGGGGAGTTTCGAACGAAAGATACGAGCCTTTGCGGAGATCCGCCCCTGCTGTCCGGCGACCTCGAAAAATTTACCGGGTACATGATTGACCTGATCTATCATCGGGAAAGATCAGCTACGCGCATAGGTCGAATCGACTGGCCAGAGATCAATACAAAGCTGAACGCATGCGTCCGTATCCGAGTTCGCGGACGTTCGCGTCGAATTGGAATCAACGAGCTTAGGACTATGGATCATGTTTTCAGGTGTTAGGCGAAGGGGCGGTAGAAGCCGCGCCGCCTACTTTGTGGATTGATCTAATCTCCTTCGCAACAAGCTGCTGCAATAGCCATAAATCGCGATCGCGAATTCCCCATTCCTCCAGATGCTTGACCGTCAGATACAGATATTCTGCACAAGAGCCTCTATGCCCGCAGGCTCGGGCCAAAACTCCGGCCACCTTCTCGAGGGGCAGTTTCGATGTAACCCGCCCTCCTTTCGGGCCGGCCCAGAAGACCAGGGCACGCACCGGACCTTGCTGCGTCTGAACCTGGATCCACCGAATCGTCGCGGCGTCCTCAAGCGTACCGATCTCCCGGCGAAGCATGCGCCGCATCTGGCCCAACCGGTCATCGTCATCAAGTCTGAAAACGACGGCCTTGCAATGACCGCCCCGCTTAAGGGCGAGCATCAGCCCCGGCTGCGTCTGCGAACCCCGCCAACGTGTCATCTGCAGACAGAACGATCGATGCCACCCCTTAACAGTTCCGACACGCGCCTCGACCGCTTCAAAGTCCGGCTTCCATATCAATGAACCATAGGCAAATACCCAAAGCGGGTCATCGCCCGACTCCTCGCAGAGCCGCTCCGCCAGCGCCTCGGTCTCGCTTTCTGTGATCGGTATTCGCAACGGATCAGGACCGGGATCGATTTCCACGCGCAGGCTGAGGGACACCAGTTCGTCGGTCAGCTCCATTTCCGATCTGTTCGCCGACATAATGGCGGTTCGGCGAACAGTCGTATCCGCAACCGCCCTGCTGCCGGTCATCCCGATTTCGCAATGATTGACCGAAGCACTTGCCATGCGTCTTACTACCCGCCCCATCAAGCCAATTCGCTTGTCGTATCAAAGGGTGTGATGATCTTCCGATAGCCGACCGCGACCGGCTTCTTGCCGGACACGGCAAATTCACCGACGACGCGGTCGTGATAGATGCGCGGATTGTGGGACGTGATCGTGCGGGCGTTGCGCCAGTGTCGATCGAGAGCCGTGGCCCGTTTGGCGGCGGACGCGCCGAGCGCATCGAAAAGCACCGTCGTCGCCTCTAGGATCAGTTTCGAAATGACGGTTACCGACTGGCTCAATTCGATTTCCGCAAGCAGATGGATATTCGTCTCGTCCGGGTCTATTCCGGCGAGATTGGCGTCATGGGATCGCTGGAGGGCGGCGGCAACATTCAGCACGATGGCGCCGGCGGCATAGGCCGGCCCCCTCACCCGTCCGACCACTTCGAGAACCTGAGGATCGTCCGCGCTCGCAGCGCCGTTGCCGCGGGGATATATGCGGGCCCGCGCGCCGACGTGTCGGGATAGTTCCGTGGCGGCGGCTCGACCGATGCCGGCAAGGCTTGCAAGGTGCACAAGCTGGAAGAATGCCGTCGTATAGGGAAAGCGCGCGGAGTTCGGCTTGATATGGAAGTTTTCCAGCCGGACATTCTTGAACCGTGCCGTGCCGCTGCCGCTCAGAGCCTGTCCAAAGCCATCCCAGTCATCGAGGATTTCGACACCGGCAGCCGCCGTCGGCACCAGAGCGGCCACCGGCTCTCCCGCTGCATCGACGGCACCAAGATTGATCCAATCGGCATAGATCGAACCGGTCGTATAGAATTTCTCGCCGTTCAGACGATAGCCGTCGCCATTCGGAACAATCGTCGTCGCATAGTCGCCGACCTTGGCCCCGGCGAGCTCCGAGAAACCGCTGCCGACCATCTCGCCGCCGCCCAGACGGGACAGCCATTCGTCTCGCCATAGATCGCGGGGAGCGTTCAGGAGATCCTCGGTGAAGCCTTGGTGACTGCGGAAGATATTCGTGATGTTCGGGTCCGCAGCCGATAGCTCGATCAGAAGGGCAAACAGCTCCGGCAGCGTCACTTCGCTTCCGCCGTAGGCCTTGGGGATTCGAAGTCCGCCAAATCCGGCCTCGCGCAGCCATTGCACCTCCTGGAAAGGCAGGCGCCGCTCCTGATCGCGCTCGATGGCGGACCGGGCGATCTGCTCGAAAATCGGCCGGAAATGCGCGGCGATCTCTTCATAGCGAGCACTAGGACCGCTGCCCCAGCCTTCATTGATCCGGGTCATGAGGTGTTCCTCGATTAAGGGCCTGTGCGAATTGGCGACGTATCATAAGCTTGCCTTCCAGCGATCTGATCCGCCTGTCGATTAAGGGCGCGGCAGATAGGATTTGCACTGCCGAGGACGTCGCTGTTCAATGATGTGAACACTAGGAAAGCATTGGCCTCATCGTAAGAAAATTTTATCTATAGATTTTATAGACTATGAAAACACTTTTTCATTTGTCTGGCGATCGCGCATGCCGCCGTCGTCGCCACGCTCCACTGCGGAGACTAGGCTTACCTGTGAAAATAGCACCACACGGGAGCGAACCATGAGCCGGAAGACAATTTCCACCGATACCCTTCGCAGCTGGCTGCGGGACGGCCGCGAACTGGCCGTGCTGGATATTCGCGACCCTGAACTTGTCGGATATGCCTCGCCGCTGTTTGCAACCAACCTGCCGGCCGAGCGCGTCGCCGGCGAACTTATCCGCTTCGTGCCGCGCAAGGCCGTTCGCACGGTCCTTGTCGACGGCGGTGATGGGGTCGCCTCGCGCGTGGCAAACGAACTCGAGATCGGCGGCTGGCCAAATGTCTTTGTGCTTGAGGGCGGCATACCGGCCTGGACGGCGGCGGGCGATGGAGTGCCCCTACCGACATTCGACATACCCGGCGTCGACTTCGTCAAGGCTGTCGAAAAAGAAAAGAAAACACCGGTCATCTCGGCACTGGAACTGAAGACGCTGCAGGACGCAGGCGAAGACATCATCGTGATCGATACGCGCACCGTGGCGGAATTTACGCGCGATCACGTACCGGGTGCAGTCAGCGTGCCGGGGGCTGAGCTGGTTCTGCGCTACAAGGATCTGGTGCCTCTCGAAACCACAAAGGTCGTCGTTTCCTGTGCAGGGTTGCCGCGCGCTATACTGGGCGCCCAGACGCTCATCGACGCACAGGTTCCAAACGAGGTTTCGTACCTCGATGACGGAACGAAAGCCTGGACCGCCGCGGGACTTCAGCTGGAAAGCGGAAAGACACGCATCTACCAGGACCCAAGCGATGAGGCCCGGGACTTTGCACGCAAGCATATTGCAACACTGAGCAGCCTGGACCTTTTTCCCGAAATCGATATCGATACGGCGACAAAATGGGCCGCCGATGCCGAGCGAACCACCTACCTGCTCGATGTCCGGACGCCCGAAGAATTCGAGACGGCGCATCTTGACGGAACCTTGCCCTCCGAAGGCGGGCAGTTGCTGGGCGTCGCCTACCGCACCATTGCCGTGCGAGGCTCGCGGGTCGTTCTGATCGACGATCTGCTTGGCGTTCGCGCCCGCACCGTTGCCCATTGGCTGCAACGTCGCGGCTATGAAATAGCCTTGCTGCTGGTCGACTTTCGCACGCAGAATTGGCAAAGCGCCGCAAGGTCGGGCGAACTGGTGATCTAAGCGGTCTGCTTGGGCCGCCAGCGCAACAAATAAGCCTCCAGCATATAGGCGAGGCGATTGAGCGTGAAGCCGACGAGGCCAAGCACGAGAACCCCGACCATGACAAGCGCCATGTCGAACCTCTCGCGTCCGGCGATCACCAACCCGCCGACCCCTGGCCCGACCGCAAGGAAATATTCTGCCCCGACGGTCGCCAGCCACGCATAGATCAAGCCCAGATGCACGCCCGTGGCGATCGACGGCATGGCCGCCGGAATATAGATCCGCAGCGCCTTTTGTCGTGCATTGAACTTCAGCGCCCGTGCGACCTCCAGCAGATCGGCCGGCGCCTGGCGCATGCCGTCATAGCTATTGAGAACGATCGGGATAAAGGCGGCCAGAGCAACAAAGACGATCTTCGCCTGTTCGCCGAAACCGAACCAGACCGAAATCAGCGGGATCCAGGCAAGCAGGGATATCTGCTTCAGCCCGTTGAACGTCGGCATAAGCAGGCGATCGGCAATACGCGACAAGGCGAGCACGCTCGCAAAGCCGACACCGAGCACACAGCCGATCAGAAACCCGGCGACATTGCGCATCAGGCTGCAGCCCAGCTCGCCGATGAGATCATTGTCGATCAGTTCGCGCTTGGCGGTTGCGGCAACATCTTCCAGAGACGGCAGAAAACGCGCATCGACAAGACCGGTCCGACTTGAGACTTCCCAGGCAACGAAGAGAAGGATCGGCAATGTGATGCCGCGACGAAAACGGACGAAACGGCTTGTATTCGCCATCCTCAGATCTCCTGTCGCTTCCAGCGCCGGATCGACAACTCGACGCGATCCAGCCCCTTGTCCATGATGAAGCCGACAAGCCCGATGGCGATCATCGCGACGATGACCGTGTCGAGCCAGAACATCTGCCGCCCCCAGACCAAAAGGTATCCAAGCCCTTCCGAGGAGGCCAGCAATTCGACCCCGACCAGCGCCGTCCAGGAATGCGTCAGTCCGTAGCGGATCCCAGTGAATATCGACGGAATGGCACCGGGCAATATGATGAGCCGCAACGTCTGCCAGCGACTGAAGCGCAATGCCCTGCCGACCTCGATATATCTAGGCGAAACGCCGCGAATTCCCGTCAGCGTATTCAGCGTCATCGGCACGATGGCGCCCTTGGCAATAATGATGATCTTCAACGTCTCCTCGATGCCGACAAACAGCATCAGGAGCGGGATCCATCCGAGTGTCGGGATCTGCGCAAAGGCGAGAAAAAGCGGCTTTACGTAGTCCTCCACCGCCTCGGAAAGCCCCATTGCGATGCCGAGAAGCAGACCCAACCCCGCGCCAATCGTAAAGCCGACGAGGACGCGCACGAGGCTCACCCCGGTGTGATAGGGAAGCTCGCCGCTCAGCATCATGTCGCGGCCCGTCTGGTAGACATAGGCAGGCGCCGGAAGGATCTGTTCCGGCAGCCAGCCTTTGATGGAGGAGACCCACCAGAGGCCAAGCAGGCCGAGCGGAAAGATCAGGCCTGTCGCGAGCACGGCGAGACGCTTCAGCTTCGCAGAAGGCGGCTGCATATCGGTACGGTTGGCAGCCTCAATCACAATGCTCATGCCAAGCTGCTCCACCGAGATCGATAGCCATGGCTCACGAGGAAACCGGTTTGCCATCCGCGCCATAGGGCTGCCAGAATTTCTTCAAACCAAGCCTTTCCAGAGCACTGTCGAGGTACTTCGGCTCGAACCAGCCGTTGAGATCGACATCACGACGGATGAGACCGTATTCCTTGCTCTTGACGGCCTGCTCCTTGTACTGCGAGACGAGCAGGTCATCGATCAGCGGCGAATTGCGATAGGCCAGCGTATCGTTGCGGAAATACTCCTCGAGGATCGGCACCGGCGTGCCGGACTTGTGCCAGAGTTCGAAGAGCTGAGCGCGGTTCGGCTCTTCGGAGGACCATTGCGCCGCCTTGACGAAGGCATCGACAACGCGCTGCGTGATCTCCGGATGGGCTTCGATGAAAGCCTCACGGCCGATAATGCCGGCATTGCGGCCGAAGCGCGGATCGTCACCCTTGGTCGTATAGATGATGTCGGCGCTATCCTTGGCCGCCAGGTTGATGAGCTGCGTGTCGCCGAATGCGGCATCGATGTCCTTGCTGGTCAGCGCCGCCACGGTTCCAGCGCTGTCGAGATTGACGACCTGCACGTCCCGTTCGGTCAGCCCGTGTGCCTGCAAAACCTTGATCGCGGCAAGGTGGCCATTGGTTCCGCGCTGCAACGCGATCTTGCGGCCCTTCAGATCCTCGATCGTCTTGAAGCCGGATCCCTTGGCGACGGCGAGATAAAGCGGCTTGCGGGCGCCGCTTGCCAGCAGGAACCTCGTCTTCAGGCCGGTCGCCCGCCCAATCAGCGCCGGCAGATCGCCCTGATAGGCAAAGTCAAGCTGATCATTGGCAAAGCCTTCGTTCACGGCCGGGCCGGCGCCCTTGAAGAAGGTCCACTCGATCTTGACGTTGGGATCGCCCGCAAATTCCTTTTCGAGAAAATCACCGGCCCGGGCCGTCGCCGCCGAAGTCCCCTCCGAGTAAGGGCGATTGTCGATGCCGATCGCGGCATAGCCGACATGAATGACCAATGGGTCCTCAGCGCGGGCGGAGACCGAAAGCATGGTCAGGGCAATGGCGGCTCCGGCAACCAAACGCGGGATGGATAGCAGCTTCATTCTTATTCTCCGTTTATCTATTCTGCGGCGGCGATGGTGGGTCGCGTCTCGGTGACGCGGCTGCCTGCCACGGGTATGGCGCGAGCACCTGTAGGTATTGAGGTTGTTGCGTTGAGGCTTTCGAGAACGCGGTTGCGGACGTCGACCAGCCTCGGTGAGGTTCGGGCGCGCGGCCGCGGCAGGTCCACCGGGATGATGTCGCGAATGCGGCCGGGCTGCGGTGACATGACGACGACACGATCACCGAGGTAAACAGCCTCCTCGACATCATGCGTCACCAGAACCATGGTGATGCGCTCCTTGGCCCAGATGTCCTGAAGCTCATCCTGCAGCCTTGCCTTGGTAATCGCATCGAGCGCTCCGAACGGTTCATCGAGAAACAACGCATTCGGTCGATTGACCAGGCCTCTGGCAATGCCGGCGCGTTGCGCCATGCCGCCGGAAAGCTGATGCGGATAGGCGTTGGCAAAGCCTGACAGCCCGACAAGCTCGAGGTGGGATTCGACCAGTCTTTTCTTTTCCGCTTTCGACAGGCCGGAATTTTCCAAGCCGAGAGCGATATTGCGCGCGACCGTCAACCAGGGGAAAAGCCGCGGCTCCTGAAAGACGATGCCGCGCTCGAGACTCGGCTCGGTGACCGGCCGCCCGGCATGGCCGACGAAACCGGAGGTGGGGGTGTCGAGGCCCGCGCCCAGGCGCAGCAATGTTGATTTCCCACAGCCGCTCGCGCCGACGATGGTGACGAATTCGCCCTCGGCAATATCGAGGCTGACATCGTCGAGCGCGGTCAACGTCTCGCCATTGACCTTGAACCGACGCGTGACGTGACAGATCTGGAGATGCAGGGAATTGCCCATCGCCGCCTACTCCGCAGCCACGGCGTGCCGCGCCGGATGCCGCGGCACCTTCAGCCCGAGATTTTCACGCAACGTCTTGCCCTCGTACTCGCTGCGGAACAGACCCCGTCGGCGCAACTCGGGCAGCACATGCTCGATGAAGTCGTAGAGGCCGGTCGGCAGTTGCGGCGGCATGACATTGAACCCGTCAGCCGCACCCGCCCTGAACCACTCCTCCATCTGATCGGCGATCTGAACGGGCGTTCCGACGATCTGCCAGTGTCCACGCGCGCCGGCAATGCGAAGGTAGAGCTGCCGGATGGTCAGATTTTCACGCCGTGCCAGGTCGAACAGCAGCTTTTGGCGGCTCTTGCTGCCATTGGTCTCCGGCAACTCGGGAACGGGGCCGTCGACGGGATATTGCGACAGGTCGACACCGCCGGACATGCCGTTCAGGAGGGAAAGCCCGACGGCCGGATGGATCAGCTCCTGGAGCTCGGCGAATTTGTCCTCCGCCTCCGCCCGTGTCCTGCCGACGACGGGAAAGATGCCCGGCATGATCTTGAGATCATCCTGGTCGCGACCGTATCTCCCCAGCCGGCCCTTGAGATCCGCATAGAAGGTTCTCGCATCCTCAATTGTCTGATGCGCGGTGAAGACGACCTCGGCGGTGCGGGCCGCGAGCTCCCTGCCCGGCTCGGAGGAGCCTGCCTGCACCAGCACCGGATGTCCCTGCGGCGCACGCGCGACATTCAGCGGGCCTCGCACCTTGAAGTGTTTGCCCTTGTGGTTGAGGATGTGCTGCTTGTCCGGATCATAATAGACGCCGCTCTGCTTGTCGCGGGGGAATGCGTCCTCTTCCCAGGTATCCCACAAGCCGCGCACCACATCGGCAAATTCTTCCGCCCGCTCGTAGCGTTCGGCATGGGCATAGTGCTCGTCCCGACCGAAATTATGCGCCTCATGGTCGCTCGAGGACGTCACCAGGTTCCAGCCGGCGCGACCACCACTGATATGGTCGAGGGAGGCGAATTTGCGCGCGATGTGGTACGGCTCGTTGAAGGACGTCGAGGCGGTGGCAACGAACCCTATATTTCGCGTCACCGCGGCCAGCGCCGACAACAGCGTGATCGGCTCGAACTGCGCGACGTAGCGGATCGCCGTCCGATGCAAAGCCTCAGTGTCTGCTCCACGCGTTCCAACACCGTCCGCCATGAAGATGAGATCGAATTTTGCCGCCTCGGCGATTTGCGCAAGCTCGACGTAATGGCCAAAATTGGAACCGGCATCGGCTTGCGCCAAAGGATGTCGCCAGGCAGCAATGTGGTGGCCCGTCGGATAAAGAAATGCTCCAAGCTTCAGCTGGCGTCGTTTACCCGTCATCGTCTTCTCCCTCATGGCAGCGGGAGGAAGGCTAATCATTAAATCTAATAATCTATAGAAATTATATTCTATTTAGCGGCGCCGCCTCGGATTTGTCGTCGCGCACAGCAACGATCGGACGGAGAACGTTTCGCAGCGACCTCTCATGAAGTCCGGGCATTCATATTGCCATCCGCCCGCATCCTTTCTCGGGAAAGAATTTCTTCCCGCGGGATCAAATAGATATTGCTGGACTTGCGACGACACTGGCCGAACCCTTCACACCACCAGCGGCTCAGCGCCGTGACGATCCATCGGCGTGGAGCAGACATGTCTTTCAATTCCGACAGTTCCGATCCTTTGGTCGCCAAAGCCATCGAACTCAGGCACGCATTCCATCAGGACGCCGTTGAGCGCGACAAACTTGGCGGCAGGCCGACTGAACCGATCCTTTTGCTGAAGCAGAGCGGGTTGCCATCCGCACAAATTCCCGTCCAATACGGCGGAAAGGGCGCTTCCTGGCTTTCCATCCTGCGTGTCGTCAGGGAATTCGCCCGCACGGACGGTTCGCTCGCCCATCTGTTCGGCTATCACCACTTGCCGCTGAACCTCGTTCTTTTCCGCGGTTCGAATGCCCAGAAGGACCATTTGCTGCGTGCCTCGGCTGCCGGAAATCTCGTCTGGGGCAATTCCGGCAACGCCATGTCGAAGACCTCATCGGGGCGGCGGATCGACAAGGGCTGGCTTGTCAACGGCAAACGCCCCTTCTCCTCGGGCTCCCACATTGCCGACTATATCCAGATCTCATTCGAGACCGCAAAGGGCGATCGCCTCACCGCTGCCGTTCCAGCCGACCGTGACGGGATCGTCATCGAAGACGATTGGGATGGCATCGGCCAACGCCAGACCGGCAGCGGCACGGTCAGCTTCCATGATCTCCAGATCGAGGATGATGAGCTCATCAGCTCGCCCGCCATCCCGCTGACACCCTATACATCGCTGACCTCCCTGCTGCAGCAAAGCGTGCTGCTCAACGTCTTCGTCGGCAGCGCCCAGGGCGCGCTGGAAGAAGGTAGGGCCTACACGACGACATCGTCGCGCCCTTGGATCTATTCCGGTGTCGAAAATCATACCGACGATCCCTGGATCAAGCGGCAATATGGCGATCTCTATATTCGCGCGCTGGCCGCCACCGAGCTTGCCGACAAGGCTGCCCGCAGTCTCGACGCGGCATTCAACCAGGGGCCTGGTCTGACCCATGAAGACCGTGGCGCTGCGGCCATCGATATCGCCACCGCCAACATCTATGCCGGCGAGATCGGCCTTGCCGTCTCCAGCGAGATCTTCGAGGTCATGGGGGCACGATCGGCGACGACAGCCAACGGCTTCGATCGCTTCTGGCGCAATGTCCGCACCCACACGCTCCACAACCCCGCCGAATACAAGAAGCGCACGATCGGCACCTGGCTGCTGACCGGTGAGCTTCCGACGCCGGCTATGTATCGCTGAAAGGATTCCCCATGGCGAGACGCAAGGACCAGATCAAGCTCGGCGCCTTCCTGCTCTTTACCGGCCATCACGTCGCGGCCTGGCGTCATCCCGAGGCCTCCGTCGGCACGGAATTCGAAAACTATCTCGAGCTTGCCAAGCTTGCGGAGGCAGCCAAGTTCGATACCATTTTCTTTGCCGATGGGGTTGCGGCACGGTTGAAGGATGTCAACGCTGCCAGCCGAAAGGCGCATAACGGCGTGTACCCGTTTGAACCGATCACGCTTCTATCCGCCCTTGCCAGCGTCACCCGCAATATCGGCCTGATCGCAACCGCGTCGACGAGCTTTTCCGATCCCTTCAACCTTGCCCGCCAGTTCGGTTCGCTCGACCGGCTGAGCGGCGGTCGTGCCGGCTGGAACCTGGTGACCTCCTCCGATCCGGAAGCCGCCTTCAATTTCGGTCACGACACGCATGTCCTGCATGCGGACCGCTATGATCGCGCAGAAGAATTCGCAGACGTGGTACTCGGCCTCTGGGACAGCTGGGAGAGCGGCCGCTACTTCGATCCGGAAAAGCTACACCGGCTGGACCACAAAGGACGTCACTTCAAGGTGCGCGGGCCACTGAACATACCGCCCTCGCCGCAAGGGCGACCGGTGGTGGTGCAGGCAGGCGCATCTGACCCGGGCAAGGAACTAGCCGCACGCACGGCGGAAGCCATCTTTGCCGCGCAGATCACGCTTGACGAGGCCAAGGCCTACTATGCCGACGTCAAGGGGCGGCTCGACAAATACGGCCGCTCTGACGACGACCTGAAGATCCTGCCGGGTATCTTCCCGGTGGTCGGGCGCAGCGAGGCGGAAGCACAGGACAAGTTCGAAGCGTTGCAGAACCTGATCCAGCCCGAGGTTGGCCTCAACCTCCTGTCGCAATTGACCGGCGTCGATCTCAGTTCTTATCCGCTTGACGGTCCCGTGCCGCCCAACCCACCGGCAACCAATGCCGGCAAGAGCCGCCAGGAACTGGTGCTCGATCTTGCCCGTCGCGAGAACCTGACCATTCGCCAGCTCTATCTGCGCATCGCCGGCGCGCGCGGTCACTGGCAGGTTGTGGGAACACCCACCCAGATCGCCGATGTCATGGAAGAGCGGTTCGAGAATTACGGCGCCGACGGCTTCAACATCATGGCGCCGATCATGCCCGGCGGGCTTGCCGACTTCATAACGCTCGTCGTGCCGGAGCTGCGCCGTCGCGGCCTGTTCCGAACCGAATATCAGGGCACGACGCTGCGCGAAAATCTCGGCCTCAAGCGCCCCGTCAATCGTTTTTCCGCAGGCAATGCAGCTGCAGCAGAATAGGAGAAGATCCATGGCACGCGACAAACTGTTTCTGATCTCACCCGGCTTTGCCGACCCCAAGCATCCGGGCGTCAGCTTCGTTTGCCCTTATTGCAATTCCATCGAGGGTCTGCTTGCCGCATTCCCGAACCTTGCTTCCAAGATCGATGTCGAGCGGGTCGCTTTTCCCCGGCCGCGACGACAAGTAATCGATGTCGTCGGCGAGGAAAACCAGTCGCTGCCGCTGCTCATTCTGGCGGACAATCCTCCCGCCGATGCAGGCGAGCGCGAGGGAAAGCGGTTCGTCAATTCGACCGATCGCATTCTCGAGCTGCTGACCGAACGGCACGGATTTCCGCGCCTCCACAAATGAACGGGGAGCGATATGACCATAAAGCCAAACGGCTTCGAGCCGCCCCACCTGCTGCCGGCACTGTTCGAGACCGACAAGACCAATCCCCATCTCGCCAAGGCAGCCGAGCTGCGCGACATCTTCGCCAAGGATGCTATCGAGCGGGATCAATTGGGTGGCAGGCCTGACGAGCAAATCAAGCTCCTGAAGGAAACCGGCCTCGTCAATCTGCTGATCCCCGAGGAGTTCGGCGGCGCCGGCGAGCGCTACTCCACCGCCATGCGCATCGTCCGCGAATTCGCCAAGGTGGATGGATCGGTGGCCCATCTCTACGGCTATCACTTCAGCCCGCTGCAGAATGCCGTCAACACCGGCTCCGACGAACGTTCCCGCGATATCCTGCGCCGCTCGGCCGCCGGTCGCTGGTTCTGGGGCAATACGACCAACAGCTTCTCCAAAAGCCTTTTCGGTCGGCGTGATCAAGGCAAAGTCATTCTCAACGGCTTTCGGCCATTCGCCTCCGGATCGCATGTCGCCGACTATCTGATGGTCGCCTGGGAGGACAAAGAGACCAACAAACGGAGCTTCGCCTATATACCGGCGGACCGAGAGGGCATTACTATCGCCGATGATTGGGACGGGATCGGCCAGAGGCAGACCGGAAGCGGCTGTGTCTTCTACAAGGACGTGGTGATCGATGCCGGTGAGATCCTGCCGGAGCGACCACAAGATCCGATCACCCTGTTGGCCCCTTTGCAGCAACAGAGTGTGTTGCTCAATGTGTTCGTCGGCACCGCGCAGGGCGCGCTGATTGCCGCTCGCGACTATACAGTTACGCAATCGCGGCCCTGGATCTATTCCGGCGTCGAACGCCATTCCGATGATCCCTGGATCAAGCGGCAATATGGCGAGCTCTGGATCAAGGTGCAGGCGGCAACCGCACTCGCTGACCGGGCCCTGGCGGCGCTCGATGCTGTCTATGCCAAAGGCGCGGATCTGACGCCAGATGATCGCGGCGAAGCGGCGATTGCCGTCGCCTCGACCAATGTATTGGCTGGCCGCGTCGCTCTTGAAGTCACCAGCGAGATCTTCGAAGTCATGGGCGCCCGCTCCGCCGTCAAACCGCTTGGGTTCGACCGCTTCTGGCGCAATGCGCGCATTCATACGCTTCACAATCCCGCTGAATACAAGACCCGCAATGTCGGCACATGGTTCTTGACTGGCGAGTTTCCGGAACCGGGGATATTTCAGTGAGCCAGAAACGCGAGCTTCATCTCAACATCAACATCCTGCATTCCGGCTTCTCGCCGGCAGCCTGGCGAATGGAGGGAAGCGACCCACGCGCGTCCTTCGATATCAATCACTACATCAACGTTGCCCGCATTGCCGAGCGTGGCACCTTCGACGCGGTTTTCCTCGCCGATCAGGCGGCCATCTCCGATCGGGTCGATTTCAGACCGCTCACCTCGCTGGAACCGACGATCGTGCTGGCGACCGTCGCCGCCCACACACAGCATATCGGCCTTATAGCCACGGCTTCTACCACCTACAACGAGCCCTACAATATCGCCCGCCGCTTCGCGACGCTCGACCATGCAAGCAGCGGCCGTGTCGGCTGGAACATCGTCACCAGCGCCGACCTCTCGCAAAGCCGGAATTTCGGGCTGGAAAAGCCGGTTGAGCATCATGGTCGCTATGAGCGTGCCGCCGAGTTTACCGCCGTCGTAAAGGCGCTCTGGGACAGCTGGGAGGAAGATGCCTTCATCGGCGATGTCGCCAACGGTCGTTTCGTCGATCCCGCCAAGGTCCATCCCATCGCCCATCGCGGCAAGCATTTTTCCGTTTATGGCCCGCACAATGTTCCGCGCCCGCCGCAGGGCCATCCCGTTCTCGTCCAGGCGGGCGGTTCCGATGATGGCCGCGAGCTGGCGGCGCAACATGCCGAAGCCGTCTTTTCCGCCTCACAGTCGTTTGAGGAAGCCCTCGACTATGCCCGGGACTTGCGGGCACGCGCGGCCCGCTATGGCCGTGCACCCAATAGCCTGCTGGTCCTTGCCGGCCTCGCGACGATCATCGGCAGCACGGAGGCTGAGGCGAAGCGGCGGCAAGAGGAATTGCGTGAACTTATCCCGCTGGAATACAGCCTTGCACGGCTCTCCGGCGTTCTCCAAATCGATCTGAAACGGCTGAAGCTGGACGAGCCACTGCCGGATGATATTCCGCTGCCGCCGGATGGCGGTCATACTTTCTTCCGGGCAACCCTCGCCCTTGCCCAACGCGAGAAACTGACCGTGCGCGGCCTGATCCGCGCGCTGAACGGCGGAACCGGCCACCGCACCATCGTCGGCACGCCGGATGCAATCGCCGACGATATCGAGACATGGTATCGCGCCGGTGCCGCTGATGGTTTCAACCTGATGCCGGATGTGCTGCCGCACGGCCTGGAGGTCTTCGTCGACGAAGTCGTGCCGATCCTGCGTCGTCGCGGTCTTTTCCGCCAAGCCTATACCGGCCAGACTTTGCGGGATCATCTCGGCCTCGCCCGGCCCGCCAACCCCTACGCCATTGCAGCCGAATGAAGGAGAATAGAGCATGACGTCATTTGCGACCGCCAAGGTCTCCGCGCCACATCGACTGGCAAGCCTTGCCGAAGAGCGCTATCGCGACGCTGACCAACAGCTTGGTGCAGACTGGAACGAGACCGTCGAAACGCTTCTGTCGCATCGCACCGTCCGCAGCTATCTGCCAAAGGCAGTCCCGGAAAGTGCCGTCCGTCTCGCCGTCGCTGCCGCGCAATCAGCCCCGAGCTCATCCAATCTGCAGGCCTGGAGCGTCGTTGCTGTCGAAGACGAAGTGCGTAAAGAGAGGCTGAATACGGTCGCCGGCACACAGCGGCAGATCACGCAGGCACCGCTGCTGCTGATCTGGCTCGCGGACCTTTCAAGACCGCGCGGCATTGCCACGGACCAAGGCTCTCCGGCAGAGGGCCTGGACTATGTCGAGAGCTTCCTGCTTGCCGTCATAGATGCGGCCCTTGCAGCGCAGAACGCAGTCGTCGCCCTGGAGTCGCAGGGCCTTGGCACCTGCTATATTGGCGCGATCCGCAACGATCCGGAAGCGGTCGCGCGGGAGCTGGGATTGCCGGAGGGCGTGTTTCCGGTCTTCGGTCTGACGGTCGGCTATCCCGATCCGGGGGTGCCGGCCGCGGTCAAGCCGAGGCTGCCACAGACAACCGTTCTGCATCGTGAGCGCTACGATGAGAGCCAGCGGTCGGATGACCTGAAACACTACAATGCGGTTTTGCGCGACTTCCAGACCGAGCAAGGCATGCCGCTTTTGGACTGGACCGAGCAGGTGAAGAACAGGATCAGCACGGTCGCGGCCCTGAAAGGTCGGCATTTGCTTGGCGCCGCGGCGCAGCGCCTCGGCTTCAAGTTGAAATAACCACCCTATTCGGCGGCGGCGATGTCGAGCCTGCGGGGTGAATTCCACAGCAAGACATCGCTGATTGCCCGCAGCGCCTTGGTCTCGGCCTGAAGCCAATTGCGAAACAACTCCACGCGCGCGAGCCGAGCCTTGGCCGGCGTCGTCACGAAGAAATAGGAAAAGCTGACGGGCTGCGGGCTGCCGAAAGGACTGACCAATCGTCCCGCCCTCAACTCCGCTTCCGCCAGACGCACCTTCCCGAGGCCAAGCCCCTGCCCGGCCAGCGCCGCGTCGATGACGAGGGATGATTGATTGAGACGGAAACCACCCTGCGAGAGCCGATAGGAAAGACCCTCGGCGCGCAGCCAGGCATTCCAGTCCGGGCATGACTGATCATGCTCGGCGCCATCCTCATGCAGGAGCGGCACACCTTCGATCGCCTGCGGATCGTTCCAGAGCCAGTGCCGCTCTGCAAACTCCGGATTGCAGATCGGCACGACGGACTCGGAGAAGAGATGATCGACCACAAGACCCGGATAGCCGCCGCTGCCGTAACGGATAGCGCAATCCGTGTCATCCCTGTTGAGATCGCTCAGCTGCGTCGATGCGTCGACCAGAACCTGCAGGCCCGGTGCGGCGCGTCTCAGACCGTTCAATCGCGGGATCAGCCACTTGCTGGCAAAGGACGGAGCCACTGAAACGCGGATGGGCAGATCGTGATCGCTGGCGACGAACTGCGTCATCGTTGCCAACACGGCATCGAATGCATCCGTCAGGCCGGGAACCAGAGAAAGGCCGGCGGTGGTCAGTTGCAGCTGTCCGCGTGTCCGGTGGAAAAGCGGCTGCCCGAGATAATCCTCCAGCAGCCGGATCTGCTGGCCGACGGCCGCCGAGGTGACGTGTAATTCATCGGCAGCACCGAGAAAATTCAGGTGCCGCGCGGTGGCGACGAAGGCGCGCAGCGACGTCAATGGCGGCAAGCGCGCCAAGGTCGGCTGGATGGTTTTTTTTCGTGTGCTGGCAACAGTGTTCATGAGCCGATTGCAGCACAAACCGACCATCAAAGACGAGAACGCGCTTTGCGTTTGTCTGAAAGACGACGAACATTTTCTTCCATGCTGCACCAAGGCAGCGGAAGCAAAAACTAAAATCGAGAAATAGTCTATATTTTTACTAGATTACAGGACTCGTAGCCGCTCCAACAAGACGGAGCGTGAAAAGCTTTTCTTCGCCGACGGGTGAGAAAAACATTCTTCCGTTTTGCACGCCCGCACCCTGAAGATGGTCGGGCTTTCGGAACTGGCGGTCTCTCCGCCACCTATGCGATCGCGGATGCTTCAGCTTCAGCAAGGGACCACGACATGACCATCAACCGCCGCCGTTTCAACCAATTGCTGCTGCTGTCCACTGCCGCGACGCTGCTGCCATCTCTCAAAACCCATGCCGCCGAGACGCAGCCACCGCGAGGCGGGACGCTCAATTTCATCGTCGAGCCTGAACCGCCGACGATCCTCGCTCTCGCCCATACAGCCGGCGGCACACAGAAGATCAGCCCGAAGATCACCGAGGGATTGCTGACCTACGATTTCGACTTCAAGGCGAAGCCGCAACTGGCCACCGAATGGTCTGTGAGCGCCGATGGGTTGACCTATACGTTCAAATTGCGGCCGAACGTCAAATGGCATGACGGCAAGCCATTCACATCGGCCGATGTGGCCTATTCGATCGAGCTTCTGAAGCAGGTCCATCCGCGCGGACGCGGCACCTTCGCCAATGTCACGGCAGTGGAGACGCCGGACGATCTGACGGCGATTTTCCGCCTCTCCAAACCGGCGCCCTACCTGTTGAAAGCACTCTATGCGGCAGAATCGCCCATCGTGCCGAAACATGTCTACGAAGGCGTCAAGATCGCCGATGTTCCGATCAACCCGAACGGCAGTGCGCCCATCGGCACCGGTCCCTTCATCTTCCGGCAATGGGTTCGCGGCTCCCATATCATCCTGGAACGCAATCCGGATTATTGGGATACGGGCAAGCCCTATCTCGACCAGGTCGTCGTGCGTTTCGTGCCCGATGGCGCCGCTCGCGCAGCAGGCTTCGAGACCGGCGAATTCGATCTCGGTGGCGATAATCCCATTCCGCTTGCCGATCTCGAGCGCATCAAGGCGCTGCCGAACATCGGCATCGATTCCCGCGGCTACGAGACCAAGGGTGACCAGACGCAGCTTATCCTCAATCTCGACAACGACTATCTGAAAGATGTCCGCGTCCGACGCGCGATCGCCCATGCGATTGATCTCAACGTTATTCTCAATACGGTCTGGTACGGCTACGGCCACGTCTCTCCGACGCCGATCAGCACCTTCCTGCCTGATTATTCCGACGCCTCTATCAAGCCCTATGCCTTCGATCTCAAGGCGTCCGAAACATTGCTCGACGAGGCAGGCTACAAGCCCGATGGCAGCGGCACCCGCTTCACGCTTCGTCTGACCCACAATTCCTACAATGAAGGCTTCAAGCGCGTCGCCGAATATTTGAAACAAAACCTTGCGCGCATCGGCATCATTGCCAGCATCGATTCCTACGATTTTTCGACCTATATCCAGAAGGTCTACAACGAGCGCGCCTTCGATCTTACCGCCGAATATCTCGGCAATCAGTTTGACCCGACGCTTGGCGTGCAGCGCGTCTACTGGTCGAAGAATTTTAAGATCGGTTTGCCGTTTTCCAATGCCAGCCACTACCAGAACGCGGAGGTCGATCGCCTGCTCGAGGCTGCATCCGTCGAGGTTGATGAGGCGAAGCGCAAGCAGGAATTCAACGACTTCCAGAAGATCATCGCCGAAGACCTTCCGGTGATCAATCTGATCGCGCTCGAAAACGTCACCGTCTTCAACAAGCGCGTCAAGAATCACACCACCGGCGTCGAAGGCGTGCAATCGAATTTCGCCGATGTCTACATCAAGGAAGGCGAAGGCTGAGGCACTACCTGTCAGACGATTATAAAGGGGCGATGATACGCCCCTTTTTTATTGTCATGCTTTAAGAGGCGACAAGAGCAAGCGGCGTGAGTTTGCCCAAAATGCGGTCGGCAAGCGCGATCGCCTGGGCCCGCTGTTCCGTGATCGAACTCGATTCCCAGGCAACGCCGCGCAGCGGATGGCCGATCGCGCTGATGTTGCGATGGATCCGCCCTTCCTCGGAGATGATATCACCATCGACAGTGGCATCGATGCCAAAGCCGGTGTTGTGCGGACGAACCTCACCGCTTTCGAGCAGGCTGCGGACAAAGGGGGCGGAAATGCGCCGCCAATCATGCAGCTGATGGCCACGGCAATCGATGACCCCGCCGAAAGAGCGCGTTTCAACACCGGTTCGGCTCTTCAACGTCGCCGAGATCCGGCGGGCGGCGGGCTTCATTGCGATCAATCTCGCCGTCTGGTGCCGGAGGCGGCCCTCGGCGATCGCCTGAGTGACGGCACGGTAGCTGTCCGGTGCCGCGCGATGCGCCGTCACATCCCAGAAAGCGCGAAGGTGGCGGGCAAAGCGCAAGCGCTCGACATCGTCAGCCTTTTGCCAAAGCGTCAGAATATGCGGTCTGATGGCGATTGGGAGACCCTGCCAGTCCTTGCCGGCTGCGGCAAGCGCGCGACGCTCCGACTTGACGATCGATAGCAACGAGCGTGCCGTTGTCGGAAATGCTTGTTCGGCAAGGAAGTCTCGCGCCGGTTCGGCATCCCGTCGGTCTTCGATGAATTGGCCCCGACGGGATATGACATGATATCCACCGCGAAAACCCCGCGCCTCCATGCTGGCCACCGCGTCGACCATCGACAGGCTGGAGCCGATCAGAAGAATCTCTTCAGCCTCCCGAAGGCGGTCGAGTACGGTGGCATCCCACGGTGAAGCCGCAAAAGCCGGATGGCCTGCAACAGGCGCTTCCCTCGGCGCGGGGTCGGGCTGGAACACGCCAAGAGCCAGAACCACCTCATCCGCTTCGATCTGTTTGCCATCCTCTGTTTTGATCCGAACCCTGTGCGGCGCAGCAATAAGTTCGGATGCCGAAGATCGGATATGCTGCAAAGTCGATCCGGCACGCGCCTGTGCGATCGCGCGGCTCAGCTCATCGCGGACGTAAGTGCCATAGAGATGGCGCGGCGGAAAGCTTGCGGAGATATCCGCAGGCAGCGTCCAGCCATAGCGCGAGGCATTGTCGGCGAGCCAGCGCGTCAGATGGTCCGGCTCTTCCGGATGAATTGAAAATGTGCCGGCCGGACCGTTGAGGAGATGGACAGCCTCGGGCGTGCTATAGGCGACGCCGCGTCCAAGCTCCTCCCGAGGCTCCAGGATCGTGATCGATAGCGGCACTTCGGTCCGGTCGAGTAGCTTCAACGCCGTCAGCGCGCCGGCAAAACCGCCACCGACGATGACGATCGAATAGTGTGAGCGTAAATCCGCGTGCATGGCTTAGAAGACCTTGCCTTCTTCCAGATGCGTCGTCGTGCCGTTGATGTAATAGTCGCCAACCACGCGTGCTTTGTGCAGCAGCGGATTATGGTTGAGCACGGTACGGATATTGCGCCAGTGCCGGTCGAGATTGAGATGACGAGACGTCGCCGAACCACCGCCCAGTTCGAACACGTTGGTCGCAGCCGCAAGCGCCAGCTGTGATGCGACGATCTGGGTGCGTGCCGTCGTCAGAGCGCTTTCAACCAGAGCCGCCTCCAGCCTTTGCAGGTCATCACTGGCGAAGGCTTCCGCTGTCCGATCGAGCGCACGGGCGCTTTCGCGGATCAGCGTATCAACGGCAAAGGAGCCGGCGGCGATCTCGCCCAGTATCTTTTGTACGAAGGGATCGGCATTGGCCGTTTCAGCGGGGCTATGGGCGGCCGAGCGCGCCTGTTTGCGCACATAGTCCGTGCCCTCCGCAAGCACGCCGCGAACCGCACCTGCCATCGAGGCTGCCAAGTGAAGCTGGCGTAGCGTCGATGTATGACGGCCAATCAGCGTGTTCAGGCCGCGCGTCGAGATTTCATGCGGCAGGACCTCCACGTCCTCCAGCAGGACGCCGCCGCTTGCCGTCAGGCGCTGCCCCATGCCGTCCCAATCGTCGAGGATGGTGATCCCCTTGCGATCGACGGGCAAAAGCACGCTCGCGAGCTGATCTTCATCATTCCTGGCGCTGAACGAGGCGAAATCGGCAAAGGCCGTGCCGGTCGCGTACCATTTGCGACCGTTGAGCCTGTAGCTTTCCCCTGATTTGGTCAGCCGCGCCGTCACATCACCCGGGCGCCTGGTTCCCTGCTCGGTATGGGCGCCACCAAAGAGCTTGCCTCCCAGGACACGGGAAAGCTGGGTGCGGTCGAGCGCACTGTTGGGATTGAGCAGCAAGGCCTCGGTAAAATTGAAGTGGCTTCTAAGCGCATGGGCAACGTTGGAATCGGCAGCCCCGATCGCCATGATCATGTCGATATAGTCGGCCACCGAGCCGCCTGGCCCGCCAAGTGCCACGGGAATGCGCAGCGCGCCGAGGCCGGCCTCCTTGAACAGCCGGAAAGCCTCGTGCGGCAGCTCCCGTTCAAGATCCCGGCGCCCGGCCTCCTTTGAAATCTCAGCGGCAAGATCGGGTATCTTCGCCAGAAGTGCTGCTCGATCATTCGCGGCGGGAGCGGTTGGAATGGCGGATGAGGCTGTGTTCGGCATAGGGGCTCTTTCGGCGCCAGGAGGAAACAGGCCCCACCGAGGTGGGGCCTGAGGCATAATCATTCAGGCAACGGCGCGCGCAAGCGGCACGACGTTTTCCGCGCCGGCCGCACCACTAAGGGGGACACGGCCTTCGACAGGATGGCTCGGATCGTTGAAGCCCGGCGTCGACGGATGACCGGTCGCAACCAGCCGGTCGACCAGTGCTTCATCCCTTGCGTCGAGCTTGACGTCGAGGGCGCGGATATAGCTATCCCAATGTTCCTCTGTGCGCGGGCCGGTAATGGCGGAGGTAATCAATTTGTTGTTGAGCACCCAGGCGATCGCAAACTCGGTCGGCGTAACGCCCTTGGCCTTGGCGTGATCGGCGATCTCCCTGGCGATCGCGATCGATTCCGGGCGCCATTCGGTTTCGAGAATGCGCTTGTCGCCACGGCCGGCGCGGGTATCGGCGGCCGGCGCCTGACCCGGCTCATACTTGCCTGTCAGCACGCCACGCGCCAGCGGCGAATAGGAGACGACGCCGAGGCCGTAGTGATGGGCTGCCGGCAGCTGTTCGGCCTCGGCCGTGCGGTTGACGATGTTGTAGAGCGGCTGGCTTGCAACCGGGCGATCGATGCCAAGCTGATCGGCCAGATGGGAGATTTCGGCGATACGCCAACCGCGGAAATTCGAAACGCCGAAATAACGCAGCTTGCCAGCGCGGATGAGATCGGCAATGGCGCGCACCGGCTCTTCCAGCGGTGCATCGAAGACGGCGCGGTGGAAATAGAGAATATCGATATAGTCGGTGTTGAGTCGGCGCAGCGAATTCTCGACAGTCTCGATCACCCACTTGCGTGAATGGCCGCCAAGGTTCGGGCCCTTCTTGTGCGAGTTGACGAATTTTGTCGCGAGAACCCAGTGATCCCGGTGCGCCTTGATGCCGCGACCGACCACTTCCTCCGACTTGCCGTCGTGATAGACATCGGCCGTGTCGATGAAATTGATCCCCTGCTCGCGGGCCTTGTCGATGATGCGGAAGGCAACATCATCCGGTGTCGGACCACCGAACATCATCGTTCCGAGATTGAGCGGCGACACCTTCAATGCGCTGCGTCCGAGATAGCGATAGTCGACCATGATTATTCTCCAGTTCTATTGGGCGTGATGGCAGGCGACTGAGTGACCGTCGCCGAATTGCGTGTAGGTGGGGTCATCACTCCGACAGATGTCGGTCGCGAGCGGACAACGGGTGTGGAAACGACAGCCGGTGGGCGGATTGTGAGGGCTCGGCAGATCGCCACTAATCGGTGCTGCCTGCTTGCGCCGTGACGGATCGGGTACGGCGGCGAGAAGCGCCCGCGTATAGGGATGCTTGGCCTCGTTCCAGAGCTTTGCCGTCGGAGCGCTCTCGACGATGCGCCCGAGATACATGACGAGGACACGATCGGCGAAATAACGCACAACCGAAAGATCGTGAGAGATGAACAGGTAGGAAAGCGATAGTTCGGACTTCATCTCGACCAAGAGATTGAGGATCTGTGCCTGAATGGAGAGATCGAGCGCCGAGACCGGCTCGTCGCATATCACCAGTTCCGGCTGCAGGATCAGCGCCCGGGCAATGCCGATGCGCTGGCGCTGGCCGCCGGAAAATTCATGCGGATAACGATCGAGAGAATCGGCCGGCAAGCCAACATGGACGACCATCGAGGCAGCAATGGCCTCTCGGCTTTTGCGATCGCCGATGCCATGAACGGCGAGCGGCGCCGTCAGGATGGTCCGGATCGTCTGGCGCGGATTGAGAGAGGCAAACGGATCCTGGAAGATCATCTGGATATGCCGGCGAACAGACCGCAATTCCTTGCCCGTCATCGCGGCAACGTCACGCCCCTTGAACGTCACCTGACCGGATGTTGGATTGACGAGACGCATCAGCGATTTGCCGAGCGTCGACTTGCCACAGCCGGATTCGCCGACAAGCGCGACCGTTTCGCCCTCGACGATCTCAAGCGAGACATCATCCACGGCACGCACGGTTCCATCCATCGCCGGATAATGCGTCGAGAGCCTATCGACGGACAGAAGCGGCATAGGATGCCTCCGCAATGGCTGGAACATAGGGACAGGCAACCTCGCGCTCGGCCGAAAGCTGTACCAAAGCCGGGACGGAGGAACCGCATGCGGATCGCGCGACCGGACAGCGCGGACGGAACGCACAGCCCTCTTCTGCTGCCGCCGATACGATCGAACCCGGAATTTCCGTCAGCGGCCCATCGCGGTAATGATAATCGGCCTTCAGCCGCGGCGACGCCGCCAGCAGGCCTTGCGTATAGGGGTGGTATGGCGTTTCGAAGAGCACGTCGGGCAGGCCCTGCTCGATCTTGCGGCCGGCATACATCACGACGACCCGATCGGCCCATTGCGCGACGATGCCGAGATCATGGGTGATCAAAATGACAGCCATGTTCAGTTGGCTGCGCAGGCGATCGAGAAGCTGTAGCACCTGGGCCTGGATCGTCACATCGAGCGCTGTCGTCGCCTCATCGGCAATCAGCAGCCTCGGGCTGCAAGCAACCGCGATCGCGATCATCACGCGCTGGCGCATGCCGCCGGAAAGCTGATGCGGATAGTCGTCCACCCGCTTTGCCGCATCGGGGATGCTGACGAGATCGAGCAATTCGATCGCGCGCAGGCGGGCCTGCTTACGGCTTAGCCGCTCGTGGATGCGCAGGACCTCAACGATCTGATCGCCAATCCTCATCACCGGATTGAGCGAGGTCATCGGCTCCTGAAAGATCATGGCGATGTCACGCCCGCGAATGCTGCGCAGCTCTTTCTCGGGCAATTTCAACAAATCGCGCCCATCGAAGAGGATTTCGCCGCCTGTCTTGGCATGCCGTAGCGGGGCGAAAAGCCCAGGCTGAAATGGGCGAGATTGTTGAGATAGTTTGCAAGCTGCACCAGGATTGGATTGTCGAGGCCGAAACGCTCCCTTAGCGCAGCCATGGTCTCCACAGTCGCCGACCCTGCCTCTGCCGCCATGACATCAGCCGCATCTCCCGGCGCCAGCTGCAGCAGGAAGAAATTCAGGATGACGATGCCAAGCACGGTCGGCACCGCCTGAATGGCCGTTCGCCGTATTGTTTGTCCTATCCGCTTGTAAGCTGACATCGCAACTTCCCGGGCAGCGCCATGAAATTTGTAGACGCTGCATCGCAATAGTAGTTGACTAAATCTGTAGCTTTTGTCAAATCAGTATTGGTAAATATTTCCAGAAACCATCATTTCCGCCGTATGTATTAGTAATTTTTACCGACAAATATCCCATATGCACGTCAACTTTCCAAGTTGCCGGTGAGACGAGATAAAAAACCCTAAAGGATCCGCTTCTTCGGGAACATAAAACCAGGGACCGCCGCACAAGCAAAAGACGGTTCCATTTTGCTAGGCCAGACCCAGATGAAAAAATTTCCGGCAATCACCCGCCGCAATCTTCTGCTTGCTTCCGCAGCCTTCGGCGCGACCATCGCAGCCGGTCTGCCGGCCCTTGCCGCCCCTGCCCGCGGTGGCACGGCTGTCTTCCTTCTCTCGGCAGAGCCACCGGTCCTGACGACGATCGCCCATACGGCATTCAACTCGGTCTATGTCTCGCCCAAGACGACCGAAGGACTGCTCACCTATGATTTCGATCTCAATCCGCAGCCATTGCTCGCCACGCAATGGAGCGTGAGCGCTGATGGGTTGCGCTATACGTTCAAGCTGCGCGAGGGCGTCAAATGGCATGACGGCAAGCCGTTCACCTCCGACGACGTCGCCTTCTCAATCAAGACCCTCAAGGATGTGCACCCACGCGGGCGCAACACCTTCCTCAATCTTGTCGAGATCGAGACGCCCGATCCGCTGACCGCGATCCTGGTTCTCTCCAAGCCCGCGCCTTATCTGATCACGGCCCTGGCCGCATCCGAATCCCCGATCGTGCCGCGCCATCTTTACGAAGGCACAAAGATTGCCGAAAATCCGGTCAATCTGGCGCCCGTCGGCACCGGTCCCTTCAAGTTCAAGGAATGGGTGCGCGGTAGCCATATCGTTTATGAGCGCAATCCCGACTACTGGGATCAGCCTCGGCCCTATCTCGACCAGCTGATCGTCCGCTTCATACCGGATGCGGCCGCGCGGTCCATCGCAATCGAGACGGGTGAAATCGATCTGGCGCCATCGACACCGGTTCCTCTCAGCGATCTTGAACGTTTCAAGGACCTGCCGAATCTGGCGTTTGAGAGCCGCGGCTACCAATATTCCAACGGCGTCAGCCGTATCGAATTCAACCTGGAGCGCCCGGTCTTCAAGGACATCCGTGTGCGGCAGGCCTTCGCACACGTTATCGACCGGAAGGTGATCCGAAACACCATCAACTATGGTTATGGCGAGCCGATCCCCGGGCCGATAAATCCCAATCTGACGAAGTGGTTTGTCGCCGATTTGAAGACCTATCCGATCGATCTTGCTGCCGCCGAGAAGCTGCTCGACGAAGCCGGCCATCCCCGCGGTTCGGATGGCGTGCGCCTGCGCGTCAGCCTCGATTACGTGCCGAGCGGCGAACCCTACAGCCGCGGCTCCGAATATATCCGCCAGGCCCTCGCGAAGGTCGGAATCGACGTTACCGTGCGCAGCCAGGATTTCGCCACCTACACCAAGCGCATCTACACCGACCGCGATTTTGATTTTGCCTATGAGGGCATGAGCAATCTCTTCGACCCGACGGTCGGCGTGCAGCGGCTTTACTGGAGCAAGAACTTCAAGCCCGGCGTGCCGTTCTCGAATGGGTCGGCCTACAGCAATCCGAAGGTCGACGCCCTGCTCGAAGCCGCCGCAATCGAAGTCGATCCAAAGAAGCGTGTCGAGCAATGGCGCGAGATCCAGCAGATCCTGGTCGAGGATCTCCCCGCGATCGACATCGTCAGCCAGCCGGAATTGACCATATACAACAAGCGCATAGCCGACCACACGCTGGGTGGCGAGGGCGTCGGTGGCAGCCTTGCCTACGCTTACATCGCCTCCGCCTGAGGGCAGCAGCCAAAGCTCGAACCATCGAAAGCAAGCGAACGCCATGTCCATCCAACACGCGCCCGGCTCCATCGTAGGGCTTCCGAAATTTCCCGCACCGACGGATTTTCCGGACAGTCCTTTGTCGCAGGCTCTGGCGACGCAACCGGTTCTGCTCGGCCTGTTTCTGCCGATCCAGGCCGGCGGCTGGACGCAATCGACGCTTGAACGCTCGACCGACTGGCGCTTCGATTACAACAAGGCGCTGACCTTGCGGGCGGAAGAGCTGGGTTTCGATCTGGTCTTCGCGCTGTCGCAATGGCTCCCGAAAGGCGGCTACGGTGGCGTGTTCGATGGACAGGCGCTCGACAGCTTCGTCTCGACGGCCGCCCTTGCGGGCCTCACGAAGAAGATCATGCTGATTTCGACCATGCATGTCCTTTACGGACCATGGCACCCGCTGCACCTTGCCAAGTTCGGCGCCACCCTCGATCACATCACCGGTGGCCGCTGGGGCATCAATGTCGTCACCGGGCACAGAGCCGTCGAACACGAAATGTTCGGATGGCCGCGCATCGAGCATGACAAGCGCTATGAGCTGGCGGCGGAATTCCTCGAAGTCGTGCAGCGCTTGTGGGGCGACAATGAAAATTACTCCTTCGAAGGTCAGAGCAGCTGGAAACTCGGCGGCGGCTTTGTCACACCGAAGCCGAATTTCGGCCGGCCGATCCTGGTGAACGCCACCGGCTCGGATGCCGGCATCGCCTTTGCCGCCCGCTATTCGGACATCGTCTTCATCACCAGCCCGACGGGCGCCGATATCGACAGCGCTTTAGCCTCCCTGCCCGCCCATACGAAGAGAGTGAAGGATGCAGCCACGGATATCGGCCGCACTGTGCGCACGCTCTTGAACCCGATGGTCATCTGTCGGCCAACCGAGAAGGAAGCCTGGGAGCTCGCCGACCGCATCGTTGCCCATGGTGACCAGCGCTCACCGCAGGGCTTCCAGTCATTAAGTTCCGACGCGCACGCCTGGAAGGGCCGCGACGCGCAAGACCCTTATCGCTTCATCGGCGGCAATATCCGCGTCATAGGCTCGCCGGAACAGGTGGTCGATCAATTCGTCAAATTGAAAGCCGCCGGCGTCGACGGCCTGCAGCTCAGCTTCTTCGATTTCCGCGACGATCTGGAATTCTTCGGCAGCGACGTGCTGCCGCTGATGAAACAGGCCGGCCTGCGCAACTGAAAGGGACGATCATGACCAGCAATGCCATTTCCGAAATCTGGTACACGCGTTGCCCCGTGCCGACGCCTGTCGGTCTTGCGGCTCAGCTCGGCTATCTCGAAGAGGGTTTCCGCGCCGAGGGCGTGACGCTGAAATCGATTATCGATTCACCTGACCGCAACATCCGCCAGAGCCACTTCAACCATACGCTCGACTGGTCCTTCCGCCATGGCGGCAACGTGCCACCCATTCGCGCCCGCTCGGAAGGCCGCCGCACGCGCCTTGTCGGCATCACCTGGACGGACGAGTTTCAGGCGATCATCACCCTGCCGGGAACCGGGATCAAGACGACGAAGGATCTGAAAGGCCGCCGCTTCGGCATCGCTCGCCGTCCGGAAGGGATCGTCGATTTCATGCGCGCAACCGCGCTGAAAGGCCTAATCTCGGCGCTATCGCTCGAAGGCCTGTCTCAGACGGACGTGGAAATTATCGAGATAGCGCTTGCCGATTCAGTGCTTGCGAGCCAGGAGGGGCCGTCGCTCTTCGGCCTGAAACGCCGGCAGGCCTACGGCGAGGAAATTGCTGCCCTGCTGCGCGGCGACGTCGATGCCATTTATGTCAAGGGAACCGCTGGCATCAATGTCGCCAATCTCATCGGCGCTGTTCAGGTTGCCGAGTTCGGCTTTCATCCCGATCCGAAGATCCGCATCAATTCCGGCTCGCCACGCGTGCTGACCGTGGATGAACTGCTTGCCGAGGAGCGTCCCGATCTCGTTCGCAAGCTCATCGAGGCGATCTTCAAGGCCAGCGCCTGGGCGCAGGCCCACCCCGAAGAAACGAGACGTTTCGTGGCACGCGAATCCGGCGCGACGGAAGAGCAGGTCCTGGCTGCCAATGGTGCGGAGGTTCACCGACATCTGGGCCTCGGACTGGAGCCGGAGCTTGTCGATGCCGTCGAGCACTACAAGAACTTCCTGCGCGACTTCGGTTTTCTGGCCGCGGATTTCGACATCGCGGATTGGGTGGACCGCCGGCATATCGATGGCTTTGCGGCTCGCGCAGTTGCCTGACGAAAGGCGACACGACCGATATGACTGAAGAGCTTCACCATGTGATCGGCAGGGCGAAGCGCCTTGCCGATGATTTTTCGGCGACAGCCGCCCATCATGATGCGACCGGTGCCTTTCCGTTTGAAAACTTCGACAGGCTTTTCGAGGCCAGTCTTCTGGGATTCGTGAGCGCGCGGGAATACGGCGGCCTTGGCGAGGGCCTGACCGCGGCCCAGGCCGTTATCAGCGAGATAGCCCGCGGCGAGCCCTCGACCGCCCTCGTGCTTGCCATGCATTACAACTCGCATTTTACCATCCGGCGCTTCGGCGAATGGCCGCCCCATCTTGCGCAAAGAGTGCTTTTAGCCAACCAACGCGGGGTCGCGCTGATCAACAACGCACAGGCAGAACCGCGTATCGGCTCTCCCGCCCATGGCGCCCTCCCCGAAACGATCGCCCGCCGCGATGGTAATCGCTGGCGCATCTCCGGTCATAAGAGCTACGTCACCGGCATCCCCGTCTTGAAGTGGGTCTCGCTGCTTGCCGTCACCGACGAAGAACAGCCGCGCCGCGCCTCGTTTCTGGTGCCAACGGACGCACCCGGCCTGCGTATTGAGAAGAGCTGGAATGCCGCCGGCATGCATGCAACAGCAAGCGATGATATCATTCTCGATGACGTGTCGATCCCGTTGGATGACCTCATCGAAGGCCAACCGGCCGCAGAGCCAATCCGGCGCGACGAGCACGCGGCCGCCTTCTTTTTCGGCCTGATCGGCGCCGTCTATCACGGTGTGGCAAGGTCGGCGCGCGACCGTCTGATCAGCTTCGTCAGCCAACACGCCCCGGCCAGCCTCGGCGCACCCATTGCCACGGTGCCACGCATCCAGGATGGACTTGGCGACATAGAGGTGCGGCTTGCCACCAATGCACGCTTGCTGCGATCGCTTGGAGAGGATGTCGATGCCGGCAGGCCTGTGGGGATGGACGGCATGAATGTTCGTCACGTCGTCATCGACAATGCCGTTGCCATCACCAGCCTGGCGCTCGACCTTGCCGGTAATCCAGGCCTCAATCGCGACTTCCAGCTTGAACGGCACCATCGCGATGCGATCACCGCCCGCTCCCACGCGCCGCAAAGTCACATGATCCGCACGATCGCGGCAAGGAATGCATTGAGCCGGCTGAATGTAGCCGGCTCCTAGTTCCACCGCTTAGGCGCTCGGGCTAAGCCAGATCTGGCCAAAACTGTTGTTGATCCCCTGCGCACCCGGCGCAAAATTCTTCACACGCTTGTTGGCGACGATCTGCGCGCCTGCCGCGACCAGATCAACCGACACCACGTCGTCATGAATGACGTGCTGGAATTTGTACCAGATCTGACGGCGCTTGGCTTCATCCGGCTCTGTCGCGGCTGCCTCCAGCAGCGCGTCGACCTCCGGGTTCGAGTAATGGCTGGCATTGGAGAACACCAGGCCGATCTTGAAGTTCTTCGACCAATAGGCTCGCTGCACCCCGAGCGTCGGGTCAAAGGTGTTGGACAGCGACTCGATGACCAGATCCCAGGCACGATCCGTGTAGACGGTCTTCAGGAAGGTCGCGAGATCGAGCTTGAGGATTTCGGCATCGATGCCGACAACGGCAAGCGACTGCTTGATGAAATCGGCATAGGAGGGCTGCAGGAAGGAATTATAGGCGAGCCGCAGCTTGAACCGCGTTCCGTTGGCACCGCGCGGATAGCCGGCATCGTCCAACAGCTTGTTGGCAAGCTTCGGATCGGGCTCGCGCGCCTTGATGCTCGGATCATACCATTTCGGCAGTGCGGTGCTGATCGGACTGGGCGAGACCTGGCCGTAGCCAAACAGGGCGATATCGACAAGCTTCTGCAAATCGATGGCATGCGCGATGGCGAGGCGCACGTCCTTCTTGGTCAGGATCTCGTTCTCGTAGTTGAAGAACAGCTGTTGCTGCGGCCCCGAATAGGCATAGGTCGTGGTATCGACCACAAGATTGGCATTGGCCTTCAATCGCTCGATGTCCGATAGAGGAACCGGGTTCGCCCCGATGTCGATCTCGCCGGTTTCCAGCGCTGCGGCTCTGGCCGCCGGATCAAGGATAACCCGCAGGACGATGCGGTCGAGATAGGGCTTCGGCGCATCCCAGTAATCCGGATTGCGATCGAAGATCAGATGGCTGCCGGGCACCCATTCCTTGAGAATGAATGGACCTGTGCCGATCGTCTGCGCGAGGGTCGGCTGCTCGGTCGGCTTGAAGGTCTCGTAGACATGTTTCGGCACGATCGGCGATTCCGAACTGCCGAGCGCCGAGATCAGATAGGGCGCCGGCTTGGAAAGCACGATGATGGCCGTTAGCGGATCGGGTGTCTCGACCGATGTGACGTTCTGATAGGTGATGCGCCCGCGCGGATGCGCTTCCTTCAGGCGAAAAATCGTGAACTTGACGTCCTCTGAGGTGAAATCCTTGCCATCATGCCACTTGACGCCTTTGCGGAGCGCGAAGGTATAGCGCAGTCCGTCGGCACTTGCAGACCACGACGTCGCCAGGAGCGGAGTGGGATTGAGATCATAGTCGAAATCGAGCAACCCCTCGTTCACCTTGGGCCCGATCGCCTGGCCTGTGCCTGAAGAGGTGTTGATGGCAATCAGCGCGGTGGGGTCGGGGTAATAGGCCCAGTTGAGGGTTCCGCCACTGACCGGTATGTCTGCGGCATCTGCGAGTTGCGGAATACCGAACGCCAGGCCGGCGCCCCCGAGCAGCAGCAATTGGTGAAATTGGCGGCGATTGATCGACATTGGCTTTGCTCCGATGGATTGGCATAGGCTTTGGGCTCAGCGTCCCATTCCCTGCAGGATTCTTGGGAAAGTCCGAAATCCAAAGGCAGTTTTTCTAGCGCACGACGAAAGCAATCCTTCGCGCGGCGCAAGATATTTGCCTGAAGGTCGGAACGGCTCCGCGCCATGCTCCCTCTCATCGAAAGGCTGGAAGTTAATTCCCTCTGCTCCAGTAATATTAGTCTACAAATTCTGTAGGGAATTGATGTTACGCACTAGCGTGCATGGCCTTCCAGAACGAAAGCCCAGCCGCATGACAATTTCGAAACGACAGCTCAATCTCAATGTCGGCATCAACACAACAGGCTATCTTGGCAATGCCTGGCGGTATCGCACCGGCAGCCGACATGACATCAACGATCCCGGCTATTATCGGCGGCTGACCGAGCTGGCGCATAAGGGGCTGTTCGACGCGGTGTTCTTCTCGGACCACCCCGCATTGATGACCGATCCGAACGGGCGCCCGTTCCATACCATCGATCCCCTGATCCTATGCACGGCCCTGGCCGCACAAGTGCCCGACATCGGCTTCGTCGCAACCATGTCATCAACCTATAATTCGCCCTATAATCTTGCCCGGCGCACCCAGTCGACGGACATCATTTCCGGCGGTCGTCTGATCATCAACATCGTCTCCTCCTTCAACCCGAATGTCGCCGCCAACTTCGGAGCAGAGCCATTGCCGCCGCGCAGCGAGCGCTATGCGAAAGCATCCGAATTCCTCGATGTCGCCAAACAGCTCTGGTCGAGCTGGGACCCGGCACGCGAGGGCGATATTCCCGAAAGCTGCTTCTGGGATGCGGCAAGCGCACAGGCAATCGACCATGCTGGAGATTATTTCACGGTGAAGGGACCACTCAATGTCCCGGTCGGCCCCCAGGGCCATCCCGTGATCGCGCAGGCCGGTGCTTCTGAAGGCGGCATCGAACTTGCCGCCCGGCATGGCGAGATCATCTATTGCAACATTCTCTCGCGCGCAGCAGGCCAGGCTTTCGGCAGGAAAGTCAGACATCGCGCCATCGAACTTGGACGAGATCCCGCCGGGATCCGTATCGTCCCGGGTCTTGTCGCTATCCTGGGGGAAACCCGGGCCGAGGCGCTGCGCAAGCACGAGCTTTTCAGCGGCACCGGCTCGGAAGACGGACTGCTCGCCCGCTTTGTCAAAGACAACGGCATCGATCCGCATGATTTCGATCCGGACGCCGTTCTGGAGGCCGAGCGTTTCATCCCCGATCCCAACCGTATCCAGGCTGTCGGAATGGGCCTTGGCCTGTCCGATCTACTCGCGCATGAAAAGCTGACGGCGCGCCAGGCCGTGCGTCGCTCCGAAGGCCATCACCGGCTGGTGCTCGGCACGCCGGAAGAGGTCGCCGACGCCATCATCGATCTATGGGCAGACGGGACAGTCGATGGCTACACTCTGCAGCCGCCGCGCGCACCCGATGATATCGAAGAGTTCGTCGACAAGGTCGTCCCGATCCTTCAGGAACGGGGTGTCTTTAGAACGTCCTATGAGGGCAGAACGATTCGAGACCGCTATGGTTTACCCCATCCTTTCAAAAGCAACAGCAACCGATCTGATCACGCATCTCGAGAAGAGTCCGCAATGGCCGCATATGCTCGTCGTCGTCAACTATGACGAGAATGGTGGCCTATGGGATCATGTCGCACCGCCCAAGGCTGACCGTTGGGGTCCCGGTTCCCGTATTCCAGCCATCATCGTCTCGCCCTATGCGCGGCATGGCTATGTCGATCATACGCCAATGGACACGACCTCGATCCTGCGTTTCATCACGCGCCGTTTCGAGCTGCCGACACTCCATGGCATCACCGTTCGCGACGCAGCCGTCGCCGCCCACAAGCAAAAGCCGCTCGGCGATCTGACCAGCGCACTCGCGCTCAAGGATAAGTGGGAACAGCGCTGATGTACGCAGAGGCGCTCTGTCCGGCAATACGAAGCCGTGCGACAAAAAAGCTGCGAGCAAGGGGTAGGACGCGATCAACAAAAGCGGAAGCTTCTTGGTGAGTGCCAGAAGAACTTTACGCGGCCTCTCGTTTCAGGCACACTGACCCTGTCACGCTTGGAATTTACTGATCCCATTTTTGTGAATTCACGCGGTTGAGCGTCGATGTGTGGCTCGGTCGCTATCACTCGCCCCGGAGGCTCCCCCTTGCGGGGCTTTTTCTTGAAGCGTGCTCTACGATTTCCACGCAATAAATTCTGGGAATCTGCCCGCAGACATACCAATGTTGAGAACGCTTGCGAAAATCTGAATCGTCAAGCAGCTCTTTCGCGGCTGCAACTGCGCATTGAGGCACAGGCCGTTCGCCAGAAGTCCAGCCGTTTCGATCGGCTCGGCGACTGGTGTCCGAAGGACCTCGGGAAGCGAAATTCGAAATCGCAGCGGAGTTCTACAATCGGGCCGGAGAACTGGGCAAAGCTTCGAGCGTGGACATCGCCGTGCATCCCAGTTCACACCACAATACGCTACTGTTCGACCGCGCCGACTATGATCGGATCTTTTCGCTCATCGACAGGAACCTCGTCGGCTGGGTGCCAGATTCCGGCCATATCTTGCGCGGCCATGAGGATATCCTCGATACGCTCCGCACCTACTGCGAGCGCATCCGCTATTTACACCTCAAGGACGTGGATGCAAACGGGAAATGGGCCATGCTTGGTAAGGGTATATGCGATACCGCCGCAGTGATCGACATCGTCCGAAGCGCACCGCATTTCAATGACTGGTTGGTCCTGGAAGAAGAATCAGACATGGCTGCGGCCGACCCCGCGATCGCAGTAAAGACAAATCGTGAAACAATGCGCCGATATGGTGTCTGAGGAAGGGTAAAGTCCGGGAGACAAGCGGGTGCGCAGGGCGGGTGGGGCAAGAGCGGCCAGCATTGTTTGCCGATCTTAAATGCTGCGTGAATACCGCCTACTTCCAGGGAATATGGTTGCCGGTGATTGTTGGAAGCGGCATGGCTTCCACCTTTGCGCCTGCCTTGTTCGGAACGATCTGGCTGACGCGTGAAAAGCCTGCTCGCGATGCGGCTGTGTCGAGGCCCTAACCGAGCGCCTGACTGGCAAGAGCATATTTAGCCATCATACTGGCAACAGCCTTGTTTCTATCGGAGGGATGCGTTCCAAGCGACATGGTCAGGACGGTATCGCAGACGATCATGCCACTCTGGGAGACGTAAGATGCAAAGTCGCCGCTCTCCATATGGGTATCGAGGCGCAGAAACTGACCGGAATGGCTGCTTACATGCGGCGCGACCACGGCAATCGCGTCGGCGTCATTGGACGCAACGACCGGGCCGACGACATGGCTGCGTCCGAAGGGGCGGCACAATGCGAAAGCCTGCAGATCCGCGCCGCGGAACAGACCATACCCGATCGATTGCTCGTTGAGACGCCTGACCAGCTCCGAGCGGTCGACACCGAAGGCAATGGCATCAAGCCGAAGGATCGCAGCAAGATCGCCAGGGCCAAGCTGCCGCACCGTGCCTTCCGAAGTCAACGGTGCAAAATCCTTTGCGATCCGTGCCTCCCCCTGACATTGGTAAACCGTCTTTTCCGGCTTGAAATCCAGCGAAAGATACAGGCGGCGCGCCGCCTGGGTCGCACTGAGGCTAAGGCGGCGTCCCGCTACTTTGTCCAGGATCCGGCTCATAAGCCATTGGCCGGTACCATTGGTCTGCAGCCGCGGAGAGGTAATCACCATTCCGACGGTGGCAAACTCGTCTCCGTGCGGAAACCACATGGCAGATCCCATGACGCGACCGATCTCGTCGAGCGCGACGATGCCTCTACCCGTCTGCCGCAGAAATTCCCAGTCCTCGGCTCGATGCGGCCACCGCACCGAGATCGACAGCGCGTGCAACTGATCAAGTTCCACGTCCTTAATGTCGCCGATATGCATGGAGAAAGCATCGACCCGCAAGCTGTCTGATACCTTCACTGGACCACCTCAAAACTTGCTATCCATAGTCATACGCCAAAACAGAGGCGCTCCCCGCCGATAAGGATAGGCGACGCCCGTCGATACAATTAGCTCGAATTGCCTGTGTCCGCACAACAATCGACTGAAACACCTCGACATTCGGCATGCAATTATGAATGCAGCCGCCATGCTATGGGGGAAATATCCACAATTTGCCGCAGCCGCTGAGGAGCATATGGACACGGTTGAAATCCTCGCTCGTCTTGTCGCCTTTCCGAGCGTCGTCGGCACGCCGAATGACGGCATAGTCGACTGGATCCGGACGTATCTGCAAGATCTCGGAATCCACGTCACCGTGCTTCCAGGGCCTGAGGGCGACAGGTCCAACATCTTTGCCACGATCGGCCCCAGGGATGTCGCAGGTTATATTCTGTCCGGACATATGGATGTCGTTCCCGCCGGAGAGCCGAGCTGGACCTCGGAACCTTTCGCGCTCAGACGGGAGACAGACCGGCTCTACGGGCGGGGAACGACGGATATGAAAGGGTTTCTTGCCGCCGCACTCGCTGCCGCGCCGGAGCTAGCCAGGGCAAACCTCGCTCGCCCCATTCATCTGGCATTCTCCTATGACGAAGAAGCGGGATGCCGGGGCGTACCGCATCTTCTGGCGCAGATGAAGGCGCTTTGCGCACATCCGCAAGGTGCCATCATCGGCGAGCCAAGCCGCATGCAGGCCGTGCGCGCCCATAAGGGGAAAGCGGCAGCACGCGTCACGATCGGCGGACGGGCGGGCCATTCGTCTCGTCCGGATCTGACACTCAATGCCATTCATGCCATGTCGAAAGTGCTCAGCTCGGCGGTCGATGAAGCTCATAAACTGACGCTCGGCCCCTTCGAACCCGCATTCGAGCCGCCCTATTCGACGCTTCAGGCTGGTATTATCTCCGGCGGACGGGCGCTGAACATCGTTCCCGACAATTGCCGTCTCGACCTTGAGGCACGCGGTATTGCCGATGTGGCTCCTGAAGAGCTGCTTGCGCCGATCAGGCACAGCGCGGAGATACTTAGGCAACAGGGCTTCTCCGTGGACTGGACCCCGCTCAGCGCCTATCCCGCGCTCTCGCTTGCCAAGGATGCGCCGCTCGCAAGCCTGCTGGAGGAGATCACCGGCAAGCCGTCGCTTGCCGCGGTCAGTTACGGAACCGAGGCTGGCCTATATCAGGCAGCCGGCATCGATGCGATCATCTGTGGGCCTGGTGATATCGAGCGCGCTCACAAGCCGGACGAATACATCCTGGACGGCGAACTAGAGGAATGTCGCCAGATGATATCGGCGCTGGCTGCGCGATCCTGATGGAGCAATTGCCGTGACGTTTCTCTTCAATTCGGATGCCAAGCGCGGAGCGATCTTCGCGCGCGCCTTCGCCGAGGAACTGCCGGATCTGGCATTTTCCACGGATGCGGCGAGCGTCGATCCTGATGAGGTTCGTTTCCTGATCACCTGGACAGTGCCGGACGACCTCGCCCGCTATCGCAATCTGGAAATCCTGTTTTCGATCGGTGCCGGCGTCGACCAGTTCAAGACGGATCTCGTGCCCGAGCATGTGAAGATCGTCCGCATGGTCGAGGATGGCATCGTCAGGATGATGCAGGAATATGTGACGCTTGCCGTGCTCGCGCTGCATCGCGACCTCCTCTCCTATCTTGCGCAGCAGCGCGTCGGGGAATGGCGCGGCCTGCCTCAGCGTCAGGCACATGAAAGACGGATCGGAGTTCTGGGATTGGGAGTTCTCGGAACAGCCGTGCTCGAGCGGTTGAAGCCCTTCGGCTTTCCGCTCGCCGGCTGGAGCAGATCGCCCCGGACGATCGAGGGTGTCGAGTGCCATCACGGTGAAACCGGCCTCAGAACCATGGTGGCGGCGACGGACATTCTCATTTGCCTGCTGCCTCTGACGCCGGAGACCACGGGGTTCCTGAACGACACGCTTCTTGGCAGCCTTCCCGCGGGAGCCATGCTCGTGCATGCCGGTCGCGGCCCGCAGCTCGATGCGCACGCGCTGATCGAAGCGCTCGATACCGGCCGTCTGGCAGCTGCGGTGATCGATGTGACCGACCCTGAGCCCCTACCCTCGGAGCACCCTTTGTGGAGACATCCTAGGATCATGCTCACCCCGCATATCGCCAGCGTGACACAGCCCGATACCGCCGCACGCGCGGTGATCGACAACATCCGTCGTTATCGCGCAGGCCTGGATCCCATCGGGCTGGTCGACCGGCGGCGCGGATATTGAAATCATAGAAACGAAAGGCTCGACATGACCCTCCTCAAGACCGTTATCACCAATCCCGGTTCGACTCCGCGCGAATCCAAGGCCTTGCCGGAAAGGCTGATCGCCGGCGATCCATCGTTCAAGACCTGGGCACAGGATGAGGCGAAAGACGGTGCGGTGCGCACTGGCGTCTGGGAGGCAACGCCCGGCGAGACCCGGTCGATCAAGGGCGAGACCTTCGAATTTTGCCATATCCTCTCGGGTGTTGTCGAAATCACCCCCGATGATGGAGAGCCGGCGGTCTACAGGGCCGGTGACAGCTTCGTGATGAAGCCGGGCTTCGTGGGCAGGTGGAAGACGATCGAGACCGTTCGCAAGATCTACGTGACGGTGGGATAAAAGCTGCCGGCCGCCGCAACAGAAATCACTGTTCGCTCTCGCTAAAACGCAAGATTCGTCGGCACGCCCGCCGGCATACGAAGCAAGCTGCTCGTAAGCCGGCGCTAGGCTTTGGCAAATGCCTCAGAAAGAGCTTCCCATGAGCTTGAGTTTCGATCCTGACACATTGCCATTGCCGATCGGCCACTTCATCGGAGGGGAACTCATTGAAGCTCCCGGCGCGATAGAGATGCACAGGCCGTCCGATGGCAAGCCCTACGCAGGCTGCCCGATTGCAGGCCCCGAGATGGTGGACCGTGCCGTCGAATCGGCCAAGGCGGCATTGAAGGCAAGCAACTGGAGCGGCCTGCGCCCACGCGAACGTGTCCGCGTAATGCATGCCTGGGCAGACCTGATCGAAACGGAGACGGAGACGCTCGCTCGAATGGAGGCTCTATCCTCCACCCGGTTGATCAGTCAGTTGGCGGCCGGCGACATAGCGGTCACCGCAGAACAGATCCGCTTCTTTGCGGAATTCGCCGACAAGGAGGGCAGCGATGTCGTCCCGACCGATGACAAGACCTTCGGCATGATCCTCAGCGAACCCTATGGCGTCGTCGGCGCGATCACGCCCTGGAACTTTCCGGTCTCCATGGCCGGCTGGAAACTGGGCCCCGCGCTTGCAGCCGGCAACGCAGTCGTCCTCAAGCCTTCCGAAATGACGCCATTTTCGACGGTCTACCTGGCCGGGCTCGCCGTGAGGGCAGGATTGCCGGCCGGTCTCTTCAACGTCGTCCTCGGCGACGGGCTCGCCACCGGTACGGCGCTCACCGGCCATCCCGAAATCGCCAAGGTCAGCTTCACCGGCTCGACCCGAGCGGGATCTGCAATCATGGAGAATATCGCCCGTACCGGTATCAAGCCCGTGACCTTAGAGCTTGGCGGCAAGAGCCCGCAGATCGTCTTCAAGGATGCCGATCTCTCGAAAGCGGCCGATGCGATCGTCGGCAGCGTTCTCTTCAATGCCGGCCAGGCTTGCGTCGCCGCGACGCGCGTGATCGTGGAGGCAAGCGTTGCCGGCCAATTTACGGAAGCCCTCATCGCGCGGATGGCGGATATCGGGCCTGGCCCCACCTGGGATGAGGCGGCGCGCTATTCGCCGATCATTTCCGAGCGCCAGCGCGACCGCATCGACGCGATCGTCGCCGCCGCGATCAAAGAAGGCGGCCGCTGTATTGCCGGCGGCAAGCCAATGGACAGGCAGGGCTATTTCTACGAGCCAACGCTTTTGACTGATCTCGATCCGTCGTCTCCGGCCATTCTTGAGGAAATCTTCGGGCCGGTCCTGACGCTGCAGACCTTCGAGGACGAGGAGGAAGCGATGGCGCTTGCCGATCACCCGACCTATGGGCTTGCTGCGGGCCTGTTTACATCGGACCTGTCGCGCACCATCCGTCTCAGCCGGCAGATCCAGGCAGGCACAGTCTGGGTCAATCGCTACAGCCGCTCGCGGGATCACATCTTGCCGACCGGCGGCTACAAGCGCTCCGGCATCGGCAAGGACCTAGGGCGCGAAGCCTATCTTGCCAATCGCAAAACGAAGAGCGTGCTCATCAGCCTTTGAGGGACCCATATCATGAAGACCTACTCCATCGCTCTGATCCCCGGTGACGGCATCGGCAAGGATGTGACGGACGCCGCCTGGTCGGTGCTGCAAGTTGCCGCCAAGGCTGGCGGCTTCGCACTGAATGGCACCGAATTTCCGTGGTCCTGCCAATTCTACAAGCAGACGGGGCGGATGATGCCTGAAGACGGGATCGAGACGCTGAGAGCGTTTGACGCCATCCTGCTCGGCGCCGTCGGCTGGCCGGCCGAAGTACCGGATTCGGTCTCCCTGCACGGCCTGTTGCTGCCGATCCGCAAGGCCTTCGTGCAATATGCCAATATCCGGCCGCACCGGCTGCTGCCGGGGGTGCAGGGACCGTTGCTGGCGAAGACATTCGACATTCTCTGCATCCGCGAAAACACCGAGGGCGAGTATTCGGGCGCCGGCGGCCGCGTCCATCAGGGCACGGCTGATGAAGTCGCGGTGGAGACGTCGATCTTTACCCGCACGGGTGTCGAACGCATCCTGCGCTTCGGTTTCGAGCAGGCACGTGCGCGGCGCGGCAAGCTCGCCTCCGTCACCAAGTCCAATGCCCAGAAATATTCCATGGTGTTCTGGGACGAAATCACGTCCAGGCTTTCGGCCGGGTATCCCGATGTCGAGGTTACGAGCTATCACATCGACGCCATGGCGGCCCGCATGGTGATGGCGCCGGAAAGCCTCGATGTCGTCGTCGCCTCCAATCTGTTCGGCGATATCCTGACCGATCTTGGCGCCGCCATTCAGGGCGGCCTTGGATTTGCGGCTTCGGCCAACATCAATCCGCAGCGCAACGCACCTTCGATGTTCGAGCCGGTTCACGGTTCGGCCCCGGACATTGCCGGGCGCGGCATCGCCAATCCGATCGCCGCCATCTGGTCGGGAGCAATGATGCTCGATCATCTGGGCGAGAAGGATGCGGCCACCCGCATCATCGCGGCCATGGAGGCGTCAACCGCGCGTGGCATCGGCACCGTTCCGGGCAGGGATCGGACAGAAACCATCACCGCCGGCATCATCGCCGCGCTTTCCTGATTGCAGAGGATCTCATGTTGGATTTGAAAGACACACGGCTTTTCCAAGACAAGGGATTGATCGACGGGGTCTGGATCGCGGCTGCCTCAGGCGCGACCGTGGATGTTCACGACCCGTCCAGACAGGCTGCAATCGGCACAGTGCCCGATATGGGCGGCGTCGAAGCACGCAATGCAATCGCTGCGGCCGAGCACGCGCAACGCAGCTGGAGGCGCAAGACCAATGCCGAGCGTGCCGCGCTTCTCGAAGCCTGGCACGGCCTCATACTTGAAAACGTCGACGATCTCGCCCTCATTCTGACGACGGAACAAGGCAAGCCGCTCGATGAAGCCCGTGGCGAAATCCGCTACGGTGCCTCATTCGTCAAATGGTTCGCCGAGGAAGCGCGCCGCATCAACGGCCACACGATCCCCTCTCCAACACCCGATCGCCGCATCATCGTGCTGAGAGAGCCGGTAGGCGTGTGCGGCATCATCACGCCCTGGAATTTTCCGAGCGCCATGATCACCCGCAAGGTCGCGCCGGCTCTTGCCGCCGGTTGCACGGTCGTTATCAAGCCCTCGGAATTCACGCCCTATTCCGCCCTTGCTCTCGCAGTTCTGGCCGAGCGCGCGGGCATCCCGGCAGGCGTCATCAACATCGTCACCGGCATGCCGACGGAGATCGGCAATGAGATCATGCGCAATGAAACCGTGCGCAAGATCTCCTTCACCGGCTCGACCCGGGTCGGAGCACTCCTGATGCGCGGCGCTGCTGACAGCATCAAACGCCTCAGTCTCGAGCTCGGCGGCAACGCGCCCTTCATAGTCTTCGACGACGCCGATCTTGATTTGGCCGTCGAGGGTGCGCTCGCCTCCAAGTTCCGCAATGGCGGCCAGACCTGCGTCTGCGCCAACCGGCTCCTCGTGCAATCGGGCGTCTATGACGCTTTCGCAGCGAAACTGAAGGCAAAGGTTGATGCGATGAAGGTTGGTCCAGGCACGGAAGCCGGCGTATTGATCGGCCCGATGATCAATCGGGCGGCCATCGAGAAAATCGATCGGCATGTCCGCGACGCGCTGTCGAAGGGCGCAACGATCATCACCAACACCCGGCAGCTGCCGGACGGCGGCCAATATACGGCGCCCATCATCCTGACCGGAGCGACGACGGAGATGGAGCTTGCCGGCGAAGAGACCTTCGGACCGGTGGCGCCGCTCTTCCGTTTCGAGACCGAAGAGGAGGCGATCGCGATCGCCAACGGCACGCCCTTTGGCCTCGCCTCCTATTTCTACACCGACAATCTCAAGCGCGCCTGGCGCGTCGGCGAGGCTCTGGAATTCGGCATGGTCGGGCTCAATACCGGCTCCGTTTCCATGGAAGTCGCGCCCTTCGGCGGCATCAAGCAATCAGGCATCGGTCGCGAGGGCGCACAGGCCGGCATCGAGGAATATCTCGAGATGAAGAGCTTTCACATGGGCGGGCTCGCTTGAGGCCGCCGGCTTGCCTCTCTCCGATCAATCATGATTGCGATGCAACGAAAGTGGTGCATAGATCGGGATCGGGCACCGGCTAACAAAATCCACCAGCGGATGTCGGGCGGTCTCGGAATAGGGAGTCGACATGATCATTCGGTTTTGGCGGGCGGTAGCGGGTTCTGACGACGTGCTGACCGCCTATGCGACACATCTTGAAACGACGACTTTCGTTGAAATGGCGCAATTGCCCGGCCACCTCGGCGCAACCCTCACCCGTAAGGTGCGAGGTGAAAACAATGAACTGGTGGTCATGAGCTTTTGGGCCGACATGGCCTCCGCCGGCCATTTCGGCAAAGGCGATTTTGACGATGCAGTGGTGAAGCCGAGCACGCAGAAACTGTTGCGCTCCTTCGATCTGAAGGTCGAATATTTCGAGACTGTGGTTTCGACCGGGCTCTTCGCCGGTCAGGATTGCCCGCCTGCCGACGCATAGGGCAGGCACCTAGGGCCTGACGACTTTCATCACCCTAACCTGTCCAGCATCTTGTAGTAGAGGCCCACCAGCGGCAGGAACCACGGCTTGCCGAAATGGCCGGGCACGGCCGGCCAGTCGACATCCTTCATGGGATTGCGATCTTCGCGGCCAAGCATGGCATCGGCCATGATCATGCCGAGATGGGTCGACAATTGCGCGCCATGGCCGGAATAGCCCATCGCGTACCAGGCACCGTCATGATAGCCGGCGCGCGGATAGCGGTCTTTCGTCATGTCGACGAGACCACCCCAGCAATAATCCACATCGATGCCGGCAAGCTGTGGAAAGATTTCAGCCAGACCCGCTTTCAGGATCGCGCCGCTCTTTGCGTCGGAACGATGGTCTGACGCGGCGGAGAATCGTGCCCGACCGCCGAACAAGAGCCGATTGTCGGGCGAGAGGCGGAAATAATTGCCGATATTCATCGAGGTGACGCAGGTGCGGTTTCCAGGCATGACCGACGCGATCTCATCCGCCGTCAACGGCCGGGTTGCGATCAGGAAGCTGCCGACCGATATGATCCGTCGGCGGAAATAACCGAAATTCGGGGTCGTGTAGGCGCCGGTCGCCACCAGCACGTTGTCGGTGGTGATTTCGCCGCGTGAGGTCATCAGCCGATGCTTGCCCTTCTCCTGGATCTTGTTCGTTACCGGTGCTCCTTCGTAGATGATCGCGCCGTGACGGGCAGCCGCATCCGCAAGGCCGACAGCGTAGCGGCCCATGTGCATCATTGCGCTCTTCTTGAAAAGCATGGCTCCATGGAAGGATGAGCCGACCTCCTGTTTGAGATCGCCTGGCGTAAGCAACGCCGTATCGGGATCGACCTCGGTATGGACCTCTTCGAAATTACGGGCGATTGATGCGAAATGCTGCGGCTTCGAGGCCAGTTTCAATTTTCCGGCCCGGCGAAAATTGCAATCGATTCCCTCCTCGGCAACGAGGGTCTCGATCGTGTCGATGGAGGCGTCAAGCGCCTTATAGAGTGCGATCGCCCTGTCCTTGCCAAGTTCGGCTTTGGCGGCCGGATAACTGTGGGCGAGACCATTGTTCAGATGGCCGCCGTTGCGGCCCGAGGCACCCCAGCCGACGCGCTCGGCTTCAAGGACGACCACGCTCGCACCCGCCTTTGCCAGCTGCCGCGCTGCGGACAGTCCAGTGAACCCGCCTCCTATGACACAAGCATCATATCGCCCCTCGACCGGGCCTTGATGGCCTCCCGCAAAGGCCGGTGCGGTATCGTGCCAATAGGAGACGAATTTCATGAGGCTATCCTTCCCTTATAGCCCAACGACGCCGGGCAGCCCGGATATGTCTGCTATCTCCACATAGCCGTAATAGGGATTGGCGGGCTCATGGCCGCGATTGACCCAGACCTTGTTCTTGATGCCGAGATCATGCGCCGACATCAGGTCGTAGCGGAAGGAGGACGAGCAATGCAGAATATCCTCCGGCCCACAGCCCAGCATGTCGAACATATATTCGAAGGCCTTGAAGCGGGGCTTGTAGGCATTGGCCTGCTCTGCCGTATAGACGGCATGGAAAGGCGCACCGAGCTTGTCGACATTCGACATGATCTGGCTGTTCATCGCGTTGGAGAGGATCACCAGTGGGATCTCCTTGGCAACTTTCGCGAGCCCGGCTGGCACATCCGGATGCGGCCCCCAACCGGGTACACGCTCATAGATCGCCCGGGCGTCCTCCGCGCGAAACTTCACGCCGTTTGTACGGCAGGTCCGCTCGATCGAGTTGTGAACCACATCGGCGTAGGGCTTCCAGTCACCGAGAATCTCATCCAGCCGATAGGCGGCGAAATTCTTGGTGAACTGCTGCATCTTCGCGTCATCGAGCTGCGAACCGTAAATATCGCGCGCCGCCTCGGCCATCTCGAAATTGATGAGCGTGCCATAGCAATCGAAGGTGATGTATTTCGGCCGGAAAGGCGCCATGTCCGTTCGTCCTCTATCTAAAAGGCATCTGCGTTCTGAACTGAAACGATCATAGGCTGAAGTCCTGCGGTGCACATGATCGAATTGGCAGCTCCGCGAAGCATATTCTTTCGTATGCGCGGCGTGCTTTGGCAGAGTGTTGCAACGGACACACATCGACATGCTGCTTGGACATCGTGTGAGAAGGCTCGAATAGATATCGACAGCATAAGATGCGGCCAATCGTATCCGCTACGGCGAAAGATATCACAACGAGAGGCGGCTTCAGATGATCTGTCGTGCGGGGATCGCCGAGACTTGAGGCAAGGAAAGGGTGCCTCATGCCAACGGATGACATCAAACTGGTCAGCTTCACATTGGAGCATATAGACGGTGCACTCGCTCTGTCACGTAAGGCGCAATGGCCTCATCGCGCTGAGGACTGGCGCGTGGCACTGGACTTGAGCCGTGGCCTTGCGGCGGTCGACAAGGCCGGCCGTGTCGTGGGTACGACCCTGATGACCCCTTATGGAGAAGATTGCGCGACGATCAACATGGTGATCGTCGATGAGGCGCTGCGCGGTCGTGGCCTTGGCCGCAAGCTCATGGATGGAGCAATGGCGCTCGCAGGCGATCGATCCATAAGACTTATTGCGACGGCTGACGGATTGCCGCTCTATCGCAAGCTCGGCTTTGTCGCCGAAGGCGAGATCTTTCAGCATCAGGGCCATCTCGCCGATCTTGCGCCGCGTGGAGAGGTAGAGACTGCAGAGGCCGGTGATTTTTCAGTCATTACGGCGCTTGATCACGCAGCCTTCGGCGCCGACCGCAGCACATTGATCCACACGCTCTCGAACATCGCGGAAATGATTGTCATTCGGCGCAATGGCCGCATCGAAGCCTATGGCGCAATGCGCGCGTTTGGTCGCGGCCATGTCATCGGGCCTGTGGTTGCAGCGAATGCCGACGATGCGACGTCGTTGATAACGACGCTCGCGCTTCGCAGGCCGGGCGACTTCCTGCGCGTCGATACAAACGAAGGCTCGGGGCTGACGGGGTGGCTCGCCAAAATCGGCCTTAGCCATGTGGGTGGCGGCATCGCGATGCGGCGGCCGGCCAACAAGGCGGCGGTCAGCCAGGACGCAAGAATATTTGCATTGGCCAATCAGGCTCTCGGATAATCTGGAGATCATCATGCTCGCCAACTCGCTCGTCGAACTCGATCGCGCGCACCTCATCCATCCGGTTTCATCCTATCGCGGCCATGAAAGGCTGGGTGTGCGGGTCTTGCGATCGGCAAAGGGTGCGACGGTCACCGATGCGTCCGGCCACCAGCTTGTCGACGGGTTTGCCGGCCTCTGGTGCGTGAACGCGGGCTATGGGCATGAGAGCATCGTCGAGGCTGCTGCCCGTCAGATGCGGGAGCTACCCTATGCGACCGGCTATTTCGATCTCGGCTGCGAGACGGCCATTCGTCTCGCCTCCGAACTCGCCGATCGCGCGCCAGGCGACCTTAATCACGTCTTCTTCACACTTGGCGGATCGGATGCCGTCGACAGCACGGTGCGCTTCGTGCGCTATTACTGGCATGCCAAGGGGAAGCCGGAGCGCGACCAGTTCATTTCGATCGAGCAAGGCTATCATGGCTCTTCGACCGTCGGCGCTGGTCTCACGGCGCTGCCCGGATTCCACGCAGGCTTCGGTGTCCCCTTCGATTGGCAGCACAAGATCCCCTCGCCCTATCCTTATCGCAATCCGGTCGGCGAAGATGCCGACGCCATCATTGCTGCGTCGATTTCGGACCTGAAGGCGAAGATCGAGGCAATCGGCGCAGAGCGCGTGGCGGCATTTTATGCCGAACCCATCCAGGGCTCCGGCGGCGTCATCGTGCCGCCAACAGGTTGGCTCAAGGCGATCCGCGATCTCTGCAGCCAGTACGGCATTCTCTTCGTCGCCGATGAGGTCATCACCGGCTTCGGCCGGACCGGTCCCCTCTTTGCCTGTTCGCACGACGAAATCGTCCCCGATTTCATGACGACCGCCAAGGGCCTGACCTCCGGCTATGTGCCTATGGGTGCTGTGTTCATGTCCGAGCGCGTCTATAATGTCATCGCAGACGCCGCCGGAGATGCGGCGGTCGGCCATGGCTATACCTATTCTGCCCATCCCGTCAGTGCGGCGGTCGGGCTTGAAGTGCTGAAGCTCTATGAAGGCGGCCTTCTGGAAAACGGCATTAAGGCAGGCGCGCGTCTGATGGCAGGGCTCGAAAGCCTCCGTGTCCATCCTCTGGTCGGTGATGTCCGCGGTCGCGGGATGCTGGCGGCCGTCGAGCTTGTCGTCGACAAGGTCAAGAAGACACCGTTACCAAGTGCTGCCGCGCCGGCTCGCAGGATTTTCGATCGCGCTTGGGATAATGGCCTCGTCATCCGCGCATTCGCCCATGGCGTGCTTGGATATGCACCGCCGCTTTGCTGCACGGATGACGATATTGACGCGATCCTGGAGCGCACGCGAAAGACGCTCGACCAAACCTTGGATGATCCGGACGTCAGGCAAGCCATGCGTTGAAGCGGCACATGCCGGTCTCATTGCCGAAATGTCGGACGGAGCCAGAAATTCGAAATTTTGTGCTGTGGCACACCATCGATTCGGCGAATCCGCCATTCAGGAACTGCCAAACTGCTTCCTAGAGCGGCTGAAAACCGGCTTTTCCAGGTCTTGGCAGGACAATTTCCGCCCTTTGGGCCAGAATTTTATGCTGCGAGCGGTTCGGCCGCCGGCAGATCATGAAGGAGAGCATGACTTGGCCAGAGATTTTCAGGACTTCAAATATCTTACCTTCGACGTCGTCGGCACGCTCATCGACTTCGAGGGCGGCATCAAGGCTTGCCTTGCCGAGATTGCCGCGGAAGCCGGCATCTCCATCGATGGCGAAGAAGCGTTGAGGCTTTATCGCCAGGCACGCTACAGCGAGGATGCGGAGCTTTTTCCGGACGATCTCACGCGCGTCTACATGGCTATTGCACCCACACTTGGCCTGCCGGCGGAAGATCGCTACGCGCGGCGGCTGCGCGATTCCGTGGCGAGCTGGAACGCGTTCGACGACAGCGCGGCGGCACTTGCCGAGCTCAAGAAAACACATCGCCTCGTCGCAATGACAAATGCTCGCCGCTGGGCGCTCGATCATTTCGAAAAGAAACTGGGCTCGCCGTTCTTTGCGACTTTCACCGCAGACGATACCGGCACGGAAAAGCCAGATCCCGCCTTCTTCGAACAGGTATTCGAATTCGTCACCGACAAAGGGGCAAGCAAGAACGATATCCTGCATGTCGCGCAAAGCCAGTATCATGACATTGGCATTTCTCGAAAACTTGGTCTCGCCAATTGCTGGATCGAGCGCCGTCATGCGCAGGACGGCTACGGTGGGACGATAGAGCCCGAGACCCTCACCCAGCCCGACTATCATTTCACATCGATGGCGGCCTTCGCCTCGGCAGTTAAGGAAGGGCTGGTCGACAGAGGTTAATGCGAACCCGGGAAAGCTCGCGGAAAAGACGGGCACCCATCAAATCAATAGAAAAGGGGAATGAAATGATCGACAAAATCCTAAACTGGACCAGCGCGGATGACGCAATGGTAGAAAATGCGATCAGGCGTGGCGCAACGCGGCGCGATCTCCTGAAGCTGATGCTGGCAGGCGGCGTTGCCGCATCGTCAGCCGGTATCATCCTCGGCCGCGCCTCGCAGGCCGTGGCCGCAACGCCCGTTTCGGGTGGAGTCTTCAAGGCGGCCGGCTGGTCGTCGTCAACCGCCGACACGCTGGATCCCGCAAAGGCCTCGCTGTCGACCGACTACGTACGCTGCTGCTCGCTCTACAATCGCCTGACCTTCATCGACAAGGCCGGCGTGACACAGATGGAGCTTGCCGAGAGCATCGAAAGCAAGGACGCCAAGACCTGGACGGTGAAATTGCGCAAGGGCGTCACGTTCCATGACGGCAAGGATCTGACGGCGGATGACGTCGTCTTCTCGATGAAACGTCATCTCGATCCCGGTGTCGGCTCGAAAGTGGCCAAGATTGCCGCGCAGATGACCGGCTTCAAGGCCGTCGACAAATCGACGGTCGAAATCACGCTCGCCGACCCGAATGCCGACCTGCCGACCATTCTCGCCCTGCATCACTTCATGATCGTTGCCAACGGCACGACCGACTTCTCGAAGGGCAATGGTACCGGAGCCTTCGTTCTTGAAACCTTCGACCCGGGCAACCGCTCGGTCGTCGTCAAGAACAAGAACTACTGGAAGTCTGGTCAACCCTATCTCGACTCGTTCGAATTCTTCGCGATCAGCGATGACAATGCGCGCGTGAATGCCTTGCTTTCGGGCGACATCCATCTTGCCGCCGCCATCAATCCTCGCGCCGTGAAGCTGGTCGACGGCCAGTCGGGCTTTGCCCTGTCGAAAACAACGAGCGGAAATTACACCAATCTCAACATGCGCCTCGACATGACGCCGGGGAACAAGAAGGACTTCGTCGACGGGATGAAATCTCTGGTCAATCGCGAGCAGATCGTCAAGTCGGCGTTGCGCGGCTTTGGGGAAGTGGCCAACGACCAGCCCGTCTCTCCGGCCAACATCTATCACAACAGCGATTTGAAGCCGAAAGTCTTCGATCCGGACAAGGCAAAGTTCCATTTTCAGAAGGCGGGCGTGCTCGGGCAGTCCATTCCGGTCATCGCCTCCGACGCGGCCGGTTCGTCGATCGACATGGCAATGATCATCCAGGCTGCCGGCGCAGACATCGGCATGAAGCTCGATGTCCAGCGCGTTCCGTCCGACGGCTACTGGGATAATTACTGGCTGAAGGCGCCGATCCATTTCGGCAACATCAATCCACGGCCGACGCCCGACATCCTGTTCTCGCTTCTTTATGCCTCGAACGCACCGTGGAACGAGAGCCAGTACAAGTCTGAAAAATTCGACAAGATGTTGATCGAAGCCCGTGGCTTGCTGGATCAGACCAAGCGCAAGCAGATCTACAACGAAATGCAGGTGATGATCGCCGACGAGGCGGGCACCATCATCCCGGCCTATATCTCGAACGTCGATGCCATCTCGAGCAAGGTACATGGATTGGAAGCCAATCCGCTCGGTGGCATGATGGGTTACGCGATGGCGGAGTATCTCTGGCTCCAGGCCTGATCGCTGCCGGACACTCCTTCCCGGGACTGCCGAGGCTGTCCCGGGAGACCTTCGTCCCGCAAACGCCATTCGTTTCGAAGAACGCCGCAGGAGCACTTTGTTTGAGATCCGAGGTTTCCCTTCTTGTCCTAAACCGGCTCTTCATAGCGATCATCACCTTGCTGATCGTGTCTTTCGCCGTGTTCTTTGCAACCAGCATGCTGCCAGGTGACACCGCCTCCATCCTGCTCGGTCAGGCGGCCACACCCGAGGCGGTTGCTGGCCTTCGCAAGGCCATGCATCTCGATGAACCTGCAATCCTGCGGTTCATGGGCTGGCTAATCGGCCTGATGAAAGGCGACCTCGGCACGTCCTATGCGAACAACATGCCCGTGACGAAGCTGATCGGCAGCCGCCTGGTGGCAACGCTGGAACTTGCCGCTATCACGACGGTCGTTTCGGTACCGCTCGCGCTCCTGCTCGGCATTACCTCGGCCATGCTGCGCGGCTCCTATTACGATCGGCTTGTCACGATCATTTCGATCGGCGTCATATCGGTACCTGAATTCATGGTCGCAACGCTTGCCGTGCTACTATTCGCCGTCTATCTGCGCTGGCTGCCGGCCCTGTCTTCCATCAACGAAGCACATACATTCTTCGACCTTCTGAAAATCTATGCCATGCCGGTCATCACGCTCACTTTTGTCATATCGGCGCAAATGATCCGCATGACCCGGGCGGCGCTGATCGAAACGTTGAAGACGCCTTATGTGGAAATGGCTCTTCTCAAGGGCGCCTCGCGCAGCCGCATGGTGTTCAAACACGCATTGCCCAATGCGCTTGGGCCGATCGTCAATGCCATTGCGCTGTCACTCTCCTACCTTGTCGGCGGCGTGATCATTGTCGAGACGATCTTCAATTATCCTGGCATCGCCAAACTGATGGTGGACGCGGTCTCGACGCGGGACCTGCCGCTCATCCAAAGCTGCGCGATGATATTTTGCCTTGGTTATCTCTTGCTGATCACCGCCGCCGACATCATTGCAATCCTGTCGAATCCGAGGTTGCGATGACGACGAGAACTTTGCTTCGCCGCACTCCATCCATGCTTGGCTATAAGGTCAGCCCCGTCGGCATCGTCGCCTTCGCCATCATCCTCTCCTGGACGATCGTCGCCCTCTTCGCGCCCTATATTATTCCATATTCCGTGGGAGAAATCGTCGATACAGACTATTTTGGCCCGATGAGCCACCAACTATGGCTCGGCTCGGATTATCTCGGCCGTGACATGTTTTCGCGTGTTCTCATGGGCGCGCGCTATACGGTCGGCATTTCATTGGCTGCGGTCGCGCTGTGTTGTTTCTGCGGCGTAACGCTCGGCATGCTGGCCGCCGTTATCGGCGGATGGTTTGACACGGTCCTCAGCCGGTTTCTCGACGCTCTGAACTCCATCCCAAGCAAGCTTTTCGGCCTGGTCGTCGTGGCCGCCGTCGGCTCCTCCATTCCGGTGCTGATCATCACACTCGCCGTCGTCTATACGCCCGGCGCCTATCGCTTTGCCCGGGCGCTTGCCGTCAATATCAACACGATGGATTTCATCACGGTTGCGCGGACCCGCGGCGAGAGAGTCGGCTATATTATCGCCTCTGAAATTCTGCCGAACATTATCCGGCCGGTTCTGGCAGACTTCGGCCTGCGTTTCGTCTTTGTCGTACTTCTCCTGTCCGGTCTTTCCTTTCTCGGCCTCGGGCTGCAGCCGCCCTACGCCGACTGGGGAGCCCTGGTCCGCGAAAATATCGGCGGCCTTCCCTTTGCTGCACCTGCCGTAATCGTGCCCTCATTTGCCATCGCCAGCCTCACCATCAGCGTCAACCTGCTGATCGACAACTTGCCACGCAAGATCAGAGACAGGAGCGTGTGACGATGGCCAATCTCGTTGAAATCAGCAATCTCAAGGTCGAAGCCAGGACGGATTCCGGCCGCATCATCGAGATCATCAAGGGCGTCAGTTTCGATATCGCCAAAGGCGAAATTGTTGCTCTCATCGGCGAAAGCGGCTCCGGCAAGACGACGATCGCGTTGACCCTGCTGGGGCATGCGCGAGAGGGCTGCCGCATCTCCGGCGGCAAGATTGAGGTGGACGGCCAGGACATGGCCGCTCTTACGGAGAGCGAACGCTCGAACGTAAGGGGTACCACGGTTGCCTATATCCCGCAAAGCGCGGCAGCGGCGTTTAATCCAGCCACGAAGATCATGGAGCAGGTGATCGAAGTCACCCGCATTCATCGCCTGATGCCTCCTGAAAAGGCGCGCCAGCGCGCAATCGAGCTCTTCCGGGCTCTTTCCTTGCCAAATCCGGAAACGATCGGCGAACGATTTCCGCATCAGGTCTCGGGCGGCCAGTTGCAGCGATTGGCCGCCGCCATGGCTTTGATCGGCGAACCCAAACTTGTCATTTTTGACGAACCGACCACCGCACTCGACGTAACGACGCAGATCGACGTGCTGAAGGCATTCAAATCCGTCATCCGTGCAGGCGACATTGCCGGCGTTTACGTGTCGCACGATCTGGCGGTCGTGGCGCAGATCGCCGATCGCATCGCCGTGCTCAAAGGCGGTGAAATCCAGGAATTGGCGAAAGCCGAGGCGATTCTGACGCGGCCGAGCCATCCCTATACGCGCGAGTTGTTGGCGGCCTTCGAGCCGAAGCAGGCTATCCGCGACAGCAAAACAGGCGAGCCGATTGCGCCCGTGTTGAGGATCGACGGCCTCGTTGCGGGCTATGGCGATATCCAGGCCAACGGCCTGCCGGCGGTCTGTGCGGTTCAATCCGTGAGCCTTGAGGTGGAGAAAGGCAGAAATCTCGGCATCATCGGAGAGTCCGGATGCGGAAAGTCGACGCTCGCGCGTGCGATTGCAGGAATATTGCCGGCCGTGTCGGGCACCATCGGCTTCAATGGCAGCGACATGAATCGCACCGCCAAATTGCGCACGCGCGATCAATTGCGGGAGATGCAGATCGTCTTTCAATATGCCGATACGGCGCTCAATCCGGCCAAGTCGATCGCCGATATTCTCGAGCGACCCTTGGTCTTCTATCACGGTATGGATCGCAAGGCGCGGGAGGCAAGAGTCGATCAGCTGCTTGACATGGTGCGATTGCCCCGCGCGCTTCGCTATCGCTATCCCTCGGAATTATCGGGCGGCCAAAAACAGCGTGTGAATTTCGCCCGCGCCCTTGCCGCCGAACCACGCCTGATCATCTGCGATGAAATTACCTCTGCCCTCGATACTGTCGTTGCCGCCGCGATCATCGATCTCCTCAAGGAGCTGCAGCGTGAGCTGCATCTGTCCTACATCTTCATCAGCCATGACCTCTCGGTTGTCGAGGCGATCTGCGACGAGATCGTCGTGATGTATGGCGGTAAAAAGGTGGAACAGATCACGCTCGAGACCACGAATGCGCCTCGTCACCCCTATTCGCAACTGCTGTTCGGGTCCGTTCCCAAGCTTGATCCGACCTGGCTTGACAATCTTGTCCAGGATCCGGAGCTCAAGCGCGAATATGGTCACGGCTAGCCAATGCCGTGATGCTGGATGCCGCTTACATCGGAAACAGGCTAGTGAGCGGCATATGCGACTTGACGATCGGTGATTTGAGCACGACGAAGCTGAAATACTTGTCGATGCCGATATCCATGTCGGTCAGCCGTTCCATGACGGTCTGGTACTCGCCGATCCCGGCGGTGACGAACTTGATGAGATAGTCGTAACCGCCCGACACGAGATGGCACTCGATCACCTGGTCGATTTTCTCGACCACGTTCAGAAAGCGGGCAAAGTCGATCTGTCTGTGGTTCTTCAGGGTGATTTCAGTGAAGACGGTCAGTGTCTGGCCGAGCTTGGCAAGATTGATCTGGGCCGAGTAGCCTTCGATATATCCTTCCGTCTGGAGCCGCTTGACACGCATGAGGCACGGGCTGGGTGAAAGAGCGACGAGCTCGGCCAGTTCGACATTGGTGATGCGGCCGTTTTTCTGAAGCTCGTAGAGGATTTTGATGTCGATCCGATCCAGTTTCATAAGAGAAGTCCGCCGTTGAAAGGGTGCCAGAAGCACGGCACAAAATGCTGTTGTCGAGGAAGACAAAGCCTAACACATCACTCGATCATGTCTATCCGGAAGACAAATCTGCTTTGCAGCACAATAGTTTATATCACGGGTCATTCGCGGCATAAAATTCGGCAGCCGGGCAATCTCCAGCAACGTTTGGCCAATCAATCCATTAGATTTGAGAGGAATCTGGAGATCGCCTATGCCCGCACCGCTTTGCCTCATCGAAAGCTCGACCGAGTTGCCGAAGTTCGCCGACGCAGTGATCATCGGCGGCGGTATTGTCGGCGTTTTCGCTGCATATTATCTGGCGAGATCAGGCTTGCGTGTCGCTCTCGTCGAAAAGGGGCTGATCGGCGCGGAACAATCCAGCCGCAATTGGGGATGGTGCCGGCAGCAGAACCGCGATAGCCGCGAGCTCCCGATCGCCACGAAGAGCCTCGATCTCTGGGAAAAATTCGCGGCCGAAAGTGGCGAGAATGTCGGCTTCCGCCGCTGCGGGCTATTCTATCTCAGCAATGACGAGCAGGAGATCGCCGACTGGGCACGCTGGCACGATTTTGCCAGAACGGTCGGTGTCACGACCCATATGCTCGACAATGCCGCTGCGACCGAACGCGGCCGCGCGACCGGACGCATCTGGAAAGGCGGCGTCTTCTCGCCGACCGATGGGATTGCCGATCCAGCCAATGCGGCACCCGCCGTCGCGCGCGCGATCACGAAGCTCGGCGGTACCATTCATCAGAACTGCGCCGCGCGCGGTCTGGAAACGGAAGCGGGGCGCGTCAGCGGCGTGATCACAGAAAGCGGCTTAATCCGCACCAAGACCGCGATCCTCGCCGGCGGCGCCTGGGCGTCATCCTTCTGCCGGCAATTGGGGATCCGCTTTCCCCAAGCCTCCGTTCGTTCGTCCATACTGGCCGTTTCCGCCGGCGCCGGGGAATTGCCGGATGCCTTGCACACCAGCGGCGTATCGGTCACGCGCCGCGGCGATGGCGGCTATACGCTGGCAATCAGTGGCCGCGCCCGGGTGGATGTGACGCCACAACAGCTGCGCTTCGCATCGCAATTCATTCCGATGTTTCTCAAACGACGGAAAAGCCTTTCGCCGGGCGGGGTCGAAGGTTTCCGCTCGGGCCACGAAACCTTGAAGCGCTGGCGGCTCGATCGACCGACGCCGATGGAATACATGCGTATCCTCGACCCCAGACCGGACCAGGCCACGATAGAACTGACACACGCGCGGGCTCTGGAACTATTGCCCGAGCTGCACAAGGCCGAGATCACAGCCGCTTGGGCGGGATATGTCGACAGCACGCCGGACGGCGTCCCCGGTATCGGCGAAATTGCCACGCTGCCGGGCTTCATTCTCGCCGCTGGATTTTCCGGCCACGGCTTCGGCATCGGCCCCGGAGCGGGGCATCTGATTGCGGATATCGTCACCGGCGCCAGGCCTATCGTCGACCCCCAGCCCTATCATCCAGATCGCTTCACCGCTTCCGTCTGGGGCAAGGTTGCCGATTTCTGAGGGCAAAGATGGAACAGGTGGCTTATCTGCAGCCCAATAAATATGATAAATATACTCTTGTTTTCCGTTCGCTTGCAGGGCAATACCGGCGCGGACATTTTCGTCCGAGTTCGTCTGACTGCAAACGATCAGGGTATTTTCCGTGACCATATTGAAATCACTTTTGGCAATCTCAGGGCTTTGCGCCGCCATTGGACTTGCCGCGGCGCAGCCGGCCGCAGCCGCGACGAGTTATCCTTTGACCATCGATAATTGTGGCGCAAAGGTCACGTTCCAGAAAGCGCCGGCACGGGCGATCGGGCTTGGCCAGAACAGCGCGGAAATTCTCCTGCTGCTCGGTCTTGAAGACAAGATGGTCGGCACCGCCTTTTGGCCAAGCAAGGTCCTGCCGCAGCTCGCCGAGGCGAATTCCAAGGTCAAATTGCTGACCGTCGAATTTCCGACCTTCGAATCCATTCTTTCGGAAAATCCCGATTTCGTGGCCGCCGCACTGCCGAGCCTGATGGGTCCTAACAGCAAGGTCGCGAAACGCGAAGACTTCGATAAGGTCGGCATTCCAACCTATCTTTCGCCGAGCACCTGCCTCAGCACGGCCGTGGTCAAGGATCAGTACGGCAGCCGTGGTCAGCTGTGGAATATGGATCTCCTCTACAAGGAGATCGACGAACTCTCCCAGATTTTCGATGTGCCTGACCGGGGCCAAGCGTTGGTCGCCGATTTCAAGGCACGCGAGGCCGCTCTTCGCTCAAGTGTATCAAAAGACGGCAAACAACTCTCCTACGTCTTCTGGTTCTCCAGCCAATCGCCCTCCTCCGACGCCTATCTCGGCGGCAAGAACAGCGCGTCCGGCTTCATCGCCGATCTGCTTGGCGGTCGCAATGCCATCACCGCGGAAGCCGAATGGCCAACGCTTGGTTGGGAGAGCATCATCGCAGCCAATCCGGATGTCATTGTCGTCGCCAGCCTCGATCGCAATCGCTGGGAGCTCGACAAACCCGAAGCTAAGATCAAGTTCCTGACCACTGATCCCGCCGTCAGCCAACTTCCGGCGGTCAAGAACAAGGCCATCGTCATTATGGACGGCCAGGCGATGAACCCGGCGATCCGGACGATCTATGGCGCCGAACAGGTTGCCCAGCAGCTCAAGGCTCTTGGTCTGCTGAAGTGACATGCAAACACCGCAACCTCCGGCAGCTGGCCATCTTCGGCCTGCTGCTTTTGGCCTCCCTTGCAGCGATCAGCTTGATCGTCGGCATCAGCGTTGGCATTGGCGATCTGCCCATCCCGCTTTCGACGACATTCTACGCCATCACCAATCGGGTGGGATGGACGGCCGTCGAGCTCAACCGCATCCACGAGACGGTTATCTGGGACTATCGGCTCAGCCGGGCATTGGTAGCGGCCTTCTGCGGCGCGGGCCTTGCATTGTCCGGGGCGATCATGCAGTCGCTTCTGCAAAACCCGCTGGCGGAACCCTATGTGCTCGGCATTTCGGCAGGCGCCTCGACCGGTGCCGTCGCGGTCGTCATTCTCGGCGCCGGCGCCGGCGCGGTTTCCCTGTCGGCAGGGGCCTTTGCAGGGGCTTTTGTGGCCTTTTTTCTGGTAGCACTCCTGTCCAATGGCACGCGCGGCGGCGCTGATCGAACGATCCTGGCGGGCGTCGCCGCCTCGCAGCTGTTCAACGCCGCAACGTCCTATGTCGTGACGACATCGGGAAGCGCACAGCAGGCGCGCGATGTGATGTTCTGGCTGCTCGGCAGTTTCGGCGGCGTCCGGTGGCCCGAGTTTATGCTGGTATCGATAGTGGTCGGCGGCGGGTTGATTGCCTGCCTGCTCTACGCGCGCGTGCTGGATGCTTTCGCTTTCGGGGACGAGGCCGCCTCGTCTCTTGGCGTCAACGTCGCGAGAGCGCGGATCGGGCTGTTCGCCCTGACTGCGATGATGACAGCGACGGTCGTCAGCATGGTGGGTTCGATCGGCTTCGTTGGTCTTGTCGTACCCCATGCGGCTCGCTTTATCGTCGGGCCGCTCCATGTTCGGCTGCTGCCGGCCTGCGCCGTGGTCGGAGCCATCTTCATGGTGCTGGCGGACATCGCGTCGCGTGCACTTGTCCCCCAGCAAGTCCTTCCGATTGGGGTCGTGACGGCATTGGTGGGCGTCCCCGTCTTCTCCATCATCCTCTACCGGTTTCAGCGCGCGTCATGAGTATCAGGGCCGAGAATATCATCTGGAAAATCGGCACGAAAACCATACTCGATCGTGTCTCCCTCGATATACCTCAGGGCAAAATGCTGGGTCTGCTCGGGCCGAACGGTTCCGGCAAAACATCACTGCTACGTCTGCTGGCCGGGCTGAAGCAGCCGCACGCCGGGCATATCACCCTCGGCCAGACGACGCTCAACACCATGTCTCGCCGCGCGATCGCGCGTCGCGTCGCTTTCGTCGAGCAACACAGCGCGACCAACGCCAATCTCAAGGTGATTGACGTCGTAAAACTCGGCCGCTTTCCACACCGATCGATGTTTTCCGGCTGGACATCAGCGGATGACGAAGCCGTCGAAAGTGCCCTCTCAAGGGCCGCCATGAAGGAGAAGCGTCATGACCGCTGGCAGAGTCTGTCCGGCGGCGAAAAGCAGCGGACACATATCGCCCGAGCTCTCGCCCAGGCTCCAACGGAGCTTATTCTGGACGAGCCGACCAACCACCTCGACATTCAGCACCAGATCAGCCTGCTCCGGCTTGTCTCCGGCCTACCGATCACCAGCGTCATCGCGCTTCACGATCTCAACCACGCCGCCATGTTTTGCGACCAGTTGATTGTCATGCAGCGCGGCGCGGTTGTCATCTCAGGGCCACCGGAAGACGTGGTGACGGAAGATTTATTGAGAGACGTCTTCGCCATCGAGGCGTGGGTGGAGATTTCGCCTCATCATGGACGACCCCATATTCACTACCTTCGATGACAAAGGCGATTGTCGCGCTACACCCTTTCACGCAAGACGCAGCCAGCTCTTCATGCTTCTGCCGACTGCCCCTAATGCTTGGGGGTGAAGTTCGAGGCGACGCGCGGAATCCGCTGGTCTGGCAGGCAGATATGGCGTGGATGTCATGTGCCGGTGCGAACTCTGCAGAATGGCTGAGACGATACCCCCAATCTCGTGTCTGCCCATGTGAAGGATCGTGCACCTGAGGATGCCAATACGGATAAGGACGGATGGGCAGATGTCGGAGCCGGAATCCTGACATGGACATCTCTTTGGCGGCTGGTGCCGGCGAATGGCACCCAAACCCTGGTCGCTGACCGTAACAATCCGCGCTAGCCGTTTGAGTTTGCTCAGGCGAGTGTTGCCTATCGCAACAAGCTCATGCCTCATTCGGCGTAAGGTCAGTTTTTGGACTTAACCATCGGTCGAGCCCATTCCTTAGCGCAGAAACTGCAGAGCTGCTGGCGACGTGAAGAGATCACGGCAATCTCATGTTCAAAATCGCAGCTCTACAGCCTTCTCAGATCTCAATTTCGACAACGGAAGCGAGGCCGGCATATCGACTGCAAGTGGGAAGAGCTCTGACTCATATCCGTGGTCTTGACAGGACTCGAAGCTGCGATCGACCAATTCGAATTCTAGTTTAGATCGCATCCATGCGAAACGTCGCGAGATCCCAGCACCGATAAAGGAATAGGTTGCGGTCCTCGCTAATACGACCTTGGCGAAATGTTTATTCACGTTGAAATCGCCGTGGCGCGCTCAATGTCGTTTATCCAAGGGATTCTTGCAGTTCGCGAACTGCGCTTTTTGCTCGACTTGAGACAGAGCCCCAGCGGACGTATTTCACAGTCGGATCAGAATCTCATTCAACAGCGGCAATCAGGCAGCCGAACTGGCGCGTGTGAGCTTGGCAATCCTCTTCACGTGGTTGACCGCAGCGGTACCGCCATCCGTCTTGGTGAAGAGATCAAGCTTTTCATCGTCATCATTGGCGACAGGCGTCAGGGCCTTGTCCATATAGGTCTTTGAAGACGGGTCTCTTGCGATGAAATAGGCCGATACTGCCAATCTTGCGATGGTGCCCGCCAAGCTCACATGCTTGGCGAAAGTTTGCCAGGCAAAGCGGGGCCAGAAAAGAACGGCATGTTCCCGCCGCATGGCAGGGCGCCGCTCCGAGGGGTGCTTCAGCCGCAACAGACCGCTTTGCAACGGATGAACGTTCTCCAATGGAACGGTTGTGGCAAAGGAGACCAGCACCTTGACGAGGCTCGCCAGCGGCACGCCGGTCGCGATCGCCCGGCGCAGCAGCGTCTTCATGTGCTCCGGCGAATAGTAGAGCGACCACGCTTCGTGATAGATGTCTTCCCATTCCTGCTTGTTCATTTTCGGATGAGCGGTACAAACATGCTCGACATCGTAGATGTTGAGGTCGGGCTCCATTGCGACGCCCGTCTTCCACAGCGTCTGATGATCCTCCGAGCCGGGCAGCGGCGTCAAAATGAAGAACTCGATGACGTCGAGCGGCAGCTCTTCCTGAATGATGGCGATATCGCGCCGGATCGTTTCAGGCGTATCCGCCGGGAAACCTAGAATATAGCCGGCCAGTGTCATGATGCCTTGCGCCTTCCAGGCGAGCAGCATCTTGCGATACTCGGTGATCTTGTTCTGGTTCTTTTTGGCGGCGGCAAGATTGTCCGGATTGACGTTCTCCAGCCCGATGAAAACGCGGGTCACACCGGCACGTTTGGATTTTTCGATGAAGTTCGGGATCTTGTGGCAAAGCGTATCGACCTGGATCATCAGGCCGAGCGGAATACCATCCCTTTCCTTAAGCTCGATCAAGCGATCAAAGATGGCCTCCCAATCCTTGTTGCGGGCGAAATTGTCATCTGTGATGAAGAATTTGTGGATGCCCTGCGCCCAGTTCATCCGCACCAGCTTTTCGACGTCGTCGGCGGAACGGAATCGGGACTTACGCCCCTGGACGTTGATGATGGTGCAGAAGGAGCATTGGTATGGGCAGCCTCTTCCCGCGTCAAAGCTCGTGCTCAGACCAAGGGTGCCGTGGATATTGTCTTTAGGCAGGAAAGGAACGGGCGTTCCGCCGATGCCAGGTAAGTCGTTCATGAAATTGTAGAGAGGTTCCAACCGATTTGACGCAGCATCCTGAAGCAAGCGATCAAGCCGGCCTTCTACTTCGCCGGCAAACATGGAAATGCCCATGTCGCGGCAGGCGTCGAGCCCCACGGCTCGTCCGTCGAGCATCGACAGACAGCCCGAAACATGAAACCCGCCGATGGAAACCTGGATCTTCGCCTCACGGAAAGGCTTGGCTATGTCGAGTGCACGAGGATACTGATTGGATTGGACGCCAACGAGGGCAACCATGCCGAAATTGGCGTTGCGGCGAAATTTGTCGATGAGTGCCGACACATTGACGCGGGTATTGGTTTCATCGATGACCATGATGTCAATGTCGATATCCGGCCCGAGCACCTGGCGCTCGACGCAATCGCTTGCGATGCCATAGATCGCGGCAAGGGAATTCGACGGGATCATGGCCCGCCACCAGCGGATCACATATCCATCGTCGTCATAATGCGACGGCTTGATCAGAACCAGCTGAAAGCGTCGGTCGAAGGCCTGCCTGGGATGGGGCAATGTTTATCGTCCTGTTGAGCGGCAGTTTTTGGCCACAGCCAAGTTCATACACAGATGGCGCCAAAGGAGATGCTGTTCAGCAGGTGGCTTCCGACCTAAACGTTGCGCGACGTTCGAAGCATCCGTGTTCTGGATTTATGAATGCCAATTAAGATGCTATTGTGAATAGGTGGAAAAAAATTCCAGAATCAATAAAATAAAAATATGGATTAACTGCGATAAAACTCTGATTTTACACCCAGATTAAATCAAGATTTCCAAATTATTTCTGAACTTATATTTTTCAATGATCCTTATGAACGGTAATAATTCTTAGCACTCCTATCAACCGAGTGCCATAAGTGCTATATGAGAATACCAGCCGCCCTATGCACCGGCTGCAGAAAGAACCCCTATGAAATTCCGTCCACTCCACGATCGCGTCGTTATCCGACGCGCCGAAGGTGATTTCAAATCCAAGGGCGGGATCATTATTCCAGACATCGCCAAGGAAAAGCCGCAGGAAGGCGAAGTGATTGCCGTTGGTCCTGGCATACGCAACGAAGCCGGCGTGTTGATCCCACCTGACGTCAAGACCGGCGACACGATCCTGTTCGGAAAATGGTCCGGAACCGAGATCAAGATCGATGGCGAGGAACTCCTCGTCATGAAGGAAGCCGACATTATGGGCATCGTCGGAAAGACCGACGCAGACGCCCAAAAGGTCGCCTGACGGCCCGATTTCCAATTCTCCAATCCTATGACCGAACTGGACGAATATCATGTCTGCCAAAGAAATCAGATTCTCCGCCGATGCGCGCGATCGCATGCTACGCGGCGTCGAGCTGCTCAACAACGCCGTCAAAGTCACGCTCGGTCCCAAGGGCCGCAACGTCGTGATTGCCAGTGCCTATGGCGCGCCGCGTATCACCAAGGATGGCGTCACCGTCGCGAGGGAAATTGAGCTAGCCGACAAGTTCGAGAATATGGGCGCACAGATGGTGCGTGAAGTCGCTTCCAAGACCAATGACCTTGCCGGTGACGGTACAACGACCGCAACGGTACTTGCTGCTTCCATCCTGCGTGAGGGTGTGAAACTTGTCGCCGTCGGCATGAACCCCATGGATCTCAAGCGTGGCATCGATCTTGCCGTAGCCGCCGTGGTCAAGGAAATCAAGGCGCGTGCCAAAAAGGTGCAATCCTCCAGTGAGGTCGCGCAGGTCGGCACGATTGCTGCCAATAGCGACGCGAGCATTGGCGAGATAATCGCCAGGGCGATGGACAAAGTCGGCAACGAGGGCGTCATTACGGTCGAGGAGGCGAGGGCCGCGGACACCGAACTCGACGTCGTCGAGGGCATGCAGTTCGATCGCGGCTATCTGTCGCCGTACTTCGTCACCAATGCCGAGAAGATGTGTGTGGAGCTCGAGGAGCCCTACATCCTCCTGCACGAGAAGAAGCTTGGCAATCTGCAGGCGATGCTGCCGATCCTTGAGGCCGTGGTGCAAAGCGGTCAGCCGTTGCTGATCATCTCGGAAGACGTGGAAGGCGAAGCGCTTGCGACCTTGGTCGTCAACAAGCTGCGTGGTGGCCTGAAAGTTGCGGCAGTCAAGGCTCCCGGATTTGGCGACCGCCGCAAGGCGATGCTGGAGGATATTGCCGTTTTGACTGCCGGTCAGGTGATCTCAGAAGATCTCGGCATCAAGCTCGAAAATGTCACCACCGAGATGCTGGGACGTGCAAAGCGCGTCTTGATCGACAAGGACACGACCACCATTATCGACGGCTTGGGCGAGAAGGTGACGATCCAGGCGCGTATCCAACAGATCAAAATGCAGATCGAAGATACGACCAGCGATTACGACAAGGAAAAGTTGCAGGAGCGCTTGGCCAAGCTTGCAGGCGGCGTCGCCGTGATCCGTGTCGGCGGTGTGACCGAGATCGAGGTCAAGGAAAAGAAGGATCGTATCGATGATGCTTTGAATGCCACCCGTGCGGCGGTCGAGGAAGGCATCGTGCCCGGCGGCGGCGTGGCGCTGTTGCGCGCGCGGTCGGTGCTGACAGGACTGACTGGCGAAAATGCAGACATAACAGCCGGCATCTCGATCGTGCTGCGGGCGCTTGAAGCGCCCATCCGCCAGATTGCCGACAATGCAGGTGTCGAAGGCTCGCTCGTCATAGGCAGGCTCGCCGATAGCGCGGACTACAATCAAGGCTTCGATGCGCAGACGGAAACCTATGTCGATATGGTCGTGGCTGGCATCGTCGACCCCGCTAAAGTTGTCCGTACCGCCCTGCAGGATGCTGGCTCGATCGCAGCACTTCTCATCACAGCTGAAGCAATGATCACCGATATCCCGACAAGGGATTTCGCTACAGCGAGCGGAAATGGTGACATGAGCGGCATGGGATATTGAAACCAACACCCGTCCCATAGAGCCAATGTGGCTAGCGACGGAACCTCAACAACCATAGAGAGAGAGAATCACGATGATCCGCTTCGAAAAGAAACCCGATCCGCAACCGTTGCCGAAGGACGCCGAGGACAAGCGCTCTGCGCAAATCCAGGCGCCTGCGGCGGAAGTGAAAAAACCCAGGGCAAAAGCTGCCGATGGTCATTCGCCGGTGGTGGCGGAAGACGAAGATCGCCTCATTTGAAAGCATGATGGGCTGTGTGCTCAATATCCTCGGATATAAATATAGGTCTCGCCGAGTGGCGGGACCATTATAAATGAACGGTAGATTTGCGATCTCGACACGTGCAGCGACGGCACGCACTTTATTTAACAGTCAGAGCGCTAGAGGAAGGCGTAGGGTTGCGCGTTTGCGAGACAAATCATCCCGGTGCGCATTGAGATTTTGTCGATCAAGATAGCCGTGATCCCACGCACGAGCTTCTCTGCTTTGGGGTGGATATGGGGTGGCTACAGCGCCCTGCCCGGCATTTCCACAGGCCTTGGCTCCGGCCCTTCAGCTTTCCACGTTTGCCGTTTTCTTTTTCACTATCAGTTCCCGTCGTTATACGACGGCTTGATAAGGGCCGTTGTGAAGCATTTGTGAGAATGTTCGTATTCTGTTGCAATTGGGCCCAGAAGCAGCGTGGAGGGCCTGCAGAGGCGACTATTTCGCGATTTCGGTTGCAGCGGGAGTTGTTGACGCGGGCGGCTTGTGAGAACCGCTTAATCCATAGAGAATAGATAGGGCCAATCCGACAATCATGGCTGTAGCCATCACTCTTTTGCCAAAGCGCGATTCCATCCTGGTTCTCCTGCAAAAATGTATGGACCGTTTCTAACCCTGCAGCCGCGTGCTTCGAGATACTGGATACGTCGATGGTCTGGTCCAAAGTGATCTCGATAAGAATCCTTCGGAATCGCAGCCCAAGAACGATACGCTAGTGAAAATCTGCCAATTTCAGGACAATCGAATTCTTCCGTTTTGAGGCATAAACCCGTTTCGCCACGTCCAAAACTCTGCTTCGCAAATTGTCGAATGCATTGAGATAATCGCGTTCCGACTCCCCGGCAGAAAGAAGCCCATTCGTCAGGACATCGATTTCCACGAAGAATCGGACTTCGAACATGCCGTCATGCCCGAGGAAGCGGATATGTTTGGCCTTAGCGTCATAGCTTCTGGCCCTGTTCGGAAATGCGATCGTCATGTCACGAGCTTTTCATAGTTGGGGTCCTGGCTCGACTTACCAATTGCGGGTAGCCCCCGAACAGGCTTAATCACCAGCTCTTGCGTCTTTAGCCAGGGCGGTTTCGATTTCTTGCGAAGAGACGCGCAGGCGTTGCCTGGTTCCGATAGATGTTTCTATCGACGGTATCTCAAGCTGCGTCGACGTTCTTCTAAATGCCGAGAACGACAGGCCTTCGATTTCCTCCTCATCGACAATCAGCCGATAGGTTCCCGCTTCAAGCGGTACAATCAACGAGCTCAACACAAACGGATGGGCAAAGGTGATTTCTGTTTCTGTGGTGCGTTCCATGATGGATGACCTCGAATATGATAAGAAATTCTCTTTGGTACGACTTGCCGCTGTCACGAGAGTCAGAGGGCCTACGAAGGCTGGGCTTGAACCGCCAAGCGCTACGAAAGAATACCCTTAAAGGTAACGTATACTAGAAAGGCGAGGCCTATCAGCGGGGTGGATTTTATGAACAATTCCATAAACCGGAACCGGCGAGCGGATTGCCACAAACTTTGCCGGATATATACGCCGTGAATGGAAGACATGCTGTCCTCCTTCTTTGGGGCTGAGGCACATTGTGCACCCACACTCGGCGACGCCCGTTTCAGATGTCTCCGGTACCGTCCATATGGTGCCTGCCCACCTGAGATTCAATGCACAATCGCTTCTTGAGAAGTCTTTGCCGCGGACGTCACAAAATTCCTTCGAAGGGCTGGTTTGCTGAATTTCATGCGAAACTTATCCCGCGCTCGATGCGATGCCGAGGTAGTTTCCCAAGGCCTACGATTTCGCTGTCCGACAGCAATAACTCGAAGACGAGCCTGCGGCCGATCCGGGCCTCCAGCCAACGGCGGTGACGACCGGACCGACAGCTTTCTCACCGATCATTCAACCGGCTTGATCGATGCGATGATAGCCTGAACTTCGGCGGCATGCTTGTCTTCCTCTCCCTTGGTTCCCCAATAGGTTACGACGAGGGCGTTGTCACCGGATGTTTGCACGAAGAGCAAACCAACGCTGACCGGGCCGTCTTCATCGCTGCCGTCCCACTCGAGGGTCGTCATCTGCATCCCGTTGACGTCGGTGACAGGCGTCTCCTTTCGGGTCGAGGGATCAACCGTGATTTTGTTCTTCGCGAGGAAATCGATGGCGTCGGTGACGACCTTGTCCATTGACTTGCTGCTGGCAACGTCAGCGGAAAGATAGATGGCAGAATCCGCCGATGTTCCTTGGACGCCGCTGTCTGTTTCCTCCGGCTTCCAGCTATCCGGAATGGTAATACTGGCAACGGGTTTTTCGCTGGGGAACTTGAGGGTCGCAGCGTGTACGGCCAAGGGAGATGCAAAGACAAGCAAGGCCAAAGCGATAATTTTTTTCTTCATGACAGAATCCTCAAAGGTTGGAAGCAATGTGGCGGCATGGCAACCAAGCTTCTAAAAGTAATATATTAAAATCATGCCCTTTGATCCGTAAATGACCAATGCAGTAAGCCTGAGCCCATCAGAAATCCGCCAAGAGCTGGAGCTCGCACGGAACGAGACCTTGAGATCATCCGACGCGCAGTAGGAAGGCGGACGCGAAGATGAAGTCCTGACTTCCACCGCAGATCGTAAACTATTGGGCCAATGGCGGAAGCACCGACCCTTCGCGTGCTGCCCTCATCGATTTGGCAACGCTGAGGGCTTCAATGTGAGGCGCCCGCGTTATCGTTGAAAGGAGGGCCGCGGGCTCGCCAGGCATCTCGAAGGCCGCTGCGATCTCCTCGCTGCACAATTCGACGAATTAGCCCAGCGGTTTGCGCTGCGGGGAACTATTCAAAGCTGCGCCCGTTAAAGCTGCGCGAGTCATTGATCTCTCCCGGTCTGCTCGCTCCCACAACTTTGGCCCGGCATCAGACCGGGCCATTTTTTTAGGAAGAACTTCGTTCGGTCCGTTCCGGCTTACCCATGGCGGTGGCGACCATCGCCTGATAGTCGCGCGCCTTCTGTTCCGTGCCCGCAGGAAATGAGCATGCGGGAAGACCGGCATTGGTAATCGGCTCGACGATATTGGCACCGTACTCGGGCCATTGCACCACGAGGTCAGGATTGGTGGCAGCCAGTTCCTCGACATTCGGAATGAAGTTCGGTGCGGTGATGCCGGAGGGGATATTCACGGCCTCCGTCTTGAAGGCCGATTTGAGAATGAATGTGAACCATGAGCCGAGGCGAGCTGTTAAGTTTCATGAGATTATGCATTGATTACAATCTCACGAGCACCTCAGAGATAAGGTGTTCTCGAAGGGATCAGAGCAAATCATCTGCTACTGGGAATTCCCGCTGTAAAGAATTCGATGGGCAAGCCGAAAGCTGGCACGGCTGGCACGATTGGTTCGGGGCCTTAGCGATGGATGACCGATCTGGCCTTAATCAGCCTGCGAGATTGTCTACATCTCAATCTTGGCGTTGGTGCCCATGTCCGGGCGCGAGTGGCTGACAGCCGCCGCGGCCATTTTTATATAGCTGATCACTGTGCCAGGACTATCCCAGTATTCCGCGAAGGAAGGGGTCACTCTGAGGACTCGGATGGACGGGTCGTCGGCATTGTTCCACCACGCTTTGGCAGGTGTGGCCCATAGTTCCTTAACCCTCTCCCGATCGTTCAAGACTTCAGCGGCACCAGAAATCGAGACGTATTTTTGACCCTTCGAATCGGCAAAGGCAAGGCAGACGCTCGGAGCGCGAGCTATCTCGTCGTCTTTATGACTGGCGGCATCTGTCAGGAAGTATATTGCGTTCTCAATACGCTCTGCGTGCGCCGCCATCGGCCGTGCCCGCAGATCGCCGTTAGTCTTCGTCGTGAGCATGCAAAATCCGATCTTGTCGACCAGATCCCATACTCTGCCAGTATCGTCACTTTTGTCTGCCATCATCATCTCCATCATTGAGCGAGCGAAACCGGTCGGCAGCGACAATGTTCCAATCAAAAGACGGTCGTGGCTCAGCCGGCGATCTCACATCAGCGATTTCAAAAGCGGAGGTAGGACGGGCTCGACGCGTCCGCCGACGGCCAGTCGGCGGCATAAGTGTTACCGCGGTGGCGGCGTGGCCGAAACAGCGGCTTCCGACGCGATCGATCAGTCGGTCACGCGTAGACATAACTATCATGTCTTCCACTATTCAGGGGCATGCAGTCGTGTTCTCACTGAACTACCTCGACGATTGTCCGTGTGTGCGGATCAACGAGAACGATGTGGTTGTTCAGAACGGTATAACGATATTTCGTCACCCCGTATTCTGGTGGGACGTCATAGTATTCCACGCCGTCCTCTGGAAGCACGGCGCCGACGGCAACGCTATCCTGATATACAATCGACGGTCGGTTCTCGCGGACGACATAGTCGTGAAAACGGGGGCGTTGATCGATTCCCAGCAGCCCATTCACGCCGCCGGTTACTGCGCCTACCGCGCCGCCAACCACGGCACCGACCGGCCCGGCCTGACGATTGCCTTGGTCTGCACCATTTTGTGCTCCTCCCACCACGCCCTGAGCGTGAGCGGCCAGCGGTACCAGCGCACCGATTGCAAGAGCACCGAACAATATGCTGATTTTACTTGTCATTGTTTCGTCTCCTTGACGAACTTGTGAAAGTCCAGCGACGTTGGACCATGATTACCGAACGCGATCGTTCCGCGATTGTTCCGTTGGGCAGGCAATGGGACGTTGACATCTCCAGCTTCCAAAAACGCCGACATGCGGAGAGTTCGGAGCAGAGACCACTTTTGCCACCAGAAAGGCCGAAATGCCGAATTGAGCTGATTGCGAAAATTTCCGCTTCATGCGACCCCGATATGCGGTGACGAGCGAAAGGGGCAGTCCTCGCCGCTCATCACCGAAGTCACTTAAGCGCGGGGATCTATCCGATCGCGCCCACGCTCTGCGGCAATCTGATCGGACGTGTATGGATCGGCCGCATCATCGAAGCGCAACCATCCATCGGCGCTATACTTGGCCCGAAGGTCATCAAGATCGAGCGCTCGTGCGTCGTTAAGGATCGCCTGTGATGCCGCAACCTGGTCATCAGCCACTTTTGCAATGACGACGGAGCCACCGCGACGCAAAGCTTCGGCATATAAGTGGGCATCCTTTTCGGGAACGCCCGATGAGATCATTGCGCCGACGATCCCGCCTGCAGCGCCACCGACCACGGCGCCCGCAACGGCGCCGGCCGCTGTCGCGACGAGCCAACCGGCCGCAACCACGGGGCCAACGCCAGGGATGGCTAGCATGCCAAGCCCTGCCAGCAAGCCACCAGCGCCACCGGCGACAACACCAATTCCAGCGCCTGTTCCGGCACCTTCGGCGGCATTGTTGCCCTGCCCTTCGACCTTTTCCTTACCGTCCTTGCGCGAGACAATACTGATCTGATCGGAAGGCACACCTGCATCTTCCAAGGCCTTCACGGCGGTTTGCGCGTCGTCGTAATTGTCATAAAGTCCACTAACGATGGTCATCGGCATTTCCTCTTCATTTTTATTGTGGTTCGATCGCTGAAAGCGATCACTTTGCCATCACGACATTGCCTTGGAAGTCGACAGAGACGCTTCCCTGCTTTCCATCCTTGCTGGCCATCGCCCGCCATACGCCCTGGTCATCGAGTTTGAGACCCGACACGTCGGTGTAGCCTGCGTTTTCGATCCGCGATTTTGCTTGGGCCTCGGTAAAACTGTTCTTGCCGGCGACCGGTGCGCCGGGATTGGTTTCGCCGGAGGTGGACATTGCAGGAGTCGTCTGCGATGTCTTGGGCGTCTCGCTCTGGGCGAACGCGACCGGGGCCGCCAGACATATGGCAGCAAGGCTAAAAGCCAACTTTTTCATGGAGTTCCTCCGAATTTTGCATCCAGTTTCGGATACTTGGAGGAAACACGTCAGACCCTAGATTGTTCCGTCGACTGCAAACGGCTTTATGTCCGTCAACGAAGGCCACACGAACCCAAGCGTCCCTTCCGACAAATGGTCGGCGCTACCGACGAGGACGCTGAACATCTCGCCAAAGCGATGCAAAGCAAATTTGGCTCTGCCGAACGTTGTCGAGATTGCCGATGGACCGGCCAAGACGGAACTTCCTGGAGCCAGGCGGATTACCCTGGACACCGGAGGAACATCAATGCCCAATCGCAAGTCGCCAGCAGTCGAATCCATGAGACAGGAACAGGCCGAGCAGCGCAGAAAGACCGCCAAGGGCTCACTCGAGAAAGGCCTGGAAGACACCTTTCCAGCATCGGACCCTGTATCGACCACTTCCCCAGGAATCCCATCGGGACGCGCCGATGCGGATGAAGCCGATCGCGTAAAGAAGAATTTGGATCCCTCCGCGAAGCGATAGTGGTTGAGGATATCAAACCTACGCAAGAGCAGAGTACGCTATCGTATCGATATAGTTCGAATACCGCGCGATGATGCCAGCGAACGGGGCCACGGATCAATGACCATGGCCCCCTCAGGATCTGTCAGTTGATCGAAGACCACTGGCTACGGACATCGTCCGAATTTTTCGTCAGATGCACATGGGCGTCGACGTGGTCGACCCAGTCGATCGGGATCAGATGGTGCCGACCATCATCGGAACCGCTTTTGGTGAGCTTGATACGGCTTTCTCCGTCCATGTGGTCGACGGTCCCGACATGGATGCCGTCTGCGGCGATTACTTCCATATGTTCGGCAATCTTGTCTGCGGAAATCATTTTAGCCTCCTCTTGTGTTGGCCTTACCCGAACGCCCGCAACAGCCTATAGTTCCCAACATTGGCGGGCGTCTCATCCGCACAATGACGGCCGCTGAACTCCTGATCGCCTCAGGAAATCGGAAACAGGTCCCAATCGGCATCATGATGCCCAAGGATCTCGCCCGCGATCAGCTCGGCTGCGATCTGACTGAATGTGATGCCATTTCCCCCGAAACCCATCGTCACGAACACGTTCTTCATGTGAGGGACACGGCCAATCATAGGCAGGCCATCAGGTGTGACGGCAAAGGCCGCCGACCATTCGAACTCCGGCTTCCCGATCGCTATGCCTGTGAGGTCCGCTAGCTTTTCGACCAGCGCCTTCGTCTTGCGCGCGCGCTTCGCCTCGTCCTTATAGGCGTCTTCACCGTTTTCGTCTTCTCCCCCAAGAATGATCCTGCCGTCAGGTGTGGATCGAAAATAGAGATACGGATCGGATCCTTCCCAGACGAGATACTGATCCAGCCAATCTGGCCGTTTGAGCTTGGGGCGGCTGGCGAGAGCCCAGGTGGAAATCACCTTCTGGCTTTTGTTCGCAAGCGATTCCAAGAATTCATAACCCGTGCAGAACACGACATGTCGCGCCGACAGCAGGACTCCTTCCGACGTCGAGAGCACGACGTCCTCGTCAAACGCCCTGACATCCTTGATGTCGACACCGGAAACGATCTCCGTGCCATGCATCCCGACCCGCCGAAGAACTCCCGCTGTCAGTTGTGCGGGATTCGCAGAGGCGGAGATCGTGCTGTCGATCGCCGCTGTGCGAACGATCTGGAACTGTTCTCGTAGCATTGATGCACCTAGCAGGTCTGCACCGATGCCCGCTTCGTTCCTTGCCTCCCATTCTGCTTTCAATGCGCGGGAGCCGTACTCCTCACCGGCCAAGAACAGGGTCCTCTTTCTCTGGAACGAGCATTTGACATTAAGATCGTGTACAATTCTAGCGAGTTGCTCCACCGCACTGGCCGAACGCTGCCACACGCGCTGAGCTTCCCTGACCCCCATCTTTTTCTGAAGCACATGCAGAGGAACATCGATTTCATGCTGGATCATCGCCGTGCTTGCCAGGCTGCTTCCCTGCACGGGTGACCGCCGATCGACCACGAGGACGCGCAGGCTTTTTCCGCTCAGTGCATGCGCCATAAGGGCACCGCTTATGCCGGCACCGACAATGATCACGTCATAGGCGCTGTGAGCAATGGTTCGGCCCGTCTTGATCGATCCGCCGCGGATGGCAGCCCAGAGTGGCTGGTCGCGGCGCAAGGCATGTCGTTGCGTCAATGGCGCGGAATTGTCCAAGGCAAGACCTGTTAGTGGAAGACATATCAAACTACTGCCGTTAACGGCGCAGGGTTGCGGAGGTTCCCGAGAAATAAATTCCGAATATTTCGAAACAACTTCATGGCCGGCGAGTTTGAACATGACAACAGAAGAGAGGAAAATCCTATGTTGACGAAGATGATCGCCGTGTGTGCCCTTTCGATCGGCATGGCTACTGCCGCCATGGCGCAGCAGTCCGGCTCCAGCGGCTCGGGCAGTGGCAATGGCGCAGGTACAGGGTCGCAGAGCAGCGGCACGTCCAACGGAAACGGAAGTACAAACGGCAGCGATACGTCCGGCAGCCACGCCAATTCCAACGGTCAATCCCAGGACTGCAACGCTATGAAGACCGGTAAAAACACCACGCAGAGCAATAGCGCGCAGGACAGTCAAACGAACGACAAGACCTCGACTACAAAATGCCAGTGACGAAACCTATGGGAGGGTCCACACAACCCTCCCGATCGTCGTTGCAAGCCATTTCATGTCAGCAAACAGACAATGGATTGCAGACGCTATCGATCCTTTTCGAGGAATAGAATGATGAACAACAGCGCTCAGGACCTTGCAAACGAATACCTGCGACTGGGTGGACGCCGACTCCTGATGATGGATGATAATATTCTGTCGACCAAGAGCTGGGAGCCCGATCCGGTGGAAGCCGAAACCTTCTGGAAACAGGAAATAGAGGGGCTTGCTCCCAGACGCCGCAATGAAGTCATGTCTTTTTTGCCCTCAATCAATTTCACCTAGAGCGGCGGCGGCTAGGATTCAGAGCTATCATCTTTGACGATGCCGACCGGCGCCATTCTCCTGAGTTGAGCATTCAGGATTTCGTATAATGATCAGCGTTCGGCGATGTTACCGTTCTTCCGTTTAGGCGGCGACCGGCCAAAATCTCCGCTTTCGCCAGCGGCATGAAGCATGGCTTCGTCATCACGGTCGTCCTCATCAATCAGATCCGTAAGTGTCTCGTGCTCATTGTCTTCCTCCAGTTCATCGGCGGCTTGCAGCCAATGCCGCATTGCCGCTCCCTCCGGGCGGCCTTCCTCCTCCCATAGCTCGTAAGCGCGGCGGCGGATCTGCTCGTGTTTGTCAGTGGCCATCGTTCCTCCTCACCCAAGCGGGTTATCTGCCAATCCATTCTGACTTGGTAGTAACTCGGCCTTCTGGCCTTTGTTCCGACTATCATCGCCAATAACGAAGACTTCAAATCCAACGTCGGCGGCGGTCGCCAGCGGGCCTGTTCGAACGGGTCGCCAAGCATGAGTACACGCCTCAATATCCTTGTGATTCAATCAATTAATAGACCTCCTGTTCATTGCGAGGAACCAAGCGTGGTTTGCGTCGTTGTCCCATCGTAACAACTGTGGAGGCAAAGATGCTCTATTACGCGCTGGTATTTCTAGTCGTGGCTCTTATAGCAGGCGCGCTCGGGTTCGGTGGCATTGCGGGTGCATCGGCGTCTATCGCTCAAATCCTTTTCTTCATCTTTCTCCTATTGTTCGTCGTATCGCTCGTCATGCGCCTGGCAAGACGGTAAGCGCCAGAAGGCGCCATAATGGAGGATAAGGGGATGACTGTTACCTACCATGTTGGAAAGCACGATGGCGGATATGGCTACCGCCTTGGAGACGTTTGGTCTGAGACCTTCCCGGACCACGACACCGCGCTTGCCGCGGCCAAGGCGGCGGCCGAACGCCAGCATCTCGAAGGTCGCGACGCCGAGATTGCCTATCAGCTTCCCGATGGCGGCTGGCATACGGAACACGCCGATGGCGGAGACCGCCCCGATACCAACGTTATCGATGACGAAGACGGACGAGCCTCATGAGCAGATTGGCGGCATCATGCCCCCTGCAGGCGCGAATTGCGGACCGAAACCAGTCCAAGCGGATTTGCCGATTGCCCAATCCCATGACGCCAATATGGCAAGGAATTCCTCATGAACTTCAAAAAAATCAGCGAGGTAGACGGCCCAAAGACCTACGTCGTCGTACTCGACGCCAAAGAAGAAGCCTACTCCGCGCTCGCAACATTTGCGACGGAACAAGGATTGACGGCAGCTTCGATCAGCGCCATCGGTGCTTTCGAAAAGGCAACTGTAGGCTGGTTTGATTTTGCCGATCGCAGTTACCGCAAGATTCCCGTTACCGAGCAATGCGAGGTGCTGAGCCTCATCGGCGACATTGCTACGGGTGATGACGGCAAGGCGAGCCTGCATCTCCATGCTGTCCTTGGCCTGAAGGATGGCTCGACCCGCGGAGGCCATTTTCTCGACGGAACCGTTCACCCGACATTGGAGGCAACGATTGTCGAAGCGCCAGGCCATCTTCGACGCCGCCATCAAAAGGATCTCGGGATTGCCCTGATCGATATCTGATTTCCTTTCGCGCCGGTGCCGCCAAGCCAGGCGCCCTCTGCCGCCCGAGGAACAATGCTCGGCGTATCTCGTTTGATTCGGAGTGTCGATCTGGAGTTGTCATATGGCCCCGCGCGCGCAATGGAAGGGATTTCTGAAATTTGGCGAGGTGAGCTGCGCGGTCGCCCTCTACACCGCCGTTTCGACGTCTGAGCGGATCTCCTTCCATACCCTCAACCGGGAAACCGGCAATCGCGTGAAGCGGGAGTTCGTCGACAGCGAGACAGGGAAACCAGTCGAGCGCGACGATCAGGTCAAGGGCTATCAGATCAACAAGGACGACTACATCATCCTTGAACCCGACGAGGTCGCCGCTGCCGTTCCGGAAAGCGACAAGATCTTGCACGTGACGGCGTTTCTTGCGTGCTCCGATATCGATGACGTTTATTTTGATCGGCCTTACTATCTCGCTCCTTCAGCCGCCGCCGGTGAAGAGGCCTTTGCGCTGATCCGCGAAGGCATGCGTAAGCAGAAGGTCGCCGCGATCGCCCGGACAGTTCTTTTCCGGCGCCTGCGGACGCTCATGATCCGCGCGCATGGAAAGGGCTTGATCGCCACGACCATGAACTTCGACTATGAGGTTCGCCCGGTGGACGAGGCCTTCGAAGATGTGCCGGATATCAAAATCAAGGGCGAGATGCTCGATCTCGCCAAGCACATCATTGCCACGAAGAAAGGCACATTCAACGCGAGCGCGTTCGACGATCGCTACGAGGCGGCGCTCACCGAGCTCGTCAAGGCCAAAGTCGAAGGCAAGCCGATCCCAGTACGCAAGCCCACCAAAGCGACCGATGTCACCGATCTCATGGCGGCTCTGCGAGAGAGTGCCGGCTTGCGCAATGGCGGCAAATCGAAACGGGCAGCGACGAAGTCGGGTTCTGCGCGTGGAAAGACAGCGAAATCGAACCCGCGGACGCCGTCACGGCGTGAGCGCAAGGCGAGTTGACAATGGCGCTAGAGGATTACAACCGTAAACGCGATTTCGGCAGAACAGCAGAGCCGAAGGGCCGGGCGGCCAGAAAGCGAAAGCCTGCCGGCAACAGCTTCGTCATTCAAAAGCATGCGGCGCGCCGGCTTCATTACGATTTTCGCCTTGAGATGGATGGCGTGTTGAAAAGCTGGGCCGTCACCAGGGGACCGAGCCTGGTCGTCGGCGAGAAGCGGCTCGCCGTACAAACGGAGGATCATCCTCTGGAATATGGCGACTTCGAAGGCACCATCCCGAAGGGCGAATATGGCGGAGGCACCGTCATCGTCTGGGATCGCGGTTCCTGGACGCCGCTCGGCGATCCCCATAAGGGTTACGCCAAGGGCCATCTCGAATTCGAGCTGCATGGAGAAAAACTGCGAGGTCATTGGCATCTGATCCGCATGGCCGGAAAGCCACGGGACAAGAGAGAAAACTGGCTGCTGATCAAAGGAGAGGACGATGCGGCCCGACCGGAAGGCGCGCCCGACATACTCGATGAGCGACCGGAATCGGCCAAAACGGGCAGAGAGATCGACGAGGTCAAGGGAGAAGAGCCATGCTGGTCCTCCAGGACGGGCAGGATCGATCGCAGGAAACCCAAGCCGAAGAATAAGCCCGAACCCACCCCCCCGGATGCGGCGCCCGCCCTCGCCGAACCGTCTACCGTGAAAGGTGCAAAAAAAGCGGCACTCCCGACCTTCGTCGAGCCTGCTTTGGCAACTCTGGTGTCAAAGCCGCCGCTCGGAGCACGCTGGCTTCATGAAATCAAATTCGATGGCTATCGGCTTGAGGTTCGCATCGAGGCCGGCCGCGTCAAGTTGCTGACCCGCAGCGGCCTCGACTGGACGGCAAAGTTCGGCAAGGACATTGTCGGCGCCTTCAAGGGCCTGCCCGTCGGAGCGGCCATCATCGATGGAGAGCTGGTAGTGGAGCAGGCAGCCGGCGCTTCGGATTTCTCCGCGTTGCAATCGGATCTCAGCGAGGGCCGCAGCGATCGCTTCGTCTTCTACGCGTTCGATCTCATCTATCTCGACGGCTATGATCTCCGGGCTTGCCCGCTGGTCCAGCGTAAGGAACTGCTGCAGCAGATCATACCCTCAGAGACGGGAATTTTGCGCTTCAGCAGCCATTTCGATGCGAATGGTGACCTGTTGTTGAAGCATGCCTGCCGGCTGAGCCTCGAAGGCATCGTTTCCAAGGTGGCGAGTGACCCTTATCGATCTGGGCGCGGAAAGACATGGGTCAAATCGAAATGCTCGTCGCGCCAGGAGTTCGTCATTGCCGGCTGGGTCGCCTCCAGCACCTCCAGAAAGGCTATCGGATCGCTTGTCCTTGGCGTCTACGACAACGGCAAGCTCGAGCATGTCGGTCGCGTCGGCACGGGTTTCAGCAATGTCGTTGCCGAGCAGCTCTTCAAAAAACTGAGCCGCCTGAAGGCCGAACAATGCCCCTTTGCGGTGACACTGACCGCCGAGGAAAGTCGAGGCGTCCGCTTCGTGCGGCCCGATTTGGTGGCAGAAGTCGAATTTCGCACCTGGACAGCCGACGGGCACTTGCGCCACGCCTCTTTCCGCGGTCTGCGCGAAGACAAGGATCCCTTGGAAATCGTGCGCGAGGTGCCGAAAGCTGCGGCGAAGGCACGGGCAACACCTGTCCGACCCAACGTGACCTTGACCCATGGCGACCGGCTCTATTGGCCGGACGAGGGTGTGACCAAGGCTGGGCTTGCCGACTATTATGCTGAAGTCTGGAGCCATATCGGGCCGTTCATCGTCGGTCGACCCTTGGCGCTGGTCCGTTGCCCGAACGGGATCAATGGCCAGCACTTCTTCCAGAAACACGCATGGAATGGCATGAACCGGAATATCGCTCTAGCCAAGGATCCTAAAGACGAAGAGCCCTATGTCAGCATCAACGGTCTCGATGGGCTGATCAGCCTGGTGCAGGCAGCGGTCCTTGAGATTCATCCATGGGGATCGATGATCGGCAATTGGGAGAAGCCGGACACCATCGTCATGGACCTCGATCCGGGGCCTGGTGTCGATTGGAGCGAGGTGATTGCTGCAGCGGAGGAAACGCGAGAGCGGCTGATACAGGCAGGGCTTACCCCCTTCGTCAAGACATCGGGCGGCAAGGGTCTGCACATTGTCTGCCCGCTCGTGCCGAAAGCTGAATGGCCGGAGATCAAAGCCTTTACGAAGGGTATCGCCGATGCGATGGCATCTGACAGCCCCGGACGTTACGTCTCGACCATCGCCAAATCGAAACGGAAGGGAAAGATCCTGATTGACTACCTTCGCAACCAGCGAGGCGCCACGGCGGTAGCGCCATATTCGACGCGCGCCCGTCCGAGTGCCGCGGTTTCCATGCCTCTGTCATGGGATGAGCTTAGCCCCGCCATCGGACCTGACTATTTCACCGTGCTCAACGCGCCGGCAAGGCTTGGCGCACTTCGTTCAGACCCATGGGCCGAATTCAAGACATCGGCCGTGCCGCTACGTGCCGAGAAAAGACGGAAGCGCAGCGTCTGAGGCCGGCCATTCTAACGTGATTAACGCAACCTCGACCCCTACCGTTTCTTTGCGCCGGCTTCCTGCGAAAGGCTCTTTCGAAGCGCGTCCATGATGCTGATGACATTGCCGGGCGCCGCCTCTCCATCGGCTCGAGCCTTTGCAGGGCGTTTGCGGCCCTTCTTTCTGGATGCGATGATGTCGAGCAGTTTTTGCTGCACGGGATCGGCAACCATGCCGGGATCCCACGGCTTGGTGCGTTCCACGATCAGTTTTCGCACCAGGCCCAGCAGCTTCGAATCCACTGATTTCGCCTCGATATCGCCGAAATAGTCCCCCTCGCCGCGCACTTCATCGCCAAATCGCAATGTCCATAATATGATACCCTTGTCTCGTGGTTCCAGCATGACCGCCCGCTCGCGACGGTACATGACCAGCCGCGAGACTCCGATCATTTGCGTGGCCGCCATGGCATCGCGGATGACACAATAGGCTTCCTCACCGACGGCATCATCCGGCGTCAGATAGTGCGGCGTGTCGAGCCAGATCCATTCGATACTGTCGCGCGGCACGAACATTTCGATATCGATCGTGCGCGTGCTCTCAAGCGCCACCGCATCGAGTTCGTCGTCTTCCAGCATGACATAATCGCCCTCGCCCCGCTCATATCCTTTGACCTCACCATCTTCGTCCACGGCTTTGCCGGTGACGTTGTCGATGTAGCGGCTGACGACACGGTTGCCGGTGGCCCTGTTAAGGGTGTGAAAGCGAACCTTTTCGTTTTCGCTCGTTGCCGGCGCCATCGCAACCGGGCAGGTCACGAGCGAGAGTTTCAGATAACCTTTCCAGAATGAACGGGGAGCCATGAGTTTCCTCCTATATCGGAAGTGAACGGGCTCACCTGGGCTTGGTTCCGCGATTGACACCGCAATCACGGACCCGGCTCAATGCACGCCTCCGCCGCCACCTTCCTTCAGATCGACATTGCTGAGGATCAGGGCGAGCGGAATGGCGCAAAGTACGATCAGCATCAACACATGGAAAACGTCGATATAGGCCAGAAAGCTCGCCTGGGTTTGCACCTGCTGGCCGATCCAAGCAGTTGCCTGTGCCTGCGCATCCGCCGTGGTCGCCCCCTTTTCTGCGAAATAGCGCGACATGGTTTGCAGCGTCTCATGATAGGCCGGCGAGGATGGCACGACATGCTCCACAAGGCGGCTTTGATGCCATTGCTGGCGGTGCGCCAGCACGTTGGATGCGATGCACACGCCGATCGATCCGCCGATGTTGCGGCCAGCATTGATCATGGCCGATGCCTGATTGGTCTGGTCTGGCCGCAGGCCATAATAGGAGGCAGAGGTGATCGGGATGAAAATCAACGGCAGGCCAAGTCCAATATAAAGGCGAGACCAGACAAAGAAGCCGAAGTTGAGGCCAGGATAGAGCGAGGTGAGCTGCCACATGGACACCGCGATGATCGCCGCACCGACCGCGATCATGTATTTCGGCTGGATCACAGAACTGAGACGCCCCGCGACGAACATCATGGCCATCGTGACGAGGCCGCCGGGTGACAGGGCGAGACCGGCCCAGGTGGCGGTATATCCGTAATTCTCCTGCACCACCTGCGGGATAAATTGCGTGGTGGCGATCAGGATGGCACCGGTTGCCATCATGACGATGAAGCAGGCCCCGAATTGCCGCGTGCCGAGCAGCCACCCGTCGATGATCGGATTGGCCTTGGTCAAGACCCAGGGGATGGCCAGAAGGAACGCCAGAACGCATATTACCGTCGTCGAGATGATGAAGCCGGAGCCAAACCAATCCTCGGTCTGCCCGCGATCGAGGGTGAGTTCGAGCGAGCCTAGAAAGGTGGCAACCAGCAGGAAGCCGACGAGATCAAAACGGATACCGCTATTGCGAAACTCCTGGCGCTTCCGTTCAATTTCCGGCGTCTCCTTCAATAGGGCATAGACGAGCGCGAAAGCAAAAATGCCGACGGGACCGTTGATGAGGAAGCACCAGTGCCAGGAGAAATTATCCGATAGATAACCGCCCAGCGTCGGTCCCACAACTGGCGCGACCACGACGGCGACACCGAAGAGTGCGAAGGCCTGTCCTCGCTTTGCCGGCGGAAAGGCATCGGCGAGGATCGCCTGCGAGGTCGGGATCATGCCGCCGCCGGCGAACCCCTGGATGACCCGGAACAGCAGCAATGTCTGCAGATTCCAGGAAAGGCCGCACAGAACCGAGGCGATCGTGAATGTGGCGAGACACAGGAGATAGAACCGCCGCCGCCCGAAACGTTCCGAAAGATAGCTGCTGGCGACAAGCACGATGGCGTTGGACACCAAATAGGTCGTCACCACCCACGACGCCTCGTCGGAGCTGACGGCAAGGCCGCCTGAGATATAGCGAAGCGCGACATTGGCAATCGTGGTGTCCAGCACCTCCATGAACGTCGCCAGCGACACGACCATCGCGATCAGCCAGGGATTGATGGCGCGGGGGGATGATGAGGAGGCGGCTCCGTCTGCTGTGCTTGCCCCGCTCATCCTAAGTCCTCGGGCGAACCGTTACCGTCGGGACCACAGACATGCCGGGACCAATGGCCACGTCCGCCGGCCATTGGTCGACGGTGATCTTGACGGGCACGCGCTGGGTAACCTTCACATAGTTGCCGGTAGCGTTTTCAGCAGGAAGCAGCGAGAAGGCAGTGCCGGATCCGGGCTGGACGGAGGCGACCGTGCCGTGCATCGTGTGATCGGGATAAGCGTCGAGCGTGACATCGACGGGCTGGCCCGGCCTCATATCCGTCAACTGCGTCTCCTTGAAGTTTGCCGTGATCCAGATCTCGTCGGGCACGAACATCGAGATCGCCTGACCGGCATCGATATATTGTCCCTTGGCCCCCGTGAGGCGAACGACACGACCCGGTTGGGCTGCGGTAATTGTCGTGTAGCTCAGGTTCTGCTCGGCCTCCTCGGCTTGCGCCTGCGCTTGCTTGAGGCTCGCGAGCGCACTGGATTTCTGTGCCTCGGAGACGACTTTGTTTTTCAGCGCCGAAGTGACGTTCGCCTGCATCTGTGCAAGGCTCGACTGGTCCTGCTGAAGCGTTGCCGTTGCCTGCTGCACGGACTGGACGCTGCCGGATCCGGTCTTGCTCAGTTGCTGCTGGCGAGTGGCTTCCTGCTGCGCATATTGAAGGGCGGCTTCCGCAGAATTCTGCTGCGCCTTCGCAACGTCGACAGAGGCGTTTGAAGCCTCGATTTGCGCGCTTGCGCTGTCAACAGAGGCCTTGGCGACCTCCACCTGCCCGTTCGCTTGGTCAAGAGCGATCTGATAATCGCGCGGGGCGATCTTCAGGATAACGTCACCGGCCTGGACATGCTGGTTATCGGTGACCGGAACATCGGCGACATAGCCTGAAACCTTGGAGGCAACCGAGAAGCTGCGCGCATCGACGAAGGCATCATCGGTCGATTCATAGGGGTAAAAATAGATCTTCCAGGCGAACCATGACGCAACAATCAAGACTGCAACCACGACAATGCCGAGCACGATCCAGAAAGGGTGACGACGGATGAATGATGGTTGTTTCGCTTGTGAGGCGGTCGGTTGGCGATCCGCTTCGCCGGCGGCCTTTCGCATCGGTCTGTCCTGCGGCATGTCCATCGTAGTCGATTGATTGTCAGCCATGATATGACCTGTCTTCTGGGGTTCGCTTGCGAGCGACGGATCAGTGCTGAAGGAAACTTTGGCCGTGCGCGCTGAATTGCGCGTGCTCATATTCAGACGAAGGGCCTGCGCGGCAAAAAGTAAGTCTCTCGAGCATTGGGGGGAGGCTCGCAATGGTTTCGGGCTAATCCCAAGACGAACTGATCGCGGTTCAATTTGTTCCATCCCCGCCGTGGTCTTCTCCTTTGGGAACCCTCACCCCTGCCCTTCGTTATGTCTGGAAGACCATACGAATGGAGGAAGTATCATGAGCAACGAAAGCAAGATCGGCTCCTATGCACTCACTGCATTTTTCGACGATGAATATGATGCGGAAGCTGCAGTGCAAGCGCTTATAGATGCCGGCATACCCAGAGACGCCGTCACCATGACACCAGGCAACCGCCCGAATGCCGACCCTGTCGACCATCTCGGTTTTCTGGATGCCCTCACGGGAATATTCTTTCACGAAGAACAACGAGCCGCGTATGCAGCCGCGCTCGAGCGCGGCGGGACGCTGGTCACTGTGCAGGAAATGAACGAGACACAACATTACATCGCGTTGCCTATCCTGGCTGAGAAAGGCCAGATCGACCTCAATGAGCGCGAGCGTTAAGCCTTAGACCCTTGAGGTCAAGGTTTCGGCTCCGGTTGTTCGATAGGGCCATGCGTGACGGCACCAGGGTCTCGGCCGTCGGTCGAGCTAAACGGCTTGATGACGAGAATGGCCAGGACGGAGGCGACCAGCACGCCGAAAATGATGAGCATCATGGTGCGCATGGGCTTCCTGCCTGGGGCGATCTGCAGACGACAAGATCGTTGGCGTGACCCACGAAATCGCCTGCTTGGCCGGAGGTTGCTTCAGCCCGCCTCTTGAGCCAGCGCCGGACGCGAATCTCTTCCAGGTCCATCCATTGAAGCAAGCGCTCGCTGTCTGTCCGAATCTTCAAGAGCGCGCGCAGATTCCCGCGCTTAAAGTCGTCGAAGACCGCTGGATGGATATAGGAGGATCTGCAGACGGAGCGCGTGTTGACTAGCCTTGATGCGACGATATCAATCGCCTCGTTGATCTGGCGCGCAATGGCTCGTTCCGATGATTCGACCTCCAACGGCGCGAGAAGCACCGCCGCCATGCAGGTAGCGCCCCAGGTTCTGAATTGACGAGAGGTGAACTCACCTCCGGAGGCTTCCCGGATATAGGCGTTCACATCCTGCGAGGAAATTTGCCGGAAACTACCTTCTTCGCTGACATATTGGAAAAGCTGCTGTCCGGGCAGCTCCTGCAACTGCCGCACGACATTGGCAATTCGACGATCGGTATGGACGAGATTCCATTCCTTGCCGGACTTCCCTTTGAAGCGAAATCTGACACGTCCTCCCTCAACATGGACATGACGATTTCTAAGGGTGGTGAGGCCATAGGATCTATTTGCTTCCGCATATGCTGCGTTGCCGACGCGAATGTAGAGATTGTCCAACATCCAGACCAATGTCGCCAAGGCCTTGTTCATGGTCAGGCCGCGAGAACGCAGATCGGCGTCAACCCTCTCCCGGATATCGGGAAGACGATCAGCGAACGCAACGAGTTGGTCGAATTTGGCTCGACCACGCTCTGAATGCCAATCCGCATGGTAGCGGTATTGCTTGCGACCGCGGGCATCTGTTCCGATCGCCTGCAGGTGAGAGCGAGGATTTTCCGAGATCACGACATCCACATAGGCCGGAGGAATGGCCAATGCGTTCAGACGGGCGATTTCTCTGATGCTGGTGATCCGGCGCCCGTCCGGCATATAATAGCGAAACCCATTCGCTCCCTGCCTCCGACTGATGCCATTTTCCAGATCGGAGATATAAATGAGTCCAGAGGAAAGTGCCGCTTCGGCCGCGGGGATCGCAATATCAACGGTGGAGATCATCTGGTCCATGCTCTCCATAACTCCGGTAAGCCTCGCGAGTTCCCTGGAGCTATTCGAGCCGAGCCACTCGATACCAGGCGAACCGATGTCAATGCTCAGCGCTCTCGAAAGAAATGCAGCAGCGCGTTCGAAAGAGCGGTCGGATTCTCCTCCGCAACATGGTGGCCGCTGTCGATAGCGTGGCCGCGAACATTGTTGGCCCATGAGTGCCATATCGCCAGAGGGTCGCCGAAATGCACCGCCAGATCGTCGCGGCTCGACCATAGACAGAGCAAGGGACAGGCAATCTTTCTTCCAGCCGCCCGGTCTTCCAGTTCGTGCTCCCGATCCACGGTAAGTCCGGCCCGATAATCCTCGATCATGCCGTGAACAACAGCGGGATCATGGATCACAGCGAGAAGATCGGCATAGGCATCGTGCCCCATCATGTCTGGAACAATCTTGTCGTACCATGCCAGCGGTTTGGCATTGATCGCTCGCTCGGGCTTTTCCGGCTGCGCGAAGAAGAACCAGTGATACCAATCGCGCGCAAACTGCCAGTCCATTCTGTCGAGATGTTCGATGATGGGAATGCTGTCGATAACGGCGACCTTCTCGATGATGTCGGGAAAATCCATCGCCAGCCGAAAGGCCACGTAGCTGCCGCGGTCATGTCCGGCCACCGCAAACTTGTCATGCCCGAGCGCCTTCATGAGATTGCGACAATCGCCCGCCTTGGCGCGCTTTGACGAACCATTGTTGTCTTTTTCGTCCGCAGGCTGAAACGACTTGCCAAAGCCTCTTAGATCGGGACAGATCACGGTGAAGTGCGGCGAAAGCAGATCGGCCACGCTGCCCCATGTCATGTGCGTGCGAGGATGCCCATGGAGTAACAGCAGCGGCGGTCCCGAGCCTCCATATCGAACACGCAAGGTCCCCGCCCCCACATCGATCATGGCAAGCTCAAAGCCGTCGAACATGTCTGCCTCTCTGACTTGACGAGTTTAATGGGGCCTGGCAACGGCCGCTTTCAGAAAAAAGCCGTCACTGCCATACCGACAACTGCCAAGAACATGGCGAGACATGACGCCCAACCCAAAACCCTCAAGCCTCTGCCGATGACAAATTGCTTCATGACCTTTTGATTGGACGCGATCAGCATCAGAATGACCATGACGGGAACAGCGACCACTCCGTTGATCACGGCACTCCAGAACAGCGCTTTCATCGGCGGGATAGGGGTAAAATTCAGCAGCATACCAATGACAGTCGCCAGCCCGACGGTGGTATAGAACGCCTTTGCCTCGCTCGGCTCACGCGACAGCCCCACTTTCCAGCGCGCGGCTTCGCCGACGGCATATGCCGCCGATCCAGCAAGAACTGGCACGGCCAGAAGACCGGTTCCTATAATGCCAGTCGCGAAGATAATTTTAGCGAAATGGCCGGCAAGCGGCTCGATGGCTTTCGCCGCATCGATGGAACTCTCTATATTCGTCTTGCCCGCCTTGTTGAGCGTGGCGGCCGTCGTCGTGATGATAGCCAGTGCTACGACATTGGATGCGGCCATTCCGATCAGCGTATCCAGAGTAATTCGAGTGTTCGCCTTCTTCGCCTCTTGAGGGTGCTCGGTCAGCGCCTCCTCTTTTGGCTTTTCCTTCAGATCCTCTGCCTCCTGCGAGGCCTGCCAGAAAAACAGATAGGGGCTGATGGTCGTCCCGAAAATCGCGACGATCATTGACCAATAACTTGGATCCATCTTGAATGTCGGCAGCACCAGTCCGCGCCCAAAGCTCGACCAGTCGACATGCACGACGAACAGCGTCGCAATGTAGGACAGCAATGCCAGGCTCAACCACTTCAAAACCGCGACGTAACGCTTGTATTTAAGTAGCACCTGCAGAAGGACACATATGACGCCGAAAGCGGCGACATAGAAGAGCGCATAGCCATTCACCAACAGCTTCGCCGCGTCGCCCATCGCCCCGAGGTCAGCGCCAAGATTGATGATAATGGCAATCAGAAGCGGGACGGTGATAGCCATGCCGACCCAGCCCGGATAGCATTTCGCCATGCTGCCGGCCAATCCCCGCCCCGTGGTCCTGCCGATGCGGGCACTGATGATCTGGATCGCCACCATCAGTGGATAGGTGAAGATCAGGGTCCAGCTAGCCGTGTAGCCGAACTGCGCTCCGGCTTGTGAATATGTCGCTATTCCGCTCGGATCGTCGTCCGAGGCACCAGTCACCAAACCTGGCCCGAGAATTTCCAGAATTCTCGGCTTTGAAGACTCCACCACAGCACTTTTGTCGTCCATTTGATAACCGCTCATGGCTGCCTCCCAGCAGAAGCCGGGACTGGACGATTTGTCGGTCGCGGTGCCAGTGAAGTGTGCGACATGGCTGTTTGTTCCAGAAAGCCTAGGGCAGCTAAAAAGAATGCAACTGCAGGAACTTGGACGCCGACCTGGATGGTATTCCAAATGCCTGCAGTTGTATTTTGATCAGGAGGGAACTTTCAGCCGCCCCATCGATTTGTATGGTCACAACAAAGGAGATTCCGGGGATGGAAACACAACAGGCTTTGCGACGCCGACCGACAAGGGGAGCGCCCTACTCACTGGCGGAATTCCAGAAGAAGTACGGCCTCGATGACGATATCGCCGAAAACCTCTTCGTCCGGTTCGGACCTTCGGCGATCGAACTCGATTTGCTCATGAAGGCAAAACGTCGCGCACCCTCTTTCCATGAGCTGACGAAAGATATGCCGCATCGATAAAGGACGGCAAGACACGCCCTCCCCAGTCATACGTCAGAATTCATGGCCTTAAAAAATGCCCGTCCTCGGACTTGGCAGGATCGAATCCGTATCCGGACAACAAGGAGCAAATTCAATGGACAACAGCGAAGAAAGTCGCCGCGAACGAGCCTATCGGATCTGGGAGGAAGAGGGACGGCCAGAAGGGCGTCACCTTGATCACTGGCAGCGAGCCGAAGATCAGCATGAAGAAACTGAAAAGGAGGCCGATGAAGCCTTGGCGATTGAAGCGAAGGCCAAAAAGGACCGCACTGGCAATAAAAGCAAAGACAACGGAAATCCGTAGGTTCTCCAGGAATGGTCTTTGCAGCGGACCGGATCAGCTGCACGGCTGCCTTGCCTCCGGTGTCACACGCGTCTCCGTAACTCGTGTCTTACCTTATCGCGACCTCGTGCTCTGATCCGCCGCGGGCCGGCAGACAGTGATGCATGCGGTGATCGCAACTCGAAAGCCGGCAAGACGACGGCGGCAATTCGAAACGGTCAATTGTTTCCTAGAAGGGAACAAGCAGTTGCCGTCCGCGTTGCTGACATGAAGAAAATCAAAATCTTTAGAGGAGTTTACAGTCATGGGTCGCGGCATTCTTCTTTGGCTACTGGGTATTCCACTCCCCATCGTCATCCTCCTCGTTATCTTCATGCGATAGGAGACGAGCATGTCAATTTCAGACGCGCCGGGTGCAATCCCCGTCGAATCCTCACAATCGGCACTGACATGGGGCCCGATCATCGGCGGCGCCGTCGCTGCGACAGGCATCAGCCTCATTCTGCTCTTGCTTGGTAGTGGCGTGGGGCTGACCATGGTCTCTCCCTGGCAGGGTCAAAGCGCATCGGTTGGCTCGTTAGCGATCTCGTCCGCAATATGGCTCGTGATCGTGCAGTGGCTTTCATCCGCACTCGGAGGTTATCTCACTGGTCGACTTCGAACAAAATGGGCTGCGGTTCACACTGACGAGGTATTCTTCCGGGACACCGCTCACGGGTTCGTCAGTTGGGCTCTGGCTACCCTGTTTGTCGCTGGCTTTCTTGCCTTGTCATTGACGTCGCTCGCCGCCACCGGCAGTAGCGCAATCGGTACTGCAGCATCAACGGCCGTCACCGCCACGTCTTCTGCGTATTCGAATGCAAATCCTTCGGTATCCTATTTTACCGACGCATTGCTGCGCCCCGACAAAAACCCGCAACGCGCCACGAGCAATGATAATGCCGCAATTGCCGAGGTCTCAGGCATATTGCTGAACGGTGCCGTCCAGGGACAGATTCCCGACGACGACAAGACCTACCTTGCCACGATCGTTGCCGCCCGAACCGGGTTGTCGACTGACGATGCCAAGGCGCGTGTAGACACAGTCTTGAAGCGTATCGACGACGCCAAGGTCGCTGCCCAGAAAGTGGCTGATGATGCTCGCAAATCAGCGGCCACAACCGCATTGCTTGGCGCTCTGTCACTCCTCATCGGCGCATTCATTGCCTCGGCTGCAGCCGCGCTTGGGGGATCTCAACGCGATGAGGAGGAAGACCTGATCGGGACTGGTAACCTGACTTCCCCAACCTCGCGCCGGTCCGTGACCGGATGATCTAGCGGGTCAGACGGTGCGTGCATCCTCTGGCCTTCCTCAAGAAGGAGATCGATATGAAAGAACCCAATAAACGGAAGCCGTTGTCGCGAGAAGAAGATTATCGAGACTACGAGGAGCGTGATGAGCGCGAAGGATGGCCATATTCGGATGAAGACGCCAAGTCCTCGTCCAACCCCGAGAACACGGCATATGGTGACACCGCTGCAAACTTCGACGAAGAGCCTAGCTCCGGTTTCATCATCGACGCGGCAGACGCGACAGGTTCCGAAGAAGACACAGCCCACACTCTCGGGCCCCTTTCAGCAGACAGAATAGATAGCGATCAACTGGAAGCCGAAATAACCGAGCGTCTTGCCGGGGACAATGATATCGATGCCGACGGTATCGACCTCAGGGCCGAGAATGGCATCGTCACCTTGGAGGGCAGCGTCGACACAGCTCGGGTTGCTCGAAATGTTGAAACGCTTGTCCGATCGGTGGCAGGTGTTATCGAGGTTCGCAACAATTTGCGTACAATGGGTGTCGATTCCCATATTCCGCCCGACGCATAACGGCGGCTCGCTTCCGCAGCTCCTATAGAGAAGCCGCGGAGTGCCCTATTGCGGACTGACGACTTTACTGACCAATCGAAAGGGACTGGCGATCGTAGCTCCCGCTGCGTCGAAAATGAAAGCCCCGACCTGCGCCGGCGATCGGTTCGCTTTTGCACCGTCCAGCGATGCCAGTTGTGGATACAGCTTGGCTAGGCTCACAAAGCGATCATGACCAAGGCCGTCCGTCCCCTTGACCGAGGTAATGTCAACGACCTTGATCCCGTATTCAACTGCAGTCTCCCTGATTAGGGGGTCATCGATATCAAAGCGGCCTACTCTTGGATGATCGGCGTCAAGAAAACTGGAAGCGGCAAGCGCGCGATCGTCTTTGGAAACCAGCAGGGTGAGCGGTATCTTCATTTTCCCAATCACGTCCATCTGCTTTCGAAAAACATCGGCGTCGATGTCCGGCGCGGCGAGCACGATGCTCAGCCGCGACAAGACGTCATCCCGTCCCTCGAGTTTGAGTTGCCGTGCCGTCTCCATGATCAAAAAGCCACCCATACTGTGCCCAAACAGGATGAGGTCGCCGTTCGCCTGATCAGCTGAGAGAGAGATCAGAAGCGAGGCGAGATAATCTCGGGAATAGAGCACGGATTCGCGATCGGCAATGTAGCCCGTGAGGGCACCTTGAGATGGCCAGGCGAATAGAACGGGAACGGCGTCAATGTTCGCGTCGGTCGCCATCTGCGCCAGCCTGAAAAGCGATTCTTGAAACGTATAGTTATATCCATGCACAAATATGCCGACAGGCCGTCGCTTTCCCTGTTGAACGACCACATCCTTGTTAAAGGCAGGCGCCGTCAGCGTGCTTTGAGATGTGACAACGAAGTCGGTTTTTGCATTCGGTTTGCCTTTCGGCCACTCGATTGTCGAAGCCTTGTGGTCCGGCGGGATCGATATCGTATATTTCGCGTAGTTCAGATCCTCCGCCCGTCCCGTCGAAAATCCGTTATCGTTTTTCTTGTCCTTTGCCCGGGTCGTCGCCGTGTAGATCATAACCTCTTTCGTCCTCACATCCTTTGTCGAGACGACCTTGAGAACATCCGGCCCGGGGCGTCCGGCACATGCATTGAAGGCGAGAAGGATGCCAGCCAGCGCGAGGAAACGCGGAAAGCGATGGAAAGATGCGAGAAGCGGCATTCTGCTGGGATCCAGTACGCTGTATTTTTGCAGGCTGTTCGATGTGGCCGCCGCGGACCTGCTCGCAGGAGAGCGCTATCCTACCAGAATTGAGTGCTACTGGTTATCCTGACATCACACTATAAGCAACAGCCAAAGCCTTCAATGCCGGCCCCCAAAAGAGCTCTTAACGTGACGGCGCACATGCCGCCTTCCGGCGCTTGCCGGCAAATGACGCGCCGCTGTGAACTCCGAATAGGCATCGTTGTAAATCATGATGCCGTCCTCACCCCACAGGGTGACAATGGGCACAGGCGATTGGAGCAGCGTCGAGATCGTTGTCTTCAGGCTTCGCGGCCAATGTTCCGGCTTACCCAGCGACGTCGAAGATCAATCGAAGGCGCCAATCAATCTAGCCAGCTCACCATCGTGGGCCAGGAAACGGAACGCAGCGTCCGTCATCTATCTGTGGCTTCCGCTCAGCTTTCGTTGGAAATTTGTAGCCCCAAACATCCAATCAAGGTCGACGCGGCCGCAGACATGCTCCTGAAAGCGGACAAGATGGTATCTTTAAATCATGCTCATGAGCGCCAGCATGCTTGTCAGTCTCACCTTCAGATGCCATTGGTCTTGAGATCTGAAGTGGTGCAAGCAATCTTTTGAACATGAAACTTGACGCGATCGACCTGCGTATACTGGACGCCATTCAACGTGATGGCCGCATCACCAAACTTGCACTGGCGGACAAGGTGGGACTGTCACCGACACCATGCTGGCTGCGCCTGCGCAAGCTGGAAAAAGCAGGAATCATCACCGGTTATCATGCGAAGCTGTCCCTACGCCGGCTGGCGTCCGTCGCCAGCGTCATGGTGGAAGTCACCCTGACCAATCATCGACAGGCCGACTTCGAGCGCTTCGAGCGGGCGATTGCGTCCATCCCGGAAATCGTCGCCTGCTGGGCTGTCGGGGGCGGCGTGGATTATATCCTGAAGATTACAACGTCGAATATCGACGCTTATCAACGCCTAATCGACAATCTGCTTGATCGCGATCTCGGCATCGAGCGTTACTTCACCTACATCGTCACCAAAACCGTGAAGGAAGAAATCGTTCTTCCGGTGGGGGATCTTCTTTCCGGCGAACTTCCTGACGGGGAATAGAGAAACTCTCTACAGTCTTTTTCTTCTTTAGCTTTTTTCTCCTTTCAGACCATGACCAATAGACAATGTCTCGCGAGTATCCGTGAGAGCATCGTGTCATCTGGAAAGAGAGACCTTGCCGATGACCGCGCTCCACGCCCGTGCCAGTTATCATGAAGCCCTGTCGAGACTGAACGACCGGCATTTGTTGAGAAACCTCTCCTATGTCGGCGGCTGTTGGATCGCAGGCAAGGCTGGCAAGAATTTCGAGGTCACGGATCCCGCATCCACAGCAACGCTTGGCTGGGTTACCAGCCTCGACCAAAGAGAAGCCTACGAGGCCATTGACACAGCGGCTGCAGCTCTTGCCGCATGGCGTTTACTTCTGCCTCAGCAGCGCTCATCCATCCTGCGCAAATGGCACGAATTGATAATCGAGGCACGCGAAGATCTGGCGCTGATCATGACGTTGGAACAGGGCAAGCCGCTCAACGAATCCCGCGGCGAGATCGATTATGCAGCGGGGTTCGTTGAGTGGTATGCCGAGGAAGCCAAGCGCATCAATGCAGAGGGTGTCACGAGCCATCTGCCGGGCGCTGAAATGATCGTCCGCCGGGAAGCGCTTGGCGTTGTCGGCATCGTTACACCCTGGAACTTTCCGACCGCCATGATCACTCGCAAGGCAGCTGCGGCGCTTGCCGCCGGCTGCACCGTTGTTGCCCATCCCTCGTCCGAAACACCACTGTCGGCGCTGGCGCTGGCCGAACTTGTCGAACGCGCCGGCCTCCCCGGGGGCGTCTTCAACGTGCTTACGGGCGATGCGGCAACCATCGTCGGTGCCTTTTGCGATGATCAGCGAGTGAGGGCATTGAGCTTCACCGGCTCGACCGACATCGGCAGGCTCATCGCCGGTCAATGCGCCGCGACCATGAAGCGCCTCATTATGGAGCTGGGCGGTCATGCGCCTTTGGTCATTTTCGACGATGCAGATCTCGATCGCGCTGTCGACATCGCTGTTAACGCCAAGTTCGCAACCTCCGGCCAGGATTGCCTCGCCGCCAACCGCATCTTCGTTCAGCGTCCGATCATGGAAGCCTTTGTCGCCGCATTCAGCCAGCGCATCCAAGCGTTGAAGGTCGGCAATGGACTGACCGATGCTGTCGATATCGGCCCGCTCATGCACGAGCGAGCTATTGCGAAAGTCGAAGAACAGGTCGCCGACGCCCTGAAGCATGGCGCAAGGCTTGTCGTTGGTGGGAAACGCCACTCGGCTGGGGCCCTCTTCTTCCAGCCGACCTTGCTCGTCGATCCCTCCACGGACGCTCTCATCATGCATGAGGAGACATTCGGACCCGTTGCGGCTGTGACCGCCTTTGACACGGAGGAGGAGGTCGTCGCTCGCGCCAACGACACGGAATATGGTCTTGTCGCTTATGTGGTCACGAGCAACGGCGCGCGGCAGATGCGGCTCGGGCGGGCGCTGGAATACGGCATGGTGGCTGTGAACCGCGTGAAGATCACCGGTGGTCCGATCCCCTTTGGTGGTTGGAAACAATCTGGCCTCGGCCGGGAAGGTTCACGCCACGGCATCGAGGCCTTCACCGAGCTCAAATATATCTGCGTCGACACCACAGCCTGACGCTCCTGATACGGAAAAAGGAACCAAACCATGCTAGACAAGCGCAACGACCTGAACGCCTGGGACCGGGATCATTTCTTCCATCCCTCGACCCATATGGGAATGCATGCGCGCGGCGAAACCCCGACCCGCGTTATCACCGGTGCCGATGGCGTTTACATCACCGATACCAACGGCAAGACGAGCCTCGACGCCTTTGCCGGCCTCTATTGCGTCAATGTCGGCTATGGTCGCCAGAAAATCGCCGACGCAATCGCCGAGCAGGCCAAGAACCTTGCCTATTATCACGCCTATGTCGGCCATGGCACGGAGGCATCGATCACGCTTTCCAAGATGATCATCGACCGTGCGCCCGAAGGCATGAGCCGCGTCTATTTCGGTCTCTCCGGCTCCGATGCCAACGAGACCAACATCAAGCTGATCTGGTACTACAACAACATTCTCGGTCGCCCGGAAAAGAAGAAGATCATCTCGCGCTGGCGCGGCTACCATGGCTCGGGCGTCATGACGGGCAGCCTCACCGGTCTTGAACTCTTCCACAAGGCCTTCGACCTGCCGCGGGCGCCCATTCTTCATACCGAAGCTCCTTATTTCTTCCGCCGCGAGGACCGGTCAATGAGCGAAGAACAGTTCGCGCAACATTGCGCCGACAGGCTGGAAGAACTGATCCTTGCCGAAGGCCCTGAGACGGTAGCGGCCTTCATCGGCGAACCGATCCTCGGCACCGGCGGCATCGTTCCACCGCCGAAAACCTATTGGCAGAAGTTCCAGGCCGTTCTCGACAAATACGATGTTTTGCTCGTCGCCGACGAAGTCGTCACGGGCTTCGGTCGTCTCGGGACCATGTTCGGCTCCGATCATTACGGCATGAAGCCGGCCCTGATCACCATCGCCAAGGGCCTGACCTCGGCCTATGCGCCACTTTCGGGCAGCATCGTTTCCGACAAGATGTGGGAGGTTCTCGTCAAGGGATCCGACCAGATGGGCGCCATTGGCCATGGCTGGACCTACTCGGCACATCCTATTTGCGCTGCCGCCGGCATCGCCAATCTCGAATTGGTTGACGAACTTGGCCTCGTCGAAAACTCGGGTTCAACGGGTGCCTACTTCCGTTCCGAACTTGCCAAGGCGGTCGGCAGTCACAAACATGTCGGAGAGGTCCGCGGCGATGGGTTGATGGCAGCCGTCGAGTTTGTGGAAGACAAGGACGATCGCAAGTTCTTTGACCCCGCGCGGAAGATCGGTCCGCAAGTAGCAGCAGCATTGCTCGAGCGTGGCGTCATCGGCCGCGCCATGCCGCAGGGCGATATTCTCGGCTTTGCTCCGCCACTTTGCCTGACGCGGGACGAAGCCGACACCATCGTCAAGGCGGCGGCCGGTGCGATCGAAAGCGTGCTCTCAAACCGCTGAGGCGGTCCCCGACGGAGACACTCCATACGCTTGCGGGATAATCAGGCGGCCCGTTGTGAACAATGGGCCGCTTGATCACATTCGGTCGTCGCCAGACGGCGATCGATAGTGTAGATGGATTCCGATAATTGTACCGGATCAATCCATGTATCGTCATGATTCAAAAGACCAGGACAATGGCGCCTGGAGACCCGTCCTTCAACATCGCAAGGGCGTGACCAAGCACAAGCTGCTCACCGACAAGATCATTGCCGACATCGATGAGGGAATTTTGCCGGTTCACGCGCAGATGCCGACCCATCGCGAGCTTGCCCATGCGCTGGAGATCTCGGTCCAGACCGTGAGCCTCAGCTACAAGGAGGCCGAGCGCCGTGGCTATTTGCGCGGCGAAGTCGGACGCGGCACCTTCGTGCGCAGCCGCGTCACGGAACGCGCCGACAGCTTCATGCTCGATCGCGATCCAAGTGGCAGCGCAGATCTTTCCATCATCCGGGCCGTTTATACCGAGGCGCATGAGCGCTCGGCCCGCGAGCTGATGCAAGCTCTGGCCGAGAGCGACAATAGCAGCTTCATGCGCCCCTGCAGGCCGATTGCCGGACTTGATGCCCATCGCTCCGCAGCACAAGTCTGGCTCGACGGTCTTTCGGTCAAAGCCGATCCCGATCGGATCCTCATCACCAACGGCGCCGCCCATGGCCTGTTTCTGGCCGTCGCATCGGTCGTGCGTCCCGGTGAAGTCGTTTTGACAGAGAACCTGACCGATCACGGTATCATCGGCCTTGCCAATGTTCTGGGCTTTACCCTGCGCGGCCTGGCGACAGATCACGAAGGTATTCTCCCCGAGGCTTTCGAGGCTGCCTGCGCCATCGGAGATGTGACGGCGCTCGTCATCGTTTCCTCGCTCGGCAATCCCACCAGTCACGTAATGGGGGTGGAGCGCCGTCGTGCGATCGCAGGAATAGCGCGTCGGCACGGCATCTTCGTCATCGAGGACGAAGTCTACAAACCGATGCTGCGCGATCCCCTCCCCTCCATGCCGGATCTCATCCCCGAACTCGGCTTCTTCGTGACCAGTTTCACCAAGTCGGTCATGACGGGTCTGCGCATCGGCTATCTCGTCGTGCCGGCGCACTATTCCATCCGTGCAGCATCGATCCTCCGCGTTACCGGATGGAGCGCTACAAACGTCGTGGCCGAAATGGCCTCCCGTTGGGTTCTGGATGGAACCGCCAACACTCTGGTTGCCGTCCAACGAAGCGAGGCGGAAGCACGCCAGGCGATCGTATCGGACGTGATGGCACCGTTCGTTGCCGGCAGCCATCCTCTTTCACTTTGCGCATGGCTATCCGTTCCCGATCGTTGGACGGAAGAGGGTCTTGTGCGTGCGCTTGCCCGAAAAGGCGTCGCGGTCACGCCATCCGATCCATTTGTTGCGGGCGGAGAGCGCCCGGTCGGCGGCATCCGCATCTGTCTCGGCGGACGCCTGTCTCACTCCGCACTTCGCTCGGCGCTCGAAACCGTTCGCAGCACCTTCGAGCAGCTGCCACCCGTCTTCGACGTCGGCTCGATCGTTTAGGCCAGCAATACGGGATTGGTTCGATGCCTGCGCCCGTCACAGGATCGAGCCGAGAAACTCCTTGGTTCGCTCTTGCCTTGGCGCGCTGAAAATCTCTTCCGGCTTGCCTTGTTCGCAGATACGCCCCTTGTCGAAGAAGCAGACGCGATCGGATACTTCGCGGGCAAAGCGCATCTCGTGGGTTACGAGCAGCATCGTCAGATCGTGCTCATGCGCGAGATCACGGATGACACCGAGCACTTCGCCGACAAGCTGTGGATCAAGCGCCGACGTCGGCTCATCGAACAACAGGACGCGCGGGCGCATGGCGAGGGCGCGGGCGATTGCGACGCGTTGCTGTTGGCCTCCTGAAAGCTGGCTGGGATACTGATCTTTCTTTTCCGAAAGACCGACCATGCGCAGCAGATCGACGGCGCGGCACTCGGCTTCCGCCCGCCCCAGCCCAAGCACGCGAATAGGCGCCTCAACGACATTGCGCAGCACGGTCATGTGCGGAAACAGATTGAAGCTCTGAAATACCATGCCGACATGGGTGCGGATCTGGCGCAGATGGGCTTCGCTCGCCAGGAACCGTCCTTTGCCGTTGTCTTGGTGGTAGGACATGCCCGCTAAGTGCAGGGCTCCTTCCTGGAAAGGTTCCAACGTCATCAGGATACGCAGAACAGTCGATTTTCCTGAACCGGAAGGGCCGATCAACGTCACCTTCTCGCCGGGCGCAACATCGAAACTGAAATTATCAAGCACGGTGAGGTGACCATAGCGCTTGGTCACATCTTTAAAGCGGATCAATGGTTGGGTCATCGCAGCGCAATTCCGTTTTTCGGCAACGTCTTTTCGAGCCAATGGATGGCTGCCGAGCAGACGAGCGTGAGGATGAGAAAGATCAAGCCGACAAGGGAAAGCGGCACCAGATATTCGAATGTCCGGTCACCAATGAGATTGGCAAGATTGAGCATGTCAACCACTGTGACGACGGACAGGACAGGCGTTTCCTTCAACATGGAGACGAGATAGTTGCCCATGGCAGGCACGATGCGCGGAATCGCCTGCGGGATGATGATGTCCCAGTAGGTGCGGCCGCGACCGAGATTGAGTGCTGTTGCGGCTTCCCATTGTCCACGCGGCACCGCATCCAGACCGCCGCGATAGACCTCCGACGTATAGGCTGAGTATTGCAGGCCGAGCGCCAGCGCGCCGGTGAGGAAGGCGGGCAGGACGATGCCGTAAATCGGCAGTACATAGTAGAGAAAGAAGAGCTGGACGAGCAGCGGCGTATCGCGGAGGAATTCGATGACGAACGCCGTCGGCCATGAGATTACGAGGAAACGGCTTCGCCGCAACAGGGCGAAGACCAGGCCGAGAATGAGAGCAATCGCAAAGCCGACGGCGGCGGCCTCCAGCGTTACGATCAGCCCAATGCCGAGAATGGGCAGGATCGACCATGCGAAGGACAACGTTGTCGATGTATCCCAGGTGAAGCCATACATCATGCCGGCGCCCTCCCTGGGAACGCGGCACCGCGACGAAAGATCGTCTCCAGCCAGCGCATGAAGGCAACCAGAATGAGTGCCATGATGAAATACCCAATGAGCGTCAGTGAATAGATGGTGACACTGTCCAGCGTAATGTTGCGCAATTGCTGTGCCTGAAACGTCAAGTCGCTGATGGAAATCAACGATACCAGAGCGGTATCTTTGAGGTTCTGGACGGCGAGATTGCCAAAGGCCGGCATCATCTCGACGACGGCCTGCGGCAGGACGATGCGAAAGAGCGTCTGCCCTTGCTTGAAGTTCAGCGCGCGCGCCGCCTCGTGCTGTGAATCGGGAACGGACTGCAACGCACCGCGCACGACTTCGGCGCCATATGCGCCAATATTCAGGGCCAGACCGGCAATACCGGTCGTGATGGGATCGAAGGAAATCCCGATCAGCGGCAACGCGTAGTAAAGCCAGAAAAGCTGCACCAGCAGCGACGTACCGCGAAAGATCTCGATATAAACGATCGCGATCCAGGATAGCAGCCGTCCGCCCGCAAAACGCGCAAGGCCGGCCGCAAAAGCAAAACCTGCACCGAGTAACGTCGAGGCGATGGCTATAAGCGCCGTCACCTCCGCGCCCTTCAGCAATGCCGGCAGATAGTGTGTCCAGCTCATGTTCTGATCACCTCCATTCCGGAATGGGAGGGGCTGAAGGCCGCGGCGGCCTGGCCGCCACGGCGTTCGTGTCTATCATCCTTAGCGTTACTTGCCCGCGCAAAGGTCTTCAGTGCTCTTCGTGCGTGCCGCCTCTACGCTTTCGGCGCTGAGACCATAGGACATCAGGATCTTCTTATAGTCATCCGTCTTCTTGAAGGCCTCAAGAGCGGTGTTGAACGCTTTATAAAGTTCCTTGTCCTCAGGTCGGAAATCAAAGCCGCCATAGCTCCTGGCGGACTTTCCGTTGATGACCGGATCGGTGAAAGGCTCTGCATGCTCGACATTCGTGCTGCCCTGGACAAGCTTGGCTACGGTCAATTCGGTTGCGGCATAGGCGTCGGCGCGGCCGGTCTGGATCGTGGACAGCGCATCCGCATTCGCCTGGATCATGACGATTTGCGAGTCCGGAATGCCAAGACCATGGAAGAAGTCGAGTTGATCGGCGCCCGATACGATCGCGATCTTGAGCGACGGATCCTTCTTGATGTCCTCATAGGAGTGCAGGTTTTTCGGATTGCCCTTCGGCACCAGCAGTCCCTCGCCGTAGCTCGAGTTCGGCGTGGTGAACTGCACCTGCTTGCAGCGTTCCGGCAGAATATTCTGTTCGGCGGCCACGAAATCGAAGCGCCTGGCCTTCAGGCCGGGGATCAACGATCCGAATGGCGTCACAGTCCATTCGACTTCCTTGACACCCATCGACTTCAAGACAGCCGCAGCGACGTCGGGGCCGATACCCTTGGCAGCACCACTCTCGTCCATGAAGCTGTAGGGAACCTCATTGGCGCTGGCGCCGCGGATATAGCCATCTTTTTTGATCTGCTCGAGACTGGCGGCATGGGCGGATGCGGAAAGGCCAATGGCAAGACCTACGGCGGCTACACTGCGGTAAAAATTCGATCTCATGGTTCACTCCTCTGTGGTTGAATTCCGTAATCGGCTGTCCGGTATTCCGGATCTTTGCCGCAACGGGTTGCGATCCGCGCCGCGTTGCAGCGGCGCGGCAATTCAGGGGCCTTCCGTCAAAATCGCAACGACGGCCAGGCAATCGCCGGTCTTGATGAGGCCGGGAAAATGACGCGCGGCAAGAAGACCATCCAGCGCTGCCCGATAATCAAAAGGTGCAGACCCGGTGCGGCCGATCGGGTGAATCCGGGCAATGATCTCGCCGGCCGCAACCTGGTCGCCAAGATCCCTCAGCGGCTCGAAAAGCCCATCCGCCTCGGCAAAAACAAAACAATCCGACGACGGCATATCGAGCCATTGCGTCGCCTCGATTTCCGGCAAACCGGCAACGATTCCCGTATGCTTCAGCACGTTCAGGACGCCGCGCCTGGCAATGGAAGCCGTACGCGCTGATATGGTTCCACCGCCCGAAAGTTCGGTCGTCACAAAGACCTTGCCCATCTCTTCGGCTGCGGTGTCGTACATGCCGGCGGCATCGATCTCGATCATGCGCATGGAATAAGGGGCCGAGAATGCGGCCACGCCATCGAAGCAGGCTTTCTCCTGTCGCTTGTCCGGCAGAGCATGCGCTGCGGCGTAGGGCAGGAAATCAAGAGTACGACCACCCGAATGAAAATCGAGCACGATGTCAGCGAGCGGCAGCAGGTAGCGCGTGAAGTAATCCGCTATCTTCTCGGTCACGCTGCCATCGGGTCGACCGGGGAAACTCCGGTTGAGATTGCCCTTGTCTATCGGTGAAGTGCGCGTCGCCGCCTGAAAGGCGGGATAGTTCATCGCCGGAACGATGATGATCCTACCCTTGACCTCGTCCGCCTTCAGCGTCCGGGCGAGATCGAAGAGCGCAACCGGCCCTTCATATTCATCGCCATGATTGGCGCCGGTCAAAAGCGCAGTCGGCCCTTCGCCGTTTTTGATGACGCAAACGGGGATCATGATCGAACCCCATGCGGAATCATCTCGAGACCAGGGCAGGCGTAGATGGCCATGCTGTATGCCGTCGCGATCGAAATCGAGGGTCGGAGTTATGGGAGATGGTCGTTTGACAATCGTCATGCTGTTCATCTCGACCGTCACTTCACCACAAGTTGGCGCGGAACACTGGAAAGGCACTCGACCCCGCTTTCAGTGATGACAATGCTTTCCGTAATCTCCATGCCCATGGTTTCAAGCCAGAGGCCCGTCATAAAGTGAAATGTCATGCCCGGGCGCAGCTCGTTGCGATCACCGGCGCGAAGGCTCATGGTCCGCTCGCCCCAGTCGGGCGGATAAGACAGACCGATCGAATAGCCCGTGCGGTTATCCTTGACGATCCCGTATTTCTTCAGGACTGCGAAGAAGGCGTTGGCAATATCCTCGCAGACATTGCCGGGCTTGGCGGCGGCAAGACCGGCCTCCATGCCCTCGAGCGTCGCCTTTTCCGCATCCAGAAAAGCTTGTGTTGGCTTGCCGAGGAAGACCGTTCGCGACAGTGGGCAATGATAGCGGCGATAACAGCCGGCGATTTCGAAGAAGGTGCCTTCGCCGCTCTTCATCGGCTTATCGTCCCAGGTCAGATGCGGAGCAGATGCATCCGCCCCAGACGGCAAAAGAGGCACGATGGCAGCGTAGTCGCCGCCGAAGCCGTCAACGCCTCGGATGCCGGCGTCGTAGATTTCCGCGACGAGATCGGACTTGCGAATACCGGGCTCCACCTTGTCGACGATCCGTCGGTGCATGGCCTCTACGATGCGTCCGGCCTTGCGCATATAGTCGAGTTCAGTTGCACTCTTGACGGCGCGCTGCCAGTTCACCAGCCCTTGCGCATCCTTGAAGTGCGCATTCGGCAAGTGCTTGACGAGCGAGGCATAGGCTGCGGCGGTGAACCAGTAATTGTCCATTTCGACGGCGATCGAGGCGTTCGACCAACCGCGCTCTTCGATCAGCTTGGACAGCAGGTCCATCGGATGACGCTCATTGGATTGAACGTAGTGATCCGGATAGCCGACGATGTTGTCGTGGGCGAGATAGGCCGTTCGTTTGGCGCCATTGGCATCCTGACCACGACCGAACCAGATCGGTTCGCCAGAGCCAGGCACCACCACGCATTGATGCACATAGAAAGACCAGCCATCATACCCGGTCAGCCAATGCATATTGGAAGGATCGGTGACGATAACGAGATCGACACCGGCCTTTTCCATGGCGCGGCGCGTCCTGGTGAGCCGTTCGGCATATTCGGCGCGGGTGAAATTGAGGATCGGTTCGCTCACGCTGGGTCTCCTGATGCTTTCGCTGTTTCAATTGCCTGCCCCGCGCCGGCTGAGACGGCGCGGCGATACGCAAGCGTGGCAATGGCGGTGTCCTGCACACCGGTTCCGGTCAAATCGCAAAGGGTGATCGCCTCACGAGATCGGCGACCAGCCGCCTTGCCGGCGATAATGGCGCCGAGTTCCGGGAAGCCGGCACTGTCAGTCACAAGTCCGGCGGCGATCGCATGATGAAGTTCACCAAGCCGGCGTGTCTGCTCCAGACTGTCGGCGACATAGGGTGCGGCTTTGACGATCGCACCCGGATCGATCTCGTTCTTGTGCTCAGCATCGGAGCCCATGGCGGTGATGTGCTGGCCGGGCTCCAGCCAGGCGGCGTCAACGATCGGCTCGGTCGAAGGCGTCGTGGTCACGATGATATCGGCACCACGACAGGCTCGTTCAGCCTCCGCTTTCGCCGTTACGGGAAATCCGAGCTCCGCCGTCAGTTCCCCAGCGAGCTTTTCTGCTTTTGCCAGATCCCGCGCCCAGATCCGGGCGGTCTCGATCGGCCGCACGAGCGTAAGGGCACGTAACTGCAGGCGGGCTTGCATGCCGGCACCCAAAATTGCAGCAACCCGGGCATCCGGTCGAGATAGGTGTCGCGCGGCCACGGCGCTGGCGGCTGCGGTGCGCACGTCCGTCAGATAGCCGTTGTCGAGCAACAACGCCTCGACGAGGCCCGTGTGCGCCGACAACAGCATCATCAATCCATTGGTGCTGGGCAGGCCAAGTGACGGATTGTTGAAGAAACCGGGACTCACCTTGATCGCGAAACTGTCGAGATCGGGGACATAAGCCGTCTTCACATCGACCTCGCCGCAATGGGCAGGGATATCCAGCCGCATGATCGGTGGCATTTTCACCGCTTTTGTCGCGAGCGACGCAAACGCCTGTTCGACGCAATCGACGGCATCTCCGTCGAGCAGGACAATTTTGCGAAGATCAGTTTCCGTGAGGATCCGCACACGGGTCATCGCGCCTCTCCGCTCTGGTACCCATCGACGATTGCGCGATGGGCAACAGGATCAATATTGCCGCCGGACACAACGACAACGAGCGGGCCATCAGCTTTGACTTTGCGTGCGAGTAAGGCCGCTATTCCGACTGCGCCCGCCCCTTCGACGGTCTCACCCTCAATTCTGGCTGCGTGGTGAATGCCCGCCGCAATCTCCTCCTCGCCAACCAGGATGACATCGTCGAGAAGGTCGCGGCACATCTGGAAGGTCAGGCGGTTGCCCAAGCCAATGCCGCCGCCGAGCGAATCCGCCAGTGTTTCAACTTCCTGGACATTGGTCGGCACGCCCGCCGCTAGGCTTGCCGCCATCGCCGCTCCCCGCTCCATCGAAACGCCGACAATCCTTGCCGAAGATCGGCGGCCCTTGATCGCGGCCGCTACGCCCGATGCAAGCCCACCACCGGACAAAGGCACCAGGACGACAGCCGTCTCCGGCAAGTCGCTTGCAATCTCCAATCCGAGCGTTCCCTGGCCGGCGATTACAGCGGCATCGTCGAAGGGCGGCACGAAGTACATGCCCTTCTGGCGGACCAGGTGTTCGGCCTCAAGCATGGCATCGTCCTGTGAACGGCCAGCGGTGTGAATCTCTGCGCCGAGGTGTCTGATCGCCTCGACCTTGTTGGCGGGAACCAGTGTCGACAGGCAAATCATCGACCGTGCACCCAACGCCTTCGCGGCATAGGCGACGGCCCTGCCATGATTGCCGGTGGACGCCGTTATCAGCCCTCGCGAGCGCCTGCCCTGGTCCAGGCGCAGGATAGCGTTCGTGGCACCGCGCAGCTTGAAGCTGCCGGTCCTTTGATGGTTTTCCAGCTTGAGATATACCGCAACACCCGCACGCTCAGATAAGGCCAACGAGGCCCGAAGCGGCGTTCGCAGCACATGAGCAGAAATCTGCTGCTGCGCGACCTCGATTTCGTGCAGGGTCACTGGCCTGGTCATGCCGCCGACCGATATCTTGCAATTAAAGCGACAGCTATCACCACGATCTTCAGCTTCTCCCGCATTGGACGCTCAAGGCAGCAGCGTGGGAGAGGTAATGTATCATGTCAATAATTATATTGTTTCATTACAATTATAGATTCGCGGTCCTTGGACTTTCATCCGGGCGCCTTTGTCTCGCCCACACCCCCTCCTATTCGTCATTGCACAGCTTGCCGCCGGTGATTTGGCTGGAGAAATCCCGGAAATTGTCTGCTCTGCGACTTGTTCCCTGGCCGCTGCAATTTGGGAACAAACTTCCCGGATGGCCGTTCGTTCCCATGATCAAAGAAGGAGGAATGACTGATGGATCATAGCAATCACATACGACTGACCGAGGATGAACTCACACAAGCCAATCTGGAGGGCGCATCCATCTATGGAACCGACGACCATAAGATCGGATCGGTTGATCACGTGCATGGAGCCGGCGGTGGCAGCAGCGTCGTGATCGACGTTGGCGGCTTCCTTGGTATCGGTGCAAAGCCGGTGTCGGTTCGCGTGACCGATCTCGACTTCATGCGTGACGAGAGCGGCCAGATCCATGGCGTGACATCATGGACCAAAGATCAGTTGAAGGCGCTGCCAGAGCATCACGATTAACATGCGAGCTCGACAGCAGCGCTGAACGCGTGGCTTGCAATTGAATGGTAGCCCGACGTCCACGTCATCTCTGGCGCGATATGCGTCTTGCCACACCTGCATACATGGATGAGCGCAAAGAAGCGCCAATTGTTCCGGTTCTCCGCATCCCCACAGACAGCTGATGATCGAAGAGCTGCTCGATGATCAGATGCACCACCTGCTTTAGCTATAATGGCTGAATGGTTTCATCAGCCTATAAATCGGTGTGGGCGGCCGCTTTGCAGCGCTGCCACAGCCGCAAGCGGCGGCCATCATGGACGTGCCCCTCTCCATTCAACCCATGAAGCGATGAATCCAGAGCGTCAATGTAAGCTGTGGCCTTGCAGCGCGGTGGTTCACAAAGCCCACGCGCTCGACGCACCGTTCTCGGCGGGGCGGCGACGTTCCAAAATAGCGCTTGCGCACGCTAAATAATTAGGTAAGTTACCTAACAAATGGAAGCGAGCGCATGATTGCTGGAATAGATATTGGCGGCACCAAAACGCAGATCATTGCCGAACTGAACGGCAATACTGTCGGCGAGGCGGTCGTAAACACGGCCGAATGGCGGGGGCGCATCGATCACGATGCGGATGTGAGGACACTCGTCTCGCTGCTCATCGCGACTGCCGGAATGACGCCGGCGACCATTGTCATCGGTGCGCACGGCTGCGACAGCGACGAGGATCGGTTGGCCCTGCAAGCAAGGCTGTCATCTCACTTGCGCGGCACGGTACTGGTTCTCAACGATTCCGAACTCCTCCTGCCTGCGGCGGGCAAAGTGAGCGGCATCTCGGTCATTAGCGGGACCGGGTCGATCGCTGTCTCGCGCGATGCGTTGCGAGGAATGATCGCTTCGGGTGGCTGGGGCTGGTATCTGGGCGACGAAGGCAGTGCCAGCGGGCTTGTGCGCGAGGCGGCAAGGACAGTGCGCTTTGCGCTCGATCAAGGAGAGGCCCTAGACCCGCTCGGTCGCAACCTCCTGGAGGCTCTCGCCGTCCCCTCCCCGATCGAACTCGGTCGGGCGCTGGGCGCAATCGGCTCTGCTGCCGGCATTGGCCGGTTTGCTCCGCTTGTCTTCGACGCTGCCGAAATGGGTTCAAGGCTCGCACAGAAGGTCATTGGGGACGCGGGCAAATCGCTTGCGATGCTGACCGAGCAATTGGTTCGACGTGGTGCTCCGCGTGGCGATGTCGTGACTGGGGGCGGCGTCATTGCCCGACAACCGCGTCTTCTTGCTGCATTTCAATCCGCCCTAGCGGATCGCCTGCCGGATTTAACTCTGACCTTGCTGCACGGGCACCCCATCATGGGGGCAATCGTATTGGCGCGTAAGCTCCGCGTGGGCGACCTGCCGGAAACCCTACCGCTGCCGCACATCGACGGCACTTTGAAAGGCCCCGGCGATTGGAGAGTGGCATGACCTCCCAGAAAGTCATTCCGGCACGAAACTGGGGGCAACGCGCGGCTGCAGCGCTGCTGATTGCCCTCGTCGCCCTGCTCCTATTCATGGTCGGCACCAGCCGTCACATCAGCTGGTCGGCCATACCTCAATATATTTTCGACGAAACGATCCTCGACGGGATCCGGCTGACGATCCTCTTTACCGTCTTGTCGATGATCATCAGCATCATCGCCGGCGCGATCCTTGCAATGCTGCGGCTGTCGCCAAATCCCATTCTCGCCGGCTTTGCCAGTCTCTACATCTGGTTCTTTCGCGGTACGCCGTTGCTGGTGCAGATCATTTTCTGGTTCAATATCCAGCTGTTCATACCCAGTATCGATGTCGGCTCGATCCACATCGACATGAACGTGATCGTCACCGCTTTCGTTGCCGCGCTCCTCGCCCTCAGCCTCAACGAGGCGGCCTATATGGCCGAGATCATGCGCGGCGGGTTGATGGCGGTGGACAATGGGCAGAATGAGGCTGCCAAGGCGCTCGGCTACACGCCGACCCAAGCCATGCTTCGCATCATTTTCCCGCAAGCGCTTCGCGTCATCATCCCGCCGATCGGCAATCAGACGATCTCGATGCTGAAGACGACTTCGCTCGTCTCGGTGGTTGCAGCCCAGGATCTACTGACGCGCGCGCAGAACATTTACGCCAGGAATTTCCTGATCATCGAACTGCTGATCGTGGCAAGCATCTGGTACCTCGTGATGACGACGATCGCCTCAGCCATCCAGTTCGTCATCGAGCAACGGCTCGGGAAATCCACCAATCAGGCATCTGGTCTGTTGCAAAGCGCCCTTCGCCTGATGCGCGCCGAAGGGAGAAACGGATGAACGCCCCAGATAGTCGGCCGGCAGCCCAGCCCATCGTCGAGGCAATCGATGTTCACAAATCGTTCGGCTCGCTCGAGGTGCTCAAAGGCATCAATCTCTCGGTCAATAAAGGCGAGGTCGTCTGCCTGCTCGGCCCCTCGGGAAGCGGCAAGTCGACCTTTCTTAGATGCATCAATCATCTGGAGCGCATGACGAGCGGCCGAATTCTCGTCGATGGACGGCTGATCGGCTATCACGAACGCGGCGGCGCGCTCCATGAAATGAGCGGCAAGGAGCTTGCCGCCCAGCGCCGTGACATCGGCATGGTGTTCCAACGCTTCAACCTCTTCGCTCACCAGGACGTGCTCACAAATATCTCGCAGCCGCCGATCCTCAATCGCGGCAAATCCCGCGAGGACGCGTTCGCCCACGCCCGCGGGCTCTTGAAGATGGTGGATCTCGAAGGACGCGAGGGCGCCTATCCCTATCAGCTCTCCGGAGGCCAGCAGCAGCGCGTGGCGATTGCCCGGGCACTGGCAATGAACCCGAAGCTCATGCTCTTCGACGAGCCGACCTCCGCACTTGATCCCGAACTCGTCGGCGAAGTCCTGAACGTCATGCGCAAGCTTGCGGCGGATGGAATGACGATGATCGTGGTGACCCACGAACTCTCCTTTGCCCGCGAAGTCGCCGATCGGATCGTCTTCATGGATCAGGGCGTGGTGGTAGAGGATGGCCCGGCGCGCGAGGTTCTCGACAACCCCAAACAAGAAAGGACCCAGGCTTTCTTGAGGCGGATGCACTGACCGAAAAGGCAGGCACCGGAACAAGGCCGCACGTCCTTCACGTGCATGAGGAAAAAGGGGAATAACAATGACAGGGAAGACAAATCTGACAATCATGCTCGCTGCGGCGGCATTGCTTGCGAGCTCAACGACCTGGGCGGCCGGCGTCGATCAAAAGCTGCACGACATGCTGCCCGAAAAGATCAAGTCGGCAGGCGAAATCAAAGTCGGCACGGAACCGCAAACGCCGCCCTACGATTTCTACGGCGAAGACAACAAGACGATCATCGGTCTGGAACGTGAGCTGCGCGACGAGATGGGCACTCGCCTCGGCGTGAAGTTTACCGACGTCCCGGCTCAATTCGCCAGCATCATTCCAGGCATCCAGGCCGGCCGCTTTGATATGGGCATGTCGGCATTCGGCGATTTTTCCGAGCGTGAAAAGATCGTCGATGTCGTCAATTATATGCTCGAGGGCACCAGCATCATCGTGCTCGAAGGCAATCCGAAGGGCGTGCATAAACTGAAGGATGCCTGCGGTTTGAATGCCGGCGCGGTTCAAGGTTCGATCCCGCTTCAGCTTCTCGACAAGCAGAAGACGCTCTGCCCGGCCGACAAGCCGCTCAATGTCATGCAGTTCCCCGCGAACGATCAGATCAAGATCGCGCTTCAGAGTGGGCGCGTCGATCTCTCAATGGATACGACAGGCGTTGCAGCCTACAGCCTTCAACACCAGCCCGAAGGTAACAAGAAACTCGCACTCGTCAGTGGCACTCAATATGCCGTCGGCTATCAGGCGATGCTCGTCGGCAAGGAGAGTCCGCAACTGCGCGATGCCCTCTCGGCCACCATGCAGTCGATGATCGACGACGGCTCCTACGCCAAGATCTTCGAAAAATGGGGGCTCGGCGACAACAAGCTCGACAAGGTCACCATCAATGATGCGGCGCGCTTTGCCGACTACATGAAGCTGGATTGATATCCGGCAGATCAGCGGCGGCCGTGACATCACCGGCCGCTGCTTCCTTGCAAACATACGGGAATGATCATGACAGAAAGAGTGCCTTATCGCGAAGCGATCGCGCTTCAGCCAGCCGCCCTGAAAGCCTGCTTCGACGCCGTTTCGAAGCGGCTGGAAATGCTCGACCTCAAGCCCGTAAGCATTGGTCCGACGGTCCTCCTCGGGATCGGCGCAAGCCTCTATGCGGCTGTCGCGGCTGCTGCACAAATGCGCGCGCAGGGTATCCGGGCCTTTGCCTTGCCAGGCACCGATCTTTATGATCCGTCCATCGACGCCGGGAGTGCCTATATCGCCTTTTCGGCATCAGGCCGCAGCGAAGAGCCCGCCCGGGCCATGGAGCTTCGCCCCAACGCGCACTCCTATGGCATCGCCAAGGCGGATGGCACGCCGATTTCCCGCGTCGTCAAACATATGGTCGCGACCGATAGCGGCGCCGACAGCGGTCCGAACACAACAAGCTATCTTGGCTCACTGCTCACAGCGGCGTTAATTGCCGACAGAGCTGGACGTCCCTCCACAACGAACTGGACCGAGATATCGGCTCGCGCCGGGGCTATCTTGAAGACGACGCGCGCCCAGGCGGACAAGGGCGCCAGGCTTCTCGCGGCCAAGAAATCCATCGACTGTGTCGGAGCAGGCGTTGCTTTCGGCACGGCCGGCTACGCAGCACTTCTCATCCGCGAGGCAGCACGCGTGGCGGCCCAGGACTGGGATACGCTCAACTTCCTGCATGGACCGATGGAGCCGAACGACCGGGATAGCGGCGTGCTGCTGTTCGGCAACGGGCGAGAGGTCAAGCTGGCGCAGGATCTCGCCGGCTTTGGCATCCCCTCGGTTCTGGTGACCTCACATGCCGATGTCGCCGATGCAGACAATCTGGTGGTCATTCACGTTCCGGCCTTCTCGGACGGGATTGGTGACGCAATCCTGCAAGCCATTCCGGCGCAATTGCTCATTGCAACACTATCGGAAGACGCAGGTCTACCGGTCTGCGAATTTCGTTACCGCCAGACCGATACCAAGCGTGACATCTGAGTTTCTTCAAAGGCTGATCTGATCCACTGTCAGTGTCCCAGGATAGAGGAAGGCAGGCTTACCTTCCTCTCCCAGCAACCTGGCCATGGCAAAATCGATGGCGAGACGCACGGCGCCGAGAACCGTTGCCTGGTTTGACAGTTGGCCGCTGACCACTTCCACCGGCCAGCATAATTCTTTCACGACATCTCTGACACCCGGCAGCAGTTGTGGATTTTGCCCAACGCCGCCGCCAAGCACGATCAATTGCGGATCGAGCACGCTCACGCAGGCCGCCGCCAGGTTTCCGACATCGCGGGCATGCTGCTCGACAATGGCGCGCGCGGTCGGGGATTGCTCGACGCGAGCAAAGAGATCGCTGGTGCTTTCAGGCGGCTTGCCTTCTTCGGGGCGCCAACTTGCTGCAGCACGTTCCAGCAATGCGGCTGACCCCATATAGGTTTCCACGTGCTGCCACTTTGGCCGCTCCTGCTCGGACCAGGGAAACGGCAGATGACCGATCTCGCCTGCGCCGCCCCTGAAGCCGCGGAAGAGGCGTCCATCAAGGACGATACCCATGCCGGTCTTCACACCGATCTGCATGTAGATCGCAAACGAATGCTGCTTTGCCGCTCCCTCGTGATATTCGGCAAGGGCTGCGCAATTAACGTTGTTCTCCAGGAGTACCGGCGCACGATAACTGGACTGCAGCCGTTCCAGAATGGGAAGCAGTGTCTCGCGCCCAAACATCCTCTCCAGTGACGCAGAAATGATATTGGGAAGTGCGATGACCAGGGCGCGGAGCGGCGTCGCTCGAGCTTCGAACTGCAACAGCAGCTGTTCGACGACATCCTCGATCAGCAGGAACCGTTCAGCGGCGGATTTGTCGACCAGTTGTTTTCCTGCTGTTGCCAGCGTCGCCCCGTCAAGGCCGCGGGCAATCGCGTTGATATGGGTCGTGCCGCAATCGATGCCAACGACAAAGCCGGCCTTTGGACCGAGCCCGTAAGTGATCGATGTTCGGCCGACCGATCCGCGATTGACGCCTGCCGGAGCAACAAGATCGTGGCGCTCGAGTTCGCTGACGGCTGCCGACATGGTTGGTTTGGAGAACATCAGCGCGGCGCTCAATTGGGGTCGGGTGGCAGGCCCCGTACCCGCAATCGTCCGTAGCACCGCCCGCGCACTCTCCGTCAGCGGCGGCGCATCAATTCCGATCTGTTGCTGTGTAGTGATCAAAAGACACCCGGAGCCAAGAAGCCATTCGTAAAGCTTCCTTACCATTGCTATCGTGAGATTTACAGTCATATCCTATTGAAAAATATGGCGTGGTGGGTCGAACCGGTTGGCGCATTTCGTTCGAAGAACGGTATGCCGTTGCGGACCGTTCTACGCAGGCGATGTGCCACTGGGCTGGGAAGAGGTCGAGGACGGTGAGTCGATCCGCGCCCTTCATCGTGCCGCCGATCTCGGTATCCGCTTCTTCGATACGGCTTCGAACTATGGGGCGGGTCACTCTGAAAAAATTGTCGGGAAAGCTATCGGTGTTAAGTTGCGCAACGATTTGACCCATTTTTCCGTTTCGCGCTAACCCAACTTCTCGGTCGCATAGCCCTGAAAGGTTTCACATATCAGACAGAACCTTGGGCAACTTCGAAATGCAAACAGGGGGACAAACTGGGGTGGAAATCAACACGCCGGTCGCCTCTGATATTTTGGCACAACGGTTATTGGAGGAGATTTGAGGGAAGCCTTTGCCTCGCCATTCGTGCCTCGCAGCGACAACTCAAAAGTGGCAAGTCAAATACGAGTTTTGGCAAGATTGTTGATTTTCGCTGTGAATTGACCGTTTTTCCCACCATCGCTGCTACCATTAGATCGCAGAAAATCAAATTACTACAAAGGATTAAGAGTTCCGATATGGGTCATCGCAAAGTGAGAAATCGGATCATTCTCTCGTGGAAATCAACACCGCGAACTCGTGACTTCCATTCTGACCAACACGGCAACTGCTCAATTGGGCGGATGCAGACGAAAAGGCGATTGTCAAAAACTGACATCTATTGCTACAATTAAATGTGTCATTCATACTGGTTCCAACGAAGGAGATATTCATGCCGAACGTTGCGATCGGAAATCACTACGAGGAGTTCGTGAAAAAGCAGCTAGAATCCGGGCGCTACAATAATGCCAGCGAAGTCGTTCGCGCAGGCCTGCGGCTGCTGGAGGATTACGAGGCTGCGCGTGAACAGTGGCTCAATAAGGAAATTCCGGCCCGCTTCGATGAGCTCGTCAAGTATCCGTCTATCGGGATTCCAGCTGAAACCGTCCGCGCCCGATTTCAGGCCAAGCATCAGAATCGTACTACGGAACCCAAATAGGGTATGGCCTACCGCGTCATCTACCATCCCAAGGCGGAGGCGGAGCTCGACAGCCTCTTTGCCGAAATCTCTCGTGACGCAGGCACTCGCACCGCCAGCAACTTTCTGGACGAAGTGATCACCTTCATCGAGGCACTCGAAACGTTCCCGGAACGCGGCACTGTGCGAGAAAGCTCCATCCCTAACCTGCGCATTATCGGTTACCGACGCAGCGTCAGCGTGGCGTTCGCGGTACGCGAAGAAGAAGTCATCATTCTAGGGGTTTTTGCACGAGGCAGGGACATTACCGATGAGCTCTTAGGGGAGCGAGATTACTGATCGTGTCCGAAGCCTCATCGTCTCCAGACACCCGATGCAACCCAAGCCGACTTCAATGATCATAGGGCATCCATGGTGAGTTGCCGGTGTGCGTTTGAGAGGCGGAGGTCTTGATGAGTTTGGAACCTCGGACGCATCTTGCGCCGGCGCAAAAATAAGCCATTGACCTCAGACGGATAGCGAATCCTCCCTCTCAAAGGAGATTGAAATCGCTCGAGAAAAAGCCGTTTTCGGAACCAACAAATTCAACTGATTTCTTGCAGGAATCGGCGGATCAAATAACTTCTGCAGCCTACTACTCCTTTGGTATCTCGAACATCTGAGGCGAGAGCCGCCCACATCCGAATGCAACGAACGGATACTGTCCGCTTGCCGACACAACAACTGATCGGCACCGTCCGAATCGGGCTCAGCGATACGTTGCGTGAAAGCAAGCCAGATGGAAAACAACGGCGAGCCGCTCGACGGCTGGCTTTGGTCAGGGCCACGCTTGTAATGCCTGCTGGGCGAGGCAAGCATGCAGGCGCTCACCTACATGGCGCGGGATCTTGCCTGACCTTCATGATGCCTACCCGGTAGGCGAGGCGGTGCAGTATCGTCCATTACAGGTGCACGGACGTTCAGATTTCCGAAATCTCGTACAACCAACAACGATATCGAGCTATTTGCGAATAGCGCCAAGACCGCGATGGTACTTTCGACAACCGCCCTGCGCTGTCGAGGGCGAGATATCACCCGGCCACACAATGCGGCGGAAGAAACAGAGGAGCACGCATCACCATGTCTGGCCATTCATCCAAGGCAAAAATCCAGCTGTCGATCGCTGGCCTGGTGACGTTCCTCGGATTTGGCATTGCAACGCCGGCCTTTGCCATCGACTGCACCAAGGCGATTGACCCTATCGACAAGAAAATTTGCGGCAATGCGGGCCTAAAGGCGGCCGACACGGCCATGGGACAAGCCTATGCGGCCCTCCTCAAGACGGTGCCGGATCCTGAAGTCCGTGCCATGCTGGTCAATAGCCAACGCCGCTGGATTGCCGCGCGCAACGAGGGCCTCGGCGGTGGCTCGGATGGAGCCGTCATACCCCTCAGCGAGATACGCCGCGCCATGACGGCACGCACCGCTCGACTGAGCGACCGATCGGACAAAGGGTTTGTCGCGCAGGCTCAGGAGCAGAGGCGCTTTCTTGCGAAGTATACGGGCGGCGAGTTCACCGGCTTCGATACGCGCTGCGAGTTCGTTCCCAACGACAAGGATGACTCGAGCTACTCCTATCAGTGCTACGGCGCGATGCATGTCCGCAACAAAGACCGCCTTTGCAGCCTCAGCACCGAATGGGCGACCTGGTCGCTCTATGAATATTACGCCGTCAGCACCATCGAGGGCGACAAGGCCAAGGCTTCGGCCATTTGCAGCGACCAATCGGGGGATATCTGCAACGACAGCCAGAAAACCGGTTGGACGCGGGACCCCGGCGCGGACCAACACCTTCCAGCGCTGAAGACCGATTTCCCCAAGCTGGATGTCGAAGGCGCATGGCCGCTCGAGGAATCCGACGCAACCTGGTTCGACCAATGCCTGACCAGCCCAACCTATCCGCCCGTGCAATGAGCTGCTTTTTCCAACAGCGAGGCAACACGATGAACGTAGGACGATCGGCTCCCAATCGCCTGCTGGCGATGTCTGTGGGTCTTTGCATACTGTCGGCCTTCACGAACCAAGTGCAGGCAGCCGGTTTCAATTGCAAATACGCCAAAAGCCACGTGGAGAAGTTGATCTGTACGGATTCTCACCTATCGAAGCTCGACGACAAGATGAATGTATTGTTCGACAAAATCGAAGGCGAAACCGCCGGCCACGACGGCGAGACGGGCCAGGTGATCGATCCCGCCGGCAAGGAGCAAAAGCATTGGCGGGAGACCGTAAGGGACGCCTGCAAGGATGCCCAATGCCTCAAGTCGGCCTACACCGACCGTCTTGCCGAGATGCGAAAGAATTGGGCGGAGGCTCTCGATTCCGATGACTGATGAAAAAGCAAGCCGGACAATCGTCAGCGGCCGCCTGGCCGCTATGCTCGGCACCGCGCTTGTGGGCATCTTTCTCGCGACCGGTACGGCTCTGGCAAGCGGATCGCTCCCGGCCGAGCCTATTTCGGCCGGCCCCTTCGCAAATTTCGCGGCATGCGTGGCCTATCTGGAAGCCACACATCAGCAACTGAGCGCCATGGCCATGCCCGCGCCTGTCGCAAACCCTGCTGGCGGGACACGCCAGGTTCTGGTTTATACGAAAGGCGTGTTGCAAGACGAAGGTGAACAGGCCACCTACGAGGCGGAAGTAGGGTACGAGTCTCGGCACACGGATCCCGAGCGACACTCCATCATCACGAACTACACCTGGGAGCGCTATTCAATGGCCTGTCACGGCACGGCCTTCGATGGAACGCTCGATCGCGGCTACGCGCTGCCGGGGATTGCGCCAGCCCCGTAATGGGCCGGCTCATCATGGATCACCTCGATATCCCTTATCGCGGAAGCCGGCTCTCAAGCTCCGCGGCGCGTTTGGCCGTCGTCTGCACCGAGCAATCGTCGGCCACGACCAAGGCGGCTGTGCCGCCGTCGCTGTCTACAGCACATTGCTTGTCGCGTTCGGCAATCCAACTCCGCTGTTCGTCACGCAGTTGCGTCGCGCTGACCTGATCGAGCTTTGCCCGTAGCGCACGGTACGCTCGATTGAGACGATCATCCTGATATGTATGCTCCGTGCCGGCACAGTCCCGCATGGCGACGGTAACGCCTTCGGATCTGTCGAGACAGGCCTTGTAGGACGGGCGTAGCGCATTGATCTGTTTCTGCACTGCAGACGATTTCGAGGCTCTAGTTTTATCTGCTGTGGCCGTCTCATCGACCCGGCGATAGACGCTGGAAAAGCTGACGTTGATACCACCGCACATATGATTGTCGCCGACGACGAGATAGCGTCCGAGTTGCGCCATCTTGACCTGGCAAAGGCCAGGTATGGTCTTGTCCTGATAGGGAAGAAGCTTTTCCGGCTTGCCGTCGTCGCCAGATTGGTAGCCGAATTTGACTTGAGACTGCTTTCCATCGACGAGGGCGGCAAACTGTCCTCCTTCCTCACCGTTGCCGAATTGCAGATTGGCTTCGGCGTCGATGCGGATCTTATCGCCTTTTTGCTTGGCGATGATCGTCGTTTCGCTGTCACCCCATCGTCCGACCCAGTTGGGCGCCGGCGATACTGGGGCAAGCCGTGCCAGCGGCAACCAGCCGGCAGTTTCATCATTCTCGGGTCGCTTCGCAGGATTGAGATATTCGGCGCAGGCGCGGTCGCCATCGACCCGGCTTACAACGACCTGATCGCCCGGCAACAGAAAGGCGCCCTTGTTGCAGAACACCGATTTTTCCGGGCACTGAACCTCGACCTTATCCCCTGGCTTGATCTCATAAAGCTGGACTGCGAATGGATCGTCATCCACAGCCTCGAAGCCGAAGCAATCAATCTTTTGCTCGGCCGCCAAGACAAGCGTCGGAATCGATAGCGCCAGAACGGATAAAGACACGCGGCAAAGGGCTCCACGCCAAACATTCATGCTGATATCCTTTCAACGAGATAAGGCGTTCATGGGTTGGGCTCGCTCCGAGCGCCGATCCTCCATACTCATCGCGAATGCAGGCCCACTCATACATTCAGGGCTCGCATGCGAGTTGATCCGATTTTGACCTCACACAGTCAATTCGTCTCCGCTCATTTACGGCACGCGGGAGTTGCCGGCCAGCCGCAAAGACGGCTTTGGAAAATATAGACGGATGTACACTTATGGCGGACGCAGAGATATCGGTGTCGCGAATACGCTCTGATAAACGCCTTGTCGGTGCTGCGTCTTGATGCCGGCGATGCCGTGCCTGGGCAGGCCTCACAACTGTCCGAGGATCCTGGCAAGTCGCTCAACTTGAGCTTCGCTCCCAGACAATCGGAGTCCATTGCGCGGTAGGAGAATTTGCCTGCGGGCTGGAGTGTGCTGACAGCGTTGGAATGAGAGGGAACGGATGACGGGCTTACCTCTTGAGATCGCACCCAACGACATGGGCGTGATGAATAGGACGGCTCTGTGCGTTGGTGACGGATGCATGGGCCAATGACGGAAACGAGCTGCCGCAAATGGAGCCTTACAGCTTTGCTGCCCATCACCGGCGGTATGGCGCTTTCCACCATGATCGGCCTATGGGGAGCGACGGCTCGCGGCGCATCGGGTGATGACCATCCAAGCAAAGCCCAGGCACCATTGTGCGAGGATGTCCGCGACGTGCTCGCAGACAACACCGACATGCGCATGGCAGAGACCCTTGCTTTCGGGAAAAACGCACGCTTTCGCGCCGAAGGCTCTTCCGAAAAATGCATCTCGCTTGCGGCTCTTATGACGTTTACCGGCAGTCGGGTCCTGATCACAGCGATTGCGACAGAGCCGGGCGAAAGTGGGCTCGATCAGGGCTCCAGTCTGTCAGCCTATTTCTTCCGGGAGTCGGGAAGTGCGCTGCGGCTCGTCACGGTCAAGCGCGATTTCGCCGAGAGCAATGGCGCATTGGGCAATGTGGGCGATATTAATGCCGCGCATTTCGGAGCCGACGATGGGATGATGGTGAATGGCGGGATATCTCAGCAGGGCTATTCCAATGATTTGACTGACTTTTATGTGTTCCGCAACGGCAGCATCGTCTCCCTCGGCATGGTTCCGACCGGCTGGAGCAATAGCGGCGCGGAAGAAGACGACAGCAAAGCCGTGACCGTAACGAGCAGGGCCGAAACCGGCTTGCCGCCACCCGATCGCGTACGCGTCACCTATACGAGAAGCGCCGGCGGGGGCGATGAACAATCGAGTGTCGCCATCTGGCGTTCGCAAGCGGGTAAATTCGTGCTCGAGGCTGGGACTGTGCCAGAGGAGATCATCACCGGCTTCGAGCTTGCCGGCAATGTCATAGCCAAGAACGGGACGCCAGTACCTGCGACTGATGCCGCCCCGCCCCCACCCGGTACCGGTTGGCCGGGCGTCTGGTCGATCGACGATATCGGAATGGTTCCGCCTTCTCCTGACGTCACCGAGGCCATCAAACACGATCCCAACTATCCACCGATCTGCAAGCTGACCGGAAGGGAGATGTTGCCGTCGCTGTCGGCGACCAGCAAGACCTGGTTTGTGACGACCTCGAACCGCTGTGATGCGGGCGGAGGGACGGGGCCGGTGTGGATCGTATCCGTTGCGCCCACAGGCAAGGCAAGCGTGGTCTTCAGCGCCTTCCGTCACGCGGTAAAAGCCGAGCGCGGCCTGCATGGCGAGTTCCACGATATGTTCGTCAATGGTGATGCCAGGAACGCCAAGTCCGGCGAGATCTACACATTCGACGGCCTAACCTATCGCAAGAACGGATCCTGAAGCCCCCACAGAAGCCAACCCGGCACTTGCCCCACCCGAAGAGAACCAGAATGCGCTTTACCCCGTTCGCCTGTGGAGCCCTCTTGCTCCTGTCCACTCCCGCTCTCGCCGATGACAGCTCGGCGACCTTGGGAGCCGGTGGCCTCGTCCTTCAGAAGACGGACAAGATCGCGCTCGTCTCAGAGGAGCTATATCTCTCCACAACCGGTATCCGGATCTCCTACCGCTTCCGCAACCTGACAGACGCGGACTATTCGACGACCATCGCTTTCCCGATGCCGGCATTTCCGGGCGGCGGCTCCAACTCCACCACGGTCGTTCCCGACCCGGCGAGCGATAATTTCATGAAATTCCAGACCATTGTCGACGGCCAACCCGCTCCCTCGCAGCTCGAGCAGCGGGCGTTTCTGACGGCCGATGGCAAGCCCGATGTGGAAATCACCGACAAGCTCAAGGCCCTGCACATCCCCCTGGTGCCGACTTCCGAGGCGACCGAGGCAGCGATTGGCCGCCTGACGGACGCGCAGCGCAAGGACCTAGTGGACGCGAATATCCTCGATTCGGGCGGAAGCGACTACACCGGAGAGGCAACAACCCTTTATCCGCTCTGGACGCTGAAATCGAAATATTGGCGGAACCAGACCTTTCCCAGAGGGAGGGATCTGATCGTCCAGCAGACCTATGTCCCTATCGTCGGCAGTCAATCCTCGCTATCGCTTGGCTCGCCTGACATGGGGGAGGATCAGCTGAAGTTCTATCGCGAGCGGTTCTGCACCGACGAAGCCTTCATGAAGGCGGCGCGCGGCCTCTACAAAAAGGTCGCTGATGACAACGCGACGACGTTCCAGGCTTTCGAGCAATATCTGTCCTATGTCATCACGTCCGGCGGCAATTGGGCAGGACCGATCGGCGATTTCAAGCTGATTGTCGATAAGGGCGATCCAAAGACGTTGGTCTCTTTCTGCGGCAATGGCGTGAAGAAGATCAGTCCGACCCAGTTCGAGCTCGATATCAAGAACTACCAGCCCGATCGCGATATCGACGTGCTGCTGCTGAAAACCGTGCCGGTTCAATGATGTCGGCGCCCTCCCCATCCCTTTGGCCATCCATCCCGAGAACCGGAGCCCGCGCAAAATGAACGTCACCCCGAAGCGCTACTCTTCCAGAAACGCAATCGTCGCCCTGGCTTTTCTCCTTGCCCTCCCGTTGTCCGCCTTGGTCCGGCCCGCACTCGCACAAACCTCGAACCAAGGCACATCTCGACTCGATCTCAACAGCGCGGAATCGATCGAGAATACGCTTAACATCTGGGAGACGCGCCTTAGCCAGGAAGGATTGATTGTGCTTGGCTACTACAACGGCTTCGCAGACGGCTCTTTCGGGCAGAGCAGCCGTAATGCCATCGCAAGCTATCAGGGCGATCACAAGCGGCCTTCAACTGGCAAGCTTTCTGCCCGGGATGCCCTGGAACTGGGTGGCGCGGCCCTCGACTTGCGCAAGCAACTGCAGTGGCGCCCTCTGGACGGCTCCAAGGCCGGCGTAACCATCTCTTATCCAGCAGCGCTGCTCACGGAACGGCAGGACAACACCCTCGGCGGCGAGACCCTTCAAACCGCTGACGGCGCGCTCACCCTGAAGACTGCGCATTTTCCAAATTCCGGTCCGGGCCACATCGACGCGCTGTTCAAGAGCCTTTCCAATGAGCAGGGCAGCACGGTCACCTATCAGCTCAAGCGGCCGAACTGGTTTATCCTGTCGGGTACGGCGGGAGATCGAAAATTCTATTCCCGCTTCGAGCAGAAGGGCAACGACATACGCGGTTACGACCTGAGCTGGACCGCAACCGAGGCCAGCAAGGTCGTCGACAACATTTCCGTACTCATCTCCAACAGCTTCTATCCTTTTGGCGATAATTCAGCCGACGGCGATCCGAGCTATCCGACCTTGGTGCAGCTTGCCAATCTCGCCGGCGCCGATGGCCAGGGCGCTTCCTCAGGCGAGAACGGCCCCGCAAGCGGCAGTGGTTCGGGAGGTCAGCCAGCCGATACGCAGGCTCAATCGCAGCAGAATGATGGCCAGGCTGGTAATCAGACTTCTCAATCCGGCGGCAAAGATGGTCTGACGGAGCAGAAGGAGGGCGCGCTTCCGCCGCCTACGGATGGTTCGCTCGTCACGTCGGATGGCAAGGGATTGCGTTTCGTCTATCACTATTTCCCGCCGGAAGACTCCAAGTTCAACTATGCCTACCAGTGGGCCGTCGACACCCATCTATTCCTGAATATTCCGGAAATCGACGGCCTCGACGGTCTCTTCGTGACGCCGCGTCCCCTGCACTACGTCACCCGGCAATGCAACACGATCAACGCGTTCTATGACAAGAAGAACGGCGCGGTCTTTCTTTGTTACGAGATGATCGACAGCCTGTTGCAAATGGGTCAGGCTCTCTCGAAGGGCGCCTCCGACCCCAAGGCTTTGACGATCGAGTTCGTGCGCGACAACCTCCGCTTCATCCTGCTGCACGAGTCCGGACATGCACTGATCGATCTGCTGGATCTTCCCGCCGTTGGCCGCGAAGAGGATTCGGTCGATCAGCTCGCCTCGGTCATGCTGCTCGCCCATGTGGACGACAGCGAGAACAAGAACGACATCGCGCGTGTCCTGCAACTGGCGTCGGTCTGGTTCAAGGTTAACAGCCAGTCGTCCGGAAGCCCGGATGTTGCATCGTTCGCTGACGAACATTCGCTCGACGCACAGCGCTACTTCAATCTGCTCTGCATGGTCTACGGGCTAGACCCGCAAGACAATGGCGCAATCGTTGACAACGGGATGTTGCCCAAGGAGCGGGCCGCGCGCTGTCCGGACGAAGCCGCCAAGATCAATCGTTCCTGGGCGCGCTTGCTGCTGCCGCACTTTTCACCCAGATTCCAGCCGAAATCAGACGGTGATGGCGGAAATGGCGCCAGTCAGCAGAGTGCGCCGGCCCCGCAGCCGGCAGCGGGCGGCAATCCTCTCGAGTGGGACAGAAACACCAATCCGTTCGCCAAATGAGTGGATAGCGCAATCTCCGATGCGATTGGCTGCTCGATGGTCTCAATGATCGGGTGTGCCGAAAGGCAACGTCCAGCCCGAGGGCAGATTGGCGTCCTCGGGACGGTGTCGAGGAACAGTCTGCTTCAACACAGAGGCGCGAATGTTATCCAGCGTCTCACCGGGTGTGTGGCCAAACTCGGCTTTGAATAGGCGGAAGAAGTATTTCTCGTTCGAGAAACCGTGACGCCAGGCAACCTCGGCGATATGCGGCTGCGGACGGTTGGGATCTGCCAGCATCTGATAGGCACGACGCAATCTCTTGCGCTGTATTTGCCGCATGACGCCGCCGCTGCCTTCGAACAACTGATAGAGCTTTGCACGCGACACCCCGACATCTCGGCAAATGCCGTCAGGCGTGAGATTGGCATCCAGCAAATGCGCATCGATATGGCGCAGGATTCGGCTACGCAGCATATCCCGAATAGGGCTACCTGCCTCAGCGAGCACATCCGGCGTCGAAGAGACCGCAGCCGCCAAGAGCTGAAGGGTCGATTGGACGACATAGGGGATCTCGTGCACGCCCAGATTTGCAAGGTTCTGGAACAACGAAAGCATATGGTCTGCGATAAGACGACCTATGCCGGTTGCCAGCGTATGTCCGTGCAAGAGCTCCGTCTGGCTTGGCAGGAGATCCCTCGGCACCACCAGGGAAATCACATCGCCAGCCTCCACCACGGATTCGTTGATTTGGGCAGCATCGAGAACGAACAGATCGCCAGCCGTCTTGATGGATTGGGGACTGGTCCATCGAAAGAGAAGTTGGCCGCTGAGGACCAGCGTGAACCGAAAGAAATCATGACCGTCGGTCCGGATGTGCTGTTGTGTTCGATGAACTTCATATGCAGAACTCCCCTGCTGATTAAGCCACGTTCTACCGGATAGAATAAGGGGGCCGAGAGACGCGCCGGTTGCTCGCGCATTGAAGGCTAGAGGATCACCATCCCGAAATCTGCAATCACAGAGATTGTCCTTCACCCAGGCGTGAAATCGGTCTTTTTCGGGAAAGTCGAGAGTGGAAAAATTGAATATGCGGGTCGAGGATATTGGCGCCATGCTTCTTCTGTCCGCTGCCTAAAATGCTGAGGGAACGATCGCGATGAAGTCTACGATCGTCCCAGTTCATCATCCGTGCCGCACCGTCTTCGGTGCGGCCGCCGCTACTTCCTGCTGTATAATCGTCTCCGCTGCGTTCCACGCTCTTGTTGCAATCGTCGGATCGCGAAAGGCACGAGCATCGATTGTCGCGCCATCAAGCAGAATCATGAGGATTGACGCAGTGCGTGCCGCTGCTTGCTCTGGCAAAACGGTCTTCAGTATGTCGCGCATCCATTCGGTCATTGTTTGCTTATACTGAATGGCGATCGTCGAGATCTTCGGATAGTCGGTTCCAAATTCCGCGAGCGCGCGCTCGAAAAGGCAGCCGGCAAATTCCGGAGTGGCAAACCATGCCTCATGCCAGGCGAAAATAGCATGCAGCTGTTCCTTCGCCGATGCTGTTGGCTCAACAGATGCGCGAAGACTGGCCATGATGTCTTGATAACGATGCTCAAGCACAGCGCTGATCAGGTCGTCCTTACCTGGGAAATGGTTGTAGAGCGTCATGCGGGCGACACCGGCTTCGACAAGAATTCGGTCGACGCCGACGGGATGAAAGCCGTGCCTTGAAAACAGGTCGGTTGCAACTTTGATAAGCTGCTCTTTTTTCGAGCTCACCGGCGCCTCATCCCAAGTCCGTCATTGACCGATAGACCAACGTATCCCGCAGCGGCAGGTCGCAGCCTGTATCGTACATGTCGTACTGATCGTTCTATCTATTTTATATCGGCAGCGGCTCTCTGGCGCAAGCAAACAACGATGAGAGATTTTATAACCCAATTCCGGAGAGCACATGCCCTGCTGTTTGGGCCGCTGCGATGACCAATTGCGTTCCTGCATCACAGCCCGGTGCATATAGGCGAACAAACATTAGGGTCAGCGATCATATCTTGTCGCACAACCAGGCCGGAGAAATGACATCGCCGCCGAGGCGGTCTATTGCATCTGGAGTAGGGATTTCGTCATATTTGGTTATGCCGGGCCCATATATTGAAATCCTGACAGGCAATTTCATGCGCAGCTCCTTGAAGACCCTGCCCTTCGAACGCCGTCGTTTCGCTTTGCGTGGCGGCATGCTACTGGGATTGGCAATCCTTGCGATCAACGTCACCGGCCTAGTTCAGCTCAGTGACCTAAAATTGCAACTGGGTGCGATGGCACCTGGGACCAACCAGGGCTGGATCACGTATGAATTCATGGATGACCACATCGTGGCCTTGTCACTCGCCTGGACAGGCCTTTGTGTTGCCGCCCCCTCGCTCTATCTAGTCACACGGCGCAATTGGCGCCGCCTTGTTGGCATGCTGATTGTGATCAGCCCCGCTCTCCTTGCCCTGTTGATATTCGTGCTCTATGTCACTGCCCTCAGCAACGGCTTGCGTGCCGTTACAGGATGATATGAGCAGATCTTGTTCTATGCCCCCAACCCGGCCATCGGCAGTTCAAGCGCGTTGCATGAAGAATGCCGAGATAGGGCTTCCTCGCTGCAGATTTGATCCACGCAATAATGCCTGCTTGCACCGCTCGCGGACGGATCCCGCGCAAGTTTCCCTGATGCAGGTCGCGATCAACCACCGGATCGGTAAGGACTGTATCCAAAGTCCGCAAACTGATACCGACGAAGGCCGAAATCAAGAAGCGGCGTAATCCTCCTGGGGTGGCAACCCGAATTCGGCCTCGGCCAGAGCCTTCAGCTCTCGTTCTTGATTTGGATAGGCTGCAGACGGAAGATCCATAAGCGTCAATCGCAGGCTGGCCATATGGAGGAGCTGTTGTTGTGCTGCATTGGGATTCTCAACATCGAACAGAGACGCAATTCTGTCGCGCAACCAGGCCTCCTTGCCTGAAACCCACCCGCTGTACTGCAACCACTCTTCTTTCGGCGTCATGTGAGCGTCCTGGTGCGTCAGTAGAGAGCCGTTCTCAGCCAAGTACATCTCCGGCTATGGTCCAGATCCAACGCCGTCAAAGGGCGGCCAACAGGGTATGGTCGCACGCTCATCCCGCGGAGAGGCATGAACCTCCTAACCGCAGGGCACCAGGCCAACGGTATCACCATAATTCACCGAGCACATTGGCTGGGCCTGAACTGGCGGTGGAGGTGTGCAAATATCTTTTCCCATTGGCGACAGGCATGGATCACTCTGAACGGCATTGAAGTGGATCGGATGCGCTGCAGCGGATTTCTGATCGAGCTCATTTCTCCGCGCGATAAGAGCATGATATCGTTGCGACCAATCCTTTGCCTTGGCCTGATCATGCGAGGCGACGATCGCCTGCCCCTCAGGAATCATCTTCGAAAGAGTGAGGTCGATCGGGATGATCTCCGGGGACATCACACCTGCTTTCACCGCTTTCTGATCCATCGCGATGACATTGGCCCATTCATCGGGAGAGATGTCGGCAGACGATCGATTGGCGATCGGTGCTCCTGCTTGCGAGGCGGGCACACAACTTGTCACAACGGCCGCTGCAAACAACAGGGCCGATACTCTCGTCATTACGCTCATAGTATCTCTCGCGTGCGTGGAAGGCACCGCCAAGCCGGCGCCGGTCGCGAAATTAGATAGAACGATCAATCTATAAAGTCCATATGGAAATCGTTATCCTGGCCATGCCTTCATATCGCGATCGTTCATGGCCGACACGTTTGCTTTGCGATATCACACTGATGGCTGTCATCCGCCGGGGCAGGCGGTTTGGGTGAAGACGGCAAGGCTACGGCCGCTTACTTCGAATCCATAGAAATTCACGGCGAGATTCCCGAACATACTCTCTTCGCAAATTTCGACCTTCTTTCGATTGCCGAGATCGCAAAAGGCGCCATAGCTGGAACTATGTGAGGTCAGAGATAGAATATGGGAGCAGCCGCTGAGCGGCTGGGAAATACCGACTTCCGAAAGAGCCTTTTGCATTTCCTTGGTGATTCTAGCTATATCAGCAGGATTGCTGACGTAGCTGGCAGCACGTTCCTCGCCGATTTTGATCGTGGCGAGTTCCTGGATGCGCCCATCGTAGGTATCAGTCAGGCAGGCAACGCTGGTGCACACGTTGCGTGTCTGGGTAATCCAATTCTTCTGATCGGCGGAAAGCCTGCCCTTATTGACCGCGTACTCATCAGCGAGCGCCCAGTCGTAAACGCGGTTGAGTGTACCGTCGAGCGTTGAAACGGCCGGCGTTGTGCAAATCATGTTCTCGACATTGGACGCGGCCTTGGTGCAATCGAGCCCCGCGGCAAGGGCGGGATTAGGCACAGCCACCCAGAATGCCGCTTCGACCAAGAGCAACGCGCCCACAGTCATACCGAGGTGAGCAAAAGAGGTTTGCTTCATTAAGCTATCTCCGCTGATGTTGAGTTTCACGAGGTTTGACCCCAACTGCAACTTCACGCTAACCCGTTCAGATCGATCGAAAATATTGAAAAGCCAATAGTTCGGTTGGGCAACAGGGTCATCACGAAACGCAAAACTGAATTGAACAAACGCGCAAATCAACTCATACAATCTCGCGCGTGTTTGGCAGGCACCGCCAAGCCGGCTCCGGTCGCGAAATTAGATAGAACGATCGGTCTATATTGTCCATATGGAAACCGTTAGACAAACGGATCTAACAATGCCTAATACAGGACTTAACTTGGCCTGAGACATCAATGAGCTCGAAAAAAGAGCAGCTTATCAAAGTTGCAACCGACCTGTTTTCAAGGCACGGCTTTCATCCCGTCGGCGTCGACCGAATTCTTGTCGAAGCCGGTGTCGCCCGCATGACGCTCTACAACCATTTCCCAGGTAAGGACGACCTGATCAGCGCTGTGCTTGAGCATCGTTATCAAGACATCATGGCCAGTCTTCGCGCATCTGTTGAGCCAACAGCATCGGCGAAGGAACAGCTGCATGCTATTTTCGCCTGGCATGAGGCATGGTTTGCCACTCCGGAATTTGCCGGCTGCCTTTTCGAGCGCGCGCTCGCGGAATTTGGAACCGACTATCCGAAGATCTCGACGATCGCCATTCAGTATAAGCAGACAATGACCGAATGGATGCGCGACATACTGAAGACCGTTTTGCCAGAGCAAGCAGCGGCACGCACCGCGTCAATCCTCATGATTCTGCTTGATGGCGCGACAATCGATGCTCGTGCCTTTCGCGATCCGACCGTGGCAACAAGGGCGTGGGATGCCGCGGAAGTTCTGATTGAGCAGGCAAACGCTCGATAGGCGTGACAAAACAACGAATGGGACTGATTGAGAGCAAGAACCCAATCATCGTTCTCTTGCTACAGATCGCGGAATGGGGCTTCGTGATTGCTGACGGCTTTCCACGCCGCGCAACGACTTCAGAGCTTAAAGCTTTGATGCCAATAGATGTGCCGCACGTCGCAATGGGTTGGTCTTGATGGGATTCGAACCAGCGCGGCATTAGTTGAAAACGCCGCTGCGTTCGAGATTGCGGGTGTCTTGAACCTACAACCTCTCTAGTTTCATGAGGCCATAGGAATTGAGCCGAGCGGCATAAAATCGGCAACGCCGCCCTTCCCAAATTACGCGTCGGATCCGGGCTGCACGATATGTTCCTTGAACAGCCGCTTCAATTCAGCGCTTTCGCGCTTGCGAATTGCTTCGATCATCTCGAAATGCTCCCTCGACGAGAGGCGTGCACGCGCCATATCCGGCCATTGCGACATCGGAAAAGCTGGAACATAGCCGCGTAAGTCGATGATGAGCTTGACCAGTTCGCGGTTTGTGCAGAGGTCTGCGAGAGCCACATGGAAGATCTGGTTCGCCTCATAGCGATCCGCCACGCTGCCATTCTCAACAGCGTAATCGAAGCGCCTCGCGAGGTCCTCAAGCTCAGCGAGCTTCTCGTCACTGGCGTTCTCCATGATGCTGTCGACCATCGATATTTCGAGAGTAACCCGTATCTCCCTGAGTTCACGCTGTCGCCGTTCGTCGGATTCGGCAACGTAAAACCCCCGCTCTGGAATTTGCTCGACCAACCGCCGCTGCAATAAGATCTCTAATGCGCGCCGTACATCGGCACGCGACGCTTGATAGCGTCTTTCGACATCGACCTGCTTCAGCCAGGTTCCAGTACTCAACGCGCCGGAACGGATGTCTCTCGCCATGATCTCAGCCACTTCGTCCGAGCGGCGTACCTTGATGCTCTCTACGTTCATGATGTCCAATCACTGCGGATTTTACGTTTGATATCAACTTATCAGCCTTCGATGAAGATTCCATCTTGTCAGCCTTAATTTTAGATGTTCTTTTAGATCCAATATTGCATCCAAAATTAGAACAGGAAAGTCATGCAGCCGATTTCAGCCATCTCGCGAGCAGCAGACAAGGCTGAGGCCAACCCCTTGCCTGTCTATGAGCGGGGCGCGACGACCGTCGTTGCCTTGTCCGATGACGCGCGCTTTAGCTATTGCCTCTATGTTCCCGAGCGCGGCGATAGTGCCGAGCGATCCCTGCTTTGCGTGATCCATGGCAGCTATCGGAATTTCACTGCTCATCGCGACCAGTTCAAGGATTTCGCGAACGCAAACAATTGCCTGATCCTGGCACCATTGTTCCCAGGAAATGTGCTTGGCGATGGTAATCTCGATGGCTTCAAATATATGGTCGAGGGCGACATCCGCTACGATCAGGTCCTGCAGAGTATGGTCGCGCAAGTCTCGGCGCGGTATGGAACCGACGGCGCCCGTTTCGGTCTGGTCGGTTTTTCCGGCGGCGCGCATTTTGCCCATCGCTTCCTTCTACTGCGGCCTGAACGGCTCTGGGGCGTATCGGTCGGAGCGCCTGGGTCTGTCACCCTTCTTGATCATCAGCGCGATTGGTGGCCGGGCGTTCGGGATATTGAACAGAGGTTCGGCACCACCATCGATCCGCAACGCCTGGCAGAGGTGCCCATCCAACTCATCGTCGGGGATGCAGACCTCGACACGACCGAAATTGTCCATCGGCCCGGGGGACGCTATTGGACCGAAGGTGCGAATGACGCCGGCGAGACGCGCCCGGATCGGCTTCGTGCGCTGGAACACTCGCTCGCCAACGCCGGTGCAAAGGCCGCATTCGATCTGCTTCCCGGAGTGGGACATGAGGCGGAGCCCATATTTACTGCTGCGCAATCCTTTCTGGCACGGAGTCTCACCGCCTACCGGGAACATGCCGCCTTCAATCGCAAATCATAAAATTCATAGAAAAAGGGGAACTTCGATATGCGATCCAGACTACGGAAAATCATTCCTTTCCTGATCCTCGCGCCGGTCTTGCCTGTTGCTACTTCCGCCGCCGCCAGCCAAGCAAAGATCGCCTTGACGGCGGATATCCTGAGTACCAATCCGGGCGTCAACCGCGACGATAACACCGATGGTGTGTTGCTCAACATCGTTGAGGGCCTGGTCGGTTATGGAGAAGGCGGCACGGTCAAGCCGCTGCTTGCAAGGTCGGTCGATATTTCCGGCGATGGCCTGATCTACACCTTCAAGCTGAGGGAAGGTGTGACATTCCAAAACGGTGCCGCCTTTACATCCGCCGACGTCCTGTGGAACTGGAAACGCTACACGGATCCCGCGACCAAATGGCGGTGCCTTCCCGACGTCAATGGCACAAACAGCCTCAAGGTCACGTCTGTAGAGGCCCCCGACGCCGAAACAGTGGTCATGCATCTGGACAGGCCGAGCGCCTTGTTTCTCGATACATTGGCGCGTACCGATTGCGGTGGAACCGGCATGCTGAGCAGCGCCTCGCTTAATTCCGACGGAAGCTGGAACAAGCCGATCGGTACCGGACCCTACGAGCTAGTGGATTGGAAGAAGGGGCAATCCATCAGTCTCAAGAAATTCGACGGCTACAAGTCTCCCGATGGAACCGGTTTCGATGGCTATGTGGGAGACAAGACGCCCCATGTCGATGGGGCCACATTCGTCGTGGTGCCGGACGCCTCGACGGTGAAGGCCGCCCTGCTCTCGGGCGACATAGATGTCGCCCAGGCCTTGACCTCCGACGTCTCGGAACTGAAGAGCGCCAAGGGCATCGTCGTGCTGACACCAAGCGATGCATCGAAGCATGCATTGCTGTTTCAGACCAACGATCCGTTGTTCAAAGACATCAAGTTCCGGCAGGCAATTGCCACCGCTTTGGATATCATACAGCTTGTAGGTTTTGCCTCGGACGGACTTTCCGAACCGAGCAACTCCGCCGTCTTTGGAGCATCCCCCTACAATGATGACGTGCAGAAGAAGACGTTCCAATATGATCCGCAGAAAGCAAAAGAGCTGCTGGCGCAAAGCAGCTACAAAGGCGAGACCATCAAGCTGCTCGCCAACAAGCGTGCGCCGATGCCGAGTGCGCAGGTCGCGCTCGTTGCCCAATCCATGTTGCAAGCCGTGGGCATCAAGGTTGAGATTGAGGTCCTCGAATGGGCAACCCAGCTCGAAAAATACAATTCGGGTGACTATCAGATGATGTCGTTTTCCTATTCATCACGCCTCGACCCCGCGCTGAGCTTCGACCAGTTCACTGGCGACAAGACAAGGCAGCCACGTAAGATTTGGGATAATCCCGACGCCCTCGCGCTGGTCGACAAGGCGAAGATCATTACCGATCCGGCAAAGCGCCAGCAGATCTTCGACCAACTCCATGAGATGATGCTTGCGGATGCACCGCTGATCATCCTCTATAACGGACTAACGGCATGGGCCTACCGCGAGCGGGTAGAAAACTTCAAGCCTTGGGAAGGCAAGCCGCGTCTCTGGGGCATGATGGTGGCCCAGTAAGATCGGCCGGATAGTCGGAGAACGAATATGTTTCGCTATTTCCTGCAGCGGCTCCTATGGTCGGTGCCGACGGTCCTGCTTGTCGCAATCGGCGTCTTCGCGCTGATGCGCTTGATCCCCGGCGACCCGGCACTTCTGATCCTGGGGGATCGCGCGACGCCGGAGACATTGAACGCCTTGCGGGGTCAACTCGGCCTCGACCAGAGCCTATCCATCCAGTTTATCCTTTGGTTGAAGAGCGCCTTGCAAGGTGATCTCGGGCACTCCATCCTGACCGGTGAAGCGGTTCTCCCGCTGATCATCAAACGTTTTCAGGTCAGCTTCGAGATCATCCTGCCGGCAGTCGCAATTGCCGGGCTAATTGCTGTCCCACTTGGCACTATTGCCGCATGGCGGCAGGACCGTGCCATCGATATCGTCACTGTCGCGGGAGCAACCCTGCTGCTCTCCATCCCGACATTCTGGATGGGATTGCTTCTTCTGCTCTTCTTTGGCATGCGGCTCGGATGGGTTCCCGTTGTCGGCTATATCTCCATCTCCGATAACTGGCTCGCCGGACTTGTCTATCTGGTGATGCCCATCTCGACGCTGGTTATCCATGAAGTCGGCGGCATCGTTAGAATGGCCCGTGCCTCGACCCTCGAAATCCTGCGTCTCGAGTATGTCACGCACGCACGCGCCAAGGGGCTCTCCGAAGCGCAGGTCCTTCTGCATCACGTCTTTCGCAACGCCTTCGGCCCGACGTGGACTCTGCTTGGGCTGATCCTTGGCAATCTGCTCGGTGGCATCGCCATCGTCGAGACAATCTTCACTATCCCCGGTCTCGGCCGGTTGCTTGTCGACGCGATTTTCGCGCGGGACTACCCGGTCATTCAGGGCTGCCTGTTGTGCATTGCGCTGTTCTACGTCGCCATCAATCTTCTCATCGACTTCGTCTATCCACTCTTTGATCCAAGGGTCGCGATATCGTGAAACTACGTTTCAATCTATTGGCCGGAGGCTTCATTATGGCAGTGGTCGCAACAGCTGCCCTGACTACGCTCGTCTGGACACCGCATGACCCACTTGCTCTCGGCTTTACGACGCGGCTGAAGGCGCCGGGAGGCGCTTACTTGCTGGGAACAGATGAGTTCGGCCGCGACCTGCTGAGCAGGCTCATGGCGGGTGCCGGCCCCTCGCTTGGCATCAGCCTTCTCACGGTGCTGACTGCGCTAGCAATCGGTACGACGTTTGGCGTCACGAGCGGATATTGGAGAGGCTGGCCGGATCGGCTGCTGATGATGCTCAACGATGCACTCATGGCCTTTCCCGGCATCCTGCTGGCGCTCGGCCTTCTCGCCGTCCTCGGCGCCAATGTTCGGGGTATCGTCCTCGCTCTCGGCCTGGCCTTTACGCCGGCCGTAACGCGCATCGTGCGCGGGACGGTCATCTCGGTTCGCGAGAAGGAGTTCATCGACGCCTCACGCATCATGGGAAATTCCGAACTCTACACCCTCGTGCGGCATGTTCTGCCGAACTGTCTTGCGCCGCTGATTGTCCTTGCAACCTCCATGCTCGGTTGGTCACTGCTTGCTGAAAGCGCCTTGAGCTTTCTAGGTCTCGGTGTCGCGCCGCCAGCCCCAACCTGGGGCAACATGCTTTCCGCCAGCCGAACGTTCCTGTCTCAGGCGCCATGGCTCGGAATCTTTCCAGGACTGGCGATCTCCCTCACACTGCTCGCCATGAACCTGCTGGGTGACGGGCTGCGCGACATCCTCGATCCCCGCATGAAAGGTCTCTAGATGCCAAATCTCCTGGAGATCGACGGGCTGACGCTCACCGCGCCAAATTCCCGAGCAGTGCTCGTGAATGGCTGTACGCTCTCGCTTGGCCAAGGCGAAATCCTCGGCATCGTCGGTGAGTCCGGATCCGGCAAGACGATGATTACCAAATCGATCCTCGGCCTTCTGCCGCCTGGTGTCGTGCAGACGGCCGGCAAAGTCATTCTCAATGGCAAGAATATTGCCCGCCTATCTCCAAGAGAGCTTCGATCGGTTCGCGGTACCTCGGTCGGTATGATCTTCCAGGAACCGATGACGTCGCTCAACCCGTCCATGACGATCGGGCGGCAATTGGAAGAAGGATTGCGCCTTCACCGGCGGTACTCGCAGGATGAACGGCGAGCACGCATCATCGATATGCTTGCCAGGGTCGGCATCAGAGAGCCCAAGGCAGCACTTGACCGCTATCAGCATCAGTTCTCCGGCGGGATGCGCCAGAGAATGATGATCGCATCGGCTATGCTGCTCGAACCGGCACTTCTGATCGCCGACGAACCGACAACGGCTCTCGATGCGCTCGTTCAGAAGGATGTCCTTGAATTGATGATCGAGTTGGCGCGCGAAAAGGATACCGCCATTCTGCTGGTGAGCCACGATCTAGCGATGATTTCTCGCTATACGGAACGTACGATCGTCATGGCCCGAGGGGAGATCGTCGAGGTCGGACGGACAGCCGATGTGATGGTGCGTCCCACACATCCCTATACGGCCAAATTGCTAGCCTCCTCTCCGAAGCGCAATCCGATACGCCAGGTGGATAGCCGGATGCCAATTATCGACATCCAGGATTTGGCCGTCGACTATCGCACGTCAGGCGGGCTTTCCTGGCGGCCAGCTTCCAAACGAGCCGTCGAAAACATCAATCTTAGCGTCTATCCTGGTGAAGTGGTTGCCATCGTCGGAGAGTCCGGATCGGGAAAAACGACGATCGGCAGGACGGCGGTCGGTCTCCTCCAGCCTTCGTCCGGAACACTGCTATTCGAAGGCGCGCCAGTGAAACGCAATGGCGCGAACTACCGCAACTATCGCCGCAATTGCCAGATGGTGTTTCAGGATCCCTATTCGTCGCTTGATCCGCGGTTGACAATCGGCACGCTGGTAGCTGAACCGCTTCGGGTGACCGAACGTATCACAACTGCAGAAAAGCGCGAACGCATGCTGGCGATGCTAAATGAAGTCGGTCTGGCACCGGAATTTGCCGAGCGCTTTCCACATCAGCTATCAGGAGGTCAGCGCCAGCGAATTGCGATCGCCAGGGCATTGATTGGTCGACCGAAATTCATCGTCGCTGACGAACCCGTCTCAGCCCTGGACATTACCGTTCGCACACAGGTGCTCGATCTGTTCAATCGACTACAGCAGCAATACGGGTTTTCCTGCCTGTTCATCAGCCATGATCTCGACGTGGTCGAGGCAGTTGCCGACCGCATCGTCGTCATGCGATCCGGTAAAATTGTTGAAGCCGGCAAGACTAGCGACATTTTTCATCAGCCACAGCATGAATATACGCGACAGCTTTTGCAGGCCCGATGAAGCGGGTGCGATCGGCGCCAGACCACAAGATAGACCGGAATTATCGACCGCGCCATTCCTTAGGACCGACGAACCTTTCAAGAGAAGCCGAGAGTGGCCCCATCAGCAGGAAAAAACGCCAGCAATGACGTGTCCCTAAATAGGGCTAAACTAAGCCTGTACAATCTCGCACATACGGGTAGGAGGCGATGGAAATCGTCGGTGACCATGTATCATGGCTCCGCGGACCCCTGGTCGTTTGTCGTCTCGTGCTCTGCAATCTTCTTTAGCAGGTAGAGCAAGGCGACCTCCTCTGCGACATTCAGCGGGCTCGTTGTCTTTTGTGAGATTAGTTTGGCCTGGGGATACATGTCATTCAGAACGGCTTCGCCGGCTGGCAGCAGCGAGACGATTACCTTGCGTCCGTCGGTCGCATCGCGCGAGATCGTGATCAGGCCCCTGGTGCGAAGACGTTCGATAATCCCCCGTATCGTCGCCTGATCAACCGCCGTTGCCTTGACGAGTTCAGCCTGCGAAATCGGACCATGATCATACAGGGCGCACAGTGTCACGAATTGAACCGACGTCAGATCGGGATCTATCGTATTTTCCTGAAATATCGAAAGATGCCGTTGATAGGCCTTGCGCAGCAGGTGCCCGACTTGCTCGGTCACGCGATAACGTTCCTGCGGGCCTGCTCCGTTTGCTTTTCGGTCTTCTTCCATCGTTCCCGCGCTCACTGCGATTGCAGGACTGTCTTCCCCCAAAAAGGAGCAAATCACAAGGCAATCCGTGCGGCAAACCCTGCGTCCGAACAGGAACATTGCCAATCTATCGGGCTGGCACAGAAGGCAGCTCCATCTGAAGTCCGGCGGCGGCATCCGCCGCCGGGCATGTACATGATCTATTCGAGTGCCTGGTTCTTTGATTCGACGTTGATCAGCCAGACGCAGAGCGCCGCCAGCACGAGAAGGGCAGAAATGATGCTCAGTGCCGTCCCGAAGCTGGAGACCATGATCGGCGCGACCAGGGACGGTGCCAACAACCCTCCCAGGCGCGCGACGGCACCGGCCGTGCCCATGCCGCTCGCCCTGAGCGTTGTCGGATAGATTTCAGGGGTGAAGGCATAGATGGCGCCCCATGTGCCGAGCAGCGCGAAGCTCATGAGCAACGTGGCAAAGACGACGACGCTGGTTGTTTGACCGAGGCCATAGGCGAGCGTTCCGACGGCGCTCAGCAAGAGGAAGCCGATAAGCGTCGGCTTGCGCCCCCATTTTTCCACACCATAGGCCGCAAGAGCGTAGCCGGGCAGCTGTGCAATCGCCAGGACGACAAGGAAGAGCTGTCCGCGAATGAAGGCGAAACCGTCACTTGCCAGTTTCACCGGCAGATAGACGAACACGCCGTAATAGGACACGGAGATCAGTATCCAGGCGAGCATCAGGAAGATGGTACGGCGACGGAGAGTGGGCGACAGAAGTGCGACGAAGGACTTCTTCTCCGGCCTCTGCGGAACAAGTGGGGGAATTTCTGTTTTCACCCCGTTCGTGTTGGCAACCCTTTGCAAGACCTGTCGCGCGCTATCCGAACGTCCGTTGCGATTGAGATAGAGTGGTGATTCCGGAACATAGAAGCGCAGCACCACACCAATGAGAGCAGGCAGGCCTGTCACGAAGAAAATCGTCCTCCAGGCTTCGCCACCCTGACTGCCGGCAACAAGCGCGAGAAGCGCGAGCGCCACGGTTCCGACCGCCCAGAAGCCTTCAAGCAATACGAGCCAGCGCCCGCGGCGATTGGCGGGAAGGAACTCCGCCATCATGGCGTAGTCGACTGGCAGGGTTCCGCCGACGCCAAGGCCGGTCAGGAAGCGCGCGACACAGAGCCATTGCAGATCGGGTGCGAAAGCCGAAGCCACACCGAACACGGCATCGAGGATGATGGCCGCAAACAAGACGGGCCTGCGCCCGATGCGATCCGCCAAGCGTCCGAACACGAAGGCGCCGATCAGCATGCCCAGAAAGAACAGTGTCCCCGTCTGGAGAGCCTGCGGAACGGTAACACCGAAACTTGCCGCAATCGACGGCGCGCTGAAGCCGATCGCCAGCACCTGCATGGCATCGGCTGCCCAAACCAGGCCGAAGATGACAAACAATGTGTACTGAAAACGGCCAACTCCCGCCGCCTGAATTCCTTGCTCAATGGTTATTGGTGATTGCATATGGACCCCTCACGATCTCTGAACGAATCTATTTTTTTGAATATGCAGTCTATTCGCAGTGCGTGATCTAGCGTCACGTTGCCGACCGCCCATCAGGCGGCCGGAGGCGTCGAGTTTGCCGTTTCGGCTGTATCTTGCTGAAGCCTTGTAGGCTTAGTCGAAGCTGTGCTGCATTTCCTTGACCGCGATGTCGCCATCGAGAACCATAGGCTCGTCGTCGAGGAAGAGGCTGCAATTGCGCATCGGGATGTCCAGATGGCATGCCGTGTCGTTCGGACCGCCAAGCTCGTTGTTGGGACCGGTCGAGAACATCACGTTGCCGTAGAAAGAGCGAGCTTCCATGCCCATGCCACCCGGGAATTCGCCAGGCGCCATGCGATGCCACTTGGCGTTCTGATTGAGCCCCCAGCCGACATGGCTCATGCCCATGCCGCGCGGATCGTTGAAGCCGGCCATGTAAGACTTGACGAGTTCGGCGTCGAGACCGCCGCGAATGTCGGTGATCCAGCCGTTTTCGATCGTGTAGATGATCGGATCGCGCACATACATGTTTTGCGGCAGCAGGATGTCCCCCGGAGCAACGACAATCGTGCCATCGACACCGTCATCGTCACCGCCGGTAAACACGAAGCCTGACGGCCAATGGTCCCAGCGGCCTGGCTCATCCGTGCATGCGTATTCGGTGATCGCGGGATAAGTGTTGAGCTTATAGGTGACATCAGTCCCGTGCTTGGAGGTGATACGCATCACCTTGGCCTTGGACAGAAGTTCGCCGCCAAATTCCACGCGCTCGCGCAGCTCCTTCGTCGGCAGCATACGAGCGAGAACTTCCGGCGGCTCCACCGCAGTCAGGATGCGCGTGCCGGATGCCTGGATCGCCATCTGTTCCGGGCTGAAAAGCAGGAAGATGCAATCAATGACCATGTCTGCGGCCTTGAGGGCTTCCACCGCATCCGGCATGGCTGCCAGTCCGGTCTGACCAACGGCCCATGCACCTGCCGGCGGAACCGGCGGCAAACGCATGTGATACATTTTCGCGCCGAGGCGCATGCCAGCTGCCATGAAAGCATCGGCATAATCGAGGCGTTCGTTGCCTTGGGTCAGGACGATAAGCTTTTCGCCCTCATGAACACCCGACATCTTCAACTGATGCAGGCATATTTCCGTGAAGCTGAACTGATCCATACTCGTTCCCCTATCTTGTTTGCAGGCTTAGGTGTTTCGTCCAGTTTATGGACAGTCGGACTTGACCTTGGCGATTTCAGCAATAGCCTCGCCCAGCGAGATGACATCGCCATATTTACTGTCGATGTCGAAGAGGTTGGCATTGTGCGGATCTGGATGACGATCGCCGACGCAATCGCGCACCACGATCGTGCGGAAGCCGTGTTGCACGGCATCGACAGCGCTCGCCCGGATACAGCCGCTGGTCGAGCATCCCGCCAGCACGACCGTGTCGATGCCGCGAGCATGGAGATAAGAGGCGAGGCTGGTGCCGAAGAAGGCGCTCGCATACTGCTTGACGATTACCAGCTCGCCTTCGTCCGGCTCGACACCCTCGCAGAATTCAGCAAGCACGTTGCCTTCGACCATAGCCTTCATGACAGGTGCCTTTTGCACCCAGATGCCGCCATCGGCGCAATTGTCGGCCAGATAGAGAATGCGCGTGTGTATAACGGGAATCCCGTTCGAACGTGCGGCATCCAAAAGCTCTGGCGTTCTGGCGACCGCATCGACAACGCCCGGCGCATAAAGTGGCGCACCCTCGATAGTATAAGCCTTCAGAAAATCGACAACGAGCAGTGCTGGGGCGCGGCCGAAACCGATGCGGCTCCCCCAGACACCCTGATAATTGGCTTCGGCGCTTGTCATCACATTCTCCTCAATAGGCGCCGGACAGAAGCGCGCCGGCTCCCGGCACGACCGCTTCGAGACCGAGCGATTTCAGGATGCAATAGGTCGTGGCGACGGCTGCCGTGACGACCGGCTTGCCCGTCATGGCCTCGACCTTGGCGATGACGGGTAGCGACGGCATCTGGACGCAGGCAGACAGCACGATGACGTCGACATCCTCAAGATCGAGGCTCGCGACGATCGCCGGCAGATTTTCGGGATCGTGCCGGCCGACTTCAAGATTGTCCGGAATTTCCAGCGCGCGCCAGTCGGCAACCTCGAAGCCCTCCTCGCGGATGTAATTGACGACGAGTTCGGTCAGCGGCTTCATGTAGGGCGCAACAACGGCGATGCGCTTTGCCTTCATCGTCTTGAGCCCTTCGATCAGAGCACCTGCGCTGGTAACGACAGGTATGTCGGCGCCGTTCTCGATCGTACGGCCGCGCAGCCGGGTTTCGGATTGGCGATGATAGCCAAGGCCCATGGCCATGATCGCCACCAGGCAGGCATAGCCCAGCACATCGACCCGGGCATCGGAAAGCTCGGCCGCACAGCGATCAGACTCGGCGTCCATCGCCGCAAGCTCATCCTGCCTGACCGTCTTCATCCGCATGCGGCTGGAATGGAAAGTGAAGCGCTCGGGGCGGATTCCCTGGCGCGCCATCAGCATGGCCGGAATCTCGGTTTCCATCGTGGTGTTGGAACTTGGAACGATCTGGCCGATCCGATAAAGCTTCTGCACAAGCATGTCCTTCATTCGAAAGAGAAAATAAAAAGGGGCGGCGTTTCGCCACCCCGATGCTATCAATCCAGAAAATTGCCGAGGGCTAGGAAGAAGCCGTCGAAGTCATCCCACGGGATCATGTGTCCTGCATTGGGCACGCGCACTATCTCGATAGGCGGATAGAGCGAGCGGATCTCCTCCTCGTCCTGCATTTCGATGACGCCGCCGCGACCTGCGACCATCAGCATGGCCGGCACGTCGAGTTTGGGAAAATCCGCGAAGATATCGTCGCTATGGAAATCCTCGAACGCCTTGACGATAGCGGGCTCGAAGCAGGTATGCAGCCATTCGGCACGCAGCTGCAATTGCTCTTGCGTCCATGTCGGGCAGAAGACCCGCATACCCTCGACATCAATTCCCTTTTCAGCCAATCGAATGGAATCGACATACCAGGGCAGCTTGCTTGGATAGGGCCGCCGGTCCGGCCCGGAGACGGGCGGATCGACGAGCGCCAGCTTTGTGAAAACGCCCGGAGAGCGAACCGAGGCACGAATGGCGATGCGCGCGCCCATCGAGTGTCCGAGAATAGCAGGCTGGACGAGTTGCAGCGCCATGGCGAAGGCTGCAGCATCATCCGCCATCGCATCGAGACCATAGTCGAGACCGGGTCCGGTCGATGACAGACCGCGACCACGGACATCGAGCACATAGACATCATGGCGCGCGCCCAATTGTTCTGCGACGAATCCCCAAGTCACGGCTGGACTGGTAATTCCGGGGATCAGCAGGACGACAGGCCCCTTACCGCCATAGCGCAAGTAATGCTGGCGAATGCCGTTGGCGAAAACACTGGCTCCGTAGAGATAGGTCGTGCTCATGCCGCGCTCTCACTACGTAGCGGCTCGGCATAGATGTCGTAGCCATAGACCCAGGATGGATCTTCCTGCTCCAGCAGGAAGGTATTGGCATTGGAAACGGACTGAACGCGCGTTGCTCGGTCGCGACGATTGATCTCGTAAAGCCTGAACGCAGTGGCGTAGTCACTTGTCCCGGTCTCAACAAGGCAACGCGTCAACATGGCGGCATCCTCGATCGCCATTGCAGCACCCTGCGCCATATGTGGCTTCATCGGGTGACAGGCGTCACCCAGCATCACCATGCGCCCCCTGCTCCACAGCGGAAGCGGGCTTCTGTTGAACAGTGGCCATTTGGTGACGACGTCTGTTGACTCGATCAGCGCTTGAACAATCGGATGATAGCCCGCAAACGCCTCGTACATTTCCTCGCGACTGCTATCGACGAAGGCAGTTTCGAATTCCCAGGCGGCATGAGGAACGCCGGTGACATAGTAATATTCGTCTCGGCGGCCGGTCGTGTAATAGACCATCATATGGCGGTCCGGCCCCCACCATTTTACGCAGTCCTCGAAGTCGAGGCCGTATTTCTTCAGCTTTCCGGCATCGATCAAGGCGCGATGACCAACCCAGCCGCTATAGTGAGGCTTCTCGAAACCGAGCAGGGTCTCACGCATTTTGGAATTGATACCGTCAGCGCCGATGACGATATCGGCATGCGCGGACGTTCCATCCTCGAACTGAAGATGAACGTCTGTGCCGTTGTCGTCGATGCGGGTGAGTTTCCTGTTGAAATGCAGGCTGCCGGGCAGCAACGTCTCGCACTGGAGCTGCTGCAGATCGCCGCGATGGACGGTGCAATAGGTAGCGCCGTAGCCGTCCAGAGGAATCCGCGAGAGATAGTCTCCCGTGAGCCCGTCGCGGCTGAACCAGAACTTCGGCGTGCTGCTGATCGAGACGACTTTCTCGGCAACTCCGATCCGCTCGAAGATCTTCAATACGTTCGGGCCCATGTGAATGCCCGCGCCGAGCCGTGCGAAAGTCGGCGCCTGCTCGTATACGTCAACATTGAAGCCTGCATGCTGCAGAAGCGAGCCCGCCACCGCACCACCCAAACCCGCTCCAATGATTGCTATTTTCTGTTTGTCGCCTGACATGCGAACCCCTCGCTCATTGGTCGCCAGACACCGTCCGGACATTTATCTTTTCTCGCAAAAATAAGTGTATACGCTATAATTGGCAAGCGCAATTTTGATGCATAGCTCGAAAAATGTGACGCTATTTTTTGATCAAACGCCGCATTTTGGGGCAATTGGCAAAAATACACCGCTCTTGCCACGAACCAATAACAAGTGTATACGCTATTTATATAAATGGGAACGACCCCTGCGGGCCTAGCTGAATCAAGCTGCGGTCATAAAAACTTGGGGCATAACATGTCGACGCCGGCTAAGGTGGCGACCCAAACACTGGGATGTTAAGAATGCTGGCAACACCGGTTGCGGCGTGCGGGCACCATCGCGGCAAGCGCGCATGTCCCCAGATGCGGGGACACGTGCAATGATCGCACGAACGTTCGAAATCCGCGTGAACGGCGCGACACACTCTGTCGAGTGCGCCGCGAACACCCCTTTGATCTACGTATTGCGCAACGACCTTGCTCTGAACGGCCCGAAATTCGGCTGCGGACTTGGCGAATGCGGCGCCTGCGCGGTCCTGGTGGACGGACGTGCAGTCCGTTCCTGCGTCGCGCCGCTTTCCTCAATCGGAGCTCGAGCCGTCACCACCCTGGAAGGCCTGGCTGACGAGCATGGTCTGCATCCGGTGCAACAGGCGTTCGTCGCCGAGAATGCCGCCCAATGCGGCTACTGTCTTAACGGCATGATCATCGCCATCACCGCCCTCACAGCGCGCAAGCCGAATGCGACGGAAGACGATATCCGCGAAGCGTTGCGGCATCATCTTTGCCGCTGCGGAACACACATGGAAATTCTTGCCGCCGCCCGCTGCGCCGCTTCGTATTCGAGCGAGCAAGCGGGCCATCACGTCAATGGCGAACAGCATGATGAGGTAGCGGAATGATAGTCGAAACGCAGACGGTGGACCCGACAAGCGAAGCATCCGGCTCACTTCGTGTTCATGCCGGCTCGACGGACGGTCCGCTGTTCCTTGAAGTGGGCGCCGATGGCAAGGTCCGCGCCTATAACGGTCATGTCGACCTCGGAACAGGTATCCGCACAGCGCTAGCACAGATCGTCGCAGAGGAATTGGATGTCGATTTCGGTTCCGTCGAAATGGTGTTGGGAAGCACCGTGACGGGACCAGACCAGGGAGCGACCATTGCGAGCGAGACCATTCAGGTCACTGCCATTCCCCTGAGACAGGCAGCCGCCACCGCCAGACGCCACCTGCTTTTTCGTGCCGGCGCACTTTTCGACATCGCCCCCGACTGCCTCTTCATCGAAGACGGCGTGATCCGCAGCCAAGGCGACGGCAACCTCGCGATCGCCTATGGCGAACTCGTCAAGGGCGGCGACGAGCACCTCGTCCTTGATCCCTCTGCACCGCTGAAGCCCGTTTCGAGCTATCGAATCGTCGGCTCCGCACGGCAGCGCGTGGACATCCCCGCCAAGGCAACGGGCCAATGGACCTATGTCCATGACGTCAGGCTGCCTGGTATGCTGCATGGCCGCGTCGTGCGGCCGCTCTATGCCGGATACGATCATGGCTCGAATGTCGGCAACAGCCTCATCTCGATCGATGAAAGCTCGGTCGCCCATATCGATGGCCTGATCGCGATCGTGACCGAGCGTGACTTTGTCGGAGTTGTGGCAATCCGGGAGGAAAATGCCATCGCGGCGATGAAGGCGCTCAAGGTCGAGTGGCACGAACCGCCGCTGCGTCCGGATCTCAATCGCCCGGAACAAGCCTTGCGTGCCAATCCTGCAACACCGCGGAGACTGGCAGATCGCGGCAATGTCGATCTCGCCATCGAGGCTAGCGCCAATCCGATGCACCGGACCTATGTCTGGCCCTATCAAATGCATGGCTCGATCGGCCCGTCATGCGCGGTGGCCGACTATCGACCGGACGGACTGACGGTCTGGTCGGGCACGCAGAACCCCTTCCCTATGCAGCGGGATCTGGCGCTGCTGCTCGGCATGTCGAAAGACGACATCGTCGTGGAACGGCTGGAAGCCGCCGGTTGCTATGGGCGCAACTGCGCCGACGACGTGACGGCCGATGCGGCCCTGCTTTCACGCGCAGTTGGCGCCCCCGTGCGTGTGCAGCTCACGCGCGAGCAGGAACATGCCTGGGAGCCGAAGGGGGCAGCCCAGATCATGGACGTTCGCGGCGGCCTCGACCTCGAAGGAGGACCCGCAGCCTACGACTTCGAGACCCGGTATCCTTCGAACCTTGCGCCGACGCTCGCTCTTGTTCTGACCGGCAAGGTCGATCCCCTTCCCGAAACCGTCCAGATGGGTGATCGAACCGCAATCCCACCCTATGCCTACGGAAACCTGCGGGTCACGGTGCATGACATGCCGCCGATCGCCCGTGCCTCGTGGTTCCGTGGCGTCTCGGCCATGCCGAATACCTTCGCCCACGAATGCTATATCGATGAGCTTGCAGCAGCGGCAAAGGTAGATCCGATCGAATATCGTCTGCGCTACCTCCATGATCCACGAGCCATCGATCTCGTTCACGCGGTGGCCGACCGGGCGAATTGGGTACCGCACACCACCTGGGGCACGCTAGGCGGCGAAGGCGACCTTCTCTATGGCCGCGGCTTCGCCTATGCCGTCTACGTCCATGGAAAATTTCCCGGAACGGCCGCCGCCTGGGCTGCCTGGGTGGCCGACGTCGCCGTCAACCGCAAGACCGGCGAGATCACCGTTACCAAGGTGATCTGCGCGCAGGATTCCGGCCTGATAATCAATCCAGACGGCGTGCGCCACCAGATCCATGGCAACATCATTCAATCGACGAGCCGCGTGCTGAAGGAAAAAGTCGAATTCTCCGAGACCGCCGTGATCTCGAAGGAATGGGGCGGGTATCCGCTGATCACGTTCCCGGAAATCCCGGATATCGATGTATTGCTCATGCCACGGCCGGACGAGCCGCCGCTCGGCGTCGGCGAATCCGCGTCCGTGCCGAGCGCGGCGGCGATTGCCAACGCAGTTTATGACGCAACCGGTGTGCGTTTCCGCGAGCTTCCCCTGACACCGGAAGCCATTCTTGCAGGGCTGCACGGGACGGATGCCTCGCCGCCACAGCAGGCACCTGCCCGTCGCAAGTGGTGGAGTTTCGGTCTTTCGCTGACCGGTGTTGCCGCAGCGCTCACCGGTCTCGTCACTCTCGCCTCGCCGTGGCGGCCATCCATCCCGACGATCCCGCGCCCGGATCCTGGCGTTTACAGTGCAGCGACAATCGAACGCGGCCGGCTTGCCGCTGCGGCAGGCGCCTGCAATGTCTGCCACGCGGGCAACGACGGTGCTGCCTTTGCCGGGGGGCGACGGTTCGACACGCCCTTCGGTCTCGTCTACGCCACCAATATCACGCCGGATCCCGACCACGGCATCGGGAGCTGGTCATACACCGCCTTCGAGCGCGCCATGCGCGAGGGCGTAAGTCGCGACGGCCATCACCTCTACCCCGCCCATCCCTACACATCCTTCGCAGGCGCCGAGGATGCCGATCTGCAGGCGCTCTATGCCTATCTGATGAACCAGTCGCCGGTCGCTGCCAAGGCGCCCAAAACGGCGCTCTCGTTCCCGTTCAACATCCGGCCGCTGATGGCCGGCTGGAACATGCTGTTCCATAAGACTGAAAGCTTCCGATACGATCCGTCGCAAGACACCACCTGGAATCGCGGCGCCTACCTCGTCGAAACGCTTGGACATTGTTCCGCCTGCCACACGGACCGGAATGCGCTTGGCGCGGAAAAGACTGGGGCCGCGCATCTTGCCGGCGGTTTTGCCGATGGTTGGAAGGCTCCGGCGCTCAATGCCACTGCAAGAGGACCGGTCACCTGGACGGCCGATGCCTTCTACGACTATCTGCGGACCGGCCATGCGGCCAAGCACGGCAGTGCGGCCGGCCCTATGGCCAAGGTCGTCGAAGTCATGAAGCCACTTCCCGACAGCGATATCCGTGCAATGGCCATCTATCTCGCCAGCCTCAACGCCTCTGCAGGAGACGCCGACACTGAGGAGCAGGCAAAGGCCGCGATTGCCTCCTCGGAAACGGCCAGAACCGATGCTTTGAGATCCGCCCCGCGCGGACAGCGTGTATTCGAGGGAGCCTGCACCTCCTGTCACGGTGTGGGCACGGCACTGCCATCGCTTGCACTCAACAGTAATCTGCATGCGGCGACCCCGGACAACCTGCTGCAAACCATACTGGGCGGTGTCGACGCTCCCGCAATACTTGCCGAACACTCGTACCGCGCGACGTCGGAGGTGATGTCGATGCCACCTTTCCGCGAAACCCTGAGCGATGATGCCATCACCGATCTCACGGCCTATGTCCGCGCGCGTTTCGCGCCAGACGAGCCTGCATGGGACGACATCCCGGGCGCCCTCGAACGGGCCCGCTCGTCGGCACATTAAGGAGACAGAGGCGTGCTGCAAAACTCCTCGGCCAGCGAAAGAGCGACGCAAGCGCTATTCAGGACGCCCGGTTCGGCCTTCCAGCCCGCGGCCTATTGGTTCTGGCACAGCATTCCGGACGTACCGACGATACGCAGCCAGCTTACGGATTTCCGTGCGCGCGGGATCGGCACCATCTACGTGCAGGCACGGCTATCCATGCCGCGCGAAGACTATCTCTCCACTGAGTTCGTCACTGCTTACCGTTGCGCCATTGAGATTGCCGCCAGACTCGGCATGAGTGCCGGCATCTATGACGACTATAACTGGATCAGTGGCCAGGCGGCCGGGCGCGCTGTCGAAGGGCGGGACGGGTTGCGCGAACGGCACCTGTTCTGGTCCCAGGTCTCCGGGCGTGAGGGTGCGATCACCGGCATTCGCGTGCCGTGGGCATCCGGAATGAGCAAACACATTCTGGAATGGCAGTATGAGGGCGGAACGCCTGCTTGGTGCGAGTGGGCGGTGGAAGCCGCCGTGCTTCATCCGGCTGACGGCTCCAAGGATCCCGAGCAGATCACCGATGTCACCCATCTGACGATGATCGTCGGGGCAAAGGCTCAATCATGCTGTTTCGAGCTTGCTATCGATGTGCCGGACGGCTTTTTGCTGAGCGTATTTCTGAGCGCCAGGAGCCGCACGTCACGGCTGATAAACTACCTGATGCCGGAGGCTGCAGAGAGTTTCATCGAGCGCGGGCTGGAACCGCTTGTTACCGCCTTGGATGAACTGATCCCGGATCCGGTGAGCCACATCTTCTATGACCAGCCGGCGCCCGGTTTCTATTCTTGGGACCAGCTTGCTGGAAACCTGGAAAATAGCCTGCCCTTTTCTTCCGCGCTTGCAGCATCGGCAAAGGCGCGGCTGGGGTTACCGCTCGGCATCATACTCCTTGCGCTTATCGTGGATATCGGCCCGCAGACGCCCATCGTCCGCACCCGGCTCTACGCCGCTTTGTCGGAGCTCATGAACCGTGCGTTCTTTGGGACGTTGCGGGAATGGGCGCAACGAAGGGGTCTTGCCTTAACGGGTCATGAGATCCTTCCACACGTGGGTGGCTGGAGCCTCAATGGTGGCTTCAGCGGCATCGATCCGCGTATCGCACCGGCGATCGATTTCTTCGGTATCGACTCCTTTCGTAATATGACGGCGGCCGATGCCAACAACTTCACGGCTCAACTCGCTCCGAAGCTTGCCGACTCCGTGGCACGCGCCAATGGCCGCAGCCGCTGCATGGTCGAAACCTATGCGACCGCACTGCGCAGTCCGGTTCGCGCCGCTGGCCAATGGGAACTGACGCTGGAAACGATGCGCGCCCACGCCATTCGGCTTCATTGCCTGGGCATGCGGCAGTTCATCTGGCACGGTCTCTATCAGACCGACGGCCGGGATCACGATCCGACGCCGTTCCTCAATCCGCGGTTCGATTTCCCACCGGGATTGAATTTCGAACCCTGGTGGCCTTTTCATGATCTTTTTGCCATCGAGACCTCGCGCCTTTCCGCTTTCATGGAACCCGCCCGTCCGTTGACGCGTGTTGCAATTCTCTACCCACTGCACACGGCCTGGTCCGAAGGTCCGCATCATCTCCATGCTTCCCATGTCGGTTTATGGTGCGAAGCCCTTCTGAAAAACCGCACCGATTTCCTGTTTGTCTCGGAAGAGGCCCTTGCTGTGGCGCAACTGCGAGGTAAATGCATCGAGATCTCAGGACAGATCTTCGATGCCGTCGTCTTGCCGGCCGTCTCGGTCATGCAGAAGGGGAAAGCGCTTAATGTGCTGAACCGATTCACGTCGCACGGCGGCTGCGTCTGGTCCTCGGGAGTCATGGACCAAATCCTGCTCGCCGAGGAGGACGATATCGCTTCCGATCCTGCCACGACGCGGTTTGGCAAGTCACCGACCAAGCGCGACCTCCTGGATCTCCTCCGCTCGCTAGCCGATCGCGGGCCATGTCTCAGCACCGAGTATTCCGAAAGCACGTGGCGGTGGATCGGCGAAGACGAAGACGGCAGCTGGCGCATCGTTCTTTTTAACGACGGCAAGGCGGTCGCGCACGAGCATATGACCTTCGCTACCGGTTTCCATCTGGAGATCTGGTCATGCGACACGGGAGACATCGCAACTCAGGCGGCATGTGCCGCAGTGACCGTGGAGCTCAATCCGCAAGAGCTTCGATGCCTACGCCTGACCCCGGCAGTTCCGGAGCGGCGGCCCCTGACCCTTCCATCGCAATTCGTCATTTCGGCAAATGACGATAAGGCGATCATACTTGGCGGAAGCTGGGAATTCCGGTTCTCCGATTCGGAAGACACTCACTTGATCGCCGTCGATCGCGGCTGGCATGACCAGGGTTTTGCCAAGCGTTCCGGCACCGGCATCTATCAGCGCATGTTCGAACTCACCGAGCTCGGCACATGGTCTCTGGAATTGCCTGCCGTGCACACGGCGGCGGCGGTTTCGATAGATGGTCATGTCGTCGGACGACGGGCCTGGTCGCCCTATTGCTTCCCTCTTGGCAAGCTGGAAGCTGGACCGCATCTTATCGAAATTTCCGTTTCATCGACTGCTGCCAACCGCTACTACGCGGACACTCCTTATCAAGGAGACCAAATCGATCCCTGTGGACTGTCCGCCGCCCCGCGCCTCATTCGTCTGGAACCCTGATCGCCATGTTGCAACATGCTACCATCCCACTGAAACGCGCCTGGAACTCCTGGTCGGACCGCCCCGCAGAAATGATCTTCCTGCCGCTTGGCGTTCGCCTCACCCCGATCCTGTATTCGACCCGCAGCCGCTCGACCTCCGCCATAGAACCGCGGCGCGACAAGGTTCGGCTGGGTCGGCATGAGATCGATGGCTCGCATATCGATCTCGAAGTCGATCATTCCGGCACCAGTCTTTCCCTCCACTGGTCAAAACCCGATCCGTTTATCGTGCGCGGTGGCTGGGAAACGATGAAGTCCGGCGAGTGGGGCCTACGCTTCTGGGTTACGTTGGCGATCTCGGTGGATAGCGGAGAAACCGTCACCTACGACGAAAATGCCGGTGTCGCACTCGTCAAGATCGGACAGCGCTATGTCGCGGTCGCGAGCGCCGAGGCGCCTGTTCAGGTTACCGGCCACGACAGCATCTCGGCATTGCGAGATGATTTCGAGACGAACGGCTACTTCTATCTTGGAAGCAGGCAGCTCTCGGCGCCGGTCCTCGGTCTGCGCTTCAATCTGGAAATGATGCGCCGCGGCGCTTACGCGGCCGCAGTCGCCGACCGAGCGGATCTGGCAATCGAGAAGGCCCGTGCTGCGCTGACGGGGGAGCCGAACATAAAACCCGATCTGGCGGATGAAGGACTTGCCGCGATCCGCGACATCGTTGGCTGGAATACGATTTGGGATGAAACCAATCACCGTCCCTATACCGCGGTGACACGGATCTGGAACCTTGGCAAGTTTGCCGTCTGGTACAACGACCAGACCTATGCAGCTCTTCTCGCTGGCCTGTTCGATGCCGATCTCGCCCGTGAGAACATGGCAACGGCACTTGCCGGCGCCACACCACAAGGCAATGTCGCTTGCATCGTGACATCAAACGACGCCTGGGTGGACCGGAGCCAGCCGCCGCTCGGCGCCCTGACGGTTTGGGATCTCTATCAGCGATCCGGCGAGCGTTCCATCGTGGAGGCAAATTACGAAGTGCTGGCGCGCTGCCAGCGCTGGTGGCGCGCCAACCGTGACCCGGGGCAACGCGGACTGTTGTCCTGCGGCTCTTCCGACGTCGGCGAAGCTCTCTACAAAGGTACTGCTTTCGGCGCACGCAACGAGACCGGCATGGACAATTCGGCAACCCATGACGAAGCCGTCTACGATCCGGCCACCCGCACGCTTTCGACCTTTGACCTCGGCTTGAATTGTGTCGCAGCGCTCGATGCCGAAATGCTTGGCAACCTGGCCGAAGTACTGGGCCGCGCGAGCGAGGCTCAAGAGTTCCGCCTGCTGGCTGAACGCAGCCGCCGCCTGATCGGCGAGATATTGTGGGACGACGAGCGCAAGATATTCGCGAACCGACAACGCGATGGCGGCTTTGTGCGTTCTTTGTCACCCACGAGCTTCTATCCGCTTTTGTGCGGCGCGGCCTCGAAGGAGCAGGCGCATCACCTCCTGGACCATCTGCAAGATGAGGCACTTTTCGGCGGCGAATATGTGTTGCCCAACGCAACACGGGATGAGCCGGCTTTCACCGAGAATGTTTACTGGCGCGGTCGGATCTGGCCAAACGTCAACTATCTCGTCTGGCTTGGGCTCAAGCGTTATGGCTTTGGAACGGAAGCGGGCAAACTGGCGCGCCAATCCTTCGACCTCTTTTCGAAATCCTGGCGGGGCCAGCGGATTGCTGCAGAAAACTACAATGCGTCGACGGGCGAAGCCCTGGATCAAGGGGATACGGATCCCTTCTATATCTGGGCCGGACTGCTTCCCCTGATGGCCGTCGGCCAGATCGTTGACGTAGACCCTTGGAACGGGTGGATACTGCGCAACTGCGGCGAAGATGCCGAGATCGGGCCTGTGCTCTCGCCGGCGGGGCCCCTCACCACAACCGTCCGCGACGGCCAGATGACGGTTTCGATCAACGGCACGGTGGTCATCGTCACAGACTTGCCGGTGGTTTTGAATGGATTCTGTTTCGACGAGGGACGGTTGCGTTGCCGGATCGGCCCCATCGACCGGGCTGGCACCCTTCACCTGCCGTTCCTCGATCCGGAGCGTCTTGTTGCCGTTCTCGTGGACGGAAAGAGCGCAGCCCTGAAGGCCAAGCAGCCTCTGGCCTGCCTGGCAATCACCGCCGCCTCTCAAGAGAGGCTGCTGGACATCATTTTCTGACGCTCCGGCAACGCTTCGCGACAGTGAAGAACTTGACAAAAACTATTCTGGCTGCAATTGTTTGTATACAAATAAGAATGAGTAAAAATACTCGCGTGAATGTAGAGGGTTGAACAAAGAGATACGTATCGACTTGGCAGATGGAAATATCGCTTATTCGACACGTATATCGCGCATACTTGATCATATGATGTAGTAAAGACGAGATGCGACAGCACCTCGCCAATGTTTTGGCTGGGTCGATTTGCTCGTTAATTCTCCAGGGTTTTTAGTTTGTATACGAACTAAAATTCCACATGATTGTCTACGGATTGCATCAAAGTCCGCCTGAAGGCAAACCGCCGAATATTGGTGGCGTAAGCTTTAAGGCAAACCATAAAGAGGGGTTTCAGCATGCAGAAAATAACAAGACGCCAGACATTCAAACTGATCTCATCGGCACTTGTCGCCACTGTAGTCTATCCGGCACTTCCCAAGGTGGCGTTTGCGGCCGGACAGATCACCGTTTTGAACTGGCAGGGCTACGGCACCGATGAGGCGTGGTCGGTGAAGGAATTCGAGGAAAAGACCGGCATCAAGGTCGTTCATGACTATTACAGCTCCGAATCCGAAATGCTCACCAAGCTGCGGACAAATCCGGGAACCTATGACCTGGTGGTCCTCAACGCAGCCCGTTGCGCCCAGGCTGTCAGCGAAGATCTGCTGCAGCCGGTCGATTTCTCGAAGGTCCCGAATTCGGCGAACATAGACAAGAGCCTGCTCGCCAATCCGAACTTCTCGCACGACGGGAAAGGCTACGCCGTGCCATGGCTCTGGGGCATGACCGCCCTTGCTGTTCGTGAAGGCTCGGCAAAACCGGACAGCTACGCGGCCCTGGCAAATGCGACCTACAAGGGACGTGTCGCCATGGACGACGACCCCATCATCAATGTCGGCATCGGCGCCTTGATGACCGGCCAGGACATGAACGACCCCAAGGATCTCGATGCCGTCAAGAATGCGTTGAAGTCCATCAAGCCGAATGTAAAGCTGCTCTGGTCGACAGAGGATCAGTGGAACAAGAGCTTTGCGGCCGGAGAATTCGACCTGTCCGTATTCTGGTCGGGCGGCTCGGTGCGCAGTAAGCGCAATTCGAAGCTTCCAGTCGACTTCGTCGTGCCGAAGGAAGGTCCCGTGGGTTGGGTCGATGGCCTGGGCATTCCTGCCTCCGCCCCGAATGCGGCCGGTGGCCTTGCCTTTGTAAACTGGCTGATCGATCCTGAATTCTATTATGAATGGGCCACGAAGGTCGGGGCGCCGGCATCGGCCAACTCTGCTGCACTGGCCAAGCTGCCGGATACGGATCTCAGCCGGCAGGTGCACAAGCCAGAATATCTGAAGACGCAGAACATCATGTCCGCCTTGCCGGACGATCGACGCGAAGCCTTCAATAACCTTTGGCAGGAAGTGAAAGCCTTCTATGCTGAATAAGAATATAGACCTAGCGTCTCAGCGCGGATCTTCGGATCCGCGCCCGAGACGTCAATTGCCGCCGTGGCTATCGACTGCCGCATTGCTGCTGCCCACCTACGGTTGGCTGACGCTGGCGGTATTTCTGCCGCTGCTAACGATGCTTGTCTTCTCCTTCATGACCGCGACCCCGATGGGCAACAAGCCCATCGTATTCACGCTCAAGCAGTACCGCGCCTTCATCGATCAGCCTTATCTGCTCGGCATCGGCTTCAATTCGCTGATGATCGGGTTCTGGACGACACTGTCATGCGCCGTACTCGGCTTCCTCGCCGCGCTTGCACTTGCCCGCGCGACCACGGGAAAGGCAAGAGAGACGCTGCTGATCCTTATTCTTCTACCGTTCTGGACCAATGGGCTGGTACGCGTCTTCTCCTGGACCATGGTGCTGCGCGAAAACGGCTTTCTCGACAATCTGCTGCACATGGTCGCTCCGGATGCCGGTTCAATCAGCATTCTCTATACGCGCTATGCGATCGTGGTGGGGTTGGTGCACGGATATCTGCCCTATATGATCCTGACCTGCTACATCGCCCTTATCACCATCGACGACGCGATCATCGAGGCGGCGGCAAGTCTTGGCGCGCGGTGGTGGACCATCCTCTGGAAAATCCTCCTGCCGATGGCGGGTCCGGGCCTGATTTCAGGCGCCATCCTCACATTCGTCCCGGTCATCGGCTCCTTCATGGAACCTCGCATCCTTGGAGGACGCGTCGGCGTTACTATGGGAACCGTGATCGAAGACCAATTTACCCAGGCGTTCAACTGGCCGCTCGGCGCATCGCTTTCCTTTACGTTGCTTGCTGTCGTCCTTGCCATATTCGCAACATTCTCCGGCGTCTTGCGTCGCGGAACGGCAGCATAAGGGAGGTCCATCATGAAACTGCTCGGCCGCACTTATTTGATTGCCGTTCTCGTCTTCCTCTACACGCCAATTCTCGTCATGATGGCGATGGGATTCAACGCGTCCCCGCTTTACGAGCTTCCGTTCACGTTTTCGACGCGCTGGTATTCGGCACTGATGAGCAACACCACCTTGCTGACAGCCGGCGCCAACAGCATCATCATCGCCATCATCACCGCAGTTCTGGCAACCACACTTGGGACAATGGCCTCGGTCGCGCTTTCACGCAGCGCTTTTCGCGGCAAGAGCCTGCTGCAACTCATGCTACTACCGCCCATTGCTATTCCATGGCTCATCACAGGAACAGCCATGTTGATCTTCTTTTACTGGAGCGGCATCGGACGAGGCATGCATGCGCTGATCATCGGCCATGTCGCGCTGGCCATCCCCTATGTCGTCCTCGTGGTCGGGACCGGTTTCAAGACCATCCGCGCCGACCTGGAAGAGGCCGCAATGAGCCTCGGGTCGACGCCGATCCATGCCTTTTTCAGCGTGACGTTGCCCCTGCTCTATCCCAGCATTCTGGGCGCGGCACTCTTTGCATTCGCAGTCTCGCTAGATCAGTTCGTCATTTCCTACTTCCTCGCCACACCAGGCTATTCCACCCTGCCGGTGCAAATCTATGCGGCCATTCGCAAGGGGTTCACGCCCGAAATAAACGCCATATCGACACTGCTCCTGCTCGGTTCGATGGCAGCCATTCTGATTTTCGCGCGCTTTGCCAAACCCGGAGAAAACCGTGACAAACGTTAAAGTCCAATCCGTCGCCAAGAGCTATGGCGCAATGCCCGTTCTAACCGATATCACGACCGAATTCGGCGAAGGTTCCTTTACCAGCCTGCTCGGCCCGTCAGGCTCCGGCAAGACGACATTGCTCCGTATCGTTGCAGGCTTCATCCGCCCGGATCAGGGCGTGGTGATCATCGGCAAGAACGATGTGACGCATGTGCCGGTGTGGGGCCGAAACATCGGCATGATGTTCCAATCCTATGCCCTGTTCCCCCATATGACCGTTGCCCAGAACGTTGCCTTTGGGCTCGAACGGCGTGGCATTCGCGGAGATGCGGCCCGCAAGGAAGTGGAGCGTGCGCTGGAAATGGTGCGTCTGCCGGATTTCGGCAACCGCCTGCCCAAACAGCTCTCCGGTGGTCAGCAACAGCGCGTCGCGCTGGCGCGGGCCATTGTCATCAAACCGAGTGTATTGTTGCTCGACGAGCCGCTCTCGGCTCTCGATCGGCGGCTGCGGCAGGAAATGCAGGTCGAACTTCTGCGTATCCAGCGCGAAAGTGGGCTGACGACCATTTTCGTCACCCATGACCAGGAGGAGGCACTGACGCTTTCCGACAACGTCGCCATTCTCGACAAGGGCCGGATCGTGCAGATCGGTGCGCCGACAACGGTCTACGAGCAGCCGCGTACGCGGTTCGCCGCCGAGTTCCTTGGCGACTCCAACTTCTTGGCAGGTACGGTCGAGGCCGGGGCGGTTCGCCTCGACAACGGCGCCGTCATCCAGACAACAAGCACGCTTCCGGCAAGTGGAAGCAAGGTGACACTCGCAGTTCGTCCGGAAAAGATGTCCACCATGGCCGACAAGGGTGTCAACAGCATCGCGGCGCGGATCACCACCGTCATCTATGCCGGCCCGGTGCTGTCCTATATGCTGGAAACTGCCGATGGTCTGGCCCTGAAACTCTTCGCACAGAACCGCGACGGACATCTGTTGCGGCAGGGCGAGACGGTGACCCTGTCGTGGTCTCCCGAACATACTGTAGCGCTGGCGGATTGACACCATGCAAGGGGCGATCCTCACCTCGAACTTCAGGCATATCGTGATCGATATGCAGCGCCTTTTTGCGGAAGAGACAGCATGGCACACGCCAGCGCTTGCGTCGATCTTGCCGAACGTCGTACGCCTCAGCACAGCTCTGCATTCCCATACGCTTTTCGCCCGCTTCATCGTTCCGCAAACGGCTGAGGTGGCGGAAGGCAGCTGGCGAAGATATTATCAGCGCTGGTCCATGATAACCGGCTCTTCGCATGATCCGTCCCTGCATGAGCTTGTTGAACCGCTGTTGCCGCTCGCGGATCAGACGAACGTGTTCGACAAGCGCGGCTATTCGGTATTTGCGGGCACGGATCTGGATCAGCGCCTCAGGCACCAGCAAGTCGATGCGCTCATTTTTTCAGGCATAGAGTCTGATGTCTGCGTTTATTCGAGCGTGATGGCGGCGATCGACCTTGGTTACAACGTCGTCCTTGCGGCCGATGCCTTGGCCAGCGCGGACGACCACGCCCATAAGACCGTTCTCGACATCCTTGCGCCAAGACTACCAGAGCAGATTTCGGTCCTGTCCACTCAAGCCATTCTCGACAGCTGGACATAAGAAGCTAACTCTTGAAAACGTTGCGTCAAGCAGGTGCAACAACGAGGTGGGGAATATGGATAGGCGAGTGGGTGAGAACAAAGACCGGATGGCAAACACCGCGACCACGGAGGGAGCCGGCACATCAAGCTATGCGCTTGGCGAGCAGATCGGCTTTCTTCTGCGTCAGGCGAACCAAAGACACGTCGCAATCTTCGCGAGCCAGATGGTCGAGAAGCTGACGACAACGCAGTGGGCAGCACTGGTCAAGCTGCGCGACCTTCAGCCCTCTTCGCAGGGCAATCTCGGACGCGAGACGGCGATGGACATGGCCACCATCAAGGGTGTGGTCGACCGGCTGGCGAAACGCGACCTCGTCAAGACCGCCCCGGATCCGACGGATGCCCGCAGGCTCGTACTCACCTTGACGGCGGAAGGCGAGCGCATGATCGATCGCAATCTCGCCGCCGCAGGGGATATTTCGCGGGAGACGCTCGGGCCTCTCACATATGCGGAACGCGTCATGCTGGCCGAATTGCTGCGCAAGATCAGCTGACGCGCCGATGCTTCCGATCCAGCCCGGGACCGCAGACCATGAAAGAACATTTCGAATTGGATAGCGAAACACTGGTCGAACATTTGAGCGACGAGGAGAAGGTGGATCTCGTCAGCGGGCATGGGTTGTGGCGAACCGCGGCCATCGAAAAGCACGGCATCGCGTCGATCGTCATGACCGATGGCACCTATGGCGTCCGATACTCCACCACCCAGATTGAGGCAGACGATAGCGATGAAAGCGATCTGGCAGCATTTCAGGCACTGGTGAACCAGCAGGCCGACGGCATGTTTGGTTCGACGCGGCCCGCCACTTGCTTTCCCAACGGCAATCTCCTCGGCTGCTCCTGGGACGTGGAGCTCGCGATGCGCATGGGCGAAGCTCTGGCGGCGGAATGCCTGAGTATGGGCGTGCGCCTGTTGCTCGGGCCTGGCATCAACACCCGGCGTACGCCGCTTGCCGGTCGCGCTTACGAATATTATTCCGAAGATCCAGTCATTAACGGCGAGCTGGCCGCCGCCCTGATCAATGCATTGCAGGCTCGCGGCATCGGCGCCTCGCTCAAGCATTTTGCTTGCAACAATTCGGAGCTCGACCGCACGACCATGAGTTCGGACGTGGACGAAAGGGCACTTCGTGAAATCTATCTTGCGGGCTTCGAGCGCGCGATCGCCAAGAGCAATCCATGGACGGTGATGAGCGCCTATAATCCGATAAACGGAGTGCAAGCCTCGGAGCACGCCTGGCTTCTGACAAGCGTGTTGCGTCGGGAATGGGATTACGAAGGTGTTGTTATCTCCGACTGGCATGCCATCAAGGATCGCGTGGCGTCGATCGCCGCCGGCTGTGATCTCGACATGCCGGAGAGCAAACCACGCAAACGAAGGCTATTGACGGCGCTAAAAGCCGGGCGCGTCGATCGCGCGAGGTTGGATGACGCCTGCCGGCGCATGCTCGATCTGGCTCGAAAATGTTCTGCGATACAGTTGCCTACTCCCGTCGATCTGGAGACCCACCATCAGCTCGCCCGGCAGATCGCAGCGGAATCGATCGTGCTTCTCAGAAATCGCGATGATGTCCTTCCTCTTGATCCAGCCCGACTGCAACGGATCGTCGTCATCGGCGACGGTGCGATCCGCCCCCAGATCCAGGGGTCCGGGTCTGCGACCACCAATCCCTATCGCGTCGATCTGCCCCTTGAGTGCATGAGAGCGCGATGTCGGGCATCGCTCCGTGTGGATCATGTTCGGTCTCCGCCCACCACAACGGGGCAAGACGCTGAAGCGGCGGCTGATATTCTATCCGACTGCGTTGGCGCCGACATCGTCATCGTCTTCGCGGAGAACGTCAAGAACCGCAGCGGTGAAGGGAACGATCGTGACAGCCTCCTACTGGAACCTTGGCAGGATACGACTATCGCCACGCTTAACGCCGCAGGCCACAAGGTCGTTGTGGTGCTGTCGATGCCGGATGCCGTCGCCATGCCCTGGCTCAACGATGTCGATGCCGTGCTTGCCGCCTTCTACCCCGGCCAGGGTGGCGGCGAAGCCATCGCGCAGCTCATCTTTGGGGAACGGAACCCTTGCGGCAAGCTCAGTACGACAATGCCGTTGCGCATCGAGGACATTCCGGGCTGGCACAGCTATCCTGGCGAAAACCGTCATCATGTCTACAGCGAAGGCATATTCGTCGGCTACCGCTTCTACGACCACAAGAAGATCGAACCGTTATTCCCCTTTGGCCACGGACTGACCTATACCCAATTCTCCTACGACGCGCTGTCGCTGGATCGTCAGGATATAGGCGCGGATGACGTCTGCCATGTCTCGTTCACCCTTCGCAATTCCGGAGCACGCCAGGGCAAGGAAATTGTCCAGCTCTACGTCCGGCCCATTGAGCCCGACCTGGCGCGGCCCGTGCGAGAGCTGAAAGCCTTTGCGAAAATCGATCTAGAGCCAGGAGAAATGAAGGTCGTTGCACTGGTGCTTTCGCGCAGAGACTTCTGTCATTACGACCCCGCCGAACAATGTTGGGTTCTGCGTGCCAAAGCCTTTGCTATCGAAGTCGGCGCATCCTCGCGCGACATTCGGCTGACAGGTGAGTTGACCGGCCGATCAGATGCCAAGCCGGCACGAAAGCCATCAGCCGCCTCAACACCCGCTGAAGTGCTATCAGACCCCCGCGCCGAGCGAGCACTGCGCAACCTATTGGCCGATAAGCTTGGTCTTTCGACACAAGAGACCGAAAACATTATCGAAAAGATAAGCGGCTCGTTTCTTGGCATCTACGACACGATCAGCTGGTATCTTGGCGACAAGCTTCAAGAAGAAGACATTGCGGACCTACTCGCTAATTTGCACTGAAGAATCGACAGGTGAATATCCGCTTCGTGCGAAGCTAAACTTCCCAACCTGACACTCGATTTTATCTCGAGCTTTTCGACGGGTGACAAATGCTGGCCTTGAGAGGATTCGAACCGGCGGCGCAAACATGCTTCCAAGCTAATTTGAACAATCATATTGTCGTAATCACGTGCGAGCATGAATGATCACAATTGCCGTATACACAGGATTGGACCGGACAAACTCAAGCCGGATACCCTCATCCCCCTAGCTCGATATCCCGTGAAGCCGCTCGCGAAGTTCTTCGCCGGTTTGTATGACGACGCCAAGCTCGTTGAGAGATTGGGCGACAACGCCCACGAGATCAGTGTTCGCCGGCGCCAGCGTGCCGTCGGGCAGCGACATGTTATTTTCGAAACCGACGCGAACGTTTCCACCGAGCAAAGCACCCGTGGAAACGCACGCCGCTTCATGACGGCCAAAGGCACAGACGCTCCAATGGGCAAAGCGTGGCATCTCGGCTGCCAGAAACGGCAACAGATCCTGCGGCTGAGACAGTTGATCGACAGTATAGCGGCCCAGCACGAACAGGGTAGGTATGTCATTCCACGGGACAAGCCCGCGGCGCATCATGTCCGCAAGACGGAGAGCTTCTGTCGGATCGTAAAGAATGATCTGCGGCAGGACCCGTTCCTGTTTCATCCACGATAGCAGATCCGCAAACTCTGATTCATATGTTTCATCCGGAACGAGCTCGCGAAGCGCGAGAGAAGCCGCTTCCGGTTTCACGGCCTTGACGACCGCTATCTGCTCGTGCGGTCGATATTGTCCGAGTGCTTCGCTGGTGATCTGAACAATGATCCGGTCGCTCACTTCTGCTTCGACAGTGGCAATAACGGCACGATATGCGTCGGCGTCGAGCAGGTGTGAACCATCGGGCTTGCGGACATGCACATGGATCATGGCGGCACCGGCGTCGAGGCATTCGGCCGCCGTTCTCGCCAACTCGGATGGCGTCAACGGCATGGCCGGATGATCAGCCTTCGTGCGGCGCCCCCCGTTCGGGGCAACGGCTATTGCAATCGAATTTAAAGCAGTCTTTGCATTCATCTTAGTCAACTTGCCTAATAATGATCCATATAGATCATTTTATTACATAATGAAACATATGTTGCAATTTAAATCGAAAACAGATAGGTAACGACCATGAACCAGGGACCTTTGGCAGAAGCGATCATCAAGGCCTTCGACGGCATGTCGGCCCAGCTGCAAGCGGCCGCCCGCTACTTACTCGATTATCCCAGCGATGTTGCCCTGTTGTCCATGCGCGAACAAGCCCGCCAGGCCGGTGTACAGCCGGCGACGATGACGCGGCTTGCGAAGCATCTTGGCCTGGCTGGCTACGACAGCGTCCGCGATCTTTATGCCGAGGCGATGCGCGGTGGGGACGTCGGCTTTGCGGGCAAGGCCGGAGCCCAGGCATTGAGCCAGAAGTTGAAGGGCGATCACGCGCTTGCGGCGGAAATGCTGAATTCGATCGGCGGGCAGATCGCCCGGCTTGCCGAACCGCGGTCTCTCGATCGGATCGTCAATGCCGCGTCGACATTGGCGCGGGCTCGCCGCGTCTATTGCCTAGGCCTGCGCGCCAGCCACTCCATCGTCTGGCATCTCTATTACATCCTGACGCTGATCGGCGAGAAGTCGACCATACTCGATGGAATCGCCGGGACAGGCGCGGATGCGATCGGCACGGCAACCGCGGAAGACGTCTTGCTCGTCGCAAGCGTTCTGCCTTATACCCGTGCCACAATCGAAATTGCCGAATACGCCCAAAGTCGCGGCATCAAGGTCGTAGCCATCACCGACAGCGAAGTCGCGCCGCTCGCACAATTCGCGACGGCGACCATCCTGGTTTCGACCGATGGCCCATCTTTCTTTCACACCATGTCACCAGCTTTCGCCGTTGCCGAAGTTCTGGGTGCGCTGCTCGCGGGCCATGGGGGAGAAGAGGCCGTTCTGGCACTCCGCCGTTTCGACGAGCAATTGGCCTCATTCAACGTCCATCTAAAGCCAAGAAACACGAAGAGATAGCTATGACGCACCTTCTCCACCGGAGCATTCACGCTCAGCTTCCCGTTGCCGTCGCCGGCCAGGGCATCGAACTCATCGATGCCGATGGAAAGGCCTATATCGACGCGTCCGGTGGCGCTGCCGTATCGTGCCTCGGGCACGGACATCCCGATGTGATCAAGGCGCTGCATGATCAGCTGGACAAGATGGCCTATGCACATACCGGCTTCTTCACCACCGAAGTGGCGGAGAAACTGGCTGATCGGCTTGTCGAGGATGCGCCCGCCGGGCTGGATCATGTCTATCTCGTCAGCGGTGGTTCGGAAGCCGTTGAAGCGGCGTTGAAGATGGCGAGGCAGTATTTCGTGGAGAAGGGCGAGACACAGCGGCGTCATGTCATCGCGCGCCGCCAGAGCTACCACGGCAATACGCTGGGCGCGCTTGCCACCGGTGGCAACGAATGGCGCCGATCACAATTCAAGCCGCTGCTGATCGAGACGCATCATATCGATCCCTGCTACGCCTATCGCTTTCAGACAGAGGGCGAGAGCGACGAAGCGTATGCAGCCCGCGCCGCACAGCAGCTTGAAGACAAGATTCTGGAACTTGGCGGCGACCAGGTAATCGCGTTCGTCGCCGAAACCGTCGTCGGCGCCACGATCGGCGCCGTTCCGCCGGTCGCCGACTATTTCAAGCGCATTCGGGCGATCTGCGACAAATACGGCGTTCTGCTGATCCTTGACGAGGTGATGTGCGGGATGGGCCGCACCGGCACTTTGCATGCCTGCGAGCAGGACGGCATCGCGCCGGACCTGATGACCATCGCCAAGGGGCTCGGCGGCGGATACCAGCCGGTCGGGGCAGTGCTTTTGTCCGGCGCGATCTTCGAAGCCTTCGCCAGCGGCTCCGGCTTCTTCCAGCATGGCCACACCTATATGGGCCATCCGATGGCCGCCGCCGCCGGCCTTGCCGTGCAGGAGATCCTGAAGCGCGACGGCTTGCTCGCCAACGTCGTCGAAACGGGTAGCCATCTTGAAACGAGGCTGAGCGAGCGTTTTGGCAACCACTACCATGTCGGCGACATCCGGGGACGGGGCCTGTTCCAGGGTATCGAGCTCGTCCACGACCAGGCGACAAAGACACCCTTCGACCCGGCGCTGAAACTGAATGCGCGCATCAAGAAGGAAGCCATGGCTCGCGGGCTGATGGTCTATCCGATGGGTGGAACGATCGACGGGAAGACGGGCGATCACGTCCTGATAGCGCCGCCCTTCATCGTGAACAGGCAGAGTATCGATACCATCGTCGAACGTCTCGGCGATGCCGTGGATGCATCCATCGCGTCCATCCGGTGAGGTGACGCGCAAAAAAGGCGCGCGCCCAAAGACGTAATCCAGAGAGGACTGAAGCAGCTATGATGAACATCATCGGGGGGATTGCGCGGGACTTTGTTTGAAAATCCGAAGAGCGAGCGGGCGAAATCCTTCCTCGCCAAGATCCTGCCCCACTGATGGAGCCTCTCCGGAAGACGGTATATTCCGATCTGACCACGGAGAGGAAACGGGTATCTGATCGGTATTCGGACCTCAATTGCGTCGCGTCGAAAGAATCCTACCCTTGATCGGCGCCGTAACAATTTGTGATCTAATTGTTTCCTGATTAAATTTTATGATCCATATGGATCAATTTTGACCGGCTTGGATATTTTCTGGGCACGCCTCACCAACCGCGATTTTGCGTCAAGATTTCTGCGCGACGCTAACCAGTTGGAATCGCAGGGAACCGACGAGTCTGTTGATCTCCAAGCATCCGATCGGATCTCTCACTCACCTGTTAGCAGAGCCTCGCCTTTCGACGCCCGGCACACGTTCTCGGCACTGGTGCGCAAATTTCAAGTGCGACAAACTTATAAAAGCATTCTATATTTGCACATGCAGACGAAGAGCAAACGCCACATGCATTTATCAAAAAAGGGGAACACGCATGAAACTGAAATTTGGATACCTGCTTGGAGCCGCCGTTGCGGCGACAATCGCATTCTCGCTTCCCGCACGGGCCGCCGATCTGATCGTTGCCACCGATACGGCTTTCGTGCCCTTCGAATTCAAGGAAGGTGACAAATATGTCGGTTTCGACATCGACCTTTGGGATGCCGTCGCCAAGGACATTGGCGTCACCTACACGCTGCAACCGATGGACTTCAACGGCATTATTCCCGCCCTTCAGACCAAGCAGGTCGATGTCGGTCTAGCCGGTATCACGATCAAGGACGAGCGCAAGAAGGTCATCGATTTCTCGGATGGCTATTATGACAGCGGCTTCCTGCTGATGGTCCCGACGGACAGCACTATCAAAGGACCGGAAGATCTCAAGGGCAAGACGCTTGCCGTGAAGACCGGGACGTCCGCAACCGACTACGCCAAGGAAAACTTCAAGGATACGGAGCTTCGCCTCTTCCCCAACAGCGACAATGCCTATCTGGAAGTCGCGACGGGCCGGGCCGACGCTGCGATGCACGACACGCCGAACGTGCTCTACTACATCAAGACCAACGGCCAGGGTAAGGTGAAGACAGTCGGCGCCCAGATGATGGCCCAGCAGTACGGCATGGCATTCCCCAAGGGCAGCGGGCTTGTCGCCAAGGTCAACGTCTCGCTGGCCAAGCTGAAGACCAACGGCACCTATAACGCCATCTACAAGAAGTGGTTCGGCGCCGAACCGCCGAAGAGCTGATCTCCGAACGAAATTGCCAGCGCCGGCTTCGCCGGCGCTCCTTCCTCGCATGGAGATGAGTCCCATGGAATTCGACTGGTCCGTCGTCTGGCAGGCATTGCCGGAACTGTTCAAGGGCGCGCAGCTTACCGTCATGATCGCGCTTGCCGGGCTTGCCGGTGGCCTCGCTATCGGCATCGTTGCCGGCCTGATGCGCGCATATGGCAATATCCTCCTGAACGGCCTCGCCTTGATATATGTCGAGCTAATCCGCGGCACGCCGATCGTGGTGCAGGTGATGTTCATCTACTTTGCACTGCCGCTGGTCGCCGATATCAGGATAAATCCGATGACGGCGGCAATCACATCGATCGTCGTCAACGCGGGCGCCTACATCGCGGAAATCGTCCGGGGATCGTTTCTGTCCATTCACAAAGGGTTGACGGAAGCTGGTCTCGCGCTGGGTCTGCCGCTCTGGAAGGTGCTGTTCTACGTCGTCGCGCCGCTAGCCTTCCGGCGCATGATCCCGGCGCTCGGAAATCAGTTCATCGTCAGTTTGAAGGACACATCGCTGTTCATCGTCATCGGTGTCGGTGAACTGACCCGCCAGGGCCAGGAGATCATGGCGGCGAACTTCCGCGCCGTCGAAATCTGGTCGGCCGTTGCCGTGTTCTATCTGATCATGACCGGAGCGCTGACCCTCATCCTGCGCGTAACCGAGAAAAGGATGCGGATCCTATGAGCCTCGTCGAGTTCAAGAAAGTCACCAAGAATTTCGGGCCGGTTTCGGTCTTCAAAGATGTCGACCTCAAGATTGGTAAGGGCGAAGTCGTCGTGCTGATCGGCCCGTCCGGATCGGGGAAATCCACCTTGTTGCGCTGCATAAATGCGCTTGAGGACATCAGCGGCGGTGACCTGATCGTCGATGGAATAAGCGTTCGCGAAAGCCGTTCCAGGGTCCGGCTGATTCGGCGGGAAGCCGGGATGGTGTTTCAGCAGTTCAATCTCTTCCCGCAGATGACAGCGCTTGAGAATGTTGCGTTCGGGCCGCGCAGGGTCCGCAATCTCGGCAAGGCAGAGGCAATCGAGCAGGCATCCGCGCTGCTTGCGAAGGTCGGTCTCGCCGATCGCGGCCACCATTATCCATCGGAGTTATCAGGTGGCCAGCAACAACGTGTCGCTATCGCCCGCGCCCTGGCGGTAAAACCGAAATTGATGCTGTTCGACGAGCCGACCTCGGCGCTCGACCCGGAACTGCGCCATGAGGTACTGCGCGTCATGCAGTCGTTGGCCGAGGAGGGCATGACGATGATCGTGGTGACACACGAGATCGGTTTCGCCCGCCAGGTCGGAACAAGGCTGATCTTCATGGAGAACGGCGATATTGCCGTTGACGGCGATCCCGCCGTTCTTCTCGACACCCCCAAAAATCCCCGTCTCCGCGAGTTCCTGCAGCATGTCCACTGACACCCGTTATCGCCTAACCAGCCTGACCCTGAAGGGAAGCCACTACGATATCGGTCAAGGCCTCGGACGCCAGGGTGCCGCTCTCGTTCACGATCATCTCGTCAAGACCTATGCCTGGGCGACGGTCATGGCGTTCAAGGACAGCGACCGGATACGGGTAGCCAGATCGCTGGTCGAACAGCGCTACCCACACTACTGGCAGGAGCTTTCCGGCCTGGCGGACGGACTGCGGCTGCCCTTTGACGACGTCTTTGCGTGGAACTGCAGGGGCGATGTCTGGGCGATGGCGCCGGACGGCTGCACCACCGTCCAGGTGCCAGGCCCATTCCCTGTCGTCGCCCATAACGAGGACGGCGATCCGGGATTGAGACCGGGATGCGTGCTCGCGACCATTATCTCCGAACAAGGCCAGCCCTTCACGGCTTTCGTCTATCCGGGCTCCATACCCGGACATACATTCGCGATCAATGGCAGCGGCCTCGTGCTGACCGTGAACAACATCCGTTCGAAGCTTGGCGGGGACGGATTGCCACGGATGGTGCTGACACGCGCCATCCTCGACTGCCCGACGATTGACGCGGCGCTGGCCTTGCTGTCCAACGCGCCGCGCGCCGGTGCGTTTCACCTGACACTGGTGCAGGCCGGTCAGTCTCGTCTGACCAGTGTCGAATTCACCCATACGAATTGCTCGATAACGGATATCACCAGCCCATCTGTCCATGCGAACCATCTCGTCCATGCCCGGATGATATCGGAGCCGCAAATCATAACGGGGTCGTCCAACTCGCGTCAGGACCGTGGACAGGATATGCTCAAGGCAAGCGATGGCCCCCCGGACCCATTGTCCATCCTTTGGGATCGGAACCATCACGCGCTTCCGATCTATCGCATCCAGCCCGACGATCCCGACAACGAGAACACGTTGGCGACCGCGGTGTTCAAGATCGGCAAGGACAGCGTCGATTGGGCTGTCTATGATGTAGCGGGACCAGCGGCTCGTTTCGAGAATATCGGCCTGAAGACCGCGACAATGTGATATCGAGGCGTGGGCATGGCTTTAACGGATGAGACCGCCGGATTTGCGAAACCGGCCACGATCGAGGAACTTCGAAAGCTCACGGTGAGCATCAATCGTGAGAATGCCAATATCTCGCTTGGCAACAAGGCGCTCGACGTGCTGGCGAAGCTGGTGGATACGCCAGAGCAAACCGCCGTTCGAACCATATCCGAATTGGCCGACGCTCTCGGGGTGAATGCTTCGACATTGACGCGACTTTCGCAAAAACTCGGCTTTGCCGGGTTCAGCGATTTCCAGAGTGTTTTCCGCCAGGCATTCTCATCCGATGATCGCTACTTCTACAGCCGCCAGGCGGGCCGTCTGCTGTCCACGAAAGAGGACAGCGAGGAGGAACTGCACATCTTCGACAGGCTTGGCCTGGAGACCAAGAGCAACATCGACGGCTTTCTGGCGCAGCTCGAGCCAAACTCGCTGCTGGAAACCGCCGATCTGCTTGCAAATGCCCGCCGTGTCAGGGTCCATGGCGTCCGTCAGTTTCATGCATTTGCGAGTTTCCTGACCTATGGGCTGGGGATGTTGCGGAGCGACGTCTCTCTCCTGGATGCACCTCGCCTTGGCGTCGCCGAAGCTTTGGCGCAACTGGAGAAGGGAGACGTTGTCGTCGTTGCCAGCTGCGCGCCATACACACGCAGCGTCGCCAACGTGGCCGAAATCGCAGCCAAGCTCGGCCTCATCGTCATAGCGGTGACGGACACGCGCGCCTCCCCTCTCGTCGGCCCCTCCCGGCACGCATTTTTCGTGCCCCATTCGAGCAGCTTTTTCAGCAACAGCATGGGCGCATACATCGTGTTCTGCGAGGGCCTGCTTAATCTCGTGGCCCGTGAAATGGGCGATCGCGCAATGACGAGCCTTGCCTCGAGGGAAGCCTTGATCGGATCGATGAAGGTCGAGGTCTAGCCCGATGTATTAGTCGGCATGGCATTCCGACAAGCGATGAGATTCGCAAAAGCCATTCTTGCTGCGAACCGGATGCGTGGCCGTCAGTGGCTGTTCATCAAGCATGTGAGATCCACGATATGTCGTTCTCATGGACATGGAGCGTGACCAATGAACAATGACCGATGACTTAAAGCTGTCTGACGACGTTCTGCCATTGGCGCTCGACCGCATCCAGGCGGCCATCGAGGGGCAGAAACTGATCACGGCGAAGCTGGTTGTCGATGCGATCGGCCTACACGACGCGCTTGAGCAGCATGTGCCCGGGTGACAGAAAATGACCGTTCGGGAGAACTTTTCCCACTGCGCTATTGAACCTCATGCACATAGCGATGGCTTCTCGTGGTTGCGCGATGCTTCGCCACAAGAATGGGAACGGCCGCCTGATCATATGCGACTTCGTCGATGGTTAGCACTGCGCTTGGTTGGTCCAGTTGAAGTAATCGGCCATCTTGCTCGGTCGCCATATCGGCTCCGATCTGCTCACGTACCGCCGAAATACGAATGCCGTAGCGATCGAGGAGAAAAAGATAAAGGAGCGCTGGCACGTCCTCTTTCCTTTCAGGGAATTGGGGTAGCAAATGCGCCGGGAGGGCCATGACTTCATGCATGACCGGTTTTCCTCCGACACTACGCAGACGGTGAATGGAGATCACGTCTGTAAGGCTTTGAAGCCGCAAGCCGACACTTTCCTCTTCATTCGCAGGGCGCCGCTCCAGAGCGAGAATATCCGAAGTCGAATTTTGCAGCGACCCATCCAATCCATGCAGACGGAAATACTGGAAGAAAAAGCGTAAGCTATGTTGGGGTGTTCGCCCCGTGACCACCGTGCCCGTCTTGCGGCGGCGGCTGAGAAGTCCTTCATTGGTCAGATCCATCAGAGCGCGCCTGATCGTGCCGACTGCGACCCCGAACATGCCCGAAAGCGCGACCTCGCTTGGCAGCACCGTCCCCGCCGGCCATTTGCCCATCATGATCGCCTCCGTGATTTGCCGTTTGACGACCTCATAGAGAGGTACGGACAAATCCGCAGCACGCGACGTATCTGCTAAAAAATTGGGCATTTCACGCAATTAATTGCCTCTTCTTTGGAGTTGACTCATGGAAGGCGGGACAGCATCATTACTATATAGTTTATATTAATAGGAAAGCAGAGTCCTTCTTCATTCTGCGCGTCCTTTGCGGAACTCAACATGGCCGATCAAGCCTTATCACCTCGCTCAATACCATTTACCAATGCCATGGCGGCCATCGAACGCAATGTCGAGACCACAGTCGCCGATCTGGCGAAAATGATCGCCATCGATACATCTTTCCCCCCGGGTCTGGGTTACTCAGCCTTCGCCGACCTCATGCAAGAGCTGCTGAAGCCCCTCGGCTTTCAAACCAGCCGCGTGACCGTGCCGGACGAGCTATGGCGCGTCACCAATGGTTCCGCCATGGGGCCTCGCGTCAATCTCATCGCCGAACGATCAACCAGCAAACCGATCTGCGGCCTCTATTACCATGTCGATACCGTCCCCGTGTCCCCCGGCTGGCAGCGTGACCCGCTGCGCCTGACGCAGGAAGAAGACCAACTTTTTGGGCTGGGCGCCGCCGACATGAAAGGAACGATTGCCGCAACTCTGCTCGCCCTGCGCGCCGCCCGCGACCACGAGGTCGAACTCGCCTATGATCCGATGCTGCTACTATGCACTGACGAGGAGGGCGGGCTTTATCCCGGTATCCGTTACCTCGCTGAACAGGGCATGCTGAAGGGACACATCATCAATTTCAACGGTTCGGCCGCGCCGCGCATATGGGCCGGCTGCTTCGGTGTCTTTCATCTCCAGATCACCATCAGGGGGCATGCTGTTCATGCTGGAGAAGGCAATCGCACCGGCTCCGGCATCAACGCCATCGAGGGCGCCCTTCCCCTCCTCAATGCATTGCACGCGCTGAAGCCGAAGATCGCCGCCTTCGAGTCCGAGCTGCAGCCACCACCCCATGCAAGCGGCCCATTGCGGCCACAGCTGTCGATATCCGCCGTCAACGGCGGCACATCGGGCGGTCAGGTTGCAGCCGAGATCAAGATCCTCGTCAGTCGCCGTTATGCGCCCGAGGAAAGCTTTGATGCAGCGCGCGCCACACTCGAGGATCTGGTGCGCGCATGCGTGGCGCAAACGCCTGGTCTTAGCTTCGATATCGACCTTGTCGGCCACCTGATCCCGACGAGAGATCCAGATGGCCCCCATTGGCCCCGCTGGCAGCAGGCGCTGAGCCTCGGCTTCGGCTATCAGCCCGACGATTTCAGCAAATGGGGTGCCGCCAGCTGTTCGGACTTCGGCTACGTGCAACAGGCAGGAGTCATGCAGGAAGTGCTGCTCGGCGGGCTCGGGCGCCCGGAGAGCTGCATTCACAGCCCGGAAGAGTACACGACGACGACGGATATCGTCGCGCTGGCGCAGAGCATCCTTGCCTATCTCGCGCGCGATTTCTCCCCGGATCTCATGCCTGAATATTCCGCATCAAAATAAGGGAACATAAGAATGCTGAAATTGAACCGCCGTCATTTTCTGGCCGGAACGGCCGCGCTCCTGATAGTGCCCTCCCTGGGCTTTGCCCAAAGCGCAGCGCCCACCAAGGGCGGAACGTTGCGGATCTCCGTCGATCAGGCAGCCAGCGTAATCCACCCGCTTCTGACCCGTGTCAACCCGGAATACATGGTCACCGAGCTGCTCTACAGCAATCTGACGCGGCTGAAAGTCGATATGTCCATCGAGCCGGACCTTGCCGAATCCTGGAGCGCCAATGATGCGCTGACCGAATGGACCTTCAAGCTTCGCGGCGGCGTGAAATTCCATGACGGATCGCCCTTCACCGCGACCGATGTCGTCGAGACCTTCAAGGCGATCCTTAATCCGAACAATGCATCGCCCGCACGCAACAACGTCGGACCGATCGCCGATGTCACCGCCGCAGATCCCCTGACGGCCGTCTTCAAGCTCTCCGGCCCCTATGCCGACTTCCCTGTCGCCATGGCCTATACCGTGGCCCGCATCATCCCCGCCTCGATCGCGACCGGCGATTTCAAGAAACTCTCGACCTCGGCAAACGGCACCGGCCCCTTCAAGCTCGTTTCCTATGAGCCCGACCGATTGATCGTCGTCGAACGCAATCCGGATTACTACGATCCCAAGCGCCCCTATCTCGATCGCGTGGAAATCCAGGTTTTCCCGGATACCTCGGCGCAGACCTCGGCGCTTCTTGCCGGCGATATCGATGTCGTCTCCACGGTCCAGCCGACCGAGTTCATGCGTATGAAGGACGCCCAGGGCGTCAATCCATTGCGCATCCCATCCGGCCAGTTCTGCAACATCAACTTCGGCTGCGACACCAAGCCGTTCAACGATCCCCGAGTCCGGCGCGCACTGGCGCTCACCGTCGACCGCCAGGCGATGGTGGATTTCGTCACCGAAGGCTTCGGAACGCCGGGCAACGACACGCCGCTGAACGCATCCTACCGTTTCTATTCGGACCTGCCGCTGCGCCAGGCCAATATCGAGGAAGCGAAGAAGCTCCTCACCGAAGCGGGATATCCCGATGGCTTTGAAGCCACGCTGATCGCCTCCGACAAGCCGAGCCAGCGCACGCAGCTCGCCGTTGCGCTGCGCGAAATGGCCAAGGAAGCGGGCATCAAGATCAATGTCCAGACCATGCCGCAAGCTACCTATCTGGACCAGGTCTGGAAGAAGGGCAATTTCTACGTCGGTTTCTACAACATGCAGCCGACGGCCGATGCGATCTTCAAGCTGCTCTACACCTCGGACGCCGCCTGGAACGAGACGCGCTGGAACAATGCGGCCTTCGACAAGGTCGTCAACGAGGCGCGCGGCACAGCCGACGAAACCAAGCGCAAGGCGTTTTATTCGGAAGCACAAAAGCTGATGAACGAGGAAGTTCCCTCGATCATTCCGGTCTTCTTCGACGTGCTCGCGGCCAAGCGCGATTGGGTCTCGGGCTATGAGGTCCATCCGCGCGCATCCGTCTTCCGTCTCGACTACGCCTCCCTGACCGACAAGGCGCCAAAGCGTAGCTGACCTCCTTAAGATCGAAATCCAAACAGGCCTTGCGCGTCGCTTCGGATGCGCAAGGCAGCTCGAAGGCCGATCGCGCATTCACTGAAACGCAACCGGCCATCTGAACGCCAGGGAACAGGCACTTGTCACCGAACTATCTCCTCAAGCGATTGTTGATGATCGTCTACACGCTCGTCATCGTGTCGCTCATCGTTTTCGCCATTACTCAGATCCTGCCGGCCGACGCCGCAGTGATGATGCTGGGCGAGAACGCCACCGCGCAGGCGCTGGACGCCCTGCGTCAGCAGATGGGGCTTAACGATCCCGTATGGATGCAATATCTGCACTGGTTGAGCGGCATTCTGCACGGCGATTTCGGGCATTCGCTGCGCACCGGCCAACCCATCGGCCCGGTCATGTTCGAAGCCCTGGGACGCTCGTTGCTTCTTGCCAGCCTGTCGATCGCCCTGATGCTGGTGCTGGCAATTCCGCTCGGCGTTATCGCCGCGATGCGGCGCGGACGTCTGGCCGATATGGTGGTGAGCCTCGTTTCCTATGCCGGCGTTTCACTGCCCGAGTTCGTGACCGCAACGGTCGCGGTGCTCATCGTCTCCGATTGGCTGCAACTGCTGCCGCCGACCGGCTATGTGCCGCTTACAGAGAACTTCCTCGACGGCCTCGCCCATCTGGCATTGCCGGTCTGCGTGATCTCGATCATCCTCATTGCTCACGTCTCGCGCATGGTGCGCTCGGAACTCGTCGATGTGCTGCACACGGACTATATCCGCGCGGCGCGGCTGAAGGGTCTTTCCAATTCGCGCGTCCTGTTCGGTCATGCCCTGCGCAATGCGCTGCTGCCGACCATCACCGTCGTCGCTCTCGATGTCGGCTACCTGCTTGGCGGCATCATCGTGGTCGAGGAAATCTTCGCCATTCCCGGCATCGGGCGGCAGCTGATCGTCGCCATCCAGACACGCGACCTGCCCTCCATTCAAGCGGGCGTCCTGCTTATGGCCGCCACCTATTCCATCGTCAATTTCGCGGCCGACATTCTCTATGCCTGGCTCGACAAGAGGATCCAGTATGATTGATCTTCTCAAGCGGCTGTTGCGCACGCCGCAAGGCGCCATCGGTCTGATCCTGATCATTCTGGTGTTCACCATCGTCGCCTTCGGCCCCTGGCTTGCGCCACGCGATCCCGAAGCCATGTCGATCCTTGCCCGTTACAAGGGATCGAGCATGACCTATCTGCTCGGAACGGATCAATATGGCCGCGACATTCTCAGCCGGTTGCTGATCGGCGCGCGCGCAACGGTGGTCACGGCGGTCGTCGCAACGCTCGCCGGAACCTTTGCCGGCGCCTTCATCGGCACAGTGTCCGCCTATCTCGGCGGGCGCGCCGATGAACTGATCATGCGCACCATCGATGCCGTCATGTCCATTCCGAACCTCCTGTTCGCGCTTTTGATCGTCAACCTGCTCGGCTCCGGCAGCGTCAACGCCCTGGTGGCGGTCGCCGTTGCCTTTGCGCCCGGCATGGCGCGCATCACCCGCAGCGTCGCACTATCGATCCGCAAGCAGGACTATGTGAGCGCCGCGATCGCCCGCGGCGAAAGCTCCTCCTACATCATCCTGCGCGAAATGCTGCCCAACGTCATCGCACCGATCATCGTCGAAACCACGATACGCATTTCCTTCGCGGTTATGCTGTTCGCGACGCTGAGCTTCCTCGGGCTCGGCGCCCAGCCACCAGCGACCGAATGGGGGCTGATGGTCGCCGATGCGCGGCAATATATGCATATCAGCGCCGGCATCCTGATCTGGCCGAGCCTTTCCATCGCCATCGTCGCCGTTGGCTTCAATCTGCTCGGCGATGGTCTACGCGATGCACTCAACCCGCGCACGGGAGGATGAGATGAGCGAACCCGCACACAATACGGTTCTCCAGATCCGCGACTATTCGCTCGATTATCTCACAGCGAGCGGCATCTTTCACGCGTTGAAGAACATCGACCTGGAGATCCGCGCCGGAGAAATTATAGGCCTCGTTGGCGAATCCGGTTCCGGCAAGACGTCGCTTGCCTGGTCGATCATGCGCTATCTGCCCGACAACGCCCGCGAAGCCGGCGGCGCCATCCGGCTGCTGGGCGAGGATCTCGCGGCAAAGTCACGGGCAGAGATCGGCCGCATGCGCGGCAAGCACATCAGCATGGTCTTCCAGGACCCGGGCACCTCTCTCAACCCCACTCTCTCGCTCGGCACGCAGCTGACCGAGGCGCTGAGGCGCCATCGCGGGCTTAGCAAGAAGCAGGCATGGAGCGAAGGCGAAGCCATGCTTGCCCGCGTCGGCCTGAAGACGCCGGCGCAGATGATGAGGCGCATGCCGCATGAAGCATCGGGAGGCGAGAAGCAGCGCGTCGTGATCGCAACCGCTTTTGCCTGCAACCCCCAATGCATTATCTTCGACGAGCCGACGACCGCGCTTGATGTCATCACCTCACGGCAAATCCTCGACCTGTTTCTCGATCTGCAGGCGGAAACGGGTGTCGCCTCGCTCTATATCTCGCACGATCTGGCACTGCTGTCGCGCGCAGCCAAGCGCGTGGCGGTGATGCGGCGAGGAGAGATCGTCGAACAGGGCGCGATCAACGATATCTTCGGAACTCCGCGTCAGGATTACACTAGGGAGTTGCTAGCAGCCGTGCCGCGACCGGACAAAAGGCTGCTCGAAACGCGCCCATCCTATCAGGCCGAACCGCTGATGGAAGTCGAGAATGTCAGTGTGCACTACGGCCGCAAGCCGTTTCTCGCGGCGCTGACGGGCCGCACTTTCGAACGCTTCGCCGGCAACCGCGCTGTTACGCTCAGCGTACAGCCTGGAGAAATCCTTGGGATCGTCGGCGAATCCGGCTCCGGCAAATCGACGCTGGCCAAGGCGATGACCGGTCTCAACGCGTTCGAGGGAAAGATAAAGTTTGCCGGGCGTACCATCACTGGCCTTGCGGACATGAACAGAAGCTATCGCAAGGATGTCCAGCTGATCTTCCAGCATCCCGACGCCTCGCTCAATCCGCGACAGAAGATCCATGAAATTCTGGCGCGGCCGCTGAAATTATATGGCAATGATCAAGGCGGCTCACAGTCGCAGCAGATCGGCGATCTGCTGGAACAGGTCCGTCTGCCGCGCACCCATGCCAATCGTTATCCGCACCAGCTGTCGGGTGGTGAAAAGCAGCGTGTCGCCATCGCGCGTGCCTTTGCCTCCAAGCCGAAACTCGTCATCTGCGATGAGATCACCTCGGCGCTCGATGTTTCCGTGCAGGCCTCGATCGTGCAGCTGCTGCTGGAACTGCATCGCAAACACGGCACGGCCTTTCTCTTCATCACCCACGACCTCAATCTCGTCCGTCAGATCGCACACCGCATCGCGGTGATGTATCGCGGCGACCTTGTCGAAGTGGTGCCGGCCGCCGAAATCGCCAGCCCCGATCGCGCCGACTACACCCGTCAGCTGATCGAGGCGGTTCCGGCGCCGGCGGGCGCATCGTTCTAGAATTGCAAATCAAGGAGCACACAATGGACCCGAAATCGCTCGTCGGCAAAATCGACGAGAAGAGCTGCCTCGACTTCCTGTCGAACATGGTGCGTCACAAGAGCCACTCCCAGACCGATGGTGAGCGCGAGCTTGCCCGCGTCATGGCGCGCGAGATGGAGTCCCTCGGACTCCGCTCCGAGTTGCAGCCTTTCGACAACGGCCAGCGCTTCAATGCCATCGGGCGCTTGAAAGGCACGGGCGGCGGCAAGAGCCTGCTGTTCAACGGTCATCTCGATACCAATCCGGTCACCGAAGGCTGGACCGTCGATCCCTGGGGCGGCCTTGTCGACGACAAGTTCATCTACGGTATCGGCGTTTCCAACATGAAGGCGGGCGACGCGGCCTATTTCTGCGCCGTCAAGACGCTGCTCAACGCCGGCGTCAAGCTCAAGGGCGATGTCATCCTGACCTACGTGGTCGGTGAGCTGCAGGGCGGCATCGGCACGCTCGCGGCCATCCGCAGCGGCGTCAAGGCGGATTATTTCATCAACAGTGAACCGAGCGACCTCGCGGCCGTGACCATGCATGCGGCAGCATTGAGCTTCGTCATCGAGCTGACCGGCGACACCCGCCATCTCTCCAAGCGCGAACAATCGGTCGACTCCATCGCCGCCGCTTGCGACCTCATCCCGCGTATCAACGCCATGACGTTCAGCGACGCGAAAAGCGAGGTCCATCGCTCCATCAATCGCGGCCATGTCGGCGTCGTCCACGGTGCTCTCGGGCGTGATCTCGAAGAATGGCGGCCGCCGCAGGTTTCCGACTTCGTCCGCATCCGGGGCTCCGCCCGCTACGCACCCGGCCAGACGCAGGAAGGCGTTCTCGCCGATCTCGCCGGCGAACTCGTCGAACTCGAAATGCGTTTTCCGGGGCTGAAGGCCAAGCTGGTTCCCGAGATGATCGAAGGCCGGCCGCTGATGCCGCCTTTCGAGGTATCGCCGACCTCGCGCATCGTCACGTCGATCAACGCCGCCTACGAGGCCGTGCGCGGCGAGAAGCAACCGACGGGTGCGATCACGCCGACCCGCTTCTATGGAACGGATGCCGGGCATCTTTATCACGAGCTCGGCATGGAAGGCATCGTCTGCGGTCCGGGCGGGCGCTACAACACCATGCCGGACGAGCGGGTCGACATCGTCGATTATCTCGACATGATCCGTGTCTACATGCTGACCATTCTCGACATCTGTGAGATCGCCTGAGGTCCCATGTTTCCTCGTGACGAATATGACTGGCGGATTGCCAAGGCGCATGCCGCAATGGACGCCGCCGCTGTCGATCTCCTTTTGATCGACAGCGGCGAGCTGCTGGCATGGCTGACGGGCTATACCGTTTCCGAAACCATGTATCGTGCCGCCCTGCTGCCGCGTCATGGACAGCCGTGGTTCGTTCTGCGTGAACTCGACGAGGCGCCCTGCCGGGAAAAGACCTGGATCGCCGATGTCATTGGCTTTGCAGATATCGACGATCCTCATCAGGCGGTCGCAGACAGCATCTGCGCCCGAGGCTTCGCTGACGCCCGGATCGGCGCGGATGTCGGTGCTTACAGCTTCAGCGCCTACACGGCCGCCAAGCTCAAGGCATGCCTGCCACTGGCGGAATTCATCGCCCTTCCCGGCATCAGCGACAGCTTGCGCTGGATCAAATCGTCGCGCGAGATCGCTGTTCTGACGGATGCGGCCGCCATCGCCGATAAAGCCATGCGGGCCATCGCCGAGACCATCCGCTCGGCGATGTCGACCCGCGATGCAGCGGCGATTGCGGCGGCGACCTTCCTGCGGGAGGGCGCCGATACCGGCGAGACCGGACCGATCGTCAAGGCGAGCGGCAGTCATGAATTTCTCCACGGCGCGCTCAAGAATGACGCCTTGGGTGCGGGAGATATCTTGCACGTCGAGCTGATTCCGCGCATCGGTGGTTATGGCGCGCGGCTGATGCGGCCGATCATCATCGGCGATCCGGCCGCCGAGCTTCGCGACGCAGCTTCACGTATCGTCGCGCTTCAGGACGAGCAAATTGCAACCATGAAGCCAGGCATTCTTGCGCGAGATGTGGACGCCGTCGTCCGCAATGGCCTTGTTGCGGAGGGGTGGAGAGCCGCCTACGACAACGTCACGGCCTATACGCTTGGTCTCTATACGCGCACGCCGCGCACGAGCGACTTTTCCCGCGTCTTTCTGCCAACGGCGGGTTGGGTGCTTGAAGAAGGAATGGTCTTCCATGTGTATGCCAGCGCCTGTGGCCTGGGCTTCAGCGAAACAGTCGTGGTGACGCCTGAAGGCGGCAAGCGACTGACATCGACCGCTCGGCAAGTCCTCACCGCCGACTAGCGGCACCTAAACTTCCTTCGACGACGACAGAGGCGCTCGGTTGAGTGATACAACATCATCAAGAGAGCCTGAGATCACTGGCCAAGCGCCACGGTATCGACCAGACGGCCATTGCCAGATGGAGGCACGCAATTGTCGCCGTGGGATATTCTACGTCGACGTTTTTCGCGATTGTATCCAATGGAGATGCAACGAACAGGCCGGGTTGCGCCGTCGGCAACCCGGCCCGTTCTTCGGCATGCGTCAGGCGCCGGCACTAAGACGCTAACGCGTAAAGACGTTGTCCTGAAGTCGCCGCGCTGCGTGTCCTGAACCGTTGCACCAGATCGGCGAGGTTCTCGGTCTCCTGGGTAAGGCTCTGGGCCGCCGCGGTGGTCTCTTCCACCATCGCTGCATTCTGTTGAGTGACCTTGTCCATCTGATCGCCGGCCGCCGAGACTTCTCTCAGACTGGCAGCCTGTTCACGCGCGGCAACCGCAATCTCAGCGACCGTGGCGCTCATAGCGCTCACCTGTTCGACGATCTGTGCGAGAGACGTACCGGATTCGCCGACGAGCTCCACGCCCGCTTTAACCTGTGCCGAAGACGTAGAGATCAGAGCCTTGATCTCTCTGGCTGCGCTGGCCGACCGCTGGGCGAGCTCGCGTACTTCCTGAGCGACGACTGCAAAGCCTTTCCCCGCCTCGCCCGCACGCGCTGCCTCCACGCCCGCGTTAAGGGCAAGGAGGTTGGTCTGGAAGGCGATTTCGTCGATGACGCCGATGATATTGCCGATCTTGGACGATGAACCTTGAATCTCCGTCATCGCCGCAATCGCGCGAGCGACGATCGCCCCGCCGTTCTCGGCATTGGCGCGTGCGGTGGCGACCGCACCCTGAGCATGGCTTGCGCCTTCCGCAGTGCCATTGACGCCCCGCGTTACATCACCAAGCGCTGCCACGGTCTCCTCAAGTGAAGCAGCCTGCTGTTCCGTGCGGCGTGCGAGATCATTGGAGGCTGTCGAGATTTCCGCAAGGCCAGACCTGATCGTACCAACTGCGCGGATAACGGAATCGAGAGCCTCTTCCAGACTGGAGACCGAGTTGTTGAAATGATCCCGGATGCGGACATAACGACCGTCAACCTCGCCGACACGGACGGTAAGGTCGCCCTTCGAAAGCGCATCGAGACCCAGGGAAATCTGCTGGAAGGCATGCTCCATCACCTGGGCATCCGCAAGACGTTCGGCCTCCTGGCGCAGGCGCTCTTCTTCGGCGGCAAGGCGGGCACGCTCGGCGTTGGCTTCCGCCATGACCTTGCCGCGTCCCGTCTCCTGGAAGATCTTCAGCGAGCGCGCCATGGCGCCAAGCTCGTGACCATGCTCGGTACCGTCCACGACCATCGTGTCGTCGCCATGCGCCAGCCGCTCCATCGTCCGCGCCATCTTACGCACCGCCGCTGAAATCAGCTGTCCAACGAAATAGGCAAGCACCAGACCGATCACGATCAGAAGACCACTGATCACGAGCGTCGAGCGGGCGGCAGAGGCGACCGTCGTATCGACCGAGCCATCGAGCGCCTTCTGCGCATCCATGACGGTAGCCTGCAGATCCTTGAAGCCCGTGGCGATTTTCGGTGCCAGGACATTCAGTTCACTCTCGCGGATCTTGTCGGTCGCCAGCAATACGTCCCTTACATCGCCGAGACGGCTTGTGTAATTCTGCATCAGCTGCCCGGCACCCAGAATGCGCTTGCGCTGCAGGTCATTCTTTGCTGCCTTGGCGGCAGCATCGTTCAGAGCCATGGCATCGTTGAGCGCCGACTGAGCCGTGTCGTAGGATGCCAGATCTCCCGCATGGATAAAGCGCTCCGAGAAATAGAGGCTGCGGTTCAATGCTTCGAGCGTCGCGCCTGTCATGTGCAGCAGCGTCACATCGTTCTGTCGCCATGCGCTACGCATGACGTCGTTGAGCGCAATGCTGGTCCAGGGCCCGAACTCGGTGACCTTGGAGATCAAGGCATCGCGCCTTGCGTGTAGGGATACGATCTGCTCGAAAGCCTTGCCGTAGGTGGCAATGTCCTGACGGATGGTTGCCATCCCGGTCTGCAGAGCACTGTTGCCCGCAAAGCGCTGGTCGTCGGCGTCAAACGCCTTCACGCCGGCGCGAAAACGGTTCACGACATCCTGGGTCGGGCTGGAGCGGAAAGCTTCCACCGACACCTGGATTTCGTTCAGCTGGTCGCTGTAGCCGGAAATGGCGAGGCTCTGGCCGGCGGTGCTACGGTAGGAGGAGAAGATCGACGAAAGTCCCTCCATACCGGAAATCGCATTGACCGAGAGCAAGCTCATCAGCAGGATCAGCGGCAGGAAGCCCGCCGTAATCTGCGCGCGGATGCCTAATTTATTCCAAAAGCGCAACATGATGATCCCCTTGTGCTCACTGGGTCTTCGGCAGGTATTGAGCGATATTTTGTGGCGTGACGAGCTCGAAGGGCACGTTGTTTTCTCGTGGCACCTTCTGCCCGTTGATGAGCTTGATTGCGGCATCGACCGATGTCGCCCCCTGCCCGGTGGCGCTCTGGAGAATGGTGACATCCAGATCGCCGGCTTGCATCGTCGCCAGAGCATCGTCGGTCGCATCGACGCCGGCAACGACGACATCCTTCATCGACATGCCGTTCCTCTTCATGGCGCGGATCGCACCGACGGCCATCTCGTCATTGTTGGCGATGACCGCGTCGAACTTCACCCCTGCCGACAGCCATTCCTGCATCTGCTGGTCGGCATAATCGCTCGACCAATAGGCCGCCTGCCGCTCCACGATCTGGAGGCCCTTGCATTCAGGCGTGGCGATGACATTGTCGATGTCCTGCGTGCGGGCGCGGGCCGCCGCATGGAAGGGTTCACCCATCAGCACCACGACGCGCCCCTTGCCCTTCAGAAGCGAGCAGACTTCCTTGGTCTGCAAGGTTCCCGATTCGGCTTCATCTGACGCGACCACAACCTGGTTTTCCGGTAGGTCCGACAGGTTCGAGGGGACGTTGTTGATATAGACCAGCGGAATATGAGCATCGGTGGCAAGCTTGGTCATTTGCGGACCGAGGTCGCCATCGGAAACGGCAAGGATAATCGCATCGACCTTGTCGGCGATAAATTGCTCGATCTGCTTCTTCTGAAGCTCGTTGTTGCCATTGGCGTTCTGCGTTACGAGCTTCAACCCAGAAATCGTCTTTCCGTGCGACAAAACTCCGTTCAGCAATGCGGTCCGGAACTTATCCAGGCCAGACATCGATACGCCGATCGTCTGAGCGTGCACGGCCGAGGCGACTACCGATATTACCAATGTGGCAAGTATGGTTTTTCTCATGATCCCCTCTCAACGAGATATTTGGTGAGATGAGGATTTATATTACTATTTTGGTTAATATTTACTTTTTGACAATAAATCTAAATTAGATTTAAATAATAAGTGCAATCAAACGTGGAATTTCTCAAATATAAATAAAACGCCTCAACGCACACTAGATAAATACCCCTTAAAGACGTTGATTTGTGTCGCCAGAACAGACCGTGTAGGAATGCGAGCGAGTGAACTGTATTGATTGGCTTCTCGTTTCGACCCATCTAGTCACGTTCATATTCTCCGCCGTGAATGAGCAAAAGCGAAGCATTCCAGCACATTGGCAGTACCTGTGTAGGTCACAGAAAATGCCCAATCGGGAGAACTTTTTCCCAGTGCGCTATTGAACCTCATGCACATAGCGATGCGTCTCGTCGTCGCCCGATGGCGTGCGACAAGGGCCGGGGCGGCAGACTGATCGTAAGAGACCTCATCGAATGGAATTGAGAAGGAATGTGCCGCTTTGGCGGGAACGACAACGCAGGTATATTTTTGGCGATCTCCAGCCACTTATCGATTGCGGCTGTTCAGTGAGTATAGCTATGACGCCCCATATTGCGGAGCAAACGACAGGGCAGCCTGGAGATGCTTAGCCATAAGCTGGGCCGCGCGCTCGCGTTGTCCCAATGAGATTGCATCGAGGATGGCAACGTGCTCTCGGCACCAGTCCTTCACGCGCCGGCGATTGGTGTAGCCACCAAATTCCAGCAATCGCCGCAGCCTGTTCTGCTGCTGGATGGATTGCAGGAAGAAGATATTGCCGCTGAACTCAGCGATCATTTCGTGGAACTGTGCATCCGTCTCGAACAATTGGCGGGGGTTTATAGACGTGATGTCAGGACGCGCCTCCAGATCGAGGTGCTGAAGACGCGATCGTTCCAAAGCGGCAGGGTCGTGGCGAAAGGTGTTCAGCAACAATGCAGCGGGCTCGATCGTGCTACGAAAGTCGTAACTGTTGCGCAGGGCTACCTGCGTGTCGAGTGTGGGCAGGAAGCTCCAGCCCCTGCCGCTGTTTCGCGCAAGCAACCCGTCATTGACCAGATGGGTGAGCGTTCGCTGTAAAAGGATGCGGTCCACGTCGAAACGACGAGCGATTTCCGACTGGGTGAAGGTTTCCGGGAGCACGCCGGAAAGGCGATCTTCGACAATCCGCGAATAGAGATCCTGATCGGCCGTCGCGGGCACCTCCAAGTCAGCCCTTAGCAGCTCTTCGGGGGTGCCTTCAAGAAAAAGCCCTGATTCCTCCGTGCCTCCACGACACCGTGTTCCACAAGCAGCAGCGCAGCACGAACCGGTGTTCTCGATACGCCGATCAGATCGCCGAGCTGCTGTTAGTCAATGGACCGTCGGTTATAATGTTTCAGCCGAGACATTATAACGCCGCCGAAAATGCTATTTAAGCAAGCAACGCTTCGCTGAAAGACAAAAGGAGCTAAGCTAAGCACCCTCAATTAGCTTGGCCAGAATCCTTGGTCTTGAGGGATACGAGCCAACGACTTCATTGCAAGGATCAGAACGACTGAGTTGGTGCTCAAGGCGTTGCGAGAAATGGTTCTGCGTCATTCGGAGAACCATCGTCGCTACTCCGAGTAGGCGTACGCCAAGTCCGACATCATTCGATCGCCCGGACCGTCTTTGGCGATATGGCCGCCAATGATTTAGCCTGCCCCACAGCGCTTTCCATGGTTGCCAATGGATACGGCGCGCTCTTGGACCATCCATGATACAGTCGCCTCTTCCCCACCTCACCTACTTCTGTTATTACCATTTTTGTGGAAATGGTAATAACTGGCTGGAGCTGGTAATGAATGACCTTCTTGGCATCTGCAAGCAATTCCTCGAGAAGCCGTCGGAGATGGTCATGAGGCTCGGGGTGAAGGATCGAGATTCTTGAAAAGCATTGATCTCATGTATCAAACTATGCTGGCCGAACTGGCGCAACGGTCCATGGACGCAGCATGGACCGCAGACTTCCCTCCGGAGGGCCGCTTCATCACGTCCGAGGTCAAGGGCAAACGATATTGGTATTTCGACCACTCCGACGGATCAGGTGGGAAGACGCGCCGTTACGTCGGTCCTGCTGCTGATCCGGAGATCACGCAGCGCGTCAATGACTTCAAGCACGATAAGGATGATCTCCGCGCTCGGAGACGAATGGTGTCGTCGCTGACGCGCGAGGGAGGTATGATCGCCCCAGATGCCATATCCGGCGACATCGTGGCGGCCCTTGCGGCCGGCGGCCTGTTCCGACTGCGCGGCGTGCTGATTGGCACTGTGGCCTTCCAGACCTATTCAGGGATACTCGGCGTGCGGCTCCCCATGGCTGCACTTCTGACTGGGGATGCCGACCTGGCGCAGGATTACGCAATCTCACACGAGATGGAAGACAGCCTGCCCCCGATCGTCGAACTCCTGCAGGCGGTCGATCCGACTTTTCGACCGGTTCCTCATCGATCCGGATCTGCAGCTTCGAGTGCATTCCAGACGGCCTCGGGCTACCGGGTCGAATTCCTGACATCGAACCGCGGCTCCGACGATCACATCGACCAACCCTCTCGAATGCCCGCCCTCGGCGGCGCGAACGCAGATCCGCTGCGATTTCTCGATTTCCTAATCCGGGATCCGATGAGGACCGTGCTACTTCACAAGAGCGGTGTCCCTGTGACGGTCCCTACCCCTGAACGATATGCTGTCCACAAGCTCATCGTCGCATCGCGGCGCCGCATCGATGGCCAAGGAGTACTCAAACGGGACAAGGACATCAGACAGGCTGCCCTTCTCGTCGAAGCTCTCACCCAGACGCGCCGACAGTCGGACCTTGCCCTCGCCTACACCGAGGCATGGGATCGAGGCCCCGCATGGCAGGACGGCATCCGCGCCGGGGTCGCATTGTTCTCGGAGGCTGAGAAACAAGATCTCAGAGATGCCCTCCGCATCGGCGGTCAGCAAATCGGAGAAGCGATCAGCATGCCGTTCTCACAGGATTAGAGGACAGAGTGTTGATTTCTGCCTTACGTTGATCCGCTTTTTCATTTCGTACGGATCCGCCCGCACTGCAAGAAAATGTTTTCGATCAACACCATAGATGCAATTAGTTGGCACAACGCGAAATGAAAAAGTGGCGCAAATCTAGCTGAAACTCAACAGAGGATGGCGCAAAGTATTTCCTGCAGAACTATAGCACGATGTGGACGAAATGGGTGTCGCCCGATGTAGCAGAAAAGGTGAAAGCCGCCCTTTGAGGTTTGTGCCTGAAACATCCGGTCGCTTGGCTCGACCGGATACATCAAAGCTCTTGATCTGCATTGAACCTCAGGGACTGCCCTCATCCGCGATGCCGTTAGGCTGATGAACCAGGGAGCGCAGCCTTTGACTACTCGTGAATTGCTTGCCGAAGGGTATCACGGTCAGCGTCGCAAACACGGTTTCGTCCACTGGCCTTCGCCAAGTACAATGCGCGATCTGCCCCTCGACAAAGATCCGAAAGCATCGCTCCATGTTGAAACGCTCTTGCGATACCGACACTTGTCGTCACCGTGACCTCGGAACCAAGGCTCGAAAAGCGGAGGCCTGCGACGGTTTTGCGGATCCGCTCCGCATGAAGTACGGCATCTCCCGCGATTGCCGGAAGGAAAACGACGAACTCCTCGCCTCCGTGACGCGCGAGTAACGCGGATGCCGGCAATATTGACTGTACCGCCTGGGCCATCGTCGAAAGAACTTCGTCACCCAGGGCGTGCCCAAACCGATCGTTCAGCTGTTTGAAATGATCCAGGTCTAAAAAGAGAATCGCGTCACCCTGTTTTGGTTTGCTTGGTGCGTTCGCATTGAAGAAGCGGCGATTGTAGAGCCCTGTCAGCGGGTCGCGGTCAGCAAGTTTTTGAATCTTCATGCGCTGGCGTTCGCTGATGAAAATCACGATCGCAATCGCCAGCACGAACTTTGAAAGGATCATCATAGAGAAGCCCTCGACAACGTCGAGTACAGGGAATGAATGGAAGGAGAACTCCATCCCCATGATCAACGATAGCAGGCTGGCGGCCGCAAGTATTGCGGCAATGAGTTTCCGGATCGGTAGCGGCTCGTGAGAAGCGTCCCGGCAAACAACCCCGGCTGCTGTCGCCATCGTCACGAAACCAAGTAATGTAAACGTGGCTGCCCGGTAGGTGTTATCCAGATGAAAGCCTGTGATCAGGCCTGCTACCAAAGTCCCAACCGCTGGCAAGAACACAAGCCACGTATTCAATTCCCGTTCTGGATTGCTGATCAGAATGAACGCCGAGGCCAACAAACAATATCCCAACACGGCAAGTGCAATGTTGATGAGGCTGAGTATCCCGTAAAGTCCTGGATAAAGTTCTGCATATCCTGCCAATGTTGCGCCCGCTGCGAGCACTAGAAAGCTTGTCGCGAGAAGCCCTACACCTCGGCTCTCTGTAGAAGTTAGCCGCAAATATCCTAGGGTCAAAGCACCGGCTATATAGGACGTCTTCTGCAGAAAGAGCACAGTCGGAAGATCGAGTTCGGTAATCATCTAGCACCAAGGTCGTTTTTTTGAGCTTCCATACCTGGCAATTGCTGAATCTTTTGCGAAGGTCCATAAAGCTTAGAAATATTTTCTAAAGTTCTTGGACGCGGCAACCCTCCATTAAGCGAAGACCACAAGCTCCGAAGCTCAAGTATTGCACCCTAAATCCCTCACGCTGTCGCAAACCTGCGCCACACTCATTAGGCGTCCAACATCCCTCGGGCCTGGAAGGCAGAGATGACGGCGAAGCTCTTGAGTGGATTCGAGCTCATGACCCCTTCGAATATTGTGATATACCTGAGATCAACCTTTACCGCCCCGTTGGTGCCGCGAAGCGACAACTAACTCTGAGGTGCCGGGTTCAAATGCGCGTTTTGGCAAGATCATCGCGCGTCATCCCGAAATGATCGAGCACGATATCGACGTTGCGTTTGTTTGCCTTGAAATACACGTCGAATAAGTCGCCGAGGATCGGCACGCTGCCACCGAATGCGTCGATGCCAACGTTGAGCAACATGCCCAGCAGCTTCTCCTTTGGCAATCCAAGTCGTCTTGCCTCGTTGACGAGCACCAGGCTGATAGCCGCCCCGGCTGCGTCGCCCAGTCCCGGGGCCAGCCCTAACACGGAGTCCGCTCCAAATCGGATACGGGTGAAGGGGATCGTAACCGCAGTATCCATCAGGGTTGCGACCGCGGCCATTCGCCGGAGACGGCGATTGCGGTCGAAGGTATCATCGTAGCCGTAGTAGGCGGATGCCGTTGCCATTGTCCGAACTCCGATAGTTGAAACGGCTGATAAAGCGTCACCCCAGAACCTCAGTTGGTTCGAGTTAGCCGGGCGTCGACAATGCTACCGCCGGTAAATGGGGTCGCAGCCGGGCTAGTTCAATTCGACAAGGCTCCGGCTTGACTCTTCCTGAAAATGAGAACATTCATAGAACAAACAAGGCCACTCGGCCTCAGTTTACTGAAAATCTGACAAAGACGACCGCCTTCAATCGGCGGAACGGAGACGTGTACCGTGAAGACGACCGAATACACGATGACCGAGCGCGATGCGAAGATATTCAACGATCTCGTCGCATTCCTTGGAGAAGACGTGTTTGACGAGCGGCAGGGCGACGGCGCCACCCGCAAGTCCGAAGCATTCCTGAGGATGATCTGGGATGCCAGGAGCGTCCTGGAGGAACTCGGGGCCCGCGATGGCGCCAGATCGCAAGGAGAGTGACAATGGCAAATGCGATTTCTCTTGAAGAAACCTATGACGATGAGCCGAGCCCGAAGGCTGGAACTCTGACCATCAGCGGTAGTGACGCAATCGCCTTGGACAATTTTGTAAGGCACGTCAGCATTCGCTGCTATGACGAGCGCTTCGACGGTGGTGGTAAGAAATCCCGCGACCTGAGTTTGCAGCTTGAGCGCATGCGCGAAATCCTGGATACGCTGCTCGACTATCCGGAGATCGAACAGTCCTACTACTGGATCAACGCACAGGACATGCAGGCGGATGAGGCCGCCCCGGATCTGTTGGCGGCAGTAGCAGATCGATCAGGCATAAATTTTCACCAGGTCTGCCTTTACCTTGCTCCGGACAGCATTCCGTCAGGCACACTGCAGCTCGCAGTCGACGACCATGCTGGCGAGACCTGCGGGATAGTCACCATGCCGATGTGGCCAACGACATTGGTCAGCGCACTGACGTGGACGAAGAGCGGCGCAACGCTTGATGATACGATAGACACCTTGACCGCCTCGATTCCATTAAACTTGCAGGAGAACCAGCCTTGATGGCTGACAGGCCATCATGGCGTCGTGCCGGATCGACGGTTCGGAAAAGACTTCACCAATTCGCCGACCGCTTCCAACTGGCTCAAAAAATCGGGAATTTCGTCCGGCACCAACCGACCCGGCCCGCATGGGGCGAGGATCAGCGGGACAATTCGGCTTGACAAGGCCTGACCGCCGCGCAACTTTACCGCGACGAATTCTCGAGATTCAAGGAACACTGTGAGCAGCACAACCGACTTTATTGCCGAGCTGGTGCGGGCCGCAAATGAGGTCGAGAAGTTGTCACCGCATGAGGTCAGCCGCATGCTTGACAGATCGGTGAATACAATCCGGGAGCTTCGACAAGATCTCGGGATCGTTCCGGTGCCGGGCAAAGATGCACTGATTTACATCCGCACTGTTTCGGCAGGAGCCGCTCGGGTACCAAATGAAGAGTGGCGCCATGGTCTTTTGCATGCCGCCGAGATGATCCGCGACCTGCATATTCTGCGCGATACTGGTACCGAGTTTCGATTTTCCGAAATCGAGCGTTGAAAGCTTCGGGCCTTGGAATGTTCGTGAAACCAATCGAATTATCAGCATGGCGACCATCAAGGTATATCGCCAAGGCTATGGTCGGGTCGCTTAGGATGCAGAAAGCAATGCCTGTACGGGAGGACCGTTGTTGCTTCGGCAAGATAATTCAGCTTGGACTTAATCGAACAGCCGTTTATCCGGCACAGGCGGTTGTTGCAAGAAGGCAGCCGTCACAGACGATACCGTCCAGAGAACGCCCATCACACCGGACACAAAGCACAAATGCGAGATACCTGCCGCGAAATTAGCCCGGTTCGGCGCAATGAATTCGAATAGCCACGGAATACCCGCGCCGACGAAGGGAGTAACGATCCAGGCTACCCATCTGACGCCACACCGGGCGGCGAAATATTCGATTGGTGCGAATATGAATACGGACATACCGATACAGGGCACCAAGAGAAACATGACTATTATCCAGCCAAGCCCCCCACCCGTCACCGCGACGAGCACGAATCCACACAGCAGTTGAAGGGCAATCCGCCCGAAAAGGCCACCAAGCGTCATATACATTCACCCCTTTGGACTACTCTACGCTACGTAGGATTGCAGCCGCGTTTCTCGCATGGATAAAATGCGAGCCATCCTATGAATGTTCGGGAGATCAAAGGCGTATGGGACTGTTCGACTTTCTAAAGCGCCGGAAAATGCCAGCGACAATCGAAGATGCCATGGCTTCCCAGGCAGCAGACTTCGTCAACGCCTTCTCACACCCGCAAGCGCCCATCGATGCGTCGAAGCTCGACTACTCAGAAAGCTCGTTGCGGCTCGTTGATCAGGTTCTGGATGATTTTTACAGGAAACAGGCCCCGTTGCCCGAGGACCTCCACTTTCTAGCCTCCTCCTATGTTTTCGAAACTGCTCGACGTCAATTTGGCGGCCGTTATCTTCGCGGCGACCAGGATAACCCATTCGTGCTGTCATCGGCGAGCCGGAATTTCGGCTTGGCGTTCTGGTGATGGGCAAAATCAGGGGCCGAGCTACCGACGGACCGGAAGATAGTATTCCGTTCTTCTACGCTGGCATTGCGCCGTTGGTTGAAAAGCGAGCCGACGCGACGCTGGCCTAGAGGAGGTAGTGGCTGGCCACCAACTGATTGGGGATGAATTCGGAGAACGATGGGTGCGAAAAGTGCTGGGAACGTTTTGTGCAGAGAGCCGCAACGGGACGATGATCATCCTTGAGGGAATGTCCGATCTTCCCTTCGGCACCAACCTCATTGTGAAGGTGCACGCGCCCGGCAAAGAAGTGAGAGAGGCTACCGCCATCAAGGATCGGCTTCATTCGCGCGCCCTCACGCCCATGTTAATCGAGGGTTTCCTTTTAGTCGGGATGGAGAAGTCCGATCTTGAAGACGGTACGCAAATCGAATTTTGTTGAGACGCCGCATAGTCAGATCATTGGACCAATCGCCTTCTGCCTGCAAACCACCATGGCTCCATTGCACTCGTGACTTGCCAGAATTCGTGAGGTATTGAACTTCGCATGAAGTCCGCGCAGCTTTCATATCATGTCGCTTTTCCTGAAACACCGATCAGTGGTCGTGCCGGTGCACGCTGGCATGGCTGGCTTCGGCAAAGGACCGATGCTGGACAGTACAAGCGTCCGAGCAGGATTGCGCATCCATTTCAGAGCCAGCGAAAACTATGGTGTTTGCTATCGGTCGAGTTTCAAGGCGTTGAGCTTCGATTTGCGATGCCCGCCGAGTTGGATTTGTTCATAGCGACGATGTCGCGAAACCCGCTGCCCTCGGGGCGTTCACTTGCTCCGGATTGCGCTATCGGACGTCTCAATAGACATTGGCTTTCCAGACTGCCAAGCAAGGCGAAGTCCTGGAAGTTTCGGGAAGCCGTGTGCAAGTATCTTCAGGAAAGTGAAGCAGCCAAACAATTCAGGGCATTTTACGAGGATCTGCCTCTGCAGTTTCAATTCGACGGCATTCATGACTCCTTCCAGGAAGCGCAATAGCCCGAAGATAACCTTCGGTAATGGCAGCAAGCGTGGCGCTTGGGTGTCGTTTGCAGATAAAAAATTCTAACGACGCTCAGCTGCTATACGCAAACCGAGGCCGAGCAGCGCCACTCCCGTCACGCCCTCTATCAATCGGCGGACAGCCGGTCGGCGCAGGAAGTTGCCGAACCTGGACACAAACACAGCATAAAGAATAAGCCAAACGAGGGTCATGAGAGAGAATGTCACACCTAAGAATACGAGCGCCCAGAATGTAGCCTCGCCGGAAAGCACGAACTGCGGAAGCAGGCTTGCAAAGAAAACGGCCATCTTGGGATTGCCGAGATCACTGACTAAACCCTGTCGAAATGCCGCGAGCGGCGTCAGACGTCGCACGGTAGATCCTGGACCGTCGACCGTTGTTGTGGCGACGGATGGCCAAGTGGCCTCACGAAGCGCCTGGATGCCCAGGTAAACAAGGTAGGCAGCACCCGCATATTTTACTGCGACGAACAAGGGTTCAGACGCGATCAAAACGGCAACAATCCCAACGCTCGTGGCCAAGGCCCAGACCAATTGCCCAGTGGCGATGCCTAGAGCTGTCATGACCCCGCCTGTGCAACCGCCGAAGAGCGTATTGCGGATCGTAATCGCTGTGTCAGGGCCAGGTGTGACGATGACAACGAGAGCGACGCCAAGAAACGCCAAGAAATTGCCCATCAGCCTGCTCCACTTCAAAGCTGTGCATTGAGGTTAGACGTCATGATACGAGATTTGTTGGTCTAAACCATTGCCGAAAAGACGAGATCACTCAACCTCAAGGTTTCGGACCACCCTGAGAACCGTTGCGGAAAGAAAGGGCAACCACTATGCAGCGGCAGGTATCTGGATGCCCGTGCTGCGCGCTCATTGTTGAATTCCATGTGAAACTCGCCCAAAGTTCCATTTCGCAACTACCTACAGATGGTTCAAAATTAGGAACGATTTCAAGCACCTGTCGCGGCCTAATAGGGTCAACGCCGAGCGGAAAAATGGGTCAGATCATGGTGGACTTCAACACGCCAGGCATTTCCCTTTGCCGGTTACCAACGCAGACTGAGTTTGCCGACGACGCTTCCCAATAACCCACTCAGCAGAATGCCAAGGGTGTACCAGAGTGCGATAAAGGGGATTCCGTTTTCGACGCAAGCCAATGCGTATACCCACGCGCCAATCGCGCCAGCACATGCGCCGGCGACGAAGCCGGCAAGTCCCGGATTGAAGGGGGCCGCGCGGCGCAAAAACCACATGTTTGCGAAGAATGCCGGAAGACCGAACGCAACGATGAGGAACGGGCAAAAAAGCGCCGAAAATCCGAATATCAAGCCTGGATAGGATGACGTCGGCGACAGGACGAGCTGACCAATCGCCAGCAGTGCAATGACAGCAAACGCTGCCATCGATACGCGAATCATATTGCCGATTAGACCGTCAGGGCGAGCAACGTGATCAAGCGCAATTATCGTCGCGCCCATCAAACCTGCCGAATATAAAAACTTGACCCAAAAGGCCGCCATTGTGACGTGGTGCGAATGCGAGCGGAAAGCGAACGATGCGAACAGAGCAAAAGCCGCGCCGATCACACCGAAAATTATGGCGGAGGCAAGCCGCATCCGCAGCGCATGTCGGCTTACGGGAGTAAGGTCAGCCACCAGAGTGTCTATGAGATTATCAATCTTCGTCATTGGCAAAACCCAGCTTGCGTCCAATCGCGCGCATCCCTCGGTGAATGCTGACACGAACCATTACTTCCGACTGCGCCGTATCGGTCGCGGCTTCAGCGGTCGTCTTTCCCGCGATCTTGACCTGCCGCAGGAGCTCCTGCTGCTTGGCGGGCAACTGATCCAAGAGCCGATCGACATCCAGATGGGCAAACAGCGCCTCCTCGCGAAACTCCGCCGCAACCTCGTCCAGCAATGCAACTTCGACACCGTTCTTTCTATCGCTCGCTCTGAAGTGGTCGATCAGCTTGTACTTCGCGATTTTGAAGAACCACGCGGTAAACGGCCTTTCCCGATCATAGGTAATCCGTCGGCTATGAACCGCCAAAAGTACCTCCTGGACCAAATCCTCTGCGTCCTGTGGGGCGTTAGACCCAAGCCTCTTGCGAAAAAACGTTAAAAGGAGATCCCGCAGAATAGAGAGCAAACGCCTGTATGCTGCCTCATCGCCATCAAGCGATAGAAGCATCAAACCTTTCAGGGCCTGTTCCGATACCGATTTAGTCATTCACGGACCATCATTCGTTGCCTGAGGCGACTTGTTACACACCAGGCTCAGTTTTTTATCGCCTCTATCGTGATCACATCCGCGTGACCGCTGCAACACAATCGCACGAACTCCGAATGAGGGTACGGAATTGAAGACCAGATTGCTTTCGTCGGTTGGACGCGATTGCAAGCTGGCCAGCTTCTCCAAAGCGATCACTTCCACGCGCCGTGCCCGTCGGCCGAGCGGGGATCATAGACCAAAGGATGAAAGATATGGAGAGCAGAATGTCGCTATCAAAAATGAAGATCATCGGCGTAGCAATTGCCCTTGGCACACTGGCCGCAGTGTCTGCCCACGCTGCCGATAAGGCCCGTGTTCGGGGCGTTGTGGAAAGCCTCAACGGCGATACGCTGGTGGTCAAGTCGCGCGAAGGTAAAGACGTCACGATCATGCTGAAGTCTGGTTGGGCGGTCAACGGGATCGTCAATGCCTCCGTCACGGACATCAAGCCTGGCGATTTCGTCGGCATCGCTTCGGTGCCGACGGATAGCGGCGTCAATGGCGCACTTGAAGTGCTGATCTTCCCGGCCGCCATGAAAGGCACCGGCGAAGGCGACTACGGCTGGGATCTGAAGCCGAAGAGCTCGATGACCAATGCGACGGTTGCGAGCGCCGTGACTTCGGTCAACGGTCCGACCCTGTCACTGACCTACAAGGGTGGAGAGAAGAAGATTTCCATCCCGCCGGGCACGCCTGTCGTCACCTTTGGCAAAGCCACCAAGGACGATATCAAGCCGGGCGCCGGCGTCATCATCAACGGTACGACGACGGGCGACAACATGGTCGAATCGGACCGCGTCTTGGTCGGCATCAACGGCGTCGTCCCGCCGATGTGATCTGCTCTAAAGACTGCAAGACGGCCCCACCGCAAATAGCGGTCGGGCCGTCAGCGCGCGAAAAAATCGCGCCGATTGATCTTAATCGAACGAGCCGTTTCCAGGCAGCATCATCGGGGTAACGAACATGGCCAGTATAGAGCAGATCGGCACCGCGCCGCCGCCGCGCCCGGCAAAAATCTTCATCCGGCGGCATTCGGTTCTGACCCGGATCACCCACTGGATCAACGTCCTCTGTCTGACCCTGCTGCTGATGAGCGGCATGCAGATTTTCAATGCCGATCCGCAGCTGCATTGGGGTAACTACGGCGCCGTCGAAGACCCGTCCTGGTTCGAGATCGCAAGCGAGCAGGACGGCGATAATATTGTCGGTCGACTGCGCATAGGCAGCCTGTCGATCACGACAACAGGCATTCTCGGCGCCTCCGTGGTCGACGGCGAGATGACACCGCGGGCCTTTCCCGCTTGGGCGACCATCCCGAGCTTTCAGGATCTGGCAACCGGCCGTCGATGGCACTTTTTCTTTGCCTGGCTCTTCGTCATAAACGGCTTGGTTTATGTACTGTATAGCCTGATCGGCGGGCATTTCCGCCGTGATCTGCTACCCACACCGAAAGATGCTTCGCCGCGCAACATCTGGCACGAAATCAAGGACCATGCCCGCTTGCGCTTTCCAAAAGGCGAGAAGGCGAGGCGCTACAACGCCCTGCAGAAGCTGACCTATCTTATCGTCATATTCATCCTGTTGCCGCTGATGATTGGCTCGGGGCTGACAATGTCTCCCGCGATGGATGCCGGTTATCCTTTCCTGCTCGATATCTTCGGTGGTCGCCAATCAGCCCGCGCCATCCATTTCATAACCGCCTGGAGCCTGGTGCTGTTCGTCATTGTCCATGTGGCAATGGTTATCCTCTCCGGCCTCTGGAACAACATGCGTTCGATGGTGACCGGCCGCTATGCCATCACCAATGAGGAGACAAAGCGATGAATTCGATCCTGACCCGCCGCCGCTTCCTCATAGGCTCCGCCGCCGGTCTTGGCGCGATCGGCCTCACGGGCTGCGATGACGTCGTGCAGAACCAGCACGTCCAGCAGGTTCTGGCCATGGCCGAGCGTCTGACTATGGGCACCCAGCGGCTGATCGTCTCGCCGCAAGCGCTGGCGCCGGAGTATACGGAGGCCGATATCTCGCCGAGCTTCCATCCGAACGGATCGACCCAACCCGGCAGCGCCGAATACGCCCAGATGAGGCAGACGAACTTCGTCGACTGGCGGCTCAAGATCGACGGCCTGGTCAACAGGCCGATGGAGTTATCGCTGGAGGACCTGAAGAAGCTGCCGTCCCGCACGCAGATCACGCGCCACGACTGCGTCGAAGGCTGGAGCGCCATCGGCAAGTGGCAGGGGGTGCCACTCGGGCTGATCCTGCAGAGTGCCGGCTTGAAACCGGGTGCGCGTTATGCCGTCTTCTACTGTGCCGACGAACTCGAACAAACGCTCGACGGAAGCGGCCGCTATTATGAAAGTATCGACCTGATCGATGCTTTTCATCCACAATCGATCCTTGCCTACTCGCTGAATGGCAAGGATCTGGCAGTGGAACACGGCGCACCGTTGCGCCTGCGCGTCGAGCGCCATCTCGGCTACAAGCATGCCAAATATGTCATGCGCATCGAGATACGCGACAGGTTTAACGACCTGTGGGGCGGTAATGGTGGGTTCTGGGAGGATCGTGGCTATGAATGGTATGCCGGTATCTGAGGCGTACGTGCAAAGCCGCTCCGCTCGCTCATCGCTTTCTATGCGAAGTCTGAGGCACGTATCCATGATAGTTCGGCAACCGTTCGCTGGCCGGCTCAATGACAGCGATTGTTCTCCAAGAAGCCGGATATTCGGCCCACTGCCGCAATGCCAAAAACTATGACGTTTCTAATGGCGCAGCTGACATCCATTGAGCTCCAGAAATGAGGGGCAAAGCCGATTAAACTCGCCGATCGAATTCGACGTCACCATCTCATGAAACCGGTGAACCGACGCGGTCTTGAAGGGATGTGAGCCAACGACCCCGTTGTTGCAAAAGTCCTGAGCGTCAAATTTTTCAATAGCATACACTGGCTTGACCCCGATGGAATGTGAGCGCAACGAACACGCCAATTTGTTGACGGCGCAAGTTTGTGTCGATTGCTATCGGCGAGCAGCGTGGGTGAAGGCGCCGCAGCGATGATTTGGTGCGCTTGCCGAAAAGTTCGGTTTCGCACCGATCCAACTCGGCGAGCTCTGTTGCCTTGATTCGCTGTCCGAAGATGGAGCCGCTCCCAAGGCGCACTTCGCTCGCGCTGAAGAGGCCTCGGTGCGGGTCTGCACAAGCCGCTGCAATCGGTGGCAGCAAGATCTACTCCGCCGCCGCCACATGCCTGCTCTTCAGCACTGCGATCGAAAGGAGGAACACGATGGCCGAGCAGGTAGCGATGATGACCACCATCGGTCTTGCCGTACCGTCCATAAACATACCGCTGACGCCAACCACCAGCGCCGATGTCATGAACTGGACCGTGCCCATCATCGCCGAGGCCGTGCCAGCGATACGACCATGGTGCTCCAGTGCCAGTACCGCCGCATTCGGCACGATCATTCCAAGGAAAGCGTAGCCCGCAAACAGGAAGGCAGCCATGATGTCGAGGCGATCGACTCCACCGGCCAATATGACAGCCAGCGCCAGCATCGTCAGCGCATAACCACAAACCGCACCGCGAATGACCTTGCGCAAACCAATCCGGCGGGCGAGCCAGCCGTTCATCTGCGACATGCCGATGAAGCCAACCGCATTCATAGAAAAGACCAGGCTGTAAAAGGTCGGAGAGAGCCCGTAATGGCCGATTAGTACGAAGGAAGAGTTGGCGACATAGATCATGTAGCTTGACATGCCGAAGGAGGCCATCAGCACCAGACCGAGATAGTACGGGTCCTTAAGGAGTGTTCCATAGGCTTTTAATGCCCCGCCGAGGCTGCTTTCACTGCGAGCCGCAACCGGACGGGTCTCCTCAAGAAAAAAGCGGCCCGCGACGAAGCCGACAACACCGGCGAAGACCATGACCCAAAAGATCAGTCGCCAGTTCCCGAACGCTGTCACGATGCTGCCCGCAAGCGGCGCCAGAATGGGTGAGATACTGAAGACCAGCATAAGCCGCGACATCAGTTGCGCGGCGGCAGCACCCGTATGCAGGTCGCGCACGATGGCGCGGGCAATCACGACGCCGGCACAGGCGCCGGTGCCCTGAATGAAACGGAAGGCGACCAGCCAGCTAATATCGGTAGAGAGCGCGCAGCCGATCGCGCCGAGGATGTAGAGCACCAGACCGACATACAGAGGCCGCTTGCGGCCAAACATGTCCGACAGGGGACCATAGATAATCTGCGACACAGCCATGGCGGCGAAGAAAGAGATCAGGCTTGCCTGAACTGCGTGGCTGTCAGCGTGAAGATCCAGACTGATCGTCGGCAACGCGGGTAGATACATGTCGAGGGCAAAGAGACCGACGGCTGAAAGAAGGCCAAGGACGATGGCATGGTGGGAACCGCCGGCCCCGGGGGATGAAACGAAATCCTTGCTCTGCACGGCAAAAACCTTTCCCGCACACCATTCCCCTGACGAAGCAAAGCCTCATACAAAAAGCATGTGACGGGGATTGAGTGGGCGATTATAGATGGGACAGCGGAAAGACGACGATGGTTCCAATGCATTGCCCGTCATTCCTGTAAAATATTTTGGACAGTATTGTCCAATTGGTCAAGCCCTATATGGTAGTGTCATGAAAACTTCGCCCGCAGCGGTTTCTTCCGAGACAGAGAGTTGCCCACCCGCCACCAGCAAACGTCAGGCAATCCTGAACGCGGCCGCAGACGTTTTTGCCGAGGACGGGTTTGCAGCAGCGAGCATCGATGCCATCGCAGCAAGAGCCGGCGTGTCACGTCAGACGGTGTACAATCAACTCGGCGACAAGGATAATCTATTCAAGGTTGTGGTCGCAGAGATCACCGAGAAGTCGAGCGCCGGCTTCTTCCGGGTGCTGGACACATTTCCCGTGGCGCCCGTCGACCTGGAAAGAGAACTGACCGAATTTTCAGCGCTTCTCCTGCGCAAGGCTGTCTGCGATCCGAATGGTCGCTGGCTACGCAAGCTCCTCGAGACCGAAGGCGGTAGATTTCCCGAACTATTCGAAACCTGGAAGGAATATGGGCCGGGAAAGAAATACCCTGCCATTGCAGCTCGCTTGGCGCAGCTTGCGCTGGCTGGCCATCTCGACATAGAGGATCCGGCCCTTGCCGCGCGCCAGTACATGGCGCTGCTCGCAACAGATCTGCGGATCAACCAACAGATCGGACGTGCAACTCCGGATGAAGAGGTCGACCGCATGGCAGGAGAGGCAACGAAGACATTTCTGCGCGCATTCGGCAAGCGCTGATGGCATCGCGGCCGTAACAGTAATAGAAGATATGACGCTTTCGCAGCCAAACTTCTCGTCTCTGCTGCGCACTAGATATGCCCCCTGGTTACCGGCATAACTGCGTCCGATCGAAGACATTCGGCGCCATGGGCTGAAGTCTGACCGTCCTTGCCGCGGCCAATTCGGCTATATCGACCGTGTGAGCAACGCAAGCATCGGGTGTTGGCTCCGCCCCTGTGACTAGCGCCGAGTAGTTTTCGAAGCTCTTGAAGAGATTCGAACCCGCGGCACGTTGATTTTCGCTGTGAATTGACCGTTTTCCCACCATGGCTGCTACCATTAGATCGCAGAAAATCAAAGTATTACAAAAGATTAAGAGTTCCTATATGAGCCATCGCAAAGTGAGAAATTGAATCATTCTCTCGTGGAAATCAACACACTGTCTTTGGTAGTCCGTGCTCCAGCCTCTCCCGCAATCTATTGAAGGGTCGCGGTAATGAGGTTCGCCAGCCGGGCGGCGGCAAGTGCTGCCTGCTTGCGCGCTGCCGCCATCGCGTTCATTTCATAATTGCGATCGAGGATCACCGGCGAAGTCCCGGATTTCACCGGTTCGGCATAGGCGACATCAACTGCAAGCTTCTGGCTCTCTTCGAACCATTTCTGCGGATCGGCCTCGGCTGCAAGCACCGGATCGGGCTCGGGAAGCTTCGTGTCCGGGTTTGTCAATCCGTCAAAGATTGCGCCATAGGGCGTCGAATAGCCGCCGAACAACCCGTCCCAATAGGCGTGGAGCTTCATTTTCACACCCGTCGCGTTGACGACTTCCGACAGATTGCCGCCCTGGTCGCCATGTGGGTGATCGTGCGAAAAGCGCGCGGTGGCGTGCAGCGGCTGATGCGCGTCGCCGACCAGGTGAAGGAGCCAGACGAGATCGTAGGAACGAACGTCGTCCGGCAGGCCGGAGGACGCCGACAGCCCCTTGCGCAGGGTGAGGATCTGCGAGAGGGCATTGACAGGATCCGCGTCCTCAATCGACGTACCGTCGGTGGAAAAGCCGATATCCTTGAAGTGCCAATAGGCGTGCGAAAGATGATCATAGTAGCCGATGTTGCGGCCGGCATTCGCGTTCTTTGCACTATCGCCGGCGCTGGAATAGCCGATAATCTGGCCCTTGATGTCGTCCGCCCAGGTTGCTGCCTTGACGAAGGCATATTGTGCCTTGAGGCTATCGGGAACGCCTGCAACCCACCTGTCGTATTCCGGATTGAGCCTGATCAACGCATCGGCCTTTAGTCTGATCTCCGGGCTCAGGCGATCGTAGGCGACAGCAGCAATCTGCATATGGCCTTCGTCCCACCAGGCGCGGGCAGCGGTTGGAACGCTCAATAGCGCGCAGGTCACTATCAAACCAAGCATCGAGTTCGCAGCATGCCTCATGTGGATGAACCTCCGGGAGAATGGGCGATCATGTCAGAGCTTATGCGTCTTGTGTGTCGCTATTATTGATGCCGCGCAACCGCATTTCGGACCGCCGCCGGCCAATTGCGTGATGCCGCATGGCCGGCGGCGGTCCGGATGTAGACTTTCAGCATCGGCCGGCAATCGATTGTGTCCTTCAGATTCGCCTGTACGACATTCAACAGCTAAATGCCGCCTTGGACGGCGATTGCCGAACCGACATTTAGGTGTACCAATCTCACATAGTTGCCGCGCGCGTCGATCCATCTTTTCCAAGCGCATTCGGCCCAAATCCCGCTATGGGGTTGAGTTCGACCTTCTCGTCACCGCGATGCTTATGTCGCGACCACCCAAGCTTGAATGCAAATGGAACATGCGGGATGATCAGTCTCTTGAAAGTGCTGCGACTGGGTCCAGGAGCGAGGCGTTGCGCGCCGGCAGATAGCCGAAAGTCAGCCCTATGGCGCAGGAACAGGCAAACGCCAGGACAATCGAACCCATAGAATAGATCAGCTTGAAATCCGGCCCGAAATAATTGAAGGCGGCACCAAATCCGAGTGCTGTGGCAATGCCTAAAATCCCTCCGAGAAGGCAAACCAGCACCGCTTCGATGAGAAATTGCTGTAGGATGTCCTGTCGTCTTGCGCCAACCGCCATACGCACACCGATTTCAGCAATGCGCTCCGATACGGAAACCAGCATGATGTTCATGACGCCAATACCGCCGACCAGCAGCGAGATGACTGCAATGGACGAGACAAGCAGGGTCATCGTGCGAATGGTGCTGGTGATAGTTTGGCGAATATCGTCGGTATTGAGGATAAAGAAATCTTTGGCGCTGTGGCGGCGTTCTAGGAACTGCGTGACAGCCGCCTCGGCCGCAGAGTTCTCGGCATTGTCGGCGACACGTACCGTGATGCTGCGCAGCGACATGTCGCCTAGGAGACGGGCCTGGACTCCCGTGTAGGGAAGATAAACGGACAGATTGTCGCTTGCGCCGAAGCCGCCCTGTTGTGAGGAAATGACGCCGATCACTCGCACCGGAACCTTGCCGATCAGAATCGTCTGTCCTATCGGATCGAGACCCTTCTCATCGAACAATGTTGCCGCCGTATTTTGATCGATGACCGCATCCTGCGCCAGTCGCCGTACACTATCGGCGTCAAAAAGCCTGCCGGTGACAAGTTTTGATCCTTTCACCGAGAAATAGGCGTCCCCTACGCCATTGATGAGGGCATTTGCTTCTGTCGAGCCGAACCTTACTGTGCTGCTGGTCGAAACGGTCGGCGTAATCGCGGCGACATAGGTCAGTTTCGCCAAGGCTTCAGCGTCTGAGACGACCAGAGTCTTGATCCGACCCGAACGCGTATCGCCGAAGCTCTGGCCGGGAAAGATTTCGAGGGTGTTGGTGCCGAGACTGTTGATATTTTCAAGAACCTTGCGCTGCGATCCCTCGCCAAGCGCAATGACGCTGACGACGGAGGCTATGCCGATGATGATGCCGAGCATGGTCAGAAATGCACGCAGCCTGTGCGCATTGAGTGCAAGGATCGCCATCCGAAAGGCTTCCGTCAGTCGGCCGGTCATTTCCTGCCAGCCGGACTTTCCGAGGCGTGCCTCGCCGAGAGAGGCTTGCGAGTGGGGCCGTTCTCCAGCCATGCGCCGGTCGGCTACGATGCGCCCGTCGGAAATCTCAATGATGCGCTCGGCACGTGCTGCGACATTCATGTCGTGCGTGACGATGACGACAGTATGGCCTTCCGCATGCAGTTCGCCCAGGATACGCAGAACGTCCTCGCCGCTTTGTCGGTCGAGCGCCCCTGTCGGCTCGTCGGCGAGAATCACGTTGCCGTTGTTCATCAAGGCGCGAGCGATCGAAACACGCTGCTGTTGCCCGCCCGAAAGCTGACCTGGGCGATGGCTAGACCGCTCTTCCATGCCCAGTCGCTGAAGAAGCGAGGCAGCACGAGCGCGTCTTGCATCCGCTGGATGCCCGGCATAGATGGCCGGCACCTCGATATTGCCGATTGCTGTCAGCTCCGAAAGCAGATGGTAGCGTTGAAAGATAAAGCCGAAATGCTCTCGGCGTAGCCTGGACAAGGCGTCATTGTCCAACCGGTGTGTCGCCTCTCCGGCAATCGCATAGGTGCCGGCGGACGGGCGATCGAGCAAGCCAATCATGTTCATGAGCGTCGATTTGCCGGAGCCAGAGGGCCCGACAATTGCGACCATTTCGCCTTCCGCGATCGACAGATCGATATCCTGCAATACGGTGATGGTGCGGTCGGCGGACTGGTAGTGTCGGCAGACGCCCTTGAGGTCGATGATGTCAGACGGCACGACCTAGAACCCCATCGGCGGCGGACCGCCAGCGTTGCTCTTCGTCGTCGTCGCGCTCGCCTCACCGACGACGACGCTTTCGCCCTGCGAAAGTCCAGCCCGGATCTCGGCCAGGACGTTGTTGTTGAGACCAACTTCGACGTTGCGTCGACGTTTCTGGCCGTCTTTGTCAACAATCTGGACACTATAGAATCCACCGGCCGATTTCACGCTAAGCGCAGAAGAAGGAATAGTGAGCACATCCTTGGCCTGGCCAAGAACGATGTGAACCTCGGCCGACATATAGGTTCGGAAGTAATTGTCTGGATTCGGCACTGCAAACACGCCGTTGTAATAGATCGCCGAGGACGACGTCGTCGACGTTGTACTGCTGTTGGTGGATGTCGACGTCGACGTGACGTTGCTATCGCTCGTGATCGATTCCGGCGCAGGTTCGATTGACTGGAGGGTGGCGTTGTATCGCGTGCCAGCATCGCCAAGGATGGTGAAATAGACCGGCTGACCCGCCTTGACGTTAACGACATCGGCCTCCGAGATTTCAGTGCGAACGATCATGGTATCGAGTTGCCCAAGGATGACGATGGTCGGCGCCGATTGCGTTGCATTCACCGTCTGGCCTTGTTGATTGACGATGGCGAGCACCGCACCGTCTATCGGCGCGGTGATACGGGTATAGGACAGATTGGCGCGTGCGGTTTCGACCGCGATTTCGGCCGACCGGATCTGCGCATCAAGAGCGGCAATCTGGGCGGTAATCTTCTTGACGCTCGCTTCTGCCGTATCGAGGTCAGCCTTGGAGCCGGCCTGGTTGCGGAATACCATCTGCTGACGGATGAGTGTTGTTTGCGCATTTGCAAGGTCGGCCTCGCTTTCCTGGCGCTGTGCCTTGACGTTCTCCAGGGAGGCCTGCGCCGTTTTTAGATCGTTGCTCTGCGTCGTCGAGTCGATTTCGGCTACGAGCGAATCCTTCTTCACGGTATCGCCGAGCTTGACGTGAAGTGCTGTAATGCGCCCGGAGGCCTGTGCGCCCACCGCCACCAGTTTGATCGGCCTGAATGTGCCGGAGGCAAGGACTGCCTGTTCGACATCGCCGCGTGTCACGGGCGCGACGATGGTTGAGGTTGTCGTCTTCTGATCGAAATAGCCGTGTCGGAAGGCGATGATGCCGATGACGAGGACTCCAAGAAGAGCGCTCAACAGTAGATGCCGTGGTCTGATGCGTCGCTGTTGCGCAGACCGCACGGGAATGGATGACTTGTCCTTGGCGGATTTCTGACCGTCGGCCGCGGGTGGCTTACGTTCCAGAGTGTGCAGCATGCGTGATGTTGCCATGGTCACCGGCTGCCGGTATCCGCGTCGGGAAACACTGGCGTCGTGGTCGGCCAGGCCCTAGAAGCCGCATTCACACTGTCGCCGACGGACGGCATCCATAATGTTACGGCGGGATAATGTTGCCTCATGACCAGCACCTAGATTGCAATCAACAGGCGCCGAAACTACTGGGACCACATGTATGTATTACGTCCGAATATTTCTAAAGATGTCTAGTATAAGGAAATGTTGCGAACGACCTTTACCAAGGGCACTGCAATCCAGAAATTGCGGAGCACCCCTCAGCGCAAACCGACGGACCCACCCCTGCGATGCCATCGCGCGCCCGACATGACGACGAGGGTGCGAATAGAGATTTTCCTGGCTCCTTCTGACGGCGCCCACCGGTCGTTGCTTCATGGCATGTTTGTGAGATCTTGCAGATCTCAGGCCACGTGGTAGCGCGGGGCAGGCTTTGCGTTGCCGAAATTCGCCCCGAACGCGCGGCGGTCCGCCTCCCAACGGAGCCACTGATCCCCGTCGTGCAGCGGCGGGATCGTTACCAGTTCGCCCTGATCAAGACCGCTGAGCGCCGCATCGACGAGGTCTTCCACAGACATGGTGGTGGGTTTGGTCTTCTGAGGCGCATAGCCGGCAGCATCCCAGAAATCGGTTGCGGTCGCCGCCGGGAGAACGGTCTGTACCCGAACGCCCTTGTCGGCCAGATCGCGCTGCAGGACATGGCCAAAGCTCAGAACGTAGGACTTCGATGCGCTGTAGACGCCGTTCAGCGCTTCGACGGCGATGCCGACGGCGGAGCTGATGTTGATGATGGTACCGTTGCCGCGGGCCACGAAGACCGGAGCGGCCGCATAGGTGAGGCGCGTAAGAGCGGTAATGTTGAGGTTGATCATTGCCTCCATGGCGTCGACATCCGCCGAAAGGATCGACGCAACCGAGCCAACGCCGGCGTTGTTGACCAGCATGGTAATGTCCGGATCGTCGCGCAGCACCTTTTCGATCTTGGCGAGGTGAGCCTTGTCATTCAGATCGGCCGGAAGCACGGTGATACGGCGGCCAGTCTCACCGCGCACACGATCTGCGACGATTGTCAGCCGCTCCGCGTTGCGGGCCACCAGAATCAGGTCGTAACCACGCTTCGCCAGACGGTCGGCATAGACCGCACCGATGCCGGCAGATGCTCCGGTGATGAGGGCGACACCCTTTTGGGAAAAGTTGCTCATGAATGGTCTCCATCAGTTGCCGCTCGGAATTGAGCGATGTCGACAGAGATACAGTTGCGGATCGAAGTCTCAAATGTCATATACACGTAGATTTAGGACGCGGAGGTTGGCTTATGCGCGATATCGCTTTCGTCGTTTACCCCGGCTATTCCGTGATGGCGCTGGCTGTCGTCACCGCATTCGAGGTCGCCAATAGCCTGGTCGATGACCCGCCATACGAGCTGCATTTCGTGTCCGAAAAGGGCGGTCCGGTCAGAACCTCCGCCGGTATGACGCTCGACACCGAGAGGTTCACGGACATGCCATTCGACACCCTTGTCGTTGGCGGCGCCACCGTTCCCGAGCCGTCAACGCCCGGCATGATCACCTTCATACAAGATGCGCCGAAGCGACACCGCCGCATTGCCGCGGTCTGTACTGGCGCCTTCGTGTTGGCTGAAGCGGGCTTGCTCGATGGTCGCCGAGTTTCGACCCACTGGATGCATGCGCGCGATCTTCAGCGGCAGTTTCCGAAAGTGAAGATGGATGAAGACCGGATCTTCGTAAACGATGGCCCGATCTGGACCTCGGCAGGCATGACGGCCGGCATCGACCTTTGTCTCGCGCTGATCGAAAACGATCTCGGGCCTGAACTTGCAAAGTCTGTCGCGCGCAAGCTGGTCATCTATCATCGTCGCGGAGGTGGCCAGACACAGTTCTCCACACTCCTCGAACTGTCTCCGAAATCCGATCGCATCCAGGCGGCACTTACCTACGCGCGAGACAATCTGCACAAGCCCCTGAGCGTACCGGATCTCGCCGAGGCCGCGCATCTCAGTCCCCGGCAATTCAGCCGAGCATTTCATCAGGAGACGGGCCAATCACCGGCAAAGGCCATCGAAAATCTTCGGGTCGAGGCGGCCCGTAGCCTCATGGAGCAAAGCCGCCACCCCATCGACCTTGTGGCACGACAAACCGGTTTCAGCGATCGCGATCAGATGCGCCGCGCCTTTTTGCGCGCCTTTGGACAGCCGCCGCAAGTGCTGCGGAGCAATGCCCGCCTGGCGTCAGCCGACTTTCAAGGCTCATCCGAAAGCCAGGATGATATGATAGAAGCGCTGTGATCCAAATTTACCGGGCGTGGAGTTTTCCTCACAGGCTTGATGACGGAAAAGCCCGACGCGATGGCCGGGCTTCGTATTCCTGGATTTGCCGCAACTAGTCTTTGTGCTCTGGCATGTCTTTGAGCTGGTCCTTCGTCCAGCTTGTGACCGCATGGACGTCACCATCCTTGTCGCGCATAAACACCAGGTCGGAGAGCGCGACACCTACAGGCTTTGCTCCGATACCAAGGAAGCCCCCGACATCGATAACGGCGGTGTCGCCCGCGCCGGTGCCATGGACGTGATCCAACGTGCCGAGCTTGTGGTCGTCCGCGCCATAAATGGTCGCACCTTCAAGTATGGAAGGCGTCAGTTCTGTTGAAGCGAGACGAACATGATTTGCATGATCCATTGGTAAATCCTCCTTGTTTCCTATTAAGAGGCAACTGAAGCGAACCAAGTTTGTTCCGTCCGCGTGGCCGACAAGCGACGTCACATTCCCCAAATGTGATCCAAAGGCGGCCGGGATTTGGTCCCGATCGTCCCGGCACGGTCCTCGGACCATCAATCCCAACAACGTTGCTCGCGGCATTGAGGCTGTCCAGGCCAAGCCGCCACGATTTCAAGGCTAATCGCGTAACGCCAGCGCCGCGCCCGAGCCTTTCATGAAATCCACTAGGTGCTCGTACTGCCTGTTAAAGTAGGAATTTACTTACTTTAGCGATGCATAATTTGAGATGTGTCAGCAAGTCACGGCACGCTTTGTTTGGATCCGACGCCGGGGGCAAGCTTGCGAATATTGTTGGTTGAAGACGATCGGATTTTGGGAGGTGCCTTGCGCGACCATGTCACCGCTGAAGGCTGGGATGTCGACTGGGCAGTCGACCTGAAAACGGCAATACAGGCGATCGAGGAGAGATCTTATTCTCTTGCGCTTCTCAATCTCTCTCTGCCGGACGGATGCGGGCTCAAATTGCTGGATATTTTCAACGCCAGGTCCTTGGCTACACTTTCCATCGTCATATCTGCTAGCGACCATATCGCAAACAGGCAGAGGAGCCATGAACTGGGCGCGGTCAGTTACCTGGTCAAGCCACTCAGCGTCGTCGAACTCACCCTACGGATCAAAGCCGCACTTGGCGTCGCCTGTCCCAGATCTGCGACCAGTGTTCCGTCTGATCGGTCAGTATATCGGAATGTTGATCGGTTGCCGCTACTACGTCCGGCCATGATCGCTTCGGTGCCGAAGAGATCCCTGGCTACCGGATGGCAATGGATACGATCACGCACGGCAAAGCTGATCGGCGTCTTCGCCGCGATGTTGGCCCTTCCGGCGGCAATCTTCGGCATTTACGTCGCCGTGCTGCATTGGGACGGCAATTTTCATCCAGTGATTCCGGGTGAGCTCTATCGCTCCGCTCAGCTTTCACCACAGCAACTGGAAACCTACGTGCGGGATAATGGAATCCGAACAATCGTCAACCTGCGCGGCGAGAACAGAAAATCGAGCTGGTACAATGAGGAAGTCCATACGGCGCAACGGCTGGGTATCGAACATATCGACTTCAAAATGTCAGCCCGCAAGATATTGACACCCCAGAGGGCTGATCAACTGGTCGATATCCTTCGCTCAGCGACAAAACCTATCCTCATCCATTGCCAAGCAGGCGCGGACAGAAGCGGGCTTGTTGCGGTGATTTACAGTCAGGAACTCGCCGGCATCGATGCAAGGCAGGCTGCGCGGCAACTTTCCATTACCTATGGCCATATCGGTATTCCCTATCTCTCCAAAACCTACGCAATGGACCAGAGCCTGAAAAATTTGCAGTCATATTTCAGCCGAAAGGGCCAAAGAGATTTGTAGAGACCGGGCTTAGTTTTCCCGGGCAGTTCCCGGCATTTCGCTACGTGGACTTCTGCCTCCATTCGAGAAACTTATCTCCATCATGATTGCGGACCACGATAAAAAGCGGAAACTGAACCAGTCGACGATCGCGATCAATTGCCCGGCTTTGTAGGATTCAACGTTTCGCCCGTGACATTCACCTGAACTGGTGAGCTTTCCGACGAAAGCTGCGAATGATGCTCTTGGTGAGAATCGAACCGTGCGCTTCCCTATTTCTCTGGATCGCAAGTGATGTTGCGGGACGCGAAAAACAGCCCCAGGCTTTGTTGCGGAAGGGTGCCGTCTTTACTCCCTTCAGGAAGGGAGCCTGACGAGACGATCGAGTATGATGACGAATAGACCCACATTTGGTCGACGCTCGGTCAGCAGTACCATGCCCTTCCCTGGGTCTCGTTCAAATCAGACCGTAAGAAACGCGCAACTTTCATAAATTATCGGCGTCTCGCCATTAGCGGGAAAAGATAGGGTGCCGCGATCAGCGTTGCGATCAATCCGGCTCGTACCTGATTGGGAAACAAGAGAATGCCGCCCAGCCAGTCGACAAGAATCATCAGCGTCGCGCCGATAGAGGTTGCCGCCAACATCTCCATCAAAGGACGCTGGAGGCGCGCCAAACCCGGCACGGTTCTGCGTTGCGCGAACCTTCTTCATTGAATCGATTACATTATGTCGCTTGCTATAATCGCACGCCTGCTCTTCTTCCGGCTCAGAATAACAAGGCATGCACTTGATGGTTGAAGCCATTTTTTATTAGTTAACCGTGTGTATTTCAAATAGTGTAATGACATCGATGCTATGAGTTGCGCCATTACTCTGCGAGTCGAGCAATGGAAATACTAAAAGCTAAACAAAGATTGCTGCATTTCATGTCCATTCGGTCCGATAATCCGGACCTGCTGAAAGCTCAGTACCGCGCTTTCACGCGTCAGATGCCGATGATGTATTTGATCCTGATTTCGAGCACATGGGCACTTTCTATCACTCATATGCAATCAGCACCGATTTGGCTCACCGTTGGCATTCCCGCTCTTTTTACGCTCGGCTGCATGCTTAGGATCACATTCTGGTGGAGAACGCGCAATATCGATCCCATGCCAGACGTGGCTCACGCTGCACTCGTCCGCACCAATCGTCTGGCTGTCGGCCTTCCCATTGCATTCACTGTCTGGTCATTTTTGCTGGTGCCTTATGGCGATGCATATGCTCAATCTCACGTTGCCTTTTATATGGCGATCACAGTCATATCCTGCATCTTCTGTCTAATGTATGTTCGCTCGGCGGCATTCATAGTCACTGTGATCGTCAATGGAGCATTCGTTCTATTCTTCATTGCCTCGAGGCAACCGACTTTCATTGCTATAGCAATCAATGTGGCACTGGTCTGCGCGGGCATGATGTCAATTCTCCTGACAAACTATCGCAATTTCGAGCGCATGATTATTTCACAGCAGCGCACAGAAGCATTAGGCAATGAGAATCTATTGCTCGCAAATATCGACAGCCTGACGGAGTTGCCCAACCGTCGAGCGTTCTTTACACATCTGGAAGTCGAATTTGAAAAGGCCAAGGCAGACAACACGCGACTGGCCTTAGGCGTTATTGATCTCGACGGCTTTAAGCCAGTCAATGACCTTTACGGACATTCAGTGGGAGATAGGCTCCTTATCGACGTCAGTAGGCGCCTCACGACCACTTTGAAAGCCAGTCGGGCGTTTCGATTGGGTGGTGACGAGTTTGCAATTGTCGCTCCGCTCGCGCCGGAAGATGCTCCGCTTGTCGCAAATGCGAACGCAATTTCCGAACGGTTGGCGGAGCCCTATCATTTGCCAGAAGGAACGGTGCACATATCCGCATCGATGGGAATAGCGGTCTTTCCAGACCTCGCCTCTACTCTGGAGCAGCTTTTCGACAGGGCGGATTATGCCCTTTACCATGCCAAAAAGACACGCCGTGGGGGCGCGGTTCTATTTGACGCTGAACACGAAAGGCAGATCAACATCGAAGCGCGCGTCGAGCATCTGCTCAAGCAAGCCAATTTGGAAGATGAACTTTCGGTCATGTTTCAGCCGATCGTGAACATAGACGATGATCGAACGGTTGGCTTCGAGGCCCTTGCCCGCTGGTGCAGCCCGGTTCTTGGACATGTCTCGCCAGGGCAATTCTTCCCAATTGCTGAACGAGCCGGCATCGTCAGTTCGCTGACGCAGCCTCTGCTTAAAAAGGCACTTGCCTTCGCATCGCAGTGGGAGGAGCCTTTGCGCCTGTCCTTCAACCTGTCAGCCCATGATCTCAACTCCTGTGAAGGGGTGCTGTCATTAGTCGGGATCATCGAACGCAGCCGCTTTGACGCGGCGCGCCTTGATCTTGAAATTACCGAAACGGCCCTTGCGCTCGATTTCGAGCAAATCAAATCGTCGGTCGAAATGCTACGGCGCGTCGGTTGTGGCATTTCACTCGACGACTTTGGAACCGGTTATTCCAGCCTGACCCGGCTGCATGCGCTTCCTCTGACCAAGATCAAGATCGACCGCAGCTTCGTCACCGATTTGCACAAGAGACCTGCCAGCTACAAAATAGTGAAATCTCTTCTCACTCTCAGCCGGGACATGGGGCTGGAATGCGTGGTTGAAGGAGTTGAAACACCAGACGAGCTTGCGGCCCTTAGGGGGCTGGGAGCTACGCTGGTGCAAGGCTATCTCTATTCCCAGCCGCTGAGCGAAAAAGATGCTGCCGAATGGTGTTTCGCCGCCGCGCCGGCAGGCAGGCTCGTCAGCTAGCTGAACTGACAAGCATTCCCGACAAATACCACAAATGATGACCTGGATGGGATCCGAACCGTCGTTGCCTGCGTTAACTTGGAGCTTAAGGTAGAAACTTAAAGCGCCGAACGCCATCGCTGATGAGCATGCATGATGGTGAGGATCTCCACCTCATGCTCGACGCGGTAGGCAATAATATAAGCGATATCCGCCAGCACCAATTCGCGCGTTCCCTTTAAGCGACCAGCGCGACCCGTTGCAGGAAAGTCGGCAAGAATGTCGACAACCGACACGATTCGCGCGACCACTCGCGCGGCGGCGTCCGGACTATCCTTCTGGATATGTGCACCGATTTCATCAAGCCGTCGCACCGCTCTCTTCGTCCAGCGGATATGCTTTTCGCTCATGATTGACGAACAGACTTGATGTATTTTCCAATAACGTTCGCGATCTCTCCATCGCTCGCGAATTCGCCCCGGTTGGCCTCAGCCAATCCGGCCTCGATTTCAGCGATTTGCCACTCTTCGCGAGCTACGTAATCTTCAATCGCCTGAGCGGCCATATAAGAGCGGGACCGATCAAGCTTTTCCGCAATCTGGTACGCTTACAGCTCGGATCAAACCTTGCGGGGAGATAGATGACATGACCCACACGAAAAAGCCGCGGACACCTTGTCCGAAACTTACGCTGCGCTAGTACCGCGTTTCCGACTGGATAAAGACGAAACTGTCTGGGGCTCCCCTGCCGCCAGATGCCTAGAGCGGCTGAGCTTTTCGAAGAATCACTGAGCCGCTCTGTGTCTTGCTCTTACGCAATTCCGAACAAAAGATTGCTCCGCATTTTTCCCGGACTCTCTCCAAACGTCAAAACTCCGACCATTCCTGTTGTAGATGTTTAAGCGCGGCATTGCCCTGTGTGGCCGGAACAGCGCGTGCGGCGGGCCGACCGGTTGCCGGAGGCGAGGCAGGCCGGGGTGCAAGCCGCCCCTGCGATGCTGTGCGCTCCGCTTCAACCGTCCGAAATCCGCTCAGGAGTTCGCCGAGACGGTTGCTCTCCTCGGCCAGACCTGCGCCAGCCGCATTCATCTCTTCGACCATGGCAGCATTCTGCTGTGTCGCCTGGTCCATGTGATTGACAGCGCTGTTTATTTCCGACAGGCCCATGGACTGCTCCTGGGCGGCAGTGGCGATCGCATCCATATGTTGATTGATCTGTAAGACGAGGTCGGCGATGGCAGCAAGGCCCTCGCCGGTGTCACTGACCAATTTCACTCCCTCGCTAACGGCAACCTCAGAATTACCGATCAGAGTTTTGATTTCTTTGGCGGCCTTCGCCGAACGCTGAGCAAGTTCGCGCACTTCCTGCGCAACGACGGCGAAGCCTTTGCCGGCGTCGCCCGCGCGTGCCGCCTCGACGCCCGCGTTAAGCGCAAGCAAATTGGTCTGGAAGGCGATCTCGTCGATCACGCTGATGATCTGGCTGATCTGTTTGGACGAATGTTCGATCCTGCCCATGGCGCTGACGGCATTGCTGACCACCTGGCTGGAGTTTTCTGCCCGCGATCTGGCACCACGCACCAAGTCACGTGCATCACCAGCCCGCTTGGAAGTCGATTGAACGTTGGCAGTTACCTCTTCGAGCGCGGCTGCCGTCTCTTCCAGCGAAGCGGCCTGCTGTTCAGTGCGCTTGGAGAGGTTATCGGACGCCTGTGAGATCTCGTAGCTGCCACTGTTAACAAGCGACGCGGCCTTGCCGACGCTGGACATGGCGGCGCGAAGCTGGCTGACCGACGAATTGAAGTCGTGGCGCAGGGCCTCGAACTGCTCGGCGAGCGGCGTTTCGATCTCGCAGAGCAGGTTGCCTGAAGCCAAATGACGCAGACCCGTCGCAAGCGAGCCCGTTGCTCGCAGCAGCTTCTGCTCGGCTTCGGCTTCGGCACGACGCTGGACTTCGACGCGCTCGCGCTCGGATGTCACCTGTGCCTCGGCAGCCTCGGCTTCGAGCGCCTTGTTGCGGCGGGCTGCCTGCTGGAACACCTCTACGGAACGCGCCATGGCACCCACTTCGTCGCGACGCTCGACACCACCGATAGAGACTGAGAGGTCGCCTTGCGCGAGCGCGGTCATGGAATGGGTTAGTGCGCCGACGGGCCTGGTGACGCGGAAGATGATGACACAGATGCCGGTGACACTCAGAACCCCGGCGACAAGGAAGGTGAACCCATAGGCGATCATGCTTATGAATGCGTTATTCTGGCTGGCGGCGGCCGTAGCCACCATGCCATCTGCGGCGGCAGCCGCGGTGTTTGTGATGGTCAGAAGGGCGGCGTTGCCGAGCGGGCGCCAGTCGTCGAGAGGCATAGCCTTCTTCTCGCCGGCTGCGAACTTCGAAAGCAATACACTGTGTTTTGCCGCAAAGTCGCCGCCGAAATAAGTCGCATCACTGACCTTATAGGCATCCTTGACGACCTGTGGCGTCGAAGGATGGTTCACTAGGACACCGATCTGTGCCCACATGAGTTTCGCGGCGTAATCGAACTGTTGGATCTTGCTGACGTCCTCAGGCTTCATCGCCTCACCGGAGGCAAGTGTATTGACGAACAGGAGGTTTGCAGCGCCGGCTGTCGCGCGAGTGTACCAAGTCAATGCGCGGATCTGGATCATTGCCGCCATCGAAGGATCGCTTGCCCGGATCTGGCTCTCGATGGCAGTCGAACCTTTTTCCAGCGCGTTCAGCAGCTGCTGGCCGATGTCAAGCGTCGTCGCCTGCAGCGCCGGATCGCGGTCGGCGAGCTTCTTGGCGACTTCGCTATCGAGCTTAGCGCGGAATGCAACGACCCGATCATACGCGCTCATGATGTCGGCAATCGGCGCCTTCAGCGTCTTGTCGTCAATGTCTGCAGAGACCGACTTTGCCTCGGCCATATATTTGTCAACGATGGCTCGATCCGCGTTCAACAAGGCAAGCGTTGCGTCTTGCGCGCCAAGCTCGACCTTCGCCAGCGACGAGCCGTCACCTCGCTCATTGCGGAAGTTGGCGAGCACCTGAAAGAACGCGCGGTCGAGTATGGTGAATTTCGAGACTTCGGCATAGGTGCTCTCACCGCGATAGGCGTTGAGCATGGAGGATCCTGTTAGCACGCACAGAGCGATGCTCAGAAAAAGGAAAATTCCAACAAGTATATTGCGAAGAGAAAAAACCATCGTTGCCAACCTACGCTCGGGGGTCTGGGGTGCTAGCACGCTTCACCGAAAGCCAAATGTTCGGAGCGCTTGCGGTATGTTTCCTTAAAAACAGTCCGCGAGCCGGTGAAAGAATGCTCAAGCACAGGCGCTTCATGGCCTGTCCAATCAGAGACAGGGATAGTCGATCTTCATTGAAACAGAATTAATAGGCCCTACCGGAAATACATAAAAACGATTATTTCCCGATAATTCTCGCGTTGATTACGAGCAATATCACTATTCTACCGTGGATACTTAATTTATATCAACAATTACTAAAAATAAATACATTGCAATATTAAGTTGACGAAGATTAAGCTACTATTTTATGGCGAGCATTATTGCTCAAATTTGGCTTAAGCGACACGCATTCCAGTTTTCGCCCGGCGATCGAATCTGAACGGGACATCATCTTTCAGCATTCCGGTCTGTTCATCGGCATCCAATTTTGGGTCAGAGGCAGTTGCGATAACGTTTGATCATGATGGCCCGACAAAGCGGGCTTGAAGAAGATCGATTTTCGCCCGGCCGTACATTGGTCGCTGCACCATTTTCAGTTTGCTTATTTGAAGAGATCTGTAATCCGGATCGTAACGTCCTGGGCGACCTCGGAGATGCAGGTCGACGCCTTCGCCGCCAAGATTGAGAGTTTCAGGGCCTGAAGCCGTGCGCCAATGATCTAGAATGCGCAAATTTTGCTCAAGAATGTCTTGCCTAGGCGCCGCATTGGACGAACTCAGTGAAAATTCCGGCTCTTCACCTCAGCCCATCGATACGCAGGTCGGGAACCCTCCCGGGCCGGAGATTATGCCGAGCGCGTTTCCTAAAGCACGGAATTTTCGGTAAAGCCCAGACGATAAGCTCGGCATATTTCGCCGTACTCGCCGCCTTCACACCAGAGCCATGGTCCACACTCGCGTGAAATTTCGCCTTTCCCTATCCTATCCAGGGGAATGGGACGTCAGCGCATTTGCATCTTGGATCGGAACAATATTTGTGAGCATCAGGGAATGGTTCGGCTTTGGCGAGACCGGCCACGGTCACTCACACAATGATGGGCAAGGGTCGCATTCGCACGGAGAAGGCGGTCACGGTCATACGCATGGGGTCATCGATCCCAACATCGCGTCGTCGGAGCGCGGTATCTGGGCAATCAAGTGGTCTTTTTTAATCCTGGCAATCACCGCAACGCTGCAGCTCGCGGTCGTCTTCTATTCAGGTAGTGTGGCCCTTCTGGCCGACACGATCCACAATGTCGGTGACGCTGCGCCCGCGGTCTTTTTGCGGGTCGCCTTCTCTCTGGCTCGCCGCGCAGCCACGAAGACCTTCAATTATGGGCTAGGCCGAGTCGAGGACTATGCAGGGCTGATCATCGTTTTCATAATTTTGTTCGGCGCTCTCGTAGCAGCCTATGAGGCGATCGACCGCCTCATCCATCCGCGGCCAATCAGAACGGAGCCGATCCCCCCCGCGCTTGACAGGAAAACTGCTCGCGCGCATATAGACGTTATGGGGTAGCGATCGCCCCACGAGGCCCCGGCCGAAGTATCGCGTCCATCGAACCGAAGCAACGGAGGGACGCGTTATGCCGTCATATCTTGAAATCACTCCCGACAAGCTAAGCCGTATCATCGGCACACCGAACGCGCCCGTCATGATCGACGTGCGCACCAATGACGACTTCGAAAGAGACCCGAGAGTCGTCCCGGGCTCCATCCGTCGAAGCCATGCCGAGGTTGCAGCATGGGCGGACGAGATCCCGAGCGCAGCCATTATCGTGTGTCAGTCGGGCAAGAAACTCAGCCACGGCGTCGCAGCCTCTCTCCGTCACGAAGGCACGCCGGCCGAAGTCCTCGAAGGCGGCTTCGAAGCTTGGATCCGCGCAGGCGGAGCTGCGGTGCCGACCAACAAGGTGCCGCAACGCGATCCGCAGGGCCGCACACTCTGGGTGACCCGGTCGCGGCCGAAGATCGACCGCATTGCTTGTCCATGGCTGATCCGCCGCTTCGTCGATCCCTCGGCGATCTTCCTGTTCGTGCCGGCAACCGAGGTCTTGCTGGTCGGCGACCGCTTCGGCGCGACGCCGTTCGACATCGAGGACGTCTTCTGGAGCCATCGAGGCGAGTTTTGCACGTTCGATGTCATGATCGAGGAATTCGGACTTGCGTCCGAGCCATTGTTGAGGCTAGCGACGATCGTACGTGGTGCTGATACAGACCGGCCGAAACTTGCTCCGGAAGTGGCGGGCCTGCTCGCCGCTTCTCTGGGCCTGTCGCGAATGTTCAATGACGATCTTGAGCAGCTCGATGCAGGCATGCTGCTCTACGATGCCTTCTATCGCTGGTGCCGCGATGCGACCGAGGAGACCCACAACTGGCCAAATCCGAAGCGGGGACAGTGAGATGGTTGAACTTGTCAATGGGAAAGCCGGATCATCCGGAGTGGACGATCATGCGCTGCCATTCTCGGAGGGGGTGAAGGTCTGGGCCAGAGTGGCCGCGTTGAGCTTCGGCGGACCGGCGGGCCAGATCGCGGTGATGCACAGGATCGTGGTCGAAGAGAAGCGCTGGATTGGCGAAGAGCGGTTCCTGCACGCTTTGAACTACTGCACCTTGCTACCCGGCCCCGAAGCTCAGCAGCTCGCAATCTATATCGGATGGTTGCTACACAAAACAAAAGGCGCGCTCGTCGCAGGCACGCTGTTTGTGCTGCCTGGCGCGATCGCCATTATGGGGTTGAGCTGGATCTACGCCATCTTCGGCAATGTCGTAGCGATCCAGGCGCTGTTCTTCGGCCTGAAGGCGGCGGTCCTCGCGATCGTGCTCGGCGCTGTTCTCAGGATAGGTAGAAGATCGTTGAAGAACAATGTCATGATCGGGCTGGCGGCGACAGCCTTCATCGCTCTGGCATTCTTTCAGGCACCGTTCCCATTGGTTGTTGTCGTAGCAGGACTGATCGGCTTCGTCGGCGGCAAGGCTGGCTGGGCAGCGTTCTCAGGCGGAAGCAATCATGGGAAGATCGGCGGCACGCAGGTCGCTGATGTCGACAGTCTCCTTGGCGAAGGTGTGCCGGCCCATGCGCGCCCGAACGCGATCTGGCTGCTGAAGGTCGCCGCGGTCGGTGCGGTCGCATGGTTCGGGCCGATCATTCTGCTGTTCGCGGTCCTTGGGCAGCATAGCGTCTTCTCCGACATCGCGGTGTTCTTCTCCAAGATGGCAATGGTTACCTTCGGCGGCGCATATGCGGTCCTGTCCTACGTCGCTCAGGAGGCGGTAAACCACTACGGTTGGCTAAAGCCCGGTGAGATGCTGGACGGGCTGGGTCTGGCGGAAACGACGCCTGGTCCGCTGATCATGGTCACCCAGTTCGTCGGGTTCATGGGAGCCTATCGTGCACCGGGTGGACTATCGCCACTGCTCGCTGGGACGCTGGGGGGATTGTTGACGACCTGGGTCACCTTCGTCCCTTGCTTCCTTTGGATTTTGCTCGGCGCACCTTTCATGGAAACACTGCGCCGCAACAGGGCGCTTTCGGCAGCACTTGCCGCGATCACCGCCGCCGTCGTCGGCATCATCCTGAACCTTGCCGTGTGGTTCGCACTGCATGTCCTGTTCTCGCAAGTCCGGAAGGTGAGCGGCTTCGGCATCACGGTCGACGTACCCGTGCTGAGTTCCGTCAATCTCCCATCCCTGGTGCTCACACTCGCCGCAATCGTTGCCGTCTTCCGGTTTAAAATCGGCCTGTTGACCGTGCTGGGGGCAAGCGCCTTCGTCGGGCTGACCTACGGCCTCACGTTTGGAGTTCACCCATGAACCGCCCGTCACCACGAGTGGCGATCGTCTGGCGCGGTGACCAGGAGACCCGGCGCACTGCGACCCCACAGAACAACCGCTATCATCGGATCTTCGAAGAGCTGGCGGCGGTCGGACTGGTAGCGGAACCTGTAGTCTTCGACGAGGGGTTCGCAGGCGACGTTCTCGACCAGCTTCTTCAAGTCGATGCCGTCCTCGTTTGGGTGAATCCACTCGATGACGGAAAAACGCGGATAGTACTCGACGCGCTTTTGCGAAAAGTCACAGATGCCGGTCGATTCGTGAGCGCGCATCCTGACGTGATCCTCAGGATGGGCATTAAGGAAGTACTCTACGAGACCCGAAATATGGGCTGGGGCGTCGACACGCGTCTCTATCGGACCGCCGACGAATTCCGTACGATGTTTCCCTCGACCCTCGTGCAGGCCGGGCCGCGTGTCTTGAAACCAAACCGTGGTAATGGCGGCCAGGGGATATGGAAGGTCGAACTCGTCGGAGAGCCATTGGGCCGTTCGACGCCAGTCCAGGTGTTGGAAGCCCGATCGGGTAGCATCCCCGAAGAGCTCGACTTGAGCGACTTCATATCCCGCTGCGAAACCTACTTTGCGGACGATGGTTGTATCGTCGATCAGCCATATCAACCACGCCTGCCCGACGGAATGATCCGTTGCTACATGTCCGGCGACACTGTGGTCGGCTTCGGCCATCAGCACATCAAGGCGTTGGTGACGCCACCACAGGGTGCCGATCCGGAGGCATTGAAGCCAGGCCCCAGGATCATGCATCCCGCCGCCGCAGAAGCCTTCCAGGCCCTAAGGCGGAAGATGGAAACTGAGTGGGTGCCAGAGATGATATCGGCGCTTGGCGTTGAAGTGGGATCATTGCCAATCATTTGGGATGCCGATTTCCTCTATGGGCCGCCCGACGCGTCAGGCCACGACACGTATGTTCTTTGCGAGATCAACGTCAGCTGTGTCTTTGCCATTCCTGACGACGCTCCCGCGGAAATCGCACGCGCCGTAGCATCCCGACTGAGCGTGCACGAGTAATGGGATAAGGCCCCATAGGGCGGCCTTCGAAGGAAATGTGATGCCGCGGATCATTGCCGCGGCATGAACAACGTTGACTTGGTTACAATTTATCCAGAAACGCCAGAAGCTTGTCGTCGGCTCTAAACCGCCCGCTCTGCCGTTCTTCGAAACTGGCGACCTTCGCCAGTGCAGCTTCCTTGATCGCTAGATGAGCATGGAGATATGGCTGGGTCGAGCGACTGGATTCGTGACCAAGCCAAAGCGCTCTCAACGTGGTGTCGACACCTGCGTCGAGCAATTCCATTGCTGCGCTATTGCTCTTGATAAGATTCGAACCATCGGTACCCACTATGCATGACCTTGGTGGCCATCAACCCAGCCACGGGTCCATCACAACAGCGCCCGTGCCTTCGAAGTCCCGAACATTGCGCGTGACCACTATCAGGCCGTGAACTAGCGCGGTCGCGGCAATGAGTGCGTCCGCCTCATTACGTCGATCTGGGATATGCAGGTGCGCGCAACGGGTCGCGATTACATCATCGATTGATAAGATACGGCCGACGAACTCTGGCCGGACGTGATTTTCTAACCAGGAACGCAAGCGCGCGCCCTGGACTGCATCTCGGTGCTGGATGCTAAGGATTCCTCGTTCCAACTCCAGGATCGTTATCGCGGAAAGACACAGCTGTGTCGTCGCTTGAGCTCTGGCCCATACAACCACATTTGCATCGGCTTTGCCGTCTCCAACCTTCCTCAGTTCAGATAGAACATTGGTGTCCAGCAGATATTTCACGAGAGATCCACGCCACGAGGTGCGATCTCGATCCGAGGCGCGTCGAAATCAATATCTGACAAGCCCGGCATGGAAAGGGCATCGACAAGATTGGGGCGCTTGCCGGTAAGACGCTCAAATTCACCATAAGTCATCAATACATGAGATGGTTTGCCGCGATCAGTGATGATAACCGGACCATTTTGGGCTGCCTTTTTCGCGCTACTCACATCATGGTTCAATTCACGGCTGGAAAGGCTTGTGATCGTCATAGAATGCACTCCATGTAGGCACGTACCTACACATAATATTCTTGAGCCGAAATGCAAGATCAATGTTTTTGGTCTTGAAAGAGAACCGAACCGGTGACCTTCTATCACTCGAGCGCGCAAGCCATTGCTTGGCCAAACCGGTCAGTTGCCGAGTGTCGCAACGGCGATAGCGTGGCGGCATTAGGAATGCGGCTAACTCCTGGGTAACATTCGTCAAGTCGTTAGGATTGTGTGCAATGCCTCGGATGGATCGGGGAAGACAACCTTTGCCGATGAGTTAGCTCTGCTCGTGATGAAAGCAAACCGCTCCGTCGTACGAGCGAGCGTCGACGGGTTTCACAATCCCGAGGAAATCCGCTACCGACGCGGCAAAAGTGATCCAGAGGGCTTTTTTCTGGACTCCTACAACTACGACAGTCTGCGTCATTTTTTTTCTTGGCCCGTTTCGATGTGGGGCCGCCTTAGTGGACGTTGCCCGCTACGATCATGCAGCCGACGGAGAAATCTCGAAAACCGGACATGTCGAGCCGTCGGCCGTACTCCTTCTCGATGGCATCTTTTTACATCGGGATGAATTGCGGGGCCAATGGGACTGTAGCGTCTTTTTGTCGGTGCCCTTCTCAGTCTCCTATGGGAGAATGGCGGTGAGAGACGGTTCCAAGCCTGATCCTTTGGCGCCTGAAAATCGCCGCTACTACCAGGGCCAACTCCTCTATCTTCAGACTTGTAAGCCAGAAGATCGTGCAACAATCGTCATCGATAATTCTGTTATAGAAGCACCGAAGCTCGTACACAGACGGCCCGAAGACTGAAGCCGGATCGTTTCACAGGATCGACCGCTATCCGCGCATTTTTTCAAGCTTTGACCGATGATTTTTGGTGCTTGTTCCCACCCGTACCAGCCATCTTGCTCCACTATGCAGGCGTTTCGACAGAGGACCAGCTCAACGACGCGCAAGTTGAAGAGCTGCATGTAACCGGCTGCCATCGCATTCATCAAGAACTTGGATCGGGTGCATCCCGCACAAGGCCGGTTGTTGCCACGCTACTGAAGGAACTCGCTGCCGACGACGTGCTCGTCGTCGCACGCCTCGATCGCCTGGCCCGATCGGTCAACCATTTACTCATCTCATCGAGGACTTCGAGAAGCGCAACGCGCATTTCCGCTGGTTGCACGATCCGATCGATACATCGACGCTGCAGAGGCAGCTGGTTGCCGAAATCGCCATCGCCGGTCCGGCTCTGTCGCTGGGCGATCTTGCTGCCCAATTGGCCAAAACGCATGAGGGGCCTCCGCGCGGAGGTAGCAAATAGCAACCGTCTTCTGTCAGGGCGCGGCTGGTTCGAGATGTTTGGATGCAACTTGTATCGCCCGCAGGAGGCCTTCCTTTGTAACACCCGCCTTCTCCATTACGCGCGCCGAAGCAATATTTTCGACATCGCATGTGGCTTCGGCGCGAAAAATCGCGGGGTGTGAAAGCGCGTGTCCGACCTCCCAACGCACAACCTCGCTGGCCACTCCCTGCCTCCAATAATGCCTTCGAATAAGCCAACCTTATGACACGCGGCTTGAGTTCAGTCGCGGATGGATCATTCCGATCAGCTCATCTGGCGTGCCTCTGATGCTGATTATCCCGGGATAAGCTGGTACCATCTTGCCATTCTTGATCGTCCTGCTTGGTAAGATCATGCGCCTGAGAAATGTCCGTATGAGGACGCCAGACCAGATAATTGGTGACCTCTGGATCCGTCGCCCATCCGGCAAATATGGTTTCGGCATCCGAGAGACGAATCCGCCGGACCAAATAACGTTGCGTCTCGCAATTTTTCTGGAGGCCTATAGACGTCATCCATCGCAACTCTCCGGGCAAAAGACAGTTTCAGCGTAGTGTTTTGTCAGTACGGTGATTGAGCTTTTACCGTCTGCCCTTTTCATAGTTTTTCAGGCTGGGCCGGATGGTCGCCCAGCTTACGGATGAACTTACCAGCCTCGTCCGGCGTAACCCAGTTGAGGATTCGTTGTCCCTTCTCCTTGAAATCTGCGCGGATCTCTTTGACTTCAATCTCGAACATCTCGACGATGCGGGGGCAACGTCACCGTCGTCAAGATCCTTCAAATAGGTGTATCGGCCTTCCCCTCACGTTCCTCGCCTCCGATGAAAGCTCCTACATCACCGGTATCGATCCTGCCGTCGATGGTGGTTGGGCGCAGGTCTGAATCGGCATTCATACAGGTGGAGAAACATTATGAGCTATGCAATTATTTGCTTCGGCAAGATCGGCCACGCTCTTGCCAAGGTGTTTGCCCGCAAGGGCATTGACGCGACCGTTGCGACCACGCGTGATCCGGAAAGTTTTGCAGCAGATGCGGCCGCGATCGGGCCCAAGGTCTGCCCACCCGGCACATAAGCGGAAGTTGTTGCGACAGGGCGCGCGGTACCTAGGCGTCCAGCGCCAGCGATGGCGATCGGCGTTGCTTCGGCCTGGGCTAGAGATGCTGCGGAACGGCTGCTGCAAAGAAGTCGGTCGCGCGGCGCACGCGTGCCGGCACGAACCGACGCTTCGGCCAGACGAGGCTGATGTCTCTGACGTCGCAGAGAAAGTCGTCGAGTATCGTGATCACGTCAGGATGATTGAGCTCATCGGCGAGCGAGACCTTGGCGAAGAGGCCAATTCCGATGCCGGCTAGAACTCCAGCCCGGATCGTTTCGACGCTGTTGGACGACAAGTTGCCGCGAACGGGCACGCTGAAACGTCCTTCCGGACCTGCGAAGGGCCATTTCGCCAATTCCGCTAGGCCACCGTATAGAAGGCAATTGTGCTCACTCAGGTCTGCGGGGGACTTCGGCATCCCATGCTTCTCGAAATAGCGACGGGATCCGACGCAAACGAGGGGCGTGACCGCCACCCGGCGGACAACTGCGTCTGAGTCTTCGACAGGCCCAACCCTGATCGCCAGGTCGATACGATCTTCCACCATGTCTCGCACGAAATCCGAAAGAACGAGATCCACCTGAAGGGCGGGATAAAGCGACAACAACTCGGGTATCAGCGGTAGGATATGTAGGCGGCCAAATGTGGAGGCCACGCTTATCCTTATCAGGCCCGAAACAGTCTGCGTGCTGCTCGCAAGTTCGCTATCGGCATCGTCGATTTCATCAACGAGCGCCTTCGTCCGGTCATAGTATCGCTGCCCCTGATCCGTCAGGGTCACGCTGCGGGTGCTACGATTGAACAGTGCCACGCCGAGGCGTTTCTCGAGCGCGGCGATTGCCTTGCTGATAGCGGGCTGTGACTCGCCGGTCCGACGCGCAGCAGCCGAAAAGCCGCCCGATTCGACCACCGCAATAAAGGCACTCAACTCGTGAAATCGGTCCATCCTATTCTCCTCAGGCATCAATCTTATGGCGATCCGCGTTATTATCAATGCTTTCCGTATAACTTAAATGAGGCGTCTACCAACGCTTGAAAGGGAATGTGCCATGAATATCGATAGTACCGGACGCAAGGCGATTGTTACTGGGTCTACGGCGGGTATAGGCCGAGCCATTGCCGAAGGGTTGGCGCGTGCCGGCGCCTCGGTGGTCATCAACGGTCGCCGTGAGGACCGGGTCGCCGCAACGCTTCGCGAATTGCGCGCCCTTTTCCCGAAAGGCGAATTCGTCGGTGTCGTCGCCGATCTTGCCACCCCAGAAGGCGCGGCGGAGTTGTTTGCTCGGGCCCCGGATGCGGACATTCTCGTCAACAATGTCGGCACGGGGCGCGTGAAGCCCTTCTTCGAAATCGGCGACAGCGAGTGGATCGATCTCTTCGAGTTGAATGTCATGAGCGGCGTTCGCGCCTCCCGTCACTATGTGCCGAACATGATGAAGCGCGGCTGGGGTCGCGTCGTCTTCATCAGTAGCGAGTCCGCACTCGCAATTCCTGTGGATTTGATCGACTACGCCATGACCAAGACCGCTCAGCTCGCCATTGCGAGGGGCTTGGCCGAGACAGTTGCCGGTACAGGCGTCACCGTCAATTCGGTCCTCCCTGGTCCGACCAATTCGGAGATTATGGGCGGTTGGATGAAGGCGGCCGCAGCGGCGCAAGGCATCACGCAAGAGGAAGCTGAGCAGCAATTCCTCAAATCGACGCGCCCGAGCACGCTCATCAAGCGCTTCGCCACAACCGAAGAAGTCGCAAACCTCGTCGTCTATGTATGCTCGGAGCAGGCTTCGGCTACAACCGGTACTTCTTTGCGTGTCGACGGCGGTGTCGTTCGGACAATTGCATAGGGCGCCCGCGTTTTCACTCGCTCAACGCGCCCCCGGGATCGGCGCAGAACATCTGCTTCCCTCCCGGGTGGACAACAGCCCACGTCAAATGCGCCAGCATTCGTACGAATATTTCCACTCTAAACGGCAGCCAAGAGGATCTCATGAGCTATGCGATTATAGGTTTTGGCGCAATTGGCCAGGCACTTGCCTGCGCGTTCGCCCGTAAGCACATTCAAGTATCCGTCGCGGCCCGGCAGCCGCCGGAGGCCATCGCGCCGTTGGCCGCGGCGATTGGCCCGACAGTGACCGCGAGCTCACTGCAGGACGCGCTCAAGGCCCAGATCGTCATCTTAGCAATCCCTTTTTCGGGGATTGCTGAACTTGCTTCCATGACGAACTGGAGCGGAAGAAGGGTCATCGACCCGACAAACGCGATCAAGTTTCCCGATTTCACTCCGGCTGACTTGGGCGGTAAGTTTTCCTCAAGCCTCGTTCAGGAGACCCTAAGTGGGGCGCAGGTTGTCAAGGCCTTCAACACAATACCCGCTGCAGTCCTTGCACAGAGTCCTGAAGAAGATGGCGGGCGCCGTGTCGTATTCTTGTCTGGAGATAACCCTGACGCCCGCAAGGATATCTCCGCCCTCATAGACGACCTGGGCTTTGCACCAATGGACCTTGGGTCGCTTCAGGACGGCGCGCCCCAGCAGTGCTTCCACCCTCTTTGGGCGAAAAATCTGATCCTCAAGGGCTAATCCAACGCCCAAGCCGCCAGTTTTTCCTCGCCCTCAGGCGGACTGCACCGGTTCACAACTAATGGAAAGGCATCAAAATGACTGTGGACACCCCAACGCGTTCCGCTATCGAGGCAACCATCTTTGCATATTTCAGAGCACTGAACGATGCCAACATCGACGCTATACTTGACCTTTATTCCGAAGATCCGGTGATGTTGCCGTTTCTCCAACCCGCGGTCCTAGGGCTCGACGCCGGTCGCGCAAACTACGAAAGCACTTTCCAACTCATCCGCTTTGAAATGCAAACCACAATCCAGGAACTTGTGGAGATGTCGCCAGAATGGGCCTACGTGCGCACTGATACCAGCGGGATCTTCACGCCGACCAGGACTGGAGAGGGCGCGCAGACTGCCTTCCATGAACTCTTTCTTTTGCGAAAGAAGGGCGATGAACATTGGAAAATCGCACGATACAGCTTTTCCCCGGCGTGCGCCCTCCCGCCCATCTAGTCGGCGGGTCAATGTCGGTGTGACGTTCTGGCGCTCCAAGCGATGGAGCTCTATCTGAATGCATTCTCGCTGGCCAAAGGCGTGAATCCCACCACGATCTGCGGTCTACGGCACGACCTTGGCGAGCGGGTCCGTATGGCGTCTGATGCTGGCCTTGTCCTGCGCAAGCGTGCGATGGTGCACCTGGCAACGCTGTCACTGCTGAACCGAGTTATCGTGACTGTCGATGAGCTCTCGCGGACGGTGCGAAAGGTATTGCGGGTATCCCCGTGAATACTCCTCATCCAGGCAGCGTTGGCTGGGCGTACCTCAAGCCCACAATATTTGGCTTACTCTTGAAGGGAACTGAATCAACGCCCCACTTAAGATTCATTTTTAGATGCATGACATCAGACCCTGCGCTTGACAGAATTTCTTGATTTTTCAATTTGGCAGTATTGGCGAGACTTCCGGCCCCGGAAGGCTGTTGTCCGTCGAAACTTAAGCCTTGATTGGCGCTACGGCTTTCAAAGCCGACCGTCTCTCCTTGAAGTGTCGGCCATATGGCATAATATGCCATATGGTGATTGAAATGCACCTGGACATCAGCTGACCGGAGAATCCAAAATGCCGACACGAAACGTTGTCCTCACCGAGCACCACGAAGAGTGATCGACAAGTTCACGCGTGTTTCGACCAGCAGGGTAATCACCGCTACCCGTTGGCCTGACGAATCTTCAAATTCAACGGATGTGTGGGAGGAGTTTTCGTGTTGAAGGAAAACATGGCGAGCACCATTACAACAGCTCTGGAGGCTGTCAGTTGATCGGTTTCCTCAATATGGCTTTGCGCTAAAATGCGTTTCGATTCAACCCGTACTTTAAAATTGTATCGCGCCATTGGCCATCACAATTACGTCATATCCCAGCAGATTTATTGTATGTTTTAATGTATTCAATGGTTGCAGTCTCGCCATTTCGCGACACAAGCCGACAACATTGCGTTATCCGCTTTGCCCGCAGATTCAGTGCGCCCTGTGCTGTCACTTCTGCTTACCTCATCTCCTTGGCGGCCATCCATTTGGGCAGGTTAACTAAACCCTCGGTAGATGCCAGAATGGCCACCGCCGGATAGGATGCCACCCCCGATCCGGGCAATGCAGTGTCCGACGGCGCTACGCCCCCAATCCAAGTGTCGTCGGACACTTCGAATTCAAGTTCATAGATCGTCGGAGGATGCTGAATCCACGACGCCTTCTAATTGCGTGACGCTCACCGCGATGCAGCCAATCAGTTGCCGCAATGCAGAGACATGAACATGCAGCCTGCCAGGCGATGTCGCATTGTCTGCGGCTTAACGGTTTGTGGATAGTGGGGTTGAGATGAGCAAGCCCACAATCAGCTATAAAAACCATCGCTTCCCCCGCAGATCATTGCCGATGCTGTCTGGCTGTATTTTCGGTTCCCTTTGAGCTGGCGGGTGGTCGAGGAAATGCTGTTGGAGCGCGGCATTGTTGTGTCTTATGAAACGATCCGGCGATGGGGCCGCAAATTCGGCCCGGCTTACGCAAAGCAGTTACGCAGAAAGAAGCCGTCGCGAAAGGACATCTGGCATCTGGACGAGGTAGCGTCGAGATCGTCTGGACCCGCCGCTATACCAAGGCCGCCAAGCGATTGCTGATCAGGCTGCTAAAGAAACAGGGTCTCGCACCGAAGCGCATCGTCACCGACAAACTTCGTTCATACGGCGCAGCAAAGCTGGACCTTGAACGGTGTCGAGTGCCGCCGATATGGTCCTTAGGACTTCATAAGCCTTCTCCGATTGAGGCCCGCAGAGTGTATCAGTTTTTCCGTCTCCCGTGGCCCAGCCCGAGGGATTCACTCCATTAGGCGCATAATTTCCATTGAAAATGAGCCATGTGAACCTTCCCCAATGCGGCGAGCGGCGGGGGCATGGGTGTTTCATCACATCGCATTTTCAAAGGAGAAAATTAGACGTTATCTTTCAGGGCTGCGGGGCGAATGCTCACCACATGAGAACTGGTGTCCGCCCCAACCAAGTGTCGACCGTCAGTTGCTCCACCGCGAACCGAGAGACATCCGCGCGTGCTATCTTGCCGCCATTGACGCCTGCGAGGTCGGTGAAGGCCCTGGCGTCGCCACGAGCTGTGTCATCGGTGAGCATGGCGGGCCGGACCAAAATCCAGTCGAGTGAGCTGGCGCGGATCGCGGCTTCCTGACCGTTCTTATCCTTGTAAGCCTGACTGAGCAACAGAGGCTGGAACAACCGGTCGAACACGAAGCCGCCGTGGCCTCGGCTGTCCCCGACTCCAAGGGCAGAAATGCAGACTAGACGGCGCGCGCCTTTGCGTGTCATCGCCGTGACCAAAGCCTGAGCGGCGACGGTCAGCAGGGTGACCCTACGGAATCCCATGCCGGTGCCCAAGGCGCTGATGACGGCATCGCAGCCGTCCAAGGCACGCATAAGGGCGGCCTCGTCGCGAGCATCGCCCTCGATCACGTCTCCTCCCGGCAGATCGGCTCGCGCCTTCGAGCGAACCAACGCGACGACAGAATGGCCTTTCGCCATGGCGTCGCGGACAATCAGGCGTCCGGTTCCGCCCGTTGCTCCTAAAACAAGAACCTTCATGTGGTCACCTTTACTAAGAACATGCGTATTCTCCTCATTTTAGGGACAGAGCACTGCCCTGTTTGTTCAATGGATGAGCGGCAGAATGCCCCGGATACGGGGATCGCGCAGATAGAGGCCACCCCATGTCATCGCGCCCAGAGCCAAGGAAATGAGTTCCGGCAGCGACCCCAACTCACCAATGCGGACATGAGCGCAGATCGCCCCTCCCAGAAAGCCAGTCACCAGGATTGCGCCGAGAACGGCGGTGGCCGGAATGGCGTAAAGGATGGCGCAGGCGAGTATGATCGGACCCACCACATGGGTCAGGTCCATCGCGAAGCCGGTTTCCTGCAACATGCTCGCAATCTGTGCCGGCGCGAAAAGCTGAATGGTGCCATCTGCTACCAGGGCGATAACGACAATCGCGCTCATGATCCGGCCGGCCCACAGGGCGCGACGGAAGGTCATGGTTTGAGGCACCTGATGTAGATTCATAGTTCCGGACATTTGTCATTCTCCGATGGGGGATCCGAGTATTCGGAACTTACTGTGTCCTCTGAATGTGATAAATGCTGGGGAAATTAACTCACTGTTACCCCCGAAGAGAACAATACCGAGGCACGAAATGCAGAATCTCGAACCCATCCTCATTTTCATAAGGGTAGCGGAAATGGGGAGCTTCACCCGCGCAGCCGATAGCTTGGGCATCCAAAAAGGGAGGGCCTCAACGGCGGTCCGGAAGCTGGAGGGAGATGTCGGTGTCAGGCTCCTGCACCGGACGACGCGCAGCGTGCAGTTGACGGAGGACGGACGCGCATTTCATGCCCGCGCCCGCGATCTGCTTGCTGAAGTCGATGACCTGCACTCGATGTTCGCAGGCGATGGCGTGGCACTTCGCGGGCGTTTGCGGGTCGATCTTCCGACCGAGGTGGCGCGCACAACCATCGTGCCGGCCTTGCCGGATTTCCTGGCGGCTCACCCAGAGTTGGAGCTGGAGGTGTCGAGTACGGATCGGCAAGTCGATCTGGTCCAAGAGGGGTTTGACTGTGTATTGCGGCTTGGACCCATCAGAGACGAGACGCTGATTGCCCGCCCAATGGGCCTGTTGCGCATGGTCAACGCTGCCAGCCCCGCCTATCTGGCGCGCTATGGCATCCCGCGATCGCTAGACGATCTCAAGCGTCAGCAACATCGGACAATTCATTTTTCGACGATGCTGGGCGCAAGGCCCTATGGATGGGAATATCCGCACGGCGACAGCTACGCGACGCTTCAGTTGCCAGGTGCGCTACACGTCAACAGTGCGCAGACCTACGACGCCGCTGCCCTCGCCGGCCTTGGACTGATTCAGGCGCCTCTCATAGGGATTGGCCAATATTTTGAGAGTGGAGCGCTTATTGAGATCATGCCCGATTTTCGTCGCCGGGCGATCCCCGTGTCTCTCGTCGTAGCACATCGGAGCAATCTCTCGCGCCGGGTCCGCACATTCATGAAATGGATCGAAGAGGTGCTGACCCCGTACCTGGAATAGATGGCTACTTTCGGGAGGACTTGCTTCGGCCGGGAACGGCGAGCACGAGGGCGCAAAGCCAGGCTTTTGGGAAAGCGCCTTCGATGACCGTAATGGGCCAACGGAGACATATCACCCTGAATGTTGGTTTCCACGCAAGACTTCGTCCGAGAGCGCCACGCTCGTTTGGCGGCGGCACGTGCGACCGCAGAATGCGGGTCTGATCAAGCCTCGCGTGAGCCGGTGCGGTGTCAGAGCTTCTGTTGCTCGATCACCGTGAAGCGCAGTGCCCTTCCGTCCGCCGCAACCAAGCTGTCCATTTCCCTTTCGAGCTCATCGCGATCATCGACGCCACGCAGAAGACGACCGGCAAGTACGTCGAAACGTCCTGCGGCGATGTCCGCAATCAGAAACGCGGCGCGTGAGGGGTCGACGTCAACGCCATCGTCGAAAAGCTGCTGGATGCCCGGCAGATAGGTTTTCCCGGCCTCTGATGATAGCTGCATTTCGGTCATCGCGCTTCGCACGAGCCCTGGATCGACTGCGAAGGCGCGCACGCTGTGAGCGATCGTCGTATCATTGAGGCACTCCGTCAGGCGCATGATGGCTGCTTTGCTAGAGGCGTAACCAGAGCCATGGGGAAAGCTGTTGCCGGTTCCGCCGCCCACAAGGTTGACGATCCGGCCCTTGCCCCGCGCCAACATTCTCGGCGATGCCGCGCGACATGTGTGGAAAGCTCCGCGCAGATTGATCTCCACGTCTCGCCACCAGACAAGAGGATCACACTCCCATAACGGGCCGAAAGCCTGGAAAGAACCGTGGTTATTGACCAACAGATCGACGGGACCCAACTCGGACGCGATCCGCGCAAAAGCCCTTTCGACCGCGCCATAGTCGATGACGTCTGTGGTCACAGCGATCGCTCGCCCACCCTCTCCCTCAATCAACGAGACGGTTTCCTCGATTTCCGTCTGTGTGCGCGCAAGAACAGCAATTTTGGCGCCCTCCCGCGCCTGCTGGATGGCGATCTCCCGGCCAATTCCCCTGCCGCTACCGGTGATGACCGCTACAGTGTCCGTAAGTCGAGCCATTTTACTCCCCTCAAATCGCAGAAGATTTTCGTCGTTCTCGCGAATACTATGTAGACGGTGGTGCAGGATGATCAATGCTGCGCCTCGGCTTCGCACGGAAGCGTTTACGTCAGCATATCCAGCACCTTCTACCAACCCTCAATGATCAGAACTCATGCGCCCATTTCCGCCGACCGATGGACATTATCCTCCATGGTCGGTCCTGCAGTTTTCGCCAGGCATCGCAGCAGTGATCGGCGATGTCGTCGTAAGATTTGAAGACGCGGTTCGAAAGCCAGTTTTCACGCATGAACTGCCAAATATTTTCTACAGGGTTGAGTTCGGGCGATTTCGGCGGCAATGGCAGGATGGTGATGTTTCCCGGAACGGCCAGGGCGTTGGACATATGCCAACCGGCCTGATCCATGATGAGGATAGCGTGCGCATCATCGGCGACGTTCCGGGATATTTCTATGAGATGCTGGTTCATAACGTGGGTGTCGCACCAAGGCATGACGAGGGCTGCGGCTTTTCCGTGTTTGGGGCAGATTGCACCGAAGATATATGCTGAGCGGGTGCGATGGTCGTGTGGCGCGGAAGGCCTTGATCCACGCTTGGCCCAGCGACGCGCGATCTTGTTCTTCTGGCCGATACGGGCCTGGTCCTGAAACCAAATTTCGATCACTTTGCCCTTGGCGGGGCCAGTGGCAACCTCTGTGCTGGGGAAGCTTTTTTAAAAGCCTCGATCGCATCAGCATCCTGCGCGTGATGCCTTGGCCGAGCAGAGAGCTTGCGATACCCCATCGAGCGCACTTCAGGTCCCAAGGTCTGCTCGCTCACCGAGATGCGGAATTCCTCCCATAGCCATTGTGCCAAATCACACAGACGCCAGCGCACCACCCCATCGAGATAGGGTGTCGGACCACGCTCAAGGGCTTGCGCCAAGGCCGCGCGCTGATCGCCGTTAAGCAATGACGGTTTGCCTAGAGCCTTGCCGTTGATCAGTCCGTCAGGACCCAGCGTATTAAAGCGCACAACCCAATCTCGCACGATGTGCAGGGTCACGCTACCGAGCCGCGCGGCATCTGCGCGGGAGCCACCATCATAAATGGACGCAAGCGCCAAGAGCCGCCGCGCCTGACTGGCATTCTTTGTCTGTCGGGCCAGAAGCCGCAGTCCATCTACATCAAATCTGATCGCAAGCGAATTGCCGAACTCATCGCAAACCTCCGGTTTGCAACATCGATTCAGATTCGGCCGCTTTTGGGAATCCCAAGAGCCAGGATTAATGAAGGTTGGTATAACATGCTGGCCGAGCGGCTCGACGTCGAACGCACGGCGATGGGGAAGATGGTCGGCACGCTGGAGAGGGACGGTTTCGTGACGATGAAGCCGTCGCCCACCGATGGCCGCTATCGGATCATTGAACTCACCCGCGAGGGCGATGCCCTGCATGACAAGGCATCGCCTCTCTGGAATGCAGCGCAACAGGAGTTCGCGAAGCTCAACGGTGCAGCGGGCGTCGCCACCCTTAGGAAAGAACTCGACTCGATCGTCGTTGAAAACGTCCTGGAGCGTCCGTGCACTTGATGGTCTGCGACGACGGTGCTCGGAGCGATTGGGAGCCAAATCTCGGTGGAAATACCGGCGGTGCGGACGAAAACTTGGACCACCAGGAGGAAGTTCATGTATTTCTATGCAGACAGACTTCGAGCCGTTGAGCTTTATATCAGGCTTGGCAAGCGACTTAACCCGACCATTCGGCAGTGGGGTTAAAGATACCTATCGCTTGCTAGACTGCTCGCCCAGTTGCAAATTGCGCGAAGCTGCTACTTTTATCATCGCACGCGCATGTGTCTGGCAGACAAGTATGCCGCCGTCCGGCGCAGCCTTGCGGAAATCTTTGAAGCGAACCGTCGTTGTTACGGCTACCGCAGACTACAGGCGTCACTTGCTAGGCAGAGCGTGATCATCTCGGAAAAGGTTGCCCAGCGCTTGATGAAGCAGCAGCACTTGGTCGTGGCCAGACCGCGCCGACGGCGTTTCGGATCATACTTGGGAGAAATAAGTCAGGCACCCGAGAACCTGATCAATCGCGACTTCCATGCAAAAGCGCCGAACGTGAAGTGGCTGACAGACATCACTGAGTTCCAGATCCCGGCTGGGAAGGTGTATCTTTCGCCCATCATCGACTGCTTCGACGGCATGGTCATCAGTTGGTCGATTGGAACGCAGCCAGACGCGGGGCTGGTCAATACTATGCTGGATGCAGCTATTGAGACCGTGACCGGCGGCGAGGAACGGCCAATCGTTCATTCCGATCGCGGAGCCCATTATCGCTGGCCAGGCTGGCTAACACGGATCAGCGAAGCGAAAATGGTTCGCTCGATGTCCCGAAAGGGCTGCTCAAAAGATAACGCCGCATGCGAAGGCTTCTTCGGCCGATTGAAAACGGAACTCTTTTATCCACGAGATTGGAAAGCCATCACAATCGAACAGTTCGTTGCCGAGGTAGACGCTTATATCCGCTGGTACGATGAGAAGCGTATCAAGATATCGCTGGGATCACTCAGCCCGGTCGAATATCGCAAGAGTCTCGGCCTTAAATTATGAAGCAGTCCAACTTTTTATCCGCATCCCCACCGGCTCAGTTCCGCGTGGAAACCAACAAATAGCCTTATTTGAGCCGTTCCAGTGGGCCAACCACGTGGCACCGCAGACCGTGCCGATCGAACACGATCTTGGGCTTGGATCCGAACAGGGCTCCGAGCGCGGAACGTACATATCTGGTGCCGTAACCCTGCCGTGTCGGCTGCGTCACCTCGGGACCACCTGCTTCAACCCAGTCTAGCGATAGTGTCGGCGGATCATCCGCCGAGATGGACCAGGCAACGTCGACACTGCCGTCTTTTTGTGACAGTGCGCCGTACTTGATGGCGTTCGTCGTCAATTCGTGAAGACACAGAGCAATTGTCGTGGCAGAGATGCGACTGACGAAAACATCGGGCCCTTGGGCTTTGATACGACTGAGGCCATCGCCGTTATAGGGCGCAACCGTAACCGCAATCACCGATGAGAGAGAAGCCTCTTCTCCACCGGCCTCGAATACCACCGTATGCACATTGGACAAGGCGTGCAGCCGACTGGTAAAATCTTCCGCAAGTTCCTCGACCGTCGAGGCGCCGCGCCGCGTCATCTGAAAGATGGAGGTCACGCTCGCAAGAATATTCTTGATGCGATGATTGAGCTCCAGTCGAAGCTCGACCTCGCGATCGATGGCGTCGCGCACCTGTTTCTGGCGCAGCCGCACCAGAAGATTGGTCTGGATGCTGTTGACCAGCTCCAGCCGGGCGATCGGGCGCGTGTGGAACAGGAGACGCGCGCCGGGCCATGACCGATGCAGATGCTCGCGAATTCGATCAACCGGTGCCGCCCGCTCGAGGAGCACCAGGATCGGAACTTCCGACCAATCCGGCTGGGCGGCGAGATGCTCACCGATCGCGGCAATGATCGACGCGCTCAAGGCTTCATGGGTAATGACAATGACGCCGGGAGACTGCGACAGGTGATTGGCCAGATCGTCGCCGATCAGGCCGTGGTTGACCGCTATATCCTGCTCACGCAAAAACGCAGCGATGTAGTCTGCATCCTTGCGAAACGGAGCAAGGACGAGCACCCAATCAAGCTCGCTTTCGCCTGCCGCCTCATTCATTTCGGATCAGGAAGGGGATTGTAGGCAACAACGCTGACGCCGCCGCTTTCGATCAGCAGTTCCTGGACATTGAGATCGTGCGGACCGTGTCGCTTTTTGACAACGGTGATATTGCGACGCAACCTTCCTTCGTGCTCGACGATCCGAAGCAGCAGCACCGTGTCGCCGAGGAAGCTGACGTCGACGTCGATGCCGACATTTTGGCCAAGCAGCCCATGCTGGGCGACGATCAACATGGTCAGCACGCCGGAGCGGGCGAGGAACTTGAGCAGCGACTGGATATCGCGGACAGCCTTTTCGCGGTGGGGCAACGAGTTGAGATAGCCGGTCAGGCTGTCGATAACGACCACGCGGACCTTGTTCTCGGTCACGGCGTCCTGGACGATCTGGCCAAATTCGCCCGGGGAGATTTCGTTCGGGTTGAAGTCGCGGAGAATGAGCTTGCCGTCCTTATGGAATTGACGCAGCTGCATGCCCAGACCTTCGGAGCGCCGGAAAAATGTTTCAAGCCGCTCTTCGAACAGGAACAGCGCGACGTTTTCGCCACGCTCGAGCGCCGCGGTTGCATAAAGCGATGACATGGTCGATTTGCCGGTACCCGACTGGCCAATGACCAGTGTCGTGGTTCCGGCTTCCTGGCCGCCGCCAAACATTTCGTCCAGCGCTGCAACGCCGGACTTGATCAGTTGCGGCTTGCTCGTTTCCGCTGCGGTATTGGGCATGATCCTTGGGAAAACGACAACGCCCTCACCTTCCCGGATCGCCATGTCGTGATAGCCGTCGGCAACCGGGACACCGCGCAACTTGGAAATCTCGACGCGACGCCGCACACCGCCGTATTCCTCCAGCGACTTGTCGAGGCGAATGACGCCGTGGGCTAATCCTTCCACCTCTTCCCCGCTACGATCATAGCCGGGCGTTTGAGTATCGAGCAGCAGTGCGACAACGTTGCGTTTCGCCAGAAAGGATTTGAAACTGATCAATTCCCGCCGAAAACGCGGGGAGTCGCCGGTGATCAGCCGGATTTCCAGAAGCGAGTCATAAACCAGGCGGCGCGGCTTGTACTCCTCGATCGCCGCTTCTATCGCCTTCCTGGTTTCATCCAGACGAAGGTCGGCCGTCATGAAGATGCTTTGGTCGTCCGCCTCGCTGACCGACCCTGAGGTGGTCAACTCTTCGACGCGAATTCCATCCAGCGTCCACCCATGTGAAACCGCGATGGCTTCGAGCTCTGCCGCCGTCTGCGAAAGCGTCACGTAGATGCAGCTTTCGCCCGCCTCCACGCCGGCGCGGAGAAACTGGAGTGCCGCCGTGGTCTTGCCAGATCCCGGCGCGCCCTGAAGCATGTAGAGGTTCGATGCCGGCAGGCCGCCGCGCAGGATCTCGTCCAGTCCTGTTATTCCGGTGCTGACAACTGCTGGCGGTTTCCGTCTCGGCATATCGCATCTTTCCCAAAAGCATTGGCAGATCCCGAAAGAACCTACGCATCATCATCATCGAGAGATGCCACGCTGTTATATTGGGGTTTCCCGAAACATCAATGACAGGCTGCGTCCTAAGCCCGCGTGCGTGATGGGTCGGGTCAATGAACCGATCGACTAATAACGCGGTGCGGGTATGCCGCCTTAAACTGCGCAAGCATCGCGCACGCTTGCTGCAGAACCCGAACGTAGCGGGCATTCGCAAGGTGGCAAAATCAGCTTTGAGGGATAAATTCGATGCAGTGGACCTGCCGTCTTTGAGCTTTTCGGAACGTAACTCCTAACATTTGTTCAGATCCCGGCGAGCGGCTGGAGCAATCTCGCGAGAAAGCCACGGAAGTGGGCTCTGGTGCATCGATCGTAGTGCGAGCGGAATTCGGTCTTTGATGCTGCGGCTATGCGGTAGCTTTTCCGCACCGGACGGATTTCGGGCGGGCACATGCCAGCATTCGATTGAGGACGGTGCAGCCGATGGCAAGTTCCGTCTGCTGTGCTGCGAATGAGCGTGCTCGCAGGCGGCGGCCAATGATCAACTGGTAACGACCGATCCGGGTCAGCGGTTCAGTTCCCTTCAAGACCGACAATCACCACTTTAGTCCGGCGTGAGTAACATGCTCATGCCATAAATCCAGAAACGCCGTCCCACAGCAATTTCGTTGCTGTTAGGACCAGTAAACCGTAGCAGGCACGATAGATCTGGCGTTGGTCCAGCACCGCGTGAAGCCGCCAACCGAGCCACACGCCGCTCGGAATGGCAAACAGACAAGTCACCATCAGTATCCAGAGATCGGTGGTCGGCCTCACCAATAGCAGCCACGGTATCGCTTTGGTCGCGTTGCCGACTGTAAAGAATAGGCTAGTTGTTCCTGCATAAATGTCCTTGCTGAGGCCAAGAGGTAGCAAATACATGGCAAGTGGCGGCCCACCCGAATGCGCCACCATCGTCGTGACGCCGGAGGCGAGGCCAGCTGCGATCGCTTTTGGCGTCGACCGAGGGCGTATTGGTGTCTCCGTGCCCCTGATAAGCCAGAGGCCGACAAAGATTAGGGTGGTCGCTCCCATTACGATTGCGATGGCACGGTGATCAAGGAGGTGGAACAGCAGATAGCCAAAACCGATGCCAAATATCAGCCCCGGCAAGAGCAACACAAGATCCGGCTTCGACCATGTAGAAGGCTTCCAATAGCGCAGGGCAAACAGATCCATCGCGACGAACAAGGGTGCAAGCAGACCGCCGGCGGTGACCGGGTCCATTACGATCGACAACAGAGGTATGCCGATAATGGAGAACCCGCCGCCGAACGCCCCCTTCATTAGGCAGATCAGGAAGACGCCGGCAAAGGCGACGAGGATTGTGGTGACGCTCAACTCCATGTGATTGCCTCCACGCTCGACGAGGTAGGTATATTTGTCGACCTCATTTGAACTTCCTCAACGCAATGTGCGGAACGTCGCGCGCAACTCTTCGGCCAGGAGTTGCGGCTGTTCCCAGGCGGCGAAATGACCACCCTTGGGCAGGCGGTTGTAGTGGATGAGATTGGTATAGGCCTTGCGCGTCCAGCTTTCCGGCGCGGTATAGATCTCGTCGGGAAATGCGCTCACTCCCATCGGCAACTCGACACCCTTGGGAGCAAAGAAGGCAAGCTTGCTTTCCCAGTAGAGGCGCGCCGACGAAACGGCTGTATTGGTCAGCCAGTAGAGGGTGATATTGTCGAGAATATCTTCACGCGTCAGCCCTTCGTTGGCACCGTCGAAAACCTGCGTGATCAGGGCGCGGCTGCGATCGTCATGGTCAAGCATCCAGGCCGCCAGGCCGATCGGGGAATCCGCGAGCGCATAAAGCGTCTGCGGCCGGTTCACCATTTCTTGGGCGTAGCCGAGTCCGTGTTTATAGAAGAAGACAAGCTGGTCCCAGGCATAGCGCTCGTCGGCCGAAAGATCGGCCGGTGCCGGACCATCAGGCAGGAGCTTTGCAATCTCGTCCGGGATGGTGGCAGGCATGTTGGTGTGGACACCGATCAACCCCGAAGGCTTGAGAAGCGCCATCTGTTCGGTGACTGCATTGCCCCAGTCGCCACCCTGGGCGACATATTTCGTATAACCGAGGCGCCGCATCAGCTCGACCCATGCGCGCGCGATACGCTGGGGGTCCCATCCGATCGCCGTCGGCTTGCCCGAACAACCGTAGCCCGGAAGCGAGGGGATGACGACATCGAACGCATCGGCCTCCATGCCGCCATGCGCGGTCGGGTTGGTAAGCGGGTCGATGATCTTCAACTGCTCGATGATTGAGCCCGGCCAGCCATGGGTGATGATCATTGGAAGGGCGTTTGGATGCTTTGATTTCACATGGATGAAGTGAATATCCAGCCCGTCAATCTCAGTGATGAAATTCGGCCGGGCGTTAAGTGCCTTTTCGGCCTTGCGCCAGTCGTGATGATGCGCCCAATAGTCGGCGAGCTTCCGCATGGTCGCGAGGTTGACGCCTTGCGAGGCGTCCGGCACCGTTTCGCGTTCCGGCCATCTCGTTGCGCGAATGCGTGCATGAAGATCGGCCAGCGCCTCGTTCGATGCGTGGAAGGTGAATGGACGGATCCCAATGGGTGCTGCCTGGGCGCTGGATTGCGCATAGGTGGCGAGCGGGGTGGTCAATGCGACTGCGCCAAGCAACGACGAGGCCAGGAAATCACGGCGACCGATCTTGCTCTCAATGTCAGACATGCTCTTTCTCCTGTTGGATGAGAGAACGGCGACGTCGATCCTGGCCATGCGAAGACGCTCGTCGAACGAGCCTTCTGCATATCAGGGTGGGAACCGTCGCCGTTTCCGGTACAATGTATTTGATGACGATAGGATGTTCCGATATATTACTCGGTGCAATAGAAACATTGCACTCGGAGCAATAGATGTCGAAATCCGAATATCTGAAGCTGGCTGACATTATCGCCGCGGAAATAGCCGACGGCAGGCTCAAGCCGGGCGACCGCCTGCCTCCGCAGCGCAACTTCGCCTATCAACGCAACATCGCCGTCTCGACGGCAAGCCGCGTCTACACCGAGCTGTTGCGCCGCGGCCTCGTCGTCGGCGAAGTCGGCAGAGGCACCTTCATTTCCGGTGACGCCAGGCGCGGCGTGGCAGCGACAAGTGAACCGCGTGGCATCCGGATCGACCTTGAGTTCAATTACCCGATGCTTCCCGATCAGACCGCGCTCATCGCCAAAAGCCTCGATGGACTTGAGAAGGCGGCCGCGCTCGACATGGCATTGAGGCAGGCCATCAGCATCGGATCGCCGGCGATCCGCAGCATTGCGGCCGCTTACATGTCTCAAGGCGGATGGTCTCCCGCACCCGATCAGCTCGTATTCACCGGGAACGGGCGACAGAGTATCGCCGCAGCACTGGCTGCAATCGTTCCGACCGGCGGCCGTTGCGGCGTGGAGGCTTTGACATATCCTTTCATTAAGGGCATTGCGGCCCGGTTGGGTATCGCGCTGGTGCCACTCGCAATGGACGAAGGCGGTGTGCGGCCCGACGCGGTGGAAAAGGCGCATCGCGAAGCGCATCTCTCGGCCATTTACATTCAGCCTGCGATCCAGAATCCGTTGGGCGTGACGATGACTTCTGCACGTCGCGCAGATCTCTTACGCACCGTCGAGAAGCTGGGTCTTCCAATCATCGAGGACCATGTCTATGGCTTCCTCGACGAAGGGCCGCCCCTTGCCGCGCTCGCGCCGGACACCTGTATTGTCATCGACAGCCTATCCAAGAAAGTCGCTCCGGGTTTAACGCTGGGCTTCATCATCGTGCCGCAGCGGTTGCGTGAAAGTGTGATCACCTCGGTGCGTTCGGGCGGATGGGCCGCATCGGGATTTGCCTTTGCCGCCGCGCAGCGCTTGATTAGCGATGGTACGGTCGAGGAGCTGACGAGGCTGAAGCGTCTTGACGCGCGGGCGCGTCAGAAACTGGCGGCTGATCGCCTTTCCGGTTTTGAAATCCAGACCAATGGGAAATGCTACCATCTGTGGCTGATGTTGCCAGCGCACTGGCGCTCCCAAAGTTTCGTTGCTGCGGCCGCCAGGCGCGACATTGCATTGACACCATCTACCACCTTCGCCGTGACGCCCGGCCATGCCCCCAACGCCGTCCGGCTCGCCCTGGCGGCGCCGGCAATCGACCAGCTCGACAGCGGCCTACGTACGTTGGCAGCGATGCTGAATGTTGGAGAGGACGACTTTGATTCAACAGAATGACGAAAGTGAAATTGCAATGGCAAAGCGCCTTCCCCGGATTCCCGCCACGTACAGCGAACGCGATTTCCAACGACGTGCGCGGCCGCCGAACAAGCGCCGATAGTATAAGCGGTGCCATCTATGACGGCAGCCAGGCAAAGAATAACTGCCAGCGACGGCCGGTTGCCAGAGCCTGAAAACTCCGGAAAATCACCCAAGTGGGAAGCGCGCGTCGGGGTCATGTCGCGATCAGCCATAGACGCACCGAAAATATCGGTTGTCGTGATCGACAGCGTGTCTATGGAGTTGCCTTCAATCGCTCGAAGCCTTGGCTTAGATCTTGCTTCAGATCCTCCAGATCCTCAAGTCCAACTTGGAGACGCAGCACCGGTCCCCTGGCTGACCAATCCGTTATCGTTCGGGAGGCCGAAGGATTTGCCAGCGTGATCAAGCTCTCGTATCCACCCCAGGAAAAGCCCATCTTAAAGATGTTTATGTTTTCCAGCATGTTCCCGAGTGCGGATCGATCGAAGCGCTCTCAAGGCAATCGAAAATAATCCCGAAGAGCCGCGGAAATCGCGCAACCAGTTTTTTCCATAGTAAGGCGATATAAACCGAATTGCTCGACTGGGTCGCTGGTTCGATTCCCATATGTGGACGGCCCCCGACTCGCAAGATATTTCGAAATAATTTGATCTGATCGCTTGCGTTCATGTGTCCGGCCTGTTGTTGCGTTCGCACATGAACGCTGGCCAAGATGGTTTCCGCGACACAGGTCCCAAACATCAAGGCGGCCTTGACGGGCCAATGGGAATCCCGGGGTATCCTATGTCCCGGATCGATCGATCACACCATCTGCTATTATCTTGCAAGTTGTAGTATTGCCAACACGTGGGGAAGATCAGGATACTCCTGGTCTTGCTTCCCAATCTTCATGTGGCGCATCCCGTCGAAGCCGGTCCTGATTGTGCGCTGTACGTCTCTTCAGAGACCATGAGCTTCCAAGCTATGCGCGCCATCTTGTTGGCGAGTGCGACAGCTGCCAGTTTAGGCGGCTTGCGCTTGAGCAGTTCCGCCAACCATCGAGAAGCCTTGCCAGATCGCCGCGCGTGATGAATGACAGCGGTTGCTCCATCCACCAGGATGGCCCGCAGAGCTTCATCGCCGGCTCGCGTGATACCACCGAGCCGCAGCTTGCCGCCGGTCGAGTGATCTTTCGGCGTCAGCCCTATCCAAGCTGCGAACTGGCGACCAGATTTGAAGAGTTCTGGAGCGGGAGTCTTCATTATCAAAAGAGCCGAACCGATTGGTCCAATGCCGGGAATGGTGTTGAGACGTATGCTGCGTTCGTCGTTACGCTGCCATGCTTTTACCTTGGCCTCCACATCCGCAATCTTCTTCTCCAGTTCGGCGTATTCCTCGGCCTGGCTTATGAACAATTCCTGTGCGAGCTCTGGCACAGTTTTCTCAACTTGTACCCTTTCGAGCAGCATCGGAATATGTGCTAGCCCCTTAGCTGCGGAAATGCCGAATTCATTGGCGTAACCCCGTCTAGCGTTGGCGAGTTGGGTTCGGTTAGCTATCAGACGGGTACGGACGCTGATCAGCATGAGTGCTGCTTGCTCATCAAGGTCTTAACCGGAACAAACCGCATCGTTGGGCGGCTCATCGCCTCGCACAGCCCTTCGGCATCGGCAGCGTCATTCTTGTTCCGCTTGATATATGGCTTGGCGAGTTGTGGCGCGATCATTTTTACTTCATGTCCAAATGAGGCTAGTAAGCGCGCCCAATGATGCGAGCCACCACAGGCCTCGATCGCGACCAAAGTGGCGGGCAGGTGGTGAAGAAGTCGATCATCTCCTTACGTCGCATTTTCTTACGCAAGACCGGCTTCTCCCCGGCATTCACGCCATGCAACTGAAAGACATGCTTTGACGTATCCATGCCAATACGAATAATCTTGTTCATGGGCGGCCCCTTCGATTGAGATCTTAACAGCTCATTCTGGCACATTTCGATGCCGTTCAGGGGCCGTCCACTCCAACATCAAGAGCGTTGATCCCGCGACCTTTATTTTCCAATCATTCCGGGGGTTCGCCATCCTAGTTCAACCCCGAGCTTTCCTATGGATTTCTTTATTTGCCCGATCGCGAAGCATCCGGCGGCTAAACGTGGTATAGCAGCTTGCGGCACGATCAGGTGCCCATGGAGATGGTCATGACCAAATTCGCGCTCTACGTTCCGCTTGAAGCAAAACCCGGCAAGGAACAGGAGGTCGCCGATTTTCTGAGATCAGCCATACCTCTCGTCAACGCGGAGCCAGGCACGATTTCCTGGTATGCGATCCAGGAAGGTCCGAGTTCGTTTGCGATCTTTGATACGTTTGACGACGAGGATGGAAGAGATGCTCACTTAAATGGCCAGGTCGCTGCGGCTTTGATGGCGAAGGCCGCCGAAGGCGACTTATTCGCCAAGCCACCACAGATCCACAAGTTATCCATTATCGCCGCTAAGCGGTCGTAAGTGTCGGGCTGTTGTCGCGGTCATTCGTGGCGGCGCTTTTCTTCGCCGGAGAAGGCAGAAAGATTGAGCGCCCTAGCCGATCGCTTCAGTTCAGTCTGAAGCGCTATTGCCCGATGCTGCTCGTGGCAGCGTCGTTGAGAAGAGTGGTCAATGCTGTGACGAGCTGGGCGTGAACGAAAGGCTTCTGAAGCGGAACGCTGTTGGGAACGCCTTGTGCTGCCCATTCCTTGGCGCTGTCCCCGGTCATATAGATCACTGGCATGAGCGGCTGCAATTCCCGAGCCCGCCGCGCCAAATCCCATCCGTCTGCTTCTCCTGCCATCCTTATGTCGGTAATCAGGGCGCAAAAGCGAGCCGAGTTCTCCTCCAAAGCAAGGATAGCCTCGTCTGCGCTCGATACTGAAAAGTGCTCGAAGCCCGCTTCCGTCACGACATCTTCGAGAGTTGCTTGAATGAGGGATTCATCTTCAGCGAGGAGAACAAGCAGCTTGCTCCCGTCGCCACTGATAATTTTCTCAGATGTCCCGGCGGAATCATCGACCATGAGCACGTCCTGCATTGGCAGGCGGGAGCTCTTAGCCCTCAGCCGCCAGCGCCTACGAATTCGTTTGCTGACGATCACTAACAGATAGAGCATTGCGGTGATTTGTCCATCCTCGCCCATAGCAGAGGGTGAGAAGTGGTCGGGGACCGGACAGCGTCTAGATTCGTTATTCATAGGGCTTCATGGTTGGTCGACTGCGAGATCGGACGGGTTAGCAGCACAATGCAAGCGACCGGTGTCAATCACGCTGCCTGGCGCTTCCGGGGCCGCAGATCTCGAATTCTTTCCGGTCGAACTCATCTGACACGTCCTTTACTCAACCACCCAGCGCACCGGTGACCGCGGTCTGTGATCGCCGGTGAGGCGAAGAAGCTCGGCCCTCCAGTGGAGAAGGCCATCCTGGTGTGCGGTGATTTTCAGAGGGTCGGGTGCAGGCCGCGCGTTGGGCTAGCCTCGCATGCAGTTTGAAGACGTAACAACGTGCAAATGTGGAACGGCCGCCGATTTAACTGAATGTAAGTCGAAGGTTCGAGCCCTTTAAAATCAGCAACCAGGTTCCGGCATCACTCATCAACATTGCTGAGGGTGATTTTGCCGAACAACCCGCCAGCTTCATTCGACGATGGGCATCCGCCCCAACACCCTGGATGATCTGGGTCAGCATGTCTGTATCCGCAATATCTATCCAAGCGGCAAACCCTATACGTGGAACTTCACCCGCGCCGGCAAGATCATCGAATTCGAACCGAGCGGGTTTCTGTCGCTCGATGACCATGAATTGATGGTCGAGGCGGCACTGGCGGTGTCGTTTCCCTGCCGGGCATCGTTGTCGCTCTCGGCCAGGACGATCCATCCCGCCTCCTGTCGCAGGGGGTCGAACGCGGTGATGCGATGATGCTGGTCGCGGTGCTGGCTTATGCGGGTATGGCATTTTTCTCCTTTGACGCTGGGCCATTCCGCTTGCCACCTGCACGTCGATCCCTGTGCAGATCGGTGCCGCAGTCGTGCCGCTCATCCCGAGCTATCTCCTTTCGGCTTCATCCGCCTTAAACCTAAAGAATACCGCCGTAGTGCTTTACGCGGCGATCCCCCGCTCGATCCTTGTACCTTCATCTGGATGTTGGCGGTGAAATATCTCGGTGCCGCCCGCACGGCGATCTTCATGAACCTGATTCCGATCTTCACCGCCATTGTTGCGGCCATCTTTCTCAGCGAAGCTTTGTATATCTACCACCTCGTCGGCGGCGGCATGACGGTGGCCGAGATCATCCTCGGTCAGCGAAAATCCGACCGCGGTCGGTCAGACCAGAAGACAGTCGCGACTAGAGCTCAATGGGTAGCGGGCCGAAGATAGTCGGACAGACCGACATCAATTTGATCATGTTTTCGGCATCCCGGGGTCCATTTGAGCCCGTTGCTTGTCTTCCATTCGATAAAGGAAGTACCTCTTCACGCCATCCGCTTCGCTGGCGGTAAAAAAGAATTGGATGAATTGTATAAGATACAACGATGCAACACGCGATGAATTGAGAGGATGCTCGTACCCAACGGAAAATCCTTTTCACAAAGCGACCTTGTTGCGATAATTTTTCAAAACGAAAAGAAATCGTTGACCGGTTTAGGAAATTAATCTATTCGTGTGTTCACCGATATTTGCCTGCTGAGCTTTGGTTATCGCGCGATTGGCACCGCGTTCTCAACGAACCCTCTTCTCAAAAATCGATATACTTCCGCAGCGCATTCGCGTCGCGGCATGTCACTAATGCTACGAAAGGGTTCCTTATGACCACTGGCACAGTAAAATGGTTTAACTCCACCAAAGGCTTCGGCTTCATTCAGCCTGACAATGGAGGCGCTGACGCCTTCGTTCATATCTCGGCTGTCGAGCGCGCTGGAATGCGCGAACTTGTCGAAGGCCAGAAGATCGGCTTCGAACTCGAGCGCGATAACAAGTCGGGCAAGATGTCCGCTTGCAATCTTCAGAACGCTTAATTCGGTATCTGCTTTCCCTTTGACCACGGATGTACTGGCACTGCCGGGAAGACGTTATCAATGAAAGGCCAGGCGTTCTGCCTGGCCTTTTTGCTTTCCGCTCGACCGCCGAGCACTAGGATCGAAAACCGCTATGACAGAGGCATACAGCAAATCCCGCCAGATGGCGGAAATCGCCTTCGGCAACGCCCAGACGCAATTTTTCGCAAAGGACAAGGCTGTTGAAGAGCTCTTGTCCGTCGCTCAATCGCGCGAAGCGAAAACGCTGCGGCTTCGTGCAGCACGTCTTTCCAGGGAACTGGCGCATCGCACCGCCGCAACGAGTGCCCTGCTGGCGAAACGTACCCGAACGAAGTGATTTGCGTGATGAAGACCCCCATTGCGAGGGTCGTTGAGGATGATGCGGCACTAAGGCAGAACGCGACCGACGACGCCAACCCCAAAGCGAGGCGAGGATTTCCGGTCTCACAACAGGACTTCGTAAGCGCGCCGCCCAGGCCCGACCGTACGGTACCGGCCCCGATGCACTTCCAACCAGAGGAGCCTTCATGGCACCCGATAAGAATGAGCTGCAGGCAATCAATACGTCCTGGCAGATTGCCATCCAGGAAATCTTGCGAATGATCATTCGCGACATGTATCACGGCGGTGGTGAGGCAGCTTTTAAAACGCATCTCAAGCGGATCGAGGAAGCAGCGGTCGATAGCATCCATACCGACCTCAGACTTCGGGGTACCGACGAATGGACGGAGGTTCTCGTCAAGGAACGAGCCAGCAACTTCGTGACGACCTTGCTGACATCATTTACTTACGATCGCGCCTGATACGGCTACGCCGCGACGACTATTCGACGCTCCCACCCGGCCGCGCAGCCGCCAGCCGAGCCAGCTCTTCCAGCTGCGTTTCTTGCGGTCTAAGCCAACCCCGGCTCTGAGGGTGAGGTCATCCCCGTCGCGGCGCACTGCATGGCTGCGTCCAAAAGCTGGTCGCGATCGCGCATACCTCGGTTAAAAAGTCTTGCAACCGACGCAGTCAGCCTGCCAATTGCGACCGGATCGTTGACGAAGCCATGCGCATGAGCGACCTCCTTGACCACATCGGCGCAGAGACGCGCGTCTTCTTTCGAGATGGATATCGTCATTTTTCACTCCTCCGATGTGGCCCGCCCCGGCGGAAGGAGCGGGCCACATCACTTGTTTAGAAGTCCATTCCGGAGCCTGCCGGCAGGGCAGGAGCGACATCCTTCTTGGGCTTCTCCGCGATCATCGCTTCGGTCGTCACCAGCAGACCTGCGACCGAGGCGGCGTCCTGGAGCGCGGTGCGCACCACCTTAGCCGGGTCAATGACGCCCTGTGCGTAGAGATCGCCATACACGCCGGTCTGAGCGTTCCAGCCGAATGAAAGCTCGCTCTTTTCCCGGAGCTTGCCGACCACGATCGAACCCTCGGCGCCAGCGTTTTCGGCAATCTGGCGGATGGGGGCCTCGATCGCACGGCGGACAATGTCGATCCCGACCCGCTGATCGTCGTTGGTTGTGGGGAGACCTTCGAGTGCCTTGACCGCGCGCAGCAGCGCTACACCACCACCCGGGAGGATGCCTTCCTCGACGGCGGCACGCGTTGCATGCAGGGCGTCGTCCACGCGATCCTTCTTCTCCTTGACTTCGACTTCGGTCGATCCGCCGACGCGGATGACCGCAACGCCGCCAGCGAGCTTGGCAAGGCGCTCCTGCAGCTTTTCGCGGTCGTAGTCGGAGGTCGTCTCTTCGATCTGGGCGCGGATCTGTGCGACGCGACCGTCGATCTCGGCCTTGGAACCAACGCCATCGATGATGGTGGTGTTCTCCTTCTCGATCGCTACCTTTTTGGCGCGGCCGAGCATGTTCAGCGTGACGTTCTCCAGCTTGATGCCGACGTCCTCGGAGACGACAGTACCGCCCGTCAGGATGGCGAGGTCTTCGAGCATTGCCTTGCGGCGGTCGCCGAAGCCCGGGGCCTTGACCGCAGCAATCTTCAGGCCACCGCGGAGCTTGTTGACGACGAGCGTTGCCAGCGCTTCACCTTCGACGTCCTCGGCAATGATCAGCAGAGGCTTGCCGGACTTCACCACGGCTTCCAACACCGGCAGCATTGCCTGGAGGTTGGAGAGCTTCTTCTCGTGAATGAGGATATAGGGCTCTTCAAGCTCGACCCGCATCTTGTCCTGGTTGGTGACGAAGTAAGGCGACAGATAACCGCGGTCGAACTGCATGCCTTCGACGACCTCCAGCTCGGTCTCGGCGGTCTTTGCTTCCTCGACGGTGATGACGCCTTCGTTGCCGACCTTTTCCATCGCCTCGGCGAGGTAACGACCGATTTCTTCATCGCCGTTCGCCGAGATCGTGCCGACCTGAGCGATCTCCGAATTGCTGGTGATCTTGCGGGCGTTCGCCTTCAGCTCCTTGACCACCGCGTCCACGGCAATATCGATGCCGCGCTTCAGGTCCATGGGGTTCATGCCGGAGGCCACCGCCTTGGCACCCTCCTTGACGATTGCCTGTGCCAGAACGGTCGCGGTCGTGGTGCCGTCGCCTGCGAGATCATTGGTTTTCGACGCCACCTCGCGCAGCATCTGGGCGCCCATGTTCTCGAACTTGTCTTCCAGTTCGATTTCCTTGGCGACCGAAACGCCGTCTTTGGTAATCCGGGGCGCACCGAACGACTTGTCGATCACGACGTTGCGGCCCTTCGGGCCTAGCGTGACCTTCACGGCGTTGGCAAGGACATCGACCCCACGCAGCATGCGTTCACGGGCATCAGTGTTGAATTTGACTTCTTTCGCAGCCATTTGTTTAACTCCTCAATAGGCAGCTATTTGACTGATAGGGTTGCCGGCTGATGCTCAGGCGGCGATCTTCTGCTCGCTCCGGGCCTCTATGATACCCATGACGTCGCTTTCCTTCATGATCAGCAGATCTTCGCCGTTGATCTTGATCTCGGTACCGGACCATTTGCCGAACAGGATGCGATCACCGGCCTTGACGTCGAGCGCCTGAATTTGACCGGCGTCATTGCGGGCGCCTGAGCCGACGGCGATGACTTCGCCCTCAGAGGGCTTCTCCTTGGCGGTATCGGGAATGATGATGCCGCCCTTGGTCTTTTCTTCGGATTCGACCCGGCGAACGAGAATTCGATCATGCAGCGGTCTAAACGACATGTTTTCCTCCATTGAGCAAAAATGATGACGTTGAAAACCCTGGCCGGACCGGAGAGCCAATCCAGCCAGGTTGCAAACCTCAATGAGCGTTAGCGCGAAAAATTTATTTTTTGGATTTCGCGATTTCAAGAGGGGGCAATAGAAAAATTAGCACTCTGCGGGGAGGGCTGCTAACACACTGGAAAGGAACAAAAAAGAGCATCAGTCGTTCAGAAATCCGTTGATGGCCGTGAAATTTTGCGGCAATTTTTGACTGTCATGAAATGGAGATGAAGTATGCAATTTTCATCGGATTTGGAGCGCCAACTCAACGGCTATGGTCTCACCACTGCGCACATCCTCTACCGCATTCCCGATTTCGAGAGCGTCCTACAGACCTATGTCTGGCAGGATTACGATCTGGCGCCCGATTTTCCCGAGATGCAGAAGTTCCTTGAGTTCTGGGAGACCAATCTCGATGGGCCGCTGCATTCCGTCCGCTACAGCCATCAGCGCCTGATCGGACCGAACGAATGGCGGCGCGTCGATGGCGAATTCAAGCTGCACTGAGGCTTGAATCCGGATTTTCCACTTCCCAGCTCACCTGACGATTCGGGGCTTGATGAGCCCGTCGCTTTCCACGTCTGTATGGAGTGAGACCGCATGGAAGAGAATATCAATATCATCAGAAGTGCCAGCATCCCTGAGAGGGAAGAGATCGTCGTGGATTTCGCCCGGTGGCTTGAGACCGCCTCGCAAGAGGCTTTGGTTTATGGCGAGGGGCGTTTCGCTCTGATGTCTGCGAATATGGCGCAGACAATTCGGCTGAATGCCGACGAACTTGCGCGCGACAATCCTGAGACGACCGCGCGGGTTTGCCCGACTATCCCCCGGCCGACTGGATAGCTCGCCGGAGCTCCTCAGCACTCCATTCCAGCTGCTACATTTCTCGCTTCATTGTCGATTTCTTCCACCGATGCAAAAAACTGCGCCGGATCAGAACTAACGATCTGGCCATGCGTTATCAAGGGCCTAAGTGAGTTCGGCGATATCCCGATGGAAGTGCGATGACTGTAATCTCGGATCAGTATCAGGACATATTTGTCGGCGACGGCGAAATGGCGCAATTGATGCGGCAGCACGATTGGGCGAGTAGCTTGCTCGGCACGCCGGATCAATGGCCAGAGGCGCTAAAGGTGGCGATCCGGCTGCTGCTGACGTCGAAATTCGAGATGTGGCTTGGATGGGGGCCGGATATCGCTTTCTTTTACAATGATGCCTATCGACCGACGCTCGGAAATAAGCATCCCAATGCGCTTGCCGTGCCAACGGAGATCCTTTGGTCGGAGATCTGGGATGATGTGAAAGGCCGCCTGGCAACCGTCTATGAGACGGGCCAGTCCACGTGGGACAGAGCGCTTCTGCTTTTGCTCGAGCGCGACGGCTATCCCGAGGAAACCTACCACACATTCTCGTACAGCCCGCTGATCGGAGATAGCGGCAACGTTGAAGGGGTGTTCTGCGCCGTCACCGAAGAGACAGAGCGGGTTATCAGTGAACGCCGCCTGGCGACCCTGCGAGCCCTCGCATCTGGACTTGCCGCGGCGGACACAGAATCCGCGGTCTTTAGTGCATCACGGGAAGCCCTCGGGGGAAACCTTCAAGATCTTCCTTTCAGCGCCCTCTACGTCTTCGACGACCTAGGTAACGCGAGGCGCCAGTGGGTTTGCGGCGCCCCCGATGACCTTCCGCTATTGCCTGTAGAGATAAACCGTAGCGCGAGCATCTGGAACCTTGAGCGCGCCTGGACAAATCAGGCGGTCGAACTGGTAGACCTGTCGAACAGTAAGGACATTCCAACTGGCCCATGGCCAAAAGCACCATCCCATGCGGCTTTCACTCCGCTCATCGGACAGGGCAACGATCAACCAAAGGGGGTCCTGATAAGCGGTCTCAACCCGCATCGGGCGGTCACCGGGGAGTATCTGGATTTCCTGAAGCTGATCACGGGCCAAATTACCTCACGTCTCGCCAGCGCCGAAGCCTTCGAGACTGAACGGCGGCGAGCGGCGGCACTGGCTGAGGCTGCCGAGATGCGCGAGAAGGCTGCCGTCGCTCTCGAGCAGCTCAACCGCCAGCTCTCGTCTGAAGTCGAGTTGCGGACTGCGGAGCGCGATCGAATGCGAGACCTGTTCCAACAGGCGCCAAGCTTCATGTGCATCCTGCGCGGACCGGATCATAAATTCGAACTTGTCAACGATGCCTACCTGCAACTGGTCGGTCACCGTGATTTGGTGGGCCTGAACGTGAGGGATGCACTTCCTGACATCGACGGGCAAGGTTTTTTCGAACTGCTTGACGGTGTGTTCCAGTCAGGCAGGCCTTACATCGGCCGGCACTTGCCGGTCTTGTTACAACGTGAAGGCAACGAGGAGCCGGATCAGCGCTTCGTCAATCTGATTTACCAGCCAATTTTCGATGCCGCCGGCGCGGTAATGGGCATTTTCGTTGATGGTTTCGATGTCACGCACCAGAAGCGCGCCGAAGATCAGCTCCAAAGCCTCAACCATACGCTCGAGCAGAAAGTGGAGCAGCGTACCTTAGAGCTAAGAACTGCCCTTCTGAATCTGGAGAAGGAAACCGCCGAACGCGAAACAGCTCAGATAGCCTTGAGGCAAGCGCAGAAAATGGAAGCGCTGGGTAATCTCACAGGTGGCGTGGCCCATGATTTCAACAATCTTCTGCAGGTCGTGAGTGGCAATCTGCAGCTTTTATCCAAGGATATTGACGGGAATAAGCGTGCTGAGCAACGCCTTCAAAATGCACTTGCGGGCGTGGCCAGAGGCGCGAAACTGGCATCGCAGCTCTTGGCGTTCGGCCGCCGGCAGCCGCTCGAACCAAAGGTCGTCAACGTGCGCAAGCTCATCCAGAACATGGATGACATGCTGCGCAGGGCGTTGGGTGAGGAGGTCGAGCTCGAAACCGTCGTTTCCGGCGGTCTGTGGAATACGCTGATAGATCCAAGCCAGCTGGAGAACGCGATCCTGAACTTGGCAATCAATGCACGCGATGCGATGAACGGTCGGGGGCGGCTAACGATCGAAACGGTAAATTCGGTTCTTGATGACGATTACGCCCGTGCGCACGAAGATGTTCGGCCCGGACAATATGTGCTGGTGGCTGTCACCGATACCGGCTCGGGCATACCGCCCGATATCATCGAGCATGTTCTGGAACCCTTCTTCAGCACGAAGACAGATGGGAAGGGCAGTGGTCTCGGGCTGTCAATGGTCTACGGCTTCCTGAAGCAGTCCGGCGGGCACCTCAAGATATATACCGAGGTTGGCCACGGCACGACGATGAAACTCTATATGCCGCGCACGACGCAGACCGAGGACAGCCTGACCGACGCCAATGCGGTCCCCGTGAAAGGGGGCACGGAAACTGTACTCGTTGTCGAGGACGATGATGGTGTCCGCGACACATCGGTCGCCCTCCTGACGGACCTTGGCTATCGCGTCCTTAAGGCGCATGACGCGCAGTCCGCGTTTGCGATCGTCAACAGTGGCGTTCAAATCGACTTGCTGTTTACCGACGTCGTTATGCCCGGCCCGATGCGCAGCACGGAGCTTGCACGAAAGGCCAAGGCCCAGTTTCCCAGCATGGCAGTCCTCTTCACCTCGGGTTACACCGAAAACTCGATCGTCCATGGAGGACGCTTGGATGCCGGCGTCGAGCTCTTGTCCAAGCCCTATACGCGTGAGGCATTGGCCCGCAAAGTTCGTCACGTTCTGAGCAACGCGCAGCAGCACAGGATCGCTGTGGAACGGCTGGAGCGTCATGAACAAGCACCCACACCTACACAGGTGCCACAGTCAGCAAACGCGCGTGTCCTCATTGTGGAGGATGAGCCGCTCATCCTTATGTCGACGGTTGATTTGGTTGAGGAGCTCGGCCACGCCGTCCACGAAGCCAACTCTGCCGAAGACGCCCTTGGCGTGTTGGAAATGGAAGACATCGACGTGCTGCTGACTGACGTAGGCTTGCCAGGCATGTCGGGAATTGATCTCGCACGCCGGGTCCGGGAGAACTGGCCAAACGTCCGCATCGTGTTCGCAAGCGGTGACGATAGCGCCAAGACGGCGTCGGGTATCGGAGATGCTCGTCAGTTGTCGAAGCCATTTACTATAGATGGCCTGCGTGCGGTCTTAACTGAAGCTGATCCAAGCTCCTGACCAGTCGGTAGCGCTGCGGATGCGCGCCGTAGGCGGTTGTGGCTTAGCGCCTCAGGCCACGTTTCCGACTGGTGCGCAAAGGATCGGGCTAAAAACGCCCACCGGTAAAAGTATGAGAGCCTCTGAATGTTCTCGGTGCAGTCACGATTGAGTTATCCCACACTGAACTGCCGAACGGTTTTGGCCAGACAGATTTTGATCTCTACGCGGTAGAGTCGCAGGCCACGTTTCGCTAACTGCCCGAGGCGACCGGGGACAGTCGCAATCGACGAAGTCCGCTCAGCACAAACGAAACTTGGTCATCGGTATTGTTGCTAGGGGTCTATAGGCGCCACTTCACCGAACGACGACTTGCCAGCGACACAGGAGCGATGATGCGCGAGAAAGTTCAATAATGAAGTGAGGAAGCCAGACCTCTGGGCATCTATGGCATCCTTGAGAGCTCTTTCCGCTTCCTTGTCTATGACCGCCAGACCCTCGAGCAGCGCAAGCGCACTTCGAAACTGATCTTCGATGTTTGCCGCACCTCTTTTCATGGTCGTTGCCCCGGCCTGGGCATGGGCATCGATGGCGGCGTCATACGTCGTGCCAAATGTGACCTTGGCCATTCCAGTGGCCCCTAAACCCGCGATGTAACCGATCGCGGTGGTGAATCCACTGCCAAGTAGCAGATTGAGGTGTTCTGCTTGGAAAACAGCTGATAGCCATGGCTCGATGTGCTTCCGAGCGCTATTAACCAGAGAGTCTAGCTCATCCGGGTCTGTAGGCAGATCATCCCAGGCACCTGAATGGCTGCCCACACGATAAAAGTGTTTCTTATCCATACCGCTCCTCGGGGCCGCAATTGCGGCGCTTTTCTCCATCAAATGCATCGGTCGGAACGAAGTGATTGGCCGCCCCGCTATGCCTCATCGATTGCTGCTCCCGCCGACCACGGCCCGCTCGGCTGCCAGACCTGTAGGTCATCCTGCCCGGCGACCAGCGGCATTAAGAAGACACGAAGATCTGCGACGGTAGCGGCGAAAGCTTCTGGTGCGGCTGCCATCCGATCGCGCCTCAGAAAGGCGCGCCACTGAGCAGCCCATGCCCCGGCGAATTCATCGGTCAGACCAACCGGAATATCGGATGGAAGAATCGTTCCGCGTCGTTCGAAGGTCCGCTGAACGGCCTCGACAAGGGCTGCCCGGCCAAGCTCGAACGTTCAAGAAATCACCCAGAGATCATAGAAGTCCTTGAGCCTGCTATTGGCCCGAGCGTAACAAGAGCCTCGAATTTCTCGGCCACCACCGTTTCGATCGGATAGGCTCGCAGATGCGGAGCCGGTGCGTCGAGCAGGGCGGGATAGTCGATCTCTATAGCTGCGGGTGTAATAGCGTCGCCGAAACCAATGTCGACCTGGATCGGAATACGCGCACCAGCGATCGCTGCTGTGGTGCGGACCCGCACACCGCCATATTCCACCTCCTCACGAATCGGGGCCGCCATCAGCGCGGCGACATCAAACATCACACCGTCATCGGCGACCGGCTGCGCACAAATGGCCCGGAAGGTTTCGGCAATCGCCCAGGCGTCGTTGTCGCCGTGGCCAAGCAGATCCAGATCGCGTGTAGGCCGAAACGGATCGGCGACCCAGGTCACGAAGAGCATAGCGCCTGTGAGGATGAAGCGATCGCGGTGCGACGACACGCTCAGCCGGTAGAGCAGACGCTCGAGTGCATATCGCGTCAGGAGAATCTGAAAATCCGATCGCTCGGCACGTGCCCGATCCAGGAGACGCGCTCGCACTGATGCACCGAATTACTAGGCTTACGCGGCATCAGACACCATTGCTTCGACGTAAGGACGCATGACCGACCAGATCCGTGCGTTGCAGGCGTAATGCCAGAGTTGATCCGGCTTGCATAGGCGACGGCGGAGACCCTCGCGCAACCCCTCCATCGCGACGTCGAGGCCGATCTTGGTCCGGTAACGAAAGCAATCGACAATTGTCTTCGCCGGATCCGTGATCGGAACGTCGACATTCTCGATGTTATGACGCTCGACCCCTTCGCTCAGTGCCAATCCAGTGAAGCGCACGAACCGAATAGGCGGATAATCGATCTTGGGCCGCCAGGCAGTGCGGTCGATAGCCATCCATACAGCCGATGGCATCTGCAGCGTCAGTTCATGGTATTGAAGAGCGGAGGTTAAGCAAACGATACCCTTTGGAACGAGAACCGACGCCTCAGCCAGTGTATGGGCAGCCTCGACGTGGGCGTCGGACAGTTGATAGAGACCACGTGCCGGGCGGAGGATCATCTCCTCTCGGACAAGGCGAGCGAGCGTCTCCGGGCCAATGCCTTCAGCGACAAAGTCCTTCAGTCGGAGCATCCCCCGGGTCCTTAGAAGGTCGAGTGCGCGAGATCGCTGGGCAGCAACGGGAGCCATAGCGAGTGATGTTTCCTTTGCTCTTACAAACTATAGCCGAGGCTTTATCACACCGGAGCCATTTTTGGAAGCCGTAGTGATTGTTGCTGATTCTGCTAGGAACTGAAGGGCCCGAACGAGCTGGGTCTCAACCGGTCAACATATGCCCACAGTCGGCGGCGAACGCGAAAAAATATCGCCATCTCGAGGGCGCCGTCGGGTGCAAAATGTACATCGGTGGCTTGAACAGGTACGAACCGCCGACCCGTTATTTTGCAAGAGGATGCGAGTGAACAAAAGCTCCTAACAGGTCGAGCAAATGATATTGACACAAACCCCACCAAGAATATCCGGCTCGCGAAAATACCTCACGCGTTCCCAGTCCTCGGCTGCCACGCCATTTTTCGCACGCAGCCGCACTGGATGCGGGACCAGAACAAAAAGCCTGCCGCGGGAGGAGGTGCGGCAGGCTTCTCGAAAAATAACCGAACAGCAACTGGGAGGAGGAGTTTTGCTGTTCCCGCAAACGCCCTTGGGAGGAGGAGTAGGACGTCTGCATATCGAACCGACGCGGGAGGAGATGCATCACTTCGATACACACGTCATACGCGTTCGGGCCGCCTATTAAATAGACTTTACTGCAGCGCAGTTATGCAATCAGCGCATATCAAATGAGAGAGGGCTAGGTCGGCAACTTAGAGCGGATGGCGCTCCTGCCCAACTCCACGGAACAAAACGGTTATCTGTCGCCTTTTGCCTGCTGAGGTCGCGTTCTGTGTCAGCCGGACGTGACAGGAATGACGAACGCGATGATTTTCCGGTTTCTCGTCGCGGCCAACGAAACGGCAGCCGAGCGTCTCACCTGTCCGGCCCGCGCCTCATCCCCGTCTTCATCCGAGGCGGGTGGCGGATTTCTACGGGGGACTGCCATGACCAGCGACAAGCTATCGACCTACAAGCAGAAGCGCGATTTTGAAAAGACGCAGGAGCCGAGCGGCGCAGCGAAGCTGAACGCATCGAACCGCAGGCGCTTCGTCATCCAGAAACACGACGCCACGCGGCTGCATTACGATCTGAGGCTCGAACTCGATGGTGTCTTCAAGTCCTGGGCGGTGACGAAGGGGCCTTCGCTCGATCCACACGACAAGCGGTTGGCGGTCGAGGTCGAAGACCACCCACTCGACTACGGTGATTTCGAGGGCACGATCCCGAAAGGCCAGTATGGCGGTGGCACGGTGATGTTGTGGGACCGTGGCTATTGGGAGCTCGAAGGCAGCAAGACGCCCGAGCAGGCGCTCGCCAAGGGCGATTTCAAGTTCACGCTGGAGGGCGAGCGGCTGCATGGCAGCTTCGTTCTGGTGCGGATGCGCAACGACCGCGACGGCGGCAAGCGGACCAACTGGCTGCTGATCAAGCATCACGACGATTTCTCGGTCGAAGAAGACGGCGCGGCCGTCCTTGAGGAGAACACAACCTCCGTCGCTTCGGGCCGAACCATGGAAGCGATCGCCGCCGGCAAAGGCAGGAAGCCAAAACCGTTCATGGTGCAGAGCGGCGACGTTCAGGCTGATGCCGTCTGGGACAGCAATCATGGACTGGCGGCGGAGGAACGTGCGGCGGACACGAAGACAAAGCGAAAACAAGCACCGAAAAAACCGGCAAAGTCCGCTATGTCGGAGTTCATACCGCCGCAGCTTTGCGAAACGCTTGAACGCCCACCCTCGGCCGACGGCTGGATCCACGAGATCAAGTTCGACGGCTATCGCATCCAGACGCGCATCGAAAACGGCGAGGTGACGCTTAAGACCCGCGAGGGTCTGGATTGGACGGCCAAGTATCCGGCGATCGCGACATCGGCCGCAAGCCTGCCCAATGCAATTGTCGATGGTGAGATCTGCGCGCTCGATGAAAACGGGGCGCCGGATTTCGCAGCACTTCAGGCCGCACTGTCGGAAGGCAAGACCGACGCACTGGTCTATTTCGCCTTCGATCTGCTGTTCGAGGGCGATGAGGACCTGCGGCAACTGCCGCTCACCGAGCGGAAGGAACGGCTGCAGAAATTGCTCGAGGATGCCGGCGAGGATCCGCGCCTGCGCTTCGTCGAGCATTTCGAGACTGGCGGAGATGCCGTCCTGAAGTCGGCCTGCAAGCTGTCGCTGGAAGGTATCGTCTCGAAACAGGCGGATGCTCCCTATCAATCCGGCCGCACCGAGACCTGGGCGAAGTCCAAATGCCGCGCCGGCCATGAAGTCGTCATCGGCGCCTATGCCAAGACCAATGGCAAGTTTCGTTCCCTGTTGGTCGGCGTCTTCAGGGGTGACGACTTCGTCTATATCGGGCGGGTCGGGACCGGCTATGGTGCCAAAACGGTCGATACGATCTTGCCGAGGCTCCGTGAGATCGAGGCCGACAAATCACCGTTCACGGGCATCGGCGCGCCGAAGAAGGATCCCAACGTCGTCTGGGTGAAGCCGGAGCTGGTCGCCGAGATCCAGTTCGCGGGCTGGACGGCGGATGGACTGGTCCGCCAGGCGGCATACAAGGGATTGCGCGAAGATAAGCCCGCGGCTGAAGTCGAGGCCGAAAAGCCGGCATCGCCGGCAAAGACCGACACTCCGACGCCGGCCGCGACAAAGCCATTGAGACCCGCGCGCGGCAAGAACGCCAAGGCCGAGGTGATGGGCGTGATGATCTCCAGCCCGGACAAGCCCCTCTGGCCGAACGCCAACGACGGAGAGCCGGTGACCAAGGAAGATCTCGCCCGCTATCATGAAGCGGTCGGTCCATGGTTGATCGACCATATCGAAGGGCGGCCGTGCTCGATCATCCGGACGCCTGACGGCATTGGCGGCGAGCAGTTCTTCCAGCGGCATGCGATGCCGGGAACGTCGAACCTGCAGGAATTGGTCAAGGTGTTCGGGGACAAGAAGCCCTATCTGCAGATCGACCGCGTCGAGGGCCTCGCCGCCATCGCCCAGATCGGCGGCGTCGAGCTCCATCCCTGGAATTGCGAACCGGGCCAACCGGAAGTGCCCGGTCGTCTTGTCTTCGACCTCGATCCAGGTCCGGACGTGCCCTTCTCCACCGTGGTCGAAGCCGCACGGGAAATGCGCGACCGGCTGGAGGAACTCGGCCTTGTCAGTTTCTGTAAGACGACCGGCGGCAAAGGGTTGCACGTCGTTACGCCGCTTGCTGTCGCAAAAGGCAAGAAACTGTCGTGGCCCGAGGCCAAGGGCTTTGCACACGATGTCTGCCTTCAGATGGCGCGCGAAAATCCCGAGCTTTATCTGATCAAAATGGCCAAGAACCAGCGCAACGGCCGGATCTTCCTCGACTATCTGCGCAATGACCGGATGGCGACCGCCGTCGCGCCGCTATCGCCCCGCGCGCGACCGGGCGCCACTGTATCAATGCCGCTCACCTGGGGCCAGGTGAAGACGGATCTCGATCCGAAGCGCTTCACCATCCGCACCGTGCCGGCGCTGTTGGCCAGGTCGAGCGCATGGCAGGATTATTGTGACGGACAGCGCTCGCTGGAGCAGGCCATCAAGAGGCTGGGCAAGATGATGAAAGTGGCGGCATGACATACGAGCGAGCACATAGTCAGTACACGGATTTCCGCGCCATGGACCGTCTGGCCCGCCTTCGCCACATGCGTGGGTTGGCGCGCCTCATGGACACGGCGCTCCGCATTCCCGGAACACGCTTTTCGTTCGGAGCAGATTCAATCATGGGGTTGGTGCCTGTTGTCGGCGATTTCGCCGGCGCTGCGATCAGTCTCTACATCGTCAACGAGGCGCGGCGGCTTGGCATGCCCAATGACAAGCTTCTCAAGATGCTGGTCAATGTCGGGTTCGATGCGGCGGCCGGGAGCGTCCCATTGGTCGGGGACCTGTTCGACGTCTACTTCAAATCCAACCGCCGCAACCTCGACCTCGTTCTGGAACATTTCGGTCTCGACCATTCCGATCTCGATCGCAAACGGCCGACACAGGAACAAACCGGCCCGGCCTGCCGGTACGCTTAATCACTATCCGTAACGCCGATCGAGTTCTTTGAGGGCAACCTGCACTTCATCAATGGAAACCGGCTTCGGTGTTCCAGGCATATGGCGGACCGCCGGCTTGGAATCGACGGCGTAAAAGTCCGAAGCCCAAGCGGCGAGGACCGCACGCTTATCGTCAACTGAAAGAGCACGCGCTTTCACTACGTCAAGCGGCCGCTCAATCTGCATGCCGTGAAGCAGGACCGTTGGTCCCATTGCCATAGCGTTGCTGGCCGCCTGCTGCAAAATCTCGTGCATCTCGGCCCCCTCAACGTACGTGCGGATCTCTGTCATGCCGGCGACGAGAGGCCACGATGACGTCGGCTTCGGGCGCCAGCAGATCATGTTTGTCAGCGAAGGCAGCGAACAGACCGCGCGCGGTCTCGGCTTCGATCTCTCCGCGAAGGGCCGCGCTGCAGGCCTTGAGCGCGATCGAATGCGCGGTGTCCCGGTTTGAGGCCGGCCAATCGGTCAGATGCCGGTAGGCATCCATGACGGTTCTGACCTCAGCGGGAAAGCCGAGGCCGACAAGGATGGTAACAGGTTCTCTGAACATATCGGGTTTCATGACGCGCTCCTTTCCAACCCGCGATGTTGATGGGCGCCGCCACGACGGCGCCCGTTTTCCAAGGTTTCGATCAAGCGGCCTTCTGCGCTTCGATTTGGACCGGAGCCGCCTTCTGCGTGACAGCCGGATTGGTCTGGATGTCGATCCTACGCGGCTTCAGAGCCTCCGGGATCTCGCGAAGGAGATCGATCGACAGGAGACCGTTGCTCAGATCCGCTCCGTTCACCCTGACGTGATCGGCAAGTTCGAACCGATGCTCGAACGGCCGGCCGGCGATGCCGCGATGCAGGTAGCCGTCATTGGTGGTCTCCTGCTTCTTGCCGGTGACGGTCAGAAGGTTGGATTGGAAGGTGATATCGAGATCGTCCTGGGCAAAGCCCGCCACCGCAATCGAGATCCGGTAGCTGTCATCGCCAGTCTTGACGATGTCATAGGGCGGCCAGTCGCTGATCGACCGGGCGCGCTGGGCGTTCTCGAGAAGATTAAAAACCCGGTCGAAGCCAACGGTCGAGCGGAACAACGGTGCGTAGTCATAAGATGTTGCCATAGCCATATCCTCCTTGAAGCAACATGGGGTACGGAAGCGCCGAAAGGCGACGCCCCCAGCAAGGCCAGCCCTTGTTTTAGCGGCTGGCGGCAAACGATTTGGTTTTTGGGAATTTCCGATTCAAGAGCACCGATCGAAAAAAATTAAGGTCACGCCAACCGGTCAGTCGAGTTCATAAACAGCAGCATTGTCCTGGATCGCGCAGCCCTTTATAGGATGCATGCCGCAGATTGCCGTCGTCGGTCCAGCCACGGAATTCGATCTCGGCGATCAGCGTCGGCTGGGCGAAGACGTAATTCTTACCCTTGAGCGCCGCGACCGGCGTCCTCGTCTTCAGCTTGTCGAGCGTCTTCCTCAAATAAGCCGCGTCCTTTTCCTTAAAGCCCGTTCCGACGGCGCCAACGTAGACCCAATCCTCTCGGCGCCGGGCGGCCAGCAACAGGCTGCCGATCCCGCCTCGCGCGGCGGCTGACTGCTCGTAGCCGACGATCATGAAACTTTCACTCTGAATACATTTGATCTTCAGCCAGTCGCCTGCAGCAAACTTCAGCTTTCGGAGCTCGCTGGAGAGCCTGCAAAGGTCAGCTTGCGCGCGCAAAGCCGACTTTGAGAATGGATCGGAGCCAGCGTTGAGCAGTGCGAATTATGTCCCAAGGCTCTTGAAAGAGGTTTGAACGGACGACCCTGTCATTCCGCGTTCCCTCTGGAACCGCATCTCCGGCAACACGGGGTTTTGCTTCTTTCGATGACCGGATTTGGGCAAAGAAGACTTACGGGTTTTAGGCGATCGACAGCTACCGCCTTAGCGCCGCGCTCACAGTCCGCTTTCGGTAGGGAGGGCTGGACGCTCACTGGGCACAGCCTAAGCTCTGGCACTCCTCGGAAGATGACGTTCCGGCGCTGCGCCAGGTCCTTCGAGTTAGACTGCGGTCAGGCCGCCATCGACCGAAAGGTCGATGCCGGCGACGTAGCTGCTTAGGTCCGAGGCAAGGAATAAAGCTGCGGATGCGATCTCCTCGGGGCGCCCCAGGCGTGCCAGAGGCGTCATCGCGGTGATCTGCTGTCTGGCATCAGTGGCGCCGTGTCCGGTCGGGTACTGATCGTCGAACATCGGCGTGTCGATCGCGCCAGGGCTCAAAACGTTGGTCCTGATCTTCCGATCCTTGAGTTCGTTAGTCCACGTCCGTGCAAATGACCGGATCGCCGCCTTGGTGGCACTGTAGGTGCTGCGGCCCGGAATGCCTTTGTTTTTGCCGGCGGCTGCCACGAGGATGATTGAGGCCCCATCATTCAGATATGGCAGCGACCGTTGAACCGTGAAATACGTGCCGCGAGCATTGGCGTTGAAAGTCTTGTCGAAATGCTCAGGTGTCGCGGTGGCAGTCATCATCTTTTCGACGAAGGCCGCGCCAGCAAAAATCACATCGATCTTGCCCTTCTTTGCAACGGCCTCGTAGAAACGGTCGAGGTCATCGAGCTTCGAGATGTCGGTCTTTAGGCCAGTGACGTTCTTGCCGATCTCTGCGACGGCCCTGTCGAGCTCGGCCTGACGGCGCCCGGCGATGAATACATAGGCACCTTCTTCAGTGAACCTCTTGGCGGTCGCGAGGCCGATGCCGCTGCTGCCGCCCGTGACGACGGCGATTTTGTTCTTCAATAAGGACATTAGTCACCTTTTTGCTTGTGGGCATCGATCGCCACCGGGTTTCGTACTTCGCGCATCTCCTCCTTCAGTCGTTCGATTTCCCGTTCCAAGCGTTCGAAGCGATCGATCGAATAGTCGAAGCTGGTGGAATCCATCGCTTGCAAGAAGGCCCATATGGCCGCGACGGCGCGGCGAAATTTACCTCGCCTTGGGATAGAATGGTTGGCTGTGGGTGTCATTAGAGGCTTCTCAGCACGTTGGGCTCAGACCGCTTTCCTGTCGGCGCCGAAGACGACCATGAGGATCACGCAAGGGTCGTCCGAGTGATTGTGGAATTCGTGAAAAGCGCCGTTCTGAACGAAGAAGTCGCCTTCCCTGGCGGTGACCGAGTGCGCTTGGCCGTCTTCTCCCGGATAGGCGATATCCACTTCTCCCTTGAGCACGACCGCGAGATCGATGGTGTCGGTGCGGTGCATCGAACCGCCGTGCTCACCTTGGGTCATACCTCCGCCGGTGCCGAAATCGATCTTGGCCATTAAGGCCCCGAGATCCGTCTCGCCGGCTTTCTCGGGAGGAATGATCTGGAGGTCGACGCGGACCGAGTCCTTTGGCCCGAAGATCCCGAGCCGCTTGTATTCACCGAGAATTTGCTCAGGCGTAAGGGGCAGCTGGGGAATCTTGTCGAAGCCCCAGATGTTCGTGACCCTGTCGGCGGTTTCGGTGTCGAGAACATCGTCCACTTGCATGACGACGCCAGCCTTGGTCTCCGCGCTCACAATTCGCCGCATCTTCATTTCACCCGCCCCCTCAGAGTTGCGACCAACCGCCATCGACCGGAATCTCGAGGCCGGTCGTGAAGGTCGCGTCGAACGCGAGGAAGAGGACGGCTTTCGCAATCTCCTCGGAGGTCCCGAAGCGCTTCATCGGGATCATATCGGTCATCTTCTCCCGGACCTGGGCGGCCATGGTCTTATCGGGGAACACCTTGTCGAGGATCGGCGTGGCGATTGGGCCGGGCGACACGGCGTTGACACGGATGTCCTGGGGAAGCAGCTCGGTCGCGAGCGTCCGAGCCAACGATCGAAGCGCGGCTTTGGCAGCGCCATAGGTGACTTGCCCGGGCAATCCCTTGACGTTGGCGACCGAGGTCGTGAGGACGACGGAGCCGCCCCTGTTGATGAGAGGCGCGAACTTCTGGACCGCGAAGAACGGTCCCTTAGCGTTGAGGTTGAACATCTCGTCGTAGATGGCCTCGGTGACGTTCGCGAGCGGCGTTGGGATGCTGAACCCCGCGTTGACGAAAAGCAGGTCGATGGTGTCGAACTCGGCCTTCACCTGAGCGGCGAGGGCATCGATATCGGTCAACGACCGCGCGTCGCTCGAAACCACGAGGGCGTCAGCCCCAAGCTCCTGCTTCGCCGAGTCCAGGCCGGCTTGCGAGCGGCCTGTCACCAGAACGCGCGCGCCGCCATCAAGAAGCTTCTTCGCCGTCGCGAGACCCATGCCGCTGGTGCCGCCAAGGATCACCACTTTCTTATCTTGATACCGTGCCATTCATAGTCTCCTGGGACGCCATTACGCCTATAGATTTTGGACAATTTCAGATGATATCTCTGCGACCCGAAGGCAGTCGGGCTTCAGGACACCGCGCTCAAAGATGCCGGGTGAGACAAGTCGGCGCCGGAGACCTTGACGACCGCCTGCCACGCGGCCTCCTGGCTGGCGCGAACGTGGAGGTGTGGTTCGCGCTGCAGTTCCATCGGGCCGGAGAACTTACCCTTGGCCGAAGCGAAGAACTGCCCCGAGCGGTCGGTTCCGAATTCCGACGCCTGGATGTAGCGACTGGCCGCAACCTCCGGCGTCTGATTCATGCCGGGAACGAGGTTCACGATCGGAATCATCAGATACTTCAACAACGGGCCAGCGTTTCGCGCGACTTTGGTGGCGTTCGACGCACCGGGCGAGACAGCGTAGACGGCCATACCGGACGGAAGCCGGCGCGCCAGCGCCTCGGCCCACCAGGCGATCATTAGCTTCGCGTCGGCATACGCAGTGTTAGGCGAGTACTTCACGTTTGGTCCACTGCGGATTAGGGCTTCAGCAGCCGCGGTTTGGTCGTCCCTGTAGTATTGGGCCGCGAACGCCGGCAGGTCGGTATATTTGAACATGGGCACGCCGCCGCGTGCAGGCTCCGCGCTGGTGATGACAATCCGCGCCTCGGGGCTCAGCAGGTTGGCGTTGAGCAGCCCAACGGTCAGATCATGATGGCCGATAAGCGGGGCCTGGGACGCTTCAACGCCTTCCGCAGTGATCACGCGCTTCTTGGTCGGGACCAATCCGGCATTGAGCAGCAGAAAATCGATCGGCCGACCGCGCTTGACCAGCTCGGCGACGGCAGACTTGGCGCTGGCGGCCCTGTTCAGATCAAGCTCCAGCGGCGTGAAGATCCGCTTCTTGGCCTCGTCGGCGAGTTGGGCGGCGGTTTCCTTGGTCTTGGCCAGGCTGCGCCCCGTCACGATAACCTCCTGCCATCCCCCATCGGCGAGCAAGCGAGCTGCGGCATAACCGAGCCCCGACGTAGCGCCGGTGACCAGAACGATTGAATGTCTCATATTTGGTTCCACCGTGAGAGAAGGTCGAATCGTGAGGCCACGAGCCAGCTTGCTAATTATGGACTGAAATCTTATATATTCGTGCAAATCGAACGGTCAAGGATTTTTGGACTAAATGCGAAATAATTCGACCCGGCCGCGGGGGCGGCCGCGAAACTTCAACGAAGGCGAAGCGCTCGATAAAGCGACGCGGATCTTCTGGTCGAAAAGCTACGATGGTGTCGCGATTGACGATCTCATCGCAGGCATGGGTGTGGGACGGCAAAGCCTGTATTCGGTCTTCGGAGACAAGCGGACGCTCTTCCTACGTGTCCTGCGGACATATGCAGAGCGAAAAGGCGCCGCTGCGGCCAAGGCGCTCTTCACGCCACCGGCTCTTCGTGACGCGATCGCCGGCTTCCTGAGGCATGCCGTGGAAGTTGCGACCGAGGAAGGGGCGGTCCGAGGATGCCTAATGGTGTGCGTCGCGCCGCTCGTGGACGATGCTGAGGTCAGGCAGTTTCTGAAGGACGCCGCGGCTGCCGGCGTAGCGCTCGTGGAGCGTCGTTTCTGCGACGGCATCGAAGCGGGCGAAATTCCGCCTGACTTTTCTGTCACCACGCGCGCGCGCCAGGTTATTGACCTTGCCCGCGGTCTGACGATGCATGCGCAGCTGGGCGCGCCGCGCAATACGCTTCTGAGAGATGCTGACGAAGCTGCCGAATTGGTGCTGCTGCCGCGCTTCAAGCAACCGGTTCCGGACGGGGCGAAATGATACGCTTGCGCGTTAGTTCATATAAGCCGATTGCGGACGCTTAAGGCGTCTTTGCTCTTGAATGGAATCGGACAACTGACCCGAAATCGTCCGCAATGGGCGGATCGATTTCCCAGAAGTTTCTCAGCTTTAAGGCAACGCGTCTGCAAACGACTTGCCCAGCCTTCGATTGGCTTCCGTAACGAGAGCGCCACTCCCTTGGATACGCATAAAGTCCTCCATCGATGACCCCAATCGTCGCGCTCTTTTCCTCAGAGCTGGGGCAAACTCTCAAGCATCAGCTGTGCGACGGAGGCAGCCTCGTCAATGTGTGGCCAATGACCGGCGTCGAGGACGTGGACGATGGCCCCGCGCATCTGCGCTTGCATGTGCTTTGCCACGCTCACGTGCAGATAGGGGTCCGACTGGCCCCAAATCAGTACAAAGGGAACTTCAGTGCGACGAAGCTCGGTATATCGTGCAGTATTTGCCGTCACCTCGTCATGCAGCTTAAACGTCATCTGCGCGAAGGCATCGCCTGCACCTTGTCGGAAGTTACTGTCGATGATTGGGCCGAGGACCTCGGTATACCGAGCCCTTTGCGCTTCATTGAGGCCAACCTGCATTTGCTCGCGTTGAAAGTTTAGAAGCCAGGCGAACTGCTGTGGGCTCGCGAGAAAGTGGCGAGAGAGCGCTTTTAGATTCTTATTCCCGAAAAGCTCAATGAATTCAGGCACACGTAGGCCCGGTGCCTCCCCATAGAAAGCATTGATAAGACACACTGCGGCGGTTCTGTCAGGGCACTCAAGCCCGAAGTTTACTGCTGCCGGACCGCCAGCGTCGTGACCAACAGGAACGATCATGTCTAGGTCGAGGACGTTGACCACTGCCTTCAAGTCATCAAGCTGTTGTTCGAAGCTGTAACGCGCCCCCTTTGGCTTGTCGGAGTTGCCAAAGCCGAGGAAATCGAGCGCAATGACCCGCCGGCCTGCTGAAGTTAGGTGCGGAATAAGCTCATCGTAGATGTGGCTGTTATCGGGAAAGCCATGAAGCAGGACTAGGGCGGGGCCCTCGCCCGCAAACTCGCGAGCGCGTAGGCTCCCACGATCCCGCGGGATGCGATGCTCGGTAGCGCTGATCTGCGAAATTGTCGTCATTGCCATCTCCTTCCCGAGGATGGCCGCGCCTTTTCCTCGATAGCGGATGGGAGGCCGCAGAGCACCGCCTGCCCTCCCATCTCTGTTGTGTCGGGGTCTCTGCTCAGCTTTCGCCAACCGTTGGTGCGATCACTTCCAGTAGGTTGCCCCAAGGATCGCAGAAGAAAGCAAGACGTAGTCTCAGCACGGGGACATCATGCGGTTCGCTAATGATCTTGACGTCTCGGCGCTTGAGTTCCTCAACCGCAGCGTCAACGTCATCGACGCGGATGCCCAGATGGTGCCATCCCGAAAGCGTGTAACTATCACGGAAATCCGAATAGGCGGGACGGTCGGTGGCATCTGGACCGGCCATGATTTCGAAACTAAAACTATCGTCGGTTGCCGGCGAAACAAAGCCAAACGTAAGATTTCCAACGACAGCTGACTTTACCAGCCGGAAGTCGAGCTTGGTCGTGTACCACGCGATGGCCGCGTCGAAATCGGGCACCCGGATCCCGGCGTGATCAACTTTCCAGGAAGCAAAAGGACTGGGCTTATTCGCCGAGGCTGACGTTTCAGGTGCAGTCATTTTTGATCCTCATTTTGCCTTTCTTGGCGACTACGCGAGCTGCTGGGTTCTGGTCCACGATAGAATGTCCTCGCTCACTCCGGATTTCCGTTCGAGCGGCAACCAATGGCCCGCGACCTGGTGTGTCACCGCTAGATTCGAGCATGCTTGGCGCATGGGATCTCCGATACGGCTCAGATTAACGTCGCAAAGGCCATCCAGATCGCCATTCACAAACAGAACTGGCGAGCGAAGGCGGCCCCCATCCGGCGCTGTTTTGGCATAGGCAATGTTCGCGTCATCGTTCAAATACCAGGCATTTCCAGCTCGAAATCCGTGCGCTTGAAATGCCGCTACCAACGCATCGAAGTCCGCAGGCGGCCAAAGCGCGAGATCGGGCGTCACCGCAGGCGCATGATGAGCGGAGCCGAACCAGCCGCCATTTCGTGTCACCATCGCGGAACGGTAGGGTTGCCCCTTAGAAGCCGGATTTGCTCGCCGATAGATGGCCGCGAGAGTCGCGGGGATATCTGCATCGAAATCGCTGACCGTCTGCTCGAATTGATCGACGTAGAAACGACAGTAATCCCACTGCCCGTCGGGGTATTGATCCAACGGGTACAGTTCCCGATTGATGAGTGGAATGAGATTGGCCAAGGCGAAACCGTCCGAGAAATACGGAACGGAAATCAGTACCACGCCTCGACAGCGCTCGGGATGGTGCGCGGCGAAGGCTCCGGCCACTGGGCTTCCCAGATCATGGCCGACCCAGATTGCGGGCCCGCCACCAAGGCTATCGTGCAGTTCGACCATATCTTGGACGATCTCGCTAAGGGCATAGGCATTTGAATCCGATGGAGCGGAAGACCCGCCGTAGCCTCTCATGTCTGGGGCGACGCAATGCCATCCTTCAGAAGCAAGAGCATGCATCTGCGCCCGCCATATGAGGCCGATCCCGGGCCAGCCATGGAGGAAGATCATCAACGGTCCATCGCTCGGTCCCGCTTGCCAGAAGTGGGTGGTGTGACGAAGCGAGCTAATGGTTCGGTCGCTCATGAATCCGGAGCCACGGATATTAAACTGAGAATCGCTATTGGCGTTCTGCATGATGCGCCACCTAACCAACTGACCGTGCGAAAGTGACGAGGTCCTGGTTTACTCGATCCGTCGCTTCGTGCTGCACCCAGTGGCCGACACCCGCTAGACCGACATATCCTTTGAGGCCAGGAAGACGGTCGCGCATTGTCTCCTCGGTCAGGTGATAAATGGGAAACAGGCCATCCGCCCTGCCCCATACAAAATATGAGGGTTGCGAAATCTTCGTGCCCGCATATGCGGCCGATAATTCAAAGAATGGCTGTACAGCACGGTAGTAGTTGAGCGCCCCGTGAAAGCCGGTCCGCTGGAACTCTTTTATATTGTGCTGAACATAATCCGGCTCGAACCACGCAGGAAGTTGACCCGGCGCCCTGCGATGCAGGCTGCGTGTCGGGTCGAGTGGGTTCCAGGCTTCGGCGGCAGAAGCGGAACCGGAGGCCCAATAGAGGGCGCCCGGAATGGTTACTGTTGCATCCGCCCACGTCTGATCCGCTGCGGGCTGGATTTGTTCAAACATGTAGAAATCTTTTTCGTGTCCCGCAGCCCGCATCGCATCAAGAACACTGTCCTTTCCACGCGGCGAATAAGGGACCGCAAGACAGAACACGGCCTTAAAGCGATCAGGTCGCATCAAGGCGGCATTCCAAGCAACATTCGCGCCCCAATCGTGGCCCACCACAATGGCCTGCGGCACCTGTAGAGCGTCAAGGAGTCCCACAAGATCACCGACTGTCTGCAACGGCGTATAGAGTGCTGGGTCCGTCGGCGCCGATGACCCCCCATATCCCCGCATATCTGGAGCGATAGCCCGAAAACCAGCGGACGCGACCGCTTGCATCTGTTTGCGCCAGGTGTAGGCAGTATCGGGAAAGCCGTGCACGAAAAGGATGGTCGGTCCACTACCGACTTCCGTGACATGCAAGGAGATATTATTGGTCGCGATATCGTATGCCTTGAAGGCTGCGTTATCTCTAGCATTCTCTGCTTTGGACATCTGTCCCTCCAGCAAGCTCACAACGGTGACAGCGCCTGCCATGAGTATCGTGCGGCGAGATACGGTGCTGGCCTGATTTTTGGTGCTGCTCATGATAACGTTGACCACTTTACATAAATTCTTGGGTTCGGCGCGGTGGAACTTTGGCGCCTGGAAAAATCGTTGGAGGCAGAAGGCGCTGTCATCCCCTGCGGGATGGCAATCATGCTGCCGCTTGGTGTAAGTAACAACTTCCAAACTTGGGCGGAATACACTAAAGATGGCAGCGTCCCTCCCATTTTTTGGTAGCAATGATGGATCGTTTAGGTTCGATGTCGATCCTCGTCACAGTGTCTGAGACAGGCAGCCTCTCTGCCGCCGCTCAGCGTCTCAATGCACCGCTGACGACCGTAAGCCGAAAAATAGCCGATTTGGAACGCCATCTTGAAACCCAGCTACTGACCCGCTCCAGCCGCAGAATAACGTTAACGGACGCCGGTAAGTCGTATGTTGCCGCCTGCAAAAGGATTCTTGATCAGGTCGTAGAAGCAGAGCGGAGCGCCAAAGGCGAGTATACGTCTCCAAGGGGCGAAATACGCATTACGGCACCTATTGTTCTCGGCCGATTGCACCTGGTGCCAGTTCTGTCTGAATTTCTCCAGGCGTATCCGGACATAGACGCGCGACTCACACTTGTAGATCGACTGGTTGATCTAATGGAGGAAGAGATCGATGTTGCCCTCCGGGTGGGGGAGCTGCCGGATAGTATGCTAGTTGCGACACGGATCGGTAGCGCGCATCGTATATTTGCCGCCAGTCGTTCTTATCTCAGACGGAAAGGAACGCCGAGGGCGTCAGCTGATCTCGCCCGCCACGACTGCATTGGCGTCCAAGGCTTTACAGTTCCAAGTTTCTGGGGTTTTCCCAACGATGGCACGCTTCCGACCCGCTACCGTCTCATCGTCAATTCCACGGACGCTGCCTGTGAAGCTGCCAAGAGTGATCTCGGGATTATTTCTGTTTTCTCTCATCACATTACATCATCTTTCCAAGATGGATCTCTTGTTCCGGTCCTGCCAGCCTTAGGGCGGCCGGCCCTTCCTCTCAGCTTAGTGCGGACGCCGGGGGGATACGAGCCGGTTAAATTACGGGCCTTTTTCGACTTTGCTACGCCTCGACTAAAAGCACGGCTCTCGACTGCTCACGACGAGTTTTTGACCGCCTTGGCGCAAGCCGCGCTTCTAGATAAAGGATAGGATGTGTCTGCCCCATATAGTCCGATGCCACCTCCCAGCGCGGCAAGCAGTTCAACACGCCGGCGGTCCTCGCTTTCTTCCTCCCATTCGTCGCTCCGGGTTCGGCGGACTAAACCGCGATCATTTTCGTGGGCTCAACTATAATCCGGTTGTCCAGGTCGTCTCCTCTTCGATCTCGTCCCAGGCCCGGGCGCGCACTTCTCCACGGCGGTCAAAGCCACTCTGGAAATGCGCAACAGACTTAAAGAATTCGTGTCGTTAGCTTCTGTCGGACAACTGAGGGCAATGACTGCACGTCGTCACACTGCTTGCTGTGACCAAGGGCAAGAAACTCGCCTGGCCGGAGGCCAGGGGTTCGCTCAGAATGTCTTCCAACGTCTGCCAACAGATGGATCTTCCGCGAGCTCAAGCTCTTGAAAGGATACGAACTGCGGGGTCTGAATCAAAAGGTAGGTAATCTGACGAACCTCAGTACCACAGCAGACTTTCGGCATACGCTTTGTTTGCTTCTTCACTCCCTCCCTTGAACAGCACTTTCAGTGCGGCAGAAATACCACCAAGTGATCGACGACCAAGATTCTAATTGTTGTCCTCCCCGATCGCCAGTGGAACGAAGAGACCCAACTTGACGTCGCGCAGCACCACGTTCGTATGCATGCGCCGGATCTGAGGATTCTCCGTCATGATCACGGCGGCAATATCGTCATAGTGCTCGACATCGCGCGCAGTGATGATTGCAATGAGGTCGACGGCGCCGGTGACATAATAGACCTGCTGAATATGATCCTGCTTTTCCGCCCAGAGGCGGAATTTGGCAAGCGCATCGTAATTGTCCCGGTCAATTTCCATCCCGGTGATGAATACCATGGGGGTGCCGGTCGTCTTGCGGTCAACGACGGCGACTTCCGCCTTGATGATCCCCTCCTCCCGCAAACGCTTCAAGCGCCGCTGCACGGCTGAAGTCGAAAGCCCTACCTCTTCGGCGATGGTTTCCGCCGTGAGTTGGCAGTTGCGTTGAACGATATCGAGAATATCGCGATCGAAGCGATCCAGTCTTTCCATCCTTGTCCAACCCCAATGGCGAAATTGCCCGACGATGCCGGCATTCTATCACATTATATGCAGCAGGAACAAATTTCCGCATATATTATGCAAAATGACTGGAATTTGCGCGCAAAAGCGGCAGAGATCCGCGATATTCTCCGCGAATTATTTTTCACCGGAATTGCGTATGATAGAATCTCCTCCCCCGGCGCTTCGTGTGGATGATCTTCACAAGAGCTTTGGTCCGCATGAAGTCCTCAGAGGCGTATCGGCGCAGGCTCAAAAAGGCGATGTCATTTCGATCATCGGTTCGTCGGGCTCGGGAAAGAGCACTCTTCTGCGCTGCATCAATCTACTGGATATACCCGATAGAGGCCGCATCACCATAAACGGCGAGGAAGTCGCCCTGAGGCGTACCCGCAGTGGGCAGATGCAGCCGGTGAGCTGGAGGCAGATCGAGCGACTGCGCACCGGCCTCGGAATGGTCTTCCAAAGCTTCAATCTCTGGGCTCACCGAACCGTACTCGAAAACGTCATCGAGGCGCCGATCCATGTCATGGGGATTGCCCGCCGCGAGGCCATCGAAAAGGCGGACGCGCTGCTCAACAAGGTTGGGCTCTACGAAAAACGCGATGCCTATCCTGCATTCCTTTCCGGCGGCCAGCAGCAGCGCGCCGCCATTGCCCGGGCGCTTTGCGTCGATCCCGCCGTCATGCTGTTTGACGAGCCGACCTCCGCACTCGATCCGGAACTGGTCGGCGAAGTGCTCAAGGTCATCCGCGATCTCGCCGAGGAAGGTCGCACCATGCTGCTCGTTACTCACGAAATGCGCTTTGCCCGCGATGTCTCCAGCCACGTAGTTTTCCTGCATCAGGGGCGGATCGAAGAGGAAGGCCCGCCGAAGCAAATATTCGACGCTCCATTGAGCGCTCGCTGCCGTGAGTTCACCGGCACTCTAAGCCACTGATCCTTAATTGATTTTTAGAAAACCACATCTGGAGAATCCCGCGAATGAAAATGCTCCCCATGCTTCTTGCCGGCCTCACGCTTGCGCTTTCCCCTATCGCAGCACAGGCCGAGATCCGCTTCGGCATCATGAACGAATCTTATCCGCCCTTCTTCGCAAAGGACGCCTCCGGTGCGTGGCATGGATGGGAAATCGACCTGATGAACGCCGTCTGCGAGCAGATGAAGGAGAAATGCTCGATCGTCGAGCTTTCCTGGGATGGCCTCATTCCGGCGCTCCAGAGCAAGAAGTTCGACGTGATCTGGTCGTCCATGTCAAACACCGCGGAGCGCTCCAAGGTCATCGACTTCACCGACAAGTATTACAATGCGCCAAGCACCCTGATCGGCCCGAAGGACCAGAAGCCTGGCGCGGCCGCCGACGACGTGAAGGGCAAGACCATTGGCATTCAAGTGTCCACCATTCAGTCGGAATATTATAAAAAGTACTTCGCCAAGGTTGCCGACGAGAAGACCTACCAGACGCTCGACGAGGCATTCCAAGATCTCGCCGCCGGCCGCATCGACTATGTCTTCGGCGATTCGCTTGCTCTTGACGCCTTCCTCAGCAGCGATAGTGGCAAGGATTGCTGCGCCAAGATGGGCGATGTCGCCGACGACAAGGAGATACTGGGAGCCGGCGTTTCCGGGGGCTTGCGCAAAGGCGACACGGAGCTGAAGGCCAAGCTCAATGCAGCAATCGCTGCGCTACGCTCCGACGGCAAGTACGACGAAATCACCAGGAAATATTTCAACTTCGACATCTATGGCGCAAAATAAGCGATCCCAACGATGGCGACCACTCAACAGGATATTCTCGACCTGCTCTCTCCCTATCCACCCGGATGGGGCGGGACCTTGCTCGTGGGTGCCGTCTCGACGATCGCCATTTCCGCCGGCGCCTTTCTGATCGGCCTTGTGCTCGGGACAGGCGGCGCACTTGGCAAGCTCTCGGGCAACAGGCCGCTGCGCCTGCTGCTCGACCTTTACACGACAGCTATCCGCGCCATCCCCGAATTGATCCTGATTGTCGGGCTCTATTATGCCGGCATGGACGGCCTCAACCGGCTTTTGGTTGCACTCAGCCTGCCCATGATCGAGGTCAACGGTTTTGTCGTCGCGGTTGCAGTGCTCGGCTTCGTGCAGGGTGCCTATATGACGGAAGTGCTGCGCGGCGCGATTCTCGCCATCCCGACCGGCCAGATTGAGGCGGCGAAGGCCTTCGGCATGGGATCATGGCTGCGTTTTCGCCGTATCATCCTGCCGGCATTATTGCCGAACGCCCTGCCAGGTCTGGCCAATCTTTGGATGTCCGTTACCAAGGACAGCGCGCTGGTCGCCGTCGTCGGCTATCAGGAACTGGCACTCGCCACGCGTCTCGCAGGCGCGAGCACCAAGCACTACTTCATCTTCTTCCTGGCGTCCGCTCTTCTGTATCTCGCCCTCACACTCGTCTCCAACGCCGTCTTCGGACTGATCGAGCGTCGGATGCGGCGCGGCCAACCGACGCTTGCCTGAGGAGTACGCCAGATGACTTTCTCATGGATAACTTCCTACTGGCCACTTCTATTGGCAGGCGCCGGCCAGACGATATTGCTGCTGTTGATATCCGTCGTCTTCGGCTTCCTCCTCGCCATCGGTCTGGCCTTCGCGCAAGTCAGCGGCGGTCTGCTCGTGCGAAATATCGCTCGAGGTTACTGCACCTTCTTCCGAGGTACACCGCTCCTGATCCAGCTCTGGCTTCTCTACTATGGCGTTGGCTCGCTATTGCCGATGATCCCTGGCATCCGTCAGAGCCTGCTTTGGCCGGTCCTACGCGAAGGCTTCTTCTTTGCGGCCGTCAGCTTCACACTGAACTATGCCGCCTACGAGGCGGAAGTGTTGCGGGGAGCATTGCTGGCAGTGCCGAAGGGGGAATTGGAAGCGGGACGTGCATTCGGCATGCGACCCTTCACGCTGATCCGGCGCATCTGGCTGCCGCGCGCCATTCGCATCGCATTGCCGACGATCGGCGGCGAAATCGTCATGCAGCTCAAGGCAACGCCGCTCGCCTTTACCGTTACGGTGATGGATCTCTATGCGGTCGCCAGCAAGGTGCGCCAGGACACGCTGCTCGTCTATGAGCCGCTGATCGTCGTAACGGTCTTCTATCTCATTCTCACCGCCATCATCGCGCGCACCTTCCGGGTGCTGGAGGCGCAGGTGCCAGTCCGGCGCTAGCGCCACAGCAAAAAGGAGGGACTGCCCGCGCGCGGTCCCGAAGCATTCAAGGAAAGCTTACACATGAGCAAACTCTACATTCTCGATGGCGGCATGAGCCGCGAACTCCTGCGTCTGGGCGCCGAACTGAAGCAGCCGGAGTGGTCAGCATTGGCGCTGATCAATTCGCCGGATATAGTGCGACAGGTCCATGAAGAGTTCATCGTCGCCGGTGCGGACATCATCACCACCAATAGCTATGCGCTGGTCCCGTTCCACATCGGTGAGGAACGTTTCTGGCGGGAGGGTGTGGCGCTTATCGCACGCGCGGGCCAATTGGCGCGCGAGGCGGCCGACAATTGCGCGGATCGAAAAATTCTGGTCGCCGGCTCGCTGCCACCCATATTCGGCTCCTATGAGCCGGAAAACTTCGATCCATCGCGGGTCCAGGATTATCTCAAGGTCCTGGTAGAAAACCTCGATCCCTATGTCGATGTCTGGCTTGGCGAGACCCTAAGCTTGATCGCCGAAGGGGAAGCGGTCCGTTCCGCGGTCGCGGCGACCGACAAGCCATTCTGGATTTCATTCACACTGGCCGACGACACAGCCCAGAGAAACGGCGTGGAACCGAAATTGCGTTCCGGTGAGTTGGTCGAAAACGCAGCAGGATGGGCGGTGTCTTCCGGCGCCGAGGCGCTTTTGTTCAACTGCAGCAGACCGGAAGTGATGCAGGCCGCAGTCGATGCGGTTGTTCGCGTCGTTGAAAATAGCGGATCAACGCTACAGATCGGCGTCTATGCCAATGCCTTCGAGGGGGAGCAAGGCGAATCCGCCGCCAATAAGGGCCTGCACGCTACCCGCAACGATCTGAATGACGACACATATTCGCGCTTCGCCTGCTCGTGGGTGGAGGCCGGAGCAACGATTGTCGGTGGTTGCTGCGGGATTGGTGCCGGACACATCCATCAGCTCGCGCAAAGCCTCTTGAAGAAGAGAAAGCTTTCAGCTCACGTCTTGTCGTGAGGATAGCCGTACCTTCGCGAAGCTATTTGGTATCGAGCATGCTCTCGTGCTGCGCGAACTCAATGTGTTGGCAACAGGAGACGAACTGCTGGTGATTGCAAAACGCGATCCGCGCTCGCTTCGCAGCCATTTCGATCTGACAGCCACTGCTCGTGCGATGTTGGATACCTTCGATCGGTAGCAATTGCCCGATCGAGAACGCCTTTACCCTTCCGAAAAGATACTGCAAATATCTTTAAGCTTTTGAAAGGAATCGAACCTGCTGACCATTAGTCCAATTGACACCAAGCCACTGATTATATGCGGATAGTATCCTTTATCGCGTTTTGGGGGCACCATGCCAAGATCCCATCACCTCTTCCCAATACTCATCGTTGATCGTGGCAAAAAAGCGGCTCGCCGTCGAAGGACCCACCTTTGACGACGCCCCTGATACGAGGCGCAAGCCACAGCCGCGGGTCGCAAGGTGGATGTCCCATCGGCAATACCTCCGAAGCGGATGGGATTACGCCGGCACATCGCGGCCATAAGCTGAAAAATCCGTGTAATTCCGCTCATCACCACCCCAAAAAGCCTCGCGCACATAGGGCGTGAGCGGCAGGTTACGACGAAAACGCTTCGGAAGATCGGGGTTCGATGTGAAGAACCGGCCAAAGGCAACGGCGTCAGCATCGCCGCGCTCCAGGATCGCTTCAGCGCCATCACGGTCAAATCCACCTGCCGCGATAATGGGCCTATTGAAAATCTTGCGCAGATAGGAAGACGCGACAGGCGCCTGCCCTTCATGCACCGTTTCGACGCCGCTCACCCGCGGCTCGATAATATGCAAGTAGGCTAGCCCGTAAGCATTCAGCGCCTCGGCAAATGCGCCGAAAGTCGCCTGCGGATCGCTGTCGGAAATCGCGCCCCAGGTGCCACTCGGCGAGATACGCACTCCGACGCGGTCCGCTCCGAATACCGAGATCAAGGCCTCGGTGAGTTCCAGCGGGAAGCGCATCCGATTGGCGATGGAACCGCCGTAAACATCCGTGCGCTTGTTCGTGCCGTCCTGGAGGAAGGTGTCGGCAAGATAGCCGTTTGCGGCGTGCAGTTCGATCCCGTCGAACCCTGCCGCCTTTGCGCGTTCGGCGCCAAGGCGGAAGCTCTTGATGAGCGCAGGGATTTCGTCGAGTGCGATCTCTCGATGCGGCGAGACAGGCACCCAGCCATTTTGCGTGAAGGCTTTTCCTTCAAACGGCACGACGGAGGGCGCGATCGGAGAAGCGCCGTCACTGAGATCGACATGACTCTGACGGCCATCATGAGCAATCTGCATGACGATCATACCGCCTTTGGCATGAACCGCGTCGGTGATCTGGCGCCACCCGACCACATGTCCGTCGGTGTAGATGCCGGGTGCACCGATATAGCCACGGCTGTCATGAGAGGGGTGGGCGGACTCGGTAATGAACAGTCCCCCCTGCGAGGCCCGCTGGCGATAGTAGTCCACCATCATCGAGCTGGGCGTCTCGTCCGGCAGCGCACGTAGCCGGGTCGTTGGAGCGTGGACAACGCGATGACCGAGGTCAAGCGCGCCGATCCGCACGGAAGTGAAGAGCTTGGACATGATATGTACCTGAGGATGTTCCTGGAAGGCGGAATTGGATTTCGAGAAGGTCAGGCCGAGAAACTCTCGCGGCCTGACAGGGCGTGGTACCAGCGACGGGTTGCCGCATTCGCTTCAGGGATCGCAAGCTGGAGCGCATTGGTAGCGAAACCGATTGTCACGAAGGCCGTAATATCGGCGGCCGACAGGTCGGCTCCCGCGATGAACGGCTGCTCGTTTAGGCGAGCCTCGAGGTCGGCGTAGAAATCTTTCACCCGTTCCATGCCGCGTTCGACCAGAGCCGGGATCTGCTCATAATCATGCGGGCCGGCGATCGCGCGCGCCTTGAGGCCGGCAGCGCGGTTGCGGACCGTCTCCATGACGGCCGCGAAGCCTTCAAGCTCCATCCGCCGTTCCCACATCTGGATGACGGCCTTTTCCTTGGGACGGGAACCGAGCAACGGCCTGTCTGGAAAGGCTTCATCAAGATAGCGCATGATGGCAGGGACTTCCCCGATCGCGGTGCCGTCTTCCAGCACCAGCGTCGGGACGACGCGGCGCGGATTGATCGCGACATAGGCGTCGGAGAATTGTTCCTTGGTGCCGAGATCGACGGGAACCTGGGCAAGCGAGACGCCCTTTTCGGCAAGGAATATACGGACACGCCGCGAATTTGGCGAACCGTTCGACTGGTAGAGCTTCAGATTGGCGTTCATGATGGTTGTCCTTGAATGATTAACTTGGCAAGTGAGGTTGTGATCAGAGCTTGGAGCCGCCATCGACATGCAGCGTCTCGCCGGTGACCCAGCGGGCATTGGTGGAAGCAAGGAAGGCAACGGCATCCGCGATGTCTCCCGGCTCGGCCATCCGCTTCAGAGCCTGCATGCCGAGCGTGAACTCGCGACCCTGGTCGGTCTTTGCAAAACTCGACATGTCGGTCGGCACGACACCAGGCGCCACGGCGTTGACGCGGATGCCTTTCGGTCCGAGCGCAACGGCGAAGTGCTTGACGAGGGTATCGATGGCGCCTTTGGTCGATGCGTAGGCCGACAGATTGCCAACCGCAGCATCTGCCGCGAGCGAGGAAAGCAGCACTATGCTCGAGTTCTCGCCGAGGATCGGCAAGAGCTGCTGGACCAGGAAGAAGGGAGCGCGAACATTGATGGCAAACAACCGATCAAAATCCTCGACCGTGGTTTCCTCGATCGTCGCAGCCTGCGACGTGCCGGCATTGGCGACGAGGATATCCAGACGGTCGCCGACGATCGCGCGAACCTGCTTGGCAAGGTCATGAGGCCCGCTTGGCGAAGCAAGGTCCGCACCGAGGGCCTCGGCACGTCCGCCGGCATCGCGGATTTCCCTGACGACGGCCTTTGCTTCCTCGACGCCGCGGCCGTAGTGAACGAGCACCTGGGCTCCGGCCTTGGCAAGTGCGATTGCGGTGGCCCGGCCAATACCGCGGGAAGCGCCCGTGACAAGCGCGGTTTTACCTTTGCAGCCATTCATGATGGGATCTCCTTGAAGGTGTGGGTGACCGTTCGGCGTCCGCCTATTGCGAGCGCCGTCTGATCTTTGGATTATGGTGAAGTCGACTGGTTTTAGGCGTTCAGGAACAGGGTGGCGTGCGCCACGAACAGTTCCGGGTACTGGTAGAAGGAGCCATGATTGGCGTCCGGGTAGATGATGAGCTGCGCGTTCGGCAGGTTTTGCTGGAGCGTGTGGGAATGCTTCGTCGGGATGATGACATCGTTGCTGCCCTGCACGACGAGGACCGGCTGGCGGATCGTCTTCAGATAGTCCAGCACACCCTCGCTCGGGGTGATGTACTTACCGATTGCAGCGCCCTGCGCGGCCACGGTCTGCTGGCTGACATCAGGATCGCGCTCCTGGCGACGCAGCTTGCGTTCGATGAACCTCACGCCGGCGGCGCGGCTAGCCTTTGAGGGCGAGAAATGCACGGCGAGCCAGAGGTGCTCGGGCGGATCATAGGTGCCGGAGAAGATGGCGTTCGACTGGCTTTCGGACATGTCGTTGCCGCGATGGCCGGTCCCGACGAGGATCAGCTTGCGAACGAGGTCCGGAGCCTGAACCGTGATCTCCTGGGCAACGAAACCACCGATCGAGAAGCCGAGCACGTCGACCTTGGAGAGACCCAGGGCATTGATGAAGGCGATTGCGTTGGCGCCCATCTCCGGGAAGCTCGAAGGCGTTTCTCCCGAGGAGTTCGCCACGCCGGCATTGTTAAACAGGATCACTTCGCGGTCCTTGGCGAGGCCGTCGGTCACGGCCGGATCCCAATAGTCCATCGTGCCTGTATAGTGCTGGTTGAAGACAAGCGGGACGCCGCCCTGCTTGCCGAAGCGGCGATAGGCGAAGCGGATGCCGTTAGCTTCGACGAACTGCGTCGAGACGGTGTCGTGGGTATCGTTGCTCATCGCAAACTCCATCTGTGAAATCAGTTGAACACTTCAGTGGGTCTTGAGGCCGTGCGACAAACCGACCGCGTCAAGCAGCGCCTGCGGCTCGAAATAGGCGACCCAGATCGACTTCGCCTTGCCGCCTTCGACGGTCCAGTGCTCGGAAATCTTGATCATCCTGTCGGTACCGGTGACACCGATGTTGATCAGCGCCACCACATCATTACCTTCGGCGAAAAAGGTGTCGTAGCCGAAGCGCGAGAAATCGAGCACATCAGGCAGTTTCGGCAAAACCTGATCGCGGAAGAAGTCGGCTCCGGGATGCACACCGCCCCACGGCAGATAGTTGGGAGCGGTGGTTGTGAAGTCCGGGTGAAGGTAGGGACCGAAGTCCGTCAGTCGACCTCGCCTGCCCGACTGATAATAGGCATCGACGATTTCTTTAGGGGAAAGCGTGTCCATCTTAAGAACTCCAGCGGGAAACAGCAACATCAGCCGGCGGTCTTGCCACCATCTACGGTGATGATCTGCCCGGTCACGAACGACGCGGACGGCGACGCCACGAAGAGAATTGCCGCAGCAATTTCATCTGGCTTGCCAACCCGACCGAGCGGGACCGATTTTGCGAGCCAGGATTTGCGATCCTCCGAACCCGTGAACCGATCGAGCATGCCGGTATCGGTCGGTCCCGGTGCGACGGCATTGACGTGGACGCCGTGCGGCGCAGCTTCCAGGGCCGCAGACTTTGTCAGGCCCTCGACGGCATGCTTGCTCGCCGAATAGATCGAAGCGCCAGCAGCACCTTCATGGCCATAGGTGGAAGAGACGTTGACGACACTACCGTGGCCCTGTGCCTGCATGACGCGCAGTTCATGCTTCAAGCTCAGCAAGGTACCAAGAACGTTCGTATCGAAGGTCTGCGCGTAGCTTTCCGCCGTCTGCTCGCCTATCGGTCCGGGCGTACCTTCCGTGCCGGCGTTGTTGATGGCGGCATTGATGTGGCCAAATCGGCTGACTGTGTAGTCGATCAGCGCTCGGACATCATCGTCGTCACGGACGTCGGCGCGAACAAATTCGGCCTGACCGCCGGCGGCACGCAGGCTGCTCACCAATGCCTCGCCGGTCTCACTATTACGCCCCGACACGACAACCGAATGGCCTGCCTGCGCTGCCGCGATGGCCGTTGCCCGGCCGATACCCGTGAGCCCACCGGTGATGAGAATGACTTGCTTTTCCATGGGATTTTCCTTTCCATGCTTAACGAAGCAATGGGTTCAGCCTCTGCAGGCGCATCTGTTTCTCGCGCTTGTCATCAGTGATTTCCATCTCGTTGAGGAATAGATAGGTGATCCTTGCCGGCGCGAAAAAGACTTTGTATGTTCGGGAGCGATACCTCAAAGGCATGACTCGATGGAACTGCGTCACCTTCGTTACTTCATTGCAGTTGCCGAAGAAGGCAGTCTGACGGTAGCCGCGGAAAAGCGGCTCCACACCGCGCAGCCGTCGTTGAGCCGCCAGCTTCGTGATCTGGAGCTTGAGGTCGGGACACAACTCTTCATCCGTAACGCCCGAGGTATCACGCTGACACCAGCGGGTACGGCGTTTCTCGATCATGCGCGCCTGGCGCTTGGTCAGGCACATGAAGCGATCGCCGCTGCCCGACGCGCCGCGAGACCAGCCAAGGCAACATTTGCAGTAGGCTTTCTCACAGGGCAGGAGGTCGACTGGCTACCGCACGTCACCCAAATTCTGCGCGAAGAGCTTCCGCGCATCGATTTCAAGGTGTCGAGCCTGTATTCGCCCGATGTCGCCGATGCGCTTCAGAGCGGCGAACTCGACCTGGGTTTCCTGCGCGTCGAACAGCGCCCGGACCTTATCTATAAGGTGGTCGCACGTGAGCCGCTCGTTGCGATCTTGCCCAGCGACCATCCCCTGGCCTCCGGGACCTCAATCTCTCCGCTAGATCTTGCGGCCGAGAACCTGATCGGATTTTCCGACGTCCCTCACGTCTTGCGCGAGGTCGTTGATGGCTATCTTCGTGACAACGGGATTGACGCGGCCCCCTCGCAGCGCATCGACAATTTCGCGATGGGGATTTCACTTGTCGCCTCAAAACGGGGGGTGGCACTTCTTCCCGCTTATGTCGAGCCGCTGCTTCCCTGGTCCGTGGTCAGCCGCCCGCTTGCAGGAAAGCCGCCGACGATCGATCTTGCTGTTGGGTATCGGCGGGATAACCCTTCCCCCACCCTGGCGGTGTTTCTTTCCAAGATCGATACGCTGATCGCCGCCGGACCAGCGGGTATACGTAGAAACAGCTGAATGTCGCGTGAGCGGTCTCCCATGCTGATCAACGATAATGCCTGCATCATAGAAATGTCGAAGGACGGGATCCTCGATAACGAAGAGCTCGGCCTGATCAACTGGTCGCCGACAAAGGCGGGAAGCCGGACATACCGTAACTATGACCCGTCAGTTCTGGAGCGTATCAATCAGATCCCGCAGGCCCAGCAGCTCGGTAACATCCTGAAGGGGATCGGTCCATTCCTCCAAATGCATGGGGCCCACAAACTCTCAAGCGAAGAGACAATCGCGTTTCTCTAAGGGCGCCGCACGGTCATGATTCGGAAAATCGCCGAACTGAATGCGGTTGAGGCCTTCATGAAAGGAGAGCTAGAGCGCTATCGAACCGCTGCCTCGGGCCCTTGAGAAGCCGTTCGCCGCTTCATTTCTCTAAATAGTTTAACGCGCGGAAGCATTGGTCTGGGGTCAAGTTTGATGCGCTCGGCTTGACAATAAGAGCATATGCTCCTATTTGGTGGTTATTAGGAGCATATGCTCTTTAAAGCGGAGATATGACAATGAGCGAAACAGATATCCTAGTCAGCGGCGCAACCGGACGCACTGGTGGTGCAGCGATCGACGAACTTCTTCAGATGGGTAGAAATATCCGAGCTTATGTCCGCTCGGATGACGACCGCGCAAAAGCATTGCGGGCGCGGGGCGTCGATATCGCTGTCGGCGACTTCACTGACATCGACCAGATCCGCGCGGCCATGGAGGGCATTCGGTCGGCATATTTCCTGCACCCGATAGCGCCTGGAATTCTCGGGGCTGCGGCCTACTTCGCGCAGGCAGCAAAGGAGGCGGGCGTCTCTGCGATCGTCAACATGTCGCAGATCTCGGCACGGCGGGAATCCGCCAGTCACGCGGCGCAGGACCATTGGGTGTCGGAACGAATGTTCGACTGGTCGGGCGTACTAACCACACATCTGCGTCCGACCTTCTTCGCCGACTGGCTCGTCTATCCCCATTTTGCCAAGGAGGTCTGGGCGTCGAAAAAGATCGAGTTTCCGTTCGAGAACGGCCGACATGCCCCGATCAGCTCAAATGACCAGGGCCGCGTGATCGCGCACCTTCTGGCGAAGCCAGAAGGCCACGGTGGCAAGATTTACACCCTCCATGGCCCCGTCGAGATGAATCATATCGAGATCGCCACTTCCATGAGCGAGGTTTTGGGAACCAATATCGAATATGCGCCGATGTCGATCGAGGCGTTCAAAGCCAAGATGGAGACCCTCTACAAGTTTCCGCCGTTTCTGGTGCAGCATCTGGTCGAGGTCGCCCAGAACTATCGGGAGGGCATCTTCGCCGGCACCAACGATGTTGTCGAGCAGATCACGGGAACCCCTGCCCTCTCGGTCCCGGAATTCATCGCCAGAAACCGCGACGCCTTCCAATGAGAGCGACGGTCAGGAGCAACATCATGCCCAAGGCCCATGAAGACCGCCATCCGTTCCTCGACGATCTCGCAGAGGACGCCGAACTCATCAGTTCCGTCCTCCGCGGACCCGTCGTCGGCCGCGCCGATATCCGTCGTGTCGTCGACGCCGTCGGATCTCTCTACGTCGAGCAGACGCCAACGTTTCTCGGGGCGTTCGGTTCAAGAACGCTTCTCGAATACCAAGCACGCCTCGTCAGCGGCGAACGCCTGGAGGCGAGCGTGGTGATTGACCACAACCCGGATGGTTCGGTCCCCCGCGTGAGCGTGCGCATGTCCTGCGTGGACGCCGTCGTGGCGCTCGCCGCACACCTCAAGTCAGCGCTTTCCGGCTCGATGCCAGAAGAGCTTTTCCTTTGAACCCATCAACCGGTTGCACCCGCCCGAGAGGCAAGCAGCCGAACGCCAACAAGGAGACGTGTCATGGAAATACACAACGAAACGATCTTCATTACAGGTGCCAATCGCGGCCTTGGTCTCGCTTTCGCGCGTGAAGCGGTCCGCCGCGGCGCTAAAAAGGTTTATGCGGGCATGCGAAACACGAATGGCTTCGACGAGCCCGGCATCGCGCCGATCCGTATCGACGTCACCGATCCAGCATCGGTTGCCACTGCTGCCGCGTCAGCAGCTGACACGACGGTCCTGATCAACAATGCGGGTATCGCCGCGCTGATCGACAATCCTCTGGCCGGCGATTTCGAGGCGCAGTCAAAGGCGTTGTTCGACGTGAACTATTATGGCCTTGCCCGCGTCACACAGGCATTCGAACTTGCTCTCTCGAAACAGCCGCATGCCGCCATCATCAACGTGCTTTCGGATATCGTATGGCTGCCGCGGCCTTATTTGACGCCCTATGCGGCCTCCAAGGCAGCTGCCTGGAGTTATACGAACCAGCTGCGTTTCCACCTCGCGGAACGCGGCATCCAGGTACTTGGTCTCCATGTCGGCTTCCTGGATACGGATCTCACGAACGGCATCGACGTGCCGAAGACCAGCCCTGTGCATGTGGCAATCCAGACCTATGATGCGCTTACAGCGGGGAAAAGCGAGATCATGGCCGACAAGGGCACGGTTCTGCTAAAGAGCACATTGTCGGACGAGCTTCCTGGCTACATTGCACCACCGCAAGGGTTGTTCTAACCCTTCCCGTGAGCCGGGGCGCCTTTGGCAAATAACATGAGGTCGCCCCGGAGAATGGTTTTGAAAGGAATGAAAATGCTATCGGTCAATCAGCCTCTGGGGATCGACCAGTGCAATTGCAACGCGATGCGCAAGGCAAGCCGGCAGATTACCCGCTTGTATGACGCCCATCTCGAACCTGTTGGTCTGAAGATTACGCAATTTCTGATCCTGGCAGCGCTCGCGGAAGCTGGCGGCGCGACTGTCAACGCTTTGGCTGAACGCCTCGACGTCGAACGCACGGCTATGGGGAAAATGGTCGGGTTTCTGGAGAAAGACGGACTGGTTTCCATCAAGCCCTCGCCGGAGGATGCACGTTTCCGGGTGATCGAGCTGACGCCCGAAGGCCATATCTTGCACGAAACGGCTTCACCGCTGTGGGTAGCAGCGCAGGAAGAGTTCTCGAAATTAAATGGGCCGGCAAATGTGGCCTCACTTCGGAAAGGCCTGACCGACATTGTTGTCGGCGATCTTTCCGCTAAAGCGTCAGGCGAGTGACCCAGACTTACATTGATGCTCGTGCCCAGGTTTCAAAATAGCTGGTCTTGAAGGGATTTGAACCAGCGAACCGGCCAATTGATAGTTTGGTATGTGTAGGACCGCAGCTCATTGTCAGTGAAAGTTATGCTGACGTTTTGCAATCGTCATGCGTTTCTATCTCGGGCTCAGAACGCCAACACGGTCGAGAGCTGCCGAAAGGCCACGCAGCGACACCTGAAAACTCAATGCCTTGTCCGGATCACCGATAACCTTGAGATTTAGGCGTGAGCCCGCTCGCAGCTTTGCAAGTGTTGCGGAATCGACGGGAAGCAGCGCAATGCACCCAGTCGGCAAACAGGTGCGGAAACGCACCGGCTTTAAAGCCGGCTGGTCATCGACATTCGGCGTAACGCCAGGGTCGAGGACTATGCCGAAGGGGAGAAGGAGCGTTGCGATTGCACTGCCATCGGCGCGCATCTGGATCTCCGCGGCAAGCAGTCTCTGACCATTTTGCTGGGTCTGGTCCTGAGAAACCGCGCATGTCGACACCTTGTCCCGCATGTTACAGGTCAGCCTCCAGTCCTGGTAGATCTCCTGGACAGTCGATGCCCCATTTGGCAGGGCCGACTGAGCAAAGGCTGCTGGAGCGAGCATAAACATGACGATCGAGCAAACAAGGGCAAACCCCGAATGACACATGCCATCGGCTCTCCTATAAGGTCGGGAAGATGTTGAAATCAACAATGCGATACCTCTTTCTGTTGCAAGGCTGACACGTTCTCAATTGGCGCAGTTGGGCCGCAGGGCGAACGAACGAGGTCGCATGACCAACCGGAATAATGGCTTTGACTGGCTGTCTACCCGTTGGTCTCACAAGTCACGTACATACCCACTCGCGGACCTTACATTGCAAACCTGAGCGCTCGCATGCCTTAAGTGCAAGATCTTCCGCTTCCTTGCGCGTCACTGCCGATTTTGCGCTCCAGGGCGTAAGGCGATTGCCTTGTTCCTTGCCGATGGCAAGCGCACCGCAGTGCTCATAGGGAAAGCCTGTGTTATCGTCGTCATCCCAGTGCCGATGATTGCGGAACACGGTCACCACGGCACAACTGCTACCCTTGTCCCGCTCGCAATGCTTGAGTGCGATATCCACGGCTTCCTGCCGCTTGTCGGCACCCCAGAAGAACCCGTATTTCCCATCGGGTGCGGAATAGGCGATGGCCGCCCATATACCACGTTCCTCAGGCGGAGGAGCTGGCGCCTGCTCTGTCGTAAAAAGATCGGCTGCTCCCAACTGGCCGGTTGAGACAAGCATCATACCGATCGCCGCAATGGCAGATCTCATTCTCATTTTGAGCCCCCTTGTTTTCCTGCCGCCGAGGCCACGGAAATGACAACGCAGCCGCTTCCGGTCGGCAGAAGCATGGCGTCCCCTCCGTCGTTGCCGAGTTGATAGACCCCGACCTGCCCGAAATTGTTGACGAGCTTGCTTCCGTTCGGAAACTTCGTCGAAATGTCCGGGCAAGAGGCTGTGAACGGTGCCACGCGAACCATCGAACCTTCGCATCCGGATGCCACGGGTGCTGCAAATACGATGCCGGCGGCAGGCCCGCTATAGCCCTGTGTTGCATAGTTCATGCCAACAAGCGCCTGCACCGCATGCTTGTCGGCAGCGTCGTTGTTCCAAATCGATTGGACGTTGTATTGTGTACCATTCGTCAACAGTTGCCCGAGAACCGGGAAAACGGTCGAACAGGATTGCAGGCCTGCCTGCTTGGCATGTTGCAGAAACGGCGTGTCGGGCAGCGCTTGATTGGCGTCATTCGCCGCAGCGACTGCCGGCTGTGATATGAAGTTTCCGACCACATCGTATCGGAGCGCTGCATAGCCGGCAGCTCCGGCTATCGCGATTGCGAGCAGCGAGAGAAGAGTGACCTTCCGCCATCTTCGCCCGGGCTTCGCTTGCTCGTCGCCCAGGTTCGGATTAGCGGCGTCGTTGCCGTTGCGGGACATGATGCGATCATGGATTGATTGCTGGTTCATTGAAAATCCGTCCGTTACCTTATCGCCTTAACGGCGGTCGAAAGGCCCTTGAGATTTGCAGTCACGCTGATCATCTGCCCGTCCGCCGTCGGATAGGAGATTGTTGGCGCGGTGCTTTTCGAAATCTGCTCACGCATGATGGCTCCGACCGGCAGCATGCCGACGCAGACCGTGTTGTTGCATCCGCTGAGCTGGACCTGTATCGGCTCCTTGCGCCCATCGAATTTCAGCGAGATACGGCCGTCGTTCTTGGCGACCGGTGCGGCGCGCAAGATCATATAGGGATCACCTTTGTTGGTGGCCGCGAGCGACCAGCTGAACGCAACCTGCCCTGCCTCGTTCTCGATGATCTGCGTGATGTTGCAAACCCGCTGACGCTTCTTCAGATTTTCGTCGCAGATCAGCGTCCAGTTCTCGAACGGGCGAATGGTCCTCTGATAGTCGCCGAACTTCAGCTCCGGAGGGACGACGACATCGGAAGGCTTTATGCGATAGTTGGAAGAAACAGCCTCCTGTCCGGCCGCCACCGAGCCGAACAGGAGCGCGCAAGCCATGAAAACCGGGACGCCGAGAAGCGCGCCTTTCAACATGGCCGGCTCAATTCAAAGTAAAGCTGACGCCGGCGCCGACGCCCACATGTCCGCCGGCCGCCGTACCGGACAAGTTCGCCCGAACCCGGCCATTCTCGCTGGTGTAACCGGCACCGAAGGCCATGGCGCCCTCGCCTCGCCAGACACCGCCACCGAGAGCCACGCTCAACTTGCCGGGCCGATCGTCATAACGAAGCGATGCCGCTGCAAGCCCGATCGCCGCTGCCTGCCTTGCCTCGGAACGAATGTCCCCAAGCTCCTGGTTCAATTGGCCGAATTTCTGGTCGGTATAGTTGTTGGCTGCGGTCAAGGTATTGGCGGCAGCGGTGTCCGTGTACGATTTGACCTCCGTGACGCTATCGCCCAATTGGGCGACGTTCACGGCGTCCGTCGGGGCGACACCCTTGCCAACATTGGAAATGACCACCGGCGCGTTTACATCACCGCCCTGCAGCGTGATGCTGTTCTTCTTGCTGCCGTCGGGGTTGAGATCATAGGTAACCGCGTTCTTGGTGATCGTTCCGACACCCGTCTGCAGGCTGTCGATCGCCTGATTGGTCGCATAGAGCTGCGATCCGTTGATGGCGTCGGTGCTATCGGAAGAAATGCGGCCGGCAGCGACGTTCGTAATGGTTCTCTCAGCCCCTGCAGAACCGACACTCACCGTTCCCACAGGCGCAGTGCCGGCAAAATCATAGTGCTGACCCTGAATGGTGGTTCCGGATGTGCCGACGGCAGCCTGCGTCGAGGAACCGGAACCCAGCGCCACATCATTGGCGTTGTTGGCCTGTGCGCCCTGACCGAGGGCGACCGCGCCCTGCCCTACCGCTGAAGATCCAAGTCCTGCTGCGAGGCTGTTCGTGCCGCTGGCGACACTCTGGGGACCGATCGCAACGCTATCGGTGCCGCTGGCGATGGAATCGGCAAGCGTCGAATTGGCGTGGAAATACTTGATGCCACCGCCATTCATGATGTTGGTCAGCGAATTGTCGACTGCACCAAAGGCATCGTAGACCGTGTTATAGCTGTTGCCCTGGATGTTGTAGGTCGGGCCAGTGATCGACCCGTCGGGATTTACCGTCGTATTGCCGCCGATCAGGTTGGTGATGTTGGTGCCGAGACCTTTGAGCTGGCTGACGTTCACCGCATCGGTGTCTGCCGAGCCGGCTGCGAGATTGGTCACTTTGCGTTCCGACCCGGCCGAACCGATCGACACTTCGCCGACGGAGGTCTGCGGGCTGGTAAGGGCAAAGCCGGTATAGTTCGTCTGTGCCCCGACGCTCGTTACCGATTGCGCGCCGAGCGCGACGCTGTTGATGTTGTTGCTTTGCGCGCCGGCGCCGAGCGCAACCGATTGGATGCCTCCAGCCACCGAGTTCGTGCCGAGTGCAATACCATCGGCCAGCATGACATGGGCGTTCTGGCCGATGGCCGTGCCGCCGGGGGCAACCTGGTCGACGATCGCGCCGTTGCCGATGCCGATGCCATTATCGCCGTTGACGACAGTCGTCGGACCGACCGCCACCGACTCCGCGCCGACGGCAAGCGAGTCGCCGGCGGCCGAGTTCGCATGGAAGTACTTGCCCGGCGTCGCGGCGACCGACGCAATGGCACCCTGGAGCTGGCGAACCGTGACGGCATCCTGCGCGCTGCTACCGTCAGCCACATTGGTGATCTGGCGATAGGACGTGCTCGAACCGACCGAGACAGCGCCCAACAGGGTCTTGTCCGTCGTATTGTACTGGATGAAGTTCGTCGGACCCGCGGGTAACTGGCCGGTGGCCGGAGCCAGGGCACGATCGGCAACCGATCCCGAACCGAGGGCGACGCCGCCGTCGATGGTGGACTGGCTTTCCCTTCCAAGCGCGAGCGAACTGTCGGCGACAGCGGTCGCGTTATATCCGACAGCTGTGGAACCGACGCCCTGAGCCGAGGAATCGCTGACGGCAAGCGTGCTGTCATTGGTGCGCACATACCGAATACCCTTACCGTTTGCATCGGTATAGGTCGTCGATGTGTCACCGGCGAGATTGTTGATCGTATTGCCGAGATTGGTCAGGTTGCCGTTGATGGTGGTGACCGTCGTGCCGAGAGCATCGACCGCCTGGTTGGTAGCAAAGAGCTGCGAGCCGTTGACGGCGTCGGTGGACGAGCCGCTGATCCGGCCCGCCGCCACGTTGGTGATAGTGCGCTCGGCGCCGACCGCGCCGACGCTGACTGTCGAAGCCGGCGTCGTGCCGGCGAAGTTGTAGGTATTGCCGCCGATCACCGTGCTGGCGGTGCCGACCGCAACGTCCGTCACCGAGCCAGAACCGAGTGCCACGGCTCCTGCGTTGCCGGCGGTAGCGTTGACGCCCAGCGCGAGCGCATCCGCGGCACTGGCATTCGCTTGTTTGCCGAGAGCGGTCGCTTGAGCGGCGGTGGCAGAGGCATTCTGGCCAACCGCGGTGCTGGAGATGGCCGTCGCATTGGCATTGGGGCCGATGGCCGTGCTGTAGTCACCCGTGGCCTGAGATATGTATCCGAACGCCGTTGCATCGAGGCCGGAAGCGGTCGCGCCGTTGCCGGCCGCGATGGCGTTCGCCCCCGCTGCAGTCGAGAGAGGTCCAATCGCAACGGATTCCGCGCCCGTCGCCGATGAATCCGCCGCTGCCGAATTGGCATGGAAATATTTGATGCCGCCACCCGTGGTGATGTTGTTGATGGTCGTGCCGATAGCGTCGACCGCCTGATTGGTGGCGAAGAGCTGCGAGCCGTTGACGGCGTCGGTGGACGAGCCGCTGGTCCGGCCCGCCGCCACGTTGGTGATGGTGCGCTCGGCGCCAACTGCGCCGACGCTGACCGTCGAAGTCGGGTTGGTGCCCTGATAGGCGTAGGTCGTGCCGTTGACCACCCCACTCGCCGTGCCGACCGCCGTGGCGCTTACCGAGCCCGAGCCAAGAGCCACATCACCGGAACTAGCCGCCGCCGTCGCACCGTTACCCAAGGCGACATTGCCGACGAAACCGGAGGCGCCTGCGGTGGAACCGTTGCCGAGCGCGACGGAGCCCTGGCCGATCGCCTTGTTGTTGTTGCCGATCGCGACCGCGCCGGCCGCCTGGTTGGCGGCAGTGGCAGTCGCCGTGCCATCGCTGTTGGCGATGTTGTTGGCGCCGCCGGTGAAGGCGCCGGTGCCGCTAGCATAGCTCGGATCGCCGATGGCGACCGCGCCGTCACCGTAAGCGGTGTTGCCGGAGCCGATGGAGACGGCCTTGCCGCCCGTCGCTACCGCATTGTTGCCAACGGCAACCGCTTCGGCAGAGGTCGCTTGGGCCGCTGTCCCGACTGCAATCGCATTGGCGCCGCCCCCGTTCGCGTTGATGCCCAAAGCGACCGACTGAAGCCCGCTGGAGACCGACCCGCCGCCGATTGCTGTGCTGCTCACACCACTAGCGGTGGAGGACTCGCCTAAAGCCAGGGTGTTTGACTGGCTCGCGGCGGCATTCGCGCCGAAGGCTGCTGCATTGATGGCAGTCGCCTTTGCATTGAATCCCAAGGATGCAGCTCCACTCCCCGAGGCATTTGCGCCGGGGCCGACTGCGGTGGCTAAATTGGAACCGGCGTTTGCATTGTTGCCGAGCGCGATGCCGGAGGTCGCGCCATTTGCCACAATTGCGCCCGAGCCTATCGCAACAGCACCGCCACCGGCGATTGCCTGTGCCTGGTTACCCAAGGCAACACCGAAGGCTCCCGACGCGACCGTAGTAGGACCGATGGCGAGCGAATTGGTTCCCGAGGCGGCAGCTGATGTGCCAAGGGCGATGGTATCGGTGTTCGAGGCATTGGCGAGATAACCCATGGCCGAGCCCCTTAAGCCGGAAGCAATCGTCCCATTTCCGACTGCGGTGGACTGGTTGGCTGACGCCGTGGCCGACGTGCCGAAGGCGCTGGATCCGGTCCCCGTCGCAGATGAGCTGGAACCAACCGCATTCGCCCATGCTCCCGTGGCCGTCGCAGCGGAACCTAACGCAACAGACTCGAACGTGAAGCCGGAAGGAGCGGTGCCGCTTGCATTGGCATTCGTACCGATGGCAATCGGAGAGCCGCCGCCTGTTCCAGCGTTAGCCTTGGAGCCTACGCCCATGGCAATGGCGGAACCGTTTGAAGATGAGGCGTTGGAGGCCAATCCAACCGCTATCGAAGCGCCTCCCGAGGCGCTGGCCGTCGAGCCGAGAGCGACGGCATTTGCTCCGTTCGCAGTGGTGTTGACACCAAAGGCCGAAGCCCCGTCCGCCAGTGCACGCGCGTTCCCGCCCACGGCAAGAGCATTGACGCCGGTGGCGTTCGCGAAGACACCCATGCCTATGGCGTTGAGACCATTGACACTCATCGTATAGCCGATGGCGATCGATGCATCGCCCGTTGCACTGTTAGAAGCGCCCAAAGCCACGCTGTTTGCGCCATTCGCTTGGGTAGCGACACCGATGGCGACGGAGTTGCCGCCGGTTGCCGTGCCGCCGCCGGCGGCGTACTGCGCCAGCGCCGGCGTGGCGATGCCTCCGAATGCGATCGCACCCAGCGCCGCCGCCCCACCGATTCCCAAGGACCCAAGCCCCAACCCCTTACGCTTCATGCCAAGCGCCCGATGGGCCATGCGCAGCACGGCCATCAAACGACGGCGGATTGAGCGGTCGCCCCCACCAGAGACCCAATTTTGGGCATACCCCGTACGAGATTTGATCTGCAGATGCTCCCCAATGGATTCGTTCATGCTGCTTTATCCTCGCTGTTATCTGAACGACTAAGCGCGCTTTGATCCGCATCTGCGGCCGTATCGTCGTTAAAATTATGGATTTCCTGAAGCATGCGCCCCATCCGGGCTGCTTGGCTCTCGACCTGCTCACGCGCACTTTCGACCCATGGCTGCGTCGGTTCGGGAACGGTATGCAGGGCGGCATCGGCCCTGTCGGCTGGGAGTTTCATCGCCACCAATGTGCGGCAAACATCGAAATGAAGGGCCGGCTCCCGTTCGGCATATGCCGGAGAGGTCAAACCGTAGACGAGACAGGCAAAGAGATGATCGAGTTCCACGCCGGTTATGCGACCAGCATACTGGCGATCCAGGGCAGTCCAGGCTAGCTCGACTTTCGCAGCAAAGATCTCAAATTCCGGGAACTGAATGTCCATAGCGCAGCGCACCGAATTAACACCATAGCGAGTATGGCTACGTTCGTGGCGGTGGTATTTTAGAAAATTACGGACTATTTATAGGAAATTCCGCTCTTTGCTGGCCGAACGGCAAGTGTGCCAGCTTTACCACACTCAATTTATGCTGCTCGGCTTTTCGCTTTACCATAGCGCGTAAGGCATCGACCCCTGTCGGATGCACCGCAAGTCCGGCGCATGGCGGGTAATTTTCGGCGGAGACGCAAGCAAACGGATCGCATCGATGCCCAGCTAGCCACTAGCTGACGTGCGCAAAATCGCAACCGTCGTTAGAAATGAACCGATTACTTCGCAAATCGAAGCTCGGTCGGGGTTTTCCCCCTGTATCTCTTCATAGTGGTGGCCAAATGGCTTTGATCCGAGAATCCAGCCATGTATGCGATCTCGGTAATCGCAAACTTGCCATCGACAAGCAACTTTTCCGCAAAGTCCAGGCGCAGATTAATCAGATACCGATGTGGCGGCATTCCAAACGTTTTGGCGAACCTCACTATGAAGTGGTTCGGTGAGATTCCTGCGACCGACGCGAGCTCGGCGATATGTACCTTTTGGGTAAGATGTTCCATGAGGTATTCTTGCACACGTCGCGCGCTATGAGCGGAGAGCCCGCCCTTGGGTGACGCTGACCGCTTCTTGCGGCTTGTATAAGTACGAAGCAGATGAATGCCGAATAACGTCACCAATGAGTCGAGATAGAGCTCATTTGGAGATGCTTTCTCATTCAGTTCGGCGGAGACCCTCTGGGCTATAGTGAGGGCCCAGAGATCGACTGTGCCGAAAGCAGGCGGCTCAAGCTCTACCTCGGCAAGATTAAACTCGTGAATGGCTAGCTCTGAAAGCACTTCGGGGGGTATAGCTACGACGAGATTTTTTCTGGTTGCTAACCAGGCAAGGCTGCTATCGACGCCCGCAGGATTAATGGCGATACAACCAGCCGGCGCATCGTACTCCGTGATTTTGTCGCTGCCGAGTGAGGCTCGTAACTTCCGCGCAGGCGCCAGCACAATTCCTACAGAATGCTCCTTGGCTAGGAACCTCTGCGATCCTGGGCTGCGAATGGAGTGTATCACGCTCCCCCGCATGGTGGCCTTTCTCGGACCTGCGCTCTCCGGAATTATATCGAACACATATCGTTCCGCCAGCCCCTGATCAACATCGCCGTAAGCGCCTCGCTCCCGAGGCTCTTGCGTATCTCTCATTCTGTATCGCCCCGCCCGAACGAAATCATCTACGCACTAACAAGCAGGCAGGACTTCTAACGTTGCTAGAAGTCCGTTTCTTTTCCCAACCCTACTTGCCGTACAGCGCCGCGAAAAGATCAGCAGAACGCACAGGTTTTAGATAGGACAGAACAGTTAATAGTGAAGGTGGAATCGTGCGCGAAGCAAACGAATGAACCGCCTGGTTGCGCCCTTCGACGACAATTATCTGGAGTTGGTGCTCGCCGGCAGATTTTAGGTCACCATCCAGACGGAGACCGAGTTTTCTACCTTGCTGCAAGGCTTCTGATTACAGATCAGCGCGGCGATCCTCGTAGAGATCCCATGTCAGCTCCACCAAAGCCAGAAGAACATCTTTCTCATTCCATCCGGCCGCAACCGCCGCTCGGACAATTTCGTCTATGAGAGGCAGCAATTGGCGCTGGCACTCCGTCGAGATGTCGGTAGCGGCGGCGCCTACCGGAGGCTTCTCGAAGTTCAACCCCACAATTGCGCTCCCATGTAATCAATATCTTGATTACCATATTCATAACGCGGAATAAATCCAGCGTGAAACATAGAATCCACAAGAGTCAGCATCACATCATACCAGTCCTATGCTTGGCGCGTTGAGGAGACTCTGGAGCGTCTCTAAAGTATGACTTAATAGATGATAGAGTATCTCCTCTGAAATACTGTCCATGATGGGACGTCATTTGAGGAATCTATGAGTCGTCAGAATGCCCCTGCGAGAAAATGCAGCCTTCTAGGTTAGCTCCTTTCAGGTTGGATCGTCACAGCCACGCAATACTGCGCTGCTGGTCTTGAAGGGATTGGAGCGACCGTCCGCTATTCGTTTCGATTTCAAGGAGTGCAGCCACTCCGCAGCCTGTTCCCTTGGGAATGCCAATCTCCACCAGCAATTTCCCTTGCTCATTTGTGGCGTGCGGCATGCGACGTCAGCCGAGCGAAATCGGCCGCCCGGCGAGGAGCGGAGCGTACGTGGCGAGGCGGTGAGATACGAATTCCGTGAACAGCCGCACGCGCTTCGTCTTGCGTGTCTCCCCCTGCGTGAGAAGCCAGATCGTCGCAGGTGATGTCAGATCGATGCCCGGAACTCTCGTCAGCAGCTGTTCCGCATCTCCGACGAAACAAGGCAGTCTGGTCATGCCGATCCCTTGCCTTGCCGCAGCGATCTGCGCCTCCGCATCCGGCGTCCTGAACGGAACCCCTGTAGCGCGAACCTCACCTTCGTCGACCCAGTCCGGAAGAGCCTGACCGCCGATGACGATGGGCCGGATCGGATCCGGCGCACCAGCACGCCACGCGGCCAGTCTATTGCGAGACATATAAACACCCGCAAGTAGATCCGGACCTTTCAGGCCATGAAGATTGAGCGGCAGGGTCTTGCGATCGGAGACCATCCGGATTGCCACATCCGCCTCCCGGTTGGTCAGATTCGCGACCTCGCCGGTCGATACGATCTCAATCTCGATGTCCGGATGCAGACGGACAAAATCGGCGATATCCGGCATGAGCAGGTGTGTCGCAAGGAACGGGGGCAACGTCACCCGCAGAAGCCCGCGTACGCTTTGATCACGCCCGAGGACGCGCGTCTCCAGTTGGTGCGACGAGGCTTCCATCTGGTTCGCGAACTCCAGAACCTCCTCGCCCGCGGCCGTCAGGCGGTAGCCCGAAGGCAGCTTTTCGAACATCTGCGCCCCGAGGTGCTCCTCGAGCTGAGCAATGCGTCGCAGCACCGTCGAGTGGTTGACTCCCAAGCTCTTGGCGGCGGCCCGCACTGACCCGCCACGCGCAGCGGCAAGAAAGTAGCGAACGTCATCCCAGTCGATCATGGCTCATTCCCGCGCCGCGTGAGGCGGCTTCCGAAGCCCATCCTAACACACTGGGCCGAAATGCGCGTGATCGTCGCCGCGTTCGATCACGTAAGTGGATCGTTTTCGCACCACGGATGCGCGCGATTGCGCACTCACCGCCTGGCGCCGGCGAACCCATATCGAGGCTGCCGGAGGATGTCTCTGCAAAGCGATCACCCGAGACGCGACACAAGGAATGCATGACATGACCAGATTGAATGGAAAAACCGCTGTGATCACGGGCGGCGCCACCGGCATCGGCCTCGCCGCTGCAAGGCGCTTCATCGACGAGGGTGCCTTCGTCTTCATTTACGGCCGTCGGCAGCAAGCACTCGATGCGGCTGTGGCCAAGCTTGGACCCAACGCCCGTGCGGTGAAGGGCTCAGTCTCGGATGAGGCCGATCTGGATCGGCTCTACGCGACGGTGAAGGCCGAGCGCGGAAGCCTCGATATCGTCTTCGCCAATGCCGGGGCCGGAAGCCCGTTTCCTCTCGGCCAGATCACCGCCAAGCACATCGACGACACTTTCGACACCAACGTGAAGGGCACGATCTTCACGGTCCAGAAGGCATTGCCGCTGATGGGCGCCGGCGGATCGATCATCCTCACCGGATCGAGCGCCGGCACCACAGGCGCTCCGGCATTCACTGCCTACAGCGCCAGCAAGGCAGCCGTGCGCAATCTCGCGCGCACCTGGGCAGAAGATCTGAAGGGTACCGGTATCCGTGTCAACGTGCTGTCGCCCGGGGCGACGGCGACCGAACTCGCGAAGGAGGCGCTGGGTGAGGAAGGCCAGAAGGCCTACGGCGCAATGACTCCGCTCCAGCGCATGGCCGACCCGGCGGAGATCGGGGCGGTGGCTGCCTTTCTTGCGTCGGACGACAGCAGCTTCATGACCGCCAGCGAAGTCGCCGTCGACGGCGGCCTGGCTCAACTCTGACCCCGGCGCGGTTCCGCGCCTAGCTTACACGCAGCAAAGGAAAAAGATTATGAAAGCACTCGAAGGTAAAATCGCAGTCATCACGGGCGGAAGCAGCGGGATCGGCTTGGCCACCGCCAAGCGCTTCGTGGAAGAAGGTGCGCAGGTCGTGATCATCGGGCGACGCGAGAAAGCCTTGCAAGAGGCCGCGGCCCTTATTGGGAAAAACGTGACAACAGTCGTGGGCGACGTCTCGCGCTTGGAAGATCTGGATCGCCTCTACACCATCGTGAAAGAAAAACACGGTCACATCGACATTCTCTTCGCAAACGCAGGCGCAGGTACGGTCGCGCCGCTCGCGACAGCGACTGAGGGCCATTTTGACCGAACCTTCGATGTGAATGTGAAGGGTCTGTTCTTTACGGTGCAGAAGGCCCTTCCTCTCTTCAAGGACGGCGGATCGATTATCCTGAACTCTTCGGTCTCGAATGTGATGGGGCTGCCAGCGTTCAGCGCCTACGCAGCAAGCAAGGCAGCTGTTCGCAGCTTCTCGCGGTCCTGGACCCAGGAGCTGAAGGACCGCAATATCCGCGTCAATACGATGAGCCCCGGCGCGATCGAGACTCCCGCCTTGGCGACAACCACCGGCCTCACCGCTGAGCAAGCCGACGAGGCGGTCGCCCAGTTTGCATCACAGATCCCAATGGGTCGCAGAGGCAAGCCAGAGGAAATTGCGGCTGCGCTCACGTTCCTCGCTTCCGATGAAAGCTCCTACATCACCGGCATAGATCTCGCCGTCGATGGTGGTTGGGCGCAGGTCTGACCCGGCATTCGTACAGGATTGGAGAAGCATTATGAGCTATGCAATTATCGGCTTCGGCAACATCGGTCACGCTCTGGCCAAAGCGTTTGCCCGCAACGGCATAGAAGTGACCGTTGCAACCACGCGCGACCCTGAAACCTTCGCTGCTGATGCGGCCGCGATCGGGGCCAAGGTCTCTGCCAAAACACTTGCGGAAGCCGTCAAGGCGGACATCATCTTCCTGGCTGTCCGTTTCGAGGCTCACGCCGATGTCGCCAAGGCGCTGCCCACCTGGCAAGGAAAAACCATCATCGATGTGACCAATGCCTACGGCGTGCCCCCCGAGGACCTGGGAGGACGGCCGTCTTCCAAATTCGTCGCGCGGGCTTTCTCTGGTGCAAGGCTGGTGAAGGGTTTCAACCACTTGGGCGCTACCGTTCTTGCCCAAGATCCGGCTTTACATGGTGGCAGAAGAGCCGTGTTCCTGGCGAGCGACGATGATTACGCAGCAGCGGAGATTGCAGCACTTGCGGAGAATCTCGGTTTCGCACCAATCAAACTAGGCGGCCTTTCGGAAGGCGGGTTGCTGGTCCAGGCGCGTGGAAAGAGTTGGGGTCAGCTGATTTTCAAGGACCTGGTCCAGTTCGACTAACGGACACCACAGCCGAGAAATGGAGACATTCTCATGAGCATTGAGAGGAACATCCAGACCGTGAAGGACTTCTTCACCGCCATCGGCCGCGGCGACAGGGAGGCTCTGGTGGCGCTGGTCACTGAGGACATCGAGTGGATCATTCCGGGCAAGGACTGGCCGCTGGCCGGCACCCACCGCGGGCACGCGGGGCTGGCGGCTTTGCTGGAGACGGCATCCAGGTCGATAGAAACCTCCACGGAACCCCAGGAGTTCGTGGCGCAAGGAGACCGGGTTCTCGTCGTCGGCGTCGCTACGGGGAAAATCAAAGCCACGAACAAGACGTTCGTGGACGACTGGATCTTCGCCATCACGGTCCGGGACGGTAGACTGACCAACATCCGTGAATACGTCGACACGCAGGCCCTGGCCCGAGCCTCGCAGATGGACGCGCAAAGGCCCACATAGCGCAGGCCGTCTGCAACCATCGGCTTTCGCCGAAGGTGAATGAGCCGCGGATCGCCGTCTCGCGAGACGCGCGCTCGTTGAGCGCCCAACCGTAAAGGAGATTCCGATGTACGACCAATCCATCCTATCCGAATTGATCCGGTTCGCCCGCATCGATGTGGGTGCCAACGTTATCGACGTTTATCCAGGCGACGGCGACTGGACGCGCCTGTTCTCCGACATCGTCGGACCCCAAGGTCGAATCACCAGCTTCGTGCCGGTCGAAGTCGCGCACTTCAAGAACGATCCGGTCGGCCTCATGCGAACGCTCGCACAAGAGCCACGCCGGGAAAACGTCGAAGCCGTCTCAGCGGACCTCGTGGCAATGCCGGAGGTCACGCCACCAGCGGATGTCGTGTGGCTGCACCTGTTCTACCACGATCTCCATACCGCGCTAATGCAGGCCAGGGGCGCGACGGCGACCGACTTCAATCGAGCTGTCTACGAGCGGCTGAAGCCCGGTGGGTTCTACGTCATCGTCGATCACGCCGCCGCCGCAGGAGCTGGCACAGGTGATGCCCAGTCATTGCATCGCATCGACCCTGCCTCCGTGCGTGAGGAGGTGGAGGCTGCCGGCTTCGTACTGGATGCGGAAAGCACCCTGCTCGCGAACAGGAACGATGCACACGCGATCAAGGTCTTCGATCCCCTGATCAAGGGTAAGACCGATCGCTTCGCATATCGGTTCGTGAAGCCCTGACAGAAGCCGGCGCCAACCTCAAGCCGACCTCTCTAGGATGCCAGGATTGCTCAGCTACGCCAGTCGGCAGCACGTCAGCTTTCGGAACTCGCTGCAGAGCCTGCAAAGGTCAAGCTTGAAGGCGCAAAGCGGTCGTTGAACTCATTAGAAGCGAATCTCCTGAATGAGCTCATCAACTGACGGCAAATGGTTGGTTTTGATGGGTCTTGAACCTCGAATCCTTTAAAGAAATTCGCGTTATAACAGCAGCTTATGGAACGCCGCGTCGACTGTTAGAATAAATCAGCTATGTGATCTACCAAACCTAAAATTGACTTTCGATTACGTTTACGATTCTCTCAATCGCTGCTGTTGTTGAGAACGCTGCGTGCTTTTCTGAAAGTGTCTTTGCCGCAGTGGCGAACCTCGATTCGGATACTAGGATCGCGATCGTATCTGAAATCGCCGACGCCGAGACGCCCGAAGGGAGCAACAGACCCGCCCCTAGACGCACGACTTGCGAGCTCACCATATACTGCTCCGCATTTTGGGGGCACATGAGCAGAGGACGACCAGCAAGCAACGCGTCATGGATTGTCCCTGTGCCATATGTCACTACCAAGTCGCAGGATCCTAGGGCGGCGGAAATATCTACCGTATCGCGTTGGATGCGGAAATGGAGTCCTGCATAGTTCTGAGTCTCCTCTGGGTCATGATCCGGCATTACACAAAGCGTGTTGAAGGCGCCTCCTGATATTCCAGACAGAATAGCCGCTATGTTTGGGACGGCACGACGCAAATAGGCAAATACTCGCTTTTCAGATCCGGGTGGCCACGCGCACGGGCGGCCGGGCAGATGCGATATCGGGCCGACATATTCCAGACCCTCCCGTGGCCCGTAATGATCGAGTTCGGGAAATGTTGTCATCAGAACAGATGTAGAAGAGAACAGCTCGGAAATGTTGTGGATGCTTTTTCGGCCATTCGCCGTAAGCGCCTCGTTGATAGTTTTGCAGACCAACTTCTCGGCCGCGATGACTCTCGTCGCAGGCGGCGGATCCCACGTCCGGAAGGGCTGCGTGCTGGCTGGAGGAAACTCGAAGCCTATGCACGTCGCGACTGTTGGAATATCGGCGCAACGAGCCGCAAGGATAGCGCTTGGCGCGTGATTGCAAACGACAACATTTGCTTTTCTGTCCTGCATCAGCCCCTGCCACGCAGTGATCAAGAGATTGACTGCAGAGACATTGCCGTAGCCATTCGCGAGAAGGATTTCCGCATAGCTGCTTGGCGTGAAAGGTGAACGCTGCAACATAAATCGGGGCGCCGGAAAGCAGATGAAACCCAATGGCTCGAGCACCTCACTTGCCTGCCTGAGATTTCGCGAGACAAAGCACACTTCATGTCCTCGGGCTCGAAGCGCCAATGCGACCGGGAGATCCCGCGCGATATGCCCCAAGTTGTTACCCAGTTCCCAAGCAAAAACGATGGTGCCCATGTAGACTCAGTTGACTTAAATGGTGGAAGCGCAGGTTTCTCGATTTCTTGATGATGCATTCTCATCGCATTGATCTAAACCTGTCTCAATTGCAGAACCATGAAGACACCGATCTTTGCCAAGGAGCGTCGGAAATCATATGCCCGCAGCCGCATCGTTTGGACGGGTATCGCAAACAAAATCATAAAAATTGCAAGATATTTTAAAATTGCCGCCTCAGATTGATGCAGCTCAAAGTCGCAATTTATGTTTCGTAAGAAAAACAAACAATCTTGTGCCTGGACAGATTGACACAAGGGTATGTTGCATCATAGCGTCTTGTAGATCGCAGTAGAGTAGCGGATTTAGGCCGAATAGTCTCAAAGGACTAGTTGTATATCCATCGCTTGAGCGGTGGATAGAAGTTCGAAATACAATTTTGAGTTCTACACTTTCAAGAATCCCCCTTTGGTTGTTTTCGACAACATTGCTCAGTCCCCCAAGAGCAAAGCTAGCGAGGAACGCGATTGGCTGCCCCGAGACAAATCGGGGAGCGTCAACAAGGTAAGAGAGCAAACTCCAGTCTGCATTTGCGCTCGCCGTAGCGCTCTTTTCGTTCAAATATTCAACTAGGGGCGCACCTGGCTTGTATCTCATTCTGTTCGGAGGATTATTTATCCTCTGGTTACCTATACTCGCCTATGCCGTTGCTGGGCCTCTCATTCCACTTCGCGCAAGACGGTGGGGACCAAGAAAATCCTCAGCAATTTTAGTGGCAATCCTGGGAGCGCTAGGGCTTTTCCAGGGAGGCATCGCTGATCGCCATCGGCCATCGGAGCTGCAGGTTGTTGATGCCAACCCTAGCGATATCATCGCGTTCGGCTGTGATCGGCTTCCTCAAAGTCGGTCGCGAGGAGATCCCAAAAATTGGACAATCGTTGATTTTGTCGAACAAGCTCTCACGCCCTGCAACAGACCTCTTGCACAGGTTCAGCGGCTTCCGACCAAATCGGGCATCGTCGAATGAAGATTCTGTCGAGGATCCTGATAGTTACGATCCTGATACTTACAACGGTCGCGGGCCTCATCATGTGGCAAAGAAGCGCTGCGACCGAGGATGAATTCAGTTATCGCATTGTGGCAAGCTTCGACGAGAATGGGACACCTGTCGTCGGCTCCAATGTCGTGCACGTTGCGGTGCGCCGTAACATCCCCTGTATTGGGATGTGCGGATATACCATTGTGGTTCAAGGGCAGGCAATTCCGGTCAAGTTCTCCAACGGAAAATATCTCTTTGTTCTACTCGGCGTGGCCGACCACTCATTTGCAGCCGGAAACATGCCGTTTCAAGCGTTTAAGGCTCTCCCGCCATACAGGAAGATAAGCGAACTTCCCCGTGTTCGTGTGTCGGTGCCGCCCCTGTACGCACCAACGATAATTTATTTCACCGATATGGCGACCTCCTCAAGCGCGGTCATCGTCAACCAAGACAATATCGCAACTCTGGTTGGGGAGAACGTGCACCTCGTGAACGTTTCAGTGGAGCTGACAGACGATCCTGCTTCAACGGGAATCGATCAATTACTTCCATGGGTCAAAAAACAGGAGGTCGTACAGGAACCGAGCAAAAAGATATCGACTTCAAACTCTCGTTATCCAGAAGCAGACAGCGAGGCTAAGCAATTGCAATCCGATTATCCACGGTTTCTTGAAAGGAATGACTGGTAATGGACGCAGATCTAATGGATGCCATTCTTGCAATGAACGCATATGATGCCAGCGGGACCACTGGCATAATCACGGGAAGTACGATCGGTAACTGGAGTAGTATCCGACAAGACTCAATTCCTGGCCAGAATTACTTTGCAGTCGTGTACCAAGATGGAAGCAATTATACGATATCCTACAGAGGAACAACCAATCTGCTCGGAGATGATGTATCTGGCTTCTTCGGCAGCGACGTTTGGAATGGTTACGCAACCGGTGTCGGTTCACCAGCATCGAATGATTCGACAGAGGCAATCCAGCTCTATCAATCTGTACTCGCTCAAGCGGGAAGCATCTCCAATATAACCCTGACCGGTCATTCAATGGGAGGTGGGTTGGCAGGGCTGGTTGGTGATTTGTATGGCGCCAAGGCCGTTGTCTTCGATAATATGGCTTTCGAGGCCGCAGCAAACGCGGCCTATGCGGCCTCAATCCCGGGACCGGACTATAACGCCGCTCTTGGGAACCTCATCTACGGGTCATCCACACCCACCGCGCCCAGCGAGGCCAACCTCAAGGGCTACTACACAGACGGCGAGTTTCTATACTCCCTTGATCGTCAACTACAAAATCTTCCCGAGACTGTACTGGAACCTCATACGGATTCCGGCGACCTTAGTGGCCTGCAATTGCATAGTATGGCATTGGCCACGATGTTGCTTTACGCAAGCGATAACAGCCTCACCAAATGGAATGCAGTCGCTCCCTACTTACTTCCTGAACTATGGAATGAGAATGTCGCATCTGCTGCGGGCGTCGATCAATATAAGAATGTCTCGACGAGTTCTTCTGCGGATGCTTTGAAGGAAATGATTGCCTATTCGGCGATCGATGAAGGCACCATGCCGTTTGGTGACGTCGCGATCAAAGCATTCTTCGATGACGCCGGCGATCTCTCCGACCTAGTGCCTTCCGACCAAAGCGTGATTTCTAACACCGATGCTTTCCTCTACAAGGACCTGTCGGATATCGCCGTTCAGTATGCTGGACAGCTCGCTGCAGAAAAATCTACGGATGCGAGCCTGGCATTGGGTATCGTGCACTCCGATCTTTCGACTGTCAGCGTGGATCTGACCCCCAGCGAATGGTCGAATGGGCCTGCATCGCAAACTCCCACTGCACCCAATATCGTCGGAGCGAACGGAGCTGTCGTCGACGCCATTATGTCCGCCATCGGAACCTCGGTGCTCGACTCCTATCAGGCCGATTTCAATAACCTCTTCAAATCGCAAGGGGCAGCCCTGATCTCGGGGATCACAGAGATTGAGGCTACTGATAAGAGTGGAGTTGCGCTGAATGGCGGCGCTGCGGCGTCAACGTTCTCCGGCACCGCTGGGGGCGCCCTTCTTATTGGCTCCACGACGGGAAACACTTCCTTTGTGGGGGCCGTCGGTACCAACATCATGATTGGCCAAGCGTCGGACACCTTCAATACCGGTGTCGGCAACAATATCGTGATTGAGCAGAACGCCGGAGTGGCAACGCTCGATGCGTCATCGGCGAGTTCGTCATCTCCGAATTGGAACATGGTTGAAGGCGCTGTCGATAGTGCCGAGACATTCGTGTTCCAATCCGCCAACCTTGCGCCGCTGACAGTTGTTTACGGCAATGATGGCTCCGACACATTCGACTTCGAAGCCGACGCCGGGAAAAATATCGGTGTTTACATTCTCCAAATGAATGACATCAATCAGGCGAATTTCTTGGCGCTCGATCCGAGCAAGATCGACGCTTATATCGACCAGAATTTTGGTTCGAGCGGCGATGACGGCTACGGCGGCGGCTTCGACGACAAAATCGTCCTGATCAATCCGACTGCAAGCGATATTCTGAAGTACAATGGACAGATTGTCTCGGATCCGACACGCTATGTGCAATATTCGAGCAGCAGGGTCGGCGGTGAGTCAGACTTCAATCCGAACATGCACGGTGGTTCCAATGGCATGGGCGAGAGAAGCGTCGATCCGAACAACAACCTGAAGCTTGTCGGCGATGCCAACGCCGCCGGCGGAACCGAGGCATACTATACCGATGCCTGGGATGAATACTCCAATACCAGCAACAGCTATTCTATGAAGTCGGGCAATATTGGCGTCACGCGAGACTATGCCTATTCTAATGACTATCAAACGCAAGGCCCGCAGAACAAGCTAGTGTTGACTGGCCTAACAGCCAACCAATCATCGTTTAGCTACGATCAGCAGAATTGGGACGGATCGGAAACCGACACAGATACCTACTACTACAACTCCAACCCAGGTAGCCTGTCGCTGATCGGCTTCAATGTCGGAGATTTCGGCATTAACTTCGCCAATAATGGTGCCGGATCAGACTATCAGCAAAGCGACCAACTCTACGCCGTTTCCGAATGGGCTCAGGCCAATGTCAGTACGATGAATGGTCTCCCCGATATCACGGGCATCCAACCTGCCTCGATCGGCGCAAGTCTTGGAACCTCTTCGACCCCCCTCACCCCGTCGCAGTGGAATGTCATTGGTGATGATGCATTCACCTCCCAGTATGATCGCCCGTCTTTGACAGCGAGCGACTTCATGCGGGCAGCCTGACCTATTGCTAAGAGAAGGACGGCGCTTCGCGGCGCCGTCTTGTTTGATTGGGGGCAAGCAGCAAGAATGAACGATATTCCGTCCGTGCCCCCGCTGTCGGTGGGCCAAATTGACAGTGGCCTTACCGCATTATGTGCCGTAGCCGGCTACTACCGTATAGTCGCCGATCCGGTTCAACTCGCAACGGAACTTGTCCTTGCGGGTCGCGCGGCTGCGCACGCCGATTTGCTTCGAGCAGCCAACCGCACCGGACTTAGAGCGCGGGTGACCGCCGTGCGAACAGCAAACAGGCTGCGCGCCATCCCTGCACCGGCGATCGTCAAACTTAAGGAAGGCGGATACATCCTTTATGGGGGGCTTACGCCCACCAATGAATTCAGATTTGTCGATCCTGTAACCCGCGTGGCCCGCGAAGTGTCAGCCGAAACGGCTTTGAGCGAGATCGAAGCTGAAGTCGTGCTCGTCCAGCGCCGATTTCGGGGAGAGGGTCTCGATCCGAAAACCTTCGGATTCAGCTGGTTTCTCCCGTCGATCTGGCGTTACCGAAAGCCCTTGGCCAACGTCTTGTTGGCATCGCTTTTCGTACAGCTCTTTGCCCTGGTCACACCGCTTTTCTTTCAGGCGATCGTCGACAAGGTCGTTGTTCACAAAGGCTATTCGACCCTTGCCGTGCTTGTGGGCGGCTTGGCTGTGCTCGGCATTTTCGACGTCAGCCTGCAATATCTGCGCAGCTATGCGTTATCGCATACGACAAACCGTATCGATGTCGAGCTTGGTCGCCGACTGTTTGCCCATCTTTTAAGGTTGCCGCTCGGATACTTCGAGACTCGATCCGCCGGCCAGACCGTCGCGCGTGTCAGGGAGCTCGAAACCATTCGCTCATTTTTGACCGGCCAGGCGCTGTTTTCGGCGATCGATCTCTTCTTTGCTTTGATATTCATTGGCGTTCTTCTGGCCTATTCATGGCAACTGACGTTGATCGTCGTGGGCTCAATCCCGCTTTACGTCCTGATCACGATCCTGATCCGCCCGGCTTTGCGCAACAAGATCAAAGAGAAGTTCAATACGGGCGCAGAAAGTCAGCAATTCCTTGTTGAGTCCATCGTTGGCGTCCAGACGCTGAAGGCTGCAGCTGTAGAACCAGCAATGCAGGCTCAATGGGAGGAAAAGCTGGCTGCCTATGTCAAAACGTCGTTCGACGCCTCCATGTTTTCCGCCGGCGGCCAAAACGCCATCCAGTATGTGAACAAGCTCGTCACCGCAGGCGTTTTGTACTTTGGCGCAAGATCGGTAATGGACGGAAGCCTCACTGTTGGGGGCTTGATTGCATTCAATATGATTTCGAGCCAGGTCATGCAGCCGGTCCTCCGGCTGTCGCAGCTGTGGCAGGACTTCCAGCAGGTTCAAGTGTCCGTCGAGCGCCTGGGAGATATTCTGAATACGGCGACCGAGCGTGCACCTTCGGCAAGTATCGGGACCCTCCCGCCTCCCAAAGGCGCAATCGAATTCCGCAACGTCCGATTCCGCTATCGACCGGCAGCACCTGAGGTTCTAAAGGCCATCTCGCTCGTGATCCGCCCCGGAGAGGTCATCGGCATTGTCGGACCCTCGGGATCCGGCAAGTCAACTCTCACCAAGCTGATTCAGCGTCTCTATCTTCCCGAAGAAGGCCAGATCCTGGTCGACCGCGCCGACATCGCCCAGGTCGATCCAGCATGGTTGCGACGCAATATTGGCGTCGTGCTGCAAGAGAACCTTTTGTTTAATCGCAGCATTCACGATAACATCGCCTTGGCCAACCCGACTACGTCTCGGGCCCTCGTCATGCAGGTCGCACGCCTGGCCGGAGCCGATGAGTTCATCGACAAACTGCCCAACGGATATGACACCATTATCGAAGAACGCGGTGCCAATCTCTCTGGCGGTCAGCGTCAACGATTGGCAATTGCTCGCGCCTTGGCGACAAACCCTCCCATTCTCATCTTTGACGAGGCGACCAGCGCGCTCGACTATGAGAGTGAGCGTGTCATTCACCGCAATATGAAGAGCATCGTCCAGGGACGCACGGTGATCATCATTGCCCACCGTCTCGCTGCGGTCCGCCCCTGTAACAGGATTATCAGCATGGCGGACGGGCGGATCGTCGAGATCGGCTCTCATGAGGAACTGGTGCGCCGCCCTGGTGGGCTTTATGCCCACCTCTGGGCCTTGCAAACCGACCAGTTGCAGGAGGAGCGCGCTTGAACGAGATCGTTCCGACTAAAGCGGTAAGACGGGCTAAGCGCCTTTCCGTCGAACGCCAGCGCTCTGACAATGAGTTCCTTCCCGCGGCGCTCGAAATTATTGAAACGCCTGCTTCTCCCACGCAAATGGCCTTGATCCTTATCATCTGCCTTCTCGCCACGGCCATTTTGGTATGGAGTTACTTTGGGCGGATCGACATTTTTGCAGTTGCCACAGGCAAAATTCGACCGGCAAGTCAGGTCAAGGTCATCCAACCCCTTGAAACCGGGCGCGTGCGGGCGTTCAACGTCGCAAACGGCACGCATGTTCGCGCGGGTGACGTTCTTCTCGAACTTGATCCCACCGAGACCATGGCGGACGCCAATGAGCTGGCTGTCAGCCTGAATTCATATCGAGCTGAAATCTTACGAAGGAACGCCGAGATTACCGCCGCCAAGGGAGAGTACGCCAATATGAGGCCGATTATTCCGTGGCCGACTGATATCTCGGCGGATATCCAGAGCCGAGAGAACCGGGTGCTGGAATATGATCTGGGGAATCTTCGCGCACAAATCCAAAGCCTCAATGCGCAACGGGCGGAAAAGCGGGCTGAGGAGAACAAGCTAAAGGCTACGACGCAAGCTGAAACCGATCTTATTCGGACGCTTCAACAGCGGGTGGATCTTCACAATGCTCTGATTGCTGACAATACCGGCACAAAATCGACCTTGATAGACGCACTCCAGACCCTCCAGGACGAGCAGGCAACGTTCGCGTCCGATCGCGGCCAGCTCGACCAAACCACGGCCTCTCTCGATACGATTGAAGCTGAGAAGCAAAAAACGCTTGAGACGTTCATAAGTGACAATGCCCAAAAGCTTGCAGACGCTGAGCGACAGGCTGACGACCTGACCCAGCGGCTCGTCAAGGCCCAGGCCGCCACAAGCCACATGACTTTAGTGAGCCCAATCGACGGGGTTGTTCAGGCGCTGGCGGTCACGACAATTGGGCAGGTTGTTGCAACCGGCCAGCAGGCCATGCGGATTGTCCCTGACGATGCACCACTGGAAATCGAAGCTTACGCCGAGAACAAGGATATCGGCTTCCTACACGAAGGACAGGAAGCGATCATCAAGGTCGAATCCTTCCCGTTCACCCGCTACGGGACGCTCACTGGGACCGTCAAACGGGTTGCCCGAGATTCCATCCCGAGTTCTGACGCCCAATTGGCTGAAAACGATCCGACACAACTTGCCAAGTCGAACACGAACGTGACCTCAATGGGGCAGACCCAAAATCTCGTCTATCCAGTCGTGATCAGCCCCTCCAGGACCTCTGTCATAGCCGACGGACGAGAGGTGCCACTGTCTGTAGGCATGACCGTGACAGTCGAAATCAAAACCGGTTCGCGGCGGCTACTGGAATACGTTTTCTCGCCGTTGATCGAAGTAGGATCAGAAGCCATGCGGGAACGATGATCTATTCGCAGTTTTCCAAGGCTGACTGAAGCGAGATGCGAAATGGTGGAGCATGACCCCTTTACGTCCGAGTACGATAATTTGCCCGGTTCTTGTGTTTAGCGCGTCTCTTTGGGTATACGATGTCGGGCAGTCCCAACTTTACGAAGTTGAGACCGCTGCAATATTCCGTGCCCAGAGGGATACGTCACCACCTGAAACTGGCTCGCATGTTGGAGATCAAGCGGGAACATTCGGAGCCGCGCCGATTGTTTCTGCGGAGGCGCTCGCAAGTGGAGACGATCAGGGCGCCGTGGAATCGAACTTCTCTGTGGTGGATAGTCTCCGAGACTCGAAGGTTCCTGAGAGAGAAATTAATCAAGCTGCGTTGGAGAGCCGTTACGTCGATTTCTTTTATGGCGAGATGGTTGACGGAGGCTTTGCACAATTTGTGGGGGAATCTGAATGGGACAGTCATACGGTAGCAATGGTCAGAAAGGGGCTTTTCGACCTCAAGGCGTTCAAACATTTGGAACTATTTGACGACGGCGCGGCCATGGTTGCTGCCATCGACCCAAAGGAGTTGCGACAGTTCATCAATACATCCCAACCCAGTTCCAAAGACCGTGTACGCAAGACGCTGGGTTTGATCGACCGTCAATTCTTTGCTGTCAACGACCGAGAAAGCCTCGTAAAACTGAACGCGACGTGGCTTCGCCAACAGCCAAATTTAATCGCGCTTTCACCAGAAGCCTTTCGAAATGAGCTCCTAGGTCGCGGAGTGTACCTCCCTCGTCGCGATAAGATCTCAGTCAAGAGCTAATGGAGTTAACCGAAGAACCTTTTGTCTGGCATTAGCGGCTGCATGCACCATAATGCGAGGCTCCAAGAAGCTCCGAGACATCCGAGTTGCAGAGCAACGGTGGGTGCACTGTCGATAATCGAGCTTTATTCAAGCCCCGCATTGCGCCGGTGCCGCCAGCCCGGTCTCAACGAGGGCGAAGCCTTACATAAGCTCAAACGCGCCGTCTTCGACGACGCCTGCAACCGCAGGCCCGCACATTGTAATTGACTGACAACTGGCCCATTCCTTGCATCGTTGATGCGATGAAAGCTTCAAGAACTCAAAGCTCACTATCCGTGACCGACGTCACATGGCGGCGTCTTTTTGGTGCCTTAAAAAAGGATGGACAAGCAATTAACCTTCAAATCCGCCGCATGATCGTCAATGCGATCGAGACCAGAGTACTCAGCAGGAACACGCTCTTAACGGCTGCTCATTTGTAAAATAGGAAGAAATTGCCCAGCTAAAGAACATGTGAAATCAAAATATTCAACCTTGCAAATCCTAGTTAAACATCCAGAAATTGCATATATTCAAAGAAATTAATATTCAAAATATATTTAGGAATCATAGAGATGAACTTTGCTGCGACAACAGATCACTAACAATCTCTTCGATCTGCGTTAAATGCAAAAAGTTATCCACAGAATATATATCGAACGTGTATTCCAAGTGCCGTTAATTCTCGCAATACTTTCATTGTAATCTTCAATTAGGGCGTTTTCAATGAAGTACATCAATTGTGCTGCGCTCTTGTTTTGCGCGCTGGCCACTGGATCATGCGTAAATTCTCCGGGTATCGAGAGCTCCATCAACGGCCCTCGTCCGATAATGTATGCTTCAAGGGTTTCAGCTTCGACCCAGAACTATTTGTCGGTGCGAGATACCTTCATTCGTCGCTCTTTGGACAATGGAGCATCAACTTACGACTGGTACCAGGTGGCACGCGCCGGATATGGCTATGTCGATGAGCAATGCAGCGATTACCTCGGAAAACTGAGGGACATCCGGATTGCTCGGGATACAACCAGGGCCCAGTTGGCCTCATTTCAGACATCAAGCAATTCCGTTCTTAACATCGTTGGAGCTTCAAAACTGGCGATTGGCGTGACCGCCGCAGCGTTTGGGCTTGCCTCCCAGGTGTCCGACAACGCCACAATTAATCTCCTTTATGCAATGGACCCCTCCGACATTGAGGGCCTTATCAAAAGCCAAACACAGGCGTATCGCAGCATTGCCGAGCAGCAGCGTATAAGTTTTACGGACAGCAATGTCGCTATGGACTCAATCCGCGGATATCTGAACATCTGCCTGCCGGTATCGATTGAGGCACAGGTCAAGGCCGCTGTCCGCAACACTACGTACGTCGCTTCTGCTTCCAGTCCTGGCGTTACCACCCTTACTCAAGTTGCGACGGGAAGTCCGACGGTTCCTTCGGTCAAAGATGTGCGTGATGGCGGTAGCACCAGAGTCAAGCAGTCAATTGCAGACGCTGACCTTGCAGGAGGCTTGACCACCCACGACGTGAGAATTTCCAAAGCCGAAGCCATGACCATACAAAGCAATCTCTGCGCGAAGGCTACGGGCGATCTTGGCGGTGTTGGAAGTGGCACTCGCAAAGCGATTATTGAGTTTCAAAATTTGACGGCGGCGTCAGATAAGAACGGGGAGGCAATTGCTGCGACCGGGGTGCTCGATAAGGTGACACGGAGCAAAGTGCATGACATCGGCCCTTGTCCTAGCGACCGGTACAAATCGTTATTCGAGCACATAAAGCTCAGCACTCACAAGGGAGTCGCGGAAGCCCAGAAGCTGCTGGCGGATTTTGCCAAAGATCCAAGCAGCGGCTTAGGCGCAGATGTCACCTCGCTGGTAGACGATAAATTTGTGGGCGGCGATACGCTGACAGACAACAACCGAAAGGTGATAAGTGCAGCGCAAACGAAGTTGGGGCAACCGGTAACCGGCACATATACCATTCAACTTCAGAATGCATTGCTTCTTAAAACACGCTGACATTTCAATGCAGTAGTCATCCATCGAACATCTACAAACCAAGATGTAACAGATATGGAGTATTAAATGCAGATCACCACCGTCAGTGACACAGTTCCACTGCGGCAGAAGCCGGATGCTAGCAGTCCGGCGGTAGAATTTCCGAAGGGCTACCCTTTTTCTGTTCAGCCAAATGACTCGCTGGTCAATGTCTCAGCGGTCGATCAGGTGTGGTCGAAAGTAACCGTGGATCGCGGCGGCGGCAAAGGACCAACGGGCTACCTGCGCAGTACATACATCGTCACGACCCCGTTGCCTTCTGCAGATGTCTCTTACGAAGATTTCCTTCGCTACTGTGTAAGCGCATGCATCTACTATGAAGTGGATGTTGCCTACCTAATGGCTGTCGCCCGGGTCGAAACAGGCGGAGATTGGAATGACTCTCAAAGTCTTATCCCAGCCTCCGTGATGGAGGCACATGATTCAGGCCCAATCGGCCCGTTCCAATTCTTAGCTTCTACATGGCAGACGACGATCGCGCAAATCGATCCGAAATTCGGCTATGGAATGCAAGATATAACCAGTCCACAGGCCCAAGCGCTTTGCGCTGCGGATATCGCTAACGACGGTATCGACGCTCATCTTAGCAAATTCAACGGACTACCGAGCCCAGCGCAGTTGTATCTCTATCATTTCCTCGGGACCAGCGGTGCTCAGGGAGTTTTGTCAAATCCGGGACAGACCGTCGATGCAGTGCTTTCGGCAGCTGCGATACAAAATAATCCTACTCTTCTCGGACAACCGGGAGCGCCTAATACGGGTGATCAGCTACTTGATATAGTCGCAAACCGGCTACATGACGCATATCAACGGAATGCACCTCTCTTTGATAATCCTCCAGCGTGGTGGCCTTTGCCTCAGGCTTCGACAGGATCTGCACCGTGGCTAGATACAGCCAAACAAGAAGAACAGGCTGGGGTAACGGAGGCCCCTGGCAGCCAAACGAACCCGCGAATTTCTCAATATTTGGAGAGCGTCGGGTTTCCACCAAATCAATCGGATGACACGCCTTGGTGCGCTGCTTTCGTCTGTTGGTGTCTGAAAAATTGTGGCGATGCTACCGCTGCTGCCGCGGCCAGCTCAGTGAAGAATAGCAGCTATGCCAAAAGTTGGATGGACTTGCCGGTGCAGTTGCCAGAGGCAAAGGTCGGCGCAATTGCTATTAAAGCGAGCCAAAGCAGCGATATCACAGGTCATGTGGGGTTTGTAAGCGCCGTCAACGACGATGGCTCAATTATACTTCTTGCAGGCAACCAAGGCGGAAAGACCAATAATGGCCTCGACAGTGTCTGTGAAATTAAGTTCGATCGCGTGGATTTTCTTGGGTTTCGTTGGGTGGGCTAGCCTCACTTGCAGCGAAAACCAGACTGTTCACCTCCCAGCAGTGAGCGAAATACATGGCATCAAAACCACTAAGCCAACGGCTGATCGATGAAGCGCCGCTTCGTAAAATCGCATGTGCAATTATTTTATTGGTTGTCGGTATACCGGCAATCGGTCTTTTTGTAACAGACGTCCTTATCGTCCTTCGAAGTAACAGCATTTCTGTACCACAAGCACAGCCTCTTTTTGACTTCCTGCAGATACCCTTTTCTGACAGCTTGTCATCGCTGGGGTTTGTCGTAACCACATTGGTTCCAGGCATTGTCGCCGTGGTTTGCTACGGCATCAACCAAACAACTCAACCGTGGTCTAGCACCAGTGAGTTGAGCAAAGTTGGCTACATCGTCCTTATTCTTTGCCTTGTGGGTGTTACCGTCGGCTTTATATCCCTCGTCGTCGTAACGGTGTGCGAGCAATATGTGAAGGAGCTGACGACGACGGACAAGGGTGTTGCTTCCATCCATGCTTTAGTGACAGCAACGATGGCTTTTTATGGATTTTATATCGTGCAACTCATGGGATTCGATCCGAAATGAGATATGTTATCGCCATCATAGCCTGCCTAACAAGCTTAGGGTGCCATTACGCCGCAGCCGCGGATGTAGCTATCGAAAATGACATCCCCAGCAACTTTGGGTCAGGCGCAAAAGAGGCGATCGCTGAAATTGTTGGCACAAAAGTAGGCGATCAGCATAGCGCTACCGAAACGACGTTTACACTTACGCTGCCTCCTGCTTCTGCGATAGCGACCCTTTCACTGACGTTGCCGGCCGGCAAGACAGGCTTCGCGGACTATGACCAGAAATTCTCAATTCCATTTTATCAAAAAACCTTGAACTATTATCCGAGTGTGGTCGCCAATGACGCGTCTGACAAGTCCGTTTACGATTTCTTGGCAGACGCATCTTCGAAGCGTTCAGCCGTGGACTTGTTCAGGTTTAATCAACGAGCGCGCGTTCTATTCGAGGAAAGGAACATACCAGGCAGGGCGCCTATTCCTGAGGACGCATCCGTGGCGTATTGGCTTGTTCAATCGACCGGAGCCCTGGTATCCAAAGCTGGCATTGTTATCGATCCAGAGACCAGCGCTGCAGCAACAAAACTGGCGGATTGGACCGCTTCACATGGCCGGTTCGAGAAGAGCTTTTTTTCAAAGAATCCCGGAATCACCTCCGATACTGTAGCTTTTGCATTGAAGGCTTTGCGGAACGTGACGGCAGTGTTCGCGCTCCGCTGATTACCGCTCTGGACAGCGGCACGCTACGTGGGGCTACCAGAGCAGACGCCTGCCTGAGACTGCAATCGCTGCGAGGTATGTTTGAGGATGAATACAGCCAGAGCCTGAGTGGCGCCTTCGCTTACAACAGTTGGTCCTATCAATATGTCCTGGTCATAGGTGTTTCGATCAAATGCATGTACTCGCAGGTGGTGGACGCCAAAACTCAAGGCAATCCAATTACGACCGAAATGAGGGACAACATTACCTATGATCTGAACAAGCTAGCCGCTGCTCTGAAGCTTTATCAATCGAGTGCAGCGAGCAACACGCAGTTGGACAAAGAGGTGGGAAAGCGCATAGAGGCCGCTACCCAACTCTCTAACATTTCCGGTGTAGAGGCGCCTAACGACCTCACGTTGAACTAGCGTATCGATTCCACTAGGAACAGGCAGTCACTTGACCGACCACCAACGATGCATATGTAATTGGCGAAGTCGCCACACTTAGTGCATTCGACGGCGACCGAGCAAATAGTCAACGTCGCTTCATACCTACCTCCAATCGCACCCGCCTTCGCATCGGCAACTGCGAAATTGACGCGCCGGACCGAGCGGCGGCCCCGGCATTCTCTCGGTCGCGTAGCCGGGTGTACAAGTAAAAAGATCACGGTCCGGTTTATTCGGAGCGGTGTTGTATCGCGAGCCTGAAGTCTGCAAAACCAGCAGGACTGCGATGGCTCTGGCCTATCCGCCGAATAGGCTATTACCTCCAGCAACTTCAAAAGCCCGAGCCACCGTGTTCGGGCTTTTGGCTATGCTGAGAATCTTTAACGCTGGCTCCGGTTGGGTTCGCCCCATCCGGCGCTAGGGCGAGAAGAACCCCTTGGCCCTTCTTCTCGCGCTCTTCTCCCACCCTTGAACTTATTGGAAGAAGCCGCTCGCGCCATTCATGATTGTGCCAACTATCGCAAGTGCTGGTCCAATGATGTTGACCGCGAGGGAGTCTTTTTCCGCTTCTTTCGCTTCCTTTAGCGCCGCCTGATCAAGGACATACGGAGCCGCGATGATCTCACTCGACTTTTGCAGCCATGGCTTATAGCCACCTACACGAATGATCGGACGCGCGATGGCAAATACGCCGAGGCATGCCATGACGGCGCCGAACAACGCCAAACTTGCGCTCCAGTTCTGCGGAAGTGTTGAGTTTCACGAGGTTTTGACCCCAATTGCAACTTCACGCTAACCCGTTCAGGCGGATCTAACTTATTAAAAAGCTCGATAGTTTGGCTAGGCAGCCGGGTCATCACGAAACGCAAAACTGGGTTAAACCAACGCGCAAATCAACATCCTTGCCCAGGTAGCAACTCCTCGATAATTTCAGCATTGCTTCCGTCAGCGTAGCTGCACGTGAAGAGGAAATGGGCTCAGGGTGTGGATTGGTCGAGTGGTTCGCGCTCCAAACGAAGCTCCGACCCGAATTGGCGAATAATGAGTGCCGGTCGTCGACGAGACTCGTCCTGTGAGACGGAGACGTGAATGTCAACGACAGGCGAACTGAACGTTCTTTCGCCGCTTGCCACCAGAGGAACCGGTTTGAGCAAGCCAATCTGCAAAGTGAGACTGCCATGGTCAAACGCAACCCTCGCAGTTATGTCGCCAGCGTGCCGGTACGTGCCTGCCAAGCTTCCATAGTCGAGCACGCTCCCTTCAGCCTGTGCGCCGGAACCGGACGTCCATCCAAATTCACTGCCGAGTGCTGATAGGACCTGCGAGATAAGCGGCCACCCTCTGACGGAGTTCATCATAACCACGGCACCGCTGCCGGATGCCCTGAACATCCGGATTTGAGCGATAAACCCGTGATCTTCTCCGCCGTGGCCGAAGTGAAAAGGCTCTCCCTGACCGCTGCAGAACCACCCTATCCCCGCAAACTCTCCTCCAAGCCGATGATGTGGAAGTTGAGGCCGCAGCATGGAGGCGGCAGTTTCTTGGCTGAGCCCTATCAACGAATGCCCGCCACCGAGGACGCTTAACATCTCCGCACCAAGTCGGGCTAGATCGCCTGCGGTTGTCCAGAGGCCTGCGGCAGCCATTTCCGGATAAAGGTGCCACCCACCGGCTACCGGCACACCATTCACGGGATGACCGTTTGCCGCCACCATCGCCCTATCTGGCGGAAGCGGTTGTTCATATGTGCTGTTTTTCATTCCAACCGGGTCGAGAACAAGCTCTCGCATGAGATCTGGAAAGGGTCGCCCGAGGACGTCCATGACGACTTGCTGCGCGATGGTCGTGCCACCTCCTGAATAGCGATAGGAAAGTCCTGGAATGCCTTCGACAACGATTGGCGGAGTATTCGCTGGCGATGCGCCCTCCAGCACCTGGACAAGCGTCGGCACAGGACCACTTACCGGGTATCCTGGAAAGCCGTGCACACTGGTCGCGGCAGTGTGACTTAACAGGTGGCGTAAAGTAATCCTTGGTGTCCATGCTCCATTGGATGGAACCCGCCAGGAGGTCAGATAGGCGTTGACGTCCTCGTCAAGGTCGAGCGTCCCCATCTCGACGAGACGCATGACCGCCATGGCAAACACTGCCTTGCTGATAGAGCCTGTCTGGAAAAGAGTGCTTGGTTTCACCTCGTCCTGCCGGTCAGCAGATCGCACTCCGAAACCACGTTCCCACACAACTTCGCAATGGTCGACAATTGCAATGCTGACACCGGGGATTGCTCGCCGTTGCATTACATTGGCGAGCGACTTTGGCACGCCATTTCGACGCCGAAGTGGTGCCTCAGGCCTCAAGTCATGCAAAACGTTCATCGCCCGGTCATGAATAGATGACTTGCTCACCGTTAGGGCTCCAAGCAGGAATGGTGCAGTTTGGCGCAGAGGTTAGTCGCAGATTCGTCGGATGTTAAAGCGAGAAGCCGACAAGGCCAATGAAAGCCGTCGACATCTTTGTATTTTTATCGCGCCCGGCGATAGGAAATCATCATCATAATCGAAAACAAGACCGTCTGAACGCCGACGATACCGAAATAGGCGATGAACGCCCAGATATCGTTGTCCGGAGCGTCCCATCGCAAGGCACAGGTAATCTGTGCCCATTAGCAGAATGGACCGCGCGAGACGGGAGAACTCGGCTTGACTCACTTTGGCCGCCGTTCAACTCTGACATGACGAATTCTTACGATTCTGAGGTTGCTGTGAGCGCCACAACAGACTTTATCGCCGAGCTGGTGCGGGCTGCAAATGAAGTCGAGAAGCTGTCACCGCACGAAGTCAGCAACATGCTGGACAGATCGGTGAACACAATCCGAGAGCTTCGGCAAGACCTCGGGATCGTTCCGATACCGGGCAAAGATGCGCTGATTTACATTCGCACCGTTTCGGCAGGAGCCGCGAGTGCCACATGAAGAATGGCACCATGGGCTTTTGCATGCCGCCGAGATGATCCGCGACCTGCATATCGTGCGCGATACCGGTACTGAGTTTCGAATTTCCGAAATCGAGTCCTGACGGCCTCCTCGATACAGAACGGTCATACAGTTCGTGACAACATGGAGCGCTGTCTCGTCAACAGCGGGTAATCAAACAGCCACGACAAATTCTTTGTGGGATCGCTTAACTCGGAAGCTCCTAGAGCTACGTGTTCTCCGGCGTGAACACCGATGATAGCAGGATATGAAACTCGATGCGGACACGTCCTTCGGCCCGAATTTTGGTCATCGATCAGTTTGGATGCGTTCTTCTTTTTAAGTTTTCACACACTTCAGGACCGTTGAACGGCCGCATCTATTGGGCAACGCCGGGCGGAGCCGTGGAAGAAGGCGAGACCTTCGAGGAAGCAGCTCTACGCGAACTGGTAGAGGAAACAGGCTTATTGAAGCAGGAGTTGACGGGTGAAGTTGGCCGCCGATCCTTCGAGCTTCAACTGACGAACGGCGAAGTCGTTTGGGCCGATGAGCGGTTCTTCGGAGTTCGAACCGTCCGAAGCTCCATCTCAGACAGAGGTTGGAGCGACAACGAACGAGATGTTTTGGCTGATTACCGCTGGTGGTCTCCTCAGGAACTTAGAGAAACCACCGAAACTATTTTCCCAGAGGGGTTAACAGAACTAATCCGCTACGTATGATCGCTACGGGCCGAGGGTTGGGGAACAGAATCAGAATTTCTCTCCACAGTGTTTCCAGTCGGGAGATCAACGATGTCGAAAGCATTAGTCCTAAGCGGAGGTGGACCGCTTGCTGTTGCCTGGGAGTGTGGCATTCTAAGTGGATTGGCACAGTCGGGACTTGCTGTGTCGTCCGCCGATTTCATTCTCGGAACGTCGGCCGGGGCAATTATCGGGGCTCAGATCGCATCTGGCCGTGACCCAACGCTTATGGCGAAGGCGATTATTGCGGAAGGGGAAAAATCGCCAGCTGGGAAGGTCGGATCACTCTATTCGCCTGAGGCGGTCGCCAAGCTGCCAGAACTCTTCGCAAAATCGCAGACTGGTGACACGGGGCGCATTGAAGTTGGCACCTATGCCCTGAAGGCGTCAACTCAGGACAGTCCAGCTGCCTACATTGAACGCATGAGTTCAATCGTCGGCTTTGACACATGGCCCGAAAAGATCGGACTTGTTGTCGTCGACATTGCCGACGGAAAGCCTCGGGTGCTGCGTCGAGATTGTGGGGTCACGCTCGGAACAGGGGTAGCGGCAAGTTGTTGCCTGCCAGGTCTTCACCCTCCCGTCCTGATCAACGGAAAACACTACATGGATGGCGGCCTGCGTTCCCCCGCCAATGCCGATCTTGTCGGACAGTTCGACATCATCCTGGTTCTCAGCTTCAATCCACCCGGTCCCGTCGGACAGCGAATAAATTCTCGAGTGACCGCACAGGCCGGTGAACTCACGGCCTCGGGAGCAAAGGTTTCGGTTGGTGCCCCGGATCAGGCATGTCTCGAAGCCATTGGGCCGAACACGATGGACTTTGCCCGACGCCCAGAAGTAGTACGGCAGGCAACTGGCCAGGGCATTGCGATTGCGGGTTCCCTCGCGAAAATCTGGCTGTAAGCGAGACGGAAGCAAGACCGCCCCAATCAAGGCCCCACGAAGAATTTGCCACGTTTGGCAACCTGATCATCTTCATGGCTTGCTCGGTAATATCGCTGTACCGAGCAACCGGAAGCTCAGACTTCGATACAAACCGCATCAAATCAGGAACCGCAATTTCTGGATATCCAAGTTCTTTCAACCTGATAGCCTCCCACGAGTCCTTCGAAACCGACAGGAAAGTCGCAATATCAATGGAGCCAGGAGCGACGTCGGCATGATCACCGCTTTCTCCAGAAAACGAAGATATGTCAGTGAGGTAGGTCCAGTCTCAAAGGTCATCCTGGGATATTTTTTCACATATCGGCCACGGTAAACGCGAGATCGGCCCGATGGACCCGCTTCTGAAGACGCCAGAATTCTGAACCAACCATCTCTCGGGCGTCGGTGACGGTCGGACGCAAACCGCTTGTGCAATAGGATTTGCGACCGAAGCCATTGAATCTTGTGACAAATCGGATTGTAAATTCATCCGATCTCACCTATCTTTTTGAGCGAGGCAGCACGCACTGCCTTGGGGCTTCGTAACCCCTGCTAGTGGCTGGTGCCGGCCGATACGGCACCGCACTCCTTGACCTTAGGTCGGGGAGCCTGTGGCGTATGTCCAGGTTCTTCGGAACTAAAGGCCATTGGGCCGTCTAGCACGGTTACGAACTCCCCGATCAGCGGGTTTAAGCGAGTTATTCAGCGGGGGCGCACCGCGGAAACTCTCCACGCGGGGTCTCGAATATGGATCATCGAAGAGCAGCAGCGACAGCAATCTCGTCCGTACGCCGATATCGTGTCCGGCAGCAGGCAGAAGCGCAGGCAGCCAATCCCATTGACCTGCATGTCGGCCAGCAGATCCGCATTCGCCGGATTCAGTCCAATGTGTCGCAGGCCGATCTTGCCGCGGGCATTGGCGTCAGCTTCCAGCAGGTGCAGAAATACGAAAGCGGCAAGAACCGCGTCAGCGCATCAATGCTTTTTCAGGTTGCCAGTTGTTTGAAGGTGCCTGTTGCAAAACTCTTCGAAGGACTTCCGGACGCTAACGGAACAAACCACGGGGATATCGTCACCGAGGTCGACGCGCGGATCGCCTACATCTCGACTGCCGAAGGTCGGCGCCTGATCGAGGACGTCCTGCTGCTTCCGCCGCGCGTCCGAAGCCGTGTCATCGCTTTGGTGAGCTCGATTGCTGATGAGGAGGAGGTAGCGCGTTCGCCCTCTGAGCCCAATGCGTCCAACGCAACCGATTATGTCGATGAGCCGAACTGACGGGTTCTTGGAGGGTTGTTAGAGAGGCCGCCAATGACGCTCTTGAAGAGGAGTCGAACCAACGACCCTCTCTGAAATTCTCCTAACCCACTGATTTACAGAGAGAGAATATTCTATTACGGCCCAACTTATCTTAGCTTTTTTACCCCGAAAGCCCAAACGAACTCAAGTAACGCTGTAATAAGGAAGTCGCGCGAGCAATTTGAACAAGCGCGAAAAGACATTGGCGGACGACCGTGACGACATCGCTAAAGCTCGGAATTCCGGCAACAAAGCCGTTCGTTGCAAAGAGAAAATCGTGTAACATCCATCCGTTGCAGTGGCGAGGGTGGCATGCCATTTTACATTCGGAAGTCGGTAAAGGCGGGGCCATTCCGCTTTAACTTCTCCAAGGGCGGCGTCGGTGTCTCTATCGGCGTGAAAGGGCTTCGCATTGGTACTGGGCCACGAGGTCATTACGTTCACGCTGGCCGTCGCGGGGTTTATTATCGCGCATCACTTGGCTCTGCAGGCAAACGTCGTCATGCTGCGATACAATCCCCTTCTCCGGTGCCACTCACCTTCGAAGAATCCACCGTCACCATGGTGGAAATCGAGTCCGGCGACGTCATGGAGATGCGGGACGAAAATTTCAGCGACCTGCTCGACGAAATCAATGCGAAGGCCAGCCAATGGCGAATGTCTATCATCTTCGGCTGGCTCTTTGCTCTCCTTGGCATTTTCCTTCTTGTGAAAGCATCGCCTATAGGAATTTGGGTATTGGTCGCCGCCCTACCCGCCTGGGCTATTGGATCTTGGATCGACTCTTACCGTCGGTCGACTGTGCTGTTTTACGATATCGATGGCCACGTTGAGCAGGCTTACAAGGACACGATCGCGGCGTTCGACGCTCTGAATGCCTGCGCCGGAAAATGGCACATCGAAGCTGGCGGTGCGGTTAATGACCTGACGACTTGGAAAAGGAATGCGGGCGCTTCCTATATAGTCAAGCGCACAGCGACGAAGCTAGCCTACGCGTTGCCGAAGGTAATCAAGAGCAACATCACTCCGCCTTCGATGCACGTAGGCAAGCAGGTTATCTACTTCCTGCCCGACGTTGCCCTGATCTCCCACAATTCACGCTTTGGAGCCGTATCGTATTCCGACCTTCGCGTTCGTTGGCAGGAATTGCGGTTCATTGAAGATGGCCACGTACCCCGTGACGCAAAAGTCGTCGATCATACTTGGCAGCATCCAAACAAGAGCGGTGGACCTGATCGGCGTTTTCGAAATAACCGGCAGCTGCCCGTTTGTCTCTACGACACCCTCCATTTACAAAGCGACAGCGGTGTAAACGAGGTGCTGGAATTTTCACAAGTCGGCAAGCTATCTGGTTTTGTTGACGGCTGCCGGGCGTTGGCTAAAGCAAAAGCGGAGGTCTCGGAAGCTCCGAAAGTAATCTCATCGACTGAAGCACAGCCGTTACAACCATTTACGCCGGGTATCATTGTCCCGGCGGTGTCGCAGCCAAAGAGTAACGGTCGCGTTGCAGCGTTCATCATCATAGGTATCTTCGGCCTTCCCGTTGCAATCAGCGTATTTCAAAACGCTGGGCATTCGACAAAGCCAAGTGCGACGCAGGCCGTTTTCGGCAACGGCCAAGGGCAAATTCCGCCGCAAACGTCCGCAGCGCCGCCGACCATCTCTTCATCCAGCCCCGATCCAACTGTGCAACCCGCCCAAGCGTCGAGTACTCGGCCCTCTATTCAAGCTTCAAGTACTCAAGCCACAGCACCGGCAACTGGTCTGGTGTCCTCGAATGTCCGCCAACCAGATCAAGAACCAACGCCGGACCCCGCTGCCTTTGAAACGCTTGCAGCTGCCGTGACCGCACCCGACACATCACCCGCAGTCGCATCAATCGAACCACCAGCCGTGCCCTATGTCGTCCCGCCGGAGCCGAAATTCGCCTATCTCAGGCTACCTATACAGCTACGAGAAGGCCCGGGATCGAACTATGTTCCCGTCGGAGCAGTTGGGCAAAATGCTTTGCTCGCCATCCTTGAGGCGGAAGGCGGATGGGTCCGCGTCTCGGGTGGTCCGTCAGCGATTGGATGGGTGCCGAAGGAAGTCCTTAGTCAACGTCCGGTCTCGCTCCAAGCCGCCGCACCCGGACCAAAAGCGAAGAACACATACACGCCACCACCACGGCAGGGAGGTCGATAGCTACTGAAGGGTGCATTGACCCCAGGTCGCATCTGATTTTCGGCACCAACCGCCGTTGGCCAATTCGATTAGAAGCAATGACTGTGAATTGCATGCATCTTGCGAGAAAGAAAGCGAACATGCCGCGCTGTCGGTCAACCATCGGCGAATAATTCGATCCGGGCCAACCACGGATTTATCGCTGGTCGTGATTTTACCGTTCTCAGCCAAAATCTTGTGCGTCACAGGATCCCACGTCATCACTGCGTTCACCACGCCCGAGGACGATTTCTTGCGAGCGGGACTGTAGGTGTACCAGTCGACAACCGCGAAGACTGCACAGGTATCAAAACAGGAGGCATGGGCCGTACCAGGTCGGATTGCGTAAATACGGATCGGCCAGCGGATCGCAAACTGCTGTTTCTCATTCAGAACATCGGCCTTCGAGCGCTGGGAGCCGTAATAGATAACGGAATCGCCGTAATTGCTGGCGAGGAACAACATTCCTTCATTGGTAGACCAGGTCCGTTGCATTTCCTGGAAAAATTGGAGCGCGGCCTCATTCAAGGATGCCGAAGGACTCTCGTCGGAAACCGCAGTCTCCTCGGCCGTCGGTATCACATAGGGCGTCGGCTGACCGGTTACGATCCCAAAGCCAGCCATGTCGATCAGCGACAGCACCTGCCGATCACCGTCGCCAAGACCGGTGACAAATAGGAGAAAAGTTGGGTCGAGGCCCATTTCGGTGAAATAGGCTTTCAACCTGTCCGCGTTTGCCTGCTGACCATTGGGTCCAGGCGATAGAAGATTTCGATACACGACCACTGAACCGTCTTCAGCAAAACGTTGAACGCCACCGACGAACGCGAACAAGCATGCTGCCTCGCATTTTGATCCAGAGACCTGAAGTGTCGAGAGTTTCAGACGACGAATTGCCCGACCGTATCCCATCGCCGCGTCTACGTCGCCACCGAGTGAACGGAAGGCGATAAACTTCGGAGCGTTGCTTTTGATCTCGGCTTCGAGCTTGTCAGGGAGATCACTCATTTCAAACATTCCCTGGATCAGCAAAACATCACTGTTTGCGGCTCTCAAATGGGCAAACCTTATGGCCGCGTGGCCAAGGCCTGGAACCAGGACCAGGGATGTGACGATAACGGAAATGAACACAAACCACCGCATCGCGTCCGTCCTGGCCCATCCGATCAATTTGTTGAAATCCCAAAAGCCGTCAGGACCTGCGGCGTGATGGTTCCGGTCACCTTTAGGCCATAGGCCGCTTGCATTTTATTGAGCCCGCCCCTCGTAGCAGCATCGACCTGCCCGGTGATTGGGCCACCGAAATAGCCAAAGGCGATCAGCGCGGTTTGCACCTGGATGACGATCCGACGAAACTTGTTGGAATTGCCAGGCAAGGTCTTCAACGGAGCAGGGTCAACGCTTACCGAGGACGACTGCGGGGCGGTCTGTACTGGATAGGTGCCAGTTGAAGTCGTCGCCGGTATGTTGGGAATAGAAGGCAGACTTCTAATGACCGGTGACGGATTTGGCGTATAACGCGGCGCCGGGTCCGGCGGCGTATAGGTAGTGCCGCCGCTGCCATAGTCACCACGCGGCAAGGCATAACCACCGCTGGAAGCGGAAGCATGGCTCGCGTGACTGGCATGACTTGCGTGGCTCGAATGCGAGCTGTGACCTGCCAGAGTGTAGACCTGTTTGACCCGCAGCCGTTCGAAGAGAGTGTTCACGGGTTTCTTTTCGGTGAGGCCGGTAATGGGCGCTGCATCGCTTTTCGACGGCATGAACCCAGCCGCGATCAACGACGACACCAGGTAAACCTTACGCTTCTTCATTGCGGAGAGAGTCCCCTAAACCCCTGATCAGTATTATACCATTCAAAAAACCCACCACAAGTAGAGCGCAAAGAACATCCATTGCACTGATCCAGAAATTTGTTCTTCCAGTCTGAAATCGTACCAGGTGCCAGGTGCCGGTACTGCGGTGGGACTGTGCAAAGCGGGAAATTATAAAGCAAAGTTTGTACGCCCCGCCCCGTCGCGAGATTGATCGCCCGACGAAGCTGATCGAAATCCAGCGACGTATCTTTGAAAGAATGCGTCCAGTTCATGCGGCCGTAGCCGATATTTTCGAGCTGCATGATCGCCCAAACATCGACGAATGGCAGCCGGGTTGAGACATAGTTCGCAAGCTCGGGCAATGCATTCCAGTTTTGCTGAAGGACAACCGTGCGAAGCTCGACGGCTGCTCCCGCCTTCATCAACGTCGAAAAGCTTTCCATCAACCTTTTGAAAGCACCTGACTTTCCCACGATGCCATCATGAAGTCCAGCCTGAGGTGCATAGAGTGGGATGCCCCAGAGAACGCGATCTCGCCCAACCTCATCCAATCCGGAAACATCATCCGGCTCGAAAAACTGACCATTGGTCAGAATGTGGAAAGAAATATCCGGCCGAGCTTTAGCGACCGCTCTTAGAAACCGAAACAGCCTGCTTTTATGCAGTAATGGCTCCCCGCCCGATATCGTGATCCGGGCGTCTTGAGGAGCCAGCGTTGCGGCGACCGTGAATTGGTCGAAGAGGTCGGCGTGATGCCTTTTGGGGGGCTGCGAACACATCACACAGAGCTGATCACACTGCTCCGTGACCAGGAAAGTGTTGTGCCGGGACCGTGATCGCACCAATCGATGAGCGGACTGACGCCCCGGCACCAGCAGCAGAACGTCGCCATCCAGATCGGTGCCGGGATCACAATGGACGCGAAGCGAATAGCCTGCGAGATCGAAGGTCTGACTAACCTCATCCCTCTCGATCAAGATTGCATCATGCTCGCTATCGGCGGCCCCCGTACGCAAACGAACGATACTCGGGTGGTCGATTGGGACGTCATCGATCCTGAGACGTAAATCGATCATATGAGCACCGGAGCCAAAGACGGGTCAAACTCCGGAATTCCAGCCCACGCCGCGAGGCTTTTGTGGACCTTCTCGTCATCCGAATAGAGAAGCTCGAAGATCTTGTCGAAGATTGCGGTATGGCGTCGGCAGAAAGCGGTATCACGCTTCGGCAGGTCAATGCGTCCATATCGGGATAGGTCATCGATCACATCGATCCCGCAGGCGGCCTGATACGGACAGTGAATGCAATCAGGATGGAAAGAGTTGGTCGCCTCCTCATTCAAGACATCCAACTTTGTCTGATCGATGCCATCCCAAAGATTGCCGACACTCAGATCGATCTGCCCTACTCTCGTGACCATCCTTGCTTCGTCGGTTGGGTAGAAGGTACCGTCGAAATCGATGACCATATAGTCCATGCCAAGGACGTTTGGATTGCGAAGGTCCACATGGTGATTGTGACCGCCGCGCAGAACCCGGCGAAGACAATGCGTAAAATAGAACTCCTCCGCTGGGACGGCCGCTGTCCAATTATGCTCGATCAACGCGTCGATGAAACGACTGTGGTAGTCGTTCCACCGCTCCTCCTGGCCAATCGCCTGGTATCGTTTCCGCGCGAAACCTTGGTGGTTAATGGGACGCAAGAAGACGGAGCGAAAGCCAAAGCTGCCGAAAGTTTCTATGATATCCTTCGGTGCGGGTAAATTGTTGATGTCGAGCGTGGGTAACGCGGACACCCTACCCTGCCCAAGGCGGGCAATGGCGTTTCCAAGGTTCGAAACAAATTGTTCTGTGTTATCGGACGTAACTGTCCGCTGCCGCTGGTGGACGGAAAGGTCCCCATCCAGTGACGTACTCACAAACGTATCTGGTTCATCGAGAAACGCCCAGGCTTCGTCAGAGACGGACTGCAGGTTGCTGCAAACCGTAAAGGTGACATCCCTGAACTTGCAACGAGCAAACTCTCGAACCTTCTGCATTAGGTCCAGTCGCAATAATGGCTCCCCGCCCTGAAACTCGATCTTTGCGCTTGCAGGGTCCATTCCATCGAGGAAGCGAAGAACTTGGGTGAGCGTGTCATCGGTCCAGTCGAAACCGCTGGCTTTCTCGTTGACACGGGACACCTGGCAGTATCCGCATGCCAAATTGCAACGAAGAGTCGGCACAAGGATGAGGTAGTTTAGCCCTTGGGGACGATGAAGCCTCTGCGCCCATCGATAGGAGAACCCTTGGTACGCAGCATCATCTACTACTTCGAAGGCATGCCCGTTCTCCAAGAGAAAATCGGTATCCGACCCCATCAACCTGTCGGTGGCGTATCGGTCAAGGAAGTAGCGATCTGAGCGAAAATAGCCACCCGCGTCGTCCGCGAACAGGTAATCGGCAGCCAATCGCGTGAACTTCAAGGGGAAGACCGTCATCGTCCGAGAACACCGCTTATCAGCGCCCGTCGCAAAGGAAGCGTTTCGGCGTAGACTTTCTCTCGATAGAGACAGTGCTGGAAATCGGCGATCAACGCGTCAACCGAAGCTGTACCGTCATCAGAAAGCGTAATCTCGTCCGAATGGATAACGCGCACCCGGGCATGTAGGACGTTGAAACGGATTATTGCAGCCGCGAGATAAGGATGATGTGCTGCGTCGATCTCGATTATTGTGCACCGACATTGTTGGCTCGGCTCGCCAAGTTCTTTTGATTCCATGGTAATATAGCGATCTATCCCTCTAACTTCGATTGTACTCACTCAGACGATTGATCACCAGAGGGTTGCACGCAAGAATCGAACGTGCCTCTCCGATGCGCCTCACCAGCAGGGCGCGAGGCGATGCGGGACACAACCTACATCATCGATGAACAACCATCTCCAGCCGGCCTGTTCCTGACAATTCTCAGAAAGAGCCACGTCGCCGAAAACCCAAGCCATATGCTTTCTCGGATACCACTTCGACTATTTGACGAAGCGCTGAAGCTGGAATCTCGCGAGACATGCCTTATTCCTCGCGACATTTACAAAATGAGCCTTGGGCTTTCTTCAACCGCCAGCCCGGGGGGCGTTATCCGATCCCGCGTCACAATTCATTGCTTAAAGCAATTCTCGCGATGCCATTGGAGAAAATGCGGATGTGGTCGCGCGGTCGGTCGTAAGGGCACGATCGCTCTACCGGTCTTGTTGATCAGTCCTCTTATGCTCTCCGGATCATTTGCTTGCCGCGAAACCAGGATATCCAGATCATCAGAGAGCCTGATAAGGCCGCGATCAAACATCCAGTGAGCCGTACCCGACAACGCAATACCATTACTGAGGATGTCAGGTCCGTTTGCCTCAACAGGCCGGATATGAGCGGCGTCCACTTCAGCACGGCCACCACCATTGATGAGCTTCAGGCCAGTGATCGCGCAGCGCTTGTCGTAGGCCTGTAAAACGAGCCGTCGAAATAGCCGGTCGCGAACAACACGCGACGAGAGTTGCATCACACGGTGGCGTTCTTGTTCAAAGATGAACGCTGTTTGATCTGCTTCTGCAAATCCGTTTGTAGGATCAGCCGCTTCCATTCCATCCAGCCGCGGCAGCTCTGGTTCTGGCTCATTGAGGCCGGCCGATAGGATACGGTTGAAGTCTACAGCGGAAATGGGCCGCACCGCCGATTGCGCCCTCCCTGAAATCCGCCCGTCGTCGTTCAATACGCCACGTTCAATGACCCCATCAGGGCCATTGAACGGAACAGGATTGATAAAATCAAGATAACTGCCAGGTTCGATCAGCGCCAGATACATGCCCGCCATCTTCGGGTCCGGGATGACTTGGGCTATCCTGGCGACGGCGAAATAGCCGCGCGTGGCGGCAACCTTGCGCGGTTCATAATAGATGATCCAATCCCCTACGCAGCCTTGAACACGACCGAGGTACTGGCTTGGAAACTGATACTGTTCAGCCGGACTGTCGTCGTAGATCGAGTCCGAGCGGTGAATGAAAACTCCGAATCCCATGTTCGATGCTTAGCACAACAAGATCGGTTTCGGATATGATGCCTGTCTTTCGCTTGAAGACAAATTGTCCGGAGCGGAAGGTTTTAAGGGGAACACTTTATGAGGCTCCCAAACAGCAGCGGCGCCTTCGATTACCAGTCACCTCGGGCCTTTGCGGGGTCGTTGTCGATCCAGTTCATGATTTGACCCGGCATTCCCCGCCAGGTCCAAAGCACCCGATTTTAACCCTTCGCTAACATTCATTCCTTAGCAGGCCATGCTCCGGGGCTGGAATCTCATCTGTAAGGGAAACCTGAATGATCATGAATCCGACGGCGAAAGCCTTTCAGCGCAAAATTGCGGGCTTTTCCGAGATGCGGCTGGCAACGCTGGTAAATCCGGCTGAGCTTGAGTGTCTGACCGCTTACATGTTGGCACTGGTCAACGATCAAGCCCTTCCTCCCATGAAGTGTAAGGCGGTCGATTGGACTGAGATCGCCGCCGCATGCCGGCTGGCTACCAAACCAAGCACAAAGCTGATGCGAGTTGGACAGCATGGCTTCGATGCCATTATCCGCTGGGTGAATACAAGCACTGCGACACCTCGCAACCGCACGAGCTCACTGCCGGACTCGGCTCTGATCTCCAAATCTCGAAAGGCCAGTAGCAGTCGCTCTTCGAAGGAGAATTCAAAACCTGGAGCAAAGCCGAAGCCGATTGAGGAATTCCCCGTCGCACTGTTCGATGACCACCCGGAACCTGTCTCCTTTCAGGCGGCATTGGAATTGCACATCAGGCGCTTTGGCGAGACCTACTACCATCTCCATCGGGCTGTTGTGCGGCCCGGCGACAATTTCGACGTGAAGACTCTCCTCAGTTGGCTCAAAGGCACAAAGATGCCCCGCAGCGTCGAGAGCTTTGAGATCCTGGACCGTATTGAGCAACGATACCGGTTGCCGCTGGCCTACTTCAAAGCAAAACTTCCACATCAGTCGCGAGCCGGCACCGGCCATGAGATCGACGAGGAAGTTTCTCCCGCGGAACGCCGCCGATTGGCCTGGCACCTTCCCGACAATTTCAACAAGCTGCCGAAACCAAAGCGCCAGGAGATTCTCGAGTGGGTTCGCAGGGTCATTATTACCGGCGCCACCGACTATCGCCGCTTTCAGGCGGCGGCAATCAAACAACGATATGCAATCCGCTTTCCGGCGATGGCTTATGGTGGACACGCGTCGTCTGTCCCAATCGGACGCGGCGCTTCAAGCCAGGGCAATCCCATTGGAGACCGTGATGATCCGGATTTGTTATCGGGCGTCATCGATGCCCCTCCCCGACTTGCGCTCGAAATGGCAAACCTGATCTCATTCAAGACGTCTACGCTCACGGCAATCGGGTTTCAGCGGAACAGCGTCTGGGGCGAAGAAACGGCGTCGCAGAAGCTGGAACACCTCGGTCTGATGTTCGGAGCCCTTGTCGCATCGACTGATGGCCAGGTTGCGGGGTGCGGAATTCCGCTCGGCGCCCTCACCTTCGGTCTTCTGGTATTTCCTGGTATCTGGGACTGGTACCTGCAATGGCGCGAGCGCCGGCGCGGGTTTTACACCGCGTGGGAAGCCGACATGCTGAGCATCGCCTTGTCGCTCACGCGCGAAGAGACTGGTTGGCTTCGCCAGCATCCCGAACTGATCGAGAGAGTCATCCCAATCGATGGTTTGGTTTCGGCTGAGGAGATCGCGCTTGCGAAGCGTGACTGGCACGCCTGCTGCGATGCGTTTCATGCCCATGCTCGTAATCGCATCAAGGAAATCCAGCGTGTGATGCGCATACATCGCGATCCATTCGAACCGATCATGTGCGTGCTTGAGGCGCCAAGTCCACTGGCGGAGTATCGAAAGATCACAGACGAGATCCTTCTCAGGATGCCCGACAAGGATCGATATCCAAGAGCGGCGGCCGAATCCGTAAGATCGTTCCTGATGTTGCGGCTCGGGCTCCATCTGGGACTTCGTCAGAAAAACCTCCGGCAGCTCCTGTTATGCCCTCGCGGGCACATACCTACCTCGGAACGTCGGCTTGAAGAACTCAAACGCGGCGAAATCCGCTGGAGCGATCGGGACAATGGCTGGGAGGTCCTGATACCGGCGAATGCTTTCAAGAACTCCAACTCGTCCTTCTTCGGTTCCAAACCATTCCGGCTCATTCTGCCGGATCTGCTTGACCTCTACTATTACATCAATGCCTACATCGATCGGCACCGGCGCCTTCTCCTTGCGAATGCCAATGATCCCGGCACCTTCTTTATAAAGACAGTGAAGCAATCGAGCACTGAGGCTTCTTACAACCAGACCACCTTCTATGAGGCTTGGCGGCTGACCATTCAACGATACGGGATCTACAATCCCTATACCAGCCGCGGGGCAATCAAGGGCTTGCTGCCACATGGTCGCCATAATGTCCGGGACGTGTTGGCCACCCAAATCCTCAAGCTAACCGGATCCTACGAGCAGGCGAGCTATGCGATCCAGGACACCCCTGACATGATCCAGCAGCACTATGGGCGCTTCCTTCCCCAAGATAAAGCCGCACTCGCCGCCAAGATCTTGAATCAGGTTTGGGAAGCGGCATAAGGTTCGAGCGGGCACCCTCTGCAGAGTCCGTCTGTTCGATGTATTACCGCTGGCGCAGTCATGTGGCGCCAGTACCTTAAACCACAACGATCCGCAGCAGGTGCTTACACTGTCCGGCGCAAGGGTTTCTCAGTTGAACTCCGCGCACCCCGCCGAGATAGGGAGGTCGAATGCGGCCGAGAAGGAATGACCGATTTGGGGCCGTTATCGGACTGACCGGTATCAACGGGGATTCGAGAAAGCTGACATTCAACATCCGACAGGCACTCAGTCCGCGCGGCATTTCGCGCAGGTTCAATCGATTACCGGGGTAGAAGTGCAAATCAGCGAGCCCTCTTTATGTGCCTTATTTGGTGGGCTTGCTAGATTTGCTAGGTTTGAGGGACGGTGTATTCCCTGGTGTGCTTTTGTTATCACGGCGGCGCTGATCCGGTTTCCCTGTGGATTTCGCTATCGGCTTTGGTCCCGGTTTAAGTGCCATGAATGCTCTCCTATTTTGATTTAAGAAAATAAGCCTTTGCGTACCTTCTGACGGGTGCTTAGGACACAGCAATACTATGTATCAGTCCACACTAGTTCTGGCTGAAGTCAAGGCCCAATGTATATTCATACAGTAGCTACACCCCACGAAAATCAGCAGGCCAGGCCGAAGGCACTTTGCCTCATTGTCCCTGTCAGCGGCGGTGAGGGCGATCGGGTTTTCCGTATGGACGAAGTTTCTGAGCGCCTGCTGTCGGCCAGGATTGACGTCAGCCTCGTCCGGTCACGTTGATTGAGGTGCTACCGTCTGTTTCAGGAGCAAAGCCTGCTCCCTGCGCTGTCCTTCACTATCAGGGTGGCACACCGACCGGCAGCTCTCTGCGCATTGCTGCCGTTTGTCTCGGATGCAGCGAACGACAGCTCCCCGCCCTTCTTGGTCATTAGCGTCGGCGCGTGCGAACGACGGCTTTTAGGACGGCTCGGTAACCGCATGAACGACCAATTTGAGGGCGTAAAGCAGTCGTCCCGCATTTGGCTGCAACGCCACTTTTAAAGATCACGACCCACAGCCTACAAAATCGGATCCGCATGATGTGAAAGGATTCGAACCGCCAACCCCTCCCTCTCGATTGTTTGTGACTCGGAGTCGAAGAGTGACCGCACAGGTATCCGCACAAGCATCTGAAAATGCTGAAGATATCGAAAAGCAGTAGGGGTCAAGGCTCGAGCCGGTCGTGGCCGCACCATTAAGTGGATTTATGCCCGAAAATCAATAGATTGCGCTCTATAGTGAAGGGGTCAACTTTCGGCTCCGCTTCAAAGCTGCATAACCTAGTCGAACAAGCTCGGAAAACAGGCTTGCTTTCGCGTGAATGGTCGGCAGCCAGAAGCATGATGATCCATTGCATGCGCTGATTGCATTGAGGAACGGGCTATCGCACGGTGCGTCCGATATACACACATCCGGCATGGCGTTTTCTGTCCTGGAAATATGCGCTCGATGGATTGACCACGTATTTCCGCTGGCGGCCTGACACAAGCTACGTCTTACTTCGCTTCCGTTTTTGCGCCCGGGGCGGCGCTCTGTGAAGTCGTGCTGGCGGGAGTGGCTGTGGCTGGCTTGGCCTGTGTCGCGAGCAGCAAGGTGAGGAAAACGACGCCGATCATCACGAAGCCCAAACAGTAGAACATTTTGAGCCGATTTTCGGAGTTCGTCGGGAAGATGCCGAAGATTTTGACCGCCCGGCTCTCTTCAGAAATCGTATTTCCCAGGTCGATACCCGGGATCCTATCTTTGAAAGTCTTCTCGATTTTGGAGGCGTGTTTCACCGCGCCGCGCAGAAATACGTGATACCAATAGTAGTCCATTACGAAGAACGCGAACCAGGCAAACAATGCGGCAAGGATGAATCCAAGGCCCGCCGCGAACTGATGGCCAAGGATGTGGGCCTCGAGACCCTGCTGATAGGTGTAGCCAACAGCCGCGATTAACGCGCCCACGACCGTGATCGCGAAATTGCGGATGCGCATTTCCAAATCGTTGAAATGCTGCTGCACATCCACGGTCTTTTTCCAGATTTCGAGCGCGTTTTTGATTTCCAGCTCGGAATCGGGTTCTTTTTTGATCGAGGGAAAGGCTTCGAAGTCGCAGTACATGAAAATCTCAGCAAATGAGTCCTTCAGCACCGCACTTGGCTCAAAATCGTGGCCCTTTGCTATTATCGCCCGTTCACGTTGCACGTCTGCATCCGTCCAGTGCGAAACGCGCTGCAGAAGCGTATATTCAGGCCGCCTCTGGCTTTCCCCGTACTTAGCATAGATGTCGAACACACCGACGTCACGCGCCATGGCAACGTCTTTGAAGAGACTATCGCCCACATAAGCACAGCGATCAGCGCGTGCGCCGACCGTCTTAAGAATGTCGAGCAGCACGCGCGGATTGGGCTTCAGTTCTCCGGGCGGCGTATGCCGCATCTCCGTCACCTGCAGCTCATAAAATTCATCCGGTAGGCGCCGGAGATTTTCAACCGACACCCCTGCGGGCAACTCGTGATCCTGCGGACTGAACAGCACATCAATCACGCCATCCAACCCAAAGCGTTTCAGTCTGTATGCACTGTAAAAACCCATAGACTCTGTGTAGGCGATGATCTTGGTACCCTTCTTTTTTAACTCCCATAGGCAGCGAAACACGCTCGGATAAAGGCTGAGGTTTTGGTCCCTGCCCTGCCGGGAAAGCTCAATGGCTTCGTGGAAGGTGTCGCGGATCTCGCCGGTTGCACGTAAATCGCTCAAGGCGTCGATTTCTTCGATCAGGAAAGAATATTCCGATGTCCGGCGCGCCTGATGCACGCGACGGATATCCGCCTCGATTTCGGCGGCCGGGCGGCCGGTGACGCGGAGTAATTCGTTATAGACAGGCTCGAACGACGCAAACCAGACGGCGAACCAGTCGAATATCGTATTATCGAGGTCGAGAATGAGCGTATCGACCGCTTTTCTTGTCATGCTTCGGACCTCGACCAGAACGCTAAGGATCGCCTTGCAGGCGGAGCCTAAATATTCATCAGAAAATTAATCAGGCTTATCCGTTTGCCATGTTCTGATGAATACGGAAAGACAGATCTGAAAATGAAATAGCGCGGCAAGGATTGCTTGGCCCAGACCGCATCGGCCGACGTGTCGCTGGCCCGTTGCGTTTGGTAATCAAGGTTCTACGGATTGAAGTTGTCGGCAATGACGATGTCGTAAGGCATGGCGACGCACCCTTCCCAGCTATGCAAGCGTCTCTGCTAAAACGGAATCCCGTCGTCCATGTCCACCGCACGCGGTTCGCTGACAACCGGCAGAAGAAACGCCGGGATATCCGCAAAAACGCGTCCGACGCATCATCCAGGACCTGATTCATTTCCTTTTCGAGATAGCCTTGCAGTTAATCTTCCGACATGCAGTGCCGGTTCTCCGCGGCATCGACTGCGCCATAGTGAACCCGCGCCCACAAACTACACAGTTCAAAAGTCACGCGGTTCACCTCAAGCGTCACGAACGCCGTCTTGCCGTCACGGGAAGACGACGTCATTGGTTGCGTCGCTTGCGACGAGCTGCCGAACGCTATCCCAAATGCCGATTAGGGGAGATGAGGCCGACGGCGAACCGGACGGCTGATGAGATTATCGATCTAGGACGCGAGACGGTGCATTTCAGCGGTCGCATTGCGGTCATCCAAACATCGGATAACCGTTTGGTACCAATTCTCCGGTCGGTTCTTCATGATCAGTCGCGTTGTTCCCAGTTTGCCCAAATGGCCCGCCCCTGCAATTCTGGTGGTATCTAATCCATTGGTTCAACTAGGACTTGATCATGCAAAAGGCGCGCGCAATAGTGATTTCATGGAAATTAGCTATCCGAGACCATCAAGAGATGACCAGGCCGTTACCTTGCCACCGTCGCTGCATGGCAGGCTCAGATGACTAGCAACGGGCTGCCGAGCGCATGGAGGGAGAATTTCTATTCTCTCTTTCCAGGCGAAAAACACGTGATTGACGAAAAGAACGCCCAGGCGATTGGCGCGATTGTCGCGCGAGCTTCCGCGGGCGGGCTGCTCAATTCTGGCAGCACCATGAGTCAGATCGCAACCGAGCTGGCGAATTCCATTCCCGAACGCGTTTCTCTCTCGATTGCGATTGTTAGAAAGGTCATAGCGGCCCACGGCGAAAGCATTTCCGGTGAAAACAAATCGGAATTGATCGCTCTATTGCAAAAGCTGGTTGTCGATCAGCAAGACCAGTTGAAGCACAAAGCCTTGAGCACGCCTCCATTCCGTTCAGCTCCACAGGCGGCACGGGACGCTGCCCTGAACTACATAGATCTGAAAGCAAATTTAGAAATCAACCGCATAGTTGGAGAGATCAATCTTATGGCCGCCAAAAAGCCTGCCCTAACGCCGCTCGATTCCACCGCCTATGAAATCCTGGCACTGCTGAAGGAAGAATTTGTCTCTGCGGGTCGAGCATCAACCGAGCTGGCAAACAGTTATGTCGGGCCATCACTGCCGGGCATTCAGCAGGCAATCATGACCGATGGTGCTGTATCACAGGTGGATTTCGACCTTTCATTGAGTGCCCTGGAAAATAACCAGATGGTCCAGACGGGACCGATGGTGCCGTTCGAAAACAAGCCCGGCTCTTCGATCATGGTTCTCGGTGTTTTCAGCAAACGCGAATACCTCAGCCTGACAGAGGATGGTTATCGCGCCGCCAATAGGCCCGAGGCGAGGACGCCACACGCCACGCACGGTCATTCCATCACGATCAAAGATAGTCACTTCCACAATTCGCCGGTCGGCGCAGGAACAAGTGTTACCCAGACAGTTGCCTTCGACGTGACCAATGAAAACGAGACGGTCAATTATCTGTACGAGCTGCTATCCCACAATAACGGCAAGGTCGACGCTTCAGCCAAGCAGGAAATCAAGGCGATGGTCGACGCAGCCAACGCCGGCGACATGAAGGCGGCAAAGCCTATTTTTCAGAAGCTGTTCGGCGGCGCTGCCGACGCCGTCAAGGAACTGGGGATTGGTGTCCTGACGGCCATCGTGAACAAGCAGTTAGGCATGGACGGCTAGCCCTTCACGTTCCGGCAAGAGCACACCTCGACGACTGTCTGCGCCGGCCTTCAGCAAAGTTACGACCTCCACCAAACGGCTATCTCGATCTTTTCAACCTAGGTGAGTCTACGGCTGCCAGTCCGTCATCTGAAGAATGTTTCCGCCGAGTTTCTGGAAGGCCCGTTGACGGCAGGAAAAGACAATGATCTGTTGGTCTCTGGACTGTCTGTGGAGTGCGTCGAACATCTTCTCGATACGGTCATCGTCCGAATAGACGAGTGCGTCGTCGAGGATGACCGGTGCCGGCCGACCGTCGCGGGCAAGCAGCCTCGCAAAGGCGAGCCGTGTCAGCACAGAGAGCTGTTCCCGCATGCCGCCGCTCAGGCGATCGACATCCTCCTCCTGGCCGTTGCGCAGGATGGTCTGGGGCAGAAGCGTCTTGTCGTCGAACGTGATCGCAACATCGTCGAAGAGCAGTCTGAGAAGCGGGGCCAGTTCGAGCATGACTGGCTTGAGATAGAGTTCTCGGGCATCGGACCGGGCGGTCTCCAATCCTGTAACCAGCCGCTGCAAGACAGCCACCTCCTTTTCGAACGCCTGTGCGCGTGCCATCGCGGCAGAGAGCGCCTCAGCGGTCTCACGCCATTTCTCTTCCACCGCCTCGTCGGATTGCGCACGAATCTCGGCGTTCAGGCCGGCGATGGTCTCGCGCAGCGTACTGACCTCCCTATCGGTTGCCTCCTCGATTGAACGCGTCCGCTTCAGGGTGGCTTCGAGCGACTCCAGATCGACAGCGGCAGCGCCAAGCCTTTTCGCATGTGCGTCGGCCTCAACGAGCGTCCGGTCAAGGTCGTCCAATGTGTTCAACAAAGCCTGTTCGCGTTCGCCGCGCGCTTCTTCTGGACCCAGGATCGCCATGACCTGCGCCCTGTCGGCCATCAACGAGGCCAATGCTGTCTCAGCAGCGACGAAGGCTTGGTCGGCGCGCGCCTGGAATGGCTCCGCCTCTCGCAGGACCTGCCTCGCCTTCTTCCGCCGCTCTTCAGCTTCGGCAAGTGCGGCGCGTACCTGCACGGGTTCTTGCTCTAGTTCCAGAACTTCCGTGCTTGCCGAATCGGAGTCCGCTGCCACCTTCTCGCGGAGCTTGGGTAGGCCTTCTGGTGCGAGCAATGACAGCCGGCCCCGCAGCTCACGTAGGTCAGCGTCCATCTGCTGCGCGCGGACCTGCCGCGTCCGCGCCATGCTGAGGTTGTCGACGCCCATTGAAGCGAGTAGCGTTCGGCGCTTGGCCGCGGCCTGCTCCAGGTCGTCGTTACTGCGGACCGGACGGTTCGACCGTAGCGTGATCATACCAAATCCCGGCACTGCGAGCTGCGCCTGCCCATCGTAGGTGCGCTCCTCCCCGTCCATCAGCGGCGTACCGTCCATCGTTACAGGGCCGACTGCGTCCGTCTTATAGTCAATCGCAAGTGACGGACGAACGGCCTCTTCGACTGCACGGAGCTTAGCAATGTCGACTTCAAGCGTGTGAAGTTCATCAATGGCGTTCGTGGGTATCTTCAAGAGCGAGAGTTGCGCTTCACCTTCTTCGAGGGCCTGGCGGGCGCTCTCCGCTTCTGCCAGCTGTTCCTTCCATTCTGCCAGGCGTTCGGATGCCTCGTGTGCCTTCAACGCCGCATCCAAGCGAGCAAGCAGATCACGTGTGTCCTGCTCCTCGGCCTCCGCGGCCTCGACATCCTCACGCGCCTTTTCGATCGCCTCAACGGCCTCGCGGCGTTTGCCCACAGTGTCGCCTCGGTGCCGCTCGGCGACAAGCAGCTTTTCCCGAAGCACCTTTTCATTTTCCTGGGCCGTCCGGAACGCTTTGAGATCCCGCTCCGCACCGATCCAGCGTTCGCGAACGAGCTTCAGTTCCGCCTCGGCTGTCTTTAGCTTCTCGCTATGCGTCTTGGCAGCGTCGAAAATCGCCTGTGCCGCCTCGATTGCCTTTCGCCGCTCGGCCCTGTCTTCGGCCCCGTCAAGTTCGGTGAGCCGCTTAATAGCGCTCGCCCGACTGTCCAACGCCTCGCGCAGTGCGGTGACTTCGTTCGAAAGCCTTTGCTCGTCCGCAGCGAGTTTATCGCGTTCCTCGATCACGGCGGCGTAGCGTCCGCCAGTCTTCGGTCTCCCGGTGGAAGTGACAAGTTCCGAAAGGGCTTCCCGCGCGGCGGCCATGATCTCGGCCATACGTCGCCCGCCGGTGACGGCCTCAACCTCTCCCTGCACGGATTCGAGCAAGCTCTGTCGGACTTGCTTTTCACCATCTTCTTCGGAGCGGCTTCGCTTTTCGATCCCAGTGATGCCCTGGCGCACCCAAAGGAGACCGGCTGGTCCGGCGGTACCTCCTCTGATCAGGCTGGCAATAAAGTTTTCTGCTTCGTCTGCCTGAGCCACGACCCGGCCGGTCCCCAGATCGGTCACGCGTGCGGATCGGCCGCCATAATATTGCTTGGTTATCCGGAAGCGGCCCTCCGCCGTCGAGATGTCGGCTTCGAGCAGTGGATTGCCGCCGCTGTAAGGCCGGAGCCTCTGGACATCGCCAGGGGTGCCTGAATGCGGTTGGAAGAAGAGCGCGTGCAGCGCCTCAAAGCTCGTCGACTTGCCAAACTCGTTGGCCGCGCATAACACGTTGACGCCATCGCCAATCCCCTCAATGGCAACACCGCGGCCGGCAAACCGCTTCACATTGAACAGGCGCAGTGCTGAAATCTTCATGGTGCGACCGCCTGTGCGTAGGAGTAGAGGCGTCCCAGTGCCGCCCGTGCGATTTCACGCTCAGCCGAAGAACGACTCTCGTCGTGAGCCTCTACAAGAAGCGCATTTGCGGCCTCGCGAAGTGCACCGCCGCGATCGATCTGGTCGAGGTCCTCCACCTCGCACTCTGTCGCAAGACCCGCGTCATCCAACTCAAGGAATGCGAAATCCGGCACCGCCCTGTCGGTCGCACCCGCCAGTGCCGCGCGCGCCGCCAAGCGACTGCGGCCTGTCGCCACCACACGGGCGAGCGTGTGCCTTCGATACCTAGCCTCAGGTAGCTGCGCTTGCAGAGCCGACACGGGATCGTCGCCGTCGAGCAGATGGAGATCGAAACTGCGCCAAGCAAAACTCGCGGTCGGCAGTGAGATCATCTCAGGGATGGCAGTGTGGCCGGCGACACTCACCAGCAACGCCGTACCCGGAAGTTGGTGTTTGAAACGATCGGGCTCGGGCGTACCACTGTAGTAGGTCCGCTGATCGACTTCGACCGCGCCGTGCCAGTCGCCGAGCGCGAGATAGTCGAGTCCGGCTCGCCGTGCTCGGTCCGGCGCAATTACATCGGAGGCGGCAGCCTCTTCCGAGAAGCTCCGGATGGCACCATGGGCAATCCCGATGCGGACCGTGCCCTCTGGAGTAGCTTCGCCGTCCATCCATTCGGTCAGGTCTCGGCCTGGGCGACGCGTCGTGCAAGGGGCCGGCAACAGCACAACGTCCGTCGCCAACTCGATCGGTCGAGGATCGACCGCAAGCGCGACATTTTCAGGCACTTCAGCATTCAATGTCGACCAAAGCTGCGTTGCCTCAAGCGAATCGTGGTTGCCGGGCAGAATCACCCACTGAATTGGCGCGTGGTGGCGCATCTCAGCGAGAGCCTGTCGTCGCACATCCGGCGCGGGCGTTTCGGTGTCAAACGTATCGCCCGCGAGCAAGATGGTAGTCGCACCTTGCTCGCGGGCGTGCTGGGCGAGCCGTGCAATCACGGAGTGTCTTGCTTCGCGCAACCGACCGGGCAGGTCGCCCGAGAAATTACCAAAACGCTTACCTAGATGGAGATCGCCTGAATGAATAAAACGGAACATGGCTACCCCAATGACTGAGTGGTTGAATCGTGCTGGCGGGCTCTCGCAATCGCTTCGTCCAGCCGCGAACGCGAAACAGCGGCGAGTCGCTCGACGCCGAGAAGACGAGCAAGTTCGCGCGCCGGATCTGGCTCGTCCAACAGGTCCGGATTATTGAGCACAACGAAGGCGAGTTCTGCGAGCGGGATATCGGCGATCGACCGGCGTGCGTCCTCGCTGGCGGGCTGCCGATAGGGAACGATGTCCGATATGGCTCCCTTCTTCCAGATGAACTCTCCGCTTGATTCCAGGGTTGTGTCGAGCCCACGCAAATGGAGGTCGATTCTTTCTCGGATGCGTCCGCCGGTGCGCAGCCAACCGTGGGCGCGCGAAAGCCGCTGGGCAAGGATGTCTGCCCGTAGGGGGCTTTCGGTTTCTATGACGGCTTCGATCATGCCTCGCAGGGTATCGCGATAACCGAATTCGAAAAACTGATCTGGGTCTGCTCGGAAACCGGACAGATCGGTGATGCTGTACCGGCGCTCCTCCACGGTTTCGTCAGGAGCCGGAGCCGCAGCTAGTTGCATCTCCGCCGCTTTGGGTTCGCCGAAGGCTACCGGCGTCTCCACATATACGAATTCGGTCTCTATGGCCACTGACGGCGGTGTGGTTTCTTCGCTCGGAACGGCGGCTTGGGCGCCGTGAATCTCGTTGATCCCGATTTCTTCATGTCCCGTGTTCCAAAGTGTCGGAATGTCATCTTGTTCCGCGATACGTCGCGCCCTGCTTTCCTCCAGCAGCCTTTCCAAATTCGCGTGCAGACGTTCCATGCAGCCTGCGGCATCAAACCACCAATCCGTCGACCAGACGCGGAGCATGTTCCAGCCAAGACCCCTCAATACCTGCTCGCGGACCTTGTCACGGTCTCTTGCCGTCGCAGAGCTGTGGTAGGTGGCGCCGTCACACTCCACGCCCGCCAGATAGGTGCCAGCCAGATCAGGGTGGCGGACGCCGAGGTCTATTCTGAAGCCGGAAATCCCGACCTGTGGCACGGCACTCCAGCCGCGGCGCTCCAATTGCACTGCGACGGCTTCCTCGAAGGAGGAATCGAAGCCGCCAACAGACCCGATATCTTGCGCCGGCAGGGCGATCGCGCCACGCTCGGCATAGTCAAGGAACGTCTTCAGATGCTGTATAGCGAGCCCCTTGGCTCGGGCTGGATCAATCTGGTCGGCCGTGAAGCCGGAAAACACGATGAGCTCCTGCCGCGCACGCGTCACAGCGACGTTGAGGCGCCGCTCGCCGCCGTCGCGGTTGAGAGCTCCGAAATCCATCGTCAGTTTTCCGGCGGCGTCCTTCCAGAACGTGATCGAAAAGAGGATGACATCCCGCTCGTCGCCCTGCACGTTCTCCAGGTTCTTGACGATTGTCGGCTCAACTCGTTCTTCGGCAAAGAACCACTCAAGTTCTGGATCATCCCGGCGCGCAGCGTCGAGAAGATCGAGGATCAGCGATTGCTGCTGAGCATTGAAGGTGATCACCCCGAGCGTCGGGCGATCTTTTTCCGGCAATTTCAACCATCCCTTCATTCGGGAAACAGCTTCTTTCGCGACAGCCTCCGCCTCGATCCGATTGGTCCGGCTCTTGCCGCGGTCGTAAACACCGTTCTGCACTTTGCGCAGATGCACCGCGCGATCTTCAACGGCCGGTGATGGAAATGTCACCAGACGGTTCTGATAGTAGTGATGATTGGAGAAGGCGATCAGGGATTCGCTTCGGCTGCGATAGTGCCATCGCAGATCGCGGATCGGAATTCCGGAGGCTTTGGCCTCGTCGAGAATGCTCTCGAGATCTTTCTCGTGGTCGGCAATTTCCTCCTCTTCCTCGTTACGCCCGAAAAAGTTCGTCGGCGGCAACTGCTTCGGATCGCCGACGATGATGGTCTGGCGCGCCCGCGCGATGGCGCCAACGGCGTCCCAAGTCGTAATCTGCGAAGCTTCATCGAAGATCACAACGTCGAACAGCGCCTGATTGGGCGGGAGATACTGAGCGATGGAGAGCGGCGACATGAGCATGCAGGGCGCGAGCTTGGAAAAGTTCTGCGGCATCTTGCCGATCATGTCACGTATCGAGTGGCTTGGCCGCTGCAACTCCATCTGGTAGCGCAGCAGCCCGAGTTCCGAATTGCGTGGAACGCTCTGCACGGGCGGCAAGCCATGGGCGATCACGCTGATGACACGCTGGGTGGCATGCGATCGCACGAGATCGTCGATCTCACGGAATTCATTGATGGCGTTCTCATGTTGAAAGCGCCGAAAATTCCGTAGCACCGTATCGGAGTCGAGGACCTTCGGGAGCCACCACCGGGCATATCCAAGTCGAAACGCGGCCCGTGCTTCGTCGGGTCGGATTGTCTCCTTCTCAATCTGTTCGACCAGAGAGGAAAGATTAGACGCGATGGCCCGGTTTCTGATCCGGCACCAGGCCGACCAATCGCGTAGAAGATATCGCGCATCCACAAGCGTATCGAGTTTCTCTCTCAACGCCGTTAGGTCAGGGCCATCTACCTCGGCAAAATTGCCTCGCCCCGCAGCCTCGCCGAAACGCTGACGAGCAATCCGCAGGCCTTCGACTGCCGCGAGAAGTCTGTCTCCCCCCTGCCGGACCCAGTCGTTTTCGACAGTCTCACGCAGGCACGGGGCGATGGAGCGGAGCACCGATCGTATCTCTTCTTGATCTCTTCCCGGAATGGGAATGGCGGCACGAAATTCCCTTGCGAGCTCAAGGATTTCGGCGGCGGCTCCAACATCGGTCGCCAAACCCTCCATCGGTAGAGGTTTCCCCGCCAACGGGCTCTGCTCGACTACCAGCAGGCATTCCTTCATGCGCCGCAGCAGTGGAAGGTCCCGATCAGGCTCCGCGGTACCGTGATCCGCATAACCTTGCAGCAATTTCTGGACTTTACGTTTGCCGAGCATCGCGCTGGGCCAGAAAGAAGCATTGGCCTCCCGCCATTGGCGGTCCAGCACTTCCGGGTCTAGGTCGCGGATGGCGGAAACGCCATAGGATGCCGCAAGTCCCTGCTCTGCCTCACGATAGGCCTTGATGGACCGTCCAACATTTTCCAGAGCCTCGGCGCATCGTGGGAAATCTCGGTCGTATGCGATCGTAATGTCACGGCCTCGGCTTCTCTGCAGTACTTGCGCAAGAGCTACCAGTGCCTGGCGTTCTAATTGAGAAATTTGTTCCTGCGGCCTGAACCCGAGGCTTACGAGATATCCGTCAACTGAGTCGGTAAAAAGATCGATCGCATTCCGCAGCGATTGCGCTGCCGCCAGCAAACCATCCTGCCAGCCGGAACTCCATTCGCCAACATCAATGAGATCCAGCACGGGCTGCCGCTCGACCGATGCGAAAACGAGGCCGAGTTCAGCGGCAAGGTCCTCAAGCGCGTGCAACGTCTGCGTATCATGAGCGTCCCGTTCCAGCCATGACAAGGCGGGTGCCGGAGCCTCCGCGGCTTTCAGAGCTATTCCCAGTGCCAGATAGGGCGTCCATCCATTCGGATAGCGCGTATGCAAAGCCTCGACATAGGTATTGAGTTCGTCACGACGCAATCGAAGGCGCTCATTGATCGCGATCCATTCGGACGCATCGGTTCGGCCGCCGTGCTCCCAGGCCGCCTTCAGCTGTCCAAGGAAATGCCGGCGATCAGCCTTGTTCGAGTGCAACTCGATACAGTGCTCTCCCAGGCCGTGCGCGCGCAACCGTCGATAGACGACATCGAGCGCGGCTGTCTTTTCGGCGACGAACAGAACCGTCTTTCCCACCGCAAGACAGTTGGCGATCATGTTGGCGATGGTTTGACTCTTGCCCGTCCCAGGCGGACCGACGATGACGAAATCCCGTCCTTCTGCCGCCGCGAGGCTTGCCGCCGTCTGCGATGAATCTGCGGGAAGAAGTGAGATGATGTCCGCTGGCGCATAAACACGATCGAGCTCACGCTCGTCGCGGAATGGCCCTTGTCCGCTAGCCTCTTGGAACGCTGCCTCCGGTGTGTCGATTAGGTGACGGACCACCCGGTTCTCGCGAAGCGCCTCGGTGCGTTCGACCAAATCCTTCCACATGAGAAATTTTGCAAAGGAGAAGGTCGATAGTGCAGTCTCGTCTACAACCTCCATGCCGGGAACGTCGCGGATCGCCTGCCGCATCATGGCGAGAATACGTGGCACATCCACCCCACTATCGTCGAGCGGTAAGTCGCCGCCAAACTGAGGAAGCGTCACGTCGAAATCCCGCTCCAGGAATTGCAGAAGGGTCGCATTGAAGCGCGGCTCGTCTTCGTGGAAGCGAATCGTGAAGCGCGAACTGGCGCTGCGGCGCTCAAGTTTTACCGGCACCAGTAGAAGCGGCGCTCGATAGCTGCGCTCGTCATCCGGCTTTTTCCTCCAACGAAGGAAGCCTACGGCGAGAAAAAGAGTATTCGCCCCGCCTTCGGCAAAGTCGTTACGGACCTGCCGGTAAAGATCGATTAGGCGGGGCTCGAGTTGCCGCGCATCAAGGGGCGAGGGAAGCTCGTCCCTGAGCAAGGCTTCGGCTGCAAAGCCGCGTTGGAGATCACGGCCGTGTACATCACGATAGAGTGCTGCATCCCGTTCTCCGAGCGGATTCTGTTCGGGCAACGATATGATCCGAATTGCGGCGCCATTCGCGAGCCGGTCTTCGAGATAGGACACATCAGTGCAAAGGAACGGAATCGTCTTCTTCGAATCCGGAAAGTTTAGGAGTCGGTTGCGAAGGGTCAAATCAAGCAGCTTCTTCTGCCATCGATCGATGCGACCGGCAGCACTGGTCGGCTTCACCTCGATGGTTTCAGCTGGCAGCTCACTAACATTAGGGGCCGAGGGAAGCGGTAAGTCCGCGACGGAAGCTGTTTCGTCGTCGAAGACGTTGCGCCGAATCGGCTCATGCGAGGCGAGCGGCATAATTCCGCCGCTTCGCGAACGTCTGACATCGATCGCCGCGACGAAAGCCTGGGCTTCTTCTTCTCCAAGACGGCTGTCCAGGGCGCGCTGGGCGCTTTCTAACGTCATGGAAGGGCGATGCGTCACACCGGTCGTTTCAAAAACAATCAACTCGCGCGATGCCAGAGCCTTCCGGACCTCCATCTGATCCGTCTCTATCGCATGGGCGAAGGTCCTTTTGATCAACCATACGCCAACTGCCGCATGCCCGTTGAACATCAAGATAACGGGATGCAATCCCGCGGCTTCCAGCCCGGCAGAAAAAAGTAGCGTCGTATCGAGACAGGTCGCCAGCCGCTCTTCCGCGATCGTGCTTGGACGCCGGATCTTCTGGCCGCGGCTCTCGAAGCTCACCGGCGGCTCAGCGTAGTGCAACCCCATCCCCGCAATCGCGGAATAAGCAGCAGCGGCCAGCATATAAGCGCGTTGAGGATTTTGCGACTGGTACCCGTCCAATCCGCCTGGATGACCGTGCGCAACAAGCGTCTCCGCCGCCGTTCTCAGGATTTGGGCCACGCCCGGATCGTTCGGCATGACGAAAGCTGGTAGCAATTGTGCCATATCGTCGACACCGCCCCACTCATCCCGCGCAAGTAGTCTGACCGGAAGGCGTTGTTCGTCGAGGATTTCCCCACTCGAGGATAGGCGTAGTGTGATCTCGCCGCGTTCCGCCTCGTTGAGACCCGCAAGGTAGCTAGCGTCGAACTCGACCTTTCGATCAATTAAGGGAAGCCTGTCTCCTGGTATGAGACGATCAACTGTCCATGACTTCGGCCTTAGAAATGATGGCGAAGATGTCAATTCAATACGACAGTTCTCGACGTGCCTATCCGTATTGTTCTCAATGAGAATTGATCGGATGACCGGCACAGCATTTTGGTAGGACGCATAGGTAAAGCTCGCCGCAACATCGGCAACGATTGCAGGATTCTTAGGTCTACCGCCGAGGTCAATTTCTTGTGTCTCGTTATTACTTGTCTCGGAACCTTGCATCGATGTATCCCCCTCGCGAAAGATTAGCGATGTTTTCCAATTTTAAGAAGAGTTTTGTTCGCGTGGAAATTTCTTTTTTTTCGAGAGTTTTCTCTCTCAGGTTACATCCGGCTATTCCAAGATGACAGCGTGCGGTTCTCGACGATCTCATCCGCCATTGCCACACTCATGAGACCGCAAACGATAGCTTCAGCTTCGAGACTTCCCCAATTGACGTTCGATTTTGATAGGAGCAATGTCGAGCGATAGGTGCCATGCCGGCAGCGGGCGGGTTTCAGTCAGCACGGAGATCATCTTGCTGCGGACACGCCTTATTGTCGGAAGGCCCGATCTCGCGCGCTCCCATGATCATGCCTAGAACGGTGGCTCTGATCCCAATGACGTCTTATGCCCCCCGCTACCGATTATGGTAGAATAGCATTGAAGGCACGATTGCCTTCCAAATCGGTACCCTACTCGAATCTTCCCCTTTCACCCAGATCCTGAATAGATATTGCCGAATTTTCACTTCATTAACCATATGAATCAACGCTGTTCTTTTCCCATAATGAATCGAACACGGCTCTAATTTCCACTCGTCATACAGCGTTTGTCTGCGCCTCTCACTATCGATAAGTACCAAGTATCGATAGTGATATGACCTACTGCTTGACCAACAAGGATTCTGCGCCTATTGTCGCGTAGAACGTCGAGTTGCAGGCCCTGCCACGATCTGCGCGACGAGACAGTGAATTCCAGCTTCCGGAGAATTTTCATGAGCGTCACCGTCAAGGTCGCAGAGGCCAAGGCCCATCTTTCCGAATTGCTGGCCCGCGTCGAGGCCGGCGAAGAGGTCATCATTTCCCGCGGCAACGATCCGATCGCCGTATTATCGCGCATTCGCAAGGAGAACGATATCGACAAGACGATCGCTGAAATCAGAGCGATGCGTCAGATGGCCAAGCCCGTTACCCAAGAGGAAATCCGCGCCTGGCGCGATGAGGGCCGCGCGTAATCATGTCTTTCGTTGTGGACGCCTCTATCGCCGCCAGCTGGTTTCTTCCCGATGAGCAGAGCGAAGCCGCCGAGCGCCTGATTGGCGTACTGGCCGTCACACCAGGCCTGGTTCCATCGCTATTTTGGTTCGAAGCCCGCAATCTGTTTGTCATGGCCGAGCGCCGCAGTCGATTGCCGGCCGGGGCAGCGCTGACAGCGACATTGAAGTTGCGCAGTTTGCCACTTGATGACCGCGGTTCGGGCAATGATGTCGCCATCGTCGATCTCGCTATCCGGCACGGCCTTTCAGGTTATGATGCCAGTTACGTTGCGCTTGCGAAATCTGCCAACGTGCCATTGGCGACAGCCGACCGGAAGATGGCAAACGCAGCCAGAAGCGAAGGCATTGCGATCGTGGGACCACTTGAGCATGAGCACTAATCGGCATCCAGCGGATTTGCCGGTTCTGAAGCGTGCCGAAGAACTCGATGCGCTCGACTCCATCCTGCCCTTTGCCCGGCGCGATCAGCTGGCCACCCTGCTGACGGACGATGACGTCGCCACCCTCAAGCATCTGGCCAAGGAGGGCATGGGCGCCAATACGCTGAGGGCACTTGCCTCCGATCTCGGCTATCTCGAAGCCTGGTGCGAGCTTGCCATTGGTGTGCCTCTGCCCTGGCCGGCGCCGGAAAGTCTGCTGTTGAAATTCGTCGCCCATCATCTCTGGAACCCGGTCAAACGCGCCGAGAATCTCGATCATGGCATGCCAGCTGAGGTCGAGTCGGGATTGCGCGCAAAGGGCCTGCTGAGGGTTGATGGCCCGCATGCGCCCGACACGGTGCGCCGGCGGCTGACCTCCTGGTCGATCCTGACGCGCTGGCGTGGCCTGGCCGGATCATTTTCGGCGCCATCCCTGAAATCCGCGCTAAGGCTCGCCGTACGGGCGAGCGCCCGGCCAAGGCAACGGAAGAGCAAAAAAGCTGTCACCGGCGACGTGTTGGCAAAGCTGCTGGCCACATGCGGTGGCGAGCGGCTGGTCGATGTCCGCGATCGCGCCCTGCTGCTGACTGCCTTTGCCTCCGGCGGCCGCCGGCGCTCCGAAGTCGCCGAACTCCGTATCGAGGATTTGGTCGACGAGGAGCCGGTGCATACCGACCCGAAAAATCCGGCCTCCCCTCTTCTCCCCTGCCTGACCATCAATCTCGGCCGCACCAAAACCACGACCGCCGGGGATTGGGCGCATGCCATTCTGATCGGCCGGTCGGTCGAGGCGCTCAAGCGATGGATAGGGAAAGCCAGGATCGAGACCGGCCCAATTTTTCGTCGCATCGACCAAAGGGGCAACGTCAATCGCCGCGCCTTGACGCCGCAGTCGGTCAATCTGATCCTGAAGGCACACTGCAAACAGGCTGGTTTCGATCCGGCGGGGTTTTCCGCACATGGGCTACGATCCGGCTATCTGACGGAAGCCGCAAACCGCGGCATTCCACTTCAGGAGGCTATGCAGCAATCCCTGCATAAATCGGTCACGCAGGCGGCGAGCTACTACAACAACGCCGAACGGAAGAACGGGCGCGCAGCGCGACTGATCATTTGACGGAACTGTTCCTCACATCGCACAGCTGGCGCGAAAGTATTATGCCGGCAACTTAGCTTGCCCTCAAAGAATGCTGCGCGACCAAGTTGTCGATATCAACGCCAACCCCTGCCATAGCCATAGTCCGAGCCGTCAAAATCGCGATAGTCGGAGTCGTCCTCATAACGCGGACCGCTGCTGTACCGATAGCTCGAGCGACCATAGTCGCGATAACCGACATTGCCTTCGTAGCGCGGGGCCCTGCTGTAGCGATAGTCTGCCCTATCGTCATACTGAGGGCGATTCCTATCCTGGACGAGAGCGCCGACAACCAGCCCGCCAATAATGCCTGCGGCCAGCCCGCCGACGATGGCTGCTCCTCTGTCGCCATGGCGGCGATAATCATGAGCGCTGGCCGTCCCATAGGAGGTCAATATGCTGCCGGTAGCGACCAGTGTGGCAAGTGTTGAGACAATGATCTTTTTCATCGACTACTCCATCAGGGCCTGGGTTGGGAGGTAAGGCTCTTTCTGGTTACTTGATGACATTCGTGCGCTGAACCGGCTCTGAATGTTGCGTTTCTCTGCCATTCATCGAACATTGGGTGAAAGCCCCTAGCTATGTCCCGCCGACACTTCACGAGGGAGTCATTGAGCACACGGTAATGTAAATGCTGCGCTGCGCGCTGACTAGCGCGGCTCGGCATCAACATATCATCCTTGCAATTATGGAATTCTACTCCATAATTGCAAGGATGATTGAACGCCGAATTACCCCTGAACTGAACGAGCTGATCGATACGAGCCCTGCCGTTGCGCTGATTGGCCCGCGCCAAGTCGGCAAGACGACACTGGCCCTCAGCATAGCCTCCCAACGTCCGTCAATCTACCTTGACTTGGAATCAGATGCTGATCGGGCCAAGCTCGCCGAGCCGGAGCTATATCTCAGTCAGCATAGTGACAAGCTGGTGATCTTGGACGAAGTTCATCGCCTTCCTAATCTTTTCCAGAATTTGCGCGGGCTTATCGATCGTGGCAGACAACGCGGAAGAAAGGCTGGACATTTCCTGCTGCTAGGATCTGCATCCATCGACTTATTGAAACAGTCGGGCGAAACGCTGGCAGGTCGCATCGCGTATCTTGAAATGGGTCCCATCGATGGCTTGGAAGTGCCCACTGACGATTTGAACAGCTTATGGTTACGAGGTGGATTTCCAGACAGCCTCCTCGCGACAAGTGATCGGTCAAGCCAGCGATGGCGCCAGGACTTTATCCGTACCTATTTGGAGCGGGATATTCCGTTGCTTGGCCCCCGCATCCCCGCCGAGACATTGCGGCGCTTTTGGACCATGCTCGCACATCACCAATCCGGACTTCTGAATGCCGCAGAATTTGCACGTTCGCTCGGCGTCGACGGCAAGACGGTCGCCTCCTATCTCGATCTTCTGGTTGACCTACTCCTCGTGCGGCGCCTCGAGCCTTGGCACGCGAACGCTGGCAAACGCTTGGTGAAATCTCCGCGGGTCTACGTTCGCGATAGCGGCATTACCCATGCCCTTCTGGGACTGGCCACCCAAGAGGACTTGCTCGGACATCCCATCGCCGGCGCAAGCTGGGAAGGATTTGTGATCGATACGTTGATTGCAGCAGCACCGCGCGGAACTCAAAGCAATTTTTACCGCACTTCGGCTGGTGCGGAGATCGACCTTCTTCTGACACCCCCCGGCGAACGGCCCTGGGCTATCGAAATCAAGCGAAGCCTCACACCGAAGCTCGAGAAAGGCTTTTATCTCGCATGCGAGGATCTCGACCCAGCACGGCGCATCGTCGCTTATCCTGGGCAGGAGACTTTCCCCATAAAGCACGATGTGCAAGCCATGCCCCTAGCCTCGATAGGCAAAGCTCTGGCTGAACTTGCCTAGCGAATAGATATGCATATCGCCTAGAGAAGCCCACTCCAGCGTCTCTCTCGGCATCTATGCGCGAGCAAAGCAATAGCGCTTCCATTTAAAGCACACCATTCTGCGCCATTTCGCCCATGGATGGCTGCTGACCGGTGCTCCGCGGCAGAATGACCGCCGTTATGATCGACTAAAAACGCGCGCCGTGTGACCTCCTTTTCGGTCATAAAACACGCTTACAAGTGACCCCTTTTCTTGCGCTTTCCTTGTCTGTGCCGGCGCCATAAAAATACCTCGGAAAATAAACGGCAACGCGACAAGGGCGAGTCGCATTCCCTGCAGCAACAGTTGATCTGGTGTGCCCGCGTCTGGCCCCCAGGTGCCGAGGAGTTCCACGGATGGGCTCGTCTTAACTCTATCGACGCTCAAACTCTTGACCCACCGCTGAACGTAACAGTTCCACCAACTCCACCCAGTTCGACCGAGCTGATGCCGATCGAAGCAAATACTCGCAATTGATCAAGAGAGCGGCGTTTCGTCTGGGATTTATGAGCAGGATTTCCGACCAGATATCGCTGCCATTTTCAAGGGACCTTGCATACTTCAATAGCCAGTACATTAGCACCTGGCGGAGTTCACTGGCTCCAAAGTTTCGTTCGGTATGCTTGACCTCGATCAACATCGACCCGAGCGCGAAATCACCGTTGCCGGAAGCCACCCAACCCAAACCTGGAATGAGAGGCGCGTGCTCCATTCTCGCAGATGGCCGCTGCGCTTGAACACTGTTTAGCATTGTCACTAGATTTTGCGCAGCGTGATCGGCGATCTCCATGTCCGACTTCTCGAGCCTGTCAGATATCGATAGTGAGCCATCTGATAGAGCTTCCATTGCCATCTAAGGTCGGAACCGCTATATTTGACGGGATATTGATAGAGGAAAGCCGATGTCTGAACCACAACTCTCCGTCCGTAGCACAAAGGCGAGAGACCTGGCCCATGCGATGGCGCGCCGTACCGGTCAGCCAATCAACAAGCTCGTCGAGCAGGCGCTCGAGCGCTACGATCTGGAACTGCGCCAACAGGCCGCCCGAACCCCGATCGATGTCCTATCAGAAATGATGGCCGAGGGTCGCCGTACTGTGCCGACTGGCACAACTTCCGCGCATGACGACTTCTACGACGAAAATGGTTTGCCAGAATGATCGCTGTCGATACGTCCGTCATCCTGGCGATGGCCTTGGGAGAGCCGGAGGCCGAACAGTTTACATCGTTGGTGGGCCGAGAGGCGCTTGCGATCGGCTGGCCTACCCTGCTTGAGGCTCGAATGGTGCTTACAGGAAGAGGATTCCCAAACGCTTCGGACATAATTGATCAGTTTGTCCGGCTGCCGAACGTAACTGCGATCGCTTTCGACGAGAAGCATTATCGTGAAGCGGAAAGAGCGTTCGATCGTTTTGGCAAAGGCCGTCATCCAGCCACACTCAATATGGGCGACTGCTTTTCCTACGCCGTGGCTACGGTCGCCAAGGCCCCACTCCTGTTCAAGGGCCAGGATTTCGATAGGACCGATGTCAAATGCCATCCCGCGTCGGCAACGCAATGACACGTAAGGCCATCACGCAGCCCTCCCCTACCGATCCTGTGGTGCGCAGAGCCGAGGAGCTCGACGCGCTCGATTCCATCCTTCCCTTCGATCGTCGTGATCAACTCGCGACGCTACTGACAGACGAGGACGTTGCCACCCTCAAACATTTGGCCAATGAGGGCATGGGCGACAATACGCTGAGGGCACTCGCCTCTGACCTCGGTTATCTTGAGACCTGGTGTGAACTCGCCACCGGCTCTCCCCTGCCCTGGCCGGCGCCGGAGGCACTTCTGCTGAAATTCGTCGCCCATCATCTCTGGGACCCCGAGGAGCGCGCCGCGAATCCGAGCCATGGCATGCCGGCCGAGATCGAGACGGGATTGCGCAGCAAGGGTCTGCTGCGCGCCGAGGGGCCACATGCACCAGATACCGTGCGTCGGCGATTGACCTCGTGGTCGACCTTGACACGCTGGCGTGGCCTGGCGGGATCCTTTACCGCTCCCTCTCTGAAGGCTGCTCTCAGGCTTGCCGTGCGGGCTAGTGGGCGGCCGAGGCAGCGCAAGAGCAAAAAGGCCGTCACTGGCGACATCCTGGCAAAGCTGTTGACCACCTGCGCCGGCGACCGCCTGGTCGATCGTCGCGATCGCGCCCTGTTGCTTTTGGCCTTCGCCTCCGGCGGCCGTCGACGCTCTGAAGTCGCCGCCCTCAGGACCGAAGATCTTGTCGATGAGGAACCGGTGCTTGCCGATCCACGCAACACCGCCTCCCCTCTCCTCCCCTGTCTGACGATCAAACTTGGCCGCACCAAAACCACGAATGTTGAGGACAAGACCCACGCCGTCCTGATCGGTAGCCCGGTCGAGGCTTTGAAACAGTGGATCGCGGAGGCAAAAATCGAGAGCGGACCGATCTTTCGCCGGATCGACCAATGGGGCAATGTGGATCGTCGCGCCTTGACGCCGCAGTCGGTCAATTTGGTCCTAAAGGTGCGCTGCAGGAAGGCAGGCCTCGATCCGGAGGCATTTTCCGCCCACGGACTCCGGTCCGGTTATCTGACCGAGGCTGCTAATCGTGGCATTCCCCTGCAGGAGGCCATGCAGCAGTCTCTGCATAAATCGGTAGCGCAGGCCGCAAGTTACTACAACAATGCCGAACGGAAGAACGGGCGGGCAGCAAGGCTGATCGTCTAATCCAAACAGACGGTATTTGGATCGATAAAGAGCATCGCAAAATTCTCACTTTCGCGAATTCCTCCGTTTGGCCTGCCGCCGGCTTTTGAGCGTGGTTTCGCAGGCGCCCGATGTTCATTGTAGATGCGATGACGCAGCCGTATTCCAATGCGACGCGGAGAACAAACTTGGTGGGAGTGCGTAGCCAGCTCGAAATCAAGAACTGGTCCCGACGTCAGGAAAGGATTTGTGCATCCTGCCCTTGTCGGGTGAGCAACTCGACGGCCTGTTTATCGAATGCAAAAGATCTCACCGCCAAGCCAATTGCCCTCATACGCTATAATGCCGTCTGCAAAATCCCCACCAGCCTCGAGGATCGCAAGCCCCGCCTCAACGGCCGGCCAGTTCATCACGACATTCCCAGCCTCGAGCAAATCGCGGATCGTCACGGCAGCATCTTCCTTCGGCAGCTTCGCGCCTCGAAGCAATATCCAGACCAATTCGCACAAGCCGGGCAAAGAAACCGCGATCAGCGATGCCTCTTTCAGAAGCTTGCTTGCTGCCTGGCCCTGCTTCGCATCGTCCTGCAAAACAGCCCGAGCGAGGACGTTTGCATCGACCGAAATCTTCATTCGCTGCCGGCCCAACCAGAGGCGACAATCTCGTTCATCTCTTCAATCGTCATCGGCTTTTTAACTCGACCTGCGTGCCGTCCGATGAAACTATCAATGCTGCCCGACGGCTTTGCCGCTTTCACCCGAAGCTCGCCGCCCGGTAGCTTATCAAAGTCGATCCGCTCCCCCGGCTTAATGCCCAGATGTTGCAGTAGGTCCCGCTTTAACGTGACCTGTCCTTTCATCGTTACCGCTAGTGAAGCCATGGAAGTTCCTTTCCGTTGAGTATGACTGTATAGTAATTGAACTATTCATTACTAACAGGCCACTTTAGGAATCATATTGCCTGATTTGGTATCATTTGCGGCTGGAAGCGAAATGATATCCTAGTTCACCACCCAAACGAGACCATGCCAATTCGACCCAGTCACGCGGTGACTGGCTGCATCAAGCGCCAATCTCTAAGACAATCTTACCTGATGCGCGCCCAGTCGCCGGTAGATCGAGCGCTTCTTTGACTTCATCAAGAGATATTCTGGAACCGCCGGCTTCCAACTTGCCCGGCTCAACGAGGTCTCGGATGGATGATCACTTGTCGGCATAGGGCTTGCATTGGGCACGCCCGAGACCAACCCCATGGGGCATCCCCTTCGTCCTCCGGAAAGGGGCGGCCGTCACTTGAGAGGCAAGATGATCCAGAGACCCTCACAAGAAAACTCTATGCAGATGCCGGTGAGAGGTTCGTCAGCGGCGTAATGTCTGTCGATGCAGAAGGACACCGACCCTATGGCAAGGTCTTATCGATGAAGATACAAGCATCGTACCGGTAATTTTGGGGCAGTAGAGGACAAAATGCAGGTTGGTTTTCGGACAGGGAATGCCATTGACCCTCTTCGGCAAAATTGGGATGGAACTGCTCCTCGTCCCTTGGTTTGGACAGCGTGGTATCCGACCGATGAGAGTTCGATTGTCCATATGCCCGCCGAAAAATCGTGGTTTAGGAAAGAAGCTGTTGCTTTCAATGCGCCCGCAGCCTGCTCAAACACGACTCTGCCTCTTGTTCTTCTTTCGCATGGCACCGGAGCCACGGCCGCAAGCTTGGAGTGGCTGGGTTTCCGCCTAGCTCAGCGGGGTTTTGTCGCATTGGCCGTAAATCATCATGGCAATACTGGTTCCGAATCATACCGCGCCGAAGGGTTCCTTTGCATGTGGGAACGAGCGAGTGACCTCACGGCTATTCTCGACGAACCGAGTTGGCGGAGGGAACTGAACGTTGAAATCAATCATCAGATATGCGTCGCAGGGTTCTCAGCGGGAGCCTACACAGCGCTTCTTTTAGCGGGAGCGCGTGTCGCCTTCTCACAATTCGAACCGGACAATCCGGTTAAAAGCCCCATACGAGGGCCAAGAGAGTTTCCGAACCTCGTCGACCAACTTCCAACGCTGTATGGGAACCCGGTCTTTCGCACTTCCTGGGAACGACGCCGAGGCGACTTTTCTGATCCCAGGGTCCGAGCAGCGTTCGCGATTGCACCTGGCCGCTCCGTATTAGGTTTCTCACAAGATAGCCTTCAAGCCATCAGAAAGCCGGTCCAGGTAGTCGGCGGCGACGGGGATATGATTGCTCCACCTAAACAATGCTGTGACTGGCTGTCTCGACATATCCCGTTTTGTAAGACAGAAATTTTGGGCGAAGGTGTCGGCCACTACACTTTCCTACCGGAAGGTTCGGAAAACGGGCTGACGGCCGCGCCCGAACTTTTTCTTGATGCAGATGGTGTAAGCAGGACGGCTATCCATGAGGAGGTGGCGGGAAAGGCAGTACGTTTCTTCGCGACCACATAACCAAATATGTTGCTGCTGACCTTTGCCTCCGGCGGCCGTCGACGCTCAGAAGTTGCGGCCCTCAGGATCGAAGATCTTGCTGACAAGGAACCAGTGCATGCCGATAGCGCCTCCCCTCTCCTCCCCTGTCTGACGATCAACCTCGGCCGCACCAAGACGGCAAACGCAGAGAACACGGCTCACACCGTCCTGGTCGGCAGCCCAGTCTCGGCGTTGAAGCTGTGGATCGCGGAGGCAAGAATTGCGAGCGGGCCGGTCTTTCGACGCATCGACCCATGGCGCTACGTTAGTGGATCGGTAGCCTTCCCGTCGCACGTTTGAAGCTAATGCTGAACGCTCTCTCCGACGTGGAGCCAGCCATCCCCTCGCCTCTATCATGATCCAATCATGGCGAGAGGCAATCTTCACAAATCCCGCAACAGTCCTCGTCCATGGGGGCGCGACGCCCGCAACACACGCAAGACGATCCCTCCCCGCCGCATCCATCCGGCTCTGGAGGTAGTATTTCGATGGTTGCATCGGGAAGAACTAGGGTGGAGGGCATGTCGACCATTTGGGGCTCCGGGTGATTTCGAACTTAAGATGGTGACGCCGGTCGAGCAGACAAGATGGACGCCTTGGCGGTGCCTGAGCGCACGCCCCCTCTGCCAAACATAGCTTGCTAGCGGCTTGATAGCGATGATTGTTCGCTAAGTGCGCGGTTGCTTATGTCGGTTTGTGACGCCGATCCCACTAGATCTACTGTGATTTCCTGGCCTGCGGGACGAATTGGACGAGCAGCGATTTCAACTCGACCTCACGAACCCGTCTGGCAGCCTCGTCCGGCGTAACCCAGTTGAGGACTCGTTGCCCCTTCTCCTTAAAATCGGAACGGATCTCTTTGACCTCAATTTCGAACATCTCGACGATGCAGGGGGCAACGTCGCCGCCGTCAAGATCCTTCAAATAGGTGTATCGGCCTATCGCCTTTTTCCTGACGGTGCCGCGAACGCCAGCCTCTTCCCAGGCTTCAACGGCCGCAGCCTCGTAGGGCTTTTTCCCCTTCATTGGCCATCCCTTCGGAATAATCCATCGCCCACTGTCCCGAGATGTGATGACGAGAATCTCGAAATCTTGCCCGCTGTCCTTGTAACGAAAGCACAACGCGCCGAACTGGCTGCGAAATGTTCCGGCAAACAGTTTGTCAGGTTTTTGCGCCAGCTGTTGGAGTAAGCGCTTCGATTTGTCCGGTGACGGTTTTCCACCTTGCTTCTTTGACTTCATAACAGTTGAAGTTGTCAAAGTTCCAACAACATCTCAATTGGCGTGACGGCGTTTCAGCGGATTTATAGCAATCAAATTGCGAAAATGGCCCTCCTAGCCTTTAACGGGCACGTCAAAAGCACCATCGGCGGCGGTCTGGGTTACCGGTTGGGATCCGGTGGCGAGGTTTTGACCTTCGCCTTCCGACTTTTATGAGATTTTTGAATACGGAATTTCATCTCGTCTGACGCAGTAAACTTCACTACTCGACGCGCAGAAATCAGGACCTCCTCTCCTGTTTGCGGATTGCGGCCCGGGCGGTCCGTCTTGGCATGCAACTGAAACGAAGCAAAGGATGAGAGCTTTATCGATTCACCCCACACAAGTGCATCGCTGATCTCACTAAGCACAACGTCGACAAGATCGGAGGATTCCGTTCTTGAAAGACCGATCTTCTGAAACACTACATGCGCCAAATCGGCGCGCGTCACAGTCTTCGTGGTCATATCTTTTGATCCAAGGCTCCGCAGATAGATACTGCTATATAGCGGATTGAGAGCCAGGGATGTAGCCTCATCGTTGCCGGCTCATGACCTAATAGCCGCGTCTATCAGAGACGGAATTAGACATCCGTACTCCCTATTTCCAATCGGACTGGATGATGCCGACGTCCATGCTATTCTCTCAATTACTACGCCACCTCCCTCTTCGAGAGTCATATTTTTTGACGAAGACTGAATTTGCGACATAGTAACCAAGCTGGACAGCCACATCGACCGGGCCGCTTCCATTCAAACGAGGACTACTCTCGAATAGATATGTGGTAGACCTTTCACCTGCATGTGCGACGGCAGGCAGTTGAGAAAGCAGACAAGCCGATAGAACGAACATTCTTAGCAAATACGCCCCCGATCTATGAATTGTAACGATCCTGCCTCTAGCCCGATGCCGTTTACGCATGACCCGAAGTTGGGAAGATTGGCGTGGCAGCCGGATCTGCCAATTGCGTGATTGAGATTTGTTGTAACGCAGTTCATTCGCTCGCATGCCGCGGTACTACTTTGCGCGTTCCCGGCTGCTGGGTCGACGTGCATTTACCTCAGCGGTATGAACTCAGTCCCCGCGCGCTGCCCTACCCTCCGATGCTGACCGGAATAGGATTTCCATACGCTTCGGACATAATTGATCAGTTTGTCCCGCTACCTGACCTAGCTGCTATTGCTTTCAACCAGAAGCATGATCGAGAGGAGCGCTCGGGCAGTGATTTCGGGCGGACCGATGTAAAAGGCCATCCCGTGTCGTCAATCCAATAACAACCAAAGCCATAGCCCAGCCCCCTGCGGGACCCGGTGCTGCGTCGTGCCGAAAAGTTAGATGCTATTTTCCACCTCTTGGGCCGTGATCAACTGCCAGGGCTGCCAACCGTCGCTGACATGACCACCCATCTGCCATCTATGGGCAATGGAAGCAAATTTAGATTTCCATTCCATAAGGGAAATTTATACTGCTATTTCAGTATGATAGAATTTGCTCTTCCCACTCAATCCCGGCGGCTATTCAGTGCATTGGCGATCATTCTACCGCTTGCGACACTCCACCTGCTCATCCCCTTTCTCGCAGATGAGACAGGACCGCCTGAACCAACTCACAATACTCCATCGCGGCCTGGGCTTCAATGTGACACCGACCATTTTGACGTCAGTCTGACGGACTAGGAAGCGGAGGTCGAGATCAGTCCGGCCTCGTGAAGGATTGCTACCTGCCCTAGGCAACGGGATCGGGCTGATCGCTTGCGACGTCGGCAATACCTAGATTTTTCATCTTTAAGGCCCATCCACGCGCCTTTACCCGCTGCGATGGATCGTTGCCTATCCTTGGTCAGAAAACGCGCTGTGTGGCCTTCCTTTTTGACCATAAATCATGCTTGCAAAGGATCGTTTTCTCACGCATTTCTTATCTGGACAAGAGATCATCAAAGGGCGAGAGAGTCATGGCAAAACGGCAGCTTGGAAATGTCTCGCCAACGTCGAGGCGCCTCATCGGCTATGCGCGCGTCTCAACCGACGATCAGGTTCACGATGCGCAGATGGACGATTTGCGCATCGCCGGGTGTGAGAGGATATTTCAGGAGCACTGCTCGGGCGCATCGCGAGCTCGACCGGTTCTGGCGAGGCTATTGAGTGAGCTTACCGCCGGCGACGTTCTTGTCGTCGTCCGGCTGGATCGCATCGCACGATCGGTCGGCCATCTCTTGCAAGTGATCGAGGATCTAGGTAAGCGCGGCGTCCACTTTCGGTCGCTCCGCGATCCTATCGACACGGCCACACCACAGGGACTGTTTTCCCTCCAAGTCCTTGGTGCCGTCGCGCGGTTCGAACGCGCCCTGATTACAGAGCGCACCAAAGCCGGCATCAAAGCGGCAAAGGGCCGTGGCAAGATGCCAGGCAACCCTGGTCTACGTGAGCGACGACCGGACGCGATCAAAGCTGTGTCGAAGGCACGGGAAAAACTCTATATCGACGAGCTAATTTCCTCTGCCCAAACTTGGCTCCCGACCGTTAGGCAACTTCGTCCGCAGCATAGTTGGGACAACGTCGTACAGGTCCTTAATCGTCGAGGCCATGACTGGACAGTCGAAAGGCTACGCCGTGCGGTGCATCGCATGGTCCGCGAAAAATTGGCCGAGCCCGAGCTGCTGGCTCGCTCTCCGCGCCGCGCACCTGAGGATCACCTCATGAAACTTGTCGCGGTCATTGCCATTGCGGATCCAGGACTGTCGCTGCGCGATATTGCCGCTCAACTTGATCAAATGGGAGAGCGGCCGGCACACGGCGGACGGAAATGGCAACCATCGTCCGTTCGCGACCTTTTGGGTGAGGCGCATCGGTTTGGCCTCATTCGTCACTAAGCGTACGCACTATCAACCTGGCGAGTTGCCGAGAGCCGTCGGCCAGCCATATGCAAATGGGTTGCCGCTCTTCCTATGGCCTCGCCGCAGTCGCCAAGACGCCCGCTTGCTGAAGAACCAGGATTTCGGCAGACAGATGTCAGATGCGATCCGGCGTTGTCCCCCAACGATACGCAAAACCAGCACTCAGCCCTCCCCTTCCGACTCTGTGCTACGCAGAACCACGAGGCTTGATGTGCTGCTCACTTCCTGATTCTGATCCCCCGCCCCAGAGGGCGCTTTCGGCTTTGAGCTTAAGGAAGCTTGCCAGTGTATTCAGTTTCACGGCGACAGATGGGTATTCGACAGTCCTGTCAAATTCCCGAAACAGATGTGCTGTGAGATAGCGTTGTAACCCCGGAGCTACCCAATTGCGAGATTAAGGCGCTGGAGGCATGTTTGAATATCAATATGGCGATTGGCCCGCCTACGAGTGCCCCAGGGCTCGGCCTCGGCAAAACCCATAATCGTCGCTGAGATCCCTTTTGGGTCCAGACGCAGCCGTCCGTTGCCGTCATGGTCCATACTGGATCGAATGAGCTTG
>NZ_JBNWDQ010000008.1:0-366910 GCF_053521805.1 Rhizobium sp. A22-96
CAAACCTGCTCCAGCGGGCGCGAACGACAATGCGCATGCGCTTCCCGGTGCGAAGGGGCAGCCATTGCCTGCCGTTGGCAATACGCCTCCGGTGAAGGGGCAGGGCCAGGTGGCAAAGACGCCGCCGCCGCAAGCCGCTCCGACCGCCAAGCAGAACCCGGTTGCTGCAGCGCCCAAGCCGAATGCACACGGCCAGGCGGCAAAGCCGGCAGCAGCCCCAGCCGTTGCCACCAGAGCACCCGCCAAGCCGAGGGCGGTCAACAACAACCAGCCGCATATCGCAGCTGCGCCGCCGCCACGGCATGTAAACCCCGTGGCCGCACAGCCAAGGCCGGCTCCGCGTGCGGTCGCACAGGCGAGGGCGCCTGCGCCGAAGCCTCAGGCTCAGCCGAGACCGCAGCCGCAGCCGCAGCCAAAGGTCGTGCAGCAGGTGAGGAGACCTCCGCCGCCACCGCCGCAGAAGCCGCCGGAAAAGAAGAAGTGCGGAGCCCCGGGGCTTCCCGCATGTCACTGATCGGAGGGCCTGCCCAGGCAGGCCCCATAATCAGCGGCATCTGATTGCAGCAACTTGACCGTGTTGCTTGAAAGGCTTTTTCAACGTCGTAGAACCGGCAACCCAGTGGCATTGCGCCACAAGCTGCAGGTCGCTCTCGACAAAGGACTTAATGGTAGAACCTATGATTATAGCCCGATGGTTTATGTCACTGTTTGGGATCGGCTGAGACCAGAAGCGAGGACAATCATGAAGCGCCATAAAGCAGAGCGTGCGAAGACGGTCCGCCAGATTAATTTGGTCCTCGTTGCTATCGCAGGCTTCCTGCTATCCCTGAACGGAATGGCGGTAGGTGCGACAGCGAAGCCAGCTGTTCTCGTCGCAGATGCGGCAGCCCCCACAGATCGGCCGCCCGTATCTCCAGCGCAGGAAACGCAGGTCGGTTTCGACGAAGTGCGGGTTCCAAACGGAAGTGAGGCGCCGCTGACCGGCGGAATATGGTATCCGACCACAGACGGCCCCCGTAATGTTCCTCTCGATGGCTTCTCCCAACAGGTTGCACTCAACGGGGCGGTGAAGGGCCGCGGGTTGCCGCTCATTGTTCTCTCCCACGGCGGCGCGGGATCTTATGCCGGCCATTACGATACCGCGCTTGCGCTTGCCCGAGCTGGTTTCGTCGTCGCTGCGATCAGCCACGCCGGCGACACACATGACGATCAAAGCAAGGTCATGATGCTTTGGCGGCGTCCGGCGCAACTGAGCCGCTTGATCGACTATATGCTGTCGGATTGGCGTGGGCGCGCCGCAATCGATACACGCCGTATAGGGGCTTATGGCTTCTCGAACGGCGGCTTTACGGTGTTGGTCGAAGCAGGCGGAATACCGGACTTGATGAAAATCGATCCCTACTGCGCCTCTAACCCGACGCACGACCTTTGCACCGCGCTGGCTCAGGCCGGCGTGCATTCGATTTCGGCGATCAACATACCCTCTGACGCCTGGAAGCCGGATCGACGGATCAAGGCGATTGCCGCGGCGGCGCCTGCCTTCGGCTTCACGTTTGATCGCGCCGGGTTGGCGTCCGTGAGCGTTCCGGTATTGTTATGGCGTGCGGCCGACGACCGACGTCAGCCAAATCCGTGGTATGAGGAACACATTCGCGACGCTCTGCCGCTGGTGGCTGAATATCATGTCGAAGCGCGAGCAGGCCACTATGCCTTTCTTCCCCCTTGCAGTGCTCACATGCTCAAATCGCTGCCCCAAATTTGTGTCGATGCGCCAGGCTTCGATCGGGCCGATTTCCACAAGCGACTGAATGCCGAATTGATCCGCTTCTTTCAGGCAGGCCTACCCTGATCGAGCAAAGTGGTAACAGGACGTGGACGCCGAGTGGCCGGAACAGACCACCACGGGATGGACAGCGTTTCACGAGGGCTGGTCAGCGCGTCGCCTGTTACCCGTTTTTTGCTATGAAGATTATCTCGGGTTTAGGCGACGGATTTCGTTCTCTCGACCGTTCAACCAGCACAAATCTTATGAGAGCCTCAAATGACATAGTTCATCAAGGTTCGGACACATCACGGTCCATTGTTGGAGAGCGAGAATGGTTGCGTCATTCAAATTGCCAATGGACCAAAGCCTGCGATATCAGGCAATTCTTCTTGGCATCCTGCTTGTCTTCATTCTCCCCATCACGGCACGAGCAGACACCTGCAAGGTTCCGCCGCCAGTTTTGGCCATAGACCCTCCCGGCTTTTATGATGATCCGGGCGGCTATAGCGAGGCGATAAAGCCGCTCCATGCCTTTATCGAAGAGGTAAATAAGGTCGCCGACAGTGGCGATCAGGCCTGCCTGGTCGCGCTTATTGATAGCTGGGCGCGGGCCAATGCCCTCATGGCACCGATCAAAGGCTATCAGGGATATTATGAACGCTCATGGGCTGGCGCCGATTTGGCGCTGGCGCTGCGTCGGTTCTTTCCCCAGACAAAGACGGGCGCTCACACCGTTCCTCCGGCCATCTCGAGATGGCTTATCGACATGGCTGCCTCCACGCGGGATGCGAACGCCATCAACCGGCTGCACAACAATCTGGTCTACTGGGCAGGCCTTGATCTTGCAGCAACGGGAACACTGACGAACCGACCCGATCTGATCGACGCCGGCATCGCTCGGGCGCGAGAAGGTATCAAGGATATTCAACCAAACGGTACGCTTCAGCGTGAACTGAAACGCGGCGACCGGGCTCTTCATTACCATAACTTTGCCCTTATTCCATTGGTCTTCACAGCGGAATTGGCGCAGGCGAGGGGCATCGATCTGTATTCGGAAAACCATGGCGCCATACGACGCCTGGCGAACTTGGTAATCAATGCCGTCATCAATCAAAACAGCTTTTCGGCCTACACCTCTACACCGCAACACCTATTTCCCTGGACTTTTGCCGGCGATCTTGCCTGGATGGAGCCATATCAAGCCCGCTTCGATGATTCACGTTTGGCGGCCTTGATTGCTCCGCGTCGACCATTTATCAACCCGCGGCTCGGCGGCAACGTCACGGCGGCGTGGGCCAGGCCGCCGGCAATGGGGCATTCCTAGTGCCGAAAGCCCGCATGAATAAAAATGCACGCAAGCATGCTCTGGTGAAGATGGTGCGAAGCCGTCTTCCCAACATTCCGCGTCGATCCTGGTTTTCAATCGGCGCGGAGGGCTGCCCCCTTATCGGCGTCTAATCTTCACCTCGCTGCGGGCGATCAGCGCTTGGCCTGCCTGGTGCGTATCGGGGTTGCAAAGGGTGGGCCAAGTGCGATTGATGGGCGTTAGAAGGCTTGACGCTCACAAGATGAGATGAAGTATATCTTACAGCATAATTCGAAGACATCCGAAAAATACAGAGATACTTTTCACGTATTTCTGATGTTGCTGTAACTGAAAATAGATAACTATTAAAGAGCCAATTTTATAAGTGAAAATTTCACGGCATTGAAGGCTTATATAAAAGATATTGAAATGCATAATATATTAATATACAATAAAGTTGTATCAAATTTCAAATATTATGTATCCTTTAGTTGAAATTTGATCATGTATATACTCTATACTTGGAATTTGCGCTTTTAAGTGGGAGGGTTATATGGTTGATCATGATGAAGCAAGGAATACCGGGCCAAGCAGGCGAGAGTTTGTGGAGGGTTGCGGGAAGTTTGCGGTGGTAGCTCCCCCCGTTTTGACTTTCTTGCTTTCCACGACAATGACGTCGGGCGCTATAGCCAAATCCGGTCACGGCAACAATGGATACGGCAACGGCGGCGACGATGGTGTGCCGGGTCACTCCGGAAAAGAAGATATAGATCGCTGATCGTCTTGCCAGAAGATCTGCTGGTGCTGCCAGGTCAGCGCACGCTGGTTAAACAGCTGGGAAATGCGTTTGTTTTGTTCAGTTGCAACGAGCAAAGGCTGTACGAAATAGACGCACCAGCCGCTTGGACATGGCAGCAAGTTGCCTGCGATGCTGTAGGTATAAGTTGGAGCTGTCTGTCGGCGCGACTGTCATCTGAGTTCGGGTTAACTGGTGCGGACGCAAGAACTCTACTCGATCGATATGTCGAGCTGGGTATCCTCCATGCTTGTATGGTATCTGTCTTTGCCATTTGCATGAATGACACGAGATGGATGATCGAGTCGCCAAAGGCACTCTCAGGAGAATTGAAAGAGCTCTTTCGCGGCATCCTTATTCCAATCAAGGCGCCGTGGGAACATCGTCTTGTTGTCATCAGAAAAAACTTGGAACGATACGACCTGATTGCAGAAGACGAATGTCTGGGGACTTTCAGTCGCTCAGAAATAGTGCCGGCGGTAAAATCGTTCTTGACGGACGCCTTGCTGCAAACAGAGTTTACGTTGGCTCTGCACGGAGCTTTCTTGCGCTGTGGAGATATGCATCTGCTAATCGCGGGGCCTTCGGGAGCCGGAAAAACAACCCTTGCGCTTGCACTGGCCGCAGATAACCGGTGGTCAGTGGAAGGTGATGACATTGTCCTTGTCGATGAAAAGAGCCAGCTCAAAGGCGTCTCGTTTCCAATCGCGATCAAGAATGGCAGCTGGGCACTTTTGCAAGATCGTTTTCCGCAACTCGCGACGTGCCACGCTTACGTTCGCTCCGACGGCAAGATTGTCAAATTTCTTCCCACCGACGCCGAAGGCGATAACAGCCCATCCCTTCGCGCGACGACCATGATCTTCATTCGCCGGAGTGAAGTTGGACAATGTTCGCTGTCGAGAATGGCGCCTTTGATGGCCTTCCAAAGACTGTTGGCTGAAGCGGCCGCACCCGCTCACAAGCTGACTGATCGCGCCTTCAGATCATTGGGCGAGCTTGTCAATAGATCGCAGGCATTTGAAATGGAGGTCGGCAGCCTGGAAGACGCAGTTCAGGCGATACGCAGCCTTTAGATTTCTCCCGACATCCGAGCCATCATGATTTTCTGCCCCTTTTGAACGATGCGCCTGGGCAATTCCTTCAATGGGCCACGAAATCGCCAATGAATCTGCGCGGTTCTTATGCTCCAGGCGGCATTTCCCATAGATCGGACGGCGTAGCCTAGCACCGGATGGTTTTCACGGCTCCTCAGATAAGAATGCAATCTTAGCCACGACGGCATGGACCCGTCTTGCGCGATTTGGGTTGCGAAAACAGAACGAAGTGCCGCCATCTGCGCAGCCAGCATGGCTCGACCTAATGGATCTGAGAGCAAAACATGCAGTTCTTTCCAATTGATCCCATCATCGCTGCTGGAAAGCTTGTATAGTTCGAAGAGGTTTCGCAAATTGATGTGAAGATTCCAGAAATGGCCGTCTTTCAACAGGTCATGCACAATCCAATGCTGGGCCTGAAGGGTGGCTGAAAGAACGTGAGCTTTTCCTGAGCCGATGGCAATTTCTCGCTGGTGTTTTGCCAGCACCGGATCTGAAGGCCAATATTCGGGATATCGGCCAGGTGGGTAGTGCAAATCGACTGCGCCTACGTCTTTCGCTCTACCCCAGCCGAGAGCAGCAATTGGAGCATATTGCAGTTTAAGCAAGCACTCTTCAGCCATTCGTCTTTCATCGCTAGCGACTGTGACATCCAGGTCTCGCATGATCCGAGCGCTTGGCTGCTCTAAGCTTGCCATCGCCAGCAATGCTGTACCCTTGGTGAGCAGTGGTACTATTCCAACGAAGTTCAACGCTGCAACCAGTTCTTCCAGTTGATCGAGCAGCCTTAAATTTCTTGCGACATTGCAGCGGTGAATGAAATTAAGGAAGGAGGCTACCTCATCCGGGAGGAGGGCTTGCCGCTCTTTCTGCGAAACTGCTGTCCATATTGCTGGCGTCAGCAAGGTCTCGTTTGCAAGTGCCAGAACCGCTTCCCAATCCCTTACAACGGAAACGTCCCCCATCAGGCAGGAGGCGAGCTGAGTATTTATTCTTTCAGTGGTGCGAACGATGCTTATGTTGTTTCTCCTTCCCGCACCTGACAAGGACAGACACTCTGATTGCGGACTGTCTCGCTTTTCTATGCTTCGACTGATTGAGCGCCGATTACCGGTTTTAAACTAAATCCCAAGTGTGCTTAGCCAGCCGCTAAAAGTCGGCGCTTCTGCCGTGCGCGGTAGGCGCGTCATCTGACACTCTCCGGTGTGCCTGCGCACGTCACTTGGGCTGTAGCCGAATTCATGAGTGAAGGCGCGACTAAAGTTGGCCGCTGATTCAAAGCCGAGCTCGTAGCCGATATCGACTATTTTTCGATTATTTATCGGGTCGGCAATTGCCGCATGAGCTGCCAAAAGCCGTCTTCTTCTGATGTAATTCAAAACGCCGCCCGATGTCTGGAAAAGCTCATAGAGCCGAGTTCTAGAGATCGCCAATTCCCGACTTAATGCATCTGGCGTAAGGTCCGGCGATCCCAGATTGTTTTGGATGAATCGACGGGCCTTGTTCATCAACCCGATGTGAGAGGTTCGGTCGCCATCCGCGCAGGTGTCCACGAGTGGTGCAACGCTATGGAATATCATCTCCTGCAGCTGGTTTCGCACACTATGCAAATCATCCTTCGTCAAGCGGCTCAAGTTTGCCTCAAGAAATGAAACATAGTCGGACAGAAGGCTCACCCGTCGGCCTGCGAAGACAATATTGTTGCTGGTGCCAGGCAATCCGCCATGTTCCGCGAACAGATCGCACGGCAAAATGAGCATGACGGATTTGGCGCCGAGGGTACGCCCATAAAATGGACAGCCGAGTGCCCGGATCTCCATCATGCCCGGTTCGTTTTCGACGACACGCCCATTGACGCTCGTCCACGTTTTCCCGGTGCGCAGAAAAGTGATCTGCCAGTGATCAATGGAGCTAAAGCGTATCTTCTCAGCCGAGCGTTCATAACTGAACGCCGGCGTATCCTGCTGTATAAGAAGAGCGCCTTCGAGGTTCCATACGGTTTGCTCGACCGGAAACGTGTCATCAGCTTTGAGCCGATCTTGCAGACGTATGTCGACGAGCGGCGTCATACGTTCTTGCCACATTGAAAACTGTTGGTCGGCGGGGACATCCGATGTGGAGAAGGGGAGCGAGATCAGCTCAGGCAATTCATCCAGCCTACCACAAAGAGGGGTTTGCGAGATGCGCGGCCATCGACGTCTTTCCACAAATTCGGGTTGGTCAGACGAAGCTTCAGTTTTGCTCCACATCATGGTAATGGCCTCTCGACAATAAATGCGAAACCGCCGGGCGGAGCGCACGGCGTGTTTGTAGCCGGTTGCTTTGGATCCGAATGTGTAAGTAGCCAATTAAAACCGGAAGTGGCCGTGATGCAGCCAACAGTTTCAGTCTCAACAGGTCGGGCAGTCGCCGACGCCGCTCCCTGACCGCTAAGCTGATGAATGGATCGCATTGAAGGAGCAGTGTTGGTTTGTGAGGAGAGAGTTCTGGCCAGAGGCGATAGATCGAAAGACGGGCCAACAGAAGCGAGCCATACCCGACCGAAGGTCCTGGGCAGCTCTTGTCCCGCACGCCGAATGAATGCCCTCACATACAACATCGCTACAGACCTTAGCCTGAGCCCCCACCGAAGAGTTAAGCAGAATTCGTTAATATTTTCAAGATATTTATAAGCAGGACTTAAATATTCCCCGCCGAGAAGAGACGGGGAAAGTGATATTGGAGATTAAACCTATGGCGGCAGATCGAGAGTATCGAAATCTATTTCGTAATCACATTCTGATTGCATCTTTTATTTCAGCAATTCTTCTGATTGTGTCTCCGGTAGGGCTATCTATTGGCGCAGATGCGTCAGAGCTGCCGCAGGGCAAGGACGCAACGATTAAGCTGTATATGAAGAAGTACGAGAAGAACGATGTCGTCCATTACAGCGGTAGCTCACTCGCGAAAACCGTGAAGGTGTCATCCGAAGAGTACTTCAAAGGCTCTCCCTATGTTTGTACACCGAGCGGATTCGGACGGACGTCGCATTGTCGGACTCGCAGTTTATTTTGAGGCAACGGTAAAACCGCCTCGCACTGCTTGAGAAAAAGAATAGGGGCCTCGTGTTGGGCGACGAAACGGCGAAACATGGGGGCGCAAGCCGTTTCGCCATCCTGGCGATGACCCCTATTTGAGAATGCAACCTCAACCGGGAAGATGTTTGCGAACATAATCTCCCGGCCGCAGTTTCAGAATTTCGTCATCATGTCTTGTTGGGTTATGACGGAACACATACCATTTCCCGCCTGATGCTCGTTTCTGATAGATGACACCAGCTTTCTTGCGATGCAGGAAGCAGGAGAGGTTGGATGCGGCGCTCTTCCTGCTGTACCAGACGGCACTCATGCATAGCTTGCCGCTGTTGGTCGCATACCACATGCCCCTTGCGTAAGATCTCTGGCCGTTGTCGTGGGACCACGCCGTGAAGCGGTTATGCCTATGCGAGAAGAAGCCTGCACCCTTCGTCCAGATCCAGGAGCGTCCTGCATAGAGTCTTTTGAGCGCGACGGCGGTCATCGGGTCGGCCTGGCGTGCGGCTCGCGCGGTCATCCGATCGATTTGATGCTGTGTTGCCGCATTCGCGGTGCCGATCGAACACAATACCGAAAGCGCAACGGCCAGTATTATGTAACGGAACGAAGACATTGTGGTTCTCCTTTAACTCTGCGCCGCGCAATCAATTCAATAGCGGGCTCGCGACGCGCCAATCCGGCCGGCCGAGACCATCCGGCCAAGGATAGACTTCACCGTCGTCAAAATAGACGACTGCTGTCAGGTCCGGGAATTCAGGGTGCGGCTTGTTGGCTTCTTCAGCCCATGCGTGCACATAGGCCTCGTTTCCCTGATAACCCAGCTCTGCGATAACGATCGGCTTCTTGAAGCGTTTGACGCGATCGTAACCGGGTCTGGTGGCGTCCACGAAGGTCGAGTCATGGCCGAGCTTGAGTTGATCGAACGGCTGGTATCCAAAAACGGACAGCCCGATCACGTCGACGAATTGATCACCTGGGTAGTAGGCTTCGAGCCCGTCCTTGCCCATTGGGGACCACATATATTTTGCCGAAGGCAGGCTTTGCCGGCATATCTCAATCGCATGCCGATAGGCCTTGATATAGCCTTCCGGTTTCCAGTAGGCCCAGGTGAATTGCCCGTTCTTTTCGTCCATTTCTTGCGCCCACCGAATGGTGACGGGCCTGTTGAGCTTGGCCGCCGCCGAGCATATCGCTGCCATGTTGGAGTCGTAATGGCCCGCGAGAATGCCGCTGAGAAGATCGTCCGGAGTGACGCGCCAGTCGCGTGCCCAGGACCACGGTTCGACCGTGATCAGCAGCGAACGTCCGCGTTTGCGCGCATATTCGTCCGCCGCGCCAAGCGTCGACAGATCGACATCCTCCCAAGGGAGGAACAGATGCTCGATCTTGGGGTTGGTGTCGTTGGAGAAGTCCCCATTGGGATCATAGGCTCCCCCCGGAAGCGATTGCGATGTGATGATCGGCCTCTTGTCACGAAACAAGGTCTGGTCCTCGGCTTTCGCATCAAGACCGTTGCTGGCGGCGTAAACCGCTCCATAGAGTGCGGCTGCTCCCAGCAAGGTTGCCGTCAGTTTTGAAAGGGTTTTCATCGGATAGTCTCCTTCCCCTATTCGGTCTTGCGAACGCTGATGGAGGCCTTTAAGGCCGCCAATCGCTGCGAGACCAGATCGTCGGCGATCAATTTCGCCGCCTCGTCGGTATTGTTGATCGTTGGATGGCGGAACACGAACCACGCTCCGCCCGCTTCCCGCCTCTGATAGACAGTTCCATCGTGGATCTGGTGAAGAAAGCAGGTCTTGGCGGGGAACTGGCCGCTTGTCGCATGCCAGATCGCGTTGAAACACAGACGCCCAGCGTCAGTCACGGTCCAGCGTCCCTCAGCCCAGGATTGCCCTTCGGCTCCGTCGACCCAGGCGGAAAAACGCCGATCGGCATCCTGCGTTCGGCCCGCGCCATCGGGCCAGCTCCAGGTCTTATCGCGATAGAGGATATATAGCTCATTCGCCGTCATAGGCCGCGCGCCCTCTGGCAGCTTTACATCCGTTGCTGCTTTTGCCGTATTGCCGCCGGCAGCAAGAGTGAGGCCGATGGCAAGTATCATCGCTCTTGCAGGAGCAAAGGAGGTTTCTTTGTTCGATGGCTTCATCTCACTTCTCCCGCACTGTAATTGAGGTCAGCTGTTCCCGTGTCCTGACTGTTCGCGGCCTGCCTGCACGCCTGGCGATTTCCTTGAGGTCGCCATGGAGGCTCGCTGACTTGCCGATTGTCGAAATGTGAAATTCGAGCCGCTGGGCGGCGTCCAGGTCCAACGCATTTCTGAGATCAATGAGGATCGGCTGCCGCATGTGCTCTTTGAGCTGGACCAGGTCCATCTTCTTGATCGTTTCCCACTCCGTCATGATGACGACCGCGTCGGCATCCCTTGTGCATTCGTAGAGATCGTCAAAAAAGTCGACGCCATCCAGAATTTTTGAGGCATTCTCGATCCCCACAGGATCATAGGCCCGGATGTGTCCGCCCAGCCGCTGCAATGCCTCTATGAGTTGCACTGAAGGCGCGTCGCCCACCTCATCGGTATCGGGCCTGACCGTGAGGCCAAGGATTGCAATCGTCAGCCCCTCTATGTCTCCGCCGAATGCCTCCGTCACCTTGCGTGCCATGCGTCGTTTGCGTGCATCGTTGACAGCAACCGTTTCCTCGACAATGCGAAGCGCCACCCCGTGATCGCGTGCCGTTTGCAGGAGGGCCAGCGTATCCTTCGGAAAGCAGGAGCCACCATAGCCCGGCCCAGCTGTGAGAAAATTCGTTCCAATGCGCTTGTCGAGCCCCATGCCAAGGGCCAGTTCGCTCACGTCGCTTCCCACCTCTTCGCAGAGGTCGGCCAACTCATTGATAAAAGTTATCTTTGTGGCCAGAAATGCATTTGCAGCGCATTTGATCAGTTCTGCGGTGCGTCGCGTGGTTACAATGAGCGGCGTATTCCGCAGCGCGGGCGGGCTGTCATAAAGTTCGACAAGGCGCCTGCATGCCCGCTCATCCTCGACGCCGATAATGATCCGATCAGGGGCGAGGAAATCACGGACTGCGAAACCCTCGCGCAGGAAATCCGGATTGGAAGCAATGGAAATTGCACCGGCCTTGCCGGCGGTGGCGATGATCTTTCGAACCATGTCCGCCGTTCCGACGGGCACGGTTGATTTCACAGCGATCACTGTATTGTCGGCAACAAGTGGTGCGAGCTCCCGCGCGGTCATATGCACAGAGGATAGGTCCGTATCGCCGTGGCCGACGCGCAAGGGAGTTCCGACGGCTATGAAGACAATGGCAGCTCCCTCCACCGCATCGGCGAGGTTGCAGGTAAAGTCCAGTTGGCCGGAGGCACAATTGCGCTCCACCAATTCATCGAGCTCAGGCTCGTAAACCGGCAGCTTCCCTTGCCGAAGGGATGCAATCTTCTGGACATTCTTGTCGAAGCAGACGACATCATGGCCCCATTCGGCAAAGCAAGTGCCGCTGACCAAACCTGCATATCCAGTTCCAATAACGGCTATTTTCATTTTGGATAAGCGCCAAAGGCGTCCTTCCTGTCATAAGCCACTTCTGTCGACATCACTCGCGCGCCAATGCGGACTGATCACCATCCTGCGCAAGCCACGTCCTCCGATGCCCGCTCCTGCTATCGAAAAGCGATCGTCAAACAACGCGTAGCCATCGGTGTCCCAGGTCAGAGATTGCAGCCCGCCGCGGCCGCGCGTGATGACGCCGAAACCCGGGAGTGCCATCAGGGCAAGGAGGCTGCAGGCGAGCAGGGGACGATAAAGGCGCCTGTTCATGCGCACTGTGTTTTCGCGTGCATGTTGCCGAACGATAACCAGTAGCAGCAACGTGTAGATCGCAGCATTCAGTCCGGCGAAAATGTAAAAGCCGCTGGCTTCTTGCGCGTTCGTCACAAACAGCACCGGTAGAATGGACAGCAGCGATAGCAAAACATAAGGCACGAGGACTCGAAGAGGCAGCGGATCTACCTCCGAGGTGCCTTTCGGTGTTACCCGAAAATCCACGAACGAACCGGTCGCCCAGTCGCGAACTGCCGCCAAAGCGCCGGCGAGCGCCCAAGGCCAGCGTGCAAACAAGAACAACGTCAGCTCCCAGCTCAGAATCTTTGCATTCATCGGTCGAAACGTGGTCGTCCTGCGCCAACGATAGGCAAACAGGACGAGCAGGACCGATTGCGGCAAGAAGTGCAGCAGAAACTCCGGGTAGGGGACTGCAACAAAAGTCTTTCCACGGATCAGCGCGATTATCGGCAGTGCAAACATCAGACCCATGAAGAGGGAAAAAAGCGAGTACCAGAGCTGCGAGAACAGGAACTGGACCCTGAGGCGCACCGGCAGTCGGCCCACCAGTTTCGGCGAATATTGCAAAAGGATCATCATCAGACTGCGCGACCACTGAAACTCCTGCGTGATGAGGTCGGCAAACGTGCGCGGACCATCGCCATGGGCTATCGCGTCGAGCGCATGAACGCCGTGCCAGCCGTGAGCATTCATCATCAAGGTCGTCGAATGATCCTCTGCCAGCTCGGGGCCGAGACCACCGATGCTTCTAAGCGCTACGGTGCGGACCGCGTAGTGAGATCCGATGCAGAGTGGTGAGAGCCCGCCATTAAACCCCGCTTGAAGCGATCCGTGCATGCTGGCTTCGGCATAGAGACGTCCGCGTGCGGACCAGCTTTCGGGCGCGTTTTGATCACAGATACTGGGCGCGGATACATAGCCGACGGCCGGATCTGCAAACGGGCGAAGCATCTGATGAAGGTATCCTTGCTCGGGAACATGATCGGCGTCGAGCTGGGCAACGAAATCATAGCCTTCATAACCATATTGATCGTAGAAGAAGGCGAGATTGCCTTCCTTGCATCTGGTCCGCCGTGGCCACGTCTGGCGGTGATAATCCGGCCTTCCCTTGCGGGTGGAGATATGGACACCGTGGGTGTCGCACCAACGCTGCGTCTCGGGTGACGGATCCTCATCGGCGAGCCAGGTGTCATGCTCTACATCCTGGGCCAACATGGCCTCCAATGTTCGAGCAACGACAGCAAACGGCTCTGAAGGTGCCTTTGTCACCACCATTGCCACGCGGCTGCCGACCGGTATCCGAAGCTGGCCGGTTGGCCGGCGGGCGCGATAAAAGACGACAATGAAATAAGCTGGGATGATCGTCACCCAAGCAAGCACCAGGGTCAACAAGACTGAACCGATGGGATCGACATGATGCGCCGGTATGAGCCACCAGCTCCAAAAGTAGGCAAGCGCCAGAAGCCAAAGTGCGGCATAACCCAGATATTCTGTTCGCTGGCGGCCACGTAGCACGCGCGTCATAAGCGGCTCGTCGCCAATCGTCTGGACTTGCGTCAGGTTTGAGTTCATCCCCGCACCTCCAGCCCGAAGAACGGAGCTGCAGTCCGAATGATCGTCTCGATGTCCGAATGAACGGCGCGAAAGCCGAGTTTTTCAGCTGCAAGATCGGACGCTGCGTAAAGGACGGGTGGATCGCCTGCTCGCCGGGCGCGGACTGCGACCGGAACCGGGCGCCCGCAAATGAGAGAGATCGTGTGCAAGATGTCCTTGATGGATGTTCCGCGTCCGGTCCCAAGGTTGACGGCAAGATTGGCTCCACCTCTAATCAGATAGTCAACTGCCAATACATGCGCTCGTGCCAGATCCGTGACGTGAATATAATCTCGAATGCATGTTCCATCTGGTGTGGCGTAGTCGTCACCAAAGATGTCGAGGACATCGATGGTCCCCCTGGCCGCCAAGAGCGCACGGGGAATTAAATGTGTCTCCGGATCGTGCCATTCGCCCAACTCGCGCTCCGGATCGGCGCCCGACGCATTAAAATAGCGCAGCGCTACGTAGTGTAGCCCGTAGGCTGCCGAATAGTCGGCAAGCATATGTTCCGCAATCAGCTTTGTTCTTCCATAAGGATTGATCGGGCGTTGGGTCTGGGATTCGCGAATCGGCAGATGATCGGGAATGCCGTAGGTCGCACAGCTTGACGAGAAGATCAGTTTATCTGCACCTGTGCGACGGCAAGCTTCCAACAAGGATAGCGTGCCGTTTACATTGTTTGCGTAATACTTTGCCGGGTTCTCGACGGACTCGCCAACATAGGCCGAAGCTGCGAAATGGATCACGGCTGCAGGCTTATGGTTCTCAATCGTTTCGACAAGTCGTTGGGTGTTGAGGATGTCCCCTTCTATAAAAGGCCCCCAGCGCACCGAAGTCCGGTGGCCCGTCGAAAGATTGTCATAGACAATCGGCTCGAAGCCTTGCTTGTAGAGAAGTTTGGCGGTGTGGCTGCCGATAAAGCCGGCGCCGCCTGCGACCAGTATTTGCCGCCTGGACATCACGCTGCCTCGAAGAGCTCGTTGCCGGGCCGGGCCAATTGGCGTTCGAAATAGGAGATGGTGGACTTCAGGCCTTCTACCAGCGCGACAGATGGCTCCCATCCCAATTCCCGCCTCGCCGCCGCGATATCTGGTCTACGCTGGCGAGGGTCGTCTATCGGCAATGTCTTATAGACGATCCTCGAGGACGAGCCTGTGATGGCAATGATCTGTTCGGCAAGATCGCGCACCGTGAATTCGGCCGGATTGCCGAGATTGATGGGCGTATGAAGAGCCGATTGGTTTCCCATCAGCCGCACAAAACCCTCAACCAGATCGTCGACGTAGCAGAAGGACCTTGTCTGTGAACCGTCACCATAAACGGTAATGTCGTGTCCTCTGAGTGCCTGGACGATGAAATTGGAGACAACGCGACCGTCGTCGGGACGCATACGAGGCCCATAGGTATTGAAGATGCGGGCGATCCTGATATCGACGCCATACGTCACGTGAAAATCGCGAAAGAGCGTTTCGGCTGAGCGCTTGCCTTCATCGTAGCAGGAACGGGGGCCGAAGGAGTTGACGTTGCCCCAATAATTCTCCGGTTGAGGATGAACCTGTGGATCGCCATAGACCTCGGAGGTAGAGGCCTGGAATATACGCGCTTGATGACGGGCGGCGAGCTCCAGGAGATTGAGGGCTCCAAGGACGCATGTTTTCATCGTATGGATCGGGTCCGCCTGATAATGCGGCGGCGAGGCCGGACATGCCAGATTGTAGATCTCGTCAATGGGCAGATTGATCGCTGTTATTATGTCATGTCGTATGAAACTGAACGTGTCGAAACGGAGGAGATGCCACAGATTTTCCATGCGTCCGGTTGAGAAATTATCGACGCAGACGACATTGTGACCTTCATGTAGGAGGCGATCGCAAAGATGCGAACCAAGAAATCCCGCCCCACCCGCAACGAGAATAGTGCGCTTGTGTGTATTTTTTTGAGATCGGGCTTCGGATTTGAACACTATACTCATAAAACTCTCCCAAAACCTGTACGCACACCTGAAACTCAAGGAAAAACGGCACTGTTTTCCCTTCCCGTAGGTGTATAAATCTAGGAAGCGGGCCTATTCGCTTCCGATTATAATTTACTAATATTTAACTATTCTGTCGTTATCCGGGAATTCGAAAATTTTACAATTTGTCCATATTTCTGTTCTTGAGAAAAACAATAGGAAATAAAAAACTGCGTGTTATAAATAATTTATCCAATGAGCCATGTGTTAATGGGCCGAATTATTCGGAGAAAATGTGATGTATTCTTGGTTGATTATTTTAAGTTTGTTTTGTTTTTTAAGTCGTCTTGTCCATGTCAACTGAACATGCGGCGAATACGGTTGTTGCGAACTTTAAAGCTACCCACGAAGGCAGGTCGCCGCACTCGTCGAGGATGACGAGATCAATATGAACAGCGCGATTGGTAATCTGGCCGGCGTGTCGCCGGCTCGATACACTTTCAAGGTCGCGGGTTGAAAGTGCCTCTGCTCAGACTACCGCTTGGCCTGCTCGATGGTTGGCGCGAGCTTATAACGAGGCTCCGAAACAGACGGCTGCAAATTCCAGATTGGACGAAGTTAAAATCCGAACCGCACGCATGTAAGTTCCAAGCCGCGCGCACAGGCTAAGGCGCAGGCGGCACAGTCTCCTTTGATGTCCGCAAATCCGCTTTCTGACAAGGTCGGGGGTCTGGATGACGACATCAGGCAGCTGAAGGGCCAGTTGGTTGAAAAGCTACTTTTGCGGAAGGCTCAGCTGAGAAAATGCTTGAGCGCTTCAAGCGCTCACAGCCGTCGAGTACTCCATACGAACCAAAGGCCAATGTGACATCTCTCACGGTGCACAGCCTATTTCGGATCTTCATAAGTATAGAGTGCACACATTTCATTGCTGCTTCTCGGTGCCCGTTTGCCAGTGAAGACGGCAATTGCGGTAGACTCCGATCCGTCGGCCCATGACGCAACAAAGGTTACGTCGCCAGATCCGCAAAGTTGATTGCCATTTTGCAATTCGGGATCGCCAGGCTCTTTGACACGATAGACCGACGCCGGCACGTTCCGACCATCAACGCTGAAGTGGTCGGCGACGAGATCGGAAAATTCGAGCGACTCTCCGTTCTCAAACTTGATGCTGAAATCGTCCAGCCAGACATCGCCGGTGATGCTCATGGCTGTATTGCTCATCGCTACATAGTGATCCGCCTGTTGGGCAAGTGCTCCAGACGTTGAGAGGATCGTCAGAAGGCTGGAAAGGATAAGGCTGCGCAATTTTAAATCTCGCGAAAGTGACGTAAACGGGTTGGCCGGTCCGATACATTGCATCTTTTCTCCGGAATGCAGAGGCTCATTTTGAGGTGCTTTCAGGCATCATTGCGCGGCGTCCATAATATTCGCGGCCGGCGTCTGAGGAGCCTGCTCGTTTGGCCCGCCTGTCATCGTACTCGAAAAAATCTCTCTCCCCCTGTCGGAACCCCGCTCCGCGTGCCGTCCTTGGAGCATCAACCAGTTCAAACCGGAGGCATATCGTGGAAAACACTCAATCGATCTGGCAGACTGCCGCCATTCTCATCGCCCGCCTGATTTTCGCTGCGATCTTCCTGATGGCGGTCTCGTTCAAGTTCATGGATATGGGGGCTACGGCCGGCTACATCGCCGCTGCCGGTTTTCCCTTGCCGCTGTTCCTCGCCTGGTGTGCAGCAGCCCTCGAAGTGCTGCTGGTCATTGCCTTCCTGACCGGCGCGTTCTTCACGCCGGCGGCCCTCATTGGCTCTGTCTATGTTATCTTCCTGGGGTTCTCATTCCATGGTCCATCGCACTGGGCCGGTAACCAAGCCGAGTTTGGCTTTTTCGTTGACCACTTCACATTCGTGGCCGGCCTATTGTTCGCCGCCGTGCACGGGCCGGGCAGCACGCTTGCCATCAGAGCGGGCTGGCGGAGCAGGGTGTAAGCGCTGCACATGAGCTGAAGCCGGCCGTGGCAACTATGTCTTTGGAGACATCGCTGATGTGGCTGGCCAGCAGCTCCTCCTGCGTCCGACATGGCCAACTATCCAGAGCGGGTATGCCTCCACACGATCGGGCGCAATTCGCAGAGACAGGCGCGCTCCTCCTCTGATCGGCGCGCCCGGAACAAATGCTGTATCGACCAAGTTATTAGCAAGGTTATCTATGCGGGGCTCGCTCAGCACATGAAAGTCTTGATTGTCGAAGATGAAGCCATCATTGCCGAGCACTTGAGGATGATAGCGATCGATGCCGGGTTCATTCCGCTTGGTCCCGCATCGACCATGGAGCAGGCTATGGCCTATGGGCCAAAAGCTGAAATAGCCTTGATCGATGTCGGTCTTGTCGACGGCACCAGCGGGCTACAGCTCGCACGTAGATTGATTGATCGTCATTATACGACCGTGATCTTCGTTACAGGCTCACCGCAAATCTTGAAAGATGGTTTCGCGGGTGCATTCGACGCGATAATAAAGCCATTCGTCGATTCCGAGGTCGCTGAGATCCTGCAGCGGGCCAGGGATTTGCGGCTGACAGGCCGCCATGCCAGTGGCGATTGAATGCGTGGATTTACAGCCTTTGGCAATCTCGGCGGTCCAAACGAAAACTAATGGTCATGGGCGTGATTTTCCAAAACTCGTGCTGAAAGATCCCAGACGACCGTCCAGGGTGCCATACGGTTTCCCGAAGGACTTGCCGATGTGAACAAGACGTGATCTCCAGCTGGGATTTCGTGGCATACCGTCTCACCCGACAGGTTAGCCGTCAGCTGCAGTCTTACCTGACCGAACTGCCAGCGCACGCAGATGAGTGGGCTTATTTGATCATAGATTGAGGAATGTCCGCATGCGTGCTGAAGCAGCGGCACAATTTTTTCGCGCCGAAGACCTATCAGACGTTCATAGTAGTGACTGAGCTCGCTGTTTTGCGCAGCCTTGTCCCAACGCAATTTCGCGCTGAGAAAGGTGGCCTCGCCGGTTGGGTCGGGCGCGTCTTCCGCATCGAAACCCGGCAGACGCGATAATTCCTTCTTGCGGCCAAGCCTGACCTTGCTGTTGAGATTTTCGTCGAGATCGCAGAAGAACGGAAAGGGTTCCGTGGAGCCCCACTCCTCACCCATGAAGAGCATCGGGGTTTGTGGTGAGAGCAGATAGACAGCCGCGATCGCTTTGATAGCTTCGATCGGACGGGAAGCGACCATGCGATCCCCGATTGCCCTGTTGCCGATCTGATCGTGGTTCTGGATGAACGAGATAAAGGCGGTAGGCGGCAAGCCGGCGCTCGGGGTGCCTCTGGATCGGCCGCGATATGTCATGGGTTCACCCTGAAACGCGAAACCCTCGGCAAGTGCCCGACCAAGACGGGATTGATAGTCGGTATAATCCCCGTAATAGCCAAAGGTTTCGCCCGTCGCCGCCACGTGCAGACCATGATGGATATCGTCATTCCACTGAGCCGTAAAATGACAAGGCTTGCCTTCGCCATCGCGGATCAGAAGACCGGAATTATTGTCTTCATTCTCAAGGATCAGATGGATGTGGCGCTCCGGCAAAGCCTGTCTGACGCTGTCCGCCAATTCATGGAGAACATGCGGATCGCTATCGTCCTTGATGGCGTGAACGGCATCGAGCCGCAGGCCATCCATGCGAAACTCGCGGAGCCAATAGATCGCGTTCTGAATAACAAAATCGCGAACGAAGCGGCTGCCGTCGCCATCGTAATTCAAACCGTATCCCCACGGTGTCTTGTGCCGATCGCTGAAGATGGGGGTATAGGCCGGTAATTCGTTTCCGTCCGGCCCGAAATGATTATAGACGACATCGAGAAAGACGCAGATCCCGCGCGCATGGGCGGCATCGACAAGCCTCTTCAGATCCGCAGGGCGCCCATAACTGCTGTCGGGCGCATAAGGCAGAACGCCGTCATAACCCCAGCCGTAACGTCCCGGGAAATCGCTTATCGGCATGAGCTGAATGGCGGTAATGCCAAGCTTCTGCAGATGGTCGAGCTTTTCGATCACCGACAGGAATGTACCGTCTTCGGTAAAGGCTCCGACATGAAGCTCGTAGATGACGATCTCCTCCCAGCGGCAGCCTTTCCAATCCTGCGTCCGCCAGTCAAATTCCGGATCAATAAGTTCGCTCGGCCCATGAACGTCATGGGGCTGGAAGCGCGACGCAGGATCGGGCACCTCGAGACCATCTGGCAAAATAAATTTATAGAGATCGCCCGGCCGGGCATCGGAGATCTCCACGACATGCCAGCCATGTTCAATCGGCTGCATCTCCCATTCCCCACGCTGCTCAATTCGCACACCTACTCTTTCGGCGAGGGGTGCCCATAGGCGAAAAAGGGTGTCGTCCTCTCTGATTTCCGGTCCGAATGCGAGGCTTGCCTGCATATCACCCGTCCATTCCCGATTTAAATGTCCGCGCATCTCCAACGCACTTTGGCGGCAACTGTTCCTGAGGCTGGAACGGATCGCCTTCAGCCCCGTTGATAATAGCCGGTCAGTTGCAAGGGGAAGCCATGAAAATTCCAACCTCCACCTACCGCCTGCAATTTCGCGGCGACATGACATTCAGGCGGGCGACGGGGTTGGTAGCCTATCTAAAGGATCTCGGCATCAGCCACGTCTATGCTTCACCGATCTTCACCGCGACCAAGGGGTCGACGCATGGCTACGATGTCACCAATGCAAACGAGATCGACCCGGTGCTCGGCGGCCGAAAAGGTTTCGATGCCTTCGTGGATGCCTTGCAGCAGGCAGGGCTTGGCCTGATTGTTGATATCGTACCGAACCATATGGCGGCTTCGGTCGAAAATCCCTGGTGGCGTGATGTGCTGCAGCGTGGTTCGAAGAGCGCCTATGCTTGCCATTTCGATATTGATTGGAGCCGCAAACTGACGCTGCCTCAGCTGGGAAAGCCGTTTGAGGAGGCTTTGGCGGCCGGCGAATTCGAGGTGCTTTGCGAGCCTGACAATGGCCTGGTGCAACTTGCCTACTTTGATCATCGATTTCCCCTTTCGGATGAGAGCGTCTGGGAGGTATTGGCGCAGACAGCCGCGGATGCCCGGCTCTTGCAGGCATTCTCGCGAGACGCTGTTAGAATGAAGGCTCTGCTCGAAGCGCAGCATTGGCAATTGCTTCACTGGAAAGATGCTGCCGACAATCTCAGTTATCGCCGCTTCTTCGAAGTCGCCGGGCTGGTCGGTATGCGGGTGGAAGACGAGCGCGTCTTTGAAGAGACGCATCGATTGATCATAGAGCTGGTTCGCTCCGGTCAGGTGCAGGGTTTACGCGTCGATCATATCGACGGGTTGGCTGATCCGAAGACCTATCTCGGGCGCCTCCGCCAAGCTACCGGTCCGGATATCTTCATTGTCGTCGAGAAAATTTTGGGGCGTGGCGAGGCGCTGTCGGTGGACTGGCCCATATCAGGCACGACCGGGTATGAATTCATCTGCGCGATAAGCGACCTATTCGTCGCGGAGGATGGGTTGCATAAAATCGATATGGCATATCGCCCCATCGGCACGGAACATGCCGAGTTTGCGACGGGTTTACGCAGCGCAAAGCTGTTGATGGTTGAGCGTAATTTTGCCGGGGAGACGGCCCGCTTGACTGGGTTGGCCCTGTCCATTTTCTCGGATTTCAGCGAGGCGGATCTGTCGGCGGCACTTCGGGAGTTGTTGGTCGCGTTTCCGGTCTACCGGACTTACGGCTACGGGGGAGCGCTATCGTCCGAAGATGAAGCGGTGCTCTGCGACGCTATCAAAGATGCACAATCCAGATTGCCGCACACCTCCGCTTTGAGCGCGGTAGCTACGCTGCTGCGAGGGGATATTGCAGGTGCCTTGGCCTTTGAATTCCGAACCCGATTTCAGCAATTGAGCGGCCCGGTTATGGCGAAGGCTGTCGAGGACACGCTCTTTTATCGTTACAACTGCCTGATCGCTTCAAATGAGGTGGGAGGTAATCCCACCGCAGTGCCGGGAGGTGTTGCTGCCTTCCACCACTTCATGGCGGATCGCCTTCAGCGGCAACCCCAGGGACTGTCCGCAACCGCAACCCATGACACCAAACGCGGTGAGGACGCGCGTGCGCGGCTTTACGGCCTCACACAGCATCCGGAGATCTGGACCGCGGGTGTTGCGCGCTGGTGTTCGATGAATATGGGCTTTCGCTCCGAGCTCGCCGATGGTTCAGCGCCGGAACCGAATGTCGAGTGGATGCTATATCAGGCGCTCGCCGGCATCTGGCTGGAATATGCTGGAGAGGCTGAGAGAGGTGATCTCAGGGATCGTTTCAAAGCCTATGCCTTGAAGGCGATACGCGAGGCGAAACTACGCACGGATTGGATGGATGGGGATCCGGTCTATGAGAAGGCAATTCTGAACTATATCGAGCAGCTGCTTTCGCCTGACAATAGAGTGTTCATGAACGACTTCGGGAAGACCCTGCAGCCGTTCATCGACAACGGCTATCTGAACAGCCTGTCGCAACTGCTGATCAAGCTGACGGCTCCCGGTATTCCCGATATCTATCAGGGCAATGAAGGGCTCGATTTTAGCATGGTCGATCCGGATAATCGCCGGCCGGTCGTCCACGGGCAGGCAGACACACCGAACAAACCTTGGGCGGCCTCTCTCAAGCGAAGGATCATGCGCGGTGTGCTGCGCCACCGCGGGGATCATCCCAGGCTCTTTTGTGAAGGCAGCTATGTGCCGCTTGAGGTCACAGGAGCCCGCGCGAATAATCTTGTGGCCTTCGCACGAATTCTCGAGGGGGAGATTGCCGTGACGATAGTGCCGCGTCTCGTTGATGCCGCCAACTTCGGTTCTGGCTTCTGGAAGGATACTGCGGTTATCATGCCGCTAAAGCCTGATCAGCAAATGCATGATCTTCTGACGGGTAATCCACGGCCGATGAGCGCAATTCCGGTGGCGCAATTGTTTGCCGACCATCCCGTGGCTTTCCTGGTCGGGTCGACCTGAGCGTTCTGCATTTAGTGGGCATATTGAGCGGTTTATGCAGTGCGGCGCCTGCCTTTGTAGGCTGTAGTAAGCCAACATCTCCTGGTTCCTGCATATACGTCATTGAAGGTAGTGCCGAGTTGCCTGCAGCGGGACCTCAGGAAAACCAGTTCCACTCAATTCTGCCTGGAGAGCTGCTCTTCGGCGAAAATGCCCGCTCTACCTATCAGCCACCTCGCACCAAAAAGGACACCCGGCCACAATTCCTATTCTCTGGAATCTGCGCTTGAGGTGGCATTGCCAACCGGATTTTCCTTTTTAGTCTTGCCGCCACCTCACCCTTTCATGAGGTCTTATTCTCTCACGAATGGCCTATCTATCGCGAATTCGCCGCTTCCCTGCTCATATTGGCGCGGCGGACTAGTTCGTAGGCATGCGAACCGGCGTTGGTACGTGGGCGCGACAGGCTATTGAGCGCCAGATAAACGACGGGCGTTGTGAAGAGAGTAAGCATCTGCGAGACGATCAATCCGCCGACGATCGCGATTCCGAGCGGCACCCTAAGCTCGGCGCCCGCACCCGTTCCTAGCGCCAATGGCAGGGCGCCGAGAAGGGCTGCAAGGGTCGTCATCATGATGGGCCGAAAACGAAGCAGACAGGCCTGGCGGATGGCCTCCACCGGTGACAGCCCCTGGTTTCGTTCCGCCTCCAGCGCGAAATCGATCATCATGATCGCATTCTTCTTGACGATGCCGATCAGGAGAATGATGCCGATCATCCCCATGATGGAAAGGTCCTGACCGCATAACCTCAGCGCCAAGAGTGCGCCAAGACCGGCGGAAGGCAAGGTCGATATGATCGTCAACGGATGGATCGCGCTTTCGTAAAGAACGCCAAGAACGATATAGACGGCGATTACGGCGGCCAGAATGAGCCATGGCTGGCTGCTCAGCGAATCTTGGAAAGCCTGTGCCGTCCCCTGGAAGGAGCCGATGATCGTGATCGGCATGCCGACGGTCTGCTCGGCACCATGGATCGCCGTTACCGCATCGCTCAGCGCGACGCCCGGTTTCAGATTGAACGACAGTGTGGTTGCGGGCATCGAGCCTTGGTGGTTGATCGAGACGGGCATCACGCCGGTCTTCAGCGAGCCCAACAGACTGAGCGGCACCAGTTTCTGGGTGGTCGCCGATCGGACGTAGAGATGGCCGAGCGCCTCTGGAGACAGGGCAAAACGCGGGTCCACCTCCATGACCACATGATATTGGCTGACCTGCGTAAACAGCGTCGCTACCTGTCTCTGGCCGAAGGCGTCATACAGCGTCTCGTCGATCGCCTCGATGCTGACGCCCAGTCGTGCCGCAGTCGCGCGGTCGATATCGAGCGTCACGCTGCTTGCGGCTTTTTGCTTGTCAGAGATGACATCCTGGAGCTGCGGCAATGCGCTCAATGCCTTTGTCATCACCGCGGCCCACTTGTCCAGTTCTGCGGGATCCGGGCCTTGCAGCGTGTACTGATACTGAGAAGCAGATGAACGCCCACCAACCTGAATGTCCTGGCGGACCTGCATCCCGAATGTCAGGCCTTCAAGACCTGAGACCGCCTTTTTCAATCGCGCCATGACATCCGGCGCCGGGCTTCGCTGTCCGAACGGCTTGAGATTGATCTGCACCTGCCCGACGCTGGCGGAAGGGCTGGGGTTGATCCAATAGGCGACATTGTCGACGGCAGGGTCGGCCATCACGATCTTTCCGAGTGCCTGCATACGTTCGGACATGTTGTCGAACGAGATGTCCGTCGCAGCTTGCGCTTGACCTTGAATGAAACCTGTATCCTGCTGCGGCAGGAAGCCCTTCGGAACCACCACATAGAGCCACAATGTGGCGCCAAGCGTCGCGATGGTGATCGCGAGAGTAATCAGGCGGTAACGCAACACGATATCGAGGCCGTCGCCATAGCGTCGCGTGCAGGCGTCAAAGAACATTTCGGACCAGCGATAGAGGCGGCCGCGGGGCCGGCCGTGGTCATTCTTGATGAGCCAGGCACACAGCATTGGCGTGACGGTGAGCGACACGGCGCCGGAAATCAGGATCGCGACACTTACTGTCACCGCAAATTCACGGAAAAGGCGCCCGACAATGCCACCCATCAGCAGAATGGGAATGAACACGGCAATCAGCGAAATGGTCATGGATACGATCGTAAAGCTGACCTCACCCGCGCCCTCTATCGCGGCCCGCAGCTTGGGCTTTCCGTCTTCGATATGGCGGACGATGTTTTCGATGACAACGATCGCATCATCCACGACAAAGCCGACGGCGATGGTCAATCCCATCAGCGACAGGTTATCCAGGCTGTAGCCGAGCAGATACATGACAGCGAAGGTGCCAACCAGCGAAAGTGGAATTGTGACGGCCGGGATGAGCGTGGCCCACAGGTTGCGCAGGAAGCTGAAAATGACCATGACGACCAATGCGATGGTGATCAGCATCGTAATCTGGACGTCGCGAATCGAGGCATCGATGATCTGCGTGCGGTCGCCCACGACCGAGAGCTTGATGCCGGCCGGAAGAGAGGCTTGCAGCATGGGAAGCCGATCCTTGATGGCCCGGATCGTGTCCAGGACATTCGAACCGGCCATCTTGTGAACATCGATCATTACCGACCGGTTCATCTGTAGCCAGGCGGCCTGGTTCGAATCCAAGGGCGCCGTCAACACAGTGCCGATATCCTGCACGAAGATCGGCGCGCCGTTTCGATAGGCGATGACCATGGATTTGTATGCCGGTACGTCGACGATCTGGTCGGTGGCGTCGAGCACCATCGTTCGTCCGCCACCGGTGACCGATCCTTTCGGCGCGCTCAAGGTCTGCTGTCCGATCGTTGTGCGGATATCTTCCATGGTGAGATCGCGTGAGGCTACCTTGTCGGGATCGAGGCGAACGCGGATCGAAGGGCGTTGCGGCCCGTGGAAATCCACCAGGCCGACACCATCCATCTGCGAAATTTGCTGTGCGATGATGTCTTCTGCGTAGTGATCGAGTTCAGTCAGCGGCAGTCTGTCCGAGGTCAGGGCCAGTGTCAGCACCGTCGCCTCCGCCGGATTGGCCTTGTGAAACGCCGGTGCGCTCGGGAGATCCTTGGGAAGCTGGCCACTGGCTGCACTGATCGCCGCCTGCACGTCCTGCGCGGCGCTGTCGATGTTTCGGTTCAGGTCGAACTGCATGGTGACATTGGTGCGTCCAGAGGAACTGACCGAGGTCATCTGCGACACGCCGGCGATGGTCGAGAGCTGATTTTCCAAAGGCGTTGCGACCGATGTCGCCATTGTATCGGCGCTGGCACCTGGAAGCGTGGTCTCAATCTGGATCGTCGGGAAATCGACTTGCGGGAGCGATGCGACCGGCAACATCATGTAAGCGACGATGCCGAGAAGCAAAACCCCCAGAGCAAGCAGACAGGTTCCGACCCGACGCCGGATGAAAATCTCCGAAAAGCTCATTGACCCTGATCTCCGGCAGCAGCGACATTCGCGGTCGAAGGACGCGCCTTGACCAAGGTGCCGTCCGTCAATCTCGACTGGCCCGATGTCACAACGGTATCTCCCGGCTTCGGGCCGGAGAGAAGGGTCGTCATGCCGGCGGTGACCGGGCCGGTCTTCACCGAGACCGTGGCAACGGTGCTGTCCGACTTCACGATAAAGACATAGGGACCTGTCTGGCCATTCTGGATGGCGGCCGAGGGCACGACAGTCGAGCCTCGATCGGTCCTCAGAACAATACGGGCACTCACCAATTCTCCCGGCCAAAGCGCCAGGTCGTCATTGGCAAAGACTGCCTTGAGCTTGACCATGCCCGTGCTCATGTCGACCTGGCTATCGATGACGGACAATTTGCCGTCGGCCAGATGGCGGACACCGTCCCGGCTGTCCACAGCAACAGAAAGAGCATTCTGCGTCTGGCCGGAAATCAGATCGGGCAGTTCGTCCTGCGGCAAGGAGAAGAGAACTGCAATCGGCTGCATTTGCGTGATGGTTACGATCCCGGTGGTGTCACTGGTATGAACGATGGCGCCCTGTTCTGCCTGACGCAGGCCCGCACGGCCGCTGATTGGAGCGGTCACGGTGGCAAAGCTAAGGTTAAGCTTGGCGGCCTCGATTGCAGCTTGCTCACCGGCGGCCGTCGCTTCCATGATCGCGACCTGCGCGGCGGCGGTATCTGCTGTTTGTGTTGTGCCGCTTCCCGTCGTTGTTAGTTTCCTGGCGCGCGCCTCATCGATCTTGGCGGCATCAAGCTGGGCGATATCCTTGCGATAGGCAGCTTGTGCCTGGTTGATTGCTGCCTCATAGGGACGTGGATCGATCTCGGCGATAACGTCGCCAGCCTTGACGTTCTGTCCTTCGCTGAAGAGCACCTTCTGCAGTTGGCCGTCGGCACGCACCTTCACATCTACCGCCGTGATCGGCGTGACATACCCGAGACCGGACCGTTCGATCGGAACGTCCTGCCTGGAAACAAATGCAGTTTCCACCGGCACCGATGCGAGAGCTGGCGAGGTAGCCTGCGGTGCGGACTGGCTTTCGTTGGCAGGCAATGCGAAGAAGATGGCTGCCCCGGCAATCGCGATACAGGTAATGGCTCCCAAGGCTATTTTACCGCCACCTGGTGTCGTCTTGAGCCGTATAGAATCCGGACCGTCCATATTTCATTCTCCAATGTCTGGCCGATGAGGCCATGGCCTTGATTTCAAAAAGTCTCTCGCATGCCAGCATCAAGTTGGGCCGTTGCCGGTCATGGTTGGTGGTTTGCAAAAGGAGCTACTTGTCCTCCAATAATCACCGGCTTTGATTGCAGCGATCGACGTCTGGGAGAGTGAATAACGCGATGTCATTTCATCCACCTGAAGCGCAGCAGAATTCCTGCCCGAAACAGAAAACGTGTTGCCTCGAACCAGGCGCGGTATGGATAGATGCTGAAGCGGCGCCACCATGGCAGCCGGTACTGACGATGTCCCTGCTGGATCTGCGTCGGAAAACCGGTCATTTGGTCGACCGGCACCGGGTTGACGAAAACCGCCCGCAATCCGACGAAGTGTTCAAGGTCGTAGGCGAGATCGAAAGGCAATTTCATCGGCATCAGCTTCTCGACCATCCATCTGGCTGCGCGTCTGTTGATGACGTAGGCACCGGACCCTTTCTCCCGCGTCAGCGCGATGGCGAGCGACCGCTTCGATGTGATTGCCCGAAAGGGATATTTGCGGCCGGTATTGACCGTCGAGAGACGCAGAATGTCCCATGTCGCCCTGGCGTTCAGCGCGCCACGCAGCAGATCGCCGAAATCCTCCGGAAAGACCAGGTCATCTTCAAGAATGAGGGCATGCGGCTCACCCGAAGCAAGGAAACGCCTCACGCATTCGATGTGGCTGAGGTAGCAGCCCACCTCGGATGGATTCGCCCGTCTTCCATGGCATCTGCGATATGCTTCGGCGTCAAATTCAGGGATCGGGAAGGTGATATTCCGGCCGTCTACCGCCGGCACCCGCTCGAACGGCAACCCCGCGCGTGAAAGTCCCTTGCTCATGAAGGTGAGGCGATCCTCGGCCCGATCAAGATTGATGAGGTAGGTCTTCAGCCGAAGGGCGATCGGACCTGACGAAGGCATGCTGAAAGAATTTTCGCCGGGAAAGTTTTCGACATTGGCAGATCTGTTCAGGCGAAGGCTGCTAGCGCTCATGATAATCCTGCCGAAGCCGCTTGATTTCCTTTTGCACGAAGCCCTGCCGCAGCTTCGTTTTGGATATGCGCCGTGAGGCGGCGTCAGTGCTTGGTGCTTTTACGGCGGGAAGATTGCCGGGATTTTTCCAAAACCATACGGTTTCGTAAGCACGGCACAGTATGGCCCAACGATCGGTCACATGTGCCGGTCGCCTCGATGTCGATGGGGAGATGTGTTGGGCAGGCTTGTCAAAGACTACATACAGCGCCGGATGCGGTTACCGTCGGAATGTTCATCGACAACGGAATGAGGCGGTTGCAGCTCGAAATCTCATTAAGGGCATCGTCATGCTCGGAGATTAGTTGACAGCCGAGGCGAGTGGACGCCGGAATGCCTACCGTATTCCCCATGGGGCGAGTCCGTTTTGGAATGGATCTTGCGTCAACATCACCGATGAAAGGGCCTGTAGTGCCGGTGTCACCGTCAAATATTGGCGGCCGTATAGATCTCGAACGGCAGAATATGCTGTGACACCTGGGGTGTTCTATGCGTATCGAGTGCCTCCGCCATCGCGCGAACCAGGGTTTCGGCCAGCAAACGCGGGGGGTGTGAGAGGACGACTTTGATCAATCCTTCCGCCAATCCAGTGCGCGTCTCGTTGGTGAGTTCGTGCGCGGCGACCATCAGGCGCTTCGCTGCGGGGCCGCCATCCTCGCGCAGTGCGCGCATGACGCCGGTCACGCCACCGCCGGCGACATAGAGGCCGACCCAGTCGGGCTCCGAACGCAGCAGTTTCCGTGTGAGTTCATAGGCCAGCTCAGGTTCTTCCTGCGTTCCCATGGTTTCCATCATCTGGAAATCGGGCGCGCTCTCGCGAAAATAGGATCGAAATCCGATTTCACAGAGCTCCTGCGCCAGATAACGATGGCTCCCGACAAAGACTGCGACTTTCCCCGGCCTCGGATTTACGTTGTCTATGAACCAGGCGGCGGTCCGGCCTTTCTTGACGCAGTCATTGCCGACGTAACCGGCCCGGCCCGGCGCGGAAAGGTCCGAGATCATCGTGAACACCGGAATGCCTTCCGCCTCCAGGCCATCGACGGCATGGTTCACCTGCGGATGATCGGAGGTAATCATGCCGATCGCGTCCGCCTCGCGGCTCAACGCCAGAATTGCTTCTGCCGCCTTGGCTGGACTGAGGTCATCCATGAAGCGGACAATGGCTCGTCCATGGGCTTCGGGGTAAAGCTCGACAGCTTTCGTCAGTACGTCGGCCCACATCTGGTAGAGCTTGCGGTGGGACTGCTTCAATAGGAAGCCGAGTTTGATGACCGGCTTGTCGCTCTCGATCCTTCGCCGAATGGCGGTCACCCCGTGAAAGCCGATCTTTTCGGCCGCCAGTAGCACGCGTTCGGCCGTCTGTGGGCGAACCGGGTCGCGGCCGTTCAGCACACGGTCGACCGTGGATACACCCACATTTGCTGCCTTTGCCAAATCGGCGATGGTCGGTCGGCTCATCGTGAATCTCCCAAATTGTGAAAGCATTTATGATGTAATTTGGGAGAATCGTCCACGAGCAAATTGACAGAAAATGGAAAGATGTGGTGATTTGCCGCCCATTGGAGGAAGCGCTCGGTTGAGCTGAGTGCACAAAATCCTGTTTCGGGAGGACCGGTTCATGCCAGCGGCGATCAATTCGGCGAATGATTTCGCGCGCCCTTGCGGACCTGATGGGAACGCAACTGCGGATAATTTCGTCCTTGAGATGCGAAGCATCACCAAGGCATTTCCCGGCGTTCTCGCGCTGGATGGGATGAACCTCAAGGTTCGGGCGGGTAAGGTCCATGTGCTCGTCGGCGAGAACGGCGCCGGCAAGTCGACGCTCATGAAAATCCTCAGCGGCACCTACTCCATTGATGGTGGAGAAATCATCTTCAAGGGCGACGTGTTGAGCTCGCAGAATACGGGCACGGCGCTTGCTCGCGGTATATCCATGATTCATCAGGAGCTTAGCCCGGTTCTCGACATGACCATCGCCGAGAACATCTTCCTCGGTCGCGAGCCGGTCCTGGCGAGAAAGGCCCCGTTGTCCCGCTTCGTCGATTTCCAGAGGATGAACACGGATACGCAGCTCCTGCTGGATCGGATTGGCCTCAAATATGCGCCTGACACCCGAATGGGCGATCTGTCGATCGCGGCCATGCAGTTGATCGAAATCGTCAAGGCGATTTCACGCGAAGCATCGCTCGTCATCATGGACGAGCCGACCTCGGCGATCAGCGACACTGAAGTGGCCATGCTGTTTCGCCAGATTGCTGATCTGAAGGCGAGTGGCGTCGCGGTCATCTACATCACCCATAAAATGGATGAAATCTTTCAGATCGCCGATGACATTACCGTCATGCGCGACGGTCAGTTCATCGCAGCTGGCCCAGCCAGCGACTATGACGCGAACAAGCTGATCTCGCAGATGGTCGGGCGCACCATATCGAGCATCTTTCCGAAAGAAGAAGTACCGATCGGGGATGTCGTTCTCTCCGTCGAAGGCATCTGCCGCGACGGTTTTTTCCAAGACATCAGCTTCTCTGTCCGCGCGGGGGAAATCGTCGGTCTGGCAGGTCTGATCGGCGCGGGGCGAACGGAAGTCGCAAGAGCGATTTTCGGGCTCGATGCATGCGATAAGGGGACGATCCGGCTGAATGGCGCGGCTCTTGAGGTCACTTCTCCGGCCCAGGCCATCTCTCAAGGGATCGCCATGGTGTCTGAAGACCGCAAGGCCGAGGGCCTCATTCTTTGTCGGTCGGTTGGCGAAAACATCTCGCTCGCCAACCTCAAGAAGTTCGCCTCCGGCCTCTTCATTGACGAAACGCAGGAAGAGACGGCCGCCCAGCGCATGATCAAGATGCTGCAGATCAAGACGCCGGACACGGCCATGATCGTGGAGAACCTGAGCGGCGGCAATCAGCAGAAGATCGTGCTGGCGAAATGGCTGCTCGGCGATTTGAAGCTGCTCATACTCGACGAGCCGACACGCGGCATCGATGTGGGGTCGAAATCCGAGATCCATCGGTTGATGACGGAGTTTGCCCGACAGGGCCTCGCGATCATCATGATCTCATCCGAGTTGCCGGAAATTCTCGGAATGAGCGATCGCGTTGTGGTCATGAGCGACGGCCGTGTAACGGGCGAACAGACAAGAAGCGAGGCCGATCAGGAAAGCATCATGCGCCTCGCAACGGGAGGACACTGATGACTACGAAACCTGCGGCACCGATATCCAATGACGCCGTCTCGAAACCTCAATCACGATCAAGCGGCTTGAGCGTTGCGCTCGTCTATCGCAAATACGGCACGACGCTCATATTCATAGGGATCTGCATTCTTGCCTCGCTGTTAAGCCCGACATTTCTAACCGAGGCCAATCTGACGAATGTGCTGAGACAGGTTGTCGTCGTCAGCCTGCTCGCCTGCGGCGTGACCTTCATCATCATCCTTGGCCATATCGACGTTTCACTCGGGTCCGTGCTGGCACTTGCCGGCGTCATTGCCGCAAGCGTGATGGCGATGACGGGCAGCATCACGCTTGCAGTCACCGCCGGACTGACAGTCGGCGCGATAACCGGCATCGTAAACGGTTTCGTCATTACATTTTTTCGCATCCCCTCCTTCATCATGACGCTGGCCATGACGACGGTCGCGCGGGGAGCCGTCCTGCTCTATACGGGCGGCGCGCCGGTTTCCGGACTGGGCGATTTCAAGCTCATCGGTCAGGGCTCCATCGGGCCGCTACCGATCTCCGTGCTCATTTTGGCGGTCTTTGTCGTCATCTCCTGGGTGCTGCTCAACAAGACGAAATTCGGCCGTTACGTCTACGCCGTTGGCGGCAACGAGCGGGCGGCGCGTGCATCCGGTATCAATCCGAGCAGCATCATCGTGAAGGCTTTCATCTTCAACGGGATCCTGTGCGGGGTGGCGGGTATCGTCCTGATGTCGCGCATCAATTCCGGCCAGCCCGCCGGTGGCGTCGGCTACGAATTCGATGCGATCACGGCCGTCGTCGTCGGTGGCACGAGCCTGATGGGCGGCACCGGGACGATCACCGGCACCGTGATCGGCGCCATGATCATCGGCGTCATCAACAACATCCTCAATCTGCTGAATGTCAGCTCCTACTGGCAGCAGATCATCAAGGGGCTGATCATCGCAATCGCCGTCATCCTCGATGTTTGGACAAAGTCGGCCCGGGTCAAGAAGAAGGCATGACATCGTCAGTGCCGCGCGAGCGATGGAGCGCTCGTGCGGACGACCACCTGTGTGTTGGCGCAACGAGCGCTTCGATCGATCTTTGAATCACCAATGGGAGGACCCTATGAAACTTATCGTCAAACTCGCACTTGCCTGCGCCGTTTCCGCTACCGCGCTTTCTGCAGGCGCCGCCATGGCCGCAGACAAATTCGTCGTTGGCTATGCCAACATGGCCGACACCGACGTTTTCGTGATGGCCCGCAAGACTGCCTTTATCGCTGCGGCAAAGGCCGATCCGGATGTCGACATCAAGTTTACCGACGCCAATAATGACGCCAGCAAGCAGCTGGACCAGATCGATAACCTCATCGCCCAAAAGGTCAACGCCATCGTTGTCGTGCCGGTCGACTATCAGGGGATCGTCCCCGGCGTCGAGAAGGCGAATGAAGCGGGTATTCCGGTGATAGCGCTCGGCATCCAGTCGGCGGGTGGCAAATACACGTTCGTGGGCTCGAAAGAGGAGGATGCGGGCCGCCTGCAGGGCGAATACATGAAGGCCCATCTGCCGAAGGATGCCAAGATCCTATACCTTCAGGGCACGCTCGGCCTTTCCAACACTCAGGGACGTCTCAAGGGCTTCCAGGATGCCCTGGGTCGCCCTGACGTGACGACCCTTGCCAGCCTGACGGGCAATTACGATCGTGCCGAAGGCATGAAGGTCACCGAGGACTGGATCCAGAGCTTCCCGCAGTTCGATGCGATCATTGCGGCAAACGACCAGATGGCGCTCGGCGCCCTGCAGGCTCTTCAGGGTGCCGACCGTCTGAAAGGCGTGATGATTTCGGGCGTCGACGGTGTTCCGGATTCGCTCAACGCCATCAAGGCCGGTGACATGACGCAAACCATCTTTCAGAACGCCGCTGGTCAGGCAAAGGCCGCCTTCGATGTCGTCGAAGGCCTGAAAAAGGGCGAGCCGGCGCCGGCCGAAAAACTCGTACCTTTTGAGTCGATCACCAAGGACAATGTCGCTCAGTACATGAAGAAGTAACATCTCCCAAGGTGCGTGTCGGACCTATGCCCGGCACGCACTTGATCCATCAGACCAGACGCAGTCGACAAAGGCTGCTCTTCATCGCCAAGGCACTCAAAATGCGACAGATTCCAGCGACGCGATTCTGTACGATCGCCGAGATCGCCAAAAGGACGGAGCTTGGTACAACCACCATTCACCGGGCCATTCAAAATGAACGCTCGGTCAGTGCCGGCACGCGAAACGCCGTGTATTGCGCCATTGTCGAGCTCAACGAGGAGGCGATAAGCCGCTATCGGCGGGAGCTGTCGATTGGCGGCAGTCCGTCAAACAGGATTTCGCCACGCATGTCCGGGCGTGGCGAAATGAATGGATTATACCCGATATCGACAAGCAGACAGGAAAACTCATGACAATAAAGATCGCAATTATCGGGGCAGGCTTGATGGGAGCCGACCACGCGCGTTTGATCGCCGAGGATGTGCCCGGAGCCACCTTGCAGGTCGTGTGCGACGCATCCTTGGAACGCGCTCGCCGGATCGCCGATGATTATGGCGCGGCGCATGCTCTTACCGACCCGCTGCAAACCATTTCGCGCGACGATGTCGACGCGATCCTCATCGCGAGCCCGGACGAAACTCACGCGGCTCTTTCTCTTGCCGCGATCGAAATTGGTAAGCCGATCCTTTGCGAGAAGCCGCTTTCGCAAAGTTCAGACGAATGCCTGCAGGTCATCAGGGCGGAAGTTTCGAAGGGCCGCCAGTTCGTCCAGCTTGGCTTCATGCGGCGCTATGATCCGTCCTACCGGGAAATGAAGTCGGCGCTGGCCGGCGGTGAAATCGGCGACGCCATCATGATGCACAACTTCCATCGAAACGTCGAAGCGCCTGCAAATTTCACCGGCCAGATGGCGATTACCAATTCGGCGCCTCACGAGTTCGATGTGGCAAGGTTCGTGCTCGACGCGGACTACACCGCGATATCGGTTTTCCAACCTGCCGGCTTGGATCCCTCACGCACCGGCGCGCCCGTCTTCATGGTTGTCGAGAATGACAAGGGCCAGCTGGTCAACATCGAGGTGAACAACAATGCCGCCTATGGGTATGACGTCTGGGGCGAGTTGGTTGGTCAGAAGGGGTCCGTTTCCCTGAACGCGCCTGTGCACGCCATCCACAACACCAATCTGACGGCAACCGAGCGATACGCACCCGATTGGCGCCCGAGATTTGCCGAGGCCTATCGGCTGCAAAACAAAGCCTTCGTCGAATTTGCGCGAACCGGCAGGTTTCCTGCCATCGCCGCGAATTCCTGGGATGGGTATTGCGCCGCAATCGTTGCCGAAGCCGGCGTTCAAGCGCTGACGAAGCGCGAGAGAATTGTAATTTCGATGGTCGACCGACCGAGCCTTTACGCACGATAATTGGAGTTAGACATGAAACTCGGCTTTGTTTCCGACAGCCTCGGCGGCTTGGAATTCGATGCGGTGCTGGACGAGGCAACCCGTCTTGGCGTCAGCGGCGTCGAGGTCAATACCGGCGGATGGTCGACAGCCCCGCATTTTGACCTGGCTGCGATGAAATCCAGCGCCGAGGCCCGGCGGGCCTTTGGCAGGGCTTTCCAATCGCGCGGCCTCGAGCTCATCGCGTTGAATGCAAACGGAAATCCACTGCATCCTACCCAGCCACAGCAGGCGGAATGCCTCAAGGACACAATTCGGATCGCTGGAGAACTCGGGATAAAGACCGTCTGCACGATGTCCGGCCTTCCTGCAGGCAGCGATGGCGACCTCATGCCCAACTGGGTGGTGTCGAGCTGGCCGCCGGAGACGCAGGAAATCCTGAGATATCAGTGGCAGGAGAAGCTCCTGCCGTTCTGGAGCGAGATCGCGGTGCTCGCGAAGGAAAATGGTGTCGAACGTATAGCGCTTGAATTGCATGGCAACCAGTGCGTCTACAACGTTCCCTCCCTTTTGAAACTGCGGGCGGCGATCGGTCCGGTGATCGGCGCAAACCTCGATCCTTCGCATCTGTTCTGGATGGGGGCGGACCCGCTGGTAGCCGCTCAGGCGCTCGGCGACGCCATCTATCATGTCCATGCCAAGGACACGCTGCTCAACGCCCCGATCCAGGCGACGACGTCATTGCTGGAGAACGGCTCGCTGGTGGACATTCCGGCGCGCAGCTGGTCCTATATCACACTCGGCTTCGGCCATGGCGAAGAGTGGTGGCGTCAATTCTGCTATCGCCTCAAAATGGCTGGATATGATGGGTGGCTTTCGATCGAGCACGAAGACGTGCTTCTTAACAGCATCGAGGGGTTGGAAAAGTCCGTTGCGGTCATGAAGCAGGTGATGCCGGTTGCCGCCAGCGATTACAGCCCTCAGGCGATATGAGATTGTGAACCGTGTTCGATGGGCGTTTCATCGATCTGCTACCTTTAGTTCGGAGTGAGCAAGAATGGGTGGAGCTGCTATCGGAGAGTGGCTCCCAAACACCGTGGGGGCTTCCATTGCAAAAGGCGGCTGGTGATCAGCGGTTCAATTCCCATCAAGACCGCTGCTTTCTGGCCTGTGTCCACAAACTACGTTGCGAGGGCAAGTCTTTGAATATTATAAGGTAGTTGCTGATGTCAGCGCTACACCGACTAACGTGGAGCAATGGCGTGCGTGAGTTAGGGACACTGTTTTGACACCTCTATACTCGTTGGCAAAAAGATGCTTTGTGGGTGTGCCTCACAAAATCGGTCATGAGCTGCAACGGAACTATCGTCCAGCAGCGATTGATTAAGGCAGCAGCGGTTTTGAGTAGGCCAAGTGGCGCGCTGTGGTTAGTTGCTCGTCCGGATCGAGCTCAGATGTAAGCGATATGCCTATGGATCGGACTAGGTTTCTTTTCGCAAGGGGCATGTGGCCATGACGACTGTCCCGGCCATCATCGCGGTTATCCTCATTGCAGCGGTGATGTTGCCGCTGTTCGTGTTTCTCGTATTCGTGGCGGCGGATGCGCTGGGGCTTTCCTTCGCCGATCGCATCCTTGCTGTCGCCGTCCACGCTTTGATAATCGAGTTCGCCATAGGTAGCGTCGTGAACGTCGTTGGCGGCTTCGCGATAGTTGCCTTAGCGATCTGGGGAAGCCTGCATTTTCCAGAAATGGCGTACCGACTTCTGTCACTAATCCTAATTCCCGCCGGTCTGTGGCGCGTGTGGCGGGGTGTGGTGATCTGGATTTCGGGTGATCGGACGCAGCCATCGCCTGATCCGGCGAAAAAGCGGGCGAAGCGCTCCGATCGCTTAGGATCGTAGGGCTGAGAGGGAGCGGCGAGGACAATGCGAGGCCGGAGTACCGGCTATTGTCCATCATCCGGAAAACCGAATAGCTTCCAGTTTCCGTTCGATGCGAGATCGAGTGACGTCTCTTCATGATAGGCGGTCAAAGAGAGTATTAGAGATGTCCATGCAGTCGATCTATCATGGGTGTCGAATTCTGTCATGATTTGACCCGTTTTCTGCTTGGCGCTGACCATGGTAAGTGAAGGCGGGCCCATGAAGTGCCTCACTGTTTTAAGCCGTTCGCGGGCTATCACGAAGTGGAAAATTGGTTAGTTTCATGTGGTATTCAACACTCGAATGTTTGCTATTGCGAGCGTCACATTACCTAACGTCGCTATGTCTAATCTGTAAAACTCGAGCGCAATCAGGATTTCCCGCTTTGTGAATGGGTCCTGGAAAAGTTGCGTTCTACAGCCGTTATGTGCCCATAGAATAATGCTTTGCATGGTGATACGAGTCGGGTTCATTCGTCGCCGGAACATATAAAAGCATTGTTAATCTACTGATGCACATCATTTTGCTTTGAACATTTTCCTGCCGGTCACCAACGACACAAGTCATGCCCGTTTGAGTGGGCGGCAACCGAATGACATTAGCTACATAAATTCCGTACCTGAAAATGCTACAATTCTTGACAAGATCTGTCCGTCGCTTGTTGCCAAGTTGGCAAAGCGTTGATTTCTACCAGATATTGATCCAATTGGGCATTTTGTGCTGACTATGGAGATATCTCATATCGCGCCGGATGCTCTATCATTTTTTGCCAGAATAGAAGCGTGGAAAACTGGAAAAATGGATCAATTCAAGCTAATAATGATAACTTGCTAGCCTATACATGATTAGATTAACGGGATTGATGGTTGTGAAGAAAACCGTTGTGATGCTCATGGTAGAAAAATGCGTTATTACGGCATGTACAAGCGATTTGAATACGTTTCTATTGTAACTATTGATGCGTATCGTGTCTTGATATCGGCGGTATAATCTGAAGAGATCGAACGGGGCGAATGCAGATGAAAAATGAATTTCCGGTCGGGAAAGAACAATCAACATCCATAGCCCGCAAGAAAATTCTCTACATTCAGCCTGGCACCAGTTCCTTTGCGGGCATTGAGAGGGTTGTCGATACCATATGCACCGCCCTGTCAGATAAATATGCAGCCGATTTTGACATCGATGTTCTCTACACCTCTCAGCACAAGAACAGGCCAAGCGATAGTCAGAGTTACAATACTATCGATAGAATCGTGCGCAATAGACGAGAATTGATGCTCGTTTTGAGGAGCGTGTTCAAAGGGAAGGACTACGATCTTATCGTTGTCCCGCAGATCGAGCCGACCGTGATCTGCATGATTGCCTCTATCGGTATCCGCAGGAATTTTGCCATGCACCTGCATGGCAATCCGCGGTTGGAGCCAAGCCACCTGAAAGCCAAGATACTCTTCCTTCTGATGAGAATTTATTTCATCAGGCGGCTTTCCTATGTGTTTGGCACCTCGCCCAAACAGCTCGAGTCGTTCAGGGCGATGTTCAAGAGCAAAGTGAGGCAATATTGGCTGCCAAACCCCGTCAGGCGATTTGACGCTCTTCGGAACAAGCCGAATGAGGAAAGAGGCTATGTCACCTTCGTGAATGTCGGCCGTTTCTCAGTTCAAAAGGGGCAGGACATCCTTCTAAGAGCGTTTGCTGAACTCCATAAGGTTCGCGAGAATGTTAAGTTGAAGGTTGTGGGTTACGGACCAGGCGAGGCCGAGTTGCGCGATCAGATCAAGCGCCTAAATCTTGAAACCGTGGTGAGCGTTGAACATTATCCGGACAACCCGTCACCAGCCTTAGCGGCAAGTGATGTCTATGTGTCGACGTCACGCTGGGAAGGCTGGTCGTTGGCAATATGCGAGGCTTTGCGGTTTGGTCTTCCGGTCGTATCAACTGATTGCGAATTCGGCCCCAGCGACATTCTTGTCGATAGGCGTCTGGGGCTTCTGGTGCCAGTTGCGGGCGGTGAAGAACTGGTCAATGCGATGATCTATTATTGCGACAATCTCGAGACTGAGCTCTCGCATGCCGAATTCCGGCAAAGTTTCATCGACAGTTATGACACCGAGCGTGTCGTGGATGTGCACGCAGATGCGCTGAGGGTCGCCTCGATCGGTCTTCCACGGGTGATTGCCTGAATCACCCTTTCCCTTTCTCCTGGCGGTTCGCCCGCGAGGTGCGCACGTCACCCATAGACCCTCATATAGTCGATCCGCATATGGGTTTGGCGGTCCTGTGGCAGCAAGGGATTTGGGAAAGGCACATCCGAACGCAACGCGAGCGTCAGAAGCGGCCAGAAGACATCGCGTCGTTCATCCATCTCCGCTGCGCGCCCTAGGATCCAATCGACAGGCTCGCCGGTCTTAGGATTGAGGATTTGCTTGCGCTCGAAATAAAAGCGGCACCGCGCGCCCTCGATGAGCAGGCCGTAGCGGAAATAGCCGCTTGTGATGTTGACGACCGTCGGGACGCCCACCCCTTCGTGATGCTCGCCCGGCTTTCCCCATTCATGCAGATAGGCGCCGTAAAGCTCGTGCTCCCATCCTTTCTGCTCGACGACATCGAGCTCGATGCTCGTTGCCGGAAACAGGATGCTTCTGCCGTTCATCAGCCAGAAAGCAGGAAAGCTCAAAGGATGGGCGGGAAACCACGCCCGCGCCTCGAAGTAGCCTTCTCGCCAACCTTTGAGGATCGTACCGTCCGGTTTTGCTGTCTGGATATTGCCGGAGATCCATTGATATTCCGGTAGATTGTTGCCGTAGTAATTGGGCACATGCATGGGCTGGCCGATGTATTGAGCCGAGATCTGCAGAGCCTTGCCATTGCCTGCAGACGGATCGTCCACGATGGAATAAGGGTCGAAGCCTTCTTCACCGCCGAACCGGCTGAAGGCTGAGCGGCCATAAAATCCGCTGTCAAACGTCGTCGCCTTGGCGCCCGCGTGCCATATCGTCTGGTCGAGCGAGACGAAACTCTCATCGAAGATGATATTGCGGCCTTGGGTCGGATCGTGGCGCTCTTCCGCCGCCGGTCTGCCTTTTGTCAGCAATAGTCCACCACCGGTTGCCAGCGAAGCCGCTCCGATCAGAAGATTGCGTCGCGATGTCAGGCTTCTCATCGCTTGTTCTCCCATGGTCCGGTGGATCATCAGTGCGTCGCATCAAGCAGTCATGGTCTAGGCAGCGGCGGACGCGCTCTTGTTGTTCTTGGGAAGAACGCCGCCATAAACATCCAATGTTTCGCGTGCGACGCGATTGATGGTCAGGCGCTCGATGTGCACCTGGCTTTTGTCTTTCCATTCCCTGACATGGGCAGGGTTTTCAAGGAGGTGGCAAAGTGCGGCTGCAAGAGCGATTGGATCGTGTGGTGGTACGAGCATTCCGGCCGCGCCATATTCCAGCAATTGCGGAATACCGTCCACACTGCTGCCGATGACGGCACAGCCCGCCTCGCGAGCCTCTGATAGAACGAGCGGAGCAGGGTCTGCATGCGAGGGTAGTACGAAGATGTCCGCGGCCATCATCCAAGGAAATGGGTCCTCCTTTGCGCCGAGGAATTCGACGGCGGAAGCGCATTCCATATCGGCAACCATGCTACGGTAGTCGGCATGAAACGGGCCGTCTCCAACGATATGGAGCCGGGCCTGCGGATGCTCTTTGTAGGCGAGGCAAAAAGCTTCGAAGAGGTCGGGGAGCCCCTTTCTAGGGTGAAGTCCACCAACGAAAAGAATACTCGGTGACGTCATGACAACCGGGTTCCGACCACGCCCGTTGGAACGGACCGAGCCGATCGTCCCGTTCAAGACGACACGAAGCCGCGATGACGGTATTCCCCGCTTCCGCATCGAGGCGCCGACAGCGTCGCTAACAGCAATGACACGGTTACCAAGACCCATCAGGATCGCGCTCTTTTCAAACTCGTTGTGGACTGTGGTGACGAGAGGAACGCCCGAAAGCCGACAAATCGGCCATGCCAGAACGGCACTCGTCATCATGTGCGCGTGTATGACATCCGGCCGCCAAAGGTTCACGTGCTTGCGCAAGGCGAACGAAGATTTGAGTAGTTTGATCGGTTTGCGATGATGATCGATCATTACTGTCGTGACGTTGTTCTTATGCAGTATTTGGTCGAAATCGCCGCCGCCACTTGCGACGCAGACACTATGCCCCAGCTGCACCTGCGCACAGGCTAAATCGACTGCCGCATGAACATGTCCATTCAGCCTGTTTGTATGATTGAGGATATGTAAAATTCGCATTAAAACGCACCATATATATGTGTGATAAATATAGACACTCTATATCAAGGATGCATTTTGACTATGGTACAGTCTTTCCACCGGATCAATGATAAAAATTCCGATTTTAGCGAATGAAAATTCGAATTATATTCGTATTATTTCTGGTATATTCTTTATATCATGCAATTTAACTACCTACTGAGATGCGTAGCGCAGCTTCCGCTTCAACCGTAGAGGCGCGCGCAGTCGGTTGGTAGTTAAAGCCGCCCTGGCGGCCAAGAGATTCTAGGCCGAAGTCGCGAAGCTGCCGGATCGCTTCAGCTGCGTGCAGGGCAGCCCCTTTGCTATAGATCGGATAGGCCTCGTCAAGCACGTGACTGCCTTCCAGCCTGAGGTCGCCGCGAAACAGGCCATTGGTGTGAACATGGTCTCTGAAATCGCGTTCGGCTCGTTCTGTCGAGCCGCCGACATGGTTGCCGATGACTTCTGCCGTGAAATATTCCCGACCGTCGACCAGACCATAAAAATCGGAATACATCGTGAGGCGCTTCCAGGCGCCTTGATGGGAGAAGTTATAGATGATCGACTGGGAAAAGCCACGGTCACCAGCAAAACTGAAATAGAGGCCAATGAGCGTGATTGTCTCCAACTTTCGTCCTGAATCCCGCCGACACAATCGTTCCGCCATGTGGATGGGTATGGTTGAAATAATGCGATCGGACGTGACGATCCTGTCCTTGAGTTGTAGTTGAAATTGTCCGCCGACCTTGTCGATCGCCTGCATGTCGGCTGCCAGTTGAAATTCGGCACCATTTCTTTTCAGCCGTTCGGCTGCCGCACTATAGAGAAATTGGAATCCCTGTTTCGGGCGTGCCATCTGCCGGTTGGTCGGCCCTTGCTGTTTCCGCTTTAGCGCCCGTCCAATCAGGTTCCGGATGGAGGCGTGCTCACTGATCCAGAGCATCCGCTTACGCGCGAGATCGATGTCTATGCCGTCCGTTGCGATCCCGTAGAAGCGCTTCATGTAGGATTCAAGGCCGGATCGATACAAGAGACGGCTACCTATCCAGTAGCGTGCAAATTCCCTCGCATTGCGCATGTTTCGTTGAAAAAGCCGGGCATAGATGACTGAAGCGAATATTCGGATGGTCTCAGCTATTCCGGCTCCGAAGACATCGTCGCGGACCGAGATGGGGTAGGTGGTGATCATGCCCTGAGGATTGAGGCGCGCCCATCTTGGTTCGATCGGGATGTATAGTGGCAACAATTCCGGAAAGTGAGCGAGCAGCGGAGAATCGTCCTGAAATATCAGGCTGCCGATGTCAAACGTGTAGCCCCCGCATGACCAATCGATATGATTGCCGCCGATGTGGTCATACTCGTCAACGATCAGGACCCGACGCAGGCCGTCCCTTAAAAGAACGGATGCCGACACAAGTCCTGAAATACCCGCGCCAAGGACTATGGCGTCGAATTGTTCAGTTTGCGAAATGACGTCGCTAACGGTGAGATGGTCTGCATTGTCCATGGAGTCGTCCCCAGCTCCAGAGTTTTTATGAGCGTAATTTAAAATTACGTACAACGAAAGTTTAATTAAGATTTTTCATCAATCTATTTCGAGAAAATGTGTATAAATACGTCAGAATTGGCAAGGTGGAACAGAAATTCGAGTGAAATATTGAGTTATATTTAATTTAACTTGATATATTTCCGTGTATGTAGTTACAATGAATATTGGAGAGGGGTAAAACCCTCGGGTGAAGCCTGTTTGTCCTGAAGTAAATTACAACCTATAGACTGTGAATATTTCGGTAAACGCCGAGGGGGTATTTCGTGCTGCGGCCAAGCCTCGACGATCTCGATAACAGCATGGGCGAAATCAGGGTGATTTCGACCGATGTATTCGACACGCTGCTTCTGCGGCGAGGAAAATCGCAACGCTCGCGCATCGCTGCCGGCGAAGCACAGTTCGTCCATCTCCTGAAACAACGGGGCCTGATCGTCGGAATAGATGAGCTGGTAAGATGTCGCCTTCTTGCCCAGAAATTTGCCTACCGCGCGCTGAATATTGGCGAGGGTGTCGGCGAGGTGCGTCTCACGGATATTATCAGCTGGCAGCTGAAAATGCTTGGTTTGCCGGGCGATCTGGTCGATGAGCGTATCGCCATAGAACTTGCGATCGAGAAAACGTCTTTATCGGCAAATGCAGCGCTTGCGACCTTATTGAGGCAGCAACGGCAGGCTGGAATGCAGGTAATAGCTGTGAGCGATACGGCGCTTTCGACAGGCCAGCTTGCAGAATTGATCAATCACTTCCACGGTCCCGGGCTTATTGACAGGATCTACTCGAGCGCGGATGCCCAGACAAGCAAACGGTTCGGTGGCCTCTTTGCCGCGGTGCTCAAGGCGGAGGCTATTTCTGCGTCAAGCCTCCTGCACATCGGTGACGATGAGGCAGCCGACTTTCGGGTGCCAGACGGGATGGGGATCAAGACGCTTCATATGCCGAAAAGCTTGCTTGAACGCTACACCTCGCGTGTCGACGGCGCCAAAGCTGGCATGTTCAGCCATATTCGTCGGCATGCGGAGCGCCGTGGACATCTTCTTATGGAGCCGACCGACACGGTATCCTTTGGTCGCGAAGTCTTCGGGCCGATCGTTGCCGAGTTCTGCCTCTACATCTGGCTCTATGCGGAACAAGCCAAACGCAGCAGCGACACGACAGTGCTCTTCTGCGCAAGAGGTGGGATCGGCATCAGGGAAGCATTTGAACGAACGCTGCGCGCTCTTGGTCTCCCCTTCGATGTCAGGCGCGAAAATTTAATGATTTCACGCTTAGTCGCAGCGCGTTCTGCGGTCATCACCAGAAGTCCTGCGGTACTGGACGAGCTTGGCCGCGAATTCGAGCGCGGCAGTTTTGCGGATGTTGCGCGGGCACTCGGCGGAAAAAATTACGAATTGCCGGATATCTGGCATCAAACCTTCGATCCCACGCGCTTTTTCTCGCTGCTGGATACAGATGCCGGCCAGTCGGTGTTTGAGGATATTCGCAAGCAGAACGAATTGTTTGCGCGTCATCTCGAGGAAATATCGCCGGGCACAAAGCGTATTGTGCTTTGCGATACCGGTCTTTACGGCAGCACCCAGCGTTTGTTGACAGTCGGCTTTCCCGATCGCCGGTTCGAGACTATCCAGTTTGCTCGTTGCAACTATAAAGGGCTAAGCGAGGATCATTTCCCAAGAGTTGCCGGTCTGGTTGTCGAGCAAAATCTATACGATCCGCTCAAGCCGGAAACAACAGTCCTAAGATACTGGCAGATCATCGAGAGCTTGTTCGAGCCGGCGGTACAGTCAGTCCGCTACTTCAGCGAAACCGACGATGGCGCGGTCATGGCGAATTGCGGTGATATCCGCTTCGGCGCGCTCGATCCTTCCGCCGAAAATCCGCTTCTGCATGGGGCATTGCAATATATCGATCATGTCATGAGCGGTGCCCAGGTTTTACGCGAAGCCGACCATGCCTGGTTGCGGCTCAAACGCGCCATCGCCAATCCGGGCAAGATCGACATCATCGCACTCGGCGTCGGCGCTCGCTCCGTGGATTTCGGACGGTCGGACATGGTGCACGTGCTCAACCGCCCGCAAGCGGCGGACCTCGCCACGAAACTGAAGTCTGTGAAATCGCAGCTGTGGCGCGAGGGTGCTATCGCGCGTGATTTTCCACGTTTCAAACCGCCGCTGCTGGCGGCACTTGAAATGGCGCATGTGCTGAGGGGAGTTTCGGCGCGCCTGCATCGATGAACAGTTGAGTTTGCCAAGGATAGCTTCATGAGTGTTTTGATGCGCATGGGTCACCGCCTAACTCGAAGATCATCAGGCCATCGACCCGAAATTCAGGCAAAGAAGGCTGGAAGAACCGCGAGAGCACCGCTATTGCGCCGTTCACTGGATGCCCGAAAGATTGCGCGGCTCGCCGATGAGACGTGCCGGCGACGGGTGGGGTCCTAGTCGAGATGCTTGCACTCAAAGCCTTCAAGGGAGCAGGTTGGCTTGTCGTTTCGCGATTTGTAGGCCGCCTTATCGACTTTTGCACGCTGTTGTTCTTTGCTCGTATCCTCACACCTGCGGATTTTGGTCTGGCTGCTCTGGCGATGTCGCTTGTCGTCGTTGTCGATACGGTGCTGGAAGTACCGGTCACCCAGGCGATGGTCCGATTAACCGTGATCGACAAGAGTCATCTGGACACAGGTTTTACCCTGAGCATTTCAAGGAGCGGGCTGATTGCGGTCATTGTTATGATCGCCGCCTGGCCCTTCTCGATGTTCAATCACAATCCGCAGCTCACTCCGCTGATAGCCGTTCTTGCCGTCGGGCCGATCATCAAGGGGTTTTACAGTCCGGCCATGGTGCACTTCGTTCGGAAACTGGGTTTCCGGCAAACTTTCCTTCTCGAATTTAGCGGCAAGCTATGCGCCTTCGTCGTTGCGATGATTACGGTATTTTCCGGGGGGAGCTATTGGGCGATTGCCGCCAATTTCGTCACCAATTCGATGGCCGCGGTCGCGGTCTCCTATATGCTGGCACCCTACAGACCAGCCCTTTCCCTGGTACGCCTATCCGATTTCGCCGGCTTCGTCGGCTGGTTCAGTTCCGCGCAGCTGATCTCGGCGCTGAACTGGCAATTCGACCGCTTCCTGATTGGCGCCGCGACCGACAGCACCACGCTTGGTCGCTATGCTGTTGCGAGTGACGTATCCGTAGTGCCGACGCAAAGCCTGATAGGGCCAGCACTCCAGCCGGTGATGGCGGCGTTTTCGCTCATCACCTCGGATCCGCAGCGCATGCGGCTGGCCTTTCTCAAGGCTGCCCGCTTCGCGATGCTGATCTCGGTGCCGGCTTGCATCGGGATATCTTTGACGGCCGACCTTGTGACCGATCTGTTGCTCGGAGCAAAATGGAAAGATGCAGCACCTTTGCTCAGCATTCTGTCACTGGCGGTGATCCCTATACCCTATTTCCAGACCTTGTATTCCGCTAGCCTTGCCCTTGATCGTCCTCGCACTCTATTCAGGCTGAACGCCATTGATCTATGCCTGCGGATATTGCTGATCTCCGTTGGCTTTTATCTCTTTTCAGTCAGCGGTGTCGGCGTAGCGAGAGTTGTTCTCTCGGCAATCATGTTTGCCTTCTATCTGAATGAGGTACGGGTGCTGCTGGGACTTGGGATTTCGGCACAGTTGAAGAATCTCTGGAAGATCGTGCTTGCTGGCGTGGTGATGGTGGCGTGGGTTGTCATATTGCGAGAGCAATTGGCAGGTAGGTCGTTGAACCACATATTGGAGCTTGCCTTTGTCGCGACAACCGGCGCCGCAGCCTATGTCGGGACACTCCTGGTTCTCGGTGTCCGCTTGATTGCCGGAGGCGGTCGCCTCGAGCTGGCCGATCGGCGATAGCCGCGTACACGATCCGTAACGGCGGGCGTCGAGCCTTTATATCAACGCCTGAAGTAGTCCGATTGTGGAACGCTTTCCGGCATTGAGCCGATAGGCAAGACCGCGACGGGCGTTTCGGTTTGGCAATACCATGGTCAGCAGGCAGAACGCTGTGATCGTCACCTTGGTCTTCACGGGATAATATTCTCGCCAGAGCTGCCCAAGCAGGGGCAGAAGGATTGAAGCGGACGGCCGTCGACCCTCAGCAATCGCCAAATAGAAGCTGCGTTCGAGATAGAAATAGGCTTTCTCGGGGGCAACCAGATCTTCCGCCCGGTCATACTGCGTCAAGATCTGGCGCAGATGCTCCATCCGCAATACAAAACGGTGCAGTTCTGCGCGCAGTGAAACCGGATCGACCGGGCGACCCAATCCGGAGATGTTGCGGCCGTGGACGCGATACCGTCCCAGTTTGTCCGAAAGGCTCACCACATCTCCCATGAAGGGCGCGATGAAGAGGATTATGCCATCGACCGCCCGATCATAGTCCATTTCGCGAAGATACTCACAGACGTCGCGCCTGAACACATTGCCCGATGTCGGAGGGCTGGTGTAGACACCCGTGCGCAGCACGCGATCCCTGATCGTATGACGGTCGCGAAAAGCCTCCAGAGTTGTTCCGCTGCTGGTGACGTTTCCTTGGTGATCGATGCGCGTCAGCGAGAACTGAAGCTTGGCAACGTCACTATCCAGCTTGGATAATATCGTGGCGAGCGAGCCAGGAGCCAACTCGTCGTCTGCGTCGAGAAACAGGATAAAGGGTGCGTGCGTCCGTTCGAGCCCGTAGAAGCCGGCGGCTCTTTGCCCACTATTTTCGATCCGGTAAGCCGTGACACCTTCACGCTGGATGACATCCCACGACGAATCCGTAGAGCCATCGTCGACGACAACAAGCTCGCACTCCTCGCAGCCCTGGGAGACGACGCTGCGGATTGCGTTCGCCACGTAGGCCTCGTAGTTCCAGCAGGTTATGACGACGGCAATTCGCGGTATCTCCATTTTGTCCTATCTACCCCTCATTCTAAACCGATCCGTTGAAGCCACCCGGCCTTGGCGCCATCTGCCGTAGCCGTTCTGCCATCGGGTGCTGCGCATCAGGTCTTTGCCAGGTCGATGACAGTACCGATGACATTGGCGCCGGAGCGCCGCAATTGTTGCAATGCGTCACTGACCTCGTCCGTCGTTGTTTTTCCGGCGTGCGCCACGATCAACACCGCGTCCGCGTGGGCCGCCAAAGCCAGGGCATCACTTGAGCCATCTATCGGCGGTAGGCCTAGGAGAACATCTCCTCTGGCGCGCGCGGTTTCCACAATCCGCCCGACCCGACGATCACGAAAATCGACATAGAGGTTCGTCAGGGCGTTGTTGGAGTGGATCGGAAGGACGGCGATGCCATGGCCGTCGCCGCGGCCGTTGGCAAAGATCACCTGCTCGGGGCGTATGTCGGCAACGAGAGCATCGGCCAGAGAGGTCGTCGCCAGCCTTTCCGGATCATGATCTCTGAGATCGGACGGATGCGTCTCGGCGTTGAAGAGCGTGATATGCCGGCCGCTTCGATTGATGAATTGCGCCAGGCTAAGGCACAGGGCCGAAACGCCCGAGGCACCGTCCCAGGCGGTGACAGCGACAATGATGCCGCGTTCGTTGCGAATTGCCGAGCAAGCGATTTCGATGGATGTCCGAAGGTCTCGTATTGCAGCAGCGTAAGCATTGCCTGGCTGGTTGATGACGACGGAAACGTGTCGGCGGTGTGAGCCCCGAAAGACACCCCCACGACTTACCGCATCCGGTAGTGTTCCCAGACAGGGTATTCCGGTGTCGCGCGCCAAATCCTTGCCGTTACGCACCTTGCGATCAAGCGCCAGATTGAGCGCAATGAAGGAAAAGCTGCAAAGCAGACCGAGAATGCCGCCCAGGGCTGTGATTAACGTGGTGCGTGGGCCGGATGGGCCGAGCGGTGCTTGCGCGGCGCCGATAATCCGGGCGTCTCCGTCGGGGGTAGGGATTGCGGGCAGTGCGCCTTGCTTCATGGCAATCGTCGCAGCGTCGACCTGTGCCGCCAATGCGTCGAGGCGCCATTGCAAGACTTCAGTCCCCGCCTGCGCCATTTCTTCCTTAGAGGTAACGGCCTGGAGGACATAGCCGGAAACCGCGGCATTGGCGATACGGGCGGCAAGTGCCGGATCGGATGAGGAGTAGCTGATCTCTATGACATAGGATTGGCCCACGCGGCGCACGTCGAGATGTTGTGCGAAATTCTGGAATGCTGCCTCGCGACCGTCGGCGTTGCGTGATGTCGTGGTGTCAGACGGACGTGGAGCTTTGCCTCCACCTGGACCGGTTATCTTGAGCCACAATCCATCCAGAACGCCTTCCACTTTGTTGACGATGATATCGCGCATGCGCGGCGGTTGCGGACCGAGTTCCGGGCTATTGGCCAGATCCAGACTGTCGAAAACTGCGGAAAGCAGTCGCTCCGAGCGGATAATCTGCAGTTCACTATCCGCCCTGTTCGGGTCCAGGTTTTGCGCGTCCTGACTGGAGGCCAGCGTCGAGCGATGCGGCTCAAGCAGAATTGAAGCCGTCGCGGTATAAATGCGCGGTAACGAATGAGCGTAAAATGCCGCAACGCCGATGCCGACGGCAGTGCAGAGGATCAGCGTCGTCTTGTGATTCAGCGCCAGCATGCTCATCGAGCGCAGCAGCGCGATCGGTCCTTCGTTGGATCTGTCGGTGGAAAGGTCGTCGAGCCGCCAGAGCCGGGACGAACGTTCCAAGAGAGACGGGCTGTTCTGCGTCATCTAGTCCTGACCTCCGACTTAAGTTGCGCTGGGTTGTTTCTAGGCTGCAGTCCAGCCGCACGCTCGGGCTGCAGATGGCCGCGAAGAAGATCGACGATGGCAATCAGATTGCCCCTCAGACGTCCCCGGCGATCGACGAAGGGCTCGGGCCGAGCTGCTCGGGCGAAGTTCATGGCCATGTTGCAGAAGATGTGATTGGCGACCATCGCACCGCTCATCGTTCCCTTGCTGAGCATGTAGATGGGGTTTACGATCTGCGAATAGCCGAACCGTTCCCCGCTGACGCGGCCGCTTTTGACGCCCATGTGCACGCCGAAAGCCTCCGCGGATTTGACGAAGCGGCCACCGCGTTTGGCCAGGGTCGCGGCAAAATCACGGTCCTCGAGCCAGCCGTAGAGAACCAGGCGCTCATCGAAACGCGTTTCCCCGAGGCTTTCCACCCGGAACGCCATGTTGCAGCCATAAGGGCTATAGGGCTCAATCCAGGCCCAGTCGCTTGGCTTGGCTGCGTCAACAAGGCGCAATGCCTCCTCGAACCCTATTCCCGGACCGCCGACGCCATCGGCAAGAACGCGTCCGGTGAAACCAACGATCTGATGGTCATCACGGAATGCTCTAGCCGCTGCCGCCAGCCATTTCTTGTCGGCCAGGAAGTCGTCGTCGAAAAAGGCGACGATTTCGCAGTCCTCCGGAAGGCTCAGAAGGGCGGTGTTGCGTTGGCTGGTTAGGCCCGGAGCACCGGTTACCACTGTCACTTCCTGATGGCCGACAAGATCGCCGGCATCCGCGATATCGGGGCAGGAAACGATGACGGCCATTGGCTTCAATGTTTGCGTGGCCAGCAGGTGGCGCACGGTAGCGCTGACGATACCCGGGCGTCCCCGCGTTGCGACGATGACAGCGACACGTGGAGCGCTTGTACTGGATGGTTTGTATGTCTTTGGCCGGGCGATAGGCTGTTCAAGTAATTCCATGTAACCGGCTGCGGTTTGTGACCAGGAGAAGTTTCCGATCTGTTCATATCCCCGCCCGACGAGGTCTTCGCACAGGGCCGAGGACTCTTTTAGAGTTTGGATTTGCCGGACCCAGGCGGCCGGATCCGTGGGCGAGGCGAACAGCGCCGCTTCGCCGCAGACCTCCGGTATGCTGGCGCAATGAGAGGCGACGACAGGGCACCCCCGTGCCATCGCCTCGACGATCGGAAGGCCAAAGCCTTCAGTCAAGGATGGAAAGGCAAGGCAGAGTGCTCTTTCGAGCAGGTAAGCTAGGTCATGGTCAGAGACGCGGCCGATCAGATGGACATTCGATCTTTCCCTGAGGGCTCCGGGAACGAAAATATCCGCGCCTCCGCCGGCGATCACGATGTCGACACCGATCTCGTCAAGTCCCGAAGCCGCGTCGATAAGGAGAGCGAGATTTTTGTGACGTGCTTGGGAGCCGAGGGCGAGAATAAACCGGCGATCGCTCCGCCCCAAGGTCTGGGCTATGAAGCTCGGCGCGATTTGCGCCAGCGCCGGATCCCAGCCCAGTGCGTGTTCGTGACCGTTCGGAAGCACGACGATGTCGTCCAGTTTGATCGGTAAATGCCGGGTGATCTGCCGCGCGGCGGCATGTGATACGGTGACGATACGGGCGGACCGGCGCACGAGCAGCGGCTGCAGGGTCTGATAGACGGCACGGAATGCGCGGCTGTAGCTGTCGGGGGTGGTGAAAACATTGGCGTCATGAATGCAGACGATTTGATCAGTCTTTGTGGCGGGCGCGGTATTGCACAGATTGAGGAGCCGGCCATGCCATTGCGCAGGGAGTGTCATCTGTTCCCAGGCGTGACCGGAAAGAGCTCCGGATTGAACCAGCGGCATATGGCCGAAGCCGGGATCTGGTGCCCCTGAAGGCGCGATGATTGCAGCGTGTTTGTCCACGGCAGCAAGCGCCCCGTCGAGGGCTCGCACAACGTTCGAGGCATAGCGCTGCACTCCCGTTGCATTTTGCGTGAGGAAACGGCCGTTGACCGCAAAGAGGGCGCGAGCGCTCATATGGCGATTGCTCCTATGGGGCGGTTCGCATGCACTATTTGCCTGCTGCGCTCGGGCCACGCCGAGGCCAGGCCGGCGAGCATGCAGAAGAAAAGACCCTGATCGATAACGGGGCTGACCAGCATGTCGCCCACCAGCAACCCGAAGCAGCCATTACATGCCGACAAACGCGCATCCGCTGTGAAGCTTCCAGGGATGCCACGCTTTCTGATCAGGGCCCCAAAGGCGAAGAGCAGATAGAAGACGGTTCCGGCGACGCCGACATTGGCAAGAAGCGCGAGTATAAAGCTGGATGTGCGGGCAGTGCCGAGGCCAACGCCCAGTCCCATGGTGTCGAAGACATTCTGAATTGCGACAGTATTCCACGCGCCCCGTTCAATTGCCGAGTTTGACGTGGATTTACCGAGTGCGACAATATCGATGTAGTTGTAGACAAGTTTCGACATGGTTGGATCGGTTGCAACAAGAAGCGCAGCGGCGACCGCGATCGTCGGCACGAATACGATGATCAGGGTACTGAAGCGGCGTGCATTCTTTCGCCCTCCGACCATGATGGCGGTTCCATAGAGGACCAATCCCATCACGGGCGCCCCGACGAGGCCAGTCGACGACGTCGACATCACAACCAGCGCAAGTGATGCTGCCGCGATTGATCCGGTAAGATAGGGATGACGGCCACAAAGCCAGAGCGTACCGGAAAAGGCGAATACACCAAGTGTCGATCGAGCGTAGGATGACGCCTCTGTAAAGGAGCCGACGATACGCTTGACACCCGCGACCTGGTCATCTGTATGAAGAACGTATTGAGCATTCCGCATGAAGGCGAGCATACTCTGTGTTCCCGTCGAATAGGTCGCAATATCGAGCAATGCAAAGAGCGTGTTGGCGATACTATAGGCAAGTAAGCCTATGAGAACGGCATTGAAGCCCTGTCTGGTCGATGCAACGGCAACCGTCATCGCAAAACAGAGCAGGTTTCCTACCATGTAAACGCTTTGCGTGAGGTTGCTTGAGACAGGGACCAGCGGAACTGTGGAGCGGCTGTCATCGAACATCGTTGTTCCAAGCGGAACGATCTGTGTGATGCCGGACAGAAGGCGGGGCGCGAAATAGGCGGTCAGCAAGCCATAGAAGACAAGCAGGGCAAACCAGAAGCCTGGTTCGCCAAACCGCAATGCATGAACAAATGCGACGGCGGAGCGCTCACGCGTGATAATGCCAACGGCGAGAAATCCGAGAAGAACATGGCCAGGTTGAATATTTGCAGATCCTATGAACATCGCCGCAGCTGACCCGAATACCGCTGCAATCGCCAGCGCGATGGTTGTCGCGCGGTTTCCAAGAAACAGACAAAAGAGACCACATAAAATTGCGGCAATACCGATAGGCTCGATGCTCATGGCAGGGCCTTTCGATGCTCATGACGATAAGTGGCAGGCAGCCGACCGTCGGGTACGGACCATAAGTGAACGCATGAATCGGATTTTGTGCTTCTCAATTTCCGGGCGACAGCATACGTTCGGAGCGGCTGCATCGGCGGCTACTCGGCAAGAACAAGGAGAGAATAGCCGCCCAGAATCCGTACAGCCAGATCCGGATGAAGAGAATAAAGCAATTTGCGCGGCAACCGCATCAGCATGCTGCTGAATGCTTGATTGGGAAGCTCGAGGCGGCTCGCCGTATATGTATAATCGACGATTGAATAACCGCAGTCGGTAAGTGTCGCAAGTGCAGTATCCTTGAAGAAATAGTGCAGATGCCCGACATTTGCGCGCAGTTTTGTAATTGGCCACGCACGCAACAGTGATTGCACGGACAGATCAAGCGGGATGTGGAAAATCTTGTAGCGACCGCAAGAGCGCAACCCCTTGATAAAGGTGATGTAATCCTCGACATGCTCAATGACATCGGCAATCACGGCAATATCGTATTGCGCATCTTTTTCCTGGAGAATGTCGCCCATACGGAAGGCTACTCGGCTCGTTTCCTTGGTTTTGGCCCTTTGATACGCATGAGGGGAGATTTCGTAGCCTGTCAAACGCGCTTTTGGAAATGTGCGGGACAGATTCAGGAGGATTTCACCCGTGCCGCAGCCGACTTCGCAAAGGCTTTCGAAGTCCAGCCGGTTCTTGCGAATGATCGCTTCGATCTGACGCGCCTTCCACGGTGAATCCTCCTCATGCCACGTTGGATTGAGTTCTGCGTAGTGATCGGTGAGATAAATGTCGTGCAAAGCTAACCATTCCTCATCAAGAGTTCGATTGCTGCGGACTGCGAAAGAAACCTGGCGATATCGGATCGCTATCAAGCGACCCCGGCTTACAGCTCTCCAAATCCAACACAGCCAAATGGCCGAGTGGAATTGGTTGGTAGATCAATAGCTGCCTCGCGAGGTCAAGACTGCCGGAATGGTCTTGGCCATAATGACAATGTCGCCCACCAGGCTTTGCTCCGTCACGTAGCGCGTGTCGAGTTCGACGCGCGTATCGTAGCTGGTATCGCTGCGCCCGCTTACCTGCCAGAGGCCGGTCAAGCCGGGGCGAACCCGCATGTAGTCGACAAAATGGACCCCGTAGAGCTCCGCCTCGCTTGTAACGATGGGGCGCGGACCAACAAGGCTCATCTCACCCCGGATTACGTTCAGGAGTTGAGGGATTTCATCGACGCTGTTCTTGCGCAGCAGCTGGCCGAAAGGGGTAACACGCGGGTCGTCCTTAAGTTTTCTTGTCGCATTCCATTCGGCTCTGAGGGCGGGATTGGTATCCAGATGGCGCGCTAGGACCTCCTCACTGTTGACGACCATTGTCCTGAACTTAAAGCAGGAAAACAGCACTCCATGCCTGCCAATTCGCCGATGTGAATGAAAGATGGGGCGACCCTGGGTCACGAGAAGGATAGCCACCACCATCAGGATCATCGGTGCCAATACAACCAAGGCAATTACGGCCAGCGTTGCGTCAATAAGGCGCTTAATGGCCTGGGAGTACATCTTCCTTGATGGTGCTGCGCGGGCGGTCGTGCCGGGTAACCGAGATGTTCGTAGGTCACCCAAAGGGGCGAGTTCACGTCTAAGGTCTATTTCCCTCATCAGCTTGCTCCGTATTCGGAAGACTAAAGAAATGTTGCTTGAAATGCCTGGAAAGGTGCTGTCCCGCACCTGACGTGAATGTACAGTTAAGTTAACAAACAATAAATAAATTGACAATAACTTTATTGCGTCGCAATATATGCGCATGAATTATGATATATTCGAGTTATCACACGCAATAATTAGGTGTTATTAAGTCTAATGTAGTGATAAAGTTGTATGTCTATTTAGTTGTATCGACAATAGACTGGAACTGAATTTCGCATCATTTAGCAAGTACTTGTTTTTACGGGGAACGTAACAATGGCGAGTGCAACCGGAAGACCGACGGAGCCCCTGGTTCTGAGTAGGGAAGAGCGGGATTATCTGGAGCTGCAGGTTCACCAACATCAGACGGTGACGCGGTCCATGACGGAGCGATGTCAGATCATCCTTCGCTGTGCCGACGGCATAACCAGCAAGGCTGTGGCGGCGGAGTTGGGCATTCATGAAAATACTGTCGGCAAGTGGCGGCGACGCTTTTTAAGGAACCGCATCGATGGCCTTTTCGATGAAGAGCGCCCCGGAAGACCGCGCACTATAGATGATGCACAGATTGCGGCGGTCATCGAGCGCACGCTGCAGTCGGCGCCTGACGATGCTCCTCATTGGTCGATCCGTTCAATGGCCGCATCAACGGGCTTCTCCCACACGACAATCCGGCGAATCTGGGCGGCGTTCGGGCTTCAGCCTCATCGCGGTCAGTCCTACAAACTGTCGGCCGATCCGATTTTCGTGGATAAAGTCTGTGATATTGTTGGACTTTATATGTTTCCGCCAAATCGAGCGCTGGCGCTAAGCGTCAACGAGAAAGGTTGCAAGCAGGACGTCTGTGGCAAGCCTATCGCTTCGACAACAATGCACTCAGCTGCCGAGCGGAAAGTGCCAGCCTACGTTCAGCACGGGGCTACGTCGCTCTTCATCGCTCTTGATGTCGTCTCTGGTTTTGTGATCGACGATCACCACAAGCAGCATAAGGCGGGGGAATTCCTCGATTTCCTGAAGCAGATTGATGTGAGCGTCGACGCGGAATTGGACATTCATATCATCCTGGATCATTGCAACGTGCACAAGGTGGCGATGGTGCGATCCTGGCTAATGCATCGGCCTCGCTATCATGTGCATTTCATGCCCACGGCGACATTGTGGTTACGCCAGGTGGAAAGCTTGTTTATGGAAGTTAGCCGTCGGCAAGCGACGCATGGCACCTCGAAGTCTGCAAGCCAGTTAGAGGCCGACATCCGGGCCTTTATCGAACGGCACAGTCAAAATCTGAAGCCCTACAAATGGATAGGATCTACCGATGAGATAAAGTCGTCAGGCAAGCGTTTCGACAAAAAAACGCAGCAGACGTTATATCGAGAACTTTAAGTGCATCAAGATCGAGGGTGTTGTTCAGCATAACTTCACTTATACATTCGATGTGGCCGTCAAATGGCTACCTTGTTCATGGAGTACTTCATGCGCGTTGCAATCATACATTATTGGTTGGTTGGTATGCGCGGAGGGGAAAAGGTTCTGGAAGCCCTTTGCAAGATGTATCCCTGCGCGGACATCTTTACGCATGTTTACGACCCGGAAGCCGTTTCCGATATCATAAAGCGACATAAGATCCGCACGACATTCATCGATCGCCTTCCTTATGCGAGGAAATTGTACAAAAAATACCTTCCATTGATGCCGATGGCCTTGGAGCAGATGAATCTCAATGAATACGATCTGGTCATAAGCAGTGAATCAGGACCTGCAAAGGGAGTGATACCCAACTCAACCGCCTTACATGTCTGCTACTGTCATTCGCCGATGAGGTACATCTGGAACATGTATAATAGTTACTATGACAGTTCCGGTTTGATGACGCGTCTGATGATGCCTCCGCTTGCCCATTATCTGAGAACGTGGGACGTCGCGACGGCCAATCGGGTCGATGATTTTGCGGCAAATTCGCTAACTGTCGCCCAACGCATCAAAAGCTACTATCGGCGCAGCGCCGAGATCATTCATCCGCCGGTAGATACGACGGCATTTCGCCCCTTGCCATCATCCGAGATCGGCGACCATTATCTCATGGTCGGCGAACTCGTCGGCTACAAGCGACCTGATCTTGCGGTCGAGGCGTTCAACCGAATGAGGGCGAAACTCGTCGTCATCGGCGGCGGCGAGATGCTCGACCGATTACGAAAGGTAGCAGGTCCCACTGTGACGATCTTGGGGCCTCAGCCGTTCAGCGTTCTGAAAGAGCAATATGCATGCTGCAAGGCGCTTGTTTTCCCCGGCGAGGAGGATTTTGGGATCGTGCCCGTTGAGGCAATGGCGAGTGGTCGACCCGTCATCGCATTTAATCGCGGCGGTGCCACCGAAACGGTCATCGCTGACAGGACGGGCTTATTCTTTGACGTGCAGACGACCGAGGCGATAATTGAGGCGATTGAGCGCCTTGAGCGTATGGAATTCAATCCCGCTGACGCGGTGGCGCGAGCCGCGGAGTTCAGGACCGGGGTCTTCATGGAGAAATTCGGGCGTTTCGTCAGCAGATCAACCGGTGAGCAGCTCAATATGGCGCATTGGTTGGAGCCGTCGCAGGGACGTTTGTCGTCGTGAGCGCCATTGTCGGTGCCGAACAGGAGTGAAACGCCATGCCGCCAAATGGTCCGATGCCCCGCAAACCCGGTCGGGCGTTTGTTGCTCGGTATCTTCGCGGCCAGGTTTTACCGATTGTTGGCGCTGCGATCATGCTGTCAGCAGTTCTAGGATCAACCGGCGTTTTTGCCGCGGATTACATCCTCGGTCCGCAGGACAAGCTGCGGATCAGGGTATTCGAATGGCGACCGACGACCGGGGCTGCGATCGAATGGGCGCCTTTGACCGGAGAATTCGTCATCTCGGCAGCCGGCAACCTGTCTCTTCCCATCATAGGGGCGGTGCCTGCCGCGGGCATGACATCGGAGCAGGTCGCAGAAAGCATCAGCGAACGATTGAAGACGCAGGTCGGCATGCAGAAGCGCCCCAATGCATCCGTTGAAGTGTCGGAATATCGGCCCTTTTTCCTGACCGGTCTTGTCGCAAAGCCGGGGAGATACGACTATAGCCCTGGCCTCACCGTCATTCAGGCATTAAGCATGGGTGGGGGAACCTTTGGTTTGACCGACCCGAATCTTGTCGGCCTGCAGCGCGAAGCCCTGGTTGCTCGCGGTGATCTGCGATCTCTTGAGGTAGAGCGCCTGAGCCTGTTGACCCGACAGGCTCGCTTGGATGCAATCACGCAAGGGCAACCCTCGATCAGCTTTCCACCGGAGCTGACGGCGCGCGCAAACGAGCCGCTCATTGATCGAATGATGAAGCAGGAGCGGGATTTGTTCGATACGCGACAGCGCTCGTTGCGTACGGAGGTCGATGCGCTCAATCAGGCAAAGCTCCTTGCCGCAAACCAAATAGAGGCCCTCAATTCAAAGGCGGCATCGCTTGCAAAGCAGATCGAAATGGCCAACAAGGACGTAGGCACGGTCAGCAAGCTGATTTCGCAAGGGCTGACGGTGTCGTCGCGCGAGCTGGGCGCAAACCAGAATCTTGCTCAGCTTGAAAGCCAGAATCTCGACGTAGCCCTCGCCAATCTGAAGGCGCGGCAGGATATCGCCAAAGCGGATGGAGATATTGCCGACGTTAATAATCGCTATCGCGTGCAGGCGCTGACCGAAGCCGCAGATGTGCGCGACCGTCTTGCTGCCAACCGAGAAAAGGCGGCAACCACACAAGCTCTGCTCGACAACGTGCAGGCCCGCGCGCCAGCTGCGGCTGCAAGCCTCGCCATTGAAGATTCGCAACGCTCGCTCAAGACCACCATAGATCGCGTTGTCGATGGCAATTTGCGTATCATTGCCGTCGGAGACAATGATGCTGTCGCGCCTGGAGATGTCATTCGCGTAGAAGACGAAAAGCCGGCATCTCTCACCCAGACAACGGATGATGGCATGAAAGCCTCTCTTTCTCCGTGAGCCGCGTCAATTGCGGCTGGCAATAGCTAGGAGATCCATGCTGACCCGTTGGTTTCGGAAAGCGGCTGCCTCGCGCTAATCGGGCAATCTGTATGATCTATTCTTCGCTGCAAAGTGGAATTCATGCCTCCAGGCAGAACTTTAACGTAAAAATGGAGCGTATAACCGCGTGATCTTGCGATATTCGACTTGTTCCGCAAGCGTAGATCACTGATACTGTCTGCAATGATGCGTATTGATTGAAGATGGACTACTCGGAGCTGGAGCTTTGATGGCCTGGGGTCTTATTATCTCATTTGCAGTCGGGGTTTTGTGCGCCCTAAGAGTGCCCATCCTCCATTTCACGATAATCGTGCTGATTGTGATGGTCGGTTATTCGCTTGCGAATATCGGTTCTGCAAACTCCACGCTCGACAATATTGGATGGTCTTTCGTGCTCGCCGCAGTTCTTGAGGCTGGCTACATTTTTCCCCATGTGCTGCTCTATCTTGTTTATGTGAAAATACTCGGGCGGGACCTTAACAGATCACCCAAGCAAAGATCCGGTCTGTCTGCTTACAATCTGTTTCGTGTGCATTCGAATGACCGGCTCTCTGCAAAAGCCGAGGGCACCGGGCCAGACAAGGCGCGGCGCGGGATGCAGGACTGAGCCGGCGCCATAGGCACAGCATCCATTGATGCATCGTAAAGGCCGAGGTGCGAGACTTCAGGACGCCGGTGCTACCACATTCAGTTTCTCGCCGTTCCTCAGCTCCCGTGATACGTACCAGCCATCCCACTGTGAGAATTGCTCAAATACCCGCCGATAGCCATTGTCCTCCAGAAGCTTTTGAATGGCAGGTTCCGTCTTCGGATTATTCTCCACAGATATAAGGCGAAATTGGCGACTGAAACTGTAGGCCGAAAGTATATCCAGCTCGCTACCTTCCGTGTCTATCGAAAGATAATCGACCACTTTCGGTGCTTGATACATATCGAGCAGGTCATCCAACGATATCGTCTGCACCTCAATCTGCGATCCGCGGCTGCGGACGCCTGAGAAGTGATCGCCTTGAGAGAAGTCGGCAATAGAGCTCAGCTCAGGGTCGGATGCATCCGTTGTTATAAAGGCAACCGTGGCGTTGGATGTTGACGAGACGCACCTGTGCTCGATCGGTCCCGATCTGTTGACCGCAAGGTCCGAATGCCAGATCGGATTGGGTTCGGCCAGAATACCGGTCCATCCGAATTTCTTCTCGAGCAGCCAGCTATTGCTGTTTTTCAAGCCGTTGGTTGCGCCGAATTCGACAAAGAACCCGTCCCTTTTTTCAGCCAGCTCGAAACATACCCACAAATCCTGCAGGATCTGGGCGTGAGACCAGTCTCTTCTGGCCAGACAATAACTGATAAATCTCGCGTCGTTATCGCGGATGATATGGGATATCTCCGGCCTATCAAGACGAATTGCGTTAAACGTCGCTCTCTGTATTCTTTTACTGCGGTGAAATCTGCTGACCGCAGCGGATATTCCGGAAATTGCAACTTTTGTTACATCGAACATCCCGGATACTCCAAGAGTGCATTGCTTTATGCTAGCCTAGAATGTTTTCCGGAGCCAATCAATATTGCCGAATATCGAAAATAAGCTTCATCGGTAGCTACCAAGGTTGTCCGAGTTGCCCGTTCGCGAGAGGCCTTGGCGGCGACGGACCGCGAGATAAGACAAGCGACCGTTGTTCCCTAGCGGAAGGGTGGCTGAGTTTTAATCTGTTTGTATCGTCCCCGCATTTTCATTCAACTTTGTATGTATAGGGGCTCATTTCGACAATTTAAAACACGAATATAGGTATAATTCACGTACTATTCGATTAATATATTCACACGTATATCTATTAATTAGGCTGATTAATGTAATATTCTAATATCAAGTGTTGTTGTACTTCAAATTTTGTTGTATAGACGCAGAAAGACATAATATAATCTAAAAATTGGGGAGGCAGTATGAGGGACGCGATTAAATTTGCGCGTCCAGCATCGAGCTGGCGCGACTATCTCAAAATTGCCAGGCCTGATCATTGGGTGAAGAACATATTTGTTCTTCCGGGTTGCGCTCTGGCGATCACGCTGAGTGGCCGCACCGGCCCGGAGATATCGCTACTGGTCGCTCACGCCGTGATCGTCACCTGTCTGATTGCCAGTGCGAACTACACGATCAATGAGTTTCTCGACGCAAAATTCGATCGGTTCCATCCGATAAAGAAAAATAGGCCGGGTGCACAGGGGCATTTGTGGGCGCCTCTTGTTGCTGTTCAGTGGGCGGCACTGTCCGTTATTGGTCTTGCGCTCGCCGCCGAAGCAAGCTGGCCTATGGTCGTTGCAGCTGCATTTCTTTTGTTCATGGGAATTCTCTATAATGTCGAACCCGTACGCACAAAGGATCGTGCCTATCTCGACGTACTCTCGGAAAGCATCAACAATCCTATACGACTGACAATTGGCTGGCTGGCGATCTTGCCTGGACAATTGCCACCGTCATCGCTGCTGATCTGCTACTGGATGGGTGGTGCTTTTTTGATGGCAATGAAACGGTATAGCGAATATCGCAGGATTAATAATCCGGAAGTCGCTGGTTCTTATCGCCGCAGCTTCTATGTCTACACCGAAAGAACACTGCTGCTGTCATCGTTCTTTTACGCGTTGACCGCGAGCTTGCTTCTGGGTGTGTTCCTGATCAAATACAGAATAGAATATCTGCTGACGGTTCCTTTGTTTGCGCTTTTGTTTACGCAGTATTTTTCTCTGTCGATGGAGGCGGATTCCGCTGCCCAGGCGCCGGAAAAACTCTACAAGGAAAAGAGCCTCGTTATCGTCGTCTTTGCACTGGCGGCGAGCGTTGGCGTGCTCACCTTTATCAATATTCCGGCACTGGCTATCCTCATGGAACCGGTGAGATATTGATGATGACTGAGCGTGCCGTCGCCATATTCGATCTCGATAGGACAATATCGAGGCAGGATCTCTATCTTGCCTTCCTGATCCAGGGGGTGCGGCAACCGGCCAATCTCGGGTCTGCCTGTCTGCTGCCGGCTCACTTGGTCCGGTTCTTTGCCCACGTCATAAATAACGACCAGCTGAAGAGCCTATTCTTGGCGAGCATTTACGGCGGCCGCTCCAGAGATTTCATGGATGAGGCGGCGGCCCGCTTTATTAAGACCGTGCGCAGGACCATGTTGAAATCCGCGGCCTTGCGAAGGGTAGCTGAACACCGCAGGCAGGGTCATTTCCTGCTGCTGGCATCGGCAAGCCTGGATATCTACACTGTGCCACTCGCGGGCGAACTTGGATTTGATGATGTTGTCGCGACGAAGGTTGCATGGTCGACGGACGGCAGGATCACGGGCCAGCTCGATGGTCCAAACCTGCGAGGTACGGCCAAGGCGGCGGCAGTGGCAAGGATTTTACGGCGCCATGGCCTCGATGCCAGTCCGACGTTTTTCTATTCGGACCATGAAAGCGACGCGCCTCTGTTTTCGGCCGCTCGCTGGCCAGGCGCGGTAGATCCCACGAAGAAGCTCAGAATGCTTGCCCGGGAGTTTGGCTGGCCCGTCTATGATTGGCGAGGCTTCGATGAAGGACAGGCTTAGATATGCGCCGCTGATCGGGGTTGCCTTTGTCCTCCTTCCGCTTTCCTTGATCTTCACCTTCCCATCGCAGGATGTTCCGGCGCACCTGGATACGGGTCGCATTGCCGCGCTTCTTGCAAAGGCGGCGCCCACCGTCTCTTCGGTTTATGAGCTCGCGGCTCCCACGCTGTCGAATGGCGTCGCACCTTGGCTGCTAACCAGAGTGTCTTCGCTAACCTCAGCGCTCACAGCAGAATGGTTGATCGCGCTGTGTTCAACGGTTTTGATCTGCGCTCTCATCGTTACGACGCCATCGCTGCTCGGCAAGGAGAGGAAATGGGCAATCCTTGCCTTGCCCGTGGCCATGCCGCTCATGCTCTACATGGGCTCCATCAGCCTCGTTCTGGCCTATCCTGCGGTTTTTCTGGCCTTGGCCTGTGCAACGGCTTTTCTTCAGGGCGGTAAGCCGCTGTATCTGGCGCTGTTCGTCATCCTTTCCGTGATCGCTTTTTTCGTTCAGGTGCAGTCTGTGCTTGTCCTTCTCACCGCAGTGCTAGGCGGAGCGATCGGGGTGGTGGTCTGGCAGCTTGTCCGAGGCGGCTTGCCACCGCTACGGCCGCTTTTGCCGCTGGGCTTGGCGACAACCCCCGCCATCGCGCTGATCGGCGTCTATATGAGCACCATGTCCTCGGGAAGCGTTGGCGAGCAGACAAATCGTTATCTGCTGAAGAGCATCTACGCAGTGTTGATGCGCCTCGATGTCGTGCAGTTTTCTCTTTTCGACCGTGCGTTGCTCGCCGTCACATTCATTATGATGGTTTTGATCGCTCTGGGATGGGTATTGTCACGATGGAGAGCGAGGAAAATTGCTTTGGCGCCGGCTTGGGCCTTCGCCGGGACGGCGGCTGTCTTGACGCTGGTCGTTGTGCTGCCTTACGGGACGAAAGCCGTGCCGCAGATCCCCGAGCGTATCCTACCCGTCGCTCACTACATGGTGTTCCTGTGGTTTGCCACAGCCAGTCCAAAGGGGAGATGGAGTGTGGCTCTTCTCGGCCTCTCCATGCTATTTCTTGCGGTTTCAAGCGTGGAGCGGACTTTTGCCCATGCGCGTTTCGGCCAATACATGCGTGATCTTGCGAAGGCAGAGGAGAGCGTGCCGGCCGGATCGGTGGTCATTCCCTTCAGCCTTGGCCGTATCGCCAGAGAGGGTCGTATCCTCGTTGAGCAAGGCGGAATTGATGTCGGATTCGAGGCCTGGTATCATCGTGGGCGCGGCTATGGTGATAGGGACATCGTCAGCCTTGGCAACTATCAAGCCGAGGGCTCCTATCCCTATTTTCAAATCACGTATCGCCCCGAATGGAGAGCGAATGAAAATGCCAGAGAGCCGGATCTCGTTGTTCTGACGAGCACTTCGGTAACGCAGTTGAATGACTGGGTCAGAAACTTCGAGGCGATAACATCGAGGCGCGTTAGCCATGTCATTTTGAATACGGACGGGCTTGATATGCGTAAGATAGATTCTCCATATGTGCGAAATCTGGCTGAATTTCTCGACAGCAATTTCACACGGCAGTCCGCATCGCAAAATGTTGAAATCTGGGTCCGTCGATGATCTCTCGCCTGATGAGGCAGTCGTTGCGTTCGTCTGCAATTCGCTCGACCTTCGCGCGTTATCTCGTCACCGGCGGTGTCGCTGCGATAATCGATGTGTCCGTCTTTTCTTATCTGAACAGCCTCGGGTTCACCATTCTGGTTGCAGCAACGATAGGCTTCCTCGTGGCTTGCCTTTTCAACTACATCTCGACGTCGATCTTCGTCTTTGCAGCGGATTGGCGATCTGTTGCACGCGGATTGTTCTTCCTTGCCGCCGCGCTCGTCGGCTTATCGATCAACGTATCGATTACTTTTTGCCTGGCCGCCTATGGAGTCTGGCCGATCCTGGCAAAGATCGTCGGTATCGGAATTGCCTTCATCGCCAACTTCTCCATGAATTCTCTCATCGTTTTCAGGCGACGCTGAATGGTCGGCGATATCCCCTGAAAGGCTTCTCGTTGCCGCCGAAACGGCAAGATATCGGAAACGTGCACGCACCTGGATGATGGCACGACCCAGCCTCGCAGGCGGCCTAGCCGTCAACGCTGAGTGCTTGCTGCCCCGGTCTCAATCCACTCTGTCAATAGTCCACAATGCGGCCATCGGTCGGGTCAGCCCAGCGAGTATTTGGCGTAGTCGAAAACCAACCGGGGCGGGCTGGGTCGCGATCATAGAGATAACCACCCAGCGACTTATAGAGATCCGCATATTTCCCGAGCTTCTCGCGGTCCAATTCCACGCCGAGACCGTGGCCGGTCGGCACGGCGATCGACCCGTTGACGTATTTCATGGGGCCGCCGACGATGATGTCGTCGATGAGTTGGTGGTAATGCGCGTCGGCTGTGTAGACAAGGTTCGGCAGCACCGCGCCGAGATGCAGCATGGTGGCAAGCTGGATGCCGAGCTCACCAGAAGAGTGCACGGCAATGCCGAGCTGGAAGGTTTCGCAAACACCCGCCGCTTTGATACAGGGGCGGATGCCGCCCCAGAAGGTGGTATCGAGCAGAATGACATCGACGGCCGGGTTCAGCACATTGGTGGCAAGCTGCTCGAAATTGATCACGACGGTGTTGGTGGCGAGAGGCATGTGTGTATTCTCGCGCACCCGCCGCATGCCGTTCAGGCCCCAGGTCGGATCTTCGTAATAGTCGTTGTTGAGGTCCTCTATACCTTTGGCAAACCGGATCGCCTCTTCGACGCTGAAGGCCGCGTTCGGATCGTAGCGAACGGAATCGGTACCGACTGCCTTTGCAAGGGCACGAAAAACGTCGAGCTCATAGTCGGGCGGAAACACGCCACTCTTCAATTTATGAGCCTTGAAGCCGTGGGTGCGCTTCAGCTCGAGTGCCTGTTCGATCAGCTGGTCGGCAGTGCGGATCTCGCCCTTGCCGGTGTCTTTGTTGGGCAGGCGGAAGAAGAGATAGCTCGCAAAGCCAACCTCGTCACGCATCTTGCCGCCGAGCACATCATAGGCCGGCACGCCCAGGAACTTGCCTATAATGTCGATGCAGGCGAATTCGATGGCCGCATGCATCTGAGTGCGATTGTTGTAGAGACTGGCGGTGGGGTTGCAGATCTTGAAGCGCAGTTGCTCAAGTTCGAACGGATCGTGCCCAACGAGGTAGGTCTTCAGCGCACGAAATGCGGCCTCCGCACTTTCGCCACCGCCGCCCATCTCGCCGAGACCCACGATGCCTATATCCGTCTCGACCTCGATGATGGTGCGAACGAAGCGGCCCCAATGCGCCCCGTTGGAGTGGCGAAGCGGCGCTTCGAGCGGCACGGTCACGGTCGTGGCGCGGATGTCTGTGATTTTAGGCCGCTTCATGCAGGTCTCCGTTGTCATGGATGCTATCGATCAGTCGGGTAGCACGATGCCGAGCTTGGCCATGGTGCCGCCATCGATCTTCATGTCGGCGCCGGTAATGAAGCGCGCCTTGTCGCTGGCGAGGAAGGCGACGAGCTCCGCCACCTCCTCTTGCTTGCCGACACGGCCGATCGGATGGCCCTTGCCCCATTGGGCGATCATTTCGTCCTGAGTCAGGTCGCCCTTGAAGAGGTCGGCCGCCCAACGCAGCATGGGGGTGTCGATCGAGGCGGGGCAGACGGTATTGACGGTGATGTTATCGGCGGCATGATCAAGCGCCATGGCGCGCACCAATGCATTGATGCCGCCTTTGCTGGCAGTATAGGCGGCGACATTCGCCTGCGATGCGTAGGATTGTATCGAGGAAATGGCGACGATCGCGCCGCCGCCACGCTTCTTCATTTCCGGAACGGCATATTTCGCGGCGAGATAGATCCCCTTGAGGTTGATGTCGAGCACATCATCCCAAATGTCCTCCGGCGTGTCGACAACTGTGCCGTAGCGCTGGATACCGGCGCAGCAGGTGAGGATATCGACACCCCCATAGCTCGCGACGGCCTGCTCGACAGCGCTCCTCATGTCGGTTGAATTGCGGACGTCGCCGACGAAGCCGGCCGTTTTGCCGCCGATCTCCATCACAGCCTTGTCGACGGAATCCCTGTCGTTGGAGACGATCAGAACCTGCGCTCCGGCCTTGGCGAAGCGTTCCGCGCAAGCACGGCCCATGCCCAGGCTGCCGCCGGTGACGATGATGCTCTTGCCGTCAAATTCCATATCCAGGCGCTCCTCCACGCAATTCGATCTATTAACATTCTACCATACCAGTATGTCAATATCCGAATTTCGGCTCCGGCATGCCACGAAAGCTGGTTTCGATCGTCAACAGGCTGCCTTCGAGTGGATGGGTTGCAAGATGCTCTGGTGTCATGGTGAAGCGGGCCGAGGTCACGTAAAGCGTCGAGAAATCCTTGCCGCCGAATGTGCAGCTCGTCGGCCAGGAAACCGGCAGCTCGATCAAAGTGCTGAGTGTACCTTCGGCGCTGAACCGCGCGATCGCTGCACCGCCCACCACGCGGCAATTCCAGAGGTGGTCGTCCGCATCAAGGCATGAGCCGTCGGGCAGGCCGCGGTCGAAGCCGCTGACGATGGTACGGCGGTCAGAGATTACCTTCGTTTCGGGATCGTAGGCGAAGGAGTAGATTTCGTTTGCAAGCGTGTCGGCAAAGAGAAAGCGGTTGTTGCGCGTCCAGCCCATGGTGTTGGTGATGCCGTATTCGTTCGGAGTAAGCCGTGTGATGGTGCCCGACGGATCGATGCGGTAGACCGCACCGGTATTGGCGTCCATATGCTTGGGCGCACCGTCCGGATTGAGATTGTTCTGCATCGTTGAAACCCAGAACGAGCCATCCGGCGCGACACGACCTTCGTTCAACCTGTTGTCCGGCATGTCCGGCTCTGGCACGGCGAGGGTCTCGAATGCCTCACCAGGCTGCCAGAAGCAGACTTCGCGAGCGAGGCCGACGATGAAGCCGCCCGCCTTGCGGATACCGATCGACGTCGGGAAATCCGGCGTAGGCCAGGTGTCGTGCCTTGCTGTCTCCACCTCCAGGCGATGAATGCGCTTGCCGCCGATATCGACCCAATAAAGCGCGTGCTCGTCATCCGACCAGATGATGCTTTCGCCGACGATATCCTGTGCCTCGAACAAAACACTGGCCTGCATAGGTCCTCCCAATCACTCCCGAAACTTCCGATTGACAATAGGTATGTCACAATCTAAATCAAGCTTAAATTAAACCTATATGATAGGTAGGAGCGAAGCTTGATAGAGACGTTGTCGAGCGTGAGGGAAGCCGGAGAACGGCAGGGTGCGGCTGAAGGCCTGCTCGGCGGAGTGATGGAGTCCGTGAAGGTCTTCATCCGCGACAATGGGCTTCAAGTTGGCGATGAACTGCCGAGCGAAGGCGCCTTTGCGGAATTGACCGGCACATCGCGAACGATCGTACGTGAAGCCTATCGTTCGCTTGCGGCTCTGACGCTGATCGATATCGGCAACGGCCGCCGAGCTCGAGTGGCGGCTCCCAAGGCCGATGTGCTGGCGATGATCACCGATCATGCCGTTCACACCAACCAGGCGACGATCCAGCAGATCTTCGATGTACGGCGCACGATCGAACGGCGCACGGTGTCGCTCGCCGCGCTACGCCGAACCGATCGCGAGGCGGCAGAGATTTATGCCTTGGTCGAAGCCATGCAACACGATTTCTTCGATCCGCAGAAGGTCATGGAGCACGATATCGCCTTTCACGAAGCAATCGGTGCTGCGTCAAAGAATCCGATGTTTTCCCTGATCGTCGGCTCTTTCCATGTCGTGACGCGTCACACCTGGCCGATCGGCTGGGCAAGCCGTGGCAGCAACGAAACGCGACAGGAGAGCATCGACGGGCATTTCGCGATCGCGCAGGCAATCGCCAATGGCGATCCGACCAGAGGAGAGGCGGCCATGGTCGAGCATTTCGACCTGACCGTAAAGGCCCTGTTGGCCGCCGGAGTATACTGATGAAGATCACCGCGCTCGAAACCATCCGCGTCAGGGAATTTCCAAACATCCTCTGGGTGAAAATCCATACGGATGAGGGTCTGGTCGGGCTCGGCGAGACATTCTTCATGGCCGAAACGGTGGAAGCCTACATCCACGAAGTCGTGGCGCCCAAGCTCCTCGGCCGAGATCCGTTGGAGATCGACAAAATTTCCAAGGATCTGACCGGCTACCTCGGCTTCCGCTCGACAGGGGTCGAAATGCGCGGCAATTCCGCCGTTGATATCGGTCTCTGGGATCTGTTCGGAAAGGCGACGAACCTGCCGATCGCGCAATTGCTCGGCGGCTTCTCGCGTCGCGAAATCCGCACTTACAATACCTGCGCCGGCAACACCTATATGCGTGAGGCCAGCGGCCAGCAGACAAAGAATTACGGTATCGGCGGCCCGAAGCGCGACTATGACGACCTCAATGGCTTTCTCGAGCGCGCCGACGAGCTGGCCGAGGACTTACTGTCCGAAGGTATCACGGCCATGAAGATCTGGCCCTTCGATATCGCAGCGGAGGGGAGCGACGGCCAATATATTTCCGGACCTGCGCTGCGCAAGGCACTGGAGCCCTTCGAGAAGATCCGCAAGCGGGTCGGAGACAAGATGGACATCATGGTCGAGTTTCACTCGATGTGGCAGCTCACACCAGCGATCCAGATTGCCCGCGCGCTCGAACCCTATGCAACGTTCTGGCATGAGGATCCGATCAAGATGGATTCTCTTTCCAGCCTGAAACGCTATGCAGCGGCGAGCCGCGCGCCCCTATGCGCCTCCGAGACGCTTGCGACGCGCTGGGCCTTCCGCGACCTGCTGGAGACAGAGAGCGCCGGCATCGTCATGCTCGATCTCTCGTGGTGCGGCGGTATTTCCGAGGCGAAGAAGATCGCCACCATGGCCGAGGCCTGGCATCTGCCGGTTGCTCCGCATGATTGCACCGGTCCGGTCGTTTTGTCGGCGTCGACGCATCTGTCGCTCAATGCACCGAATGCACTCGTGCAGGAGAGTGTGCGCGCTTACTACCGTACCTGGTACGCCGATCTCACGACGCAATTGCCGACAGTCACCAATGGCATGATCACCGTTCCGCCGGGGCCAGGCCACGGTGTCGAACTGGCCGAAGATCTTGATAAAAAGTTCAGTGTTTCCCGTCGTATGGCCAAGGTTGAGACCTGAGTTCGGCAAAAGCACTTGACTTGTATGGTAGTAGGTTAGTACACAATTCGCATTGAGGCAGACATCGGGAGAAGGGTCGCCGCATGCATACAGTCAAATCCCCGAAAGTCGTCGCGATGGGTGAATCTGTCGGACCGCAGGTCTACCGCATCCTGCGCGAAAGGATCATTCAGGCCGAGCTTTTGCCGGGGGAGCGGTTGTCGGAGTCGGATGCGGCCAAATCCTTGTCGGTCAGCCGACAGCCGGTCCGCGAAGCCTTCATCAAGCTATCGGAGGAGGGGCTGGTGCAGGTATTGCCGCAGCGCGGCACCTTCGTCACCAAGATCTCCGTGGCTTCGGTCATGGATGTGCGTTTTGTCCGCGAGGCGATCGAAGCGGATATCGTCCGGCTCGTTGCCGAAGGCCATGCACCCGAAACGATTGCGGAACTGCGGCGCCAACTGGCCGAGCAGAAGAAGGTGCCGCATGACAATCGCGCCGCCTTTCTGAGGCTCGACGAACTCTTTCATCACACGCTCGCTGCCGCCGCCGGCAAGGCCTATGCCTGGAGCGTCATCGAAAGCGTCAAGGCGCAGATGGACCGCGTCCGCTTCCTGTCCGTCGACGACATGCACATCGGACGGCTGATCGAGCAGCACGAGAGGATCGTCGAAGGCATAGCCGCCGGCGAAAAGGCCGTCGCGGAGGAGGCGATGCGGCTGCACTTGCGCGAGATACTGAAATCTTTGCCGGCAATTGCCCGTTCTCGTGCCGAACTATTCGACGACACGGAATAATCGCAGCGCAATTCATTATAAAACAGAGGGAGGAAAGCATGCTTAAGAAATTGATCGCCGGTACGGCGCTCGGCCTGTCGTTTATGGCTTCCGGCGCGTCTGCCGCAGGACTGAACATCACATTCATCAGCCACTCGTCGGCCTCGAACACCTTCTGGCAGTCGGTCAAAAAAGGTTTTGACGATGCCTGCACCCGTGTTGATGCCAATTGCCAACTGGTCCTGACTCAGACCGAAGGCTCCGTCGAGCAGGCTGTCGCCAATCTGCAGGCGGCGATCGCTACCAAACCGGACGCGATCTTTGTCGCCATCGTTGACGACAAGGCCTATGACGCGGCGATCAAGGAAGCGACCGACGCGGGCATCCTTGTGCTTGCCGTCAATGTCGACGACAGCCAGGGTGCGAAGGGCAATGCCCGCAAGGCCTTTATTGGTCAAAGCTTTGTGGCTGCAGGTTACTCACTTGCCAAGGCCCAGTCGCTGAACTTCCCGAAGGATGGCCCGCTCAACCTGCTCGTCGGCGTCAATGCTCCCGGGCAGACATGGTCAGAACAGCGCGCCGCCGGCGTCACGAAATTCCTCGAGGAATACAAGGCCGAGCACAAGGAACGCGAGGTCAACATCTCGCGTATCGATTCAGCCACCGACCTTGCGGTCACGGCCGACCGTATCGGCGCCTATCTCAACGCCAATCCGAACACTACGGCTTATTTCGACACCGGCTATTGGGAAGCAGGGGTGGCCAAGGTGTTGAAGGACCGCGGCATCGCGCCGGGCAAGGTTCTGCTCGGCGGCTTCGACCTCGTGCCTGAGGTCTTGCAACAGATGAAGGCCGGCTATGTGCAGGTGCAGGTCGACCAGCAGCCTTACATGCAGGGCTTTATGCCGGTCATGGAGGCCTATCTCTGGAAGACTGCCGGTCTTACTCCCTCGGACATCGACACGGGGCAGGGTATCGTCACACCGAAAGACGTGCCTGCCATCATGGAAATGTCCAAGCGCGGCCTGCGTTAAGACAACAACCATCCATCATCATCCGGCGTCTTGCTCCCAGGAATAAGACGCCGAACCATGAGTGATATGCCTATGAAGCGGTTTCTGAAAGTCTATCTCGACAAGCCGGAGCTGGCGGGGCTTGCCCTGTTGATCATCCTGATCGTCCTGTTCCAGATCAAGTCGAATGGTGTGTTGCTGTCGTTCGAAAACATCCGTGGCATCATGGGTCTTCTGCCGGAAATGGCGCTGGTGGCCATCGGCGTCACCATATTGATGATCTGCGGTGAATTCGATCTTTCAGTCGGCTCGGTCTTTGCTTTGATGCCGATGTCGATGGCTGTCATGCTGAACGATGGTATTCCGTTCAGCGTGGCCCTGCTGCTGGGGCTGGTGCTCTGTGCGTTCATCGGCTTGATCAACGGCTATATTACGCTGCAGTTCTCCATTCCAAGCTTCATCACCACGCTTGGCATGCTGTTCATGGCGCGGTCGCTGACGATCGTCATCTCTGGTGGCTTTCCGCCGCTTCTGCCCGACGATCTGCCGACCTGGCTCTTCACCGACTATATCTGGCCGGGAGCGATCCTGCGTATGTCCTTCTTGTGGTTCGCGCTGATCGCAATACTCGCCGCTGCATTCCTGTCTCTCACGAATTTCGGCAATTGGATCCGCGCCGTCGGTGGTTTCAACGAAGCAGCGGGATCCATGGGTATCCCCGTCAGGCGTGTGAAGATCGTCTGCTTCATGCTCTGCTCGATGCTGGCGGGTTTTGCCGGCTTGTTGCAGGTGCTGCGTCTGGGCTCGCCGTTGCCGTCGATTGGCGAGGGGCTGGAGTTGCAGGCGGTTGCCGCTGCCGTCATCGGCGGCACGGCACTTGCCGGCGGGATCGGCACGGTATTCGGCGCAATCATCGGCACCCTGCTCATCCGCACCATCGACAACGGTCTCGTCCTCTCGCGGGTCGATGCCAATTGGTTCAAGTTCGCAATCGGCATGCTCACCATGTTTGCCGTCATCGCCAATGCTTGGATGGGCAAGATGTCCCGCAAGATCAAGGTGGAGGCGCATAAATGACAACCCCGATCATCGAGTGCCGCAATCTCCAGAAGTGGTATAGCGGCGTACATGCGCTCAAGAATGTGTCCCTGACCATCAACCCCGGAGAATCCGTCGGCCTGGTCGGCGACAATGGCGCTGGCAAATCGACGCTGATCAAGATCCTCTCCGGTGTGCACCATCAGGATGCTGGCGAGATCCTGATCGAGGGGCAGGAGGTCAATTTCCGTTCGCCCAAGGATGCGATGCATCATGGGCTGGAGACGATCTATCAGTACAATTCCATGGTTCCCACAATGTCGATTGCTCGTAACCTGTTCATCGGTCGTGAACCGATGAGGTGGCGCATCGGCAATTTCGGCATCATGGATCAGAAGCGCATGCGTGCGGACAGCGTCAAGGCAATCGCTGACGTCGATCTTCATCTGCGCTCTCCGGATGCATTGGTGGGGGAACTGTCCGGCGGCCAGCGGCAGGGGGTGGCCATCGCGCGGGCGATGCATTTCAGGTCGAAAGTTTTGATCCTCGATGAACCGACCAATCACCTCTCGGTCAAGGAGACCAACAAGGTGATCGGCTTCGTGCGTGGCCTGAAAGCGCAGGGGCTGACCGGCATCTTCATCTCGCACAACATGCAGCATGTCTTCCAGTCCTGCGATCGGATCGTCGCCATGGCGCGTGGTGAGATCGTTTTCGACCGGCCGACCGCCGAAACTTCGATCGACGAAGTCCACGAACTATTGTGAGGCAATCATGGTGACATTATCGGGAAAGACGGTGCTGCTGACCGGAGCACTGGGAACGCTCGGACGCGCCCAGGCCGATATCCTGGTCCGGGCCGGGGCGCAGGTGCTGCTGCTGGATCGCGCCGAACCCGAGACTGGCGAGGCTATCGCCGCGAGCATCGCCGAGAATGCCTCGGGCACGGCATTCTATGTCATGCAGGATCTCAACGATCTTGTCGGCAGCGAGAAAAAGGTGGCCGAGCTTTCCCGCGCGCATAGCGGCATCGACATCCTGATCAACAATGCCGCACTGATCATCAACAAGCCCTTCGAGGAGTTTTCTCTGGAGGAATATGAGCAGCAGCTGAGGGTCAATTCCTCCGCAGCCTTCGCGCTCACGCGCGCGGTTGCTCCTAAGATGAAGGAAAAGCACTACGGCAAGATCGTCAATTTCTGCTCGCTCACCCTCAATGGTCGCTGGGATGGCTATGTCCCCTATGTCGCCTCGAAGGGTGCCATATATGGCCTGACGAAATCGCTGGCGCGGGAACTTGGACCGCACGGTGTGCGTGTCAATTGCGTGTCGCCGGGTGCGGTTGTATCGGAGGCCGAGGAACGGGTCTTCGGCGATCGGCTGCAGCAATACAACGACTGGATTATCGAAAACCAGTCGATCAAGACACGTATCCAGCCCACCAATATTGCAGAACTCGTTCTGTTTCTCGTCTCACCCGCCTCGGATATGATCTCCGGCCAGAATATCGCAATCGATGGCGGTTGGTGACGGCGGCATTGTGGTGGTCAAAGGCGATTTAACAATTCCATCTCGTGACTGGCCCGGAGTGTCACCGATCCTGTTCGATCTGGCCAATGACCCAGACGAACTTGTCGACCTCGGTCGCGATCCAGGGAAGGCGGATATCATCCATGCTTTACAGCTTGCCTTTGAACGCAGGCTAGCGATGAAATAACTACAATTCTAGGCTCGCAAGGTGTCACGCCGAGAAAGCTCATTCGCTTCATCAATGAGGGCTGAGTCAGCATCGACCCCAAAGGAGTTGCGGACTTCCGAAGCTTGGGTCAAGGGATCTGACTCTATTTTATCGAGACTGTAAGTGAGAGCTCACCAAAACAATCTCCTTAGCGGGATTGCATCCCCTGATGGTCTTTTCGTTCATTGGTCTAGAATGGATATAAATTCGTATCGCCAGCAAAATGTGACAGCGAACCTGGAGTTCCTGCCGGAATCAGCGGTTCAGCTCTCTTCAAGAGCGACGGATGTTACATCGAATGCCACGATCGAGCGTTCTAGAGCCCACCTCGGTTACTTTACAAAACTGTAAACCGTCGGACAGGTGCTGGCGAGAATCAGAGCTTAGTTCTGGCAAGGCCCGAGATTGAGGGCCTCTGATAACTATCGAGCTATAGGACATCTCCGATGAAGAACCTTTTCTTGCCAATGATTGTGCTTGCAGTAGGCATCTATTCCGCAGGCGCGGCGCAGGCTGCGAACGTGCCGTGCGAGGAAGCGCTGAAAGAGTTACGCGCGGCCGAAGCCTCCGCCAAGCCAAGCGATACCGACAAAGCCAAGATTTCTGAACTCGAAGCAAAGGGTGTCGAGCGTTGCAATGCCGACGACGACAAACGCGCCGACGAATTCTTCAGCCAGGCGATGAAGATCCTGGGCAAGTGACATTCGCGCGATCCCCGTGAAAGAAGGAGGAGGCTATGCCCTCATCAACGACGCCAATTGTTCCGGCACCGAATCGCGTTCCCGATGTGACCGTCGATTTTTGGATCATCAAGCTCCTCGCGGTGACCATGGGCGAAACGGCTGCCGATTATCTGGCGGTCAATCTCGGCCTTGGCCTGCCGATGACATCGGCCATAATGTGCGGGTTGCTGGCGATCGCACTTATCCTGCAATTCGCGCAGAAGGAATACGTGCCCTGGGCCTATTGGCTTGCCGTGGTCATGATCAGCGTCGTTGGCACATTGGTCAGCGACAATCTCGTCGATAATTTCGGGGTCGCGCTTGCGACGACAACGATCGCCTTCAGCATCGCTCTTGCGCTCACGTTCGGCGCCTGGTACGCGAGCGAAAAGACGCTATCGATCCATACGATCTTCACGACACGACGTGAAATCTTCTATTGGTTTGCGATCCTCTTTACGTTCGCGCTCGGGACGTCCTCAGGCGATCTTGTGGCGGAACGGTTCGATCTTGGCTACTTGACCACGGGTTATATCTTCGGCGGGATTATCGCCCTCGTTGCGCTGGCCTATTACCTTTTCAAGCTCAATGGCATTCTCGCCTTTTGGCTGGCCTATATCTTCACCCGCCCGCTTGGCGCATCCTTTGGCGATCTGCTTTCGCAACCCAGCGAGTACGGAGGGTTGGGGTTCGGCACCACGATCACCAGCCTTCTCTTTCTTGGTGCCATTGTCCTGCTCGTTGTCTACATGACGATCAGTCGCCGATTTGACAAAGACGATGCTTTGATCCTCGGTGGGGATTGACCAAAAATCCCGGGTAGACCGGTATTCGCGGAATGTCAGCGCGGGCTCAGCGTCGATCCGTCTTCGATGTTCAGATGAGCGCTCATGTTACAAAATGGCCGACCAGGATTTCTGGTCGGCCATTTTGTTTTCAACCGGGCCTGCAAACGCGAATGAGCAAAATCATCAGGTTTGCAGGCTCGTCGAGATATTGATTACCTACTTCATCGACGGATTCTGCATGACCTTGATCAGCGTCTTGAGTGCGAGCTTGGCATTGGCGGGGGATGGCTTTTTTGCACGAAGCGAAGAAATCGCGTCATCCGCTGCCGTATCTATTGCGCCCCATTCTTCATGATTGAGCGGATAAAGCCGTGATTGCGCCGCATCCCATTCAGTCTCAAAATCGGTGATGCGTTTCTGAGCAGCAATCATGTCGCCGGACTCCACAAGAGTGAGTGTGTCGTTGGCGATTGTCTTGAAGCGCGAGAGGTCGCCGAGTGCTTGTGAGGTCGCCGCAACGACAGGTGTCGCCGACACGAGCGATGCGAGGGTGGGAGCAAAAGCCAGGGAAATGATGATAAGCGTCTTTTTCATGAGGGTGTCTCCAACATCTGGCGCGACGGTTGCGCCGCAACGAAGACTGGCGGCTGTTGATTACCCTGCTTTTGCCTGAGCTATACGGTTTCGTAAGGTCAGCGCATGACACCTGGAGCGTCCGTTCGAGGATGGAGGGGCGTGACCGATAAAGTGGCCGAGGCAACTATTCAGCCGGATTCATCTGCCTGTCAGTAAACTGGAGCATTGCTGTCCGCGCGAAGGGAGATCTGGGTTGCGGATACTGCTTGTGGAAGACAATATTCTCTTAGGCGGCGCTCTTCAGGAGCACCTGTCGTCGATGGGATGGGACGTGATCTGGGTGACGGGCTATCGGCTTGGCGCGGATATCCTATGCCGCATGTCCTTCGATATCATTTGCCTTGATCGGCGGCTTCCGGACGGCGACGGGTTCGACCTGTTACGTCGCGGACTGGCTCAGTGCCCGACCATCATCATGTCGGCGTTCGACCAATTGTCAGATCGGCTCGAAGCGAAGCGGCTGGGCGCTGCCGACTATCTGATAAAGCCCTTTCGCCTGGAGAAACTGACGCATCGGATCGACCTGCTGGCCGGCTTGGAGCCAAGCCGCGTGCCTGCTCTAAATCCGTCCCGGCTGTAGACATCTGCGATTTCTCGTTCTTGCACAACCACCGTTCAGGCGTTTGTCAGGCTCTTCCTGCATGTCATGCCAGCATCACAGAAGAAACGGCTGAAGATCAATGACTGTATTTCGCAAGGTGGTTCTGGCTGCACTCGGCGCCATCGGAATTCTTGGCGGGAGTTGCGCAGCCTATGCTGGCTTTCTCCAGGTCACGGGGAACTTTCATTCGGTGATTGACGGCCAAATTTACCGTTCGGCGCAACCAACGCCCGAGGAACTTGCGTCCTATATACAAAAAAATGGAATCAAGACTGTCATTAATCTGCGTGGGACCCATCCAGGCAAGGCTTGGTATGATGGCGAGGTCGCGACGGCTCAGAGCCTAGGTGTAAGTCACATTGATTTTAGCATGTCGGCCACGAAGGCCGTTTCGCCTGAAAAGGCGCAGCGCCTTGTCGAGCTGATGGCTTCGGCACCGAAACCCATCCTTATTCACTGTCTCTCGGGTTCTGATCGAAGCGGATTGGCCTCCGCACTTTATGTGCGGAAAGTTGCCGGGCTGGATGAGGCCCGCGCTGAAGGCCAATTGTCCTTCTACTACGGACATGTCGGCATTCCTATCGTCTCAGCCGCCTATGCCATGGATAGGAGCTGGCAGAACATCGAGGCTCAGGACAAGAGACAGGCGCAGGCGGAGCTCGTCAACGGTGCCAGCGTACAATAGCGGCGAGCGCTAAGTGGCGTGTCATGAAAGAGCGCCCGTCCAGTAGGGTGTTGATCACCGTGTGCTGACCTTCGCCAGGATGACTGTCAAATAAAGCAGGCTGTTCTTGATCAGGCCTCGCCCCGGCGGAGTGCTAGCCTGAGATCTCACCGATATGCACCGGCCGATGGCGAATAAAAGAAAAACTTGAGATCGGATATTATCGTGCAACAGGTTCAGGCTCTAGCGGCCACACACAAGCACGCTATCATGCGCCTATTCGTTGTCGGCATGATTTGCGCGCTTCTCGATTATATTATTCTCTTGATGTCGATCCGAGTTGGAATCGATCCGATGAAGGCTCACGTTTTGAGCTTTGCTTGCGGCTCCATCTTGTACCTGGTGTGTATCGGAACTGGCGGAATCCCGGCAAAAATTGATAGTGATGCCAGAGGCAGCTCTCGTTTTGAGCAATTGATAATTTTCCTCTTTATCAGAATTTTAATGCTTGGCCTGAGGGGTGGAATCCTGGTTGTCGCAATGACAACTCTCGGCTTTCCCATTATCTTTTCCGCTGCAATTACGGTATTCACGAGCGCCGCCATTGGTTTGCTGGCGGATGCGGTTTTCCTGTGGCCAACAATCTCTATTGAGAAGCGGAAATATTTGGCGGCTGCAGGCATTATCATCTATCTTCTTGCGCTTCGTCTTATATTTCTTGGTTCCGCTAATCTCCTTCCTGAAGAGGCCTATTATTGGAACTATTCTCAGCATCTGGATATCGGTTATCTCGATCACCCACCGATGGTCGCGTGGATGATCTGGCTGGGAACTTATCTTTTTGGAGATAATGAATTTGGTGTTCGTATCGGTGCTTATTGCTGCTGGTTATTAACTGCGATTTTTTCCTTCTATCTCACACAAAATCTGTTCGATAAAGTTACCGCGATCGTCTGCGTCGTGCTGGTCGCCGCTGTGCCGTTCTATTTTTCGACCGGTTTTCTAATGATGCCGGATGCTCCGTTGACGGCCGCATGGGCGGCCACATTATTTTTTCTGGAACGAGCTCTGCTTGGAGAAAAGCGACTTGCCTGGTTGGGAGCGGGTATGTCGCTTGGTATAGGCTTGCTGTCGAAGTATACGATATTGCTGCTTGGTCCAGCAGCATTGCTTTTCATCCTTATTGAACCGGGAGCGCGTCGCTGGATTTATCGAAGAGAGCCGTATCTCGCAGCTGCTGTGGCCGCCTTGCTGTTTTCTCCCGTTATCTATTGGAATGCGACGCATCAATGGATTTCCTTCGCGTTCCAGGGAAGCAGGCGTGTAAGTGGTGCGTTTCAGTTCACGCTGCCGTCGTTGATCATAAGCGTAGTCGTCCTCCTGACTCCCACAGGGCTGATTGCTGCGATCGTTTGCCTGAAGGCGAATATGTCTGCCGTCCTGTCTCGAACCGGCGCACCCAGAGGGCTCTTCCTTCTCCTCTTTACACTTGTTCCACTGAGCGTATTCATACTCTTCAGCCTCTTCCACGAAAACAAGCCGAACTGGACGGGTCCTTTATGGCTCGCGGTCCTACCCTTTGTCGCATCCACACTCATTGGCACCGTGGGCGGAACGCAATTGTCCGGCAGCCGTCTGAGGCGCGCATGGATACCGACGATCGGCATTGCAACCGCGGTCTATGCGGTGCTGTTTCACTATGTGGTTCTGGGTTTCCCAGGGGTCGGCTACATCAACAACATTCGTACATTGCCAGTCGCGTGGAGCGAGTTCGGCCAAGCGGTCGGCGCGATTGAGGCGGCGGTGGCCAAAGAGAGCACGGTTCCCGTGGTGCTGATCGGGACCGACAAGTACTTCCTTGCAAGCGAAATGGCCTTCTATGCGCGCCAGCCACAGGGAAATCGAGACAATTCGGTGGGGTTGAGCCCAATCGGCGGTAGTAGCTTGATGTACGACATCTGGCACCCCACCGAAACCGTAAAAGGAAATACGGCAGTGCTCGTTTCCGTAAAGCGAAACGAATTGGAGCAAGATGACATCCCTCAATACTTCTCACGCCTCACCGATATTCAGGAACAGATTGTGAGAAAAAACGGCACCGTCGTCGGAAGCTTCTATTACCGCATTGGCTATGATCTCGGCAGTTGCGGGAGCACGGGAATGCAATGTCGCTCATCGTCTGGCGGCTAGAGATTTTCTGCGCCGGCTACATGTGCGGTAAACTGGTTGAGGTCGAATTTCCACGCAAATTCAGAGTATTGTCAGGTGAGCATGGTATATTCACCATATCGAAGTCGCTCGCGTCATGGCGAGTTAATGAGCGGCGAAGGTTCGTAGAGGGACGTTGAGTTCATGGGCGCGAAGGCGATCGCATGCGTTCGACTTGAGCCTTTGCAAATTCGTCGATGCCACTCGCCCTTCCTTCCATGGACTCTCAGAGGCACATGAATTCTTCTCTTTTGGCTCCTCTCGGAGTATGGCCCGAGGCTTTGACGCCGACCCAGAGCGAAAGTCCTCGGCAGGACGGCATCGAGCTATCCATCGTCATACCCACCTTCAACGAACGCGAGAATATCGTGCCGCTGATCGAGCGGCTTCGGGCTGCTCTTGTCGGTATCGCTTGGGAGGTCATTTTCGTTGACGATGATTCAAGCGACAAGACCGTCGAGGTGGTGCGAAGCCTTTCCGTTGGTGATCGCCGCATCCGCGGGATACGGCGGATCCATCGACGTGGCCTGGCCGGCGCTTGTCTTGAGGGCATTCTCTCGACATCCGCTCCCATCGTTGCCGTCATGGATGCCGATCTGCAGCATGATGAAACACGATTGGCAGCCATGCTCTCGATGATGCGTCGCAATCACAGCGATCTCGTCGTTGCAACGAGATATGGTGGAGAAGGATCGTCGGAGGAAGGTTTCAATCGTATTCGTCAAGCTGGTAGCCAGGTGGCGATCCGGATTGCAAAGCGCCTGCTGAATATAGAAACGTCCGATCCGATGAGCGGGTTCTTCATGGTCAGGCGAACGCTGATCGACGAGCTTGCTCCGAAGCTATCGCAGCAGGGCTTCAAGATCCTGCTGGATATTCTCGCTTCATCGCCGGTACCCCTGAACATCGGGGAGGTTTCATATGTGTTTCGGCCGAGGATTCACGGCGAGAGCAAGCTGGATGCCTCGGTGATATTCGAATATATCGGGCTCCTCGTCGCAAAATGGTCTGGTGACATCGTCTCCTCCAGAATGCTGCTGTTCGGCATGGTCGGCCTGAGCGGTGTTGTCGTTCATTTGACCATGCTGCGGTTGTTCCTGCTGGGAGGGTTGGCATTTCCGGTCAGCCAGGCCGCCGCAATGTTGGCCGCAGTCGTCTCGAACTACACATTCAACAATGCTTTGACATATAGAGATCGCCGTCGTCGCGGCGTGCGCTTCGCAACGGGCCTGCTGTTGTTTTCCGCATTCTGCAGCATCGGAGTTCTCGCGGGGACCGGCGTGTCGTCGCTATTTTACAGCCAGGAGCCGCAATGGTGGCTTGCGGGTCTGGCTGGCGCCGTCATCGGCGCAGGTTGGAACTACATCACCAGTTCCATGATTACATGGAGACGCGCAGGTTGAGCCGTGAGAACGGCCGAAACATGAGACAAGCGGCTCAAGCTTTTGGAAAATTCAGTGCAACCCGCAGCCCAGGATGATTGTCCTCAAGCGCGATACTGGCCGCATGAAGATCGGCAATCGCCTTGACAAGACTGAGGCCCAGCCCACTGCCGGGGGTCGTTCGGCTTTTGTCGAGCCGGTAGAGCCGCCGGAACACCAACTCGCGTTCGCCTTCGGGTATGCCGCTTCCGTTGTCGCTGACGCTTGCGCGATAGATATCTGCGTCATGTGAGAGCGACAAGATAATCGTGGTGTCGCGGGGGCAATGGGTTATCGCGTTTTCGACGAGATTGACAAAGAGCTGTGTGAGCAATTCCCTGTCGCCATTGATGATACAAGCATCGCCGTCGACGCGGGCTAGTTTCAGGGTTTGGAGGTTATCATCGGCGACATCGGTGTAGATCTCCGCGACGGAGCTCATGATGTCCCAGAGGCTCACTGCTTTGAAACGCGTCTTCCGCGCGCCAGCCTCGATCTGCGAAATCCGAAGCAGAGCCTCGAAGGTAGCATTGATCCTGGCAATCTCGTCTCTGGCGTCAAACATAAGATCTTCGACGTCTTTGGATTTCTCCAATCGCTGGAGCGACCGCTCGATCGTCAAGCCCAGGCGATTGAGCGGGGTTTTCAGATCGTGCGCAATATCCGCGCTAACCTGCCTCATTCCTTCCACAAGCCCCGAAAGGCGCGCGAGAGCCTGATTCATGTGGGTGGAGACCACATCGATATCGTCGCCATTGCCGCGAATAGGGATTCGCCGCAGAAGATTGCCGGCAGAGACTTCGATCATGGTTTGTTCAATGGAATCAAGCCGCTGCTGCGTGCGCCTTGCCAGCACGCTTCCTCCCAAAATCACCGTCGCTACAATGATGACCGAGGCCCAGATAAAACTCATCAGCGCGATTTGTTCGATCCGATCGATTTCGCGATAGCTTTGGCCGACAATCAGCTTATTACCGCCAATGCTGCCGGCCATGACCCTTACAGGATCTCCGTCTTGCATGCCCAACTGCGCTGCCGGGATGGTTGAGATACCCGGTTCCACGGGGGCTGCATTGACATTGCCCGCAAGCTTTTCTCCCTTCGAACCAAGCAGGAGAAAGACCTGGTCTTCGGGCCTCTTGAGGGCCGAGTAGGTCGACACGGCTGCGACGAGATCCTCAAGGTCGTTCGTTGAAAAAGTCGACGCGGCGACCGAATAGGTGTCTCTGATCGAGACGTCGAGCGATCTTGCAAGTTCGCGCTTCATCAGGCCGTAAGCCGCCAGCCCGGTCATGAGAAAGGCGAGAATGAAGAAGAGCCCGAAGGAAAGCGCAAGCCGAAAAGGCGTGCTGCGCAACAGCCTACCGCGGTGCATGGATGCAATATCCGGTATTTCTTATGGTGTGGAGAAGCGGCACGTCGAATGGTTTGTCGATCTTGGCCCTCAGTCTGCTGATATGGGTTTCGACGACACTGGTCTTCGGATCAAAATGGAAATCCCAGACGCGTTCCAGAAGCATCGTTCGCGTCAAGACCCGGCCTTCGCCACGCATGAGTACCTCCAGTAGAGTAAATTCACGAGGTTGGAGGTCAATGGAAACTCCCTGCCTCAAGACCTTGCGCTTGGCGATATCAAGCTCCAGATCCGCGATTTTCAGAACGGTTTTCTGATCCTGGACGGGTGGCCGGCGCGCCAGCGCATTCAGGCGAGCGATGAGTTCGGAAAATGCGAATGGCTTTGTGAGATAATCGTCGCCGCCGGCCTCAAGGCCCTCAACCCGGTCATCGACGCCGCTCAGCGATGTCAGAAATAAAGCCGGCGTCTTGACCTTGGCAGCCCTTGCCGCCTTCACCAGCGAGAGCCCGTCCAGACCGGGGATCATCCTATCGACAACGAGAACGTCGTAGGGCTCCCTGGTGATCTGGAAAAGCGCGTCTGTGCCGTCTTTGATAATCTCGCAGCTATGACCGGCCTCGTTGAGCCCACGCGCGATATAGTCCGCGGTTTTCAGATCGTCTTCCACCAGCAGAATCTTCATGAGCCCCTCATCTGCGCGCGTGCATTGTCGGCAAGATGTGTGCGCCAAGAAAATGTCTGCAACCTGAACGGCATATTACAAATCCGTAAGATCGGTATGCAGCGATAAACCATTCTTACGAAACGGTAAGTTGCCGGCGAGGATCTCGTAAGGGGAGTGCTGTAGCACTAAGACGAACCTTCGTTCCCAGCCTGCCCGATCTGAAGGGTGGCGGCGATATTTACCGCGACGCGCCTTCGCTGCAACCATGAAAAACGTCGAAAGAAAAAATGCTACAGCGACTTTATGGGTGGGCAGCCGGCCTTAGTGTCAGCTGAGCAGCGGAAGCCTGGCTTGCCGCGATCGCCTTTGTCGAAAGTTCCGTCTTCTTGGTCCCTGCCGATGTGCTCTTTATCCCAATGGCATTGGCCCGTCCTGAGCGAGCGTACAGGCTGGCCACCGTCGCAACGATCGCATCGGTCGCTGGCGGAATTGCCGGATGGTTCATCGGGTTTTACGCCTATGAAGCGATTGCACGACCAATACTTGCCTTCTATGGAAAGCAGGAGGCCTTTGAACATCTACGATCCTATGTCGACACGCGATGGATCGCCCTGCTTCTATTGAGTTCCGGATTTACGCATTTCCCACCCATCAAGGTTGTGACAATTCTATCGGGCGTGGTGCATGTAAATCTGCTCGTCTTCATAGGCTTGGCGACAATTGCGCGAGGTGCAAGGTTTTTTCTGCTCGGTGCTTTGCTGCAGCGCTATGGAGCAGTTGTACTAACCGTCATCAAGAAGAGGCGCTCGACTATATTCATTATCTCATCGGTGGCTGTTGCCGTCGTGTTGCTGGGCTATGGCTTTGTAAGGCAACTCTAACATGGATCGATGCCTCGATGAGTGACAAGACCGCTTTCAGCTCAGTGAAAGGTTGACTGTGCATCTCTCTCTTGCTTCGGGAGGAAGCATGTGCGGTGTCGCGGTCGACCGGCGTATTATATCAATGGAGAGGAGAACTTCATGCGTGCATCAAGCATTTTTAGATATTCGGCAGCTCTTTCTCTTGCCCTGGCCACAGCCTCTTTTGCTGCTACGACGGCGCAGGCGGCGGGCAAGATTTCAATCATGGTCGGCGGGTATGAAAAGCAAATCTACCTGCCCGCCAAGCTTGCCGAGTCGCTCGGCTACTTCAAGGAGCAAGGGCTCGACGTCGAACTTCTGAATGAGCCAGCCGGCGTCGATGCTGAAAACGAGATGCTCGCCGGCGCCGTTCAGGGTGTCGTCGGCTTTTATGATCATTGCATAGACTTGCAGGGCAAAGGTAAATTCGTCGAATCCGTCGTGCAATTCAGTCAGGCACCGGGTGAGGTGGAACTGGTGTCCAGCAAACATCCCGAGATCAAGTCGCCCGCCGATTTCAAGGGCAAAAGTCTCGGCGTCACGGGCCTCGGCTCGTCAACCAATTTCCTGACGCAATATCTGGCAGTCAAAAGCGGCTTGAAGCTCAGTGACTTTACTTCGGTGCCGGTCGGTGCCGGACAGACCTTCATCGCTGCCTTGCAACAGGATGCCATCCAGGCCGGAATGACCACCGAGCCGACAATCTCGCACCTGTTGAAGACCGGCGAGGCCAAGGTTCTCATCGACATGCGCACCATGGCTGGAACGAAGGCGGTTCTGGGGGGCACTTACCCCGCTGCTTCGCTCTACATGCAGGAGTCGTGGATCAAGGATCACAAGCAGGAAACACAGAAGCTCGCGAACGCTTTCGTCAAGACGCTGCATTTCATCAACACTCATTCGGCCGCCGAGATCGCCGACAAAATGCCGAAGGACTTCTATGTTGGAGACAAGGAAGGCTATGTGAAAGCTCTCGAAAACGGCAAGGCGATGTTCACTCCCGATGGTGTGATGCCGGAAGATGGCCCAAAGACCGTTCTTGCCGTGCTTTCTGAGTTCTCCAAGAATGTCCAGGGCAAGTCGATCGATCTGTCGAAGACCTACACGACGGAGTTCGTCAAAGGCGCTAAATAGCTTTCCACGCGATGCCTACGCGCTGATCGCCAGAGCATTCGTGGACAAGACGGTGAAGCCCACATGACTTGAAATCCTGAAGGGGTCATGTGGGAAATCATGCTGCCGGAAGCCTGAGGTGTTTTCGATTAGGAGCGGCCGTCTGAGCCTTGATATCCAGTTGAAGACCGCTGCATTGATCAGGCTCAATCCAGAATGCGGCAGGTGGGTTATCCTTGAAAAAATGGCCACTGGCCGGTGGCAACGGGAGAAGAAGAGGCCGATCGCTGATCGGCCTCAAGTTCGTCGATGTTATCCGCGCGTGCCCTCAAGCGTCCGCTTGTAGAATGGCGTCAGTTTGCTCATTGCTGAGTTCACATATTCCGGAACCCAATAGGTTTCGATGTGGGTCGCACCCTCGATCTTGAAGAGTTCTTTATCGCTGGTCCCTGTCGCCTTGGCGAAGGCGTCTTCGGTCATGTAGAGGCTATCGGCCTTGCTGCCGGCGATCATCAGCAAGGGCTTGTCGATCAACGCGATCTGGTCGGTGGCGTCAAATTGCGCCAGATCCAGCAGGCTGCTCAACGTGTAGCGCGCGGAAGAGCCGGGATGCGCATTGGTTTTCTGATAATATTCCGCGCCCTGGCGATACATTTCGAAGGGCAGCTTGGCGATCTGCTCGTCGGTCAGCGGCGTGGCATTGGCATAGATGATATTGCCGCTGGCCTCCTGGGCGCGGGCATCCGATGCCTGCTGCAGGCGTTCCTGAATGCTGCTGAGCTGCGAGTCCTCAAAGCCGTTGCGGCGCACCCGGCCCGAATTGAACATGCTCAAGGTGGCGATCGCTTGAAAGCGCTTATCGGTCTTTGCAGCCGCCAGCGAGTATCCGCCGCCGCCGCAAATGCCGAGCAAGCCCAGCCGCGATCCGTCGACGCCGGCATAATGCGAGATATAGTCGGCCATTCCGCGGATGTCTTCGATGCGGTTGGCCGGCTTGTCGACGTTGCGCGGTTCGCCGCCGCTTGCGCCCTGATAGGCGGCATCCGCCGCAATGGTCACATAGCCCTGCTCGGCCAGACGCTGAGCGTAAAGCCCGGCCGTCTGTTCCTTGACGCCGCCGTTAGGGTGGGCCACGACGATTGCTGGATAGGACTGGCCGGGGTCGTAGCCGGGCGGGGTGTAGACGTTGGCCGCGATCTCCAGCCCGTTCAGCGTGTACTTGACGGGGTGGATGTTGACCTTGCCCGCCACGTTCTCGGTGATGGCGCCTTCATAGGTGAGGGTGAAGGGATTTTTCCGGTAGTCGGCCGCGCCGACGTCGCTTGCGGCCATGGCGACAACGGCGGCCAGGGCGAGCGGCTTGAGGTTGGTTATATTCATTTCGGTGCTCCTTGCTCATTCACTCGGTCGTCGTGCCGGGCATCGTCCTGTCAGAAGTCATTACGGTACGGCTCCAGGTTGGAGCCGCCGGCAACTTTGATGGGGTTGCTATCCTCGGGAAGGAGGACCGGCCGACAGCTAAAAGTTTAAGTCGACGCGGACTTAGTCATTAGTGAGCTAAATGAGATAGGGTTTATATTTTTGAATCACGAATGGCCGCGCAAGCGGAGATTTCGCATAATTTACAGCGAGATGACGGAACGCCTTGTCGTGGAGGAAGCCTGTTCACGCGTGTATGAATTAAAGGTGATGGAGTTATTTGCGATAGCGCAGCGCATCGATCAGGAGCGAGAATGCCGGTGAAGCAAGGCGTCTACTGGGGTAGTAGAGGTGATAACCAGGGAAGGGCGGTGACCAATCCTCAAGCACGGCCACCAGCTTTCCTTCACGGATCAGCGGAAGCAAATAGTCGTCTGGCAGGCATGCCAGGCCTAGGCCGTCCAGCGCGGCATCAATGATCATCGGGACATCATTGCAGACGAACTGACCTTCGACGCGAACGTTCAGCGGCTTGCCATCTTTTTCGAATTCCCAGGCATAGAGGCCACCAATCGTCGTCAGTCTGAGATTGATGCAGCGGTGTCGCGTCAGTTCGTGCGGGGTAACCGGCTTTGGGTGTCGTTCGAAATAGTCCGGGGAGGCGACGACGAGCATACGCATTTCCGGTCCGATTTTGAGCGCGATCATATCTTTTTCGATATGCTCGCCGAGCCGGACCCCGGCGTCGAAACGCTCGTTCACAAGATCAGCAAAGCGATTGTCGACGGAGATCTCGATGTTGATATCGGGGTAGGTCTGCATCAATCGCTTTACGGCGGGCATGAGAATGGTTTCCGCCGCATGCCGGATCGAGGTGATGCGGATCGTTCCTCCCGGCGCGTGACGCATGGCGCCAAGTGCGTCCAGCCGGCTGCGGATATCGTTGAATGCGGGCCGCAATGTTTCGACCAGCTGCTCTCCTGCCTCGGTCGGCACGACGGTGCGTGTGGTCCGGGTGAGCAGCCGAACGCCCATCCGGTCCTCCAAGCGCCGCACCGAATGGCTGAGGGATGATTGCGAAGTGCCCAATAGTGCGGCCGCCCGTGTGAAGCTGCGCTCTTCCGCGACCGTCAGGAAAGCGACCAGATCGCCCAGTTCATCCCGTCTCATTCATGAATTCCCAATATAGGTTCTTTCGGATGTTAGCATCTAGTCGAACCAATCGGCCAGCGGTAAATTTCCCTGAGTGTTGGTCGGCTCTTCGTCGAGGCGAACCCGCCCCCCGCGAAACCTCGGCTTCCACACATGAGGCTGACGTCGCCAACCCTTCAGGCATCAGGTCTGTGCATCCGCGCGGCCCCCAAGGAAATGGACAGGACAATGACCCAGAATATCAAAGACAAGGTCGTCGTGGTTGCCGGCGCAAGCAGCGGTCTCGGTGCCGAAACAGCACGGCAGCTCGTCAAGGCAGGTGCCCGTGTCGTGCTCGGCGCGCGGCGCATCGATCGGCTCAAGGACCTCGCGGTCGAGCTTGGACTGGGCGACGAGGCCGTGTTCCAGGTTGATGTCACCGATCGAGACCAGGTTAAGACCTTTGTCGATCATGCGGTCGAGGTCTACGGCCGGATCGACGTCCTGCTCAACAACGCCGGCCTGATGCCACATTCCCCGCTCGAACGGCTCAAGGTCGACGATTGGGAACGCATGATTGACGTCAATCTGAAGGGCGTGCTGTTCGGCATCGCCGCCGCACTGCCGCACATGCAGAGACAGAAGAGCGGCCATATCATCAACACATCGTCGGTCGCCGGTCACCAGGTGCGGCCGGGCGGCGTCGTCTATTCCGCGACCAAGCACGCCGTCCGCGTCATTTCGGAAGGGCTGCGCCAGGAGGTCAAGCCCTACAATATTCGCAGCACGATCATCTCGCCCGGTGCAGTCAGAACGGAACTGCCGGACCACATCAGCGAGCCTGATATCGCCAAGGGCATCAAGGAATTCTACGAAAACTATGCCATTCCTGCAGATAGTTTTGCCCGTTGCGTGCTGTTTGCGATCAGCCAGCCGGACGATGTCGATATCAACGAGATTCTGTTCCGTCCCACGGCACAGCAGCTCTGATAGAATGGTGCCCGCGCGCCCGGCGGTTCTTTTATGAACGAGAAATATAGGCCCTTTCGCTTTTGGAGGCCTAATCCTGCGGTCGGCCGCAGCCTATCTCGGAACAGCCGTCAAATTGCCAATGAGGAGAACTCTGTTGAAAAATCTTGCCGCCAGCATCGCCATTTCGGCCTTTGCAACGACGGGTGCCGAAGCCCAGCAGAATCCACGCGTGGCACCTCCGGCCGTCTACGACGTGGCGCCCGGTCTCGGCCACTTCACCGACGATGTGCTGTTTGGCGAATTCTGGAAACGCAACGACTTGACCCCGCGCGATCGCAGTCTGGTGACCATCTCGGTGCTGATCTCGACCGGCAAGGGACATGTCCTTGCCAATCATGTAAGGCGCGCGCTCGAAAACGGTCTCAAGCCTCAGGAAATCGGCGAGGTCATCACCCATCTGGCCTTCTATTCCGGATGGCCCAATGCCATGTCGGCGGTGACTGAAGTGAAGAAAGTCTTCGACGAGCAGAAGATCGCACCCGTGGCGGATAGCGATGCGGCTCGCATCCAGCTGGAGGCAGCCGCCGAAACGGCACGCCGCGCCGCCGTCGATGCCAACGTCGAACCGACCGCTCCGGCGCTTGCCGATCTCACCAACCGCGCATTGTTCGGCGATCTCTGGCAGCGGCCGGACCTGTCGGCCCGAGATCGCAGTTTGGTGACGATGGCGGCTCTGGTCGCGATGGGTCAACCCGAACAGCTGGCGTTCCATGCGAACCGCGCCTTGGACAACGGCTTGACGCCTGCTGAAGCGGCCGAAGCGGTTACACAGGTCGGGTTCTATGCAGGCTGGCCTCGTGCCATGTCGGCTGTGCCGGCCCTGAAGGCAGTCCTGGAGTCGCGCCAGGCTTCGCCCGCTGAGACATCTGGCGGCGGCAACATCAAGATCGTCAGGCGTGGCAGCCAGCCGGCGAGCGGGCCGCAGGAGCGGTTTACCGGAAAAGTGCAGGTGTCAGCCGCGTACAAAGGCGATGGCGCCGCGCGCATCGGTGGTGCGACGGTCTCTTTCGAGGCAGGCGCTCACACTGCGTGGCACACACATCCTCTTGGACAGACGCTCTTCATCGTTTCCGGCCGTGGGTGGGTACAGAAGGAAGGCGGCCCGATCGAGGTCATGGAGCCTGGGGATGTTGTCTGGATACCGCCGATGGTCAAACACTGGCATGGTGCTTCGGCCAATGAAGCGATGGTCCACTTCGCGGTGTCTGAAGCCCTTGAAGGCAATACCGTGACCTGGATGGAGAAAGTTTCAGCCGAGACTTACGATAGAGGCCGAGAAGCCGACTGAAGTCGCCGGTCATAAACTCACCGAAGATGGGTTAGATCCGGATGTGTTTTATGTGTTGATTTCCGGTGCTCGCCATAGAGCGGTGATTGAGTGTTTCTATGTGAGACGCGCAATCGCATCGCTGAGATTATCTATTGCCAGTTGCTCGTGGGCGATCATCCCGTCAATATCAATATGATCGCCTACCCCCTTTGCACCATCGGCTCGCATCTTCATCTCCAGTAGCTCGTCGCGATGGGCGATCTTCTCATTTCTGATCTTGATGAGCTTCAGGCGAAAGTCGTCATTCATCTCGGATCCCTCTGCTTGCGATCAGCTATCTGAAACTCCCAAGCCAACGGTTTGTCCTCCCGTCGGTATTACTCATGCCCCCGGCCACGATAGGTGGTTGGCACACCGGCCGCCTCGTGGCACTGCGCGAGAGTTTCGAGCCACGCCGCCAATCCGGTTGGCACTTCGACATTCCCCGCTTCAAGCGCTTCCACCCATGACAGATCGCATTGCAGCGCGCTCGCCAGATTGATCGGCGTCCAGCGGATGTGCAAAAGACATTCGGAAAATCGCTCTCTGGTCATGTATCCTCCAATTTGTGATCTGGCTTTCACGGTGCCTGAGGGCGAGGCGAAGTCAAGCAAACATGCAATCGAGCAGCTCCTGACAGTCGAGAAGGACGGTGAAAGATCTCAGCGACGCCACAAGCGGAAAACGGCCCCTTATGGAGTTACCTCGACCAATGAGGCTTTGAAGCGACGCTTCATCGACAACTATTTGGGTTTGGTTCCCTGTTTATCCGATGGTCTGCGGAAATCCTGTCCTGCATCTTCGTTCTGTCGACTCGCCCTCAAGTCGTTTTCGTCGAAGGCGTATCGACGCAAGAGAGCAAAGAGCGCTTCATTCATTCGAGCGCCGTCCAAAAGCTCAGGACTGTCGCAAATTACATTGATGGTTCGCTGCACAACACGGTCTGCAGCGATGTCAGATTGGACCAGCTTCCTCGCCCATTGGTAAAGAAGAGCGCGAAGTTGCGGATCCTGCGACATCTCTGCGGAATGTGGAACCGGCACGCTCTCTCCTTCGATCCTCTCGGGCGGGAGCACATGGCATCGCTCGGTCGTGGTTGGCTATAGGATGGATCGACGACGACTGATTGACCGTATCAATTGAGGTGCAAAAGTCCAGCTTCAATCGAGCAGGCGGCGCCATTGGCCCATTCCAGCATTCGCCCGGAGCTTCGTATGCTGGCAGCCGGCCTCAAAGGTGCCTTCTGCGAAGCTGCAGTTGGGGCGCAAGTGCGCGCATAACCCAAGCGTACACCGCGTGGCTGAAACGGAGTTACAGTACCGGATCGTAACTCTGGAGCGAGACTAGGCAAGCGCCGCGACGAGCACGGAGAGCCAGACCAGGGCTACTCCCGTTGCAAACGCTCGCCTAGCGACGACAACCTTCTCTTCGCCCTCTTCGGCAACAGGGGCCGTCACGATCCAGGGCACCGAGCCAAGTGCTGCAAATCCGACGAGCGCCAGAAGTACAACAACAAAATCGGTGCTGCGCCAGTGGCCGGGCTCATAAACGCCCCAATAGCCCAGAAACGCCATGCCCACTGCAAACATAGTGGCGGAGGCGGAGCAAAGCCCCGTAACAGAACCTGCTGGCGCACGCATCTTGCATCCCTCCCTAAAGCGATTTCCGCGATCGTATGAACTATCTTCGCACATTTGTGTCCGAAATTCAGGATGACCTGAAGCGACCATGCAGGAGGAGTGCTTTACGCCGCTCCAAACGCACGGCGAAATGAGCAATTGCCGCGGCCTGTTGAGTTCCGCCGTGACTTGACCCGCCTTTCCGCCTGGCGCTGGCCAAATGAAGCAAAGATAGATCCTGAAATGCTTCACTATTCCAAGCCCACTTCGGGTTATCGTGTCGATGGCTCTCTCGGTTCTCGTTTAGTTGGTGAATGATAGATTTGCAGCCTGCCCCTGCCTCAGGCCTGACGGCAAGGGCGAAGGTTCGGAATTCTCATCAGGCGTTGATCCGCCCTCGGCAAAGACCGGCCATTGGGCTCTCGTAAAAGGCAATCACGAGACGCAAATCTTTGCGGGCGATATTTGCGACACCGATTTCCCGCAATTACTGCTTTGAAGTATTTCCGCGACAAGTATGTGCGCTATGTGTTGATCCAACCATACGCAAATTGCTCGGAAGAAAGCATGAACGCTGCGCCATCTACTGTGTCAGACTGGTGGGCCTTGGTGCCAGGCTGGTTGGATCGTGAGCTTACGTCTGAAGACGGCTTACCTTTGGAGGTCATCAGTGCAGCCGTGACAAGGATGGCGGCACGAGGCTTTGCAGTGCCACCTGAGCTGCTGAAACTGCATCTAAGTTTAGGCGCTTGCCGTGAGCTGATGGATAGCTTCAACCGCTTCACAAAACCCGAAGAATGGAAAGTGCAAGATGGCTTCCTGATGTTCCTCGAAGAGAACCAGGGTGTATGCCAATGGCTTGTCGATGCGAGCGAACGGGTGTGGATGCTGGTGAATGAAGAGCGCTATCCAGAAGAACTGACCCTCAATGACTTCCTGGCCGTGGTTGTCCCGTATCAGTTGGCGCAGGGTGGATGGCCGTATGCGGCGGACATGGTGCTGCCATTGACCGAGGCCACAGACATGCAGGAGCAGCTTTTGCGCGAACTAGGCTGGCCGCTGCTCGCGCAGCACAACGGTTTGACCATCCACAGCCAAGGCGCGTCAATGTTGTGGTGGCTGGATCCCGTATCCGGCAATACGATCCAACACCTGTTCATGAGTTGCTTGCATCAGTCCGACCTCGAAAACTTATGCGTGCGTTTCGGTTTTGTGGATCTGGACTGAATGTCATGCGAGAGCGCCATTTCGATGCGGTACAGAATCCAATCGCAGAACTCGCGATTTTGCACCGGCGCTTTGGCCAAGTGCAAAAGCCAGACAAAATTCGAGATAACCGCCCAAAGGAGAGCTTATGACAACACTGGACACAATCCTCCGATCCGGCAGGGTCGAATCGTTCGGGAAAGCGAGCTCAGCAGCGCTCGAACGTCTGGTGAACGAACACGGTGTATATCTTTCGCAGGATTACATACGCTTTCTGAGCCGTTGCAACGGTTTGCGTACGACGTTCGACTTCGATGAGGTAAAGCGGGTTGGCCTGAGCATGGCTTTGGCTGATATCAATACCTTCTACGGCGTCGAAAATGGGCGTGACTATGCCGATCTTCTGAGCATTATTCCGAAGATGGACGCATCCGGAAGAGAATTGCTCGGCTTCGCGCCACCGATCGCGGTTGGAGGCGATTTCTGTACATTTGTCGAGATCACCGAGGGTTCGCGGGTTGGCGAGATCATGTACACGGACGGCGAGATGTACTGGGGTTATTTCGAAGAGGCTGAGACCGATTGGACCAACACGCCCGATGCGCTGATTAGCACCTTCATCGAGCATGGCTTCTTCATGCCGATTGCTCCCTCATTCAACGCTTTGGTGGAGATGTATGGCAAACTGGTTTGATATCGCGGTTGCTGTCCGCCGCCGCTGCCACGTTCATCCGCTCTCGGCCAATCGCGAGCTCCCACGTCGCTGAGGTGAAATCATCGCCTTTGGTGATGCCTCCATGAAAGCGCTCAGGTCAAAAAGGGCATTACATCCACCCCGTCGCCGGGAAAAATTGTGATATGCGGGTGATCCTTGAACAGACGTGCAGCGGCGTCAGGGCTCTCGGCTTCGACCACTAGGTAGCCGCAAAGCGAGTTCACGGCATCGACGACTCCGCCCTTGGTTATGCGTGTCGTCTTGCCCACCATTCCGCCACGGTCAAGGATTGACGGAGCATTCCTTTCTTCCCAGGCTGCCCACTCTTTGACGCCTAAGGCGTCCACTGCGTCCTGTTCGGCCTTGGGCAGGTTTCGAAAGGACGCCAGGTCCTCGGGCTTCATGGTATAAATGGCAAGAAAACGGGGCATCGGCACATCCTCCATGTGTCTCCAAGGTTGCCAACTTACACGCCTCGCTGTGGAAATCATACTCCGACAAATGGCGCTGGATGCGGAATGGCCGCCTACGCCACGAAGCTGTCGTGACGTGTAAAATGCGCGGGGCGAGGCCGCATGTCGGCTTGCGGTGCCAGCCTCAGGCAGCGGATGCAGCGCATCACTCCGTCGTCGCGCATTGACGTGGGCATGCTTCACCACAATAAGGTCAAGCCGAATAATGTGGTAAGCACCAGCGAAACAACAACAGGAGTGTAATAATGAGCGAACCGACCGTAGTAGATGCAATCAACCGCATTTATGAATCGCTCCACGCAGACAATGCCGACATCGATTTGCATATCGCGAACCTCAAGGCGGCCTTGACGCGGGCCGGTTTGACGGAAGCCGTATTCGACCCGGTCAAGCTGGTGCATAACAATCGTTCTGGCAGGAAACTTATGCAGGCCTACTTTCGGCAGCGCGGCGTAACGGTGAAATTCATCGCCTCGTGACGTCTTCCGACGACGCTAAACGGGCCGCAACATACGCCGAGCGGATCACTCTCCATGCGGCCCGACGCCTAACTTTGGTTTTCGGATACGAATTGAGTTGCCGCGCCTGTTCCGCAGCATGATACTGTCAAAGTAAAAGCACGGCGCGTCCATTTAACATAGTGTTCCGCTAAACAGAGGCTCGAGAATACCCCGGAATTCCGAGCGAAACCGCACCATTCCTGCTTGGAGTGCCAATAATGAACAAGCCGTCTACTCATGACCGGCGATGAAGGTTTGCATGATTTGCGGCTTGATGCGCAATTTAGGCGTCGAAATGGTGCGCCAAAGTCGCTTACCAAGTGAAACGAGGGCCGAAAGAGCCATAGGAGCCCGGTGCCGACCCACTTGGATCCAGCTGATTATCGCGCTCTACTCTCTCAGACCATCGCCGACGCTCGGCCGCTTTTTCTTTGGCGTTGGCGGGATCTGCCGAATTGCTCGCAGCCGCGGAGCCAGATTGGCCACCAGTTCGGCCGACCGTCGAGCAGGAAACACAGAAAACAGCGGGAAAAATAATCAGAATGCCGAAGGCAATTGCCCTCGTGAGTCCGTTGTAGATCGGCGGCCTGGACATGCCTAATGCTCTCTTTGACCATCTGTCACGAAGAGAGATTATTCGATTTCGCATCGAGTGGAAACTGCAGTCTGAAGAGACAGGTCAGCTTCGATGAGCGCCCCGCTTGGCATCGGTTCAAACAGCCTGAGACAGGTCCATGAAGTGCCTCACCAATTTGAACCATTTGTAGGCCATCGCTAAATGGCAAACGGGATGGCTTTAAATGGAGCTCAACACTTCGGCGTTCGCACAAGCTGCGAACGGGCGCCCGATCACTTGCCGTATACGGCACTTTTGACGGCGCCGCGCGACAAGCCGATGTCCTTCAGGCCCGCGTCGCTGATCTGCTGGAGTTCGCGATAGGCACGGCGGAGTTCAATAAATCTGGAGAGTTTGCTGACCACGGTCATTTCGAATACCTCATCTTCTTTCTGCCCATAATTTTAGCAGTTTGGCGAAGATCTGTGCACTTCGAAATTGGCAGAGCTGCTCTACGCCCAACACAGGGCTTCCGTCATGCCAGGCTGACGATGACCTGCTTCGCTCGCCTTGAAGCATGTCAGGTCGAAGCAATTTTCAACGGCCTTCGGTCAAGGCCACCCGGTCTCCTAATGTCCAAGAAAGGCGAGCCAGCCACGCACCGTTGCGATCGCGCTTTCTTTGATCTCGGAAACCCAATTTCGAACAGTTTCAACGCGATCCATGATCCAATTGAGCCAGCCATAAGTTAGCAGCTTCTCGCGGCCTGCATGGAAAAGGCGCTCAACCAGGAGGAAGCTCATCAGGTAGGCCAATGCGATTATCACGATCCCGGAGGCGACATGACCTTTGGCGATGAGGAATAAAGCATAAATCTTCAACGGCTCCGCAACGGCCAGCGGCACCACGAACAAGACGAGAATGACACTTCGCGGCAACGAGCCAACCAGCGCACTGAAGTGCTCCACAATGGAGAGCGAGGCGAACCATGTCACGAATGGCCGGTAAAGCGGTCGAGCGATCTCGCTGATGATGACGAGGAGGGCTATGAGAAGCCGCAGGGGCAGCAAAAGAAATTTCCAGGCGGGATGTCGTCGTATTTTGATACCCATCTCCGAGCGCCTCAAATTAGGGTCACGTGATCGAGATTTGCGAATTGTTTTGACAGGAAATAAACGAGATCCTTGGCCTCATCACGATAGACATCAGCAAGAGCGCTGCCTGGATCGGATGCCATCGCGATGAATTCGGGAAACTCGACCAGGCTCACGCCCGCCACTTCCCTGTTGTCGACCGCCACATCTGAAAGCGTGAAATCTCCCCATGCGGCATACACATCGTTAAACTGACGATCAATATATTCGTCGCCCAATACCGCGTCGCGTCGGTACGAGAACAGGAAGCGGCTCGACACTTTGTGGCGGGAAAGACCAAGCTCTTCTTCCAGCTCTCTTTCGGCGGTATCCATGCTGCTCTCTCCCGCATCGACATGTGCAAGCACGGAAATGGTCAATGCGCCGGGAAAATGATCGACCGTCAGTGAGCGGCGCTGGAGAAGCAATCGACCTTTTGCGTCAAAGAGATAGAGGTGCACGACCCTATGTAGCTTTCCCAAGCGATGTATATCGGACCGGGAAAGCACCTCACCAGTCCGCAGTCCGGACTCAGCCAGTACGTCAATCGGGTTCTTCATGATGCTTGAACCTCTCCCACTCGCTTGCGGTTTTCGTCGTCACAGCCACTTGCTCAATAGTATTCAAATTTCAGCGTTGGCAGCCTTCGCGTCTACTCGACGTCGATTTCAGCCTGCTTCTGTGGCAATGGTGAGGGGCTCTCCAATCGCATAAAAATGGCCGCCTGCGACGTGGTGAAGGCTTCGCCACCGGGGATCAGCAGTTTCGAAATGCCAATGCCCGTCCCGGAACACGCGCTCATCGGCCCAGGCCGCAGTTACTTCCGCGATAAAGAGATCGTAGGTGTTCTGAATATGAGGCTCACTCATCAGCTTGCAGACGAGCCAGGCGGAGCAGCCTTCGACGAAAGGTAGATCTTGGCCAGGCATTTCGAAAATCGAGACACCCGCTTTCTGAAGCTTGTTCGGTTCCTTGTACAATGTCCGGGTCCCGACCTCGCGTGTCAGTTCGAGTTGCGCAACAGTCGGCACTTGGACGAGGAACTGTCCGGTTGCCTCGATCAATGAACGGGTCTGGGCAATCTGGTCCACGACGACGGTAAGTTTTGGAGGATCAATGTCGAGCCCACAGCACCAGGCTACAGCCATGACATTGTCGATACCGGCGTGGCGGGCTGATAGCAGCACGGTTGGACCGTGATTGATCAAACGAAACGCCTTCTTAAGCTCTACGGATTTCATGTGTTCGTTCATCGAAAGTCCAGATAGATGAGGTTGCCGGTGGGCAGGAAAATCGAATTGCAGCCTTGGTGATTTCCTATAGCAACCAATTTCACCGTTGTCGCTCAGGGCAGTTCGGCAGGACTACTCGCCGTTTGAACTGAACTCGCTTGAGGTATTATAGATCCCCTTGTGTCGCAGGCCACTGAATGCTGGCGTATGTGGAAGCGCCGCACAACGCCGGTGCAGATCCCGTTTGGACAACCGATCCGGCGGCCTCGTGTTATGAGCCTTTCTCAGTGCTATCGAAAATCGGTCGTCCATTGATGCGAACATTGTCTGCCGCCGAAAACAACCATGGGCAGGCGTAATAATCGGTAATTGCGTCGATCAAACCATCTCGAACGTGCACGCGCACGGGATAGGTCGGAATCCAGCCATTGTGCCGCTTGAACAAAACGATCAGCACCGCTTCGCCTTCCACCTCGCCGATGTCGATCCGCCAGGGTGCCTGGGCCCGCTCGAATTCGGCGAAATAGGGTGAATCGACCAGCAGGCCATTGAAGCAATCGGATACGCGCAATCTAGCGTCGGCGCTTGCAAGGGCGCGAACGCCGTCCCAGTCGCGTCGATTGAACAGGTCGACATAGCGGTCGAGCAGCCGCGCCAACTGGGGATCGGGCGCGACAGCCGCGGGAGGTACTGCAGGTGATGCCGGCAAGAAGGCGAGCTTCGTTCGGCCACGATTGAGCGCCGATTTGACGCCGCCGACAGTCGAACCCACCAATTCGGCAATCTCGTCCAGCGAATAGTCGAACACATCCTTCAGCAGCACACAGGCTCGCTCCTTCGGCGGCAGATGGATGAAAAGGCGCTCGATCGCACGGCCAGCGCCGAAACCGGCGGGCTCGACCGGCAGGATGATTTTCTCCTGCGCATAGTTCGCCTCGGCTCGCTCCCGGGCTTTGCGATTGCGCAGGAAGTCGATGCAGCGATTATGCGCAATACGGAATAACCACCCCTGCAAAGCTCGCGGATCCTGCAACTGATCGACCTTGCAATAGGCCTCGAACAGCGCTTCCTGCATGATATCCTCGCCATCCATGGCCGAGCCGGTCATGCGCGCGCAATAGCGATGAAGCTGGCCACGCAGATGCGAGACCGTCTTGAGAAAATCGGCATATCGGACATCGAAGAGGCCGGTGGATTCGACGCGCGGCTGCAGCTTCATGATTTACCCATCCAAAATCACCCAGGTAGCTGCGACCTTTGTCGCAAGCTTCCTGTACGCGTTCATCCTAGCCGAGCCGACAAAGCAAAGGAAATCCTGTTCGCCGGCCTTGTGCCTTGCTGAAATCACGCGGCGTTGCTTTCTGCCCCGGGAAGCCCGAGCTTGGGCCTTACCCACGCGGCGAACCTGGCGATCGCATCGTCGGCCTCCGGCGCACGGCCGGCCATCATCTGGAAAGAATGAAGCATCTGCGGAAATACATCGAGCCTTACATCGACGCCGGCAGCTCTGGCGCGCTCGGCAAGGACGCGGCTGTCGTCGAGTAGTGTTTCATCGCCGCCGGCCTGCAGGAAGATTGGCGGGAAGTTGGTGACATCTGCGAAGAGCGGACTCGCATGCGGATCATGTGGGTCTGAACCCGCGAGCACCATGCCGGCCAGCCACTGGACCGTTTCCCTCTGGAAGAAGAGATCCTTCTGGCTGTTCGACTGGTAGCTCGCGCCGCTTGCCGTCATATCAAACCATCCGGAGATGCTCATAATCGCAGCCGGAAGCGGCAGCCCTCGATCACGAGCCACCAGGAGTGCGCCAAAAAGAATTGTAACGCCTGCTGAATCCCCGGCGCCTGCGATATGTCGAGGCTCGATGCCCTGATCCAGCACCCAGCGATAGACATTAACGGCCTGATTGCGCTGGGCCGGATAGTGCTGCCCCTGGTGAACAAAGTCGTAGCTCATGGCGAGGGCTCGACAACCGGTCGCCTTGGCAAGATGGGCGATCATCTTTCGATGCGTGTAGATCGAGCCACCGACAAATCCGCCACCGTGAATATAGAGGATGACTCGATCAAGCGCTGCGCCTTTCGGGACGATCCAAAGTGCCGGTCTGCCGCCGACCTCCACCTCCAGAAAGTCAACGCCGCCCGGTTCAGCCGTCAGCTTGGTCCATTCGGCATCGTTCCAGGCGGCGGCCTCCTCGGGCGACAGTTGTTCGCCGCTTTGCGCGTGGGCTGCAATCGTCTCGTAGTGCTTCTTGTTCGCTTCGCTTTGTTTACTCGCCATTTCGTCGGTCTCCTGCTTCCTGGGATTGCCGACCACCAGTTTGGGCGGCACATCATCCCAAGACGAGGCTGAGGCGGAAAAGGATACGCGGACCGATAGCGGTGGCGAATAGCGACCTGACATGGGCATGCTACGGAGCCGCTCTGCGCTCTCGGTGCAAGAAGAGGCACCACGTGTCGGCGGCTATGGCGGTGTTCCTTTGAAATCGGTTTTATACGAAGGTTTTGAGCAGGTTTACAAATGCTGGTTCGACAACAAAGGCTTGTTCCATCAGCAAGAGCCAGTTGGCGGCGTCTAATTCCATCAACAGCAAGCGTTTGCAAATGCCGTTGCTTGGGTTAGGGCAGAGGATGCGCAAGATCTATGCCTTACGGCAATTGCGATCCTGGAATTGGAGCGAGGGGGCTCAGCATACGGCGTCGCGATACAACCTGGCGCACCCGCCTGTATTCATGGTTGGAAAATTACGTGCGGCGGAAATTCGCCGGCCGAATTTTATCCATCGATGATGCGATCGCAACACGTTGCGCGCACCTGCATATCCCCGACCGACGCAATGAAGCAGATGCTCTAGTTGCTGCGGCCACGAACCCATTTGCCGATCCTTTGGCGCGCTGCCATGAGCAATTCCCTGCACAAAAGGCCCTTGCTCCGCCCGTTGGCGGAGCAAGGGCCAGACGGCAAGATTTCAGTTCTTGACGGTGTCTTCCAGGAAAAACCGGCCAAGCGGATTCTGGTGGAAGTTCTCTATGTTCTTGCGCGAGACGTTGATGTAGGGGCTGTAATAAAGGTCGATCCAGTTGACGTCGTCCTTCGCCATCTTCTGCAGATCGATATACATTTGTTCGCGCTTCTTCGGATCCAGCTCCTGACGCGCTTTTGCGACCAGCTCCTTGACCGCTTCGTTCTTGTAATTGGTCATATAATTGTTGTTGGAGTCATGCCCGAGCACGAATGTTGTCTTCTGGTCCGGGTCAAGAATGTCGTTGGTCCAATAGTTGACCGAGATATCGTAGTCGCCGGCAACCGTCATGTCCCATTCCTGGCTTGGATCGACCTTCTGCAGGTTGGCAGTGATGCCGGCCTTGGCGAGTTGCTGCTGAACCAATACCGCTGTTTGTTCGTCGACTTCGTCGCCGGCGCGAATGAGATAATTCAGCGTGAGATTGGAGACGCCGGCGGCGGATAGCATCTGCTTGGCTTTCTCCGGATCATAGGGCCGCTGGAGGTTGTCGGGATAATAGTAGAGAGCGCCTTTAGGAATATAGGAATTGGCAACCGTGCCCTGGTGGAAGGTGACAGCATCGACGATTGCCTTCTTGTCGATAGCCATGTCGATTGCCTGACGCACGTCCTTTCTACCGAGATCGCCATGGGCATGGTTGATCAGCAGGTGATCCTCTCGGGTCGACGGATCGATCGACACGTTGAGGTTTGTATCCTTCTTCAATTCATCGACGCGCGAGAAGGGCACGAAAATGGCGGCATCCAACTGACCAGCCTGAACATTCAGCATGCGGGTATTGTCGTCAGGAACCGAAATCCATTGGACGCCATCGAGCTTCACGCGGTCCGCCTGCCAGAAATTCGGGTTCTTCTTCAGGATGATGCGGTCGCCGCGACGCCATTCCTCCACTGAAAAGGCGCCCGATCCGATCGGTTTTTCGGCATAGGCATCCGGCCCCATGGATTGCATTGCAGCCTTGGAAAGGACCGAGGCGTTCGGCAGAGCGAGTGTCGACAGGAATGGTGCGGAAGCATGCTTGAGCTTGATCGTCAGAGTATGCGGATCGGTCGCAATCGCCGTGTCGATCACCTTGTAGGAATCGCTCCAGAGGGAGGCTGGATCATCGCGGATGCGCAAAAGGCTGAAAGCTGCATCATCAGCTGTCAGCGGCGAACCATCGGAGAATTTCGCATCACGGATTTTAAAGACATAGGTCAGACCATCGCTGGATGCTGTCCAGCTTTCCGCGAGACCTGGTTCGAGCTTCGTGCCCGTCTTGTCGACGCGCACCAGGACGTCATAGACATTGGAGAACACCCAGTTATCGATATTCTGCGCCGTCTTGATTGGATCGAATGTCGTCGAATCCTCGCGCCGACCGATAGTCAGCACGCCGGCGGCTTCGGCATAGCTTGCGCTCAGCGTGAGGCCGGCCAGGATTGCCGCAAGCCCGATTGTTTTCCACCTGTTGATCATGAGTTCGTTCCCTTCGTTGTTATGATATGCGTTTGGCCGAGCGGATAGGCGCTGCGTCGAGTTCTCCAAGCAGGGGCTTGTCCGGATCGATATCGGGAATGGCGGCGATGAGCGCAGCGGTGTAGGCATGTTTCGGTCGCGAGAAGATCTCCTCCGAGGGACCTTCTTCGACGATCTCACCGTGATACATCACGACCGTTCGCTCACAGAGATTGCGCACGATGGCGAGATCATGGGCGATGAAGATCAGCGTCAGGTTCATCTTGCGGGTCAACTCACGGAACAGATCGATAATCTGGGCCTGTATGGTGACATCGAGAGCCGCGACGCATTCGTCGGCAATGATAAGCTTCGGATCGACGGCAAGCGCCCTCGCGATGCCCGCGCGCTGGCACTGTCCCCCGCTCATGCTGCGAGGCTTGCGATCGGCAAATTCGCGCTCAAGGCCGACCAGATCGAGCAATTCGCCGATGCGGGCCGGAATATCCGGCCTTGCGACCTTGCCTTGCACCTTCAGCACCTCGGTAAGCGTCTGGCCGATCGTAAGGCGAGGGTTGAGAGCATTGAACGGGTCCTGAAAGACCATCGCTGTTTCGCGGCGAAGCTTGGCGAGATCGATGCTTTTGCGCTGGGCGAGGTCGACGCCGTCGAAGGTAACGTGACCGGAAGAGATTGGGGTAAGCCCGAGAACAGCGCGGGCAAGCGTGCTCTTGCCGCTGCCGGATTCACCGACGATGCCGACGGTCTCGCCTGGCATGATCTGCAGGCTGACACCGGAAACGGCGCTCACCATAGTCGCCTCACGGCTCTTTAAGAGACCGCTGCCGACCTTGAAGCGCACATGCAGGTCATCGATCTCGAGCAGCGGCTTGACGGCCGGGTCCAGAGCGCGTGGTCCGCTTGGTGTTGGTGTCGCTTCGTCAGGCATTGACGGATGGCTGTTGATCAGATCGATCGTATAGAGGTTTTCCGGCCGGCTGAGAATTTGCCGTTTCGATCCCTGTTCGAGCAACTGCCCGGCACGCATGACGGCAATGCGGTCGCAGGTCTGAGCGACGATGCCAAGATCATGGGTGATGAGGATGATGGATAGGCCACGCTTGTCGCGAATGTCGATCAAAAGCCGCAATATCTGAGCCTGGATGGTCACGTCGAGCGCCGTTGTCGGCTCGTCCGCGATCAGGATCTTCGGATTGCAGGAAAGCGCCACGCCGATCATGGCGCGCTGGCGCATGCCGCCGGAAAACTCATGTGGGTAGTTGTCATATTGCCTGGCCGGATCGGGAAAGCCAACCTGAGCGAGGATCTCAGTCGCTGCCGCGCGCGCGTCCCGCGTGTTCAGGCCTTGATGGTAACGGATGCCTTCGGCGATCTGATTGCCGATGCGCATGACCGGATCGAGATGGCTGGTTGGATTCTGAAAGATCATGCCGATCTCGCCGCCGCGCACCTTGAGCATTTCGGCGTCGCCGATGTCCGTGAGCTCACGTCCCTCAAGGCGGACCGAGCCGCTGTCGATCTTCAGCAATGACGATGGCAGCAACCGCACCAGCGAACGGCAGAGCAGACTCTTGCCGGAACCGCTTTCGCCGACCAGACCGAGGATTTCGCCCTTGCCGAGATCGAGTGAGACGCTGTCGATCAGCGTGCGGACGCTATTGTCGAGATGGGCTTTGACCACAAGGTTGCGGACAGAAAGAACCGGCGCGCTCATTCATGCACTCCAAGCAGTTCGCCGAGCGCGTCACCCAGCATGCTGAAGCCAAAGGCGAGGCAGACGACGGACAGGCCGGGAAAGAGCGTGATCCACCAGGCTGTGGTGATAAAGCTCTGGCCCTCGGCAACCATGACGCCCCATTCTGCGAGCGGCGGCTGCACGCCGAGCCCGAGATAGCTGACGGCGGCCCCACTGAGAAGCACGAGCACGGCATCCGACATGGAAAAGACGATCGAGCCGGCAATGGCGTTCGGCAAGAGATGGCGGAACATGATGCGCGGCCGACTGAAGCCGAGGCTGACGGCGGCGACGGCATAGTCGCTGCTTTTCAGGACCAGCATCTGCGCGCGGATGAGTCGGGCATAGGATACCCAGCCCACAAGCGCCATGGCGATATAAAAGCTGCTCAGTCCCGGCCCAAGGATGGCGATGATCGACAACATGAGCACCAGAAAGGGGAAGGCGAGAATGATATCGACGAGGCGCATGAAGAGCGCATCGACGATGCCGCCGAAAAAGCCTGCGATGGTGCCGACCGTAGTGCCGATCAGAAACGGGAAAAGCACACCAATGACGGCGATCTGCAGGTCGATGCGCACGCCCCAGATGACGCGTGACAGGATATCGCGCCCGAAATTATCCGTGCCGAACGGATGCAACAGCGACGGCGCCTGCAGGCGCACATCGGCGTTCTGGAAGATCGGATCATAGGGTGCGACGATAGGAGCCAAGATTGCCAGCAGGAGGAAGAACAGCAGTATGCCGCCGCCCAGTGTCAGCGTCAGATGTTTGCCGAGGAATTTTCTCCAGCCGAGGGAGGAGGGGGCAATGACGTCGACGCTCATAGCGTGACCCTCGGGTCAGCCGTGACCGTCACGATATCGGCGAGGAAATTGACAAGCACGGTAGCGCAGGCAAATACCATCGCTACGCCCTGGACGACCATGTAGTCGCGGGAGAAGATGGCTCTCACCAGCAATTGGCCCATCCCGGGCAGGGCGAAGACACTTTCGACGACGACCGTTCCGCCGATCAGCCAACCGATATTGACGGCCAGCAAATTAATGGTCGGTACCAGCGAGTTCGGCACCACATGCCGCCAGAAGACGATGCTTTCCGGCATGCCGCGGGCTCGAGCGGCAGTTGCCACATCCGATTTCAGCGACTCGATCATCGCAGCCCGCAGGCTTCGGGTGAGCACAGTCGAGAGCGACAGCGCAACGGTCAAAGCCGGCAGGGCGAGATGGGCAAGCTTGTCGTTGATCGTCTCGCCATAGCCCGACACCGGCAAGACGCCAAGCTGGACGCTGAACAGGATGATCAGCATCAGCCCAAGCCAGAAGGGTGGAAAGCCGATGCCAAAGGTCGAGATGATGCGCACGACATGATCCGGCGCGCGACCAGCATTGCGCGCAGCGATCGCGGCCATCGGCACTGCGATCAGGATCGACAGGATGACGCTCGAAACGACCAGGGCAATTGTCGGTTCGATCCGGGTCGAGATCAGCGGCAGCACGTCGATCTTGTAGAGGATCGATTTGCCCATTTCGCCATTGCCGAGATTCTTGATGAAATAGAAATATTGCAGCCACATCGGCTGATCGAGCCCATATTGCGCGCGGATACTGGCGAGCGCCGCCGGGGTGGCGCGCGTGCCAAGGATATTGCGTGCGGGATCACCCGGAATGAGGTGCACCAGAATGAAGGTGATGACGCTGATGCCGAAGATCACAGGCAGGAACTGCAGCGGTCGTGTCAGAACGAATCTATAGCGATGCATGGCGGCGATCGCCCCCTTGTCGTCGTCGGGTTTCGATCACCTTAGTTTGCATCAGCTTGCCCCATGCCGCGACAGGAAATCGATAAGGGCCGGATAGTAGTCCTGCGGGTTCTCGTAGAAAGGCATGTGGCTGGCATTGGCGAAGACCTTGAGCTCGGCATCGGGCAAAGCAAGCTTCATTCGCAGCGCGCAGGCGGGCGTCAGCTCATCATGCTCGCCGGTCGTGATCAGCACCGGCATGGTCAGGTGCTTCAGGTCGGGAATGCGGTTCCAGTCCTTGAGATTGCCAATATATAGAAACTCGTTCGGCCCCTGCATCGTCTCATAGGGACCCATGTTCCAATCGTCGAGCGAACGACGAACCGGCGCCGGCCATTCCGGCAGGCGACAGACATGGCGATAATTGAGAATTGTGACGGCGGCGAGATATTCGGGGTGATCGTACGTACCCTGCGCCTCGTGCTTCTGCATCATGGCGACGGTTTCCGGGCCAAGTGCCGCGCGCAGCCGTTCCAGTTCGGAAATCAGGTGCGGCATGTCGGCCACGGTATCTTCGAGGATCAATGTCTGCAGGTTTTCGGGATAAGTCAGCGCATAGTCGATCGCCAGCCATCCGCCCCAGGAGTGACCGAGCATATGAATTTTGCCGAGACCGAGCGCCCTGCGGACAGTCTCGGTCTCCTCGACATAGCGGCCGATGGTCCACAGACTCTTGTCGGCCGGACGGTCCGAGGCGCCGGTGCCGAGCTGATCGAAGGCGACGACTCTGTATCCTTTATCAATCAGGCAGGAATGCGCTTCGCGCAGATAGTCGCAAGGCAGGCCGGGGCCGCCATTCAGACAAAAGATGGTTTCAGGCCCATCGCCGAAGCTGTAGGCGACCACCGTGTGGCCGTCGACCTCGATGTCGTGCCGCGCCTCGGGCTCAATTTCACGCCACATTGCCAACTCCGGCGAAAGATTCCGCTTGCTCAATATTTGAGCATGGCTAAATTTTTACCTTAAACCGCGCCTGGCACCAGCTATAAGAAGTGATAGGTTAGGGCGCAGCCACAGACGGGAACCGTTGCATGTTCGACCAAATGGGAGCCATCAGGCGTCAGTTCACGGCGCATCAGACGCTGGACGGCCGCATCGACCAAGTCTTCGAGGCCATGAAGGCGATCGGTTTCGAAGCGTTGATCTACGACTACACGCCGGTGCCTTATGATCTCGACGGCAGGGTTATGATCCCCTCGCTGCTGAAGCTGCGGAATATCTCTGACGATATGCATGAATATTGGTTCGATCGCGGCTATTTCCGCATCGATCCCGTGCAGCAGGTGGCGCTGCGCACCTCCGCGCCCTTCTTTTGGAATTATGACGCCGACGCCGATACGCTGATCAAGCGTTTCATGAGCGAGGATACCGCTCCCGTTGCCCGCTATCTCAGCGAACGGGACATGTCGACGGGCGTGACCGTGCCCGTGCATATGCCGCGCGGCGATTATGCAACCGTCACCGGGATTCGTTTTGGCGGCGACCGGGAATTCGAGCGAGATGCCCTGCGCTATATTGCCGATTTCAACCTGCTCGCCCATGTCTTCCACGAGACGGCCTATTCGCTCTTCGACAGCGCCGCCCTTAGCGTCGGCAAGATCCGGCTGACGGATCGGGAGAGGGAATGCCTGCGCTATTCCGCCGAAGGCTATTCGGCCAAGGAAATCTCGCGCATCATCGATCGCTCCGTGCCGACGGTCGTCATGCATCTCAACGCTGCGGCAAAGAAGCTCGGCGCCAAAAACCGGACGCAGGCCGTCGTTCGCGCCACGCATTACCGCCTGCTGGACGAGCGGCCATCCTATAACTTCTGATAGCTGCCGCCCGCGTTTTCGCCGCGTTATGGTCTCGCCGTCAAAGCCTAGAGATGGAGACCCCCGTGGCCGCAGTCCCGACGCAGGAAGCCTTTCTGCCCTTTCGCGAATACCGGACATGGTATCGCATCACCGGCTCGCTTGATTCGACGAAGCTGCCGCTTATCGTCGCCCATGGCGGCCCTGGCTGCACGCATGACTATGTCGACAGCTTCAAAGGGATCTCCGAAATCGATGGCCGCCCGGTGATCCATTACGACCAGCTCGGCAACGGCAACTCCACGCGCCTGCCGGAAAAAGGCCCTGACTTCTGGACGCCGGCGCTCTTTCTTGAAGAACTCGATACGTTGCTGAGGCATCTCTGCATCCAGGATCGCTACGCCTTTCTCGGTCAGTCCTGGGGCGGCATGCTGGGCGCCGAACATGCCGTGCGTCAGCCTAAGGGTCTGAAGGCGCTGGTGATCGCCAATTCGCCGGCCAACATGCATACCTGGGTCGCGGAAGCGAACCGACTTCGCGAGGAACTGCCGCAGGCCGTGCAGGACACGTTGCTGCAGCACGAGCAGGCCGGAACGATTACCGATCCGGATTATATCGCCGCCTCCCGGGTCTTCTACGACCGCCATGTCTGCCGGGTAACGCCTTGGCCAGCGGAGGTCGCCCGCACCTTCGCAACCATGGACGAAGACAGTACCGTCTACCGCAACATGAACGGCCCGACCGAATTTCATGTCATCGGTACGATGAAGGACTGGACGATCGAGGAACGGCTTCCGCTTATCCAGGCGCCGACCTTGCTGCTCTCGGGCAAATACGACGAGGCAACGCCGTTGGTGGTCAAGCCTTATGTCGATCGCGTCAAGGGCTGCGAATGGGTGCTGTTCGAGAATTCGAGCCACATGCCGCATGTGGAAGAAAAGGATCTTTGCCTGGCAACAGTTTCGGAATTCCTGAAACGGTATGACTGATCAGGATCCGCTCTGTGCTTGCGTCCGCCATGACGGCACAAGCGAAAAAAGCTTCCGGCAAACAAGGTTCAGCTTCGTTGGAACCTTCTGGCGTCCATTTCACAATATGGATCGATTGCCCAATCATAGGTTGGTCCCGAACCCTGAACGCACAGGAGCCGTCCTGGTGGGTGATGTAGGGCTCGAACCTACGACCCGCTGATTAAGAGTCAGCTGCTCTACCAACTGAGCTAATCACCCGCACCGTGACATCTACGGCTGCGCTCGGCCTATAAACGGGACAAGCATCATTGTCTAGATCGGGATTTGCAGATTGCTGGCCTTCTCATCGACGGAATGCCCGAAGACTTATTTGCTCGGGCGTGTCTTCAGGCCTGCAATGATATATTGAGCCAGCCTGTCGTAGTCACCACCAAAATGATGCCCGCCGGGCATGCCGATCACCTCTATTCCTGTGCGCCGCAGAGCCGGACAGGCATTGTCGTGATCGTCGTCCTTGCCGTAAACGCATTGAACTATCCCCGGCCTGATTGACCTCACATCATCGACAGGGTTGCCGCCTTTGCCTTCGGTTTGAAATCCAAGCCAGCCCGCAAGGGAGATCACATAATCGACCTTGTGCGACAGGGACAGGAGTGAAATTGCCTTGACCTTCGCCTTTTGCTCTGGGCTCAGCCTATTGTAGCTGGCTGGCATCACGTCTGCCCCGAAGGAATAGCCGACAAGAACGACATGGTGCACGTTCAGCCGCTTGGTGTAATAGTCGATGATGCGACCAAGATCTCCGGCTGTTTTCCGGGCTGTCCGCCCAGACCAAAAATAGCGAAGGGAATCCAGTCCTATCACCGGAACACCCACGTTCCGCAAATAGCTGCCGACTTCTTCGTCGAGGTCTTGCCATCCCCCATCGCCAGAATAAAGGATGGCGAGCGTATCCCGCGTCGCTTTGCCATTGATCACATGGATCGGAAGATTTGGCGGCGTGATTTCACTGGGCAGCGGCCCGGTGGTGGCTCCGTCTTGTCGGGCATTTACCGGACCGCCCATGATCGCAAGTATCGCAATCAAAACGGCTGCATATTTCAGGATCATTTGAGCGGGGCCTCTTTTACGATAGCCTATCTATATCGCTCGATGCTCCTGGAAAAGATGGCTCCCGTATTCTGGGGTTGCGGAAATTCGTCATAGACAGCGATGTTGCTTGGCGAAACGAATGCGCTCCCCGGAGACTAGATCTATCTGAAACGGTCGTTGGCTTTGCGCGATGTAGCTCTTCACATCGCTTGAAGACCACAATAGCTTTGTTCGCCCACTAGGCCATTTCAGTTGGGAAGCGGCGGCAAGCGTGGAGCATCCAATCCGCGAAATGGATCGCGCCAGGCTTCGATTTGGTTTAACCGATCAGACCATCGTCTTATGGCGGGATAGTCCTCTATCGGAAGGCGTGCCGCGTCGTTGAAGGGCAAGAACGTCGCCATGCGAAAATCGGCAAACGAGATGGTGTCGCCAAGGATCCACGATCGATCGGACAATTCACCTTCGAGAATGACTGCCGCTTTGTGGAATTGTGTTAGACCCTCTGCAACCATCGTGTCGTCGCAGGGCCCAATACCGTAGCGCAGCTTCGTGCCGCGCTCCCAGTGGACGATGTCGCATGCCTTCATGAAGTTTTCCTTCGCCCAACTGATCCAGCGGATCATGTCCGGTTCTTCATCGTCGGTTCTCCAGAAGTTCGAGCCGGCGCGTCTGGAAAGCCAGCAGGCAATCGCATCGCTTTCCCAAAGCGTTCGACCGGAATGCTCCAGAATCGGCAAAAGAAGGTTCGGATTGAGCGGCAGATATCTCTCTGATTGCCCTGGAGCCATTGGTGCGGCGAACTCGAAGGCGACATCTGTTTTCAAGAAACGCGCAACGGCAACTGCAAGGCGTGGATTGGGGTTTCTGCTGAAATACAACTTCATTTGGCTTCGCCTCCGGTGTCTTCGTCGTAGAAGACGAACGAAGATTCACCTTTTCGACAATCACGGATCAAAAATCTTCCTTGAGGCCGAGTTTATTCGAATGGCGCTGCATCTTACTCCCGATAATGATCCTGCGCCGATTTTCCTGATCGCCTAGCTGTGTTTGTTTATGGCCTGGATCAAAAGCGCAGAAGATCCGGCGGGAGCCAAACAGACGGCTCCCGCCAAGATGTTACTCGGCAGCCTGGAGACTCCTTTGGACACCCTCGGTGGCCGGCTGATCGGCCGCAGCCGCTACCGGCAGCCGCCATCCCTTGACTAGCCCATAGACCGCCGGGATGACGATCAACGTCAACAGCGTCGACGACACCATGCCGCCGATCATCGGTACGGCGATGCGCTGCATGATCTCCGACCCCGTGCCGGTCCTCCAGAGGATCGGCACGAGGCCAGCCATAATGGCGACCACCGTCATCATTTTCGGCCGGACGCGCTCGACCGCGCCGACCATGATCGCCCTGTTGAGGTCCAGCCTCGAGAAAACACGTCCTTCATTTTCGCAGGCTGCGCGCTGCTCTTTCATCGCATGGTCGAGGTAGATCAGCATGATCACGCCCGTCTCCGCCGCTACGCCTGCAAGAGCGATGAAGCCGACGGCAACAGCAACGGACACGTTGAAGCCCATCCACCACATCAGCCAGATGCCGCCGACCAGCGCGAAGGGCAGGGACAGCATGACAATCATCGTCTCGGTCAGCGCCTTGAAGTTCAGGTAGAGCAGCAGGAAGATCAGCGCCAGCGTCAGGGGAACGACGACGGCAAGTCGTGCCTCTGCCCGTTGCAGATATTCGAACTGGCCGCTCCATGCGACGGAATAGCCGGGGGGCATCGTCACACTCCGTGCCACCGCCTGCTGGGCTTCGGCGACATAGCCGCCGAGATCGCGGTTGGCGATATCGACATAGATATAGACCGCAAGCTGGCCGTTCTCGGTGCGGATCGTGGTGGCACCACGGGTCAATTTGACCTCTGCGACTTCGCCCAGGGGAACCGTTCCGCCACCCGGTAGTGATATCAGCACATCCTTGGCGATCGACTGTGGATCGCTTCGAGACGCCCGCGGATATCTTACAGCCACGCCGTAGCGTTCCCGGCCTTCAACCGTCTGGGTCACGACCTCGGAGCCTAGCGCCATGCCGACGACATTCTGGACATCGTTTATGGTCAGTCCGTAACGCCCAAGGGCCACGCGGTCGGGAACGATGTCGAGATAGTAGCCGCCGATTACTCGCTCCGCATAGGCACTCGACGTTCCGGGGATCGTCTTCAGCTCGGTCTCGATCTGGCGGGCGATTTTCTCCATTTCGCCGAGATCGGTGCCGTAGACCTTGACACCAACTGGCGTCCTGATCCCGGTCGACAGCATGTCGATGCGGGCGCGGATCGGCATGGTCCAGGCGTTGGAGACGCCGGGGAATTGCAGGGCCGCATCCATCTCCTGTTTCAGACTGTCGGTCGTCACGCCTGGTCGCCACGCGGATTTCGGCTTCAGCGTGATGATTGTCTCGAACATTTCCGTTGGGGCGGGATCGGTGGCAGTGAGCGCGCGCCCGGCTTTGCCGAAGACGCTCTGGACTTCGGGGAAAGATTTGATGATCCGGTCCTGCGTCTGCATCAGTTCGGCTGCTTTGGTGATGGATATGCCGGGCAGGGTGGTCGGCATGTACATCAGCGTGCCCTCGTCGAGATTGGGCATGAACTCGCTGCCGATGTGCTGCACGGGCCAGATGGTGATCCCAAGGATGACAAGTGCCGCCAGGATGGTCAGCGTCTTCACCCGCAAAACGCCTGATATGACCGGACGGTAGATCCAAATGAGGAATCTGTTTAATGGGTTCCTGTGCTCAGGGACGATGTATCCCCGGACGAAGAGGATCATCAGGGCGGGAACGAGTGTCACTGACAGCAATGCTGCGGCGGCCATCGAGAAGGTCTTGGTGAAGGCGAGCGGGCCGAACAGGCGGCCTTCCTGCGATTCCAGCGTGAAGATCGGCAGGAACGACACGGTGATGATCAGCAGGCTGAAGAACAGCGCCGGACCGACCTCGCTTGCCGCTTCCACCAGGATTTCCACCCGCGGCTTGTCGGGTGGCGCTCGCTCGAGATGCTTGTGGGCATTCTCGATCATGACGATCGCCGCGTCGATCATCGCCCCAATGGCGATCGCGATGCCGCCAAGACTCATGATGTTCGCGCCAAGACCAAGCAGCTTCATGGCGATGAAGGCCATCAGGATGCCAACGGGGAGCATGATGATGGCGACAAGGGCGCTGCGGACATGGAGAAGGAAGGCGATCGTCACGAGAGCGACCACGATCGATTCCTCGACCAAGGTGCCTTTTAGGGTTTCGATTGCAGCTTCGATCAGCGTCGAGCGATCGTAGACAGGAACGATCTCGGTCCCCGCCGGAAGGCTGCTCTTGATCGAATCGAGACTCTTCTTGGCGTTGTCTATGACGGTCAGAGCATTTGCCCCGAACCGCTGAAGCACGATGCCGCTCGCAACCTCGCCTTCGCCGTTCAGTTCGGTGATGCCGCGTCGCTCGTCTGGAACGAGTTCGACCCTGGCGACGTCGCTGAGCTTGAGCGGCACGCCGTTCTGGCTCTTCAGGACGATATTCTCGATATCGGGGATGCCTTTGAGGTAGCCGCGCCCGCGCACCATGAACTCGAACTCGGAAAGTTCGACCGTGCGGCCACCGACGTCGGTATTGCTGGCGCGCACCGCGTTGGCGACGTCATTGAGCGTGACACCCTGAGCCTTCAGCCGAGCCGGATCGACGACGATCGAATACTGCTTGACGAAGCCGCCGACGCTCGCAACCTCGGATACGCCTTCGGACTTGGAGACGGCGAAACGGATCACCCAGTCCTGCAGCGACCGCAGCTCGGCGAGCGATAATTGCTTGGCGACGACCGCATATTGATAGACCCAGCCCACGCCCGTCGCATCGGGCCCGAGCGTCGGCGTCACGCCTTGCGGAAGTCGGCTTTGCGCCGCGTTTAGATATTCCAGAACCCGGCTGCGCGCCCAATAGGGATCGGTGCCATCGTCGAAGATCACGTAGACGAAGGAAACGCCGAAGAATGAGAAGCCGCGCACGACCTTGGACTTCGGCACAGTCAGCATCGAGGTGGTCAGTGGATAGGTCACCTGGTCCTCGACCACCTGCGGGGCTTGGCCTGGATATTCGGTATAGACAATGACCTGGATGTCAGAGAGATCCGGGATGGCGTCGAGCGGCAGCGACCGCAGTGCGTAGACGCCACCTGCGACAGCAAGTGCAGCACCGACGAAGATCAGGATGAGATTGTGGGCGGACCACGAGATGAGGCGGGAGATCATGGCTTTGTCTCCTCCTGTGTCATGGCGCTGAGCGCCGAGTTCAGGTTACTTTCGGCGTCGAGCAGGAAGTTGGCGGCAACCACCACCCTGTCGCCGGCAGCGACACCCTTGGTGATCTCCGTTCGGTCCTCGCCGCGGACGCCGAGCTTGACATCCTTTGGCTCGAACTTTCCGTCGCCCTTGTCGATGAACACGAGCTGCCGGTCACCGGTGTCGATGATGGCGCTGTTGGGGACAGCGACGACGGGCTTCTGTACGCCGGCCTCGATCTCGACGTCGGCGTACATGTTGGCTAGCAACAGCCCATCCGGATTGCGAAGTTCGATACGGACTTTCGTCGTCCGCGTCTGCATATCGACCTGCGGATAGATCAGATCGACGATACCCTTGAACGTCCGGCCGGGAAGGCTCCTGACCGTTACGTTGACTTCGGCGCCACTGTGGACCGAGGCCAAATCATATTCCGGCACGTCGGCCATCACCCATATGTTGGAGATATCGGCGATACGAAAGAGCACATCGCCGGGCTTGGCCATCATGCCAGTTGTCGCCGCGCGTTCTAGGATGATGCCGTTGCGCGGGGCGACATAACCGATGCTGGTCGGTACCTGATGGGTCCGCGCGATCGTATCGATCGCTTCCTGGGGAACGCCGAGATTTTTCAGGCGCAGAGCGGAGCCTGCGTCCGCGCTGCCGCGGCCGTCATTTCGCCCGGCAGCGTATTCGGAGGCGGCAGCGGCGATGTCCTTCGAGTAGAAGCTGAAGAGGTTTTGGCCCTTCCTTATGCGGTCTCCGGTGGTGACATTGGCGACGTCGTCCACGAACGAATCCGTCCGCATCGAGATGACGCTGACAAGCCGCTCGTCGAGGGTAACGGTGCCGGGTACCTGGATCCTACGGCTGATGACAGCCATCTCGGCAGTGGCCGTCTTGACGCCGGTGCGCTGCAGTTTTCCCAGAGATACCCTAACCGTCGAGGCATCGCCCCGTTCCCCTTCGTAGACCGGGATATAATCCATGCCCATGGAGTCCTTCTTCGGCACCTTCGAAGTATCGGGCAGGCCCATGGGGTTGCGGTAATAGAGAAGTTTTCCCTTTGTCGAGGTGGTGTCGGGTGACGCTGCGGTCGCTGCCGCTTCGACCGGTTTGGGTGGCGCCGTGGCGAAGCTCACGTCCTCGCTTGCATGGACCGGGATGAACGGTCGTCCATCTTCGGCATTCTTCGGCGTTGCGGAGAACCTCGGTTGCCCGTCCGGATGGCGGTAGTAGATGATCGCCCCGATTGGGACGGTCATGGAAGCGGTAGGAGTTGCAAGAGCCGGCTTGATGAAGTGAAGCTGCGTGCCAAGATCGTTCGTGCCAGCCCAATAGCCTCCCCCGCCGAGCAATACGGCGAGGGAGAGCGTGGCTGCCACACGCAATGGCGTGTTCAAGGAGCCGCCTTCAGGACGATCTCGCCCTGGATGGTGTCAGGTTCGCCCTGGAGCTTGGCGGCGAGCTTGAAGCGCCAGTCGCCCGCCATCGTGAAGTCGGTCTTGAAAGCATAGACGCCGGGCTCGGTGGAGGTGGCCGCTTCGACCGGGGTCGTCATCGTCTCCATGCCTTCGGGAGCCATGTCCATGCGGGTGGTGAAGATGACTGCGTCGGGAACGGGTTTGCCGGTGCGTTTGTCGATCAGGCGGACGGATACTAGCGATCCCTGACCCTGTTTCACCTTGGTCGAGACAGGCTGGAATTCATAGTCCTGTGAGGCTGCAAGTGTCACGGTGGCCGAGCCAACGATCAGCACGCCGGCGAGGAGCATCGCCCTCGCGGAAAAGGAAGTGGTGTTCATGATTTAAGATCTCATCGGGACGGATGTCTTGATCACGTCCTTGGGTCAATATTGATTGCCATCGGATCAGCGCAGACGCAGTCAAGCGCGCGGCGCGAACCTTGGGCATGTTCAAAAATGGCTTGAGATCAGGCTCTCGGAGGTCGGGCCGGGGGCTCGATGAGTGCGGAGGTCAATTGCGACGCCGGTAAGAGGTCGTACTGATGGGACGCCCAGGAGATCGCGAAGGACAAGCCGTTGGCGTCGGGAACGTGGGCTGACATCGAGGTTGTGCAAACCAGGGCCAATGGACATCCCTTGGCGCAGTCCGGTTTGGCCGGGGACCTTTCCGGGCAGCACGGCATATTATCCGTCATTTGCATGCCGGGCATGACGCTGGCCATGCCAGCCATTGTCGCGATATCCGAAGATGCCATGGCGCTGCCGGCCGACCCGATGCTCATAGGGCCGACGACGACCGCAAGCATGGCGACGAGCAGGAACAGACGATGGACGGTCCCGAGGAATATCATTGCAGAATACTGGCATGCCGCTTGAGCGTTTGGAAGCCGGGCTCACGGAGATGTGTTCTGCTCATCCCATATGAGACCGTCAACCGAGGCTTATGCACCAACGCTGCGCCGAACGGCTATGGCCGTTTGTCGGAAATCTCGCACTTCTTAAGCCCGGTTCAGGGCGAGAGACTGATCCAAAATTGAGCAAAATCAGCTCCTATTCTCCGAAGCAGGTCCAAGGTCGCGCCGCTCTGGCTCCATGTGGAACGTAACCTTGGCGAAGAAGCGGATGAATTGCGATTCCAGCTTTCGCCGGTACTATACGCGCGCAAAACACAATGCTACCAGTTGCGAATGACCGCAGTCTCACCGCTTCAGGAACGTATTCGCAATCAGCTTCGGGCCCAGTTCTTCGAGGGAATTCAAGTCGGAGAGCGAATCAACGAGGCCGAGATTGCCGCCATTCTCGGCGTGTCGCGCACACCGGTGCGGCGGGCTCTGGTGCAATTGGAGCGCGAAGGCGTTGTCAGCTACGAGGCTAACCGCGGTTTCCGGTTGCTTGAAGCAAGCAGGGCGGACGCCGCCCAAGGGCAAGCGGTTACACTTTCGCTCGATGAAACGGTGATGCGCGACATGGCGCTCGGCGCGTTGGATGGCGTCATCAGCGAGCGGGCGCTGCTGGCGCGTTACAATGCCACACCAGGCGGCCTGACCTCGACCTTGCGCCGACTGATGCGCGACCAGCTAGCCGAACCATCGCCTGGGCGCGGCTGGATCTTTGCCGATGTCGGCGCTGCCGCGCTCGATGACGGATATCGCTTCCGCCAGATCGTCGAGCCGGCAGCGATTCTGTCCGATCTCTATGAGGTCGACCGAAGCGCGATGGAGGCTCTCGACGGCGAGCATGCGCGGGCCATCGATACTATGGAAACGATGGATAGTCGGCGCCTGTTCGAGCTCGACGCGAAATTCCATCTGATGATCGCGCAGGGCGCCCGCTCCGCCAGCCTGGTCGCGGCGATCGAACGACAGAATAACATCCGCCGGGTCAACGAATATCTCGGTTTCGGCCGGCGAGAACGCATCCGCCAGTCTCTGACGGAGCATCGCGGCATCATGGCGGCATTAAAAGCTGGCGAACACCAGCTTGCCGCGGCGCTGATGCGGATACATCTCCAAATCTCACGCGAGGAGACCTTTGTCCACCTGGAGGAGGATCTGGAATCGGTGCGCTCCGGCCGTGTCCGGATCGGCGGCGAGGACGGGTGAGAGCTTTTTTGCGACTCAGCCAAACCCTTTCTCGTCGGCAAAGCGGCGCACGACATTTTCGGTAATGTCGGCGATCTGGTTGTCATAGGCGTTCCAGGCCATGGCGCCGGCCCAGGCGATGGAGCCGGTGGAGAAGACGGCGCCGCCGCTCTGCGTCTCGAAGAATACCATGTCGGCGCGGATGAGATCGCACTGGGTTCCCGACCAGGTCGGTGTCGGGTCGAGCAGGTCCTCGGGCGTCATCAGGTAGATATCCGTGTGCATCTTTGACGACGCCAGCACCAGCGCATGTGGCGGCGTGCCCAGGGCGAAATCGGCGCGGTCGATCTCGTTACCGGCGGCGCCACCGCCGTTGAGCCCGAAATCGCCGAGCACTTCGCCCTCGACGCCAGCAAAGATGAAGGCGGCGCGCGGATCGCTGCTGGCTTCGTTGCGGATATAGGGTGACGAAAGGTCAAACCCTTGCGCGGTCATACCAACGCCAAAGATCTGTTGCGGCGGCCGACCGATGCGGCGCCACAAGCCACCGAGCTCATCGGTGAACTGGTGCCAGTAATTGCCGGTACCCGGCTCCCAGCCGCGAATGCCGGATTCCGCGCGCCGGCATTCGATGACGCCAGGTAGCGTCTCGCTATAGGCGATACGCCAGTAGAATCCGTTGCCGCCGAGATAAGCGACGCAGCCGCCACGATCGAGAAAACTCTGATAGGCATCGAGCATGCGGGTGCTGGTGTATTCGGGATGGCTGCCGGTGAGCACAACACGGTAACCGTCAAGAGCATCGCCGTCCTCTCGGTCGAGGTCCTCGTCGGTCAGCACGTCATAGGCGATGCTGCGGTCCTCGAGAAACCCGAGAATGTGGGTATCGGCATTGAACTGCCAGATGTTGGAGCCGGTGCCGCCGATGAAACCCTGCACCTTGGGCTGGAAGTCGAGGATCGGCCGCAGCCGTGACGAATAGAAGACGCCGGAACCGTCATTGTGCACCTCGTACAGGGACAGGCCGAGTTGGGGATGTTCCTGCAGGTGCAGATGGTGGCGGTCGAGCTGCAGCAATTGGCCGGCGCCGATCTCGGTTTCCGAGACATCGATGCCGAGGCGGTGATTGGCATAGGCCATGTAGCTGGCGGTAGGCAGCACGAAGACGACGCTGTTCTTGCGGTGCCTTGCCCGCACGGCGAACACGACGAAATACTCCGCGTCAGCATCGTCGTCGGAGAACAGTCGCACGGCGTAGACGCCGCTCTTGAGATCGGCCGGCGCCGTGACGGTGAAATCAGTCTGCCAGGCGGCGTCATAAAGATCGTCATCGTGAAAATGCACGGCGGCATAGCTGGCGGGATCCTCGGTCCAGCGATAGCTTCCGCCGCTCCAGCCACAGCCCGTCACGGCCCGGTGCGGCAGGTTGAAGAAGCGGCCGTGCAGGCGGTGCGGGCCGCGATCCGAAAGACGGTCGCCGTGCATGTCCTCGGCGAAATCCCAGTCCGCGGCCGGTTTCAGCGGGCTCGCACAGCCGAGCATGATCAGTGCGATCTGACCTGCCGAGTATGCGCCGTCATAGATGCGTGGATTCTCGATCTTGCCGTTGAAGAACCATCCGGGAAATCCGCCGGCCGCCATCGACGCACCGAAGAGGATGAGAGAGCGAGACAGCACCTTGTGGTGCCCGCGCGCCGAGACCCAGTTCGATGCGGTATCGGCGACCTTCGGAAAACGCTGCACGGCAATCTGGCTGATTGTCAGCCGCTCGGCGGTGGCGTCATAGGTCGCGATGACAACATACCATGAGCGCTCACGGCAGGCGGCGCCGGACGCGACGGCACTCGTGTGACCCTGGGTTGTCAGCTCTATCGACGCCATGGCGTTGTCATCGAGGAAGAGGCGGCAGCCACTCTCGGGAGTGCCAACGGATAGGATCGCCTGCCGGCCCCGGCCGGGCAGTGTCGGCCAGATCAGGGCGGCAATGGTGAAGGAGCCGGAGGGGCAGAGTTCGGCAGCCCCGTCCACCCTGCCGTAAGAGCCAGGGCGAATTTTCTGTTCGCGTGCGGGAAATGGACCACCGAGATCGGCCGCGATCAGCTCGTCGCGATAACCCGGCCCATCCGGATTGATGTCACCCTGGATGATGCGCCGCAGCTCAGCCCGATAGGTTTGAAGACCGATGGCGCTGACCTTGATGTCAATCGTGTCGCCAGGAAAGCAGCTGATCCGGTCCGCGTAGGCAGTGATCTTGAGCATGACGGGTCCTTCAGGCCTTGAGTTCCGTTCCGGTCAAGTCGTGCCAGCGGCGGCGAAACACATCCCGCTCCGCCTCCTGCTGGTCGGTGTATTCGATGCCAGCAACGAGGCTGATCGGTGCGCCGCGCCGGCCTGGAAGCCGCGCCAACGCCCAGCGGCGACAGGGCTCGAGTGTGACCAGCACATATTTGCCCTCGAGCGTGCCGCCACGCATCAGGTTGAGCACGCGCTGCAGGCCCGGGCTGTGATAGCCGATCGGGCTTTCCATGAATTCGGCTGCATAGGCCAGATCGTCTTCCCCAAGTGCGTATCGCGCCATTGAGAATGCCCTATTATGTTAAAAAGCACACAACTGTGTTTTTTGAGAATTTAGCCATCTGGTGTCGATGAAGCACGACGGGAGTGCTTTATTCTCAATCTTATCTGCGAATTTAAGTTCTATGTCGGAGATACACTCGTCCGCACTGTGTCGCAAGTCGCCTATAATAAAAATGCATTATTTATTGACAAAATACAATTTTACTGTTTTGCTTGGTCATCGGGTTTCGGAGGAGTCGAGAAAATGACCACAGCAATTCAGTCCTGGGAGCGGCGCGAGGCCGAAAGCTTCTTTCACACATTCAGCGACCTGCCTTCGCTGCGGCAAGACGGGCCGGTGGTGATCGAAAGGGGTGAGGGCGCCTATATCGTGGACACGGGCGGGCGCCACTATTTCGAGGGCAATTCCGGCCTTTGGAACATGACGCTGGGCTTCTCCGAGCAACGCCTGACCGATGCGGCGGCGCGCCAGTATGCGGAGCTGCCGGGCTACCACACCTTCTTCGGCCGTAACTCCAAGCCATCGATCGCGCTTGCCGAAAGGATGCTGGCGCTGGCGCCCGTGCCGATGAGCCGGGCGTTCTTCACCAATTCAGGTTCGGAGGCCAATGAATCGGTCGTCAAGCTGTTGTGGATGATGTGGGCGCATGACGGGCAGCCGCAACGCCGCAAGTTGTTGACACGCAAGAATGCCTATCACGGCGCGACCGTGATGGCGGCGTCGCTGACCGCCAAGGACTATAACAAGGCTTTTGGCTTGCCGCTGCCGGAGATCGTCGTGCTCGACTGCCCGCATGCCTACCGCTATGCCGCGCCGGGCGAAAGCGATGACGAATTCTGCGCCCGGCTCGCCGCCAATCTCGAAGCGACGATCGAGGCGGAGGGGCCGGAAACCATTGCCGGAATGTTTGCTGAGCCGGTTATGGGCGCCGGCGGTGTGATCGTGCCGCCGCAGAACTATTTCAGCCACATCCAGCCGATCTTGAAGCGTCATGGCATTCCATTGGTTGCCGATGAAGTGATCTGCGGTTTCGGCCGCACCGGCAATTTGTGGGGAACGCAGACGATGGGCATGCAGCCCGACATCATGGTGGCCTCCAAGAGCATGTCGGCCGGCTACTTCCCGATGGGCGCGGTGATGCTGTCTAAAGACATCGACCGTCGCGCCTTGGCGGCGGCTGAAGCCTTCGAGGAGTTTCCGCACGGTTTCACCACCGGTGGGCATCCGGTCGGCTGCGCCATCTCGCTGGAGGCGATCCGTATCATCACCGAGGAGGGTGTCCTCGATGACATCCGCAATGTCGGCAGTGTGCTGCAGAGCGGACTGGACCAGCTCGCCCAGCATCCGATGGTCGGCGAGGCAAGGGGCGTCGGGCTGATGGGGGCGCTGGAAATGGTCTCGGACAAGACAAGCAAGGCGCCTTTCGCCGGCCATCTGCGCATCGGCGAGCGTATTGCCAAGGCGGCGCGCGATCGCGGCTTCATCATCCGCCCGCTTGGCTCATCCGTGGTGCTGGCGCCGCCCTTCATCTCGACCGCCCGGGAGATCGAAGCGCTCGTCGCAACGCTCGGCGAAATCCTCGATCAGGTCTACGCCTCGGCCCGCAAGGAAGCCGCCTGACCGAATGCAATCAGCCCGGACTGTTGACGGGTCCGGGCGAAGTCCGCAGGCGCGCCGCTTCGGACCCCTACGATGCGGCGCGCCCAAGGAGCCCTAGGAATACGGAGCGTGCCGGCAAGGATGCATGTGCGCCCCCGCAACGGAAAACAAGCCCGCTCGACGGGCGGGGAACAAGCCGGAAAACCGGCTGAATAACAATGGGAACGAATCCATGACAGACGCAAAACCGACGCTGGACCGGCGTCTTAGCGCTACATCGGCCGCCATGTTCGGCCTCTCCTACATGTCACCCATGGTGGTGATCGCGACATTGGGTGCGATCGCGATTAAGACCGGCGGCGCCGTCGCTCTCGCCTATGTCGTGGCCACAGCAGCGATGATGCTCACCGCCGCCAGCTATGGTTATATGGCGGCGCGCAATCCGAAGGCGGGGTCGGCCTATACCTATGCCTCGAGCGTATTCGGTCCGATAGCAGGGTTTGCCGTCGGCTGGGTACTGCTGCTCGACTATTTCTTCATCCCGATGGTGATCTGTCTGCTGACCGCCACCGGCCTCTCGACATTGGCGCCCGACGTGCCCTTCTGGATCTGGGTGATCGCGGTCGCTGCACTGTCGACGATCATCAACACGCTGGGCATCAAGCTGACCGATCAGATCAACCTGGCGATTATGGCAGTGCAGCTGGTGGTGGTCGTCGCGCTGATCTATCTGTGCATCAAGTTCGCGCTCAACACACCGCAGGTCGGCACGCTGGTTTCCTCACGGCCGTTCTTCAACGACGCGACCACCCTGCCACTGGTGATGGCGGGAGCGGCGGTTGCCTGCTATTCGTTCCTCGGCTTCGATGCGATCTCGACGCTTTCGGAGGAAACCATAGACCCGCGCCGCAACATTCCGCGCGCCATCATGTTCGCCACGTTGCTCGGCGGCGCCATCTTCCTGGCCACGGCGTATTTCATGATGCTGGTGCATCCCTCACTCGATTATGCCAGCGTCGACGGGGCGGCCTATGAAATCGTCGGCCAGATCGGTGGCGAGGCGTTCAAGGCGGTGTTCACCGTCGTCGTCATCATCGCCTTCTTCGCCGCCGGCCTCTGCGCGCAGGCCAGCGCCTCGCGGCTGCTCTATGTGATGGGCCGCGACCGGATCCTGCCGCCCATCGGCTTTGCGTACATTCATCCTTCCTTCAAGACGCCGGTGGTCAACATCGTGCTGGTTGGCCTGGTCATGCTGGGCGCTGCCAGATTCGACATCGCGACCTCGACCTCGTTCATCAACTTCGGCGCCTTCACGGCCTTTTTCGCCGTCAACCTCTGCGTCGTCGCCTGCGCGTTGCGTGGTGAGGAGCGGGAACGCCCTATCCTTGCCGCGCTGGCCGGCCTTGTCGGCGCGCTGTTTTGCGGCTGGCTGTTCTTCAGCCTCGATCGGCTGGCGGTGGAACTCGGCCTTGGCTGGCTGACGGTTGGCTGCCTCTACCTTCTTTTCCGTACGCGTATCCTAACCCGGCCGCTGCCGCGCATAGCCGCCGACCTCTGAAGAGCAGATGACCATGCCCGGTCCGCCGGGCGCGCCTTCGCATCCGCATCGCTGGTCCATCTGGAACCGGCGCGTTCCGATCCACCCAGGGAGTCAAATCCATGACAAACCATACGGACAATGCATCGCCGGGCTTGCAATCAGGAGCTATCCGCATCTGGGAAAGCGTCCTCATCTCCATCGCCTCCTCGGCTCCGGGGCAGGCCACCGCCGTCTCGCTGGGGCTGCTCATTCCGGCGACTGCCTATGCCGGCGGCCTCTCCATTATCGCTACCACCACGGCCATGCTCGCCATCGCCTGGTCCTATCACCGGCTCAACATGTGGCAGCAGAATGCCGGCGGCGCCTATGTCTGGGTCGGCCGCGCCGTCAGTCCCTATCTCGGGTATATGGTCGGCTGCGTCATGCTGGCGGGGTACCTGCTCGGCACCGTCAGCGACATCCTCCCCATCGGCCCGGCCATACTGACGCTGCTCGGCTTCGCCGATGTTTCCAATGCATGGGGCGAGGCGATCTCGGCCACGCTGCTCGGCGGCATCACGGTAATCTATGCCATTGTCGGCATCCACATGACTGCCAGGTTCCAGACCTTCATCTCACTCATGGAACACCTGATCCTGATCAGCTTCTGCGTCATCGGCGTCTATGTCGTGTTCATCCTGAAGCGCGAGGGCACGGTGACGCCGACATGGGAATGGCTGTCGCCGAAAGGCGTCGGCGGCGCCGGCAGCCTCGTGGCCGGCATGATCATCGCCGTCTATCTGTTCACCGGCTGGGATACATCGATCTATCTCAACGAAGAGACCGAACGGCCGGAGGTCAATCCCGGCAGGGCGGCGCTGTGGTCAGTGGCGATCCTAGGTGTCTATTACACTATACTTGTCGTGACATTGCAGGGCGCGGCTTCTCTGGCCGACATCAGCGCGCATCAGGATTCCGCGTTGATCTTCATCGCTCATCAGCTGGTCGGCTCGCCCTGGGACAAGGCGATGGCATTGGCTATCGTGCTGTCGATCCTCGGTACCACGCAGGCCTTCCTGGTCGGTGCGGCCCGCATTTCCTTCGCCATGGCCCGCGACCGGCTGCTGCCAGGGGTGCTTGGCGAGATCAGCCCGAAATACCGCACGCCGGCGAAGGCGACGGTCATCTTCGGCGTGTCGATGATCGTGATGACCTGGCTCTATGTGTTCCTGTCCTCGGTCGCAGGCGCCTTCGACACCGTCGTCAGTGTTGTTGGCATCATGTTCGCGCTTTTCTACGCGGTGACGGGCTTTACGGTGACCTGGGCATTTCGCGCCACCGTCACGGCAAACACGCGCAACCTGATCAGCCTTGGCCTGATCCCGACTATCGGGGGTGCCACCTTGCTGGCGATCGCGATTGTCTCGATCCGCCAGCTTGAGCCGGCCGCCCTGTGGTCGCTCATCGCCATCGTCCTCATAAGCCTGGTGATGATGGTAGCCGCCAGGTTTGGGAAGGGTGCGGTATTCTTCCGCACCCGCGCCGCCGAGACGCAATCGCAGCCACAACACATCTGACGCACGAACCTAACTGAAATCGGAGGACCGACATGAACTACGACCCCGCGCTACGTCTCGATCCATCACCTTTTGCAGACCGCGATCAGACATCAGGGGCCTCGCGCCTGCCGGTCGCCGGCCGGCTGACGTTGAAGCAGCTGAGCCAGGCGATCGGCGAGGGGGCGATCGACACGGTGATCGTGGCAATGACCGACATGCAGGGCAGGCTGATCGGCAAGCGCTTGACCGGGCGCTTCTTTCTGGAGACTGGCGCCTGCCGGCAGTTGTTCTGCGATTATTTCCTGGCCACGGACATGGAGATGACGCTGGTGCCCGGATATGAAAGCGCGTCCTGGGCGAAGGGCTACGGCGATTTTGCCCTGGTGCCGGACCTCTCCACGGCGCGCGCCATACCTTGGCTGGAGAAGACGGCGATTATTCTCGCCGACGTCACCGGCCGCGACGGCGCGGTGCTCAACCATTCGCCGCGTCAGCTGCTGCGCAACCAGTTGCAAAGGCTGGCCGACATCGGGCTTGCCGCCGACATGGCCGCGGAGCTCGAATTCTACTTGTTCAACGAAACCTTCGACGAGGCGAGGGCGCACAAATATGAAAATCTCAAATTTTCCAGCTGGTATCCGGAGGATGGTCACATCTTCCAGACCAGTAAGGACGAACCCTATATCCGCGCGATCCGTACGCTGATGGAGAAGGCGGACATTCCCGTCGAAGGCTCGAAGGCCGAGTGCAGCCCCGGCCAGCAGGAAATCAATTTGCAATATGCCGAGGCTCTGGAAACCTGCGATCGCCTTGTCCTCTACAAGAACGGCTGCAAGGAGATCGCCCATCAGATGGGCAAGTCCATCAGTTTCATGCCGAAGCTCGACGAGAAGCTGTCGGGCAGTTCATGTCATGTCCATATTTCGCTGCGCGATATAACAAGTGGCGGCTCGGCCTTTCACGATCCGGCGTCCGAGGGTGGAATGTCCGCCACCTTCAGGCATTTTCTGGCCGGCGCCATCGCCCATGCACCAGCCGCGACATTCTTCTATGCGCCCAACATCAACTCCTACAAACGCTTCACGGAAGGTACCTTCGCGCCGACGCGGCTGGCCTGGTCGGTCGACAACCGCACGACGGCCTTCCGCGTGCTCGGCCACGGTCCTTCGCTGCGCTTCGAATGCCGGGTTCCGGGCGCCGACGCCAATCCCTATCTGGCCTTCGCGGCACTGATCGCCAGTGGGCTAGCGGGCATCGAGAGCAGGTTGGAACTGGCGCCCGAACATGTCGGCGACGCCTATGGTGCGACCGACGTCGCGCGCATCCCGAGAACGATGGGCCGCGCCTTGCAGCACCTGGAGACCTCGGAAGCGTTGCGGGCGGGTTTAGGCGACAGCGTCATCACCCACTATCTGCACAGTGGCCGCTGGGAACTCAGCGCATTCGAGACTGCTGTCACCGACTGGGAAAGATTGCGCCTGTTCGAACGTTGTTGAGGGCGCGCCGGATCTCTATCGGGCAAAAGATGCGCCCTGAGACGCCCCACGGTAAACGACGTTGTACCCATGACCATCGGGGTCGCCTCGGGGAAGGTCTATTGAGCCCGGCAACCATGGAGGTAGCCATTGATGACGGTGACGCCGGAGCCGCTTGCGGTCGCGAGGCTTTGAAAACCTGCTGCCGCCACTCTGCTTGCAGCGGCGTTCGTCGATGGCGGATTTTGAATCTCCGTTTTTGCGACACTCCAGTGGCCGGGCGGATTATTGTTGAACGTCATGCTCCAGGGAAAGGCGCGCGGATTGTCGGAGGGACTGGCGTTGACTGGGATCGCTGCGTTCCCAACCGGAACATGCTTGCCGACTACCGGAGCGACGAGATTGCCGAGATCCATCTTGACGAGGCACTGCGCATTGGGGATGGCTGCCCGCGCAGCATCATCGTTCGGAAAGTGGAAGAATGTCAGGGATGGAGGGTTTCCACTGACCCCGAAGTTTGCTGCATACCAGATGACAACGCCACTACGCGCATCGGCTGTAACGGCGCGATAGACTGAATAGGCGTAGGCGGGATTGACGGCGCCAAGCGCGCCGGGGACGGCAAGGATCATGACAAGGACGGAGAAGCGTAGCCTGGCAAGGTGCACGATGATTTTCCTTTTCATTGTGAGGAGATGGGCGTTCGCCACCGCATCCAGGGAGCTCTGACCGACAGCAGCGATCTTCGGCCGGTCAGCCCTCTCTGGAAGCGGCGGTATGCCATGGCGTTTGATAGCTCATGCGGGCGAATGGGGGAGGAGGAGGCTCATAGCCCATATGGCCGCATTCACCCTACTGAAACTGGGTGCTCCAAGTTCCGTCGACGTTCAAGGTGACATTGCAAGTGGTGTGACCGCTGGTGAAATCCGCAAGAGCAGCATTCACGCTGGACTGGGTGAAGTTCATGACAGTGCCCGGCGTGTAGGATCCGGTCTGGACGAAGTATTTTAGGATAGGCTGGCAATCGATGTTGTACATCGGGTTTGCCTGCACGAAGTTGGACAACACGATGCCGCCATTAACAGCAAGCGCGGAGCCGACATTGTATAAGTCCCAGGGGTTGAAGCTGGGCGTCGTGATACGGAAGGCTCCAGGTTGCACACCCGAGCCATTGACCGGTGCGGAAAGTCCGAGCGGTGAGACCGTTGCGGTCGTCCAATCGTTCGGCGAGCCACTGCCGGCTAGGTCGATCGCACGGCTGGCGGAGGCAAAGCCTGACTGCTGGCCAACTTGTGGGGGTGTGTTCGCCTGCTGAATGGCGGCGTAATATTGCAGATTGGCCTGGAAGGTCAGGATTGCACCGGTTTGACTGTAGCTGCCGAGGGCCATCGAAAAGAGACTGTTGGAATAGACCTGCCTACCACCGGCATAGATGGCAGGCTGCTGGAAGAAATAGAAGCTCTGCGTCTGGGGCTGGTTGTTCTTCACATTGATGGTCAGCAATTTAGACATGGTCGACGATCCCTTTGTGTTGAGAGTGAGGCAAGGGTTCCAAACTTGGCGAAAGGTATGTCGTGTTTGGCTTCTGCTTTCGGTGTGGAGACGGAAACCCTGCCGAGATCATATTTTATAAACGCCTAAATCAACTTTAAGATGTTAATTAGGATTTGATAAATCGCCAAATGCGTTTAGTTGTCGTGCATTGAGTATCTCGGTGCCAATCGGCACCGAGGACCGGATGCGGCGCAATTTCGCTGACGTTGCACTTGATTGTCCACGCTCGCCTAGCAGTAGATGATTCGCGCCTCTTGGGCACTTCAGCCTTCCGATCCGGTCTTATCGCTGCCGGAAAGAGCACGCCTAGATCGCAAAAGCGGTGCTAGGTTGCTATTTGGACACATTGGTAAACAACCAGCCTGTCATAATTCATTATTTATTAGGCTCGCATATTGCCTCCCGCCTTCTGGTTGATATTTCTGCCTTGCCTGTAACATCCGAAGGAGGCTCGGGAATGCGGAAATTGGCGGCGGTCGTCTTACCCTTGGTTGTCTTGAGCGCCTGTGCACGGCCGTCGGATGGACCAAGCGCCGGCAACATTCGCAACGCGACGATGCCGCATTCGGGCGAGAGGATTCCGGTCGTGCCGCTGGCCAACGCCCCGATGGGTGGACAGGTCGCCGCGCTGTCCTATGCACCCTCCGATCAGGGCCTTTCGCGCCTTCGCTCCTCCGGCTTTTCAGATGCCCGGCTGCGCCCCGGCGATGTCATCGACGTGACCGTGCTCGACACGGGCGAAGATGGATTGCTTTCCACGACGCAGAGCAAGTCGCTCAATCTTGGCCGCTTCACTGTCGACTCGCGCGGTTTCGTCACCATGCCCTATGTCGGCAAACAGCGCGTGGCCGATTCGACGCCCGAGGGTCTGCAGTCGCAGATCGTGACGGCGCTCAAGGGTTCCTCGGTCAATCCGCAGGCAGTGGTCACGGTTGTCGACAAGCCATCGAGCGCCGTCACAGTCGATGGCAAGGTGCGCTCAGCCGGCCGCTTCCCGCTGACTGCGCGCAAGGAGCGAGTGCTTGACGTTCTCGCCCTTGCAGGCGGCGCATCCTCTGCGCCGAGCAGCACCAATGTGACGCTGACGCGCGGATCGCAGCGCGCAACCGCGCCGTTGGATCGCATTCTGCAAGACGACAAGCAGAACGTCCGCCTGTTGCCGGGCGATCAGGTTTTCGTCGATGGGGCATCGCAGAGCTTCACGGCGCTTGGCGCCTTCAAGAGCGTCGGCGAGTTTCCGCTGGAGCCGGGCAAGACGACCTTGGCGCAGGCGCTCGCCCGCGCCGGCGGCCTGCTCGACGATCGTGCCGACTCGCGGAATTTCTACCTCTTCCGCAACCAGAAGATCTACACGCAGGCGGTCACCCCACTTTCCAAGACCGCAAGCGCCGCTCCGGCTATCGTGTCGATCAAGCCCGTCATCTACAGCGTCAATCTCAAGGACGTCGCGAATTTCGTCCTGATGCAGCAGTTCAAGATGCAGGACGGCGACACGATCTATGCGAGCAACGCCGGACTAGTCGACGCCGCCAAACTTCTCACCGTCTACCAGAAGAGCGTGCCGACGGCGGCGGCTCCGCAGCCGGGAAGTGTCTCGGCGAACTGACGGATTCCATCTAGTTTTCCACGATGAGTTCAAGGGCCGCCATGGCGTTTGGCGGCCTCTGTGAAGGTGCGCGCTCGGTCAGTTTGGCTGCGACATTGTTTAGCGGCGCGAGAGCATCGGCGTCGTCCCTGCAACGCTCCAGAAGCAGCTTCATCACGCATCCCGCCGCGTAAATATCCGCGCGTGGATCTGCCGGCTCCGTGGAAGATAGTTCCGGGGCTGCAAAGCCGGGTGTCGCCGCCTTTGCGATATCCAGATCCCCGTAGGTCTTCCCGCATTCTATCGCCGAGCCGAAATCGGCAATCTTCAATCGCGCGAAATCGTCGTCGCGTAGAAGCAGGTTGGCGGGAGAGATGTCGCCATGGACATAGCCGGCTTCATGCATTGCATGCAGGCCGTCAAAGAGACACGTCATTGCCTGCCTGATATCCGCCGGGGACATGATTCCAGCCGACAATCGCCGTGACAGGGGCGATCCAGCCCATTCCGCGATGATGGCGGGTTGGCTATTCGGCAGCCGAACAACACATTCAATAGCGACGAGATTGGCATGATGAAGGGTCAGGCCGATGCGAGCCTCGCGCAACAACATGGCTTTGGTCGCAGCGTCGTCGAGCCGATTATTGCCGAGGGCCTTCAGCGCGTGCCATGTACCGAGATCGCGATGGCGCAGGCGGCTGATGATAGTCCGCGCATTGGAATGGACGACGGCTTCGACAAGAAAAGTGTTGCCGATAAAGCTCGGCTCGCTCTCGGGCATGGAAGGAAGGCGCCGATCGAGCGCATCGCGCAGGCGATCGATCAGCAGGTCGCGAATGTCTGATGGTCGCTCAATCTCGCCATCGTGAGTCAGAAGACGCAGCAATCCCGCAAAGCGCGCTGCAATCTCTTTCATGTCCTCCGACTTCAGATCTCCTGTCATGAGGCATCGATGACAATGGCGCTGACATTGTCTCGGCAATTGGCGATCAGCGCTTCTTGGATAAGGGCATCGGCAGCTTGTTCCAAGGGGGTCTCGATCAGGATCTCGGCGATGACCCTGTCCGTCAGGGAGCGCGAAAGCGGGCCACTGGCAAGCAAAAGCCGGGTCCCCTGCTGAAGCTCGTCATGGACGATCTCTGCTGCGAATTGTTCCTTCAGGCCGAGACCGCGCCCGAGGGTCCGCCGCAGGCCAATATCGATATGGTCTCGGGTTAGAAGCCGCATCATGCCGTCACGCAGGAGATAGCAGCGCGCATCTCCCGCCCACAGGACGGCAAGCCTGCCTTCGGCCATCACTGCAACGACGATGCTGGCGACCGGCGGTTCCCGCTCTCCGCTCGTTCCCTTCGCGCGCAGGATGGCATGCGCATGGCTGAGCTTGCTTTTCACATCCTGAACCAGCGTTTGCAAAGCTTCGCGCTCGGGAATGCCGGCGAGGATCTGTGTTGCGATCCGCGCAGCTTCGATCGCTCCGATGCCATCGCCCACCCCATCGGCTACAGCGAAAATACCTGGCCTGTCGGATACGAGGAGAGCATCGGCATTCAGCGACAGCCGCGTGCCTGGATGGCTGGCCTGGTTATGCTCCATCGTCCAATGGGTTTGAGATGCCGTCACGAATTTTGCCGGCTCTGCCACGACGGCAATGGCTGGCTGGGCCGGAGCTTCTGGAGGAGCAGATGGTTTCCCGTTTTCCAATGTGACGAGTTTGACAAAGTCTTCCGCCGTTGGCGCAGCCATGGTCCGGAATCCTTTGCCGTGACGTGTCCCGGGATTGATGCGCCACCAGAGCGAGGCGGGAGCGGCGGCTTCGTTGGTGCCCAAGGATGGTCGATTGGCAGGACGGATATCGGCAAATGGCAGACGAAGGCGCTTAATTCCTTCGACGAAGCGTTTCATATCGAAATCAGGCTTCTCCGATGTCTCGGCAAGCGCTTCGGCGGCGATAAACCAGCTGTCGTCTTCGCAGAGGTCGCGAAGCTGGCCCGAAAATTTCTGCAGTTGTGCGGCAATGACGAGCGGGAAGCTGCGGTCGACACGGTCACGGCTCGGCAGGAGCACGCCGGCAACGGCTCCGGGCGCCCATATGCCGTTGCCGACAACGAAACGCCACGCCGATGTGGCATGAAACCGCCGTCGCCACTGGGTCTCCAGGGCAGATTCGAGTGCGATCAGGCCACCCCGGATCCATTGGTCGAGTTCGCCTTGGAGCCGCAGGCCAAGTGCCGAGGAAACGAAATCGCCATGCGTCGGCAATTTGCCGAAGAAGCCGATCGTGTCGGCTTGCATCGGCGATTGGGTGCGGGCGAGGTGTTCGTTCATCGAGCCGACCGTCAAAATTGCGCCGGGCAGCTGAAATCGGACAATGCCTGCAGCCGGAATGGATTGAGAACCGAGCCGAACTGCACATCGAACTCTGCCGCTCGACCGTCGTTCTCGAAGCGTGCCCTGAAAAGATCGGGTCCTTCGACCGTCACCTTGGCAGCGTCGAACAGGCGGAAGGGAGACCAATCGCCGCTCTGCGTCATGGCTTCCTGCCAGCCACCGGGCAGAAACGCGATGCGCGATTGATTATCGGTGTTGGTAGCCGGCCAACCTATGGATTTCGATTGGATCGGGCCGTGGAAGTAGACCACACGCTCACCCTCTATCTCCATCATCACGGCATTGGCCGAATCCGACAGGGATACCGGCTTCACGTTGATCGAAATCGCCGGCTTCTCGCTTCCGGCAGGGAAGAAGGCACGTTCGATCTTGTTGGCATTTTCGAACTGCGCGATGGCCTGGCTCGGAATGCTGTCGCCGCCGAAGGTGCCGCGCCAGCCCCATGGCTGTGCGCTGGTGTCGATGAACGCATCCAGGCGGTTCTTGAAGAACGTCTGGAACAGGCCCTGAGGGCCGAAGAGTCGCACGAAATCCGCCATGGCAATATCCTGGCTTGATTTTCGATCGAAGGGATAGCGACCGGTGACGATGCGGGCGCAGAGATCGGCACCTTCCGTAGCCCAAAGATCGTTGATGCGGGCGCGGGCGGTTTTGACCGCGAGGGATCCGATATCGGCGGCAGTTGCCACCATCCAGGCATCGGCGGGCGCCGGCAGGCCCCGGGCCTGTTGCAACAGGTCCTGATTGGCGTTGGCAAGCTGGCCACCGGCATCGAAGACGCGGGCGACCTCTGCCGTCGATGTGGCGGCGCGCGATAGCTGGCCATAGATATTTTGCAGGATCGGCTGAAGGCTCTGGATCTGCGAGCGAGGCTTGCTGCTTGCTCCATTCGCATTGTCGCCCTGAGGCGCGGCCTGTGTATTGTTGCTGCTCACCTCGAGCGCTGCGCGCAACGGTCCATAGGGATCTGGCGTGTTGGCGACATTTGTGGATGCCGATGCAAGTGCTGCATCCGGAGTGTCGCCGAGCGACGCGACCTCAGTCACACCAGCCGGACGCAGATCCGTAGCCGTCGCGATGGATTTCAGCACCATCTCGATAGGACTTGGATTTGCCGCCAGGATTCTCGCTGTTTCGGTTGCGTCCGCCAGATCCTTCGAAGGGCGAACCTGCAGGTCTGCGAGCAGCGTCGACCAGCGTTGCTGGAATGTATCGAAATAAAGCTGCAATGCGGCCTGGGCGATGGCGTCCGTGGTCATGCCGGTTGGGTTGCCGCCGGCATCGCCGCGCACCCATTGCTCCTTGAGCGCTTCCGATGCCGCCGCTTCGGCGTCCGGCAGCACGACGGTGCGATAGCCCTTGCCCGTGAAGATTCCGGCGATACCGTCACGGAGCGCTGCTTTCGATTTTCTCTGGAACACCTGCGCACCGAGCGGACCCAAGGCGTCGGCGGGGATCCAGGGATCAAGCTGTCGGGCTTGGCGGGAATGGGTGAGAATGTCGTAGGTGCGCGATGCCAGGCTTTGCGGGCGAATGGTGTCGCGTGCCTTGGCAATCAAAGCGTTGTCCAGCTCGATTGCCGGCAGATTGCCCGTGGCCATCGCATCGACATGCGTAACGAGCGCTTTGCGAACGGCGGCGCGTCCTTCGCCCGGATAGAGCGTGGCAAACATATCTTCTGCCTGCTGCGAGATGAAATCCTTGTCGAGGGGACCTAATCCGCCGAGCATCCCGTAGAGCTTTAGGCTGTCGAAGGTCCTTTGGACATCTGAAGGCTGCTTGAGTTCCTTTTGAAGCTCCACCAGCATGCGCGGCAACAGGAGGGAATTCAGGGCACGTTGATAGGCGATGCGCTGGCGGCTGGCGATCTTGTCCTCCTGGTCCAGGCCGAAACTCGTCGGCCAGATCCTCGCTTCATCGAAACTGCCGGTCACGGCGCGAAGATTGTCGAGAGCGGGCAGGACGCGAAGGAAGTCGGCATCGGTGACGTCGCGCACCGGAATGCCGTTTGCCAGCTTCTCGTAATTGTCGATGCGCCGCTCGGCGGCGGCAATCGCGCGGGAATTCTGGAAATAGGTGGCTGTCCAGCCGGTGAAGACGATTGCGAGCGCCACTGCGGCCACACCATAGGCAACGCGCCGGATCATCGCCTGACGGCCGGACAGGCGTCTGTCGCGCGCAACCAGCGATGCTTCGCCGAATATGACCTCCTTGAAGAGGCGCGAGAGGAAATAGCTGCGGCGCATGCGCGGCGCCTCGGCTGCAGCCTCCCTGCCTTGCGTGCCGGAGGCAAAATAGACACCGCGCATCAGCGGGGCTTCGATCAGGCTCGACGAAGAGCAGAGTTCGCCGAGCACCTCCTGCAGCCGTTCGCCAAGGGCAGCAAGCTCGGCGGGGAAACGGAATATCCGGCCGCGAACCTCGATGTTCGGCTCCTGCTGCAGGCGCTCGATCAGCATTGCATCGACGCGTTGCTGCAGAAGCGCGAATTCCTCCATGAAACGTTCGGGCAGATTTTCACCCTTGTAGCTCTCATCGAGATTGAATGTCGTACCCCAGACCTGTTCACGATCGGTCTTTGCAAGTCCGTCAAAAAACTCGACGAAACCGGTCAAAAGGTCCGCCTTTGTCAGAATGACGTAGACCGGCACTCGCGCCTGCAGAAATTCATCGAGTTCCGACAGGCGCTTGCGGATGGAGCGCACCTCATCGAGCTGCTCCTCATGATCGCGGCTGAGGAGATCGCCGATCGACAGCGTGACGAGGGCGCCGTTGATTGGCTGCGACCGGCGATATTTCCTGAGCAGGCCGAGGAAGCCTTCCCAGCCCGCCTTTGATGCGCCGTTCAAATCATCCTGTGTCGTGTAACGGCCGGCCGTATCGATGAGGATTGCCTCATCGGCGAACCACCAATTGCAGTTGCGGGTGCCGCCGACGCCCTGAACTGAATTGCTGCCGATTGCATCGCCAAGTGGAAACTTCAATCCCGAATTGGTCAGAGCCGTGGTCTTTCCGGAGCCGGGAGCGCCAAAGATCACATACCAGGGAAGTTCGTAAATATAGCCGAAGCGCTTCTTGCTGATGCGGCGCAGCAGCAGCAGGGCCTCCTTGAGGCGGCTATGGATTTCGCCGACCTCGGCCTGCTGGCTGGCCGCATCATCGCTGATGCCGTCCACAAGCGCGTTGTCCCGCTTGCGAGCGCGCAGCCGTGCGATCAACAGATAGGCGAGCCAGACTGCGATGACCACGCCGATCGCGATCAAGCGGGCATTGACTGTCGCCAGCGGCTTGAAGGTGCCGTAGCCGAGCGTGTAGCCGTAGAACCAGATGAGGATGCAGATGGCTGCGACCCAGATGAGCGAGATGAAACGCTGGCCGAGAAGGCCGGCATAGACCGAGACGTAGGAGCGAAGCGTGTAGAATATGCCGAGCGGGTTCATCGTGTGGCTCCCGTCGTTGCTGCCGGTGCAGCGCTCGGGTTGTCACCCGCCGGCCCAGTCGTCGCCTGCGGATTGAGGGCGGCGTCACCAAGCCGTTGCGTCGGATCGGTCAGCACGAGGATTTCGGTGCGGCGATTGGTTTCGCGTCCTTCCGGCGTCTCGTTGCTTGCCAGCGGATCGCTGTCGGCGCGCCCTTCCGTCAGGATCGCATCCTTGCCGGTATAGGCGGCCAGGATATCGCCGACCGCGCGGGCTCGGGCCTCGGAGAGGTGCCAGTTCGACGGGAATTGTGTCGTGCGGATCGGCACATTGTCGGTATAGCCGACGACCACCGCGCGGAATTTCTCCGAGGCGAGAGCACCGCCGATGCGCTGCAGGAGATCGCGGAACCGGTCGCTGACCTCGGCGCTGCCGGTGTCGAACAGGCCGGAATTGTTGATGCGCACCAAGAGGCGCCCGTTGGAGTTGGACAGGGTGACGAGTTTGCGCTCGACTTCTGGTTGCAGGAAAGCCAGCAGATTGTCGAGCGGGCTCGGAGCCGGCTTGACCGCCGGCGGGGCCGTTTCAGGCTGCTTTTTCTGCGGCGGTGGAGCCTCGACGACCACCTCCTTGGGTTTCGGCGTCTCGATCAGCAGGCTCGGCATGTCGCGCGGCGGCAGATTTGCCAGGCGCTCGAAGGTCGCATCCGAGGCCCGGTTGAGCGACAGCGTAAAGAACATGTAGCCGAGCGCAAACAGCAGAGCGAGGATGGAAAGAACCGTCCAAAGTGCGACAACGGTCCGCAGCGGCTTGTGCCGTGCGGAAACACCGCGCCAGTGCGGCGACAGCTCGCGTTCGAAGACACCATACTGGCCGAGCAAAGTCTTATAGAGACTGTCGCGGATGCGTCCGAGCTCCAGAGAACCGCGCGGTGAAACGCGTGTCCGGCCTTCGAAGGCCAGAGACAGGCATAGATATATAAGAAGCAGCAGATCCTTGTTGGTGCCCGGGCTTTGCTGGAAGTGGTCGAGGAGATCGAACACCCGGTCGCCGCCGGTGACATCCATGTGGAAGGTGGAGACGAGGCCGGAGCGCGCCCAGCCGGCGCGCACGCCCCAGCGCTTGCTCAGCACGACGTCGTCGATGGTTGCGCAGACCACATAATGGGCGGCGCGCGCCCGCTCCGGACTGATGCGGGCGCTGGCGAGATCGCGCTCATAGCGTCCGACGGCCTCGATCGTCACGCGACGTAATTCGGCGATATCAGGCTGTTCCTCGGTATTGCGGAGACTATGGGCGAGATTCAGCAATGGGGCGGCCGAGCGCACGATGGTCGGAACGTCCTCGCCGCCAAAACGGAAGTTGCGGATCAAGGTGTCGACCGACCAGCCGCCGGGCGTATCCCCAGCCTGTTGATCGAGTTCGTCATCCAGAAGGTCGGCCAGCTTTCGGGCGGCCTCATTCTTCTTGGTGCCGCTGTCGCTGAGCTCGATGATGGTCGGCAGCTCGTGCCATGGTGTCGATCGTGGTGTGTTCATTCTCTGAGAGCCCACAGTTCCATCTCCAGGCCAGGGAAGTCGCCGGCAAGATGCAGGGCGATCGCGCCGGAGGTATCAAGCTGTTTCCAAAGCGGATTCTTCGTATCGAGTTCGAAATAGATCGTTCCAGATCGATAAGGCAGCTGCCGCGGCAAGACCGGTAGCGGACGGACAGGAATACCTGGGAGCGCCACGTTGACGAGTTCGGCGATGCGCTCGACAGGGCCGACCTTGATCTGCGACGGCAGCTTGCGCCTGACGTCCTCGGCCGACATCTCGGCGCGCACGGCAAGAACGAAGCCGGCATCCTTGAGCAGCGAACGATCGTTGATGGTACCGACGCGGACGTCGTGACGCCGCTCGATAAGCTCGATGGAAACCGCGGCTTGCTCCAACACTGCGGAGAGGGAGGCGCGCAAATCATTGAAGACAGCTGCAAACGTCGCCTTCAGATCGTCGTGGCGATAGGGCGGGAAGTCGCTCGCCCGCTTGCTGTCGGTGGTAAAGGTCGCAAGCTCTCCGGCAAGCTCGATACATTGCTCATAGAAGGCCATCGGATGCATCCTCGATGCATTCGCCGCAATGTGGCGCAGCATCGGATCGGCGCGATTGAGGATGTGTAGAAGAAAGTAGTCGCCCACTTCCGCGGTGCCACGCACAGTGGGATCTCCGATGCGTTCGGCAATCGCCTCGGCGCGATGCCGCACGATGCCGAGCAGTTCGGTGACCAGCTCGTTCAGCCGCGCTTCGGCGGCGCAGTTGAGGCAGGGCGCAATATAGTCGGGATCCAGAATGACTGCTCTGTCCGAACGCACCTCGATGATGCGGGCAAGGCCAATCAACTCGTAGCCGGCGAGCTCGTCGCCGGTTTTCAGGTAGCGCAGGCTCAGGCGACCGACATCGATGGGTGCCATGAAGTCGGTTTCTATATTGGAATCCGGCGCCTCATATTGGGAGGCGGTGATGCGAACGCTGTTGCGCATTGCGCTGCCATTGTGGGCGACATCTGCCTTGCCGGGCTGACGCGCCGGCAGGGCGAGATAGACGATGGCATTTTTGGTGCTGTCGTCCAGATCGAGTGGTGGCGGCAGGTCCGCATCGATGGGTGCTTCGAATGGCGTGCCGTCGGGCAGGATGCCGCGCAGATTCGACAGCGCGAATTGGCCGATGGCGAGCGCGCTGCGGTCGATGCCGATTTCAGCGATGCCCCAGGGATAGGGCGCCAATCCGCGCGCGGTCGTCCGCACAAGCCGCTCCGTCCAGCGGTCGGCTTGCTGGAAGTGCTGTACGCGAAGGAACATGCCCTCGCTCCATGCCACTCGATTCTCGTTCTTCATCGGGTGTTGCCCGTCCTCTCTGCAATGGTGCTGATGTCCTGCTCACCCTGACGATCCGCCGGGGCGCGTCCGGCTTCCGTCAGCAGATCGCGGACGGAAATGCGCTTGCCATCTCGTTCGAACCGGGTCTGATAGGCCTTCCAATAATCCCGGCTACCGCGCCAAATCCCCTTGCGGGAGCCGGCATCGACCTGCGCCTCGATCATGCGGGGCTCGAATAGACGACTGGCTTCGCCAAGGAGATTTTCAAGGCCGGCATTCAGGGCGGATTGCCTGGCAATGAGTGTTCGCAGCCGATCCGTGAGCTGCTCGGCTCGCTCCCGGCTGAAGAGCGACGCAGACGAATGAACATGGTCATCTTCGATGCCAAGGAGCGCGGCTTCATCGGCGAGGGTCTGCTCTAATCTATCGACAAGGGCTTCAAACTGCTGGAGCGGATCGTCGGACAGCAGCAAGGTTTCATCTGGCTGGCCAAAGCCTGTGTCTTCCGCCGCCCGGATATCGTTTGCGGGAATGATCACCTTCGTCGTATCCGGGGCATCGCGACCGACGGCGCTGCGCGCAACGGCCACGGAAACGTGTGTCGCAGCACCATGCTCCAATTGGCTGCCGAGGCCGAAATCCGCATTCCAGTCATCGGGGAGGACCGGTTTGATACCATCGATATCAGGCGGACCGCTCCAGCCGACATCGATATTGCGACTCGACTGCTTGTCCTTTCGCGTCGATTGCGGAATAGCCGCGATCCAGTCTTCTCCGCCGCGATGGCCGAGTATGCCATTTGCCGTGCTGCCGCCGGGCGCGACGTCAGCGAGGATTGAGGAGATGGTCATCGTTTCATCGCTGAGGCGCAGGCCGGCGGCCGGATCCTCGATATCGCGATCGGCTTCGCCGCTGATGGCGACATGGAAGGATATTTCGCCGAATGCGATCTTCGACTTGTTTGCAAGTCTCGCAGTCTCACCTTCCATGATCATGACGCCATCGACCCGGGTGCCGTTGGCGCTTTGATCGCGCAACAGAAAGCCGGTGCGGTCGCGCTCGATCATGCAATGAATCTTCGACACCAGGCGGCCTGGATCTTCGACTTGCCAGTCGCAATCCGGCGAGCGGCCGAGCGTGCGCTTGCCGCGTTCGAAGAACCATCCCTTGCTGGCGCCATCGCCGGCGATCTGACGCAGCTCAAGCCGCATGGGCGCCTCCTGCTTGTGACAGCCCGCGAGCCGAGCGTGGTTCGGCGATAATGGCATCGCCACTGTCGCTTTCGGCTGTAGCGACGCGTGCCCAGCTATTCCAACCGAGCCTCGGCGGATCACCATCCTCGCCCAGCTTGCAGAAGGGGATATGCTCCTTCTTCAGGACGACCTGAATATCGAAATCGAGCGTCGGGCCGACAAAGAGACGCGTCAGCGCGAAAAGCGCGTCGATATTGCTGCCGCCGGGTGAGAGCGCCCGATAGTCTTCGTAGTTGACGGGGCCAATAACCACGCGGAAACTGCCACCGAAATCATGGATTGCCGTTCCCGCCGTAGCATTTACGCCGAGCTGAACTCCCTGCGGCTGGCCCATGCGGCTGCGTTCATCGACGGGGATGGAAAGCCAGCGGCCCCTGAACAATTCTATCGCCACCGGCAACCCGCTGAATTCGCGCAGCATGGCCTGCAGATTGATCGCATTGCGGTTGCGAGCCGCAAAGAAGCCGGAAAATCTGAGGATGAGTTCATCGTCGGGTCGAACGCGCTCCCTCAATCGTGCCGTACCGAAGCCCGCGAGGGAGAAAAGCGTTGATATGAAGGTGTTGCCGCTTCTGCCCGGGTTCCATCGCAGTCTGCGGGCGAGGCGATATTTCTCGCTTGCATCGACGAAAAGTTCCGTGAGGCGGGCGGTGAAGATATCGAAGAAGCTTGCAAGTCCGTGGGCACGGTTGCGCTCTTCGCGCATGACGAGCTCGTTGTAGCTCGGCGGCATCGCTCCGAGCGGGCCGAGCAATCCGGCCATGCTGGCACGCAGCGATGCGCCTTTGCCTTTGCGCCTGAAGTCGTTGACGGCGAGCGGCGTCGGCGAGACGCCGACCGGCGACGAAACCGAGAGATGATCTCCGGCCGATTCCTGAGCCACGCGGAATGCCGTCGTCGGCTCGAAGCGACCGGGGTCGCGTTCGAGCAGCGATGCAAGCATTTCACTGTCACTCGGCAGCATCTGATCCATCGTCCTAAGATCGTCCTTTCATCAAAGCAGCGGCCGTTCGGCGGCGCGTGCCGGCCAGACGGCGATCGGCTTGGATTGTCCCTTCATCGAAATGGAGAGACGGGTGAAACTGTTGATAGAGGTGTAAAGCCCGAAAAAACGGTCGAGAACGCTGCCGAAGAGATAGGCCGAAGGCCTGTCAATTGCTGCTGGATCGAATTCCAGCCGGATATCGGTGCCGGGGACCATGCCGCCGCTGCCGAGGCGGGCCATCGAGCTCTTCGCCTCGATCCTCACCAACGCGTCGGCAAGTTGCCGTGTCTCGCGGCTGTCGCGGAAGGCGTAAAGAGCCAGGATGTCCTTTAGCGCTGCGCCGTCATTGTCGAAAATCGAGAGATGGTTGAGCTGCAGATGCGACATGAGCCGCCAGTTGCGCCCCTGTTGTTCGCTCATGCGTACCGAGGGAGTAGGGGCCATCAGGGCTTCGACAGTGCCAACCGCTTCGCTGCCGGAGGCAAGCTGCAGATAGGGGTGGCCGCCGCCGAACGGCAGCTGTTCGGGAAGTTCACGATTGAGGCAGAGCGCATCAATGCTGGCGATCTTATCAATGGACCCGGCCGGCCGCCTTGCGCGATCGACAAAGGCGATTTCCATGTCCGAGGTGCCGTCATCGGCGTCGAAGAGCCGCGCACATTGCCAGAATAGCGACGAGGCTCCACCTTTCAGGCTGCGGCCGAAGAATGGCTGGCACTGCTCCTCCCCGCCGGTGCGCCCTGAGACGAGCACGTTTTCAATCGTGTAGATCTCACGCGTCTTTTGCCGTCTGGCGTCCGGCAGGACGCGATATTCCGTGCGCGTGCCGTCAAGGGCCAGGGGTTCGCAGGTTTGGCGGAAGAGATTGACCACCGGCGTCGCATTGAGCACGAAATCGCGGGCCGAAAGCGTCCGCTCCAGCTTTGTGCTGGTTTCGTCGAGATAGATAAAGATCTCCAGCGTCTCGCCGTCCCAGGCCTTCAGCCCGGTAATGTCGATGAAGAGGAATTTCTGCGGCAGAGCGAAGAATTCCGTGAGTAATCGGTAGCCGGCGAAGCTCGATGTCGGGTAAGGCAGTATGGCTTCATCCGGTTCGAAGCCGATCGGCTGAAGCGCTTTCGCCGGTAGCATGACGGGAGCACGATCATCGGCATGCCGGGCAAGCGCGATGCCGAGCGTATGGTTGGCGAGCAGCTCGTGGATCGCCACTGCCTGCTGCCAGGAGGAAGCAATATGCAGTCTGAGCCGATCAAGGCCGATTTCACTGATGGACTTGTTCGTGTCGCGCGGGCGGATCGAAAGACGCAGACAACCGGCGGCTCCGGCATGGGGTGAGGGTGGCGCGCTGATGGGATGACCCGTCAATGAAGCCGAGACGATTTCGATCGGCGCAACATCCGTATCCTGCGTGGTGCGAAAGCGGCAGCTCTCGCCACCGATCGGCTCGGCGAAGATCTCTGTGTGGCGGGAAACCGTCTGCACTGAGGCAAGCGTGTTGCTCGGCGCCAAGCGCACGATGCTCATCGAGGGCAGCGGCGCCAGATAATGCGGGTAGAGGGTTTCGAGCAGGCCGTCGGTCAGTTCCGGGAACTCGTCGTCGAGTTTCTGGCGTACACGGGCGGCCGAATAGGCAAAGCTCTGGATCAGTCGCTCGACATGGGGATCGTCGGCCACCTCGCCGGTCACGCGCAGCCGGCCGGCGATTTTCGGAAAGGCGTCGGCGAAACGCGCCGCGCGGCGACGGATGGCAGCGAGTTCGTCATTGTATCGCTGCAGGAAACCGTCAGCCATTGCCGGCCTCCACGAGAAAGCGCTGGGTCGACGGATCGATCGTCGATTCAAAGCTGATCGGCGGCATGCCTTCGTGCACGCGAAACGTCGCCTGGATACGCATGCGCAAGGCGCGTTCGCCATTGCCGCGGCTTTTCAGGATGCTCACGCGCACGTCCGAAAGACGTGTCTCGAAAAGCGCGATCCGTCGCTCGATCAGTCTGGCGAGGCGCGTTTTGGCCTCGTCGGTGACGAGGTTCGCCGACACCATGCCATCAACGCCGAACGAGACCAGGGCATCGCCGAGTTCCTCATGGATCGATGGCGGAGCGGTCGGCCGGCGGCGTGTGTTGAGCAGCGCTTCCAGATCGCGGCGGATGCATTCGCGCAGCTCTCGCAACTGTTCGGCAGATGTCAGTGGCGGGTCCTGCAATCGATCCGGGTTTTCGTCGATCAGCCGATCGATGATCGATCTGGCGACGATCCGTTCCCGGGGTCGGTAGCGTTCGAGCGGATCAGCCATGGGCGGCGCGCCTCGTCTGGTCGGCATCAAGCGACACGGTTTCCAGCGTCTCAAGCTCGTGGAAGGAGACGACGTCGTCCCCCGCCAGGAAACATTTCTGGCCGCGTCCGGTCGTAATACCGGTCGGCTCGTCGATCCATTCGGTCTCGCGGCCCAGCAGCAGCCTGGCGCCGGTCGTTCCGTGATAGATTGCCGGCAGAAGAACCGTCGCAATGGCGCCGTCGACAAGTTCCAGTTCGGCCGAACGGAAAGCGAGGTCACGCGGCCGCGAGATCGGCTCGACGCGAAGGGTGGCGATCCGGGAAAAGTCGATCCAGAGATAGGCGCCGCCGGTCATGATCACTTCAAGCGCATGGGGGAGGCGGTCGTCGAGATCGCGGAAATCGGAAATAGGGCGACCGTTCCAGCTCATCGGCCGTTCACCCCGGATCTCTTCCAGGGATTGAAGCCCAGCGGCAGCGTCCTTCGAGCCATCGCGATGCGCGACCGCGACTTTCAACGCAACTTGGTCAAGCGCAGTCGGGCCGTTTGGAAAGTCCGGTGTTGCAGCGGTGTCGAACCAAGCCGATCGGGCCGCCATGGCCCGCAGTTGATTGCGCAACAGCGCAAAACCCATCGTATCTTCCGGCGCGAAGGTGGCAGCGAGATTGCATTGGGCATCAGCGCGCGCATAGTCGCCGGAAAGGATCAGCAGGTCGATGAAAAGGTGCCTGGCGTCCTTGTCGCTGGGCGCCGTCTTCACGTGTGCCTTCGCCAGCTCGATCGCCTCATCGAGGGCGTTTTCACTTAGTGCTTCGGCGATCTTGGCGGAGAGGGTCATGCAGACATCCTTTGCGGCACGTTTGCGGGACGGGAGAGCGCAAGTGTCGAATTCGCTGTCTCCGCGACGAGATGAAAACTGGTGGATACATCGTCGAGCTGGAAATGCGGCTGCAGTCGCACGGTGCAGGCAAACATGCCGGGCTTGCCGGGAATTTCGTCGACGGTGATGCCGGCTGAACGCAAAGGAAACCGGACGCGCAGCAGCACGTCGGCATCGTCGTTGCCGAGCGTGTAGCTGGACAGCCAGTCATTGAGCTTGCGCTCGATCGAGGCCGTATCGGCAAGCCGGCCGATCTCATCGCGCATGATGACCTTGAGGTAGTGCGAGAACCGCGAGGCGCAGAGCACATATTGCAGCATGGCGGCGATACGCGCGTTCTGTCGCGCCTGCTCGCTCGAATAATGCGGCGGTGCGTGCAGCGACTGGTTGGAATTGAAGATCACTGAGGAGGAGAGGTAGGTGGTAGCGACCGGCACGAGGCCGAGTTCGCAGAGTTGTTGTTCCTGCGTATTGGTCAGGCGTATTTCGACCGGCGCCTGCTCCGAAAGGCCGTGGCTTTCCGTTCCAAGATCATACGGCGCCAGTTCCTGCGCACTCAGTAGGCCGCCGTCGACTGCATCCTGAGTGACGCCCCGGATGTCGGCAAACCACCCGGATTCGACGAAGTTGCGGATGACGATCATCGCAAATGCAAAGGCGCCGTTGCCCCACAACAGGCTGCTGCCGTCGGCGGCTATGTTTTCACGGAACGGAAACTGATCGTCTCGCTCGCGTGAAAATGGCTCATAGGGCGAGCGCATCAGGACACGAGGGGCGACCAGCCCCAGAAAACGCGAGTCTTCACGGGCGCGAAGTCCATTCCAGCGAATGCGGGTCGGATCATAGGCAAGCCAGGAAAAGTCCTGGACGCGGTTCAATTCGTTGAAGTCGTTGAGGCCGATCGCCTGCGGTGATGCGGCAGCGATGAAAGGGCAGAAGGCGGCCGCTGCGGCCATACCGATTTGGGTCAGCGCGCCGATCGTGTCGCCGCCATTCGGATCCTGCGGTGAGAGTTCGTAGTCGCCCACCAAAAGACCGAAAGGTTCGCCGCCAGGCATGCCGAATTCGCGGCTGTAGATCAGCTCGAAAAGATGACTCTGATCGAAATCGGTCGTGCGTTCAAGATGCCGTGCCAGCTGCGCCCAGCTGACGCTCAACAGCTTGATCTTGACCTCTTCCGACTGCCCTGTGTGATGTACGAGCATGTCGAGCCCGCGCCACCGCGCTTCCATCGCCTGGAATTCGGGGTGATGCAGGATGGCATTGACCTGCCGATTCAGGGCATCGTCGATCATGGCGATCACGCGATGCACCTGACGGGGCCAGGCGGCTCTCGATTCCATCGTCGTCGCGATCATGTGGCTGACTGAAGGCGCGCAGGCGGCTGGTAGCCGCCGCGCGGTCTCCCCTTAGTTCTTGCTCGGAATGCGGGCGACCATTCGCAGCGAAGTGGTCAACTCTTCCATCTGGAGCCAAGGTCGCATCCAGGCGACGGCATTGTAGGAGCCGGGCTTGCCGGGAACCTCTTGAACCGTCACCTTGGCATCGCGCAGCGGATACTTGGCGCGCGATTCCTCGCCTGCGTCGTCATTGGCGTTGACATAGTTCGAAATCCAGCGATTGAGCCAGTTTTCGCAGTCCTCGGCCTCCATGAAGGAGCCGATCTTGTCGCGACCCATCACCTTGAGATAGTGGGCAAAGCGCGACGTCGCCATCATGTATGGCAGGCGAGCGGAGACAGCGGCGTTGGCTGTCGCTTCCGGCTTGTCGTAGAGCTTCGGTTTGTGCGTGGTCTGGGCGCCGAAGAACACGGCATAGTCGGTGTTCTTGTAGTGGCAGAGCGGCAGGAAGCCGAGCTTGCCGAGTTCGGCGTCGCGGCGGTCGGTAATGCCGACTTCGGTCGGGCACTTGAGATCCAGGTCGCCATCATCGCTCGAGAAGATGTGCATCGGCAGATTTTCCACCTTGCCGCCGTTTTCAGCGCCGCGGATAGCTGTACACCAGCCGCTCTGGGCGAAGGCGTCGGTCAACCGTGTTCCCATGACGTAGGATGCGTTCATCCAGCAGTAGGAATTGTGCTCGAGTTCGCCGGTCTTGGAATGTTCGGTCTCGTCGAAGCCGAAGTCATCGATCGGATTGGTCTTCGGGCCGTATGGCATGCGGGCGAGAACGCGGGGAAGCGCAAGCGTGACGAAACGCGAATCTTCGCTATCGCGCAGGCTGCGCCACTTGGCGTATTCCACCGTCTCGAAGATCTTTTCGAGATCGCGGGGACGGGCAAGCTCACGATAATCGTCGAAGCCGAACATACGGGGGCTTGCGGCTGAAATGAAAGGGGCGAAGGCGGCTGCCGCGATCGACGAGATGGCTTGCAAGGTCTGCACGTCGTCGAAAGAATTGTCGAATTCGTAGTCGCCGATCAGCGCACCCATGGGCTCACCGCCCGGTGTGCCGAATTCATCTTCGTAGATCGACTTGAATAGCCGCGATTGATCGAATTCCACGGCCTTTGCCAGATCCTTCGAGACATCGCGCTTGGATGCGTTCAGGACGCGGATCTTCAGATTGACGCTGGTCTCGCTGTTCTTGACCAGATAGTTCAATCCACGCCAGCTGCCTTCCAGCTTGGCAAATTCCGGCGACTGCATGATCGCCGCGAGCTGTCGCGAGATCTTCCGGTCGAGCTCGGCTATGGCGTTGTTGAGGGTTACCGTCAGGTTGCGGTCGTAGGTGACAGTGCCCTTCAGAGCCTGGTCCGTCAGTGTCCTCAACAGATCCTGTGCACGATCCGGTTCGGTTTGCCGGGTGGCGGAAACGATTTGCGTCAGAAGATCCTCTGCCGGCGCAAACTCGGCCTCTTTGGTCTTCAATTGGCTTTCAGCGCTCATTTTTCGATCCTTACGGAAGATGCAGCGATATTGGTGAGGCTTGCGCGCTTGCCGCTACCGGCTGCTTGAAACAGAACTGAACGACCCGACTGGCGGATCGTGATGGCAATCAGCTGGCGGCGGGCTTTTCTTCCACACCGAGCTCGGACATCAGCTTCGAGAGATCCGCCTTGTTTTGCAGGACTTCCTCGAGCAGTCGTTCCAGCTCTTCCGAGCGGTCGGCCTTGCTCATCAGGTCTCGAAGCTGGTTGCGGGCATCCAGCAGCGCCTTCAGCGCGGGGACCTGGTTGACGACCGAGCCGGGCTCGAAATCGTCCATGCTCTCGAACTTGAGCGAGACGGGCAGTTGCGAACCATCGCCTTGCAGCGTGTTTTCGACCGATATGTTCAAACCAGGCGTCATGCGGCGCATGACATCGTCGAAATTGTCGCGATCGATCTGCACGAACTTGCGTTCGCCGAATGGTTTCAGCGGCTGGGTCGGATTGCCGGAGAAATCACCGAGCACGCCGACGACGAAGGGTAATTCCTTCACGACCATGGCGCCTTCGGTTTCCACCTCGTACTTGATGTGGACCCTTGGCTTGCGCACTCGCTCCAGTTTTTCATGAACACTTGCCATAAGCTTCTCCTTCAATCCCAAGCGGGCAAAACTTGCTTTTCACATGTGGCACAACTCGACTTTGGGAAGAGCTGGTTGCAAAAAGTTCAAAATTGGTTGTGTCCGTCAGCCACCCTTGTTGGACTTTGGCTGAATTCCAGCCGCGGTCAGCACGGCGTTTCGGGTTTGTTGTTCGGGCAGCAATTCGGCCAGCAATTCCGAGAAATCCATGCGTCCCCGCCGCACCATGGTCTCGATCGCCATGGAGATCGGGGAGTGCGGCTCCGTGCGGCGGAAGTAACGCGCAACGGCAAGCATGAGCTCGAACGCCTCCTCGCGGGATCCTATCGTTTCGACATTGAGGGGGCGTGGAATTATCTGAGCCGGGTCACCCGTACCTGTCGGTGCCTGCGGCGTAACTCCGTCTTCGACCGTGTGAGCTTCGATACCCGCAAGAGCGCGAAGCGCCGATGCGGCTTCCTGCAGGACGTTATGCGTGTTGGAGCTAGGCGGCGCCATAGCGCCGCAGCGCTCGTTCAGGATTGCCACGAGGCGGTCAAAGGCGGCTATGCAGCCGTTGAGATGTTCGAGATGGGAGCTCATCGCCGCGGTGCCGGCCACGATAACGGCCTGGTTCAATTCGTCGCGCCGTCTGGTCTCGTTAGGTCGTTGCGAAAGCTGGAAATCCCAAAACGAAAACTGGCCGAATTTCATGCCGGGCACAAGCGGAGTAAGCCTGATTGCCTGAATGATCGTGCCCTCACCGCCTACGCCATTGAGCCCTGCGAGAGGTGCCAGGCGTTCTTCCATGTCGTCCTCGCCGACCGAATGGAATCTCTCCCAATGCTTGTCTAAAAGCGACGCAATTCCCTGGTAGACATCCCTCAATCCTTCAAAGCCGCGCAAACGTAGTTCTGCTTCCGCGAGCCACGCCAATACTTCGAGATCCTTACTTTTTGAAGAAACAATCTGCAATCCCAGATTGCTGACGTCTGACCAGGCAGGTGGAACGCTAATATTCTCCCCAGGTGATATACCTCGTTCTGCAGCGCGCGCCTGATTTCTTGCGTCCTTTATTCTATAGTATATTTCACGCAATGAAGTATTGCTGCGGATGTTTTCTCCGCATGGCGCATTTTCTTCAAATGGAGTCTCTATGTTTCGCACATTGAGCAGGGGCTTAACTCCAAATTTATAACTACATCATCCAAGCGCAAGATAGTTATGTCGATATATTCCATTGTCAACCATGTATATTCTGCAAAGGAATTATGACAATCAGAAATTAGAAAGTCCGGAAAAAATTAATGTTTGCGGGCTGGACACATTTGGATAAGCGCCCTAGTTGTTCGACCGGCATGGAGGATACACCTAACTAGAAACCTAAGGAGGAGATTTCCACGTGTCGAACATCGATCTCAATCGTCTAATCAGAACGCTTGAGCCCGAATTGCGTGTCGGTCTCGAGGCCGCAGCGTCGCTTGCTGCGCGCGAACGGCATGCCGCCGTGGATGTCGCAAACTGGATACGCGTATTACTAGACGTATCGGAAGTTTGCTCTTTTTTTGAAGGGCTTAACGTATCTTCGCAGGCTTTGCGCACCGAGCTTGATACCGCCATCGCGGAACTGCCGCGGGACGGCGGCAATGCGCTGGTGCTGTCCCAGAACCTCCTTGCCTTGATGCGGGAAGCATGGCTCGTCGCTTCGCTTCAATGCGGTCGAAAAAGCATCACCTTGGCCGACCTGCTGACAGCGCTGACCGACGATCAATCGCTGCGAATCATGGCTCGCGGCATGGCGCCGTCTCTGCGGGATATCGACCGCAATGCTCTTGAAAAGCGGTTGAATGCCACGTCGTCGGCCGATGAGCCGGCTTCGTTGTCATCGCAATCATCGCCAGCTTCCGCTGTCGGTGAGAATGAATTTCTGCGCCTATACACCCGGGACATGACGGCCGATGCCAAGCTCGGCCGCATAGATCCGGTGATAGGGCGCAATCGCGAACTGCGCCAGGTCATCGATATCCTGATGCGGCGCCGGCAGAACAATCCGATCCTCGTCGGGGAGGCGGGCGTCGGCAAGACGGCTGTCGCCGAAGCGCTGGCGCTTGAGATCGCCTCTGGAAACGTGCCGGACATGCTGAAGCCGGTCAGGATCCTGTTGCTCGACCTCAGCCTGTTACAGGCCGGTGCGGGTGTTAAGGGTGAGTTCGAACGACGCCTGCATGGCGTCGTTGCCGCGGTACAGGCTTCGCCGGAGCCGATCATCCTCTTCATCGACGAGGCACATGGCCTCATTGGTGCAGGCGGTCAGGCAGGGCAGGGCGATGCGGCCAATATTTTGAAGCCGGCGCTTGCGCGCGGGGAGCTAAGAACGATCGCCGCGACGACCTGGAGCGAATACAAGCGCCACATCGAGAAGGATGCGGCGCTGACCCGGCGCTTTCAGGTCGTCCAGGTGCTCGAGCCTGACGAAGAGACGGCAATTCGTATGTTGCGGGGCGTTGTCGAGAGCTTCAAGGCCCATCACAAGGTTCGCATTCGCGACGAGGCGCTGGCTGCCGCCGTTCGCCTTTCGGCGCGCTACATCCCTGCACGGCAACTGCCGGACAAGGCAATCAGCCTCATCGATACCGCTGCCGCAGCCGTATCTCTGGCCCGGCAAACAGTGCCTGAGGCGCTGAATAGCCTGCGCCACGAGCAGGAGATGCTGGAATCCGAGCTGGAGGCACTGTCCGCGGAGCCACCAACGCCGGAGCTGACTGCCCGCCTGGCCATCATCGGGAACGAGAAGGCCGAGGTGATTGCCGAGATTGAGCGGCTTCAGGCCAAGCTCGACGAAGAAATTCGGCTGTCGAAAGAAGCCGACCGAATTGAAGCGCTCCTGAAAGAGCCCAACGCGCAGCCGGCGGCAGATGAGGCACCGGCGCGTGGTGACAATGTCGCGCTTTTCCCGCCGCACGGCTCATCGCCTGAAACCATCAAGGCCGCGTTGGCGCAAGCGGAGCGAAATCTCGCTGAGTGTGCCGGCGAAATGCCGCTGGTTCCTCGTGTCGTCGACAAGGAAGTCATCGCCGGCATCGTCGCGCGCTGGACCGGTATTCCCGTCGGAAAGCTGCTCTCGGATCAGGTCCAGACAGTCAAGACGCTCGACGCCAGGCTCAAGGAGCGTGTTCTGGGTCAGGATGCGGCAATCGACCGGATTTCGGCGTCGATGCGGTCTGCGCGCGCCGGGCTTTCCGATCCACGCCGCCCGCCCGCCGTCTTCCTGCTGGTTGGCATGTCGGGAACCGGCAAGACGGAAACGGCGCTTTCGCTGGCCGATCTTCTTTATGGCGGCAGTCAGTACCTGACGACCATCAACATGTCGGAATTCAAGGAAGAGCATAAGGTTTCCCTGCTGCTCGGATCGCCGCCCGGCTATGTCGGCTATGGCGAAGGCGGGGCTTTGACCGAGGCCGTGCGCCGCCGTCCCTATGGTGTCCTGCTGCTCGACGAAATCGACAAGGCGCATCCTGGCGTCCAGGAAGTGTTCTACCAGGTGTTCGACAAGGGCACTCTGCGCGATGGCGAAGGCCGCGATATCGATTTCAAGAACACCACCATCGTGATGACGGCCAATACCGGCTCGGAACTGCTGGCGGCTCTCGCCGCAGATCCCGATTCCATGCCGGAAGGCGAGGCGCTGGAGGCCCTGCTGCTTCCGGAATTGCAGAAGCATTTCAAGCCCGCTTTCGTCGGACGCACCACGGTTCTGCCCTTCATGCCGCTCAACGGCGAGACCTTGAGCGGCATTGTCGACATCCAGATCGGCCGCATTCGCGATCGCGTCGCGGCGTCCTATGGCACAAGCGTTTCGCTGTCGGGAGAGGCTCGGGAAGCGCTGGTTGCACGCGCCAAGGCAAGCGAGCTGGGCGCCCGCGCCATCGAGACCATGATCGGACGCGATCTTCTTCCAGAACTGTCGACCTTCTTCCTCGATGCCGTTGCGGCGGGGCGGAGAGTTGGCGGCATCACCATCAGTTTTGGCGATCACCGGTTCCTCATCGAGGAAAGCCCGGTGGACGACGACGAATTCGCTGACCGTGGACAAGGCGGCACGGCGAATGAAGCAGCCCCGGACGACCACCATGTCCGGATGCGGCATTAGACGGAAAGGTAACCCGCCTTGCAGCGACAGGGCGAATTCAATCCTAACAGGAGAGTTGAGAGCATGCCGATTTATCTGCAGATCGACGGAATTCAGGGCGATGCCACCCACGAACAGCACAAGAAGTGGATGGACATCGAAGTCATTCACTGGAACGTCTCGCGCAACATGAAGACGTCGGCCGGTTCGGCGGCGAACCGAGAAGCTTCCGAGCCCACCGTTTCGGAAGTCATCCTGACCAAGGTCAGCGATTCCTCATCGACCAAGCTGTTCCAGGAAGCATGCTCCGGCCGCACCGGCAAGCAGGCCGTCATCCATCTCGTGACGACGGGCAATCCGGGCGACACCTACATCGAATACACGCTCACTAACACGCTGATCGCCAGCTACTCGGTCGATTCCAATGGCGATCGCCCGGTCGAAACGATCAAGCTCAACTTCACAAAGATGGAAGTGAAGTACACGCCTTACGACGACTCGCAGTCGCCGCAGTCGCCGATGATCGCGTCTTACGACCTAGCAACCACCAAGGCCGCCTGACCATACAGCGCTTTTCGGCGCGTCACGATGATGGGGCACGCCAGAACGGTATTCGATGCCAGATCGCCGCTGCGGCGGCGGTCTGCACGCTTTGACAAAGTTTCTCATCGAGGTCGCCATGGTAGATTTTTCCGTTTCGTCACCGGCGCTACAAATGGAGCCGGTGAAGCAAACCGACCTGCCGCCAATGCGGCGCGCAGGGCGCGGTCCTTCCTACGATTATTTCTCCTATCCGAGCGGTCCACGCGAATTCGCCGCGCGGAACCAGGCCATGGGGGCCGCGGCATCTCTCTTCCGGATGTTCTCCGAGAAGGCCAATGAGATGTCGTTGACACATTGGCTGCAACGATGGCTCCGCAACAACGAAGCCAACATCATCAGGGAGATGGATATCAACCATCACTCGATCTTCGTCGCCCAATTCAACTACTCCGTCACCGACGGCGAGACCCGGGCCTATATGGCGCGGGGCGCCTATCTGCTCGGTACGCTCGCCTCACGCGCCGAGATCGGCAAGATCCTGACCCCGGAGGTGCTTTACGGGCCTGGGATGCACGAGACCTTGCCGAACGGGACATTGTTCCAGATGGCCTATCTCGTTGGTGGTCGCAAGCAGGTGCTTGGCAGCGCCGGCAAAGCAGGGGCAGCGAGCTCACGGGTAGGATAATGAACTGATGAATGATCAGCCCTCGGTCAATGACTTCATTCAGGCGACCCGAAATCTCAGGGTCGTCTCGCCGCTTGGCACAGACCAGCTTCTGCCGGAGCGCGTGATGATAACGGAGGGCGTCTCTTCGCTTTTCGATATCCGTCTTTCCGTGCGCGCCAAGCGGGAGGTGATTCAGCCGCAAGAGCTGATCGGCCGCCTGGTTGATGTTTCGATCGAGGTCCAGCAGGCTGAAGATGGTGGCGACGGCGTTCGCCGCCCCTTCAATGGCCTGGTAACGTCGCTTCAGGAAGGGCCGCCAATCACCCGCGGCCTGCGCTCCTATTCGATGGTCCTCAAGCCGCAAATGTGGCTGCTGTCGCAGCGTTCGGACTGCCGCATATGGATGGACAAGACCAGCATCGATATCGTCGAGACGCTGTTCTCCGAACACGGCATTCCCGCTCCGGAGGTCTCCGGTGTTGTCACGCCACCGCCACCGCAGCATTACTCGGTGCAGTGGAACGAAACGGATCTCGACTATTTGACCCGCCGTTTCGAGGAGGACGGCCTGTTCTACTGGTTCTCCCATGAGAGCGGCAGCCACCGGCTGCATGTGGCCGACGGCGCCAATTCATGGGCCGGACCCTCAGCATCCGCCGAAGGCGAGAGCAGGGTGCGCCTCGCACAGGGCTCGACCGACCGCAACCATATCAGCGAATGGATGAAGCACTACGCTTACGTCCCGGGCCAGCGTGCCGGCGCCGATTGGAATTTCGAGACGCCGCAGATGGTGCCGGGTACGGCCACGCCTTCTCTGGTGCAGATGCCGGGCGCGATGAAGCGCGAACTTTATGAGTATCCGGCCCGCATTTCCTCCGTCTCGGAAGCCGAGCGGGCGCAGAAGCTTCGTATGCAGGCAAGCGAAGCCGACCATAATCGTGTCATCGGGCAGTCTTCATCGCGGATACTGGAGGCGGGGCGGCGCTTTACACCTTATGAGGTGGCCCATCCGGAGCATGTCTATGAAGAGCACGTGATCGTTCGTGCGACGCATTTCGCCGTCGATCCGTCCTATGAAACCAACACGGATCAGCCGGAATACACCAACGAATTCGAAGCGGTGCCGTCACGCGTCGCCATGACGCCGCATCGCAAGACCGAACGGCCGCGTATCCGTGGCACGCAGGTTGCCATTGTTGCGGGCCCTTCCGGAGAGGAAATCCATCCGGACCAATACGGCCGCATCAAGCTGTGGTACCCATGGGATCGGCGTGCAAGAAAGGATGGATCCGACACTTGCTGGGTGCGCGTTGCCCAGAATTGGGCGGGCGGCACCTGGGGCGGCCAGATCATTCCCCGCATCGGCATGGAAGTCATGATCGCCTTCATCGACGGCGATCCGGACAGGCCGCTCGTGACCGGCGTCGTGCCCAATCCGAATAACGGCGTGCCCTATGACCTTCCCGGCAACAAGACCCGAATGGTCATGCGCTCCAACACGCACAAGGGCACCGGCTTTAATGAAATGACCTTCGAGGACGATGCCGGCCGGGAAAACATGTTCTTCCATGCGCAGAAGGACCAGACGACACGCATTCGCAACGATCGCACAAAGCGCGTCGACCGTCATGAGGTTGCGTCGATCGGCGGCAACCGCGCCGTCGAGGTGAGCGGCAACCAGAAGCACGAGATCGGCGGATCACTCAATATGGTGGTGGGTGGCACGGGTTCAGGCGCAATGGACGCGCTCACGGGGGTCATGGGCCTAGCGGGCCAGACTTCAGCGCTCCTCCAACAGGCCGGGCAGATGGTCGGCGGTGGCGGCCCCGCTCTTGGTGCATTCGGAATGACCCTTGCCTCTTCCGCTCTCGGATTTTTATCGGGAGGTGGTCTGGCATCGCGTGCCGGCGTCGTCTCTGGCCAAACCCCGCGCAGGGATGCGGGCACGGATCTTGCTGCTTCCGGCACCGGCATGGGGGAGGACGCTGGCGGCTTCTTCCCACTCTCCGGCATCATGAACACGATTGTCCAATCGTTCCAATCGACCAGCGTTGGCGTCGCCCAGGTCCAACAGATCGGCATGAGCAAGATCACGAATGTCGGCCAGACTCATATGGAGACGGTTGGAAAGGAACAGCACACCTCCGTTGGTGAGAAGATCAACATCGAGGTCGGGCAACTCTACAACATCGTTTCCGGCGATAAATATCACGGCGAAGCCAAGGTCTGGGAAATCTACGCGAACGACGAAATCCGCCTCTCGGCACCCGGCGGCTACATCAGCATCGATAAGCAGGGTATCAAGTTCTACGCTCTGAAAATCGATATCGAGGGCAATCAGATCAACTTCAGGAAAGGCGGTCCGGGCAAGGGCCCTTCATGCCTCAAGAAGATGTCGCAGTCCTCCACGCCGTTCGTAAGAGGATAAGCAAATGGATGCCGCTCCACTCGATACTGCGGATACCGACGAAACAAGCCGTGTTTTCCAGGCGGCGCTCGACGCCATGCCCAGACCATTGTTTGCCGTACTTGACGGCGGGCATTTCGATGATCTGGAGGACGAATTGGCGGAGGCCGGGATTATGAGCCGCTCGCTGTTCCTGAAAGGTGGCGACACCGCCATGCGGCGAGACGGGCCATGGCTGGTTACGTTGAGAGACAGGAAGACACATGAGCACGTTGAACGACTCGCGCTCGAAAAGCCATGCGCCGTCTTCTGGTCGTGTCCCGACGGGGAACAGGCATTGTGGCGGCATTTGCGTAGCATCAATCAAGTATTGGTGCCGGATGACAGGGTCCCGGAAAATAACGGGCAGGCAGGTAAGTCCATTGCCTATGAGCGCGTATTGTTCCGGCATTGGGACCCGAATGTGCTGGGCAGCTTCATGCCGTTGCTCTCCGTCAAGCAGTTCGCGCGCGTCCTTGGGCCGGCAACTGCAATCCTTACCAAAGTCACGGATACCGGCAGGTTCAAGCGCGCACTCAGACCGAAAAATTTACCTGAAGCGCCGAAAGGTCCGCTCAGATTCGAGTTGGCACAGATCGAGCCGGTCTCTAAGGCAAAATTTCGGGTGATGAATGAGCGGGTGTCCGAATATCTTTGCTCTGTTGCCGAGGAGAAAACCAAAGAATTCTCAGGGGATGAGTTTTCAGCATTTGTTGAGAACTCGATCAAGGAATCGAGTGATCTTGGGGTCACCTCCGAGGGGGCGCACTGCCGTTGGGCTTACATGAAGCTTGTGTCCGGGGGGCGGATCACCGCCTCTCCGCACGTTATTGGAGCGATGCGGGCGGACGACATCGACATGCCGCCCAATGAGCGGGTCAAGATTCTCATGCAGAAGATCATCCAAGAGATGAGGGGAGGCTGACGTTGGCAGCAATCTTGCTCTATCCACCTTTTTGGGTGGCAGTTGGAGAGGCGGCTTCCGCGGCAGCCCCTTGGGTCGCCGGTGCGCTGGGCATAGCTGTGACTGCGAAAGTCGCTTCAGACCATATGAGCAAGGCGGAGGATCAGGCCAAGGCACGAGACGAAGCCGGAACGGATACGTGTACGACCGGAAACTGCCCCTGCCATGGCGTCGCGGTGATTTCGAAAAGCAGATATCCGGAGTCCGCGCAACACATACTGGATGCACAGGCGGCCGGCCAGCCGTCAATCTTGACAATCGACCGACCGAATGCTCCCCTGCGGAGAGCGGCTGCAACCGGCAGCTTCCCGAGGGAGCCAGGAATGCAGCCCGATGAATATCCGCCCGCAATGTTTTTGGAAGGCGGCGCCGGCGCCAGCGTGCGCAATATCACCGCTGGTGACAATATGGGCGCCGGGGCTTCTATGGGCAATCAGCTCCGAAAGTATCGAGACGGTTGTAAAGCCACTATTATCGTTGGACCTTGATCATGGCTGAAATATTTCCACTTTTCATTAGCTACCAACAAGTAGCTGTATTCGATCCCAACCTGGACGATCCCTTTAACGACTGGGGACCGCGTCATGTCTCGCAAGGGTTTTCATGGCGCGCTGAAAGCGTTTCGTTCAGAGTTCCAGACGGGGAAGGATGTATCGTCGAAGTGCTTCTGGGCAATGAGCCTTCAACACTTACCGGTGTGTCTACGCGCGAAATCTTGACACCCTTTGAAGTCGCGAAGGACAAGCTCGTCGCTGTCGGGTCGATTACCGAGGAGCACAATGTTTCAATTCCGAACGGGGCGAAGTATCAATTGACTTTCGAATTGTTGCCTGCCGGAGTGCACGGGGACAATAAATTCGACCATGCTATACGATTCAGATTCGTGAAAGCAGATAACCCCATTTTTGAAATCCGTAAGGCAGATGGCGAGATGGACACATCTTCGCCGCTGGATCTGCATGCAAGACCAGCTCAGTGAGTTAGTGTGTCGCCCTGTCGTGTAGATATGGATCATGAAGGCGCTGCCGATATCCTGTGCAGGCCGATGGAGGAACGTGACTCTGCTCGCATTCACGATATCCATACTGATTGTATAATGCTCTCCTTAGGCGAGCATTATACCTCGCTTCAAATCAGGACGTGGCTGGAAGGACGCACTCCTCATGGCTATTTGTATGGGGCAATGACCGGAGAGAATTATATCGTTGCCGAACAAAAAGGATTGCTTGTTGCATTTATCAGCTGGCGTGGAGATGAGTTGCGCTCGCTATTTGTTTGCCCTGAAAGGCAGCAATCCGGAATTGGTTCTCTCTTGCTCGAGTGCGATGATCGACTGGCTGATGTCAGATATGTGCAGGCAACTCTGAACGCGGTTGGCTTCTACAGGAAATTCGGTTTCCAGCCTGCGTCGACTGGTCACGTAGAGAAGCGAGGCGTCAGGATTCCATATGTACATATGCGGAAGCCCGACGTTCACCCCACGCATTGAGGTCAGCCGTAGCACGGACCTTCGTATCGCTGGACGCGGAAACAGTAGCTTGAGGAGACTGATTTGGGTCAACCAGTAACGCTCAAAGGCCAAATGCACTTTTGCCCGGCGTGTGATCCAGGGCCGAAGCCGCATGTGGGTGGCCCGGTACAGACCACCAGCCAGGACTTCGTCAAAGTGAACGGTATTCCCATTGCCACGGTCGGCGACAAGTGCCTGTGCACGGGCGTCCCGACTACGGCGGCGATTACCGGGGGGTCATCGATAGCAAACATCAACGGCAACAAGGTCGCGCGCATGGGTGATTCCTGCGAGCACGGCGGTCGACTGTCGCAGGGCGAGGCGTGGTTGAGGTTTGACTAGCTGTTCGCGTCTCAGCCAAATCTAGCTTATCCCGTCCTTTAACCGATTGATCGGCTTTATATTGGCTGACATAGTTCCGCCGCGTACCCGCCCATAGCAAGCAAAGATCCATCGATGACCGAACCAGCCAAGCCATCCACTTTGTCCGTTTCCGCTCGCCCCTTGGCGAAAATCAGCCTGAAATGGGGCATGGTCGAGGAGCCTTCGCTTTCCATCCTGGAGAAGTTCCAGCTCCTGCGGGATCTCGGTTATGATGGGGTTGAGCTCGACTCGCCCAATGATTTGCCGCTCGACGAGGTGTTGAATGCCCGCGACAAGACCGGGCTCCATATCCCCGGCCTCGTCAATGCCGTGCACTGGAAGCGTCCGCTGACGGATCCGGATCCATCGGCGCGCCAGGCTTGCGTCGATTCGATGATCAAGTCGCTTCATGATGCAAAGCTCTATGGTGCCACGACAGTGTTGCTCGTTCCCGGCGTTGTCAATGCAGGTACAAGTTACAAGACCGCTTACGCAAGAGCCAGCGAGGAAATCGCCAAGATCCTGCCCGCCGCGGAAGAGAGCGGCGTATCGATCGCACTCGAAAACGTGTGGAACGACTTTCTGCTGAGCCCGCTCGAGGCGGCGGATTTCATCGATCGTTTCAACCATCCCAAGCTCGGCTGGTATTTCGATGTCGGCAATGTTCTGCGCTACGGCCGGCCGACACATTGGATTGAGGCGCTCGGCAAGCGCATCCTGAAGATCGATATCAAGGAATACAGCCTCGAAAAGATGAACAGCCAAGGCCCGTGGAAGGGCTTCGATGTCGAGCTGGGCGAGGGCGACTGCGATTGGGCTGCGGTCAACAAGGCCCTGTCTGATATCGGCTATTCCGGCTGGGCCTCGATCGAGGTGCCGGGAGGCGACCGACATCGCCTCGCCGATCTCAAGAAGCGCGTCGACCGTATCGCCGCGCTCTAGTCTGGATAACAATGTTCAGCGGCCGGCAGCGGCTGCAAACATCGCTTTCGCATTCTTCAGGCCGGTTTCGCAGCCGAACTGCGCCGGCTCGTTGCCCTCATATTCAAGCGAGACGAAGCCGTCATAGCCTGAGGCGACGATGTCTTCGACGATCGACTGAACAGGCAGGTCGCCATAGCCGAAGACCGCGCCGCGGATTGCCTGACCGCCGACCGTCTTCAGCCAGTCCGCGCCGGGCGCTGTCTGGCGTACATAGAAATCCTTGAGGTGGACGAAACTTGCCTGAGAGAGGCAGGCCCGCGTCCCCGTCAGGGGATTCTCATCGACGCAGAGGAAATTGCCGATATCGACGGTCAGCTTGAAGTTCGGCAGGTTGACGGCATGCTGAAGCCGCCTGATCCGCTCGCTCGAGTTCATGAAGAAGCCGTGATCCTCGACGCTGGTGGTCACGTCATAGCGTCCGGCATGTGCAGCAAGCTCATGGGTGGCTTCGGCGATTGCCGGGAAAGCCGCTTCGAACTGGCCCGGCTCCGTCGCACGGAGCGACCATGGCACGACATCGTGGCGCAGGAAGCGGACGCCGAGCTTGTCGCAGAGCTCGACATAACGCTTCAGCCGGCCAAGCTGGAATGCTCGCTGGCCGTCATCGATGAAGTTACCTGATGTGCAGAGACCGGAAAGCGGCACGTCGCTTTTCTGCGATGCGCCCTTCAGCCTCTCCACCATCTGTGTGTCATCGCAGAGTTCATATTGCAGGTCCTGCCCCTCGGGCGCGACGGAATGCGTCGCCAGTTCGACATGATCGCCGCCATGTTCGCTGACCCACGCAAAGACATCCTCGATCTGCATGGCGCCGCTTTGCATCAACGAACGGAAACTGTATGAACTCAAACCTATCTTCATCGTGCCTCTCCTCGAGCGCTGTCATCAAAACTTTGTTCGACAACTTAACAATCCCTGTTGACTTCGGCTACGATACATCTTTGTCTAAAATCAAATTGATTTAACAATGGGGAATAGCAGGAATGTCTCGTCAGTCTGCCGACGTCGTCATCATCGGAAGTGGCCCGACCGGCTCGGCCTATGCGCGTGTCATCAGGAATAATTGGCCGGAAGCGCGCATTCTGATGGTTGAAGCCGGCCCGCAGATTCTGCCGCAAAAAGGCGCACATCTCGACAATATCGTCGATCCCGAGGAGCGCGCGGCCTTCGAAGTACACGCCCAGGGCGGCGACCGCAGCCCGCGCATGCCGATCAACAAGGAAGAGTGGGAAGCCCGCAGAGCCGGTGGCTTCGATCATTCGCTGCTGCGCCGCTCGGGACTTTTCATCGCCAACGACGCCGACGCCCAGGATGAAAACCTCTTTGCCGGCTTCTCGGCAGCCAATGTCGGCGGCATGGGCACGAAATGGTCGACTGGTACGCCGGTACCATCCGAGATCGAACTGGTGCCCTTCATCCCCACCGACGAGATGCACAATGCTCTGGCCGTGTCAGCAAAGCTGCTCGGCACCAACAAGGACCCACACGCCGGCGATGCTGCAGCCATCGCCATGCGCGAGCGCCTGGGCGAGGTCTTCAACCCCGGTCGTACGCCCGATCGATTCGTCCAGCCGATGCCGCTTGCTGCGACGCCCGGTCCCCATGGCCTGCGCTACCACGGCACCGACGTCGTGCTCGGCAACCTCGTCGATGAACCGGAGGAAAGCTTTTATATTCTCTCCGAAACCGCCTGCCGCCGCGTGATTCATGAAAATGGCCATGTCACGGGTGTCGAGCTTTCCCGCTCCGGTTCGGAAGAAACTTTCATCGTCGCCGCCGGCACGGTCGTTGTTGCTTGTGACTCGCTGCACTCCCCGCAGCTGCTCTATGCTTCGCACATCCGTCCCGAAGCGCTCGGCCGCTACATCAACGACCACTATATCGTCTCGCAGATCACAGAGATGCAGACCGATGTGCCCATGACCGCGATGAGCTGGATTCCGGCCACCGCTGATCTTCCCTTCTCGGTCACCATCGCCCCGGCCAGCCTACGTAGCATGCCGCATGCCAGCGAAATGAGTGGCCAGCCGGTCGGCATGGGTGTTTTCGTGCCCTCAGATCTCGGCGCCGATAACCGCGTCACCTTCGACGACAATCGCCGTGACTGGCTCGGCCTGCCCGCTATTTCCATCCACTGGCGTCAGTCGGAAGGCGACAAGGCGCGCCTGGAAGAGGCCAAGGGTCAGGCTCAGCGGATTTCCGCCATTATCGGTCGCCCGGCCCCCGGTTTTGCTACCTTCGTGCAGCCCGTCGGCTCGTCGCTGCATTATCAGGGCACGATCCGCATGGGCGAACGCGACGATGGCACCAGCGTCTGCGACAGGAACTCCAGGGTTTGGGGCTTCGACAACCTCTATGTCGCCGGCAATGGCGTTATTCCCACGATGACCGCCACCAATCCGACCCTGTTCAGCGTCGCTCTCGCCAGCATCGGCGCCAGCGAAATCGCTGCCGCTCGCCGCACCGCATGACTGTGAGATTGTCAGAATAACGATGTAAAGACGCGAGGTTCTAGCGGTCGACCGCGGCCAGATGGGCAAGAGCCATGCTCTGGCTCATCGCAACTATCCCGGCTTCAACATCGCTAACCTCGTCAATCGTTCGGCTCTCGACTTGCGGGAGGTGCTACGTTCCTGTTCCTTGCGCCGCGCCTATCTTCGGGCTTCGAAGAGTTCAAGCCTGTTGACCGGGATCCGGCCCCTCATCAGACCCACGAAGGTTGAATGGAAATAGGAAATATAGCCAACGGCTTGCGCAACAACGCACGCAGGAGAACGATGGTGGCGACAACGAGAATCGCGTGTAAGTTTGATGATGTCGCCACCATGCCTTTTGGGGCACTAAGCCGTTAACGTGAGAGCATCCCTGCAAAAATTTAAGAAGCAAACCCTGCAGGGGGCACACCATCGCAACATGATGATGTGGCTCAGATCTGTGCTGAACCGCCGTCGACAAAGAGCTCCGCACCGTTGACGAAGCTCGCATCGTCGGAAGCCAGGAACAAAACCGCCTTGGCAATTTCTTCCGGTTGGCCGACGCGGCCGAGCGGAACCGTGCTGGCAAGATAGTCGAGCAGGCCCTGCTGCTGGGCTTCATCCGGACCGGCCAGGTCGACTAGGCCGGGTGTGTGGACCGGGCCGGGGCTGATGGCGTTGATGCGAATGCCGCGCTCCTTCACATCGAGAACCCAACTGCGCACGAGATTACGCACGGCTGCCTTGGAAGCGCTGTAGACGCTGAAATTGGCTGTGCCTTTCTTGCTTGTGGTCGAGCTGGTGACGATGACGGAAGCGCCATCAGACAGGAGCGGCAAGGCCTTCTGCACCGTAAAGATGAGGCCTTTCACGTTTCGATTGAAGGTGTCCTCGTACTGTTCTTCGGTGATCGCGCCGAGGGGCAGCATGCTACCGCCGCCAGCATTGGAAAAGAGAACATCGATACGGCCCTTCTGAGCCTTGATGGTCTCATAGAGGCGATCGAGTTCTTCGAGCTTTGCTGAGTCAGCCTGAATGCCTGTTGCATTGATACCGATTGCTGTGACAGCAGCGTCAAGCTCGGCCTTGCGGCGGCCGGTGACATAAACATGGGCCCCTTCAGCGGCAAACAGCTTGGCTGTCGCGAGGCCGATACCGGTCGAACCACCCGTGACGACGGCGATCTTACCTTCTAGTCTTCTAGACATGAGAAATACTCCATTTGGTTGTTACAGGTGGCAGGTAAGAGCTATAGAATTTGCATAAAGATCGATTTTTTGTTTTCTTAATCCACCTAAATGCATAATGGACTGAGAGGTCTCTCCGCTTGAACCAACTGCTCGCTATCAGGACGTTCGTTCGTATCGCAGAATCGGGGACTTTCGCCAAAGCCGCGGACGCGCTGCGTCTTCCGCACTCGACAGCGAGCAAGCTCATTGCCGATCTGGAAGACCATCTCGGCACAAAGCTCATTCAGCGCACGACGCGCACCATCAGCGTGACACCGGAAGGCGCGGAATATTATCAGCGAGCCATTCGTCTGCTGGCGGATGTAGACGAAATGGACGCGCTTGCTGCCAGCACGCGAGCGCAGCCGAAAGGTCGCTTGCGTGTCGACATCGGTTCGTCGCTCGCCAATTTCATCCTGATCCCGTCGCTGCCCGACTTCCGTGCCCTTTATCCCGAGATCGAGATACATCTCGGCGTCAGTGACCGACCGATCGACCTCGTTAATGAAGGTGTCGATTGCGTCATCCGCGGGGGCGCTTTGGCAGACACGTCATTGATCGCGCGGCGCATTTGCGAATTGAGCTATGTGACCTGCGCAGCGCCTTCATACATCGCAAAGCGTGGCACGCCGGCCCATCCTGCCGATCTGGAAGATGATCACGTTTTGACGAGCTATTTTTCGTCGCTGACCGGAAAGCCTTTCCCGCTCTATTTTCATCGGGCCGATGAGCTGGTTGAAATCGGCATGAGCTCGATGTCGGCAGTCAACGAGAGCACCGCACATCTGAGTAGCCTCATTGCGGGCCTCGGTATTGGGCAGACATTCCGCCACTTGGCTCAACCTCATATCAACAACGGGAGTCTCGTTCCTATTTTGGAAGCGTGGTCTCGCCCACGCCATCCCCTGTACGTAATGTATCCATCCAATAGACATCTCAATGCCAAGTTGCGCGTCTTTGTCGATTGGGTGGCCGATGTCTTCTCCAGGATTGACAGTTGACGACACGTTGCTCGCGTCGCGCCCGGCGCCGTTGGAGATCGCCAGCACGGGGGCGGTTTTCACGGCACGGCATGGCACAGGGGTGTAAAGGTCAATGCGGTTGCGCAGATCGAGATGAAGACCGAAGGATCTGCGATCCGGTGGCCCGTAGGCGGAAGAGATGATCGGGCGTGTCGTATTGAAGCCGACGATCAAGCCGCGTGTCTGCGCAGAGGCGTTGCCGACACGCGTATTACTCGCTTACAGGGAAGCGCGGCGTATCTCAGGCTAGATCATTCGCTTTCGTTGTCTCTGTATCAGACGCCTCGTGTGGAGAAATCTCTCGCAGCCAGCTGTGAGAATGATGATGAAAGGGCTGGAATTCATGCCTCAGCGGAGTCTCTGAAGGATGCATAAGTTATGATTGGATCGAGATGTGATAATTCCATAATACATCTTATCTGATAAATCTTGCGAGCACGGTCCATTCTATTTCCAAGTGCGACATGCCAGTGATTCCAACGTTTAGAGAAGCGGAGCTGAAGCCTCCTCCTCCGGGGTATATGCCGCCCAGAACAGCAGGATCGCGTGCGCTTTGAGAATACGGATGTTGGATTTTTGAGACGATTACTTATGTGTCGACCGTGTCTGGCTACCCAAGTTAGACAACGTCACTTTGAGGCGATCCGCCAAATGAAAAATTCGCTCTAAACGAGCATTTTTGCACTCGACAAAATATATTAAAATTGTTTTAAGTTTTATACATAGATACCTCAGACATCGAGAGACAATCTATGGTGCAAAAACGACGGCAGCAAATAATTACGTGGGTGCAACAATATTTCTCAGATTATTTTCATTATCCCGCAGAGCATTTTACTCTCGATCTCAGTTTGAGAGATGATCTTCAATTCACGTCGCAGTCCCTCGTCGACGTTGGTCGGGACATTAATAAATCACAATTTACTTCGGCGCGTGTAACTCCAAAAGAAATAGTCGACTGCCAGACAATAGGTGACATCGTAAATCTCATTTGGAATTTGGAGAAAGCTAAATGAGGGCGCTTTTCGTCGCGGTTTTGATCCTCATTATTCCGATGAATACGGTGAATGCAGCGGACAAAAGCCTTCAGGATATACTTGATCCGTATACGAACTCGGATGGCCATATCAACGTTCAGGCGCTGGAAGATGCTTTGGCAAAGGAACGCCAAAAAAAGGCGGATGCCATAAAGAAGAACTCGTCGGGAACCGCGGCATATCTGAGGGACAGTTTCACGGATCTCGGCTTCTTCGGAGAGGATCGGTTCAATCTTTCTAAGTCCAAGGGTGCTTCTGTATCCTTTACAAAGGATCGGGTCGCACATGATAACGAACTGAATTTCAAGGGTGTTCTATTCCTTTCGACATTCAGTGACGGCAGTTACGGAGGAAGATATACCGGCTGGTCGATTGGCCCTTACATTGGCGCTAATGTGGATCGCCACTCAGCCCGATCCAAAAAGGATTCGGAGACTTACATAGGCGGCGTGGCAGCCGAACTTGGGACGGATTATGCTGGCTTTGATCAGTTTTATCGGTTGAGTACCGGTGGAGTGCGGGATGTCGTTGCAAACACGACATCGCTGAAAGTAAAAGCAGAATTCTTTCCGGTTCTGCGTCGCGAACCGGACAACCCTCTCAGCTGTATCGGTCGCCCATGCACAATTCCCGACATTGATCTACTTTATGTCCTGACGCCCGAATTGTTTGCCATCTATGGAAACTCCTTCGAGAACCATGGTGACGCCTTTTCGGGGGAAAGGGACGACTTGCGGCTCGGGGGGCAAGTCTCGCTCCTCCTCCAGCCCGCGTTCTTACAGAAAACTGCTCTCTCGCGCCTCTATGGAAGAATTACCTATCAATGGGCTGAGGAAGTCATGTCGAGCAAGCCTTTTTACAATCTCGATTTTTCGACATGGTACAATCTCGACGAGGATGGGCACATCGCGCTTTCCGCCAGTTATACCCGTGGACGCGACGAAGATACGGCAGAGCGGCTTGACAAGCTCGTCGTCGGGCTAACGGGTAAGTTCTAGGTTAATCCGAGCCAATGTATGTAACCACACACAGAAAATCTGCGTATCCGAGGCCGGAGTTCCGACGGTGCCGGGGAACGAGTTTTCGATTTTCGCGATCAGCTCATGCGGGAGCTCGATAGACTTTTGGCTAGATCAGCCCGTTTGTTTGTCAAAATCAGTTGCGGACCATCAATATTGCGAAATGCCCCAGGCTCCGGTTTTCATACACCTAGGCTATTCGGGAACATGCAACCCAATTGCAAGGCGATGCAATGAATTTGCCGGGATGTAGCATGACAATAATCGCCCAAAGGTATAGATTTCTCTTTGAATACTCAGGGAGGTTCTCGTGGAAGTGCCCGATACCCTTGTCGTTGACCTGTTGGTTTTCCTGAAAGCTGGCCCCCGGCCGTACCGTGAAGTCATGGACGCCTGGCGGACGAGTTGCCCGCGCCTGCCCGTTTGGGAGGATGCGGTGGATCTCGGCCTTGTCGAGCGCGAACATGATTCCGTCGTGCTGACGGAGGCGGGAAGAAAAGTGCTGGCATTGCAGTCATGAAGGTTACAATTCTCGATGACTGGCACGATACGCTTCGGCATCTGCCTTGTTTCGCCAAGCTCGGTGGTCACGACGTCGAGATCTGGAACGATCATGTCGAAGACGAGGACGAACTGGTCCGTCGCCTGTCCGAGACAGAGGCGTTGGTTCTGATCCGTGAGCGCTCCCGCATTCAAGGCTCCCTGCTCGACCGCCTGCCCAAGCTCCGGCTGATCAGCCAGCGCAGTGTCTATCCGCATGTCGACGTTCCCGGCTGCACACGAAACGGCGTGCTGCTTTGCTCCAACATGCATTCCGAAACACCGTCCTATGCGGCGGCCGAGTTGACCTGGGCGCTTGTTCTTGCGGCTGCCCGTCAGCTTCCAGCGCAAGTTGCTTCGCTCAAGGCCGGCGGATGGATTTCGGGTGTTGGCCACACATTGAGAGGAAAAGTTCTCGGCATCTATGGCTGGGGCCGCATCGGCGAGGTTGTCGCGGGCTATGGCCGTGCTTTTGGCATGGAAGTGCTTGTTTGGGCGCGTGATGCGTCCCGCGACCGCGCGAAGAGCCAGGGCTGGGCCGTTGCCCAAAGCAAAGAGGCATTCTTCGCCTCCTGCGACGTTGTCTCGCTCCATATGCGGCTGGTGCCGGCTACGCGCGGGATCGTGACCGGTGCTGATCTCGCATTGATGAAGCCATCCGCGATCCTCGTGAATACAAGCCGTGCGCCCTTGATCGAGCCCGGAGCTTTGGTCGCAGCATTGAAGGCTGGGCGCCCCGGCATGGCGGCGGTCGATGTGTTCGAAACCGAGCCGTTGCGTGACATAGCCGATCCGCTGATCAACTTACCGAATGTCGTGGCAACCCCACATATAGGCTACGTCACGCAGGAAGAGTTCGACCTCCAATTCTCAGACGTGTTCGATCAGATCAATGCCTTTGCGGCGGGTTCCCCGATCAACGTCATCAATCCTGAAGCGCTCAATCGCTAGGAGGTCTTTCGAAGCATGGGTGCTTCGAGAGGATGGCGGACACGGATCTCCGTCTCCGCCATTGGTCGAGCGTGTGTCATGAGCGAGGTCATGACGCGACCTGCTACTTGGCGTGGGATTGGGCGATCTGGCCGACGAGCTTAGCCCAGGGCATATCAAGGGCTTCATAAACAGCACCAGCTTCAGGACGCCCATTGTCCTTCAGGATTTCGACCATTAGCGTCGCATAATCCGAAAGAATGACGCCGGCCTGCAGCATGCGCAGGAGACCTGCCTCATGCTTCGTCTCACTGAAGGTCCCCGATGCATCGACGGCGACATAGGAATCATAACCCTTGCCAATCGCGGTGATGGCTGGAAATGCTGCGCAGACCTCGAGAGAGATGCCGGCGAAGATCAGTTTCTTGCGGCCGGTCGCCTCGATGGCCTTTGCGACGCTCGGATCGTCGAAGGCGTTTACCGACGAGCGGTCGATGATATGCGCACCCGGCAATGCCTCTACCAACTCTGGGAAGGTCGGTCCCCACATGCTGTCGCGTGCCGTGGTGGTGACGACGATCGGAAGTTTGAGCGCCTTGGCGGCCTTCGCCAGTGCGACGACATTGTGCTTCAGCTCCCCGGTCGAGAAATCGCGGACACCTGTCATCAGGCCGATCTGGTGGTCGACGAGGACGAGCGCGGCGTTGTCGGAGGTCAGTGGTTCATAGGGGCGGAGTTGGTCGGTCATTGCATTCTCCTGTAATCGGCGTTGATGAAATGCGGCGGCAAGCGAAGGCGCGATTCCGATGATGGTGGTCGCTGCTCCGATTGCTGCAGCCTGGAGGAACTGACGCCGTTCCATGATGCCTCCGTAAAGTTCCCGATCAGCACTTTTGCTGCACCCGGGGTCGCGACTGTTTGCTGGCGACGAATGGAATTTATGCGCTGGACCTTCGTCTAAGAAGCCATCAGAATGACAACATAGCGTCCTGTATGTTGGACGATGGAGGGGGCATGCTCGATCTCAACGACTTCTTCTATTTCGTTCAGGTGGTCGATCGCGGCGGCTTCACCGCCGCCGGGCGTACGTTGCGCATGCCCAAATCCACGCTGAGCCATCGCATCCTTCAGCTCGAGGCGGAGCTCGGCGTTCGGTTGCTGAACCGCACATCGCGGCGCTTCGCCATGACTGACGCCGGCAGCGAGTTCTATCGGCACGCGGTTGGAATGCTGCAGCAGGCCGAGCAGGCAGAGACGGCGATCCGCCATAGGTTGACCGAGCCGACCGGCACGGTGCGATTTACGGCGGGCCTGGCCACGACGCAGTTTGCGATGCGCGACATGGTCGCCGATTTCCTGGTCCGATTTCCGAAAGTGAACGTCGTCGGCCATGCGACGGATCAGACCGTCGATATCGTCGGCGAGAACTTCGATGTGGCGATCAGAGCCCATTCCGCCCCTTTGCCGGATTCGACGCTGGTGCAGCGGACGCTGGCACCGGCGCCCTGGTTTCTCTTCGCCGGTGCCGCCTACCTCGATGCCCATGGTGGATTGGAGACGCCGCAGGATCTCACCAGGCACCCATCACTGTTCATGATGCGGACCAGAGTCTCGCCAACCTGGCGTCTCCGCCACAGCAGCGAAGGTACCGACGAAGTGGTGATGCCCCTCACCCCGCGCCTTCTGAGCGACGATATGGTTGGCCTCAAGCAGGCAGCGATCGCGGGCCTCGGGATCGTCGCCCTGCCCGGCTACATCTGCCGCGACGAGCTGCGCTCAGGCCAATTGCACCGTGTTCTCCCCGACTGGCTTGCGGGCGACTCCACACTCACGGCACTGATCCCTTACCGACAAGGCCTGCTGCCGTCTGTGCGCGCCTTCATCGATCATCTGGCCGCAGAGTTTCCCAAAGTCGTGCTCATGTAGGTCGTCCATCGAAGGGGACAGAATTCCAGCTCTAGAACCAGCCCTTTATTTTGAACCAAACCAGCGGGATGATGGCGCTGAGGATGATCACCGCCCAACCGTATTGGTAGCCCCAGGCCCAATCATATTCCGGCATGTTCTTGAAGTTCATGCCATAGACACCGGCCATCAAGGTCGGCGGAATGCCGACAATCGAGACGATCGTCAAAACCTTGAAGACGTCGTTCTGGGCTATGCCGATCAAGCCTACCAAAGCGTCGAGAACGAATTGCACCTTGTTGGCCAGCTGCTCTTCATAATCCGATAGCGAATGGATGTCCTGGCGCAGGTTGACGACGCGTGGCCTGAGCGCCCCACCTGCCCAATCGCAGGCATTCTGCTCCGCATAGGCAATGACACGCGCAAGCCCCAGAAGACCATCGCGCAACTCCGAGAGCCGATCGCCGAGGCGCCCCACCTGACGCAATTGGCCGCGCAGAACCCGATTGGCTCGCGCAGGATGGCGGCCACGGGGATCATCAGCGCGAAAGGCGTCTATCGACAGTCCATTCAATTCCGCGGCCAGATGTTCAAGAATGTCGGCGACATGATCCACGATCTCTTCGCAAAGCATGGCAAACACTTCAATGCTCGACTTGGGAGCGTCCTGGCCGGCAGCAAATTTGCCCGCAACCGCATCAAAGGTCGGCAACTGCATGAATCGGACGGTGACGAGCCTGTCGGTTGACAATACGAATCCCAGCGGCGGAGTAGCTTGCGCGCCTTCAGGGCGCCGTGCCGCAGACGGTGTGCTCATGTAAAGGATGCCATCCTTGTTCTTGAGGCGGCTGGATGCTTCGATCTCGCTGAGCGCACCCAAGGATGGCAACTTTGCGCCGACGAGCTTTTCGACGTTTGCTACTTCCTCAACGGAGGGATTAACGAGATCGATCCACAGCGCATTGCTCGCGATATCGCCGGCCTTTCCGGTCGGATGACTAGCCTGGATAGGAAATGTATTCAGCATCGCTTGTGATGATCCCTTGATTGAACTTAGAAGTTGATATTGCTTAGAAGTGGTGCTTAACTTGTCGGTATCAGTGGCGACGCGAAGCACGACTACCGGGAAATCGCATCCACATCAGGAACGCACTTCAGAAATTGGGCGTGCACTTGTCTACTCAAGAACCAGTGAGATCTTTCTTTTGTCCGTCCATGATGATGTCGCTGTGCAGCATCTGTTGAGTTGCGCATATCCGTAGTTGTATTCGCGGGCGGATGCCTTGGCAGAAAGTGTTTTCGCGGCCGAGCTGCATCTTCAATATCACGCTCGGCCAAACATGCTTGAGGCCGAAGCATCCTTTTAGGAACTTCGGCCTCTCATCCGTATTAACCTGCTTAAGCCTCGTCGAAGGTTACTAAGCTATGTTTTCTGCCTTCGGCTTGCGGCCTCTTTTCGGCTTTGCATCGCTTTCAGCTGTTGCAGGAGACTTCGCCCTGGACGCTTTTGCTGCAGCCGTCTTCGGAGCAATACCCTTCCCTGCCGTCTTTGCCGCATTCAACAATGTGGCGCGGCGCTTGCGATTTTCTTCAAGCGCCTGCTGAAAGCCGGCATCATTCTCTGCATGGTGCGCGAGATCGTCGAGGAACTCTGCTACATCCTTGAGGGTTTCTACCACGACATAGCTCAAGCCCTTTCCGGCATTGACCGAGTCGCGTCCGATGCTGACACCGAAGCCACCCGGTACACGCTGGAACCAAGTGGAACGCCATTTTTTGAAGCCGGCGGCATCCCGCTCATATTCTTCCAGATATGCTTTCTGTTCCGCCACCCTGGAGCGGAAGGTGTCAATAACGGTCTTTGTTCCTGCTTTGGGTTTATCAGCCTTCTTTGAAGACCATTTTTCAAGAAAATCTGTCACTGTCTCATTCTCCATAGGACGGCTTCTCACGTGTAGCAGTACCGTCGGCAGCCACCGTTAGCACGACACCCATGGAACTGCTAACCTGCTTTCCAACGCTCATTGAAATTAGCTAGGAAGTCTCATGTTTGCGATCGTTTCGATCACAACCGCTAACCAGGAAATCAAGCGAAGCCGGTTCGTTGCGACCGCGGCCCCTGTCGTGAGCATGGAGGCAGCGAAGGAATTTGTCGCCCAATACTCGGTCACCGATGCAAATCACAACTGCTGGGCGTGGCGTATCGGACAGAACTATCGGTTCAGTGATGATGGCGAGCCGAGCGGCACGGCAGGCAAACCTATTCTCCAGGCCATCGATGGCCTGGAACTGGACATGGTTGCAGTGGTCGTGACGCGCTGGTTTGGCGGTACGCTCTTGGGAAGCGGCGGATTGATCCGTGCCTATGGAGGGACTGCCGCTATCTGCCTTCAGGCAGCAGAGACGAGGGAAATTGTTCCGACAGTAGCGATGACGATCGGCGTGTCGTTTTCGGACCTTGCCCTGTTAAAGGCAAGACTTCTCGCGCAATCAGGCGTTCAGATTAGCGATGAGAGTTTTACAGGCTCGGGAGCCATTCTTGGTGTGACGGTAGCAACGTCGGTTGCCGAGCAGGTTATTGGGAATATAAGGGATCTGACGAGCGGGCGGGCGACGATAGATGCAGGCTGAAAAAGGCACCGCGAGCATCCAACCTGTCGGCTATACCGACTTCCCGGCAGCGCTGGATGTTGCAGCGGCCATCGTCAGATTGTCGGGCGCAGGATAGCCTTATACTTCACGTTGTGTTCATCTTTTGAATAATAAGGTTTCCTTGCTAATGACAAGGAAACGAATCAATGAAGAAATTTTTCATAGTCGCCATTGCCGGCACGATGCTCTCCGCACCCTTTGCAAATGCCCAGGAATGGCCACGCAATCATCGTGATCACAGGTCCGGCGAGGCTCATCGCAACGTGCCTCCGCGCGACGCGGGCCGCCGCGGATGGGGTCCGCATCGCGGCAATGATGGCCCCGGCTATTATCACGGCTATCGGGGTTATCGCGATCGGCGTCCGGGCTACCGTCGTAACAAGGACGGCCTTTGGTACCCGGCGGCCGCCTTCGCGCTTGGCGCGATCATCGGCGGCGCGCTGAATAACTAATCATGGCATCCCCGGACGGAAGCAAAGGGGGACAACGTTTCCCTCAAATCAAGGCTTCCGTAGGAGGAGGTGCGACCGCCGCTTGCAAGAGGCTGTCGGTGTCAAAATAGCATAGAAAGCGATAGCGGTAGGGCCGTCCCACCGCTATCACCATATCCGGCCTCCTTTTCACAGAGCCGGCGCGATAGCGGCAAGCAGCAAGAGCCGAGTAATGCGATTGGGAGCTTGCCCCGGCATGTTCATTTGTCGATATCCAGAACGCGCACATAACTTTCGAGCAGCAAAGCCCTGTCTCTGGTCAGATCGGTCGCGGCGTCGGCCTCCATGGGGGCGTACATACTTCCTTGCGTGGTGGCAAAAAGGCTTTCTCGAGCACGTGCCTCCATGTCTCGATATGCAATCCAGCCGCGCTGAGCGGCCCTTAGATCTTGCCCGGCCTGGCTTGGCAACTCGTTCAGAAGCTTCGAGTAGGCTAGGTTCATCCGCTTGTCATAAGAGGCAAGCGCTTTTGTCTCGCACGCGGTCTGGTCACCGGTCGAACCATTTTTGGGGTCTTGCAGACAAGTATCAAGGCTTTGACCGGTTGCATCCTTCAGTTGTCCGGCCTTTACGGGCAGAAAAACGAGTTGCGATGCTACCAGTATGGTCAAACATCTGAGCATGGAGTTCATGGTAGGTATAACCCCGTTGATCGAGACCGCGCTGCCCTTGAATGCCATTTTAAATCTCGAAATGTAACCGCTTTCCCACAAGCTGAAATATGTCTCTCTCATCGGCGACTTCCCGCTGGTAGCCTCGCGCGATCTCGATCACAATGTTTCAAGGACGATGGGTGCTTAGGACATGCTAATGCGTTACACTTACACAATCGGACTTCTGTCCGCTCTTGCCTTGATGCCGGCTAGTGCGGCACTCGCCCGGACCGCACATCTGCAGGTCGGTGTCGGTTCGCAATATGACACCTCCCATGTCTATGTCGATCCGGACAAGGTGGACAGCTTCGTCAGCAGCTTTCTCGGCACCTTCGGCGGCACCAGCACCAAGCAGGTGGTCGTCATGGTGACGCCGACACCCAGCAGCACGACCTCGCAACTCCTGCAGACACCGGTTGGCAGCGTCTCGCTCTTCGGCTTCAAGACTCCGATCCCCTATCCGTTTGGTGCCGAGCGAACCGGATATCTCGTTACCGATATGGATAAGGCCGTCGCTACCGCACGTGCGGCCGGTGCTTCGGTTGTCGTCGAGCCCTTTCCCGATCCGATCGGGCGAGATGCGGTCATTCAATGGCCGGGCGGCGTCAACATGCAGCTGTACTGGCATACGGCGAAACCCGATTATGCGGCTTTCGATAAAATTCCGGAGAACCGGGTCTATGTGTCGCCGGATGCCGCCGGTAATTTCGTCAAGGCGTTCCTCGCCTTCTCGCAGGGCAAGGTCGTCTCCGACGATAAAAAGGCGGCCGGCGTCGAAATTGGGCGCCCCAACGATACGTTCCGCCGTATCCGCATCGACTCTGTCTTCGGAAAAATCACCGTGCTGGTGACGGACGGCCATTTGCCGTTCCCCTACGGCCATGAAACGACAGGATACGAAGTACCGGATCTCGCAGCAACGCTCGGCAAGGCCAAGGTGAACGGAGCTAAGGTCCTCGTCGACGCCTATAGCTCCGACGATCGTGAGGCTGCGATGGTCGAATTCCCCGGCGGTTATGTTGCCGAGATCCACGCGAACTCGGTGCGGTAACCAAACCGTCGCCAGCCCTTTGCCGCGCCAGACGTCATCTGCAGCCTCATTAAGAGGCTTGCAGCCGCTAAACCCTGCGAGTGAAATTGCTTATTCCGCAGCCTCTCTTGCTTCCCTCACCGCCAGTTCGGCCATGGTGAGCGCTGCCTCACGAGTTTTCGCCGCGGCGATAAACCGGCCATTGTGGCAGAAGGTTGCGCCCTCCACCCCGCAGGCAGCCTCCAGGTCGCCACCGGTCAGGCCGGCCCAGGCGGCGGGCAGATCAGCCCGCAGCTCAAACCCCTCTTCGGCGCGGCGAATGCCGGTTAGGCACCAATCTTTTTCCCGCGGGTGAACGACGAACAGCAGGTGATCGGCACCGGCCTTCATGATGGCGGGACGGAACGGCATTCCCATGGGCAGCTCGAGGACACGCCCCTCGCCCGTTTTCACGATGGCCTGGTGCACAAGCGCCTCGGCACGCAATTTTGCGGCGCTTTGTCCGATCCTCGCCTCGACGAAACGGCGGGCGATGGCCAGCGCGTCGCGGAAGCTGCGATCCTCGGCCTCAGGATCGGTCTCGTCGAAAACAGGCTTTAAGGTTTCAAGCAAGGCGGGCAGCGTCAGCCCGGCCAATGGCCCTGCAACGGCGGGGCTAAGCGCGCCATTGTCGACCAGATCGACGGGCAGCACGAACTTCGTATCGAAAGAAGCGTGTACCAATTCGATATCGCTTGCGGGAAGGCCATAGGCAGCAAGATAATCCCGCCCAAAGTGCTTCCAGATCAATCCGAACGAACTGAAGGGCTGACCGTCGTCGCGGAGCGGCGCTCCACGCTGATGGTGGTCGAAGATACGTTCGGCTGCGTCATATTTTCCGCCGACGTCGTAGATGATGCGGTCTGCACCGGGCGTAATCCATTCCGGCGACCTGCTGCGAACGATGCGAGCCTGCGGGAAAAGCCGGGTCAGGATGACGCTCGACAGCAGTTCATCGGCATGGAAGCCACCGGAATGGGTGACGAGGAAATCTGGATTCATGCCGGAATGCACCTTGTTGTTCGCGGAGAGCCCTCGTGGGGTTGGCACCAGATAGCCGCTGCCGGATGCCAGCTCAACCCACCATTCACTCATTTCGGCGCAATAGACGATTTCTGGTATCAGGCGGGGAGTGCTGTGATCTCGGTATGAGCGGTATGAGGGAGCGCTCTTTGGCCTCACCTCCAGCAGGCATAGGCTTCGAGGAGTAACCGGCCCCGATTTACCGCCGCAGAAGCCTTTACGGCCGACGCCGCCATTTTCCATTCGATGTCATTTGCCTGTTAAGGAGCTCCTATATTGAACCCTCAGAAGGCAATGCACGGCTGTGCAATGGGGGTTTTCTTGGATCAGGGCGCGTTTTTGGAGCTTGACGGTATTGCGAGCAAGTATGGTTCGACGTCCGTCCTGTCGGACATAAACCTGCGTATTGAACGCGGTGAGTTCGTCGCTCTTCTGGGCTCTTCTGGATGCGGAAAGACGACATTGCTGCGGGTACTCGCAGGCTTCGTCAACCCGTCTGCCGGACGTGTGGTTGTGCGTCATCGCGATGTTACCGGCCTTGCACCAGACAAGCGCGGCATGGCGCTGGTTTTCCAGTCCTACGCCTTATGGCCGCATATGACGGTCGATCAGAACATCGGTTATGGGCTGAAGCTCAAGGGCGTGTCGAAAGCCGGGATTGCCGAGAAAGTTGCCGCGATGGAGACCCTTCTGGGTCTTCAGGGCCTGGGAGCGAGGAAGCCGATAGCGCTTTCCGGCGGTCAGCGGCAGCGCGTGGCACTCGGGCGCGCGCTTGCGGTCGATCCGGAAATACTTCTGCTCGACGAGCCGCTCTCCAATCTGGACGCCAGAATTCGTCTGACAGTTCGGCATGAGCTGCGCGTGCTGCAGAAGCGCCTCGGCATCACGGCAATCCACGTCACACATGATCGCGAAGAAGCGATGGTGCTCGCCGACCGGATCATCATTCTCGATGCCGGTCGCATCGCTCAGAACGGCACGCCGGAACAGGTATACAACCAGCCTGGCTCTGCCTTCGTTGCCGCCTTCATGGGTGCGGAGAACTCACTACCGCTTAGTGGTGTGGTGAAGGCGGATACCTTCGTCATCGCCGAGAGCAAGATCAACGAGACGGCTCAGATTCCAATGCTGTGCTCGCCGCTTTCGGATGGAGAGGTAGAAGCGCGCTTCCGCCCTGAGGCAGCGCGCCTATTCTCGATCACGGAAACCTGCCCCGATGACGGTATCCGCTTCAGGGGCACCGTCGCCACCGCGACCTATCCCGGCGGCTACTGGCGCCATTCGGTCCGCGTCGGCGAGCACGAAATTCTGGCAGACGGACATCGCGCTTTCGAACCTGGCGAACAAGTCATCGTGCATGTGGCGCCACAAGCGCTTTTTCTTTTCCCAAGCCGTGATCGGCCAAAGCCGGCCGATCACCAGCAGTAGATGGGAATATCGACCCCCGCAGCCTTAACCTGAACAATGGAGAAGTGTTCATGAAAAGATTGGCTTATGCAGCGTTCGCGCTGGCGCTTGCAAGCATCCCCGTCAAAGCTGAAGAACTGACGGTCGCAACCGCAGGCGACCAGAACATGGTTGATTATATCAACCAGTACCTCGGCCCGTTGTTTGAGAAGACCTACCCCGGCAACACGGTTCGCGCAGTCGGCACTGGCCCTGGCGATGCCGGCTCGCAGAAGATCCTCGAGCGTTTCGATGCTCAGGCAGCCGCCAAAAGCCCTGTCTGGGACGTTGACGTCGCTGTCGTTCATGAGAAGTTCGCCGGCCCGCTTGTCGAAAAGGGCTATCTCGAGAAGTATCGCGGCAGCATCGACACTGGCACGTTCGTCACCCGCGACAACGCCAAGAATGCACTCGGCGCCAATGTCGACGGCTATGTCATGCCGATGTTCAACAGCCAGACGGCAATTGCCTACAACCCGGCAATGGTGCCGAACCCGCCAAAGACCTATTCGGAATTGGCAGACTGGGTAAAGGCGCATCCGAAGCAGTTTGGCTATAACGGCATCAAGGGTGGCGCTTCGGGCGTAAGCTTCGTCATGGGCTGGGTCTACGCCTTCGGTGACGGCGATGCTCAGAACCTCATGGTCGGTCCCTACAAGGAAGAAGAGACCAAGAAGTGGGGCGGCGCCTTCAAGAGCCTCGCGGACTTCACGAAGAATGCGACGCTGACGCCGGGCAACGCCGGAACGCTCGATCTCCTGAGCCGTGGCGAAATCGCCATGGGGCCGGTATGGGTCGACATGTTCTACAGCTGGCAGGCCAGCGGCCAGCTCCCGCCGGATCTGAAACTCTTCCTGCCTTCGCCCGGCATGCCCGGTCAGCCGATGCACTACGTCATCCCGGCAAAGACCGGCCACAAGGAGCTGGCTGAAAAGTTCGTGGCGCTCGCGACGAGCCCGAAGGTCCAGGCCGATGGCATCGTCAAGCGCTTCAATTGGTATCCGGGCATCGATGCGACCCGCGTAAAGGCTGAGCTGGACGAGGCCACCTGGAACAAGCTGTTCGTGGACATCTCGCCGGAAGATCTGGCGACCAAGGGCAAGCCCTTCCCGATCGCCAAGTACAACAACGCCATTCTCGAAGCCTATGAGAACTCGGTGAAGTAACCAACGCCGCAAGGCCGGCTCCCCGCTCAAACGGCGGGGAGCTCCTCACAAGTCAGACGGGCTGCCGATGCGAAACTATATGATTGGATTGCTGCTTGTGCTGCCGGCGCTGACGGTGATCGCGCTTCTCTTCATCTTGCCCATGGTCATGTCCGGCATCGGCGCCTTCCAGCTTGAAGGCGGCAACTATGGTCTTGGCAATTTCCAAAAGGCATTCGATCTCTACGCCAAGGACATTCTGTTCACGGTGGTGATCGTCAGCCTTTCATCGGCATTGGTCGGGATCATTTCGGTTGCCATCGGCGGCTATCTGACGCTTGGCGGCAATCCCTTGGCGATAGCCATCCTGCGCTGGCTCTATCGGTGGCCCCTGTTCATTCCATTCATCGTCGTGGGGCAAATACTTCGGACCTTTTTGTCGAAGAGCGGGTTGATGAACAGCACGGCCGTCAGTCTTGGATTGATCTCGCCGATCGATACAACGAGCCTTCTCGACTGGCGGGGTATCGTCTTCGCATTCGTTTGGAAACAGACGCCCTTCGTCGCCATGCTGGTCGCTGGCGCCATGGCCTCGATCAGTCGCGACAATATTGAGGCGGCGCGCAATCTTGGCGCGGGACGGCTACGTATCCTAGTCGAGATTCTCGTGCCGCAGGTCGCCGTCACGCTGACGGTCGGGCTTGTTCTCTCCTTTGTGACGATGATGTCCGTACTTTCGGTGCCGATGATGATCAATGCCCAGTCGCCGACAATGCTCACGGCTGACATTGCCTTTCGCGTCAATGCCTATGGCGACTATGGCGTCGCCAATGCGCTCGGGATTATTTCGCTGGTGCTCGCATGCTCGGTCGCATGGATTTACCTGCGCCAAAATCTGAAGGCACGCGCATGACCCTCATCAGCCCAAATATCCAGGCTCGACTAAGCCTTCTTTGGTGGGTGCCGCGTGGCATCATCTTCGGTCTGATCGCTTTCCTGATTTTCGGACCGATTGCAAACCTGCTGCTGTGGACGGTGGCGGAGAAGTGGTATTTCCCCCACGCGCTCCCCCTCCAATACGGTTTCAGCTCGTGGGTTCGCGTCTTCGCGCCGCGTGGCGGGGCGACGGAGTCGCTGGTAAATTCGCTCATCGTGGCGGTCCTGACTGTGATCGTTTCCCTGTTGCTGGCAATCCCTGCAGGCTACGCGCTGGCACGCCTGAAGCTGCCGTTGCGGGGGTTGATCCTGCTTGCCTTCCTCATTCCGCAGGCATTTCCCAATCTGACGATCTATGTCAACGTCGCCCGGATTTTCTACGAACTTCGTCTGAACGGGACCATTCCCGGCGTGGTGTTGGTTCATGTCTCCCATGGACTGGTCTACGCCGTCTGGATCGCCACGGCCTCTTTCTCTGCGATCGAGATCGAGCTCGAACAGGCGGCCCGCTCCGTCGGCGCAGGCGCATTGAGGGCATTCTGGGATATCACCCTGCCCCTTGCCGCACCGGGTCTGATGGCCAGCGCCATATTCGTGTTTCTGGAAAGTCTGGACGAGTTTACCGGCAGCTATTTCGTCGGCGCCCCCGACGTCAACATGCTGCCATTGCTCCTCTATACGGCCGCATCAGGCGGGAATTATCAGATCGCGTCGATCACAGCCTTGTTGCTGCTCGTTCCTTCCTTGCTGTTCATGCTGATGGTAGAGAGGTTCCTCAAGTCGGACGTCCTTTCACGAGTGGGTCATTGATATTGGGCAGTAGCGAAAGCGAAGAACGGCAGAGGGAGCGGCGCTTTGTCAGCGCCGAGGACGTGGCCAGACTGGCGGGTGTGTCCCGATCGGCAGTCTCCAGAACCTTCACCCCCGGCGCCAGCGTGGCCCCGTTGACCCGTGACAAGGTTATGCGCGCGGCCGAGCATCTCGGATATCAGGTGAACGACCTGGCGAGAGCGGTGCTCAACAACCACAGCCGGCTGGTCGGGATCGTCGCCACCAATCCGGAACTCGGTTTTCGCGCCCACCTTGCCGCGGCGCTCGCCAAGGCCCTCATCCAGCGAGGCAGCATCCCGATCCTGATCAATACGGGTCAGACGGAAGAAGAGCTGCTCGCGGCACAGAAAACCTTGATCGGCCATCGCGCCGAGGCGACGATCATCCTCTCGGGATCGACGCCGAAGAACTTCGTTGATCTCGCCCATCGCAACGGCCAGTCGATCGTGGCGATCGGCCGGTCCGAGCCGGGAGCAGATCAGGTGCGCGTCGGCAATACGGCTGCGGCGGCCAAGGCAGCGGAGATATTTGTCCGACGCGGTCATCGTCTTCTCGGAATAGCCGGATCGAATTCCGGCACGCCAAGCATCACCGAGCGTGAGGCAGGCTTCGTGCAGGCGGGAAAAGCGCTGGGAGCGACTGTCGTCGTCGCCAAGGGGCAAAATACGGACTACGCGGGCGGACTTGAGGCGGCACGCCAATTGCTGTGCGGCAGCGATCGCCCGGAGGCGGTGTTCTGCGTCAATGACCAGATCGCATTTGGGCTGATGGATTTTGCGCGGAGCGAACTGGGATTGAGCATCCCGAACGATCTGGCGGTGATCGGGTTCGATGATGTCCCCGAAGCCAGTTGGCTGAGCTATCGCCTGACGACCTTTCGCCAGGATCCGGTCTTGATGGCCCGGCAAGCGGTTGATCTCATCGACCGAAGATTTGCCAATCCCGACGCAGCGCCATTTACGGAGAGCGTCGTCCCCGAGTTTGTGACGAGGCTGAGCGCCACGTAATACGCTCCTGTGATTGCAACCGGGCTGATCGAACTCTCATGCGCAAGATCGAACCGGAACTCGCGATTTCAATCCGTCTACAGCTCTGGGCAAGTCGCAACATGTAGGCCTACCCCTGTAAATTGTAGCGGGGGTAGCAATGCAAATCCAATCGGTGTCGACGTCGCCAACGTCGAGCAGCCTGATTTCGGCGAATGATGGCATCAAGAAGCAGCGCCAGGATCCGAGCCAGATACTCCTGAGCTCAAGCTCCGATGCCAGATCCCGAGCTTTGAGCAAGATCGAAGATGCGAAGCAGGAACTTGATTTTCTGAAGCGCTATGGTTTCCCTCCACAAGTCATCGCCAGGATCGCGGGGGAACTCGCGCGTTCGGTGGGCGCCGCTGCGCAACAATTCTCCCAGGCGATCGGAGCTGCCGGCGCGTCTTCCACGGCGCCAAGTGCCCCCGTCGCCGACGCGCTGGCCAGCACAGAAGCAGGCACGGTGGCATCGGACGATACCGAGTCCAACGCCACCAAGGATGCCGGCACGACGAATGACGGTCAGACGAATGACGGCAAGACGGACGACCCCGATGGCGTCGACGCAAAGCAGGCCAAACTCGCCTATCATGCCATGGCCGAGGATGGTGGCACAGGCTCCGGTTTCTCATCCGGCGATCAGAAGATCGTCGACCAGTTCAATGCGATACTGGCGGAGATCAAGGCGCTTCTCGACAAGGCCAAACGCGATATGCAAGCCGACAAACAGGCGGCTTCCCAAACTGCCTCGGCGGGTTCCGGTGACGACACAATGAGGCAGCCACCGGCCGGCAGTGCAGGCTCGACGGCCCTGTTTATCTGATCCAGCCATCTATTGATGGCTTGGCGCATCGTTTCCAGTCCACAACTTGTTGGCATGCCCAACTGGGTGGTTTGCTTCGTGACTTAAACCACCCGTTTGGGTAGCTTAGATATACCTAAAGTAGTGATATAATTCGAGCTACCGGGTTGGATGCCACCCCCGATCCGGCAACTGCAGCGTCCGACGAGGCCGTGCCCCCCCGCTGGTTTCGTCGGACACGCTCCAGATGGTTTCCAACCGATCTGGAAGACTCGGCAGTTGGCTACGGCGCGCTTTCCAAATGTAGATTAAAGCTCACACGACATGTTTACGCTCGCGCGTGCGCCGGTGACTTGACCAGTGCTGCCGTCCGCTTCAATGGCACTATATCACCAGAGGGGTTCTGGTGTGCGCTTTCTCCCCTTCGATGTCTCGCTCCGCCGAACTGGTCAAGCTGCCGGTTGACATGCATCTCCGATTCCAGCTTTACGCGCAGGAAGATCAGTGGGGAGCGGGATACGTTTCTATCATCTGCAGCAAAAGATCGGCTCCCAAGGTTCAGCCAATAAATGCCCGGAATCGGCCATGAGATGACCCTTGCGGCCGTCACCTCTAAGCCGGAATGCTCTCTAGGAAATCACGGGTTTCCGCAACGACGCGATCCTGAAACGCGATGTCCCGCACTTGCACCGATCCCAGCATCGGCTTGCCGACCTCGTCGAAGTAGACGCCGGTCACTTTTCCCGCGTTCAAGAGTACCTTTACGGCCTCGCGGGCTGCCAGCTTCGGAGTGCTCCAGTATTTGATGTGCGGCGCGAGAGGCGAGAGGACGTATTTCATCAGAAGACGCAGGAAGAGGTTGGCATCGCGCCCAAGATCGCTGCCCGGGCTGAAACCAGGCTCAAGGGCGTTGACGTAAAGGTGCGGGTTCTCGCGTGCCAGCGTATAGGCGGTTGCCAGATTGCATTGTTTCGAGGTGGCGTAGGCGTCAGCGCCGAGCATCTTCGATCCATCCGGTTTCCACTCTCCCCGCGCGCTCGCCTCAACGGAAATGTAGCGCCCACCCCGAAAACCCGCCGCCCTGGCGGGCTTTCGCTCGGGATCTTCCACGCCGGACGCGATGAAGACGACGTTCGAGCCGTCGGGCAGATACGGGAGAAGCGCTTCTGTTAGTGCAAATGGGCCAAGATGGTTGGTGGCGAAAGTCGTGTCCCACCCGAGCCTATTCCTCGTCGCCTTTAGCTGCATGATACCTGCATTGTTCAGCAGGCCCTGAATCGGAAGGTTGAGGGCGATAATCTCCTGAACCGCGCGTTTGACGCTGGCAGGTTCCGATAGGTCGCAGACGACGGACGCGGCCTGTTGTCCTCGCTGTTCGATGAGCTTTCTTACCTCGGACAGCTTTGTGGGGTTGCGGCCGACAAGGACGACCACTCCATGCTTGGCAAGTTCAAGCGCGGTATGTCGACCGATGCCCGAAGTCGGCCCGGTAACAATGTGGGCCCTGTCGTTGGGAAAAGTCATGATGTTCTCTTTTCAAGGTGTCAGATATGAACGCCGCCAGCCACTTCGATGCGCTGCGCGTTGACCCAGCCGAACTCTTCGGACAGCAGCCCGGCGATAACCTGGCCGACATCGTCGGGCAGACCGACGCGCCCGAGCGCCGTATGATCGGCGACCATCTGGTTGACCTGCGGATTATCCCGGACGATGCCGCCGCTGAAGTCGGTGGCGATAGCCCCCGGCGCGACGACATTGACGGTGATCCGGCGAGGACCCAATTCGAGCGCCATGTAACGGGTGAGAGCCTCCACGGCGGCTTTCATCGGCCCGTAAATGGCGCGTCCATTCATGGCAAATCGGGCAAGCCCGGATGAGATGTTGACGATCCTGCCGCCGTCATTGATGAGCGGCAGCAATGCCTGGGTGAGCAGGAAGACCCCTTTGAAGTGGACGTTGAACTGCGCGTCGATCTCGGCCTCGGTGCCGTTTGCCAGCGTTGCGGCAGAGGAGGTGCCGGCATTGTTGACGAGATAGTCGAAGCGGTCGGCTTCCATTTTCGCGAGAGCGCTCCGGACGCTCTCGACGAAGCCCGCGAATTCAGCGGCGTTGCCGGCATCGAGCTGCAGGGCGATGGCCGTCGCACCCGCTTCGGCGGCAAGTGCTACGACCCTATCGGCTTCTGCCTGATTTGACTTGTAGGTGAATATCGAACGGGCGCCGCGTTTTGCGAGGTTCAGCACCGTACTGCGACCGATCCCGCGGCTGCCGCCGGTGATGATGGCGATCTTTTGGGTTGATCCTGTTGAATTCTCAGATGTCATGATGGGCTCCTATATCCGGCCAATGGTCGATTATAGGCAGGAGCGGAGCCTCAGTTGAATGCCGAAACCATCCTGTTTCTTGCCTATTCCTGCTGATGGATCTATGGTGCGAGCTTGGCGCGATGAGGATGAAAAAACATGCTCGAAGAATTGGCGGCGGCGATGCTGGATTATACGGATCGTCAGAAAAGCATGAGTCCCTACTTCACGCCGATCGACAGCATGGCCATTCTTCGCTCCGACCATCCGAAGCCACCCGTCCACCGGGTATCGCAGCCGGCCATGTGCATCGTGGCTCAGGGCGCCAAATGGGCGAGCTTCGGCGAGAACAAGCTGGAGTATAAGGCAGGCGAAGCCCTGGTCGTCGGGGTGGAGGCCCCGTCGATCGGACGGGTCACCGAGGCCAGTCCGGATAAACCATGTCTCGTTCTGGCGTTCGAGCTTGACCTTGTTATCATGCGAAGCGTCGCCGAAAGCCTGGATGAGCCCCCTAAGGCAAGCGGAGATACTGGACGCGGCGTATTCGTCACCGACTTTCAAGGCCCGCTCGCCGATTGCGCGCTTCGCCTGGTTCGTTTGCTTGATACGCCAAAGGCAATCCCGACGCTTTACCCGGGGATCATGCGCGAGATCTGCTACTGGCTCCTGACCGGACCTCACGGCGGCGATATCATCCGCATGGCTTTGACGAACAGTCCTTCGCAGAGGGTGCTGGAGGCCATGCGCTGGCTGCGCGAACGTTTTGCGGAACCCGTTCGTATCGACGAGCTGGCGGAAATCGCCCAGATCAGCGTCTCCGCCTTCCATCGCCAGTTCAAGGCACTGACATCCGTCTCGCCATTGCAATACCAAAAGCAGCTTCGGCTTCTGGAGGCGCGCCGCTTGATGGTTTCCCGCGCGGTCAACGTCGAAGCTGCCGCATTCCAGGTCGGCTATGAAAGCCCATCCCAGTTCAGCCGTGAATATGCGCGCATGTTTGGCGAGCCGCCAAAGCGGGACCTGAAGCGCCTGGCGTCAAGGCTCCAGGACGACATCGTCCAAGGGGATCACAAGGCCATGCTTATGGGAGCCGCCTAGGCGAGCGGCCCATCCTAATACCTGCCTGGAGTTGGGCGCCGTTCAGCGCCGCTCTTTAGCGCTGATCCAGTCCGACGCTTCCGAACTGGTTGCCGGCCGCCGCGAAACCATCGAGACCCGTCGCAACGACCGATACCCTGAACACTCCGTCAAGGTTCCGGTCAAAAATCGCTCCGACAACAATATCGGCATCGTCAAGGACTTCATCGCGGATGCGGCTGGCGGCTTCGTCGACCTCGAACAGCGTCATGTCCGTGCCGCCAGAGATGGAGATCAGCACGCCACGCGCGCCCTTCATGCTCATGTCATCCAGCAGAGGATTGGCAACGGCGGCGTCTGCGGCCTTCAATGCACGGCCCGGGCCGCTCGCCTCGCCCGTTCCCATCATGGCCCGGCCCATACCGCGCATGACGGATTTGACGTCGGCGAAATCGAGATTGATGAGGCCTTCCTTGATGATCAGATCGGTAATGCAGCTGACACCGGCATAGAGCACCCGGTCCGCGGTCACGAAGGCATTCGCGAAGGTGGTCGCGGCATCCGCAATGCGAAACAGGTTCTGATTGGGGATGACGATGACGGTGTCGGCACATTCGCGAAGCCGCTCGATACCGGCATCGGCCGTGCGCATGCGCCGGTTACCTTCGAAGGTAAAGGGCTTGGTAACGACGCCGACCGTGAGGATGCCTGCCTGGCGCGCGACCTGAGCGATAACAGGGGCAGCGCCGGTGCCGGTGCCGCCACCCATGCCGGCCGTAATGAAGCACATATGCGTGCCGTGAAGGTGATCCATGATCTCATCGATGGATTCTTCGGCGGCAGCGCGGCCGATATCCGGCAAGGAGCCCGCGCCGAGACCTTCCGTTACCTGTGCACCCAGCTGAATGCGCTTGGCTGCTTTCGATGTCGCGAGCGCCTGCGCGTCCGTGTTGGCGGCGATGAATTCGACGCCCTGGAGCTCCTCGGCAATCATATTGTTGATCGCGTTGCCGCCGCCGCCGCCGACACCTACGACGGAAATCTTCGGTATCACCCCGGAAAGCGGTGCGCGGATGTCGGCCATGAAGGACTCCAATGGATCAATTTCAACGTCGCTCACGATCGCGTGCCACTATGGGCGGAGACCGTAGCGATTCGCGGGAGCATAGAGATCCTACTGAGGAACGTGTGCGCATTACGGCACGAGTTGGCGACTCTCCACAAGATAATGAATTTCGCGGGATAGCGATCCAATTGTCTGTCGAAACTGATCGGATCCTAGGCCGACATCAGCCGCTTTTCCGTTTTCGCATCAAACAGATGCACCTTGCCGAGGTCCGGAGCGACGACGATCCTATCGCCGGCGCGCAGATCCAGCCGCTCCCTCACCGTCGCAATGAGATGGTCCGAGCCGAGCTTGGCGGTTACCTGGGTTTCAGCGCCAGTGGGTTCGATGAGCACGACTTCGGCCGTAACAGGGCCGTGCCCGATCGTCAGATGTTCCGGTCTGATCCCGTAAATGATTTCCGCTCCCGGCTCCAGCGCTGCCCCATCGGGCAAGGGCAGCTGCCCTCCCCCGTCTGCAATGAAGGTGGGTGCGCCGGCAGTGCTGACTTTCCCGCGAATGAGGTTCATTCCCGGCGAGCCGATGAAACCGGCGACGAAGAGATTTGCCGGGTGGTCGTAGAGATCCAGGGGTGAGCCGATCTGCTCCACATATCCGTCGCGCATCACCACGATCCGGTCGGCCATGGTCATGGCTTCGATCTGGTCATGCGTGACATAGACGATTGTTGTCTTCAGCCGCTGGTGCAACTGCTTGATCTCGGAGCGCATCTGAACGCGCAGCTTCGCATCCAGGTTCGACAATGGCTCGTCAAACAGGAAGACCTGCGGCTGCCGCACGATTGCCCGGCCCATGGCCACGCGCTGACGCTGGCCGCCGGAGAGGTTTCTCGGATATCTGTCGAGCAGGTGTTCAAGCCCGAGAATTTGGGCGGCCTCCAGCACTCGCTGTCTGGTCTGCTCTTTCGGTGCTTTCGCCAGCCGCAGCGAAAATCCCATATTCGCTTCGACGGTCAAATGCGGGTAAAGCGCGTAGGACTGAAAGACCATGGCGATATCGCGCTCCTTCGGCGCGACATTGTTCACGACCTTGCTGCCGATCGAGATCCTGCCGTCGGAAATCTCCTCGAGCCCGGCGATCATGCGCAAAAGGGTCGATTTTCCGCAGCCGGAAGGACCGACAAGGATGACGAATTCGCCGTCCTGGATATCGATATTAACCCCGTGCAGAACTTCGAAGTGACCGTAGCTCTTGCGGGCATTCGCCACGTTTACTGACGCCATAACTCTCTCCGGCTGGAATTCTTAAGGTTCGGTCTGCGGCCGATCGCTGAAGATGGCCGTACTTTTGTTATCGGGCTGCCGTGGCAGCGGAATAAGGCGCCAGCGCCGCGTCGATCGCAGCAAGGCAGAGTTCTCTCGCCCGTGGGACGATCCGCTTCGACACGACATCGGGATAGAGCCTGGCCAGATATTGGCTGATCAGGGTCTCAGGGATATCCCCGCGCAGCCGATCGAACACTGCATCGACGGCAGCGGATGCGCGCGCGTCTGGCCAATAATAGCGAATGCGGTCGCTGTAGCTGAAATGCCTCTGCAACCGCTGTTCTTGGGCGCTACCGGTGTAATGGCCGGCCCAATGTGTGGGTTGATCGAGCATGATTGCTTCCATGGTCGCGGCCAGACCGGTGTGCTGTGGCTTTCCGGCTATCACATCCGCGATTGCATCGAGACCGTAGAGCGCTTCCCGCAGGGCAAAGGTCAGACCGGGTCCCACCTTCAGAATGGCAAAGCCACCGTCGACAAGAGCGGACAGGGCTTCCTCTGGCTGGTAGTCTGTGGAATGCGCCTCGAAAAGCAGCCCAGGCATGTCGTCCAGGGCAGAAATGAGGTTCCGGGCTCGCTCAGCTCTGTAGAGTGCGACATTCGCGTTGCCGAACTCCACACCCGGCTGGACCACGATGCCGATGACGCGCTCCATTGCCGCTGCGACGCCTGCCGCGGCGAAAGAAGAACGATGAACCGCCAGCGTTTTCAAAGCTGCGTCAGCCCGTGTGATCTCGATCTCTTCGAGTGCACGCGTCGCTCCACCGGGCGGCGGCACTTCGGTTCCGATGACGTAAACTGGCGGGCGGAAATCGGAACGCTTCGCCGCGTCTTCTGCGACTTTGGCGAGGCGCGCGGCCCGGGCCGCGGTCAACTCGTCAGCAAGCGCAACAGGCTCGCCGGCGCAGCCCATCGAGGTGTCGAGATGGAGCTTCTCGAAACCCGCCTCGACATAGGCTGCGACCATGGCCTCTGCCCGCGTCATCGCTTCTTCGGCAGGCAGCTTTCTCCATGGATTGGGGCCGAGATGATCGCCCCCGAGAATGATGCGCTCGGCGGGATAGCCGACCTCTGCGGCGATCCTTTCGATGAACCGACGAAAGTCCGCCGGCCTCATCCCGGTATAGCCACCCTCCTGGTTGACCTGATTGCAGGTGGCTTCGATGAGCACCGCCCGGCCCTCTGCAGCTGCACGGCGAAGCGCCGCCTCGATGACGAGCGGGTGAGCCGAGCAGACGGAGGTGATGCCGCGCGGCAGGGGCAGATTTCTTGCTCTGAAGAGCTTTCGAAGCGCGATCTGACGGTTCTCTTCGATCGACGTCATGCGAGTTTCACAACCTTGGTCAGGTGGCGCGGGGAAACGGTATCGATCTGATGGGCCTGGGCAACGCGTTCGCCAAGGATCTGCAACGCCGGGAGGACGACGAGACCGGCAAGCGAAAGATCGACATCCGTGGCGAGTTCCAGATCTCCCGGGCCACCAATTCCGATGACAACCGCGCCCTTTTCCCGCAACTCGTCCACCAGTTTGATCTCGGCCTCTTTCTGATCCGAGGTGTAGAGCACCACTGCGGCAGTCTTTCCGTCGACCAGGCTGATGGGCCCGTGGCGATATTCGAGCGGGTGGAAGGCCTGCGTCATCACCTGGCTCATTTCCATGAGCTTGAGCGCGCCTTCCAAGGCAATGCCGAACAGCGGGCCACCACCCAGAAATACGAAATGCGAGCGGCCGGCGATAATTTGGGGAAGTGCAGCATCGAGGTCGTCGGCAAGCTGGCGGGCGGAGCTGACAGCCGATAGCGGGATTTCCTGCCCGATCATCTGCAAGCCGAGAAGCACCATAAGGCTCGCCGACACCGTCATGACGATGCCTTCTTCCGGGTGAGTCGCGGCGGCGATCATCCGATCGCAGTTTTTCGCGAGCGAGCTTTCCGGTTCAACCGTTATGGCCGTTACGAAGGCTCCGGCGGCGCGGCTTGCCTTGGCCGCGGCGACAGTCTCGGTCGTTTCGCCGCTGCGCGAGAGCGCGACCACATGGGTCTTTCGCCATTTGGGCCAGAAGGCCGACGGCCGGTTCTGCCATTCTGCGCCAGGCACTGCGATTGCCTTGTATCCGGCCATGTTCGCATAGGCGGCCAGCGAGAGCGCAAGATTGAAAGATGTGCCGCAGCCGACAAAGACGAGCAATTCGGCGCTATCGATGGCTGAATTCGAGCCAATGGCCTTTTCCCAATAGGGATATTGCTCGAAAATAACCTTTTCGGTCGTGTTCATGGGGTCTCCGATTATTTGACCGAACCAGCCAGCAGACCGCTGACGAGGTATCGGTTGAGGAAAATGACGACCAAGGCGGGAATGACGATTGCGATCGAGCCGCTTGCCGTGATCAGGCCATAGTCGATGAAATTCTTGGTGACGAATTCAGGGATCAGAACCGTCAGGGGTTTCGTCGCCTGCGGCGAGAAGATGAGCGGAACGAGATATTGTCCCCAGGCACCCAGGAAGGTCAGGATCGCGGCTGCCGTCAGCCCGGGTCCGGCGAGTGGCAGCACGATATTGAAGAAGATGTAGAGCTTGCCCGCGCCATCGAGCTGCGCAGCCTCCTCCAGAGCGATTGGAAGGGCTTCGAAGACGCTTCTAAGCAGCCACAGCGACAGCGGCAGATAGGCCGAAACATAGATCAGCGCGACGCCGACATAGGTATCGACCAGATGCAGCTTGATCATGATCTGGTAGAGCGGGATCAATACGGCATAGGCCGGGATCGCCAGCGTCGCCACGACGGCGACGAAGAGTGTCTTCCGGCCAGGAAATTGAAGCCGCGTAAATGCATAGGCACCGAGCGCGGAGACCGCGACGCAAAGCAGCGTCGCCGCTACCGAGGTAACCACGCTGTTGATCAGGGCTGCCTGAAATTGCTTGAACACTTCCACGCCGCCAATCCGGGCGATGTCGATGCCAAGCAGTCGGGAATAATGATCCAGCGTGAAGTGCTTCGGGAAGAAGTTGATCGGCCGCGTAGAGAAATCGTCGGTGGGTGTGACCGAGCTTGCGATGGTCCAGTAGATCGGCCCCAGGGACCAGATCAACAGGACGGCAACGCCGGTCCAAACCATGATTCTGTATGGAATGGTGGTCTTCATCAGTCGAACCGTGTGTTGCGATAAACGCGAAGGACATAGACGAGCGAGATCAGCAGAGACACGAGCGTGATGACCACCGAGAGCGCCATGCCATAGGAAAAACGCAGGTTCTGGAAGGTCTCGAGGTAGATCTGCACCAGCACGGGCCGCGTCTCCAGGCTTGCACCTGCAAGGACCCAGGCTTCGTCGAAGAGATTGAAGGCATTCACGGTCGCATTCGTCATGGCGACTGCGATGGCGCTTCGAACGAGCGGAAGGGTGACCAATCCGAACATCTGAAAGCGCGTGGCTCCGTCGATGCGGGCGGCCTCATAGAGATGCGCCGGAATGCTCTGCATCGCCGCCAGAACGATGACGATCGTCAACGGCATCATCCGCCAAACATGAACAACGGTGACGGCTATGATCGCGCTGGTTCGATCGTTGAACCAGACGTGGTTTTCGAAGGGCAGCCCGAGTGCCGAGAGAATGCCGTTCAAAAGCCCGGCGCCTGGCTGATAGATCCAGAGCCAGATCACCGAATTGACGACGCCGGGAAGAGCCCAGGGCAGGATTACTGCCGCAAGCACCCATTGCCGCCCGACCTTGATCTGGTTGATGAGCGCAGCCGCAAGGACGCCGAAGATGGTCTCAGCGGCCACGGCCAGAACGACGTAGACGAGCGTGTTGACCCATGTCGTCGCAAGCTGGCCGTCGGTCAGCATCCGGCCGTAGTTTTCCAGGCCGACAAATGGAGTGCCCGCCTGCATGGGATTGACCCTGTGCAAGCTGTCCCAAAGAGTTCGACCCATTGGATAGAAGACCAGGGCGGCCATGGTGATGACGATGGGCGACACCAGCAGCAGGCCCAGTGTGGTGTCGGCGCTGACGCCGACCCCACGCTTGCTCGTAACACCTTCTGACGTAACGGCTGTCATTGCGACATTGCCTGCTTGGCAGCATCAGCGATAGCCTGCATCGCCTGGTCGACGGTCATCTGGCCCTTGGCGGCGCTATTGATCGCCGTGTTCACGCCGCTGGAGAATTGCGGATACCAAGGCGGAGTGCCCTGCGGGAACAGCGGTTCGACCGTCTTGGACTGCGCGACGAGGGCATCGCCGCTGATCAGCTTTCCGGCCTGGTTCAGTTCGGATAGCGCCGAGGTGCGTGTCGGCAAGAAGCCGTTGGCGGCGTTCTTTTTCTGGAAATCCTTGCTTGTGAACCACTTCACGAAGGCGATCGCCGCCTCCTTGTTGGGGGAAACATTTGGAATGGCAAGGGCTTCCGGCAGGCCGAAGCTGCGTGTTTGGCCGCTCGCCGTCGGCACGAGGATGGCTTCGACCTGGCCGGCGACCTTCGACTGCTTGGGATCGTTCATCTGGCTGAGGCGCCCCGGCTCGCCCGAGATCATGATGCTGGCGATGCCCTGCGCAAGCATGCTCTCATTGATCTGGCTGTCCTTCAGGCCGGTCGAGGCCGGATCGACGAGGCCTTCCTTGAGCAGCATCAGCTCGAAAGCGAGCGCCTTGTAACCCGCTGAATCCGGTGAGGTGAAAAGCGGATTGAAGTCCTTGTCGAAGAGCTCACCGCCGAAGGCCTTGGTCAGTAGGTACCAGCTCGTCGACGCACCTTCCGTGGCCGAAACCGGCAGGCCGATCGGATATTGGGTAATGCCCTTTTCCTTGATCTTCTTGGCGGCGGCGACCAGCGCATCCAGCGTCTTCGGCATCTCGGTGATGCCTGCATCCGCAAAATGCTTCTTGTTGACCAGCATGACGCGGAAATCGTTACTGTAGGGAACGCCGAGCAGCTTGCCGTCAACCGTGAAGATATTCGAAACGCCGATATCCTTGACGGTGTCTGCATCGATTACATCGTTTAGCGGCAGATACCAGCCGGCCGCGCTGAACTGGCCGGTCCACGACCAATCGAACTCGGTGACGTCGGCCGGTGCGGTTCCGGCTACGAGGGCGGTGATCAGTTTGGGGCGGATATCGTCCCAGGATAGCGTCTGCAGGTCGACGTGAATGCCGGTTTCGGCTTCAAAATCGGCTGCGATATTTGCGCCTTGCGGCGACGGCATCAGTACGGTGATCGATTGGCCGGCGAGCGGCTTGGCGTTCTGAGCGAGAGCGGGCATGGCGATCGCCAAGGCCGCTGAAGCGAGTAGAGGCAAGATGAATTTATGCATGTTCCCATCCTTGATTGTTCTTGAGCTCAATTCACTTGGATGCGCGGTCACCGCCTTTGGCCGTGGCCGCGATTTGCCCGCACCAGCCCTCTTCCGGGGGCCAGTCGAGAAGTTGGGCGGCGGCCAGGAGCGCGCCACCAATAGGGGGGAGTTTCGGTTGCGCCGGCGGCCTGCCAATGCGGCGCTCAAGCGCGCTCAGGAGGATGCGGCTCGAAAAGGTGCCGCCGGCATAGGTCCATTCAGCACCCGGATCGCAATGTGCGGCAATAGCCAGATGATGCTTCGCGAGCTCTTCTGCTGCCTGTTCAAGCAGCTCCAGAGCGCCCTCGTCGCCACCTTGGGCAACCTCATCGACCAGCACTGCCAATGCCGCAATCTCCGCTCGTGGATTGGCAAGCCCGCTGACCCAATCGCCAAGCCCGTTCATCGGATCCGCCGCATCGAGATGAAGCCGGGAGAACAAGGCCTTAGCCAGCGCGGTCGCGGGAGCACGTCCGTCCAGGCTCTGACTGACGAGGTTGAGCGCCTTGCCCCCGATCCAGTGGCTGCTGCCTTCGTCCCCGATCACATCACCCCATCCGCCCGTGCGAGCAGAGGTGCCGGCGGCATTGCGTGCCCATGACATCGAACCCGTGCCGGATAGAATGAGAATGCCCGGTTGGCCGGCAAATGCACCGAGATGCGCCGCGTCAACATCGTTGAGCACCTGACGGCGGATATGTGGAAATGCCCGTTCGATAGCATCGCGTTGAAGCGCCGATAGGCGCTCGACTTCGCCATAGGCAGGCAGGGCAGCGGCAACAGCCGCTAGTCGTGGTTCATCGCGAAAGGGCTGCAGATGCCGCTCCAGCTCTTGCAGCCAGTTCGGATTGTCCATGGGGTTGACGCCGCTGCCGCGGGATGTCCGCAAGATCCGGCCGGCTCGGTCTGCAAGGGCAACCAGCACCTTGCTTCCACCACCATCGATGCCAAGGATCAGCTCGTCGCTCACTCCTTTGCCCCCGCATCGGCGATTGTCGTATCGACGCCGAAGTTGACCAGTTCGTCGCGCCAGTGGCGCGTCAATCCGGAGTCGGTGATGACCTTTGCAGCATTCAATGGCGCGACCTTGTAGGTCGCCATGGTCCCGAATTTTGAAGAATCGGCCAGAACGAAACGATTGGCCGATCGCGCCAGCATGTGCTGGTTGAGGCTCGCCTCCGCGCTATCCACGCTGTAGATCGCGCCGTCGTTGCTGATTGCGCTTGCGCCGAGGAAAAGCTGATCGAACCAGACCGTCTCGAGCATCGCCTCTGCCAGCGGCCCGACGAATGATGCATTCTCGCTGCGCAGCTGGCCGCCGAGCAGCACGACTTCGAGGTTTGGAATATTCAGGAATTCCTGCGCAACCGTCAGGCCGTTGGTGAAGATCCGGAGCGGCATGGGGTTGATGCGAATGAGGCGCGCGAGCTGCAGGACGGTTGTTCCCGCATCGAGAAAGATGGCCGTGCGCGGATGCAGCAGCTCATAGGCCGCGGTAGCGATCGCCCGCTTGGCCGACAGATGGCGCTTCTCCCGCTCCTGAAACGCAACTTCGACCGATGATCCCTCGGCAATCCGCGCGCCGCCGTGAACCCGGTCGATCGCGCCTTCCTGCTCCAGAATCTGCAGGTCTCTTCGAACTGTGGCAAGCGAAGCCCCGATCGCATCGGCGAGCGCCTGGATGGTCGAAAAGCCGTTCGCATAAAGATGGCTGCGAATGGCATCGAGACGATCGACCTTTACTCCAACTGCCTGGCTCAACGAAGAACTCCAACGGTCTTAGCCTTATTTTCAATCACATTTTCATCCAAAAAGATCATTGTCAATCAGATTTCTGATTTTTTATGATCTATTGGCGATGCGTTAAAACAAAAACGCGCCGTCAAATCGACGGCGCGCTCTGTGACAGGATCGCACTTGATTATGCATTGCCTTGCCGCCCGTTCTCCAGGCGGCCCCGCGTCAATGATAGCTGGGCAGGAGGTCGCCATGCGCCTCGATCAGATCGTCCACGAGCTTCCAGATCTGGTCCGGAGATAGTTCCGCAGACGTGTGTGGATCAAGGAGTGCCGCCTGGTAGATGCGGTCTCGCTTTTTCGTCAAGGCCGCCTCGACGGTCAGTTGCTGCACGGAAACGCTCAAGTTCATGACGGCGGCGAGCTGCGAGGGGATGCGTCCGATCCGGATCGGCTGAATGCCGTTTCGATCGACATGGCAAGGCACTTCGACGATGCATTCGTCCGGCAGATTCTCGATCAGCCCATTGTTCGGCACATTGCCATAGATCAAAGCCGGGTTGCCGGTGACTGCAGCATGGATGATGCCGGCGGCATATTCGTTGCTGCGGCAGACCTCGATCGGCTTGTCGCCTTCCAGCTCCTTCCGCAGAGCGTGCCATTCCTCGATCTGCACTTCGCAGCGGCGGATGTATTCGTCCAAAGGGATGTTGAACTGGTCGACAAGATCTCCGCGCCCCTCCTTGATGTACCAGGAGGTGTATTCGGAAAAATGCTCGCTGGATTCGGTCACAAAATGGCCAAGTCTTTTAAGCACATCGAACCGCACCCGATCATCCGGCGGAATGCGTCCTTCGGCGGCCAGCGCCTTGAGGCGCGGATAAAGGTCCTCCCGCCGCCCGTCGCCATGCACCTTCTCATATTTCAGGAAAAAGGCGACGTGGTTGATGCCGGCCGAAACATAGTTCACGTCGGCAATAGGCTCGCCGAGGCATTGAGCGAGGTGGGCGGCCGTGTGCTGCACGCTGTGGCAGAGACCGACCGTCCGGATCTCCGGGGCCAGTTCCTTGATGGCCCAGCAATTGATCGCCATCGGGTTGACGTATTGCATGAGGAGCGCCTGCGGGCAGACCTCCTGCATGTCGCGGCAGATCGCCTCCAGTACCGGGATGGTTCGCAGCCCGCGGAAAATACCGCCGATTCCAAGCGTGTCGGCGATCGTCTGCCGCAGGCCATATCTCTTCGGCACGTCGAAGTCGGTTACCGTTGCCGGCTTGTAGCCGCCGACCTGCATCATCAGGATCACGAAGTCGGAGCCGCGCAGCGCCTCGCGCCGGTCAAGCGTTGCTTCGACCCTGACATTTGCAAGCTGAAGCGACGCGCAAATCCGCCGGGCGACGATCTCCGACGTCTTCAGGCGCTCCGGATCGATATCGAACAGGCTGATGACGTAATCACCGCCGCCCTGCGACGACAGGACGTCGCCCAGAATATTCTGCGCAAAAACGGTGCTGCCCGCACCCACCAGACAAATCCTCGGCATTGCAATCTCCCATCAGGTCATCCAATGCTAATGCGCCTTCCAAACCAGAATTTCTTCCTGCTATTGGCCTATTAATTCCGGAATCCGAGTCTAGACGACAATGAGAAGCAATCACGAGCGCGGGGAATGGATCGGATCCAGAGGCCAGTTCCTGATCGAACGCCACACGGCGGACACGATGGCGGCGGCGCATTGGCACGATCATGTCGAGGTCAATCTGCTCCTGGAGGGCGAGATGACCTATCTCTTCAATGGGAGGCAGGAACAGGTTGAGGCCGGGCGGTTGGTCCTGTTCTGGGCCGCCATTCCGCATCAAACCATCGCGGTATCAGCGAATGCGCCGCTGGTGTGCGCTTATCTTCCCCTCGTCGATTTCCTTGCCTTGCCAATCGATGGGGAGGCCCGGCAAGCGATCATGCAGGGCCGGTTTCTGCGCGAAAGAAATCGCGAGATGCCAGACACAGTCATGATCCCGCTGTGGGAAAAGGAATGGCGCACGGGCAATGCCGTCAGGCAGAGGCTGATCGTGGAGGAAGTGAGGCTGCGAATGCGGCGCCTTATCCTGGACAATTCAGAAAGCGGCGATTCCACCATATCCATCTCGCCGGTCTCGTCGGGCGGGCAGACGGTTCGTTATGTGGAGACGCTTACCAATCTGATCAATTCTCAATATGCAAACCCGATAAGCGTAACGGATCTCGCAGGGCTTGCGGGTATACACGCAAGCACCGCCAATAAGGCGTTCCGAAGTGTTCTCGGCATATCGGTAAATGATTATCTCACGCGCTATCGGATCGCGAGGGCGATGCAGCGGCTGACGGATACCAACGATCCGGTGCTGCAGATCGGCTTTGACTGCGGCTTCGGCTCTAGCAGCCGCTTCTACGAAATCTTCAAGGAACGAACGGGGACAACGCCTCGTCAATTTCGAGAATCGATCGGTTCGGTCAGACCTACCTCACCTTGAGAAAGTTCGAGCGTCGGGCAACCAATTTTCGGCAAGCGCGGCAGCTCAATTTTAAACACCTAGCTTGATATCGCTACGCTGTATATTCCACTTGGCATTGCGCGCCCTTATTTTGCCCTCGCTTTGCGCCAGGCACAATGGCTGCGTATCCCGCGATTCGATTCTGAAAGTGAAAGGCAAGGAAATGTTCGTAAAATTGGCGACCACCGCGCTGGTCCTGTTGGCCACGACTGCACAATCTTTCGCTTCGAGCGATGATGCCTGGAATGCGCTTTTCGCGAAGGTGAATGGGACGTGTATCGGCATGTCACGCATGAACACGCCTGAAGTTTCCGCCCCGATCGTCTTCGATGACGCAACCGGCAAGGTCGCGATCCTGCTGCGTGGGTCACTCGGAAAGGCCAAGGGGCGCGCCCAGATCGTGAACCTCCTGTGCCTATACGACAAGAAAACCGGCAAAGCTTCGATTGCCGAGTATCAGTGGCCGGGGAAATGATTTCGAAAACGAAAAGTCTTCCCGAGGCAGCGTGCTTAACTTGCCGCTGCTTCGTGGACGTTTGTTTGTGGGTTCGGAGGAACCATCAGCGCCCTTGAGCGCCGTGTGCGTATCGGAATACCTGAACGTTGACGCCATCGATGACGTTTTCGGTCACCAGATCGATCTGATGCTGTTTCCAAAGCTCATCAATATATTGTAGAATCTGGCGATGCACGCCCGGTGCGCCCGCATTGAACAGCTGCTCATGGCTATCGTAGGCAAAGTCCGGGACCCTGGCGACGACTATAGCCTCAGGCGGAGTTTCCTGTAGCTGCTTCAGAAGCAGCCGCCCCTCGTCCTGACTCATGAAATCGAACCATGGTATCGGTGAACGGCCAAACGGCTTTCTATCTGCCAGCAGCGTGAAGATCGGGATATTGGGAAAGCCCAGCACCTCACCTGAAGGCGTGGTCGATGAGGACACGGCGGCAACGGTCGCGGCAATTCCGGTCGCATTATGTTCGTCGATACACAGGCCACTCAATCGGCCGGACATGGGCGAGCAGGTGCTCGCTCCTATTTCTCCAGTGCTTATTCCCCACCAACTATATGGATTGGCGAATTTGGTTGCGGCAAACGCTCCGCAGGCATGAACAGCAAGCAACATCACGAATATAGGCATTATCGCAGATCGTGATGTTACGGACATTCCCGATGCGATGAGTATGCCGATTCCGAGAAACGCACTTATTTCTGACAGGCCAGCCGATGTTCCATTGCCGATCATCAATAGAAGGCCAAAAGCACTCACTATCAACAGTGACAATGTCCGCGTGATATGCCTTCGCCTAATCCTTATAAGAGCGACGATTATTCCGATACAATAGACATTGAAGGCGATGACTATGAAGAGAAAATTCAGCTCATAGCTTTTTGGTAGGCTGACTAAAGGAATTTCGAACTCTATTTTGAGCCTATGGGCAATAACGGTCAAGCTTATCAGTATAAATCCTAATATAGATGCGACCGCGCGTGGATTCCAATTACGAGGCTGCGAGGATGCTGCGCCAAGGAAGGAGTGAGCGAAGACTTTGGCCGGATGTTTGGATCGAGAGTTTACTGCAACAAAAGCTGATTTCGCAGCAGAGAAGCAAAGAACAAGAATCAATGCTGAAATGACGGTCCTTGCAACAAAAATAGCGGCGGCAAGATTGGCACCGGCGAAGTCAGCCTGGAAGAAAAGCTGCCTTATCCAACCCGAGGCAATCGCTGAATTGCCCTTCGCGGAAGCGGCATGAAATGCCGTTTGGTCGAGAAAGGCAAAAAGTGCTTCGTTTCGGGCAAGCCATATCAAAACGGCGATAAGCGGAGCCAGTGCACCGGAGAAGAATAATATCGAGTGCTTCAGTATTGATGTCTTTGAAACGTAATAAATTGCGAATAACGCAACGAAGGTCATACCGATACTAACAATGCCAGCATTGGACTGTTTGGAAAGGGTAGCGATGGCTAGAAAAAATCCGGATGCAAATAGAAAGATTGCATTGCCGGATCGAGCATATCTTACAACGCCTAGGCACCCTAGAAGCATGTAAAGCGTAGCAAATTGAGTGAAGTCATATCCGATATAGGCATTGCCGAATTGATAATAAATTGCCGCAACAATTGCGGCGAAAGCCGATACCCAACGGTCAAAAATAAAGCGGAGCAAGTCAAAAGTTGTAACGGCAATGGCTGCAATCACAACGATGCCGAGAAGCCTGAGCGCCCAAAATCCGTCGCCAAATATCCTGTCAAACACAATCAGCGTCATTGGATAAATGGGCGGGATCAGTAAGTTAACGTCTCTATACATAAAGATGTTACGCTTAAAGGCGTCGACATAAACGTGAAACCAGCCCTCAGTGATTGGGAAGTAAACAAAGGCGTAGGAGGCGGCGTAGAGTGCGGTGACGCCTATGGGAGCCAACGACAGCCAGGCGAGCGGGAAAGTCGAAGGAATAGATGGCAGGCGAAGCGTGGGCCCTCGCTGTACGGCGCCTTCCACTGTCAGCCTGATTGCCGTTAGGATCAGTTGCCTGTGGGCTCGGAAGATCAAGGCCAGCGGAAATGCGAGAAGCAGGACCAGGGCCAGGACAATGCCAATTCCGAAGCGCCATGACAGCGTGCTGTCCACCTGCATTTTAAAGTTCGAAATATTTCCTTGCCAGCGCCGGGTCTGAACGTGACCATCGCCGACACGGAAGTTCGCGCCAGGCAGGCGGACGGAAGAATCCACTATCGATTGCCAGGGATGGTTTCCGAGCTTTGCGAAGACGTAGCTGCGATCCAGGGCCTCTATTTCCAGATGATACTCTTTCCCGAACTCTATTTCTCCCAGCGGTATCAAGAAATTCTGGCCATTGCCCTTTCCAGCCATGACCATCAGGTCTTTTCCCGCCAATTCGATCCTGACGCCGGAATTTCCATCATCGGTCTGCATTATGTTGGGATAGAAGCCATCTCGCAGGGCTGTAAAATCCATGCTCGCACGAAAATATGTGCCCCTGCCTCGTATGCTCAAGTCACCCAATGACACTGGCGCCGCGCCGTCAGCAACCTGTACAGCGTAACTGCCTACGGGTTTGCTATCGAATTGCCTGACTTCGTTGACGACCCGGGGGAATAATAGAGCAATTGTCAGCAGAATCGCGGACAGCGCAATCGAAAGAACCACCTGATTTTTTGGCGGGTGGTACCTATATCCCAACATATTCAGCCCCACATTGTATTCCCAACGTAGGGCCTATCGCAGGATTCCGACGGTCTGTGAAGGTGTTGATTAAAGTTGATGATCGCTATTCCCGCATGTGACCTCAGGTCCGGGAGGCGCGATTGGGGTCGTGATGGCCGGATATCCTACCTGCACTGCCGGCGTTTCGAATTCCTCAACCGACATATCTTCCGAAGGTGCGGCAAAAAGTTCTCGTAGTTTTTGAGTGGTTTGGCGGCGGAGTGCCATAGACAATCTGGCCTCACAGACGGCTGAGGAAATGTGGCGGCTTTCGCCGCCACGACCAGCTTGGTTACTTCGGCAGCTGTGCCCCGGCCTGCACCACCGCATTTGCAATGGTTTCGCAGAACTGCTTCTCGGTGACGTTCTGCGCCTTTGCAGAGGCTGCAAGATTCTGAGTGATGCCCATCGCGGAAATCGTGCCTTTCTGGCCCTCTTCTTCCGCGGCATCTCCCTTTGCCTTGTCTGACGGCGGCGGGATGAGGGTGAGCATTTTCTGCTGCACATCAACGGCTGCGCCGTCTATGTGGCCCGAGGTCTGGCAATATTTCAGGATGCCAAGCTGATTGCGAGCCGAATTGTAAGCCATTTCCATCTGATCGGTTGTTGCCTGCGCAAAGGCCGGTGCGGCGAATGCCAGAGCTGCGATGCTTGTTAGGATAATTTTCCTCATATAAAACTCCCGATTGTTTCCACATGGTGCGATGTATCCTCAATCGCGCACAAGGCAATACTCAGAAACATTTCGATAGTCGTCTTTCAAGAAAACCATGGGTCGCTTGCGTTTAATCCGCTTCGTCTTCGAAGTCGCGCGGCGTAGAAGCCAGGGCGACGCGGATCATCCGAGACATTCGGCGCCCTGCGCCATCGCGGGCAGGAGCGTTCAATGCAATTGGGCTGGATAATCCTCCAGCCCAAGGCAATCACACGGGTCTATTCAGTCGATGACCCTATATCAGGCCATACTGCCGCGCCTTGTTGCGCAGGAATGGCAGGCCGTTGCCCATGACCTCTTCTTCGTCCTTGGCGACCGGCCGCCAGACCGACAATCCGTAGGCCAGCTCCGGCGGCATGTTGATGAAGCTTTCCATCGCAAGCCCGCCCTTGAAGCCGATCGCCGCAAGGGTCGCGAAGATTTCATCCCAGTCGCAGGTGCCGTAACCAGGCGTGCCGCGATCGCTCTCCGACAAGTGGATGTATTTGAGGTGGTCGCGCGCTGCCAGAATGCCGTTGGCGGCGCCCTTCTCCTCGATGTTCATGTGATAGGTATCGAGGTGAACGAAGACATTGTCGGCGCCGACGCGCTCGATCATCTCGACCGCCTGCCAGCCGGTGTTGATCAGATGGTTTTCGTAGCGGTTGACCGCCTCGACCCCAAGCTCGATGCCCTGACCCTTGGCATGCTTGGCAGCAGCCGTCAGAACCCGGGCTACATTGTCATATTCCTTTTGCGTCGGAGGAACGCCGGTGCGCTCCCCGATACCGCCATAGATGACGCCGGAGAGCGCCTCGCCGCCGAGCTCTGCGGTCTTGTCGATTGCGACGGTCAGATGCTCGATAGCAGCCTCCGGGCGGACCGATGCCCAGGCGGGTTCGGGAAGGCCCAGGGAGCAGACTGCCCGCAGCTTGTGTTTTTCAAGCAATGCTTTCGTATGAGCCGTGTCGACAGCCGGAGGATTGAGCATCGGGATTTCGATGAAGTCGACCTTGTATTTGACAGCGGCGGCCACGGCCCGCTCCGCGCCTGACCGGTCCCAGTTCATCGTCCACATGCTGGTGTGAACACCAAAGCCTTCCATAGCTTTCATCCTTTTCTATTGGTGGGGAATTTGTAGTGCGATGCGACCCAGCGCAGGATCATCACGCCGACGAGGAGCAGGCCCCAAACCGCCGTCGCAAGATGCTGATTGGCACCCATCAGGTTCAAGCCCGATGACAGGAGCTGCAGGACGACGAGCGCCACGAACACCGGTATGACACGCCCAAAGCCGCCGAATGGGTTGATGCCGCCGAGGAAGCAGGCAAGCACCGTGATCAGCAGATAGGATTCGCCGTGGCCGACGCGAACGGAGTTGAAGCGGGCCAGCATGATGATGCCTGCAATCGCGCACATGGCACCCGACAGGGCGTAGACGAGCACCACGACCTTGCGCGTATTGACGCCGGAATAGCGGGCGGCTTCGATATTCGAGCCGATCATGTAGGTGTTGAAGCCAAGCTTCGTGCGCGTCAGCAACAGATGCCACAGCACCACGCAGACAATGAAAACGATAAGCGGGACGGGTACACCGAGCAGCGTTCCTTGGCCGAGAGGCTGGATGAAGGCCGGAAAGCCCGAGACGTCGCCGCCGCGCGTCAGGAATTCGCCAAGACCGCGCAGGAAGATCATCATCGACAGGGAGACGAGGATCGGGTGGGCGCGGGTATAGGCGACGACGAAGCCCATCACCACGCCGCTGGCCGTTCCCACCGCGACCGCCAGCAGGCAACCGAGCGCGAAAGCAAGCGGGCCGGCATCAGCCCCGCCGTTTGCCTGCAGGACCCAGGCGACGGTCAGGCCAGCGATGTTTGCGGTAAAGGTAATAGCGAGATTGAGCCCGCCTGTCAGGATGGGCAGCAGCATGGCAAGCGTCAGCAGACCAAGCTCCGGTAGCTGAAAGGCAACCGAGCCGAAGGTCGCAGCACTCAGGAATTGCGGCGACGCGATCCCGAAGAACAGCATGACCGCAAGGAAGGCGAGCGACGGTCCGGCCATTTCGGCGCCAATGCGCTTTTGGAAACTCTGCACGAATGCGGTCATCACACGTCTCCTTCTTTGCGCATGAACGGCATGAGGCGCTCGATCCGCGTATTCGACAGCGTGATGGCAACCAGAATGATGGCGCCGATGATCATCTTGAAGGCGAAGGGCGAGACACCCATCAGGTTGAGCCCGTTCTGCGTGATGGAAATCAGCAGCACGCCGAGAACGCAGCCGAACACCGATCCCTTGCCGCCGCCGAGGCGTGCGCCGCCAAGGACGACCGCCGCGAGAACATCGAGCTCGCGGCCATAGAGCGCGTTCGGAACGACCTCCTGGGCATAGTGCGCCTGTACGAGGCCACCGATCCCGGCCATTAATCCCAGCCATCCGAATGCGATGAACTGCATGGCGCCGATATTGATGCCGAAACGGCGTGCGCCTTCCGGATTGTCGCCAAAGGCATAGAGTTGCCGACCGATTGTGGTGCGGGTGATGAGTATCCAGGTGGCGACGACGCACGCCACCATGACGAGGACCGGAAGCGTGATTTCGATCCAGCCGCCGTCAGGCATTTCATGCTCGAACAGGACCACCTTGGTCGTCAACCAATCCGGCAGATCATAGATCGAAACGCCCTTGGTGAAGAACATCAGGAGCCCGAAATAGATGTTGAAGGTCGAGATCGTCGCAACGATGGAAATGATGCGAAAGCGGTGAATGAGAAAGGCGTTGATCGCTCCGAGCAGGATGCCGATCGATGCCGCGATCAGCAGGCCCGAAACCCAACCTCCCCCGCCGATCCAGCCGAGCGCGATCACGGTCAGATATTGGACGACGGAGGCGGCGACTGCAAAGGAGATATCGATCCCGCCGGCAATCAGGACCACGAGGAGGCCGACCGCGAAGATGATGTTGACTGCACTGGTGTTCAGCAGGTCGAAGCTGTTGCCGAGCGAGAAGAAAGTGTCGGTTGCGAAGGATAGGAACACGCAGATGACGATGGTCACCGCCAGCAGGGAGCTTTCCGTCGCGTGGGTGCTGATGAAATTACGCATAGACGGCAGCCTCGATATCGTGAAGGGAGCATTGCCGTGGATCGAAGGAGCCGACGATCCGGCCCTGTGCCATGTGCAGAACGCGATCCGCATTGAAGTAAACTTCCGGCACCTCGTCGGAAATCAGGATGATCGCGAGACCGCTCTTGGCAAGTTCGGCGACGATGTCGAAGATGCCTGCGCGTGCCCCGACGTCGACGCCGACCGTTGGCGCATCAAGGATCAGAAGCTTCGGATCGGTCGCCAGCCATTTGGCGATGGCAACACGTTGCTGATTGCCGCCTGACAATGTCGAGATCGCATCCTGCTGCCGGCCGATCTTGACCCCGAGTTCTTGGATCCAGTGGCTGACGAGGCTCTCCTTCTTTGCATCGGATAGAAAGCCGCCGGCAAGAATTTTGCGTAAGGACGAAATCACCAGATTATCGGCGATCGATTGCGGCTGGATGAGCCCAAGCGACAGGCGATCCTCCGAGAGATAGGCAATGCCGGCCTTTATCGCGTCGCGATTGGACGAAAATTCTACAGGCTTGCCATCCAGCGTGATCGTTCCGGAATCCGGTTTCGCCATGCCGAATAGCGCCAGAGCGAATTCCGTTCGCCCGGCCCCGAGCAGGCCGGTGATGCCGAGTGTCTCGCCGCGCCGCACCGTCAGGGAAATATCGTCGAACTGGCCGCGCCGGCTGAGCGCCTTGACATCGAGGACAACGGGCTGCTGATCCTTTGGCGTGGCGCGCACCTGATTGTCGAACGTCTTGCCTGTCATCAATTCGGTAATGCGCGACTGCGTCATGCCCGCGGTCGGATAGACGCCGACCAGAGCGCCATCTCGCAGCACGGTCAGCCTGCTCGATATGTCTAGCACCTCCGCAAGCCGATGGCTGACGAAGACGACGGCCACGCCGGAGGCGGAAAGATTGCGCACGATCTGAAGAAGATGGTCGGTTTCCGATTGCGTGAGCGATGCCGTCGGCTCGTCCATGAAGACGATCTTCGCTTCGCCAACCAAAGCACGGGCGATAGCGACGATCTGCCGTTGAGCGATCGCAAACTCCTTGAGGGGCAGATCGACATCAAGCGTGACACCCAGCCGGTTGAGCGCATTGACCGCCAGCCGTCGCATCTGACGGTAATCGACGAGGCGCGGCCAGCGGCCAAGCACGGTCTGAAACGCGATATTTTCCGCAACGCTCATCTCGGGAAACAAGGCAAGATCCTGCCAGATCACCTGAATTCCCTTGGCCTGCGCGGTAACCGGCGACATGTGGCCATAGACCTGACCGTCATATTCGATGACGGCGCCTGGCGCTGGCTGATAGACACCCGTGATGATCTTGATCAGAGTGCTCTTGCCGGAGCCGTTTTCGCCAGCGAGACAATGAACCTCGCCCGGGCGCACCTCGAAGGCCACGTTCTTCAGAGCCTTGACGCCACCGAAGGTGATATTGATGTCGCGCAGCGAGAGCAGCGGCTTGCCGCTCGCAATCGTGCTATCGATCTGAGACATCCAGATAATCCGTTCGATGCAAATTTGATTCGTGAACTGGCCGGGCCAGCCGAAGCCAGCCCAGCCTGCCGGGAGGAAATCGTCCCGGAATTAAAGGCCCATTGCGGCCAAGTCGCCCACGGTCTCTTTGTTGATCTGAACCAGCTGATCGACAATGATATTGTGGTTCTTGAAGTCAGGATGGATCACGCCGAGACCTTCGATGGTTTCGCCATCCTTGATCTCTTCACCCTTCATCAGCTTCTGCGCGAGCGTCACGAAGACTTCACCGGCCTGCTTGGGATTCCACATGAACCCGCCCGATATGGCATCGGACTTAAGCAGCTTCTGACCCTGGCCCGGAGAGAAAGGTCCAAGCACGAAGATCTTGCCGATCTTGCGGCGTTCCTCGACGGCACGGCCGGCGCCGATCGGTCCCTGGCTTCCGAAGGCAAGGAAGCCCTTGATATCGGGATGCGCGGAAATCAGGTCGAGCGCGGTGCTGCGGCTCTTGTCGACATCCTCGGCAACGCCGTAGCGGTCGCCAACGAGCTTCATGTCGGGATAGTTCTTCTTCAGGTAAGCGATGGCAGCATCGGCCCAGGCATTGTGGAGCGGCACCGTCAGCGAACCGACGAACACGGCATATTCGCCCTTGCCGCCCATCTTCTCGGCCAGCAGCTTGCCATAGGCTTCACCGAAGCCGGTCGAGGAGGCCAGCTCGAAATCCCAGTCGGCACCCTTCTGGCTCGGCGATTCATGGGTGATGACAATGATGCCCTTTTCCCTCGCCTTGCTCAGAACCGGTTCGAGCACCTTGGCATCATTCGGGACGACGCCGATCACCTTGACGCCTTGCGCGATGAGATCCTCGATCGCGCGCACCTGAAGCGCCGGGTCGGCACTTGTCGGGCCGATCATCGATGCATCGACACCGAGTTTCTTGCCCTGCTCCTTGATGCCGGCTTCCATGGCGTTGAACCACGGGATGCCGCCGATCTTGACGACGACGCCAACTTTTCCGGTGTCGGCAGCATAGGCTGACATGGCGGTGCCAAGCGAAAGCGTTGCTGCAAGCGCAGCCAAAGCGAATATCTTCATGATTTCTCCTCCACTGTTGTTGACCAGGAAAATCAACCTCGTCAGGCGCCCTCCTCCAGGGCGTGAAATGGCCTGCGACGCTCGCTCCCGGCGATCACCTTTATTGAACAACCCATCACATGCACAATCGATATTTCTTGTGTGCACAATCGATGGTGCAGAAAACATCGATCATAATTGCCTTTCCGTCAAGGGGGTTTGAAGGCTAAGAAGAATTCAAGGAGATGCGCATGAAGAAAGACAGCAGGAAAAAGGCGACGATCTACGACCTTTCGGTCCTATCGGGCAGTTCGGCGTCCACCGTGAGTGCGGTTTTGAACGGCACCTGGCGCAAGCGCCGGATCAAGGAAAGCACCGCGGATCTGATACGCAATCTGGCGGAGGAGCAGCAATATACGACGAACCAGCAAGCAAGAGGTCTTCGCAGTTCCCGTTCCGGCCTTATCGGGCTGATGCTGCCGGTCCATGACAACCGATATTTTTCTTCGATGGCGCAGACATTCGAGGCGCATGTACGCAAGAGAGGGCAGTGCCCGATCGTCGTAAGCTCAAGCCGTGATCCGGAAGAGGAGCGACAGACCGCCGAAACCCTTGTTTCCTACTCGATTGACGAGCTTTTCATCTGCGGAGCGACCGATCCGGACAGCGTGCATGAAATATGCGAGGCAGCCGGATTGAAGCACATAAACATCGACTTGCCGGGAACCAAGGTGCATTCGGTCGTCAGCGACAACTACGAAGGTAGCCGCATCCTTACGGAAGCGATTATTCGGCAATTTCCCGCCGACAACCCCTTGAGCTCGGATGAGCTGTTTCTGTTTGGTGGCCGAAACGACGAAGCCAGCCGCGAGCGCATCCGAGGCTTCAGAGACGTCAAGCGTGAGCTGCTTGGAAGCGATTTCGAAGCGTCAATTCAGCCGACGAACTACTCGCCAAACACGGCGCGCGTCGCATTCGAGAAATTCTTCAACGAGCGGCAACGCTTGCCCCGCGCATTGTTCGTCAATTCGTCCATCAATTTCGAGGGACTTTTGCGATTCATGTCAAACCATCCGCGCGAGCTTTTCGCCGATCTGGTCGTCGGCTGCTTTGACTATGATCCGTTCGCGTCTTTTCTGCCCTTCCCGGTGCTGATGATACGGCAGGACGTCGAAGGCATGATCACCAAGGCGTTCGAACTCATCAAGGAACCATTGTCGACACCGAAGGTGTATTTTCTTCGTCCGGAACTCGTTGCGCCCCGCACGGCGTTGTCCGGACCGTTGGATGGCCTGAAAGACATCGTTTGAAAGCGGCGACCATTTCCCAGCGATCGATCCAGGCGTGAATGCAGCAGCGTGACGAAGTGCAGGCCCGTCACATTGCCTGACGGTGTTCGAACCTCCATGAAATCATCCATAACAAATGCACGCTCGTTCCAAGTTAGGAAAGCGTCTACAACCGGCTCATTCGAGAGTCGGGACGCATGCGCGCGATCGAGTCCTCAGCCTCACGGTCGGGCATGATTCGTGTGGACTGCAGAAATCACGGAGCAGATAGTTTCATGTTCGCCAATCGATCCAAAGCCAAGCTTAACCGTGTGATGACGGTGTTGCTAACACTCCTCGCGATAGGTGCCACGACGCCGGCTTGGGCCATCGATTGCAGCAAGGCAACCGATCCCATCGACGTGAGGATATGCGGCAATGCAAGTCTCAAGGCGGCCGATGCGGCAATGGGGCAGGCCTATAATGCGCTTCTGAAGACAGCGCCGGATGCGGATGTCCGGGCAATGCTCATCAGTAGTCAGCGCCGATGGATCGCAGCGCGCAACGCTACTTTGGGTGAAGATTCTCAAGGCAAGCCATTGCCGATCAGCGAGCTGCGAAAGGCGATTACCGATCGGACCAGCCGCCTCAACGATCGTTCGGACAAGGGATTTGTGGCAGAGGCCGCAGCGCAGCGCCGCTTCCTGGCAAAATACAGCGGCGGCACCTTTTCCGGATTTGACGCCGGCTGCGAATTTATTCCGAACGACAAGAGCATGACGAGTTTCTCCTATCAGTGCTACGGCGCCATGCATGTTCAAAACAGGGACCGGCTCTGCAGTGCACAGACGGAATGGGCCACGTGGTCCCTCTACGAATATTATGGGGTCAGCACCGTCCAGGGCGATACCGCGAAGCTTTCGGCCGTGTGCAGCGATCAGTCCGGCGATATCTGCGCTGCCGGCAACGACAAAGGCGAAGATTCGAGCTGGAAGCTCAATCCTGACAAGGATGAGCACTTCTCATCGGCAAATCCGAATCTCCCCAAGCTTGACGTCGAAGGCCTCTGGCCTCTCGAGGAGGCCGATGCCACCTGGTTCGACCAATGCCTGACCAGCCCAACCTATCCGCCGGCACAATAGCAGGGTGTTCGCCGCCGGCGCAGGCGACTGCATCATCAGCTGAGAAGTCCTGCTGGCAAGATCGATAAGAAATTCCTCTGCTCACCGTGCTTGCGCTCGTCAGAGGAGGTTTAACCTGTGCCCGCGATCATGCGCACCGGACAGGCACGCGATCTGTCGGTATGCCTGGCTAAGCACAACGGATCTAGCCAATGGCGGAGGTTGTCGTGCCCCTGATCACCAGATGGGTCTCTAACACATAACGGACGTCGCGGATGCTGCGGTTGTCCAGCATTTCCAGCAGCAACGAGACGGCCAGCTTGCCGGCTTCGTTAGAGCGATTGGACACGGAGGTAAGCCCCGGATAGGTGACGGCGCCGAGCACGTCGTCACAGCCGATCAGGCTGAAAGACACGGGCACAGAGACATTCTGTTCCGACAGTCCGGCCAGAACGCCCTGTGCCGTCAGGTCGTCGAAGGCGATTGCAGCGGTCGCGCCGGATGCAAGGATCGCACCGACGGCATTGCGGCCGGAATTATAGCTCGCCAGCACGGCCGGTACGATCTCGATTTCCATGCCGAATTTTGAAGCGGCGGTGCGGATCGCCGTGCGTCGCTGCTTGTTCGACCAGGAGTTCGACGGGCCGCTCACGTAAACGATCCTGCGGTGGCCGAGTTTTGCGAGGTGCTCCACGGCTTGGCGGACGCCGGAGCCGCTGTCGATCAGCACGCGCGGTATGCCCTCGATATCGCGATTGATGAGCACCAGGGGCAACTGGGCCGCGTGCGCGCGAATGCGTTCGTCGGTGAGGCGCGAGGAGGCGAGCACGAGACCCTCCACCTGACCGGCAAAACGCCCGACCAGCTTGTCTTCCTGCTTGGGATTTTCCTCCGTATTGCCGAGGAAGATGCAGAAATCCGAGCGATCGGCTTCGAGTTGAGCCGCCTGTATCAGCGGCGGGAAGAAAGGGTTGGCGATGTCAGGCACGATGAGCCCGATATTGCCGTGCCGCCCAGTGCTGAGCGCGCGGGCGGTATGGTTCGGCACATAACCGAGTGCTTCCGCCGCCTTCATGATCCGCTCCACCGTTTCCGGCGAGAGCATGTCCGGTCGGGTAAAGGCGCGTGACACGCTGGAACGCGCCACGCCGGCCGCATCCGCGACTTGGCTAATCGTGACGCCCTTGGTCCGCTTGATCATTGTGTCTTGAAACTCGCCCGTTCTGGACCCGCTTACCATAAAGTTCACAGCCTCATCAATCGACGCAGACAGACTGCCATTCATCCACTTGACATGCAACCGGTTGCATGAAAGTCTCTAGCCAACAAGAACACGGGGAACTGCAACGGATGTGGCCAGGAAGCATGGCCTCGCGCCGCAGGTTTCCGCATGCCTGAACCTGGAGACAGCATTGACTCTCGCCGCCGTCCTTCGCCCCTCGCCGAACTCGCGGCGCATCTTTGATCAGCTTGTGGTCGAAAGCTTTGCAACGCGGAGCGATATGGGCGCTGCCGCAGCAGCGGATATCGCGAGGGCCCTTGCAGAGCGGCTTTCCACCCAGCTGAATGTGCGGATGGTCTTCGCCGCCGCCCCCAGCCAGGCGGATATGCTTGGCGTACTCGCTCGCATATCCGGTATCGACTGGAGCCGCGTCACCGCCTTCCATATGGACGAATATATCGGGTTGGACGCCTCCTCCCCGGCGCGTTTCGCGAACTGGCTCGATGCGCATGTCTTCACGCGGCTACCCTTTGCCGCTGTGCATCGGATAACACCGGAACCGGATGCCGATGCGGAAGTCGCGCGCTATGCTGCTTTGCTGGATCAGGCGCCGATCGACTTTGTCTGCCTTGGCATCGGCGTCAACGGTCACATCGCCTTCAATGATCCGCCGGTTGCCGATTTCAACGATCCGGCTGATGTAAAGATCGTCGAGCTGGACGATATCTGCCGCCAGCAGCAGGTGGACGATGATTGCTTTCCTGACCTAGGATCCGTACCGCATCATGCGATTACGCTCACCGTACCGAGGCTGATGCGCGCCGACCGTCTGTTCTGCGTCGTGCCGGGCGCCATCAAGCGCGATGCGGTGTCCAAGACGCTTCATGCGCCGCTGAGCACGGAGTGCCCGGCAAGCATCCTGCGCACGCATCCTGCCTGCACCCTTTACATCGACAAGGATTCCGATCCCGATGCCTGAGAACACTGTCATCGATGCCGACGCACTTTGCGAAAGCTATTTCGCTGCCACCCAGGCGCTGATGCGCCGGGTTCTGGAGGAAGAAAAAGCACCACTGGATCTCGCGGCGGCTAAGCTTGCTGACCAGATCGCAGCCGACCGGCTGGTCCATATTTTCGGTCCCGGCGGCCATTCCAACCTTGCCGCGCAGGAGGTGTTTTTCCGTGCCGGCGGCCTGATGCATATCAGTGCTGTTCTCGACGAGGGTACACTTCTTTCCAACGGTGCGTTGCGTTCCATGGCCATCGAGCGCACGCCGGGTTACGGCAAGGTAGTCATCGCCAACCAACGCATCGGTGCGGATGATCTTCTAATTCTCGTCAACGCCTATGGCATCAACGCAGCACTGATCGATGCCGCGCTGGAAGCACGCAATCGCGGCGCCTTTCTCATCGGCGTCAGTTCGCGTGAGCACGCCGCCAATACCTCGCCGGATCACCCGGCCCGCCACCCGACCAAGCAGAACCTGCACGACATCGTCGACATCGCTATCGACTGCAAGGTGCCGATCGGCGACGCCGTTGTCAGTGTTCCCGGCATGGGCGAAAACATTGCGGCGATTTCGACTTTCGCCAACGCATTCGCGCTGAACTGTCTGGTGATCCGCACGGTTGCCAAGCTTGTCGAGCGCGGCATCGAGCCGCCCGTCTGGCGAAGTGGCAATGCACCGGGTGGCGACGAAGCGAACAGCCGTTTCATTGCCAATTTCCAAGGACGGGTAAAGGCGCTCTGATGGTTGTTGTCGACGGCATCGATCCCCGCACAGGCAAAGGTATGGCGATCGAGATCGCCGACGGGGTGATCGCCGCCATCCGGCCGGCGGAAACCACCGCCACCACCTATCTTTCGGCCGGCCTGATCGATCTGCAGGTCAATGGCTTCCGCGGCTTCGACCTCAATGCCGGCGCGGTGACGCCGGACATTCTGCTGTCGCTCTGCGAAGAGCTCCTGAGCGTCGGCGTGACGACCTGGCTTCCGACCGTCATTACCGCATCCGAAGCGTCGATACTCCGGGCATTGCAAGCAATTGCCAGGAGCCGTGCTGACCATCCAATGGTTGCCGCAATGGTGCCGGGCGTCCATATCGAGGGCCCGTCGATTTCCGAAACGGACGGTCCACGTGGTGCACATCCTCTGGCACATGTCCGGCCGCCGTCAATTGCGGAATTCGAACGCTGGCAAGAGGCTTCCGGCAACCTCGTTTCCATGGTGACGCTCGCGCCCGAGCATGACGGTTCGATGGAATATATCCGGGGGCTTGCGGCGCGAGGCGTGCTCGTTGCCCTCGGCCATACGGCGGCCACGCCGGAAGAAGTGCACGCGGCGGCGGAAGCAGGCGCCACGCTCTCCACCCATCTCGGCAATGGCGCGGCATCGATGCTGCCGCGCCATCCGAACGTCATTTGGGCACAGCTTGCCGACGATCGGTTGACGGCAAGCTTTATCGCTGATGGCTGGCATCTGCCGGCCGATACCTTCAAGACCATGCTGCGCGCCAAGGGCATGGAACGAGCCATCCTGGTTTCGGACATGGTGGCACTGGCGGGAATGCCGGCCGGGCTCTATCAGCAACCGGTCGGCGGTAGCGTCGAGGTCTCTCCGCAAGGCCGCATCGGAGTCGCCGGCACGCCTTATCTCGCCGGAGCCAGCCTGCCGCTATCTGCCAACGTTGCGATTGCCGCGGAAATGGCCGGAATTCCCCTTACCGACGCCCTTGTGCTTGCCACGCAGAATCCCGGCCGTTTTGTTGGCGGGCGCGGGCGATTGGAAGTGGGTGCGCGGGCCGATCTCATTCGTTTCGAGTGGTCGCAAGGCGAGCGCGAGATCAAGGTTCGCGAGACCTGGATCGGTGGCGAAAGGGTGTTCTGCAAATGATCGAAGCCGGCGCCGCCATCATCGATATCACACCGACGCCCGGGCTTTCGATGTCCGGCTTTGCGGCCCGCAGCCTGCCGGCTAAGGGCGCGCATGACCCATTGACGGCGCGGGCGGTGGTGATCGGCGACACCGCGGTGGTCGTGGCTGATGTCATCGGCATCGATGCTGGCATGAGTGCCAGGATACGGCAACGCTGCGCCCTGCCGGCCGACAATATCGTGGTTGCAGCCCTTCACAATCACGGCGGGCCGGTATCCATGGCGAGAAGGCTCAGCCTTACAGCCGATCCGGCCTATCTCGAACGGCTGGAGGACGCCTGCGTTGCGGCGATCGACAAGGCAGTGGCCGCACGCCGGCCGGCAAGGATAGTGGTGAGTCAGGGAAGCGACCCGGACATAGCGCGCAACCGTTGCCACCCCGACGGGCCGGTTGACACCTCATTGACGCTTTTGCGGATCCGCGGCGAAGACGGGGCGATGATCGCCGTGGTGACGGCCTATGCCTGTCATCCGGTGGTGCTGGGCGCCGACAACCTGCTCTGGACTGCGGACTATCCGCATTTCGTTCGCCGGTCACTGGAAGAAGCCTATCCCGGCGCGATCGCGCTGTTCATGACCGGCTGCGCCGGCGACGCGAATACCGGACACTCGGCGCATGCCTCGATCACGTTGGCCGCTGATCCCGAGCGAAGCTATGAAGCCGCCCAACGCATCGGTGGCAAGATCGCCGAGGCCGCGCTGACCGCAGACGAGGTACCGATTGCGGACGATATCTCCGCCCGTAACGGCACTGTCATGCTCGCTTTTGAGCGTCGCGAAACCGAAGCGCTGGATCTCCTCGAAGAACGCTGGCGCAATGAGGCTTTGACCGCCGAGCCTGCTCGTAAAAACCTGCTTGGCTATTGGGCCGATTGGGCGAAGAACATCGCGCCGACCGCGCCAGCGCCGCTTGCCGCCCGTGTTACGGTGCTGAATTGGGGCGGCATACCGATCGTGGCCTTGCCTGGCGAGATCTTCACCGAGACTGTGCTTGCGATCCGTGCAGCGCTTGGGCCTAAAAAGCCCGCTTTTGTCATTGGTTTTGCCGATGACAATCCCGGCTATATCCCGCCCGCCAGCGAGTTCGCATACGGTGGTTACGAGGTTGACGAAGCCCACCGCTATTACGGTCTACCGATGACATTCGCGCCGGGTTCGGCCGAAGCGCTGGCCGCCTGCGCCATCAAATTGGCGACTGAGGGGGATCTCGCCGCATGATCCGCACCTTCCTCAACGCCTATCCGATACTTGACACGCAACCGGTTGCATGAGAGCTTTTTACTAACAAGAATAAGGGAACAGAAACGTGAAAAACGCATCAGTGAAATTGAAGATCTCGACGCGCGCTCTGCTTATGAGTGCGGCATTTGCGGGCGCACTTCTCTCCGGCATAGCCTCGGCCTCCGCCGAAACCCTGACCGTGTGGAGCGGTTATCCGGAAATGGAGCCGTTCTACCAACATGTCGCGGAAGGCATGAAGGCGTCTCATCCCGATTTGCAGGTAAAGGTCGAGGCTATTGCGCTGCGCGAGCATGAAAAGCGCGTGGCCCTTGGACTGACTGGCGGCGGTCAGGAAGGCGTGACCGTCATCGAGCTTTCCGGCTCCACGGCAACCCGCTACCTCGAAAACGACCTTCTTCCGAAGGCTCCGGACGATATCTCGGCTTTCGTCAAGGACAGCAAGAACTTCGACAAGTTCTTCATCGATAGCGCTAGCTACGACGGTACGGTCTATGGCGTGCCGCTTTTCCGCGGCCAGGGCGCGCTTTACTATAACACCGACATGTTCAAGGCTGCCGGCCTCACCGCGCCGCCGAAGACCATGGAGGAGTTCTCGACCTATGCCGAGAAGCTCACCAAGCGTGATGCTTCGGGCAAGGCGACTGTCTCGGGCTGGAGCCTGCGCCTTTCCGGCGGTGGCCAGGGCATTGCCGAAAAATTCTGGCTCAACCTGCATCAATTTGGCGGCGCCATACTGGTTCCAGCCGGTGACGGCAAATGGAAGACCGATTTCGCCAATGAAGCCGGCCGCAAGGCACTGAAGCAGTATCTGACCAACATCTTCACCACCAAGACCGTGACGCCCGAAATGCCTGCCGATGCCGACGCCTTCGAGCGCGGACAGACGGCCATGTTCATGCGGGAATCCTGGGTGATCGGCGATATCGCCAAGAAGGCGCCGGACCTGAAATATGCGACTGCGCCGCTGCCGAGGGGCTCGATCGCGCTTCCCACAAACCTCTATGTCGCCGGTGACAATGCTGCCATCGGCTGGGAGTTCGCCAAGGCTGCCAATTCTCCGGACAATCTTGTCTGGCTGCTTCAGAATGTCGGCTGGCTGCCGAACCGCGCCGGCCTCGACTATTCAAGCGTCACCTCGAAACAGCCGGCCTTTGCCGCTTTCGTCGACTACCCGAAGAACTATGAGTTCTTCACCCTGCCGTCGATCGGCCCGATCGAGGAAATCCTGACCCGCGTCGCGGCCCAGCTCGTCGTTGCCTTTGGTGATCCGTCGCTCGCCGGCGACGATGCCAAGATCGACGCTTTCCTGAAGGGCAGCAGCGACGAAGTGAACACCATCCTCGATCGCGAAGGCCTGCTGGCAAAATAAGGGCCCTGCGCTCTTGCCGACACCACCGCCCGGGACATCATGGTTCCGGGCATTCTCGAAGATAGTGGTTCCCATCCGCCCTGCGGCCGAACCCACTTGTCTACAGGCCATGACCGAATGCTGAAGCGCAGACGATTCCTCTTTGCGATCCTCGCGATCCTGCCGACATTGGCGATCTTCGCCTATGTCCGCCTTTATCCGATCGTCGATACGTTGAGGCTCAGCCTTTACCAGTGGAATATCCTGTCGAAGAACAAGCCCTTCATCGGGCTTGCCAATTTTCGCGAGTTGATGGGAGACCATCTCTTCCTCGACGCGCTGGTCAACACGACGATCATTGCCTTTGGTGTTCTTATAGTGACGATCCCGACTGCGCTTGTCATTGCAGCGCTGATCTTTCACCGCACGCGCTCAAGGATGGCCGGGTTTTATGAAACCGCCGTCTTCATTCCGCATGTCGTCTCGCTGGTGCCGGCGGCCATGGCCTGGAAATGGATTTTCGACGCGCGCCTGGGGCCGCTCAACGCGCTTCTGGAGTTTTTTGGCATCCCGGCTCAGAACTGGCTGTTCGACCCCGTTCTATCGGTCATCTGCATCATCGTTCTCTGCTCGTGGCAGGCGCTCGGCTATGCCGTGCTGATCTACATCGTCGGCTTCAAGAATCTGCCAGTTTCGCTCTATGAGGCGGCGAAGCTCGATGGCGCCTCGGGTCCGCAAAGCTTCTGGTATCTCTCCATCCCGATGCTGAAGCCGATTACGCTCTACGTTTCGGTTGTGACGCTGGTCTCCGGCTTTAACGTCTACGCCCAGGCCTTCGTGCTGGCCTCCGATGCGCAGGGTGCGCCCGGACGGCAGGTACGCGTGCTCGTCCTAGACATGCTGGAAAACAGCTTCCGTAACTATCGCGTCGGCTACGCGGCCTCCGAAGCCGTCGTGCTTCTGGTTATCGTGCTGGGGCTGACACTCATCCAGTTTTCGATGCTGCGGGAAAGGGGCAAGGCATGAGGGCCGAGACCATGCGCGATAGCGAACTCACATCAGAAGAACTGGCAGATGGCGTGCGCCTGCGCCGCAAGCGGCGGCTGACCAACCTTGCGATCGACATCTTCCTGGCGATCGTCTCGATCCTCATGCTGCTGCCGCTGCTCTTTCTGGTCGCGAATGCCTTCAAAACGCCGGCGGAAATGCTTGCCTGGCCGCCGACCATCATCCCGCACGACCCGACGCTTGCGAATTTCTCGGCAGTGCTCGGCGAGACGCCGCTTCTGCGATGGATCGGCAACAGCATCGCCTTCGCCGTCATGTCGACCATCGCCATCGTCGCTACCTCGGCGATTGCGGGCTACGTGTTCGGCAAGTTTCGCTCCCGGACGATGAGCCTCCTCTTTGCCCTGTTTCTGGCGACGGCCATCGTGCCGTTTGAAGTCTATATGATCCCGCTCTATTTCCAGGCCAAGAGCCTCGGCATCCTGAATTCCGTCTGGGGACTGCTGCTCGGTTATCTGGTGATGAGTTTCGGCATCTTCCTGATCCGCCAGAACGTTATCCACTCGATCCCGGACGAGCTTCTCGAGGCGGCGCGCATCGATGGCGCTGGTGAATTCTGGATCTTTTTTCGTATCGTTCTGCCGCTATTGCGCGGTGCGCTCGGCGCTCTCGCGGTGCTCGCCTTCTTCCAGGCCTGGACGGCCTTCGCCTGGCCGATGATCGTCGCGACAACGCGGTCCAGCTACACGATCGAGGTGGGGCTGGCGCTCTTCCAGACCGGCTTCACCGTCGATCTCGGGCGTCTGAGTGCTGCTTCCGCGACAGTTCTGATCCCATCCATTCTGCTCTTCGTCATCCTTCGCCGCAACTTCGTGCAGGGCGTCGCCAGCACCGGGCTCAAGGAGTGATGTCGATGCAATTCCTCGAAGAGGCGCGCAGGACCTACGTGGCGGCCAATGCCGGCACGCTCTACTGGCTGCTTCAGCGGCCGACGCTCGGCGGCGGGTTCCTCAACACCAAGCAGAACAGCCTGACGTTGAAGAATTACGACCGCGAGGATGGCGTCCGCGGCCCGGATTTCACCTACGGGTGGATACAGGGTCGCGGGTTGGAGGCGCTGGTCGACCATGCGGAATTCTTCGAACGGGAGCTGCCGCCGCTTGCCGAAAAGCTGGATGCTGCTGGTCGCCAACTCTATGGCCTTCTGGCGGCCCTGCAGAAGCCAGATGAACACGCCTATTTTTGCTATGATCGCGATATGACACCGGTCTATGCGGATGCTGCCGGCAGCGTCCGTGGCCAGCAGAAGCCGGAGCTGATCTATTCCTACTCGGATGCTTTCGTCGCCAAAGGGCTTGTCGCTTCCGCCAGCCGTTATCGCCTGCCTGCTCTCGCCGACCATCTCGCCTATCTCGACCGGGTCGTCGCATCGGCCGAGATAGGACGCTTCCAGATGGATGAGCGCCGGCCGCTCTCGCTCGACAGTCTCGCCGTGCAGGCAGAGGATTTCGGCCCGCGCATGATCCTGCTCGGCGCCGCCGGCATGCTGAAACGCTTCGGCCACACGGCGCATCTTGTCTATGCCGACCGTTTCATCTCCCATGTCATCGACCGGCATCTCGATGCGGCAACCGGCTTGCTCCGCAATGTGCCAGGTGAGGATGATTGCAACGCCGGCCATGGCATCGAATTCGTTGGCTTTGCGCTTGACTACCTCGATGCCGAAGCCGATCCGGCGCTGATCGAGGCGCTGGAGCGCATTCTCATCTCCTCTTTCGACAAGGGCTTCGTTGGCCCGGGTATCGTAACGGCGATTTCGATTGCCTCAGGTGAGCCGCAAAGTCCCTATTGCCCCTGGTGGTCACTGCCGGAAGCGATCCGCGCCGCAGCACTTGTTCACCAACGCACCGGCAGCGCGGCAAGCCTGCGCATATGGGAGACGGCGCATGCGGCTTTCTTCGAAAATTACTGGCGTGGCACGCCGCCGATTGCCTACCAGACCATGACGAAGGAAGGGCCGGTGGATTTCGTTCCGGCCACCCCCGACCTCGATCCCGGCTATCACACCGGCCTCAGCCTGCTCGCTGCCATTCGCGCCGCCGACCATCTGATGCTGCAAAATCAACCAATCTCAGGATAGATCCATGGCTTCCGTTGAAATCCAGAACGTCCGCAAGGCCTATGGCGCGCACGAAACCATCAAGGGCGTTTCGGTCGAGGTGCCCGACGGTGCCTTTGTCGTACTTGTCGGCCCATCGGGTTGCGGCAAGTCCACGCTGCTTCGCATGCTCGCCGGGCTTGAGGAGATCAGCGGCGGCACGATCCGCATCGACGGCCGTGTCATCAACGATGTCGAGCCGAAGAACCGTGACATTGCCATGGTGTTCCAGAACTATGCGCTTTATCCACATATGACGATCGCCGAGAACATGGGTTTCTCGCTGAAGCTGGCGAAAAAGTCCAAGCAGGAGATCGCCTCGCGCGTCGCCGATGCCGCACGCATTCTCGGCCTTTCCGATTACCTGACGCGCTATCCCAAGCAACTATCCGGCGGCCAGCGCCAACGTGTCGCCATGGGCCGAGCCATCGTCCGCAATCCCAAGGTCTTCCTCTTCGATGAACCATTATCCAACCTGGATGCGAAGCTGCGCGTGCAGATGCGTGCCGAATTGAAGGATATTCACGCCCGCATCAAGACGACAACCGTCTATGTGACCCACGACCAGATCGAGGCCATGACCATGGCAGATCGTATCGTTGTCATGCGCGATGGCATCGTGGAACAGGTCGGGGCTCCCCTCGACCTCTACGACAAGCCGGCCAATACTTTTGTTGCCAGCTTCATTGGCTCACCCTCCATGAATTTTCTCTCGGCGAGGGTCACAGATGATCGCACGTCCGTCGTGACCGAAAATGGTGTTCGCCTGCCTCTTGCCGGTGCCGCGGCTGCCGCGCCCGGCACCGCTGTAACCTACGGCATCCGGCCGGAACATCTGGCGATCTCGACCGATGGCGACGGCATCGCAATGATGGTCTCCAATGTCGAGCCGACAGGATCCGAGACTTTCATTCAGGGTACGGTCGACGGACAAAAGCTGTCGGCGCAGCTGCATGAGCGCATGTCCACCAGGGTCGGCGATGTCTTGCATCTGAAGCTGCAACCGGCAAACAGTCATCTTTTCGATGCGGGTACCGGTATGCGCTTCGCCTGATCGGCGGCGCAATCAGGCAGCATAGAGGACCGGGAGGATAGATGGGCACGCGCCTTGCAAACGATACAATCGGCCGGCTTCCGGCAAAAGTCAGCCAACCAGGCCTCGACAGAAGCACCTTGACGCCCGGCATCGTGCATCTGGGCGTCGGCGCATTTCATCGCGCCCACCAAGCAATGTATGTCGATCAATGCTTGTCCGCCGGGCAGAGGGACTGGGGCATCATCGCGGCCTCCTTGCGCAGCCCGCAGACACGCGATGCGCTTCAGCCTCAAGACGGCCTTTACACGCTTGCCGTACGGAATGGAGCAGAGGAACGTCTGCATGTGGTCGGCTCGATCCTTGGCCTGTTGGTCGCACCGGAAAATCCGGCGGCTTTGGTTGCAGTAATGGTTGATCCGGCGATCCGCATCATCTCCCTGACGGTGACGGAAAAGGCCTATCTGCGCAATGCCGACGGCCATCTTGATCTCAATCATCCGGACATTCGCAATGATCTGTCCGATCCGGAAAATCCCCGCACGATCTACGGATTCATCGTCGAGGCGCTGGTGCGACGTCGGGCAGCAGGAGATGCGCCCTTCACGGTCCTCAGCTGCGACAATCTCCCCGCCAACGGCAAGACCTTGCATCGCCTGCTGACGGAATTCGCAGGGCAACGTTCCCGCGAACTCGCGGAATTCGTGGCTCGGGAAGTCTCCTGCCCGTCCACCATGGTCGATCGGATCGTGCCATCGACGATGGAGCAGGATAGAGCGCGTATTGCAGATGCAATCGGCATGACGGATGCGTGGCCGGTTGTCACCGAACCCTTCAGCGATTGGGTGATCGAGGATCGTTTCCCGCAAGGCAGGCCCGATTGGGAGCGGTTCGGCGTCACCATGGTCGAAGATGTCGCACCGTTCGAAATCAGAAAGCTGCGGCTGCTGAACGGTGCGCACTCCGCCATTGCCTATATCGGGCAATTGCTTGGCCTCAAGACCGTCTCCGACGCCATGGCCGCTGTCGATGTCAGACAGTTCATCGATGGATTGTGGAGCGAGCTGATCCCCACTCTTCCGCAAGACAAGGGACTTGAACCGCAGCTCTATACCACGAAACTCGTTTCGCGGTTTTCGAATACCGCACTGAATCATCTGACGGCGCAGATCGCCAATGACGGTTCGCAGAAGCTGCCACAGCGGATCATCGAAGCCGCTTGCGAGCGGTTGTCGGCCGGAGCGTCCGCTGAGTATCTGTCGTTCGTTGTTGCCGCCTGGATCGCCGCTCTTCAGGCACGGTCAACAGAGCGTGCGTTCTCCGATCCGCTCGACTCGCAACTGGCGAAGATCGATTTCGATGCATCCGATCACACACAAAGGGTCGAGGTCATCTTCGACACGACAGGCTTTGCGAAGGCCGCGCAAGAGCGGTCAAAGCTCATTCCGCTCGTTGCCAACCAGCTGAAAACGATCCAAACAATAGGCCCGAAACAGGCCCTCCAGAAACTGACAGGCAAGGCTTAGATAGATGAAACAGACATGGCGTTGGTTCGGACCGGACGACTCGGTCAAGCTCTCTCACGTCAAGCAGGCAGGCGCCACCGGCATCGTCACGGCGCTTCATCAGCTGAATGATGGGCGGGCGTGGCCTGAGGAGGAAATCCTCAAGCGCAAGGCAATGATCGAGGCGGCCGGTCTGACGTGGTCGGTTGTCGAGAGCATCATCGTGCACGAGGATGTCAAGACACGGGCCGGGCGTTATCGCGAGCTGATCGACAACTACAAGGCATCGATCCGGGCAGTCGCCAAGGCGGGCATCCAGACGGTGTGCTATAATTTCATGGCGATCACCGACTGGACCAGAACCGATCTGGACTATGAAATGCCACATGGCGGGACTGCTCTGCGTTTCGATGTCGTCGAGTTTTGCGCCTATGATGTGTTCATCCTCCGGCGTCCCGGGGCGGAGGCCGATCATCCGGCTGACCGTATCGAGAAGGCGCAGGCCCGCTTGAAGGCGATGAGCGAAAGCGATCTTGCCAGACTGGAGCGCAACCTGATCGAATGGGTTCCGGCCCGTGAATTCGTCTATGACCGCGACAGCCTCAACCGGATGCTGGACGTTTACGGCGAGCTGTCTACCGAAGGCTTCCGGCAGAATCTGTTTGAGTTTCTGGCGGAAATCATGCCGGTTGCCGAGGAAGCCGGCGTCAGAATGGCGATCCATCCGGATGATCCCCCCTTCCCGCTGTTCGGTCTGCCGCGCGTGATGTGCATGGCATCCGACGCGCGTGCCTTGCTGTCGACCATTCGCTCGCCGTCGAACGGCATTACCCTGTGCACCGGCTCCTACGGCGCCAATCCCGCAAACGACCTGGTCGCCATGGCAAAGGAATTTGCTCCGGACATTCATTTCGCGCATCTGCGCAACGTCACCAAGGAAGGCGACGGCTCGTTCCATGAGGCCGAACATCTGGAAGGCGATACCGACATGATCGGCGTGGTCGACGCACTGATGGCCGAAGAGCGCCGGCGACGGGCAGAAGGCAGGAAGGACTGGGAAATACCGATGCGGCCGGACCACGGCCATGCGATCGTCGATGATATCGGCAAGCAGGTGAATCCCGGCTATTCCTGTATCGGCCGGCTCAAGGGCCTTGCCGAACTGCGCGGGGTCATGCGCACCATCGATGCATTGAGAGGGTAGAGATGACAAGGCTGCGGGTGGTGATGGTAGGACTGGGCATGGCGGCCGGACATCATGCCCGCAGCCTGATCGATCTCGCCGATCAGGTCGAGGTCGTCGGCGTCTACAGCCCGACGGAAACGCGCCGCCTCGCCTTCGCTGCTCAGCATGGCTTTCCGGCCGTCAGTGATCTTGGAGAGATATTTGATCGCAATTTCGCCGATGCCGTTCTCATTCTGACGCCGCCCAACACGCATCTCGAACTTGTCGAGAAGGCCGCAATGGCCGGCCAGCACATCTTGCTGGAAAAGCCGCTGGACATATCGTTGGATCGCGCAAAGGCGATCGTTTCGGTTGCGAACAAGGCCGGTTTGCTTTTGTCGGTCGTATTGCAGAACCGTTTCCGGTCCTCGTTCACCACGCTTCAGGATATGCTGCGAACCGAGCAGCTGGGCACCATTCTCGAAGCGTCGCTGAGTGTCCGCAACTGGCGGCCGCAGCAATACTATGACCAACCCGGCAGAGGCACCTTAGCGCGCGATGGCGGCGGCGTCCTGCTGACGCAGGGCATCCACGCCATCGATCTTCTGCTCGGTCTGGCAGGCGTGCCGGCCAAGGTGTCGGCTTTCGCGCGCACCACACCCATTCACCGGATGGAAACCGAGGATCTGGTGAATGCGGTATTCTCCTTCGAGAACGGTGCGACCGGAACACTGAACGCCACGACCTGCGCCTACCCCGGCTATCCGGAGAGGATCGAGCTGATCTGCACGAAGGGCACAGCATTCCTGACGGGCGACAGCTTGCAGGCCACCATGCATGACGGCCGTACGGTCAATGCCGGCGCCAACATGGCCTCCGGTTTCGGAAGCGACCCCATGGCCTTCGGCCACGAGCTTCATCGGGAGATTATCGCAAATTTTGTCGGTGCCATCACCAGGGGAGAGCGGCTGATTGTTGCCGGTGATGACGCCCTGCGGGCTCATGCATTCATCGACAAAATGCTAGGATCCACTCCGGCATAACACCAGCCGGTCACTGCATCCTATCCGGCGAGCGCCAAGGGCGCGAATTTTCGATCTCCGTGCGCGCAGCGATGGGCATCGACATATGGCGCCCGATCATTGGCCGGGACAAACCGCCTGATGTCTCCACGTAACCTCCACATACCGCCGATCAGGTCGCAACACTCGGGGTGTCTTATCCACCATGGCACTTCGTCCCGAACTCCAGTGGGCGAGCGCGCGGATATGAGAAGACAATGACCTCAAACGAATGGCTTAAGCTTCACTTTCAACGAGATATGTCGATGTCTATCAAGAGGACACACCGTCATCCTGCGGCACGATCCTTGCGGTCGCCGCCGCAGCAATTCTGGCCGGAAAGCCCTCCACCTTCAGCCGGAAGAGGGCGGCGAGTGTTCAAGTTTGTGATGCTGGCGCTACTGGCTGTGCTGCTGCTGGCAGCGCTCATGCTGCTCGCCGGAATCGGGGCGCTGACAGGAAACTGGATCAAGCTTGCTATTCCGCTGATCACTCTCGTCGCGACTGTAATCGCAGTGGTTTTCGCTCTTGGCGAACAATTGTGAGCGGCGTGTTCGCGCCGCCGGTGGCGCCGAAAGTCACAATCGGTAAGTCTTTGGTGACATTTGGCCTGACAGGCCTCTTCCAGATAGGTCGATCAATAGGACAATGGCTCCATAGGTAGTCTCACCTGATCGGCATTGCGCGAGCATCTCTCCGCCTCTCGTGGCCATCTTATGAGAATGACAGAAAGCAGACCCCAGATCACTGGAACCGGGAGCCTGCAAGCGGTCGTTCTCCATCTAGGAGGATCTGCCTTGCGGAGGGCGCCTCGATTTCCGAGGCTGTCAGGTAGCTCTTGTCTTGCGCGAAGATAGCTCATATTGAGTAGCGGACCGGCTGCTTAAGAAACGAGTTACCTATGGCTTTCGCCCCTCGCCTGCTCGCCTTTGTTGCCCTCGGTTTCGGTCTTTTTCCGGCGATCTGCCAAGCGCAATCCTTTGATTGCGGCAAGGCCCAGACTGCTATCGAAAAGGCGATTTGTGCCTCGCCAACCCTGATTTCTCAGGATGCCGCCCTGGCCGCTTCCTATCGGCAGGCCCTGGTCGATCTTGCTGGCGATCCGGCAAAGCTGAGTGATCTGCGGCAGCAACAGCGCCGCTGGTTGGCAGACCGGAACAAATCCTGTGTCCAACCGGACTCAATCGGCCTTTCGAAATGCCTGGCGACCGCATACCAGACACGACTTGCGGCCCTCAAGGCAGCAGTCCCTTCGGCAGACAGCAATACTTCCGCATCTTCCGGTCAGCCGGTCAAACCTGCAGCGTCACCCGCAATCGAAACGCAGACGCCCGTGATACAGGAGCCGGCGGCACCGCCCGTTGTCGTCGCATCTCAACCCGCGCCCGCCAAAGCCTTGCCCCCACCCGTGGCGCAGCCGCATTTGGCCCTGGAGCAACTGCCTGCCGGTCAGGACGGCAGCACCCTGCTGACTGTCGATACCCCCGGCCATATCACCATCCGCACCCAGAGCAGCACGGGCGCAGCACTCCAATTGGTGGACATGATCGCAGGCCCGGGCGACCGCATGGGGGCGCCTGGCGTCAGCGACGGCCGCATCGATGCGCTGCTCGACAAGGGCACCTACAAGATTCGTGTATTCGGAGCGAAGGGAGCCACCGGGACTGTAAAGCTAACGGCCCAGGCCTATCAGGAGCTTGAAAGTCTCGATGCGGCCTTGACCACCACAGGGGTCGATGGCGAGCTGAGCGATCTCCAGCAAAGATCCTATTGGATCGACATTCCCGATTCCGGGCGCGTCGACATCGAGGCGGTCGGGCGCTCGCTTCAGGATTTGCGCTTGTGGCGAAACGGCACCGATATTGCCGACCTCTCACCGAGGCTGTCGATCTTCGAGCTGAAGCCGGGCGTCCCCATGACACGGGCCACGCTGGCCGGTGCAGTCGAACCGGGCCGCTATCTGGTAACGGCCTATGGCGGCCAGAAGCTTGTCTGGACCAACTCGGACGCCGCCGAGCCATTTCACATCCGCGCCGGCACGCAAATGTCCTTGGCCGCGGGGATTGCCGAAGGCGTGATCGGGCCTTTCGGTTCGGTCCGTTTCGAGGCGCCTGCGGATTTAGACACCTTCCGACTTGAGTTGCCGCAATCAGCGCCGGCGGTGCTTCGCGCCGGCCGTATTTCCAGCGCGGCAACCGCGTTTCAAAGTGCCTCGATCGTTAAATCAAGCCGAGAACCGGTTGCCACGCTTGCGCTCTCGGCAAACGGCCAAGCCGGCATTGTCGAAGTGTCGGGGTATGAGGGCCAGCGCTTTCAGGTTCGGGGACTGCGGTTCAGCAATCAGGCGCAATTCGATGGCTCCGTGCCTAATCTCATCAGTCTCGATGTTGCCGGCGAAGGTGGCGACGAGATCCCGGCTACGGCTCTGCTGCTGCGTCAGGATAGCAGCGGCAAGGCCACCATCGTTGCGTCCGACACGCCGCATTTGAGCCCCGGCCAGGCCTGGCATCGGCGCTTCAATTTGCGCGGACCGACCTCGCTTCTGTTCGAGATGACACAGGCGGGCCAGATCGCGATCAAAACCTCGGGCGTTGCCCTCCACGCCGATATCAGCCCGGTACTGGTCGGCAATGCGCCGCGCGCCGATGGCCGCATCCCCGATCGTTTCGATTTGGACGCCGGCTATTATCTGCTGCGCCTCATGCCCGACAACAATGCGGTTGGCATCGTCGACCTCGCCTTTGGCACGCCGGGTGTCGTGCCGCCGATCCAGCCTGCGGCACCGGCGCGCACCAGCATTTCATTTGGTATCCGGGACGCCGAGCAGGCGACGAGCTACGAGATCATCACCAATGTTGCCCCAGGACTGCTGACCGGGCCACGCGCCGTCGCGTTGCCTGCCGATCTGCAGGCGCGGCCGTTGGCTCTTTGGCAGCCCACCGATGCTTCGGCGCAGCCGCAGCCCGCACAAAGCCAGCCGATGTCCAATGTGCCGGCGCCCGTTCCGCAGGCTCAAAAGGCTGCCGCCGATGATGCGAATGCATTGTCACGGCCCGCATCGCCGGCGGATTTGCGCATCGACGTGCATGTGCCGCGCGGCGGGACGATCACCGCATTTGACATCCATAATGCGCCTGTCGCTTTCGCCACCAGCAATGAGCGCGCCGACGCATCGGGTCGAACCTTGAGCCTGCGCTTCCCGGCACCTTCGGCTCCCCAGGTCATTGGCGTCAGCTGGCAGCCCGATGCAACTGCAGCGAAGCGAAGCGCGCCGGCTGCCCCCGCAGCACCCTTGATTGCCGGCCAACGGCAATTTCTCGATCTCGCCGAGGATATACAGAAATCCTATCGCCTGGATGTTGCTGAAGGCGGACTTTACCGCATCGAAACCCTCGGCCGTCTGCAGACATCATTGAGCCTTGGCACGTCGTTCCTGCCGAAACTCGGACAAGCGTCTGACAATGGCGATGGGCACAATGCACTGATGCAGACCTATCTGCGCGCCGGAACCTATCAGGTTGCAGTGTCAGCGCAGAATTCCTCCGGTCATCTCGGCCTTAGCGTTATGCCGGCTTCGCTGCTGACGGCCGCAACCCTGGTTTCGGATGGCACCAGCCGCGGAAGCCTGTCAGGTGGTCGTGGCGCCGTCGTGCCGATCGAAATAGCGAATGCGGGATCCTATCAACTTGATCTCTATTCTCTTGGCGGCGATCTTAGCGCCCGCCTGGAGGATTCCGAGGGGTGGCCGCTGACTGCGCCCGGGCCGCTCTCCACACTGAGTCAGGATTTCACCCCCGGTCATTATCGTCTGGTGATCCTGCCTCGCGATGTCGATACGCGTTTTGTCGCCCGGCTGAGGCCGCTCATCGACCCGCCGCAGCTGCAGGGCCACGGACCGCATCCATTGGCCTTCAACGAGGCTCAGGCATTTCAATGGCGCGAGCCTCAGAGCAAAAGCGACCCACGCGTTCCCGATAGCTGGACTTTCGACCTTTTCGCCGACGCCGACGTCAGCATCGACCTCACCGAAGGCATGATCGGAACCTTGTTCCGTGACGACAAGGACCAGATCGCCCGGTTTGTCGCCTCTCCCCAGTTTAATGGCGTGCTGAAGGCGGGGCACTACCGGATTGATCTCGTGAGCCTCGCCCATGACGACCGGCTGGACTATCAGATTACCCTGAACACGAAGGCTCTGCAGCCAGGCGAGGCGCGCTTCGTCAATCTCCCGGCCGAGCTTTCATTCAATGTCGATAAGGACCACGTGGTCAGTCTCGGCACGTTCGGCCGCAGTGAAATCAAAGGCGTATTGAAGGACGGCCATGGCACCGTGATCGAACGGCTTGCCGGCCGCAGCGATGATTGGAACATCGCGCTGTCGAGCCGGCTGCCGGCCGGATCCTATACGCTGTCCCTTGATGCTGCCGCAACATCCGGCACGGCCAACGGCCAGCAGACTGAGAATTCGGACAGTCAGGAAACCGATTCAGCCGATGGCGACCAGCAGTCTGACGGTGACGATCAGGTCGGTGCCGGGGATATTGAGGTTCAGTTTGCCTTGCCGCAGGAAGTGTTGCAGCCGGCGCTTGGCCCCAACGGCACCGCTGACGTCACAGGCGCCTCCGTCTTTGCCTTCCCTCTGCCAGCCGGCGTGAAGGATCAACTTGCGCTCGTTGCGGCGCAATCCACCAGCGAGCTGGTTCTCTCACTGGAAAAGCGCGGTACTGATGGCATTTGGAAGTCACAAGCCTTTGCCCGAGGCCGTACGCCGGTCATCGCCTGGCCCGTATCTGACGGAGAAGCGCAATGGCGCGCCTCGGTCTGGACACTCGACGGCGGGGCTGCACCCATCAAGATCGCCACGCGCAGCATTATCAGTGCCATTCGGGAGCCCGGCGATATTGCCCTGGAGCCCGTAACCATTGATGGCCTTGGTCTATCACTGAACGTTGCGCTTGTGCACGCACCATCGGCAGGCCTTGTCGAGCTCGATACCGTCACGGATCTGCTTGCCGGAGCAAGTGGTGATCGACCGCTTGCGACAGCAACATCGGGACTTTTTGCCCCGCAAACGGATCGACTGTGGCTGGTTGCCCGCAAGGACGGCCATGTGCGGGTTAGCCCTGCCGAACCCAATAGCGAGATCGCGCTGACGCTCGCGCCCGGTGACCAGGCAGTTGTTCCGGCGACAGCACCATTGCCGGGCAAAATCCGGTTGTGGCGTGCGGATTCGGCCTTCGGGCAGCCAGGCCTCAATGCCGGGCGCGGCATGGGCGTCAGCCTCAACAGCGCGGTCGCCCTGGCCGATCATCAGGATTTGCATATCGGCAACGCCGGCAGCGATGAGAGCCTGCAGATGCGGCTTCGGCCTGTCGATGCCGCCGAACTCGAGGCAGTGGCATTGAACGGCAGCTTCACCGCGACCATACCCGCCCTCAGCGCGCGGCCGGTGAAGCTGGCAGCGGGGGCCAAGCGGCTCACGCTTGATCTTGCGCCCGGCATCGCCGTCGTCTCCGCCCCTTCGGCCTCACAGTTGTTGAATGTGTGGTCCGGCACGACGCCTCTTTCACGTAATGTCGCAACGTCGGCGGAAGAGATCTGGCTCGTCAACCTGACCGATGCCGCCGCATCGGTACGCGTCAGCCTGTCACCTGGACAGGTGATTACGCTGGGTATCGATCAGATCAAGCGTCGGTTCTTCGGCACTGTCGGATCGGAAGAGATCGCGGTCGACGCCCAAAACGGCGATGTTCTGAATGTCTCCGGCGGTCTCGCGACCTTCATTGGGGCTGACGGTCGGGTCTCGCGTGGCAATAGCATTTCTCTATCCGGCCCTGGCCAGCTGATCCTCGACCATGGTGCCGGGTTGGCGGCGCTGTGGTTGGAACGTGGCGGCAAATCGCCCTGGCCCAAGCCGGAGCCAAAGTCCGTTACCCTGCCACAAAGCGTGACGCTTGAGGGCGAGGCCATGGCCTTCCGCCTCGATCCGGCCCAACCGATGGTGCTGGACGTCAGCAGCGACGCGCCTGTCATTGTCAGCCTGGAGCAGAATGGCCACCGCGACCTGCAGCTATTCCCGACTGGAGCCGAATTCCATCGCTATGTTGCGGCGGGCGAGGCAGTGTTGACACTCTACTCCACCCATGATGGCCCCTTGTCAGGCAACCTGGATCTGACGGCAGCGCCTGTCGTTCCGGTCAGCGATGGCATCGGTGCACCTGTGGTGCTTGCACCAGGCACAACGGCCCTGTTCGGCTTCGAAGTCAAGAACAGCGGCAATATCGGCGCCGGCTTGCGCTCCGATCCGGATCTTGCCATTGGTCGCCTGCTGGATGCCAAGGGCCAATTGCTTGGTGAGGGCGTCAACCAGCTCAAGAAGCTTGATGCCGGCTATTATCTTTTGGAAGCGCGGGCGCCGGCCGACGCGCCGACTCTGGTCGTCAGGCCGACGGTGGTGGGCCTGACGCCACCACCCGCGGGTCCGCCGCCTGAAATTATCAATGATTATCTGCAGCGTGCCGGCTTGAAGCCCACGGGATCGAAGTGAGAGGCCAATGAAAAAGATTGTATTTCTCTTTGCCCTTGCTCTCGCCTCTTCGGCACTGATCTCAAGCGGCTATGCCCAGCAGGGCGCTCCGTCGCCGGCATTGGACGTTCTGCAACGCGCCGATGGCGTCAAGATCGTGCCGGAGAAGTTTCTGCGCGCCTATGATCCCGTGACGATTTTCTTTCCTGCGGATACGGGGCCGGCAGGCGGCGGCCCCGAGGATTCCCCGGAGCGTTTTGTGACGATGGAACCGGCCGTTGCCGGCGCCTGGCAATGGCTCGGCCCGCGCGCCCTGCAATTCCGACCCGCCGACAAGTGGCAACCGCTCGCCCGCGTCAAGGTGAAGATGCTTGGCCATGACAAGGACGCTGGCAGTCAGACGGAACTGATATCGCTGCTGCCGGTGCCGGTCTCCACGGTTCCGGCTTCAGGTGACGATCCTGTCAATGAGCTCGACCAGATCACGCTGACCTTCGCCGAGCCTGTGGATATCGCCGCGCTCGCCCGCCTGCTGTCGATTGAACTGCGCCCGGCGCCCGGGATCGGCGATGAAGGCGGCTTGATGCTGGGCGCGAAGGATTTCGACATCCAGCCGCTCGAGCGCAATAGCCGCAGCGATCAGCAATCCTATGTGGTGAAGCTGCACACGAGTGTCCCCGATGGCCGCGTTGTGCTTGTGCGGCTGAAACTGGCCGATACGCAGGATTTCAGCGATCAGATCTTTGAATTGCGCGCGCGCACCGCCGTGCCCTTCACCATGACCAATTCCGATTGCGGGCGCGGCTTCGACGCGGCCACGACGGATGGCATCATGCGCTGCACGTCCAACTCGACCGCCGGCTACTCCGGCGGCGCAGTGGATGACAACGGCAATCCGGTCGAGGATGCCGATGCAGGGACGCCAGCTTCTTCGTCGGGCCAGGGCCGTGGTCTGCTTTTCCGGTTTTCCAGCAACCCGGTGGCAGGAGAGCAGTTGTCGGTCCGAGATGCCTTGCGCATTACTCCGCCTGTTGACGACCTGACGGCGGAAGCAAGCAGCGGACGTCTCTATGTCCATGGCCGCTTTCTCACGGACAAGGTCTATACGCTCAATGTTGCCGCAGGTGCTCTGAAGGACGATCGGGGAAGACCGCTGGCGACCGGTTTCAGCCAGAAATTCGCCTTTTCGCCGGAGCAGTCCTCACTCGTCTGGGACGCGTCGCAGGGCGTTGTCGAGCGCTTTGGTCCGCAGCTCGTGCCGGTGCGCGGGCGTGGCTACGATCGGGCCGATGTGCGCATCCACGCGATCGACCCGCTATCGCGCGATTTCTGGCCGTTCCCACAAGCGGGACTGGATACGAAGGATGATGACGCACCGCCTCTGCCCGGCAAGGAGCCGCAGAAATGGGCGACCGGCGACGATATCTCGGCCGATGCCATCGGAGCGAGGGTAAAGGCACTGGGATCACCCGCCATTTCCCAATTCGTGGATCTCCCCATTCACAAGGGCGGCGTCGACACCAAGTTCGGTCTGGACCTGAAGCCTCTGTTTGCCAAGATTGCCGGCGCCGACCAACCCGGCACCTACCTTATCGGCTTGCGCGCGGTGGACAACCAGACCCGCCATTGGCTGCGAGTGCAAGTCACTGACCTGACTTTGAGCGCGGTGGAAGAACAGGACCGGGTGCGCTTTGCGGTCACATCGCTCGGCACCGGCAGTCCGATTAGCGGTGCGCAAATTCAACTGGATGGTTTGCGGGACGGGAAATACGTCACGCTCGCGACCGGGACGACGGATGCACAGGGCTTCTTCTCCTGGGAGCTCAAGCAACGCGCCGAGGCGAAGATTCGTCGCGTCATCGTGACCAAGGGACTGGATACTCTCGTGATCGATCCCGATCACGCTCCGGCGCAATATGCCCAGAGTAACTGGACCAAACCGGCCGCTTCGTGGCTCGATTGGACCACCAATCCCGACGAGGATCGTGTCGAGCAGGCGCGTACTCTCTGCCACGTCTTTACCGAGCGGCCGATCTATCGCCCGGAAGAGCCTGTTCATATCAAGGGATATGTCCGCAACTACCTCGGCGGCCATCTGACGCTGCCGAAGCAGGGCGGCCAGATCGTGATCACCGGCCCCGACAAACAGGAATGGCGCGTGCCGGTGAAGCTGGACGCAGCTGGCAGCTTCTACCACAAATTCGATGCCGAAACGCCGGCAACCGGCGATTACAAGGTTCACTTCGAGCCGGGCGACGTGGCGAAGGCGGCGGACCAGACGGCGCCGGAGCAGAAGTCCGGCAATGACGACGAGAACGTCGACAGCCAGACGAACGACGGGAATACGGATGACGGCAAGGCGCACGATGCCCAGTCCGACACCACCCAGCCGGCAGATGCCAATGGCAACGCCGCCGTCAGCGACGATGCCGGCGATACGGCCGACAACACAGTCCAATGCGGCAGTATCTCCTTCAAGAAGGAGGCCTATCGCCTGCCGACATTCGAAGTCGTGCTCAACAATCCGCAGACCGTACCGCTCGACTCCTCGTTTAACGTCGATCTGATCGCGCGCTATTTTGCCGGCGGCCTGCTGGCAGACCGCCCGATCCGTTGGCGCGCCGTGCAGTATCCCTACAATTGGACGCCGCCTGGCCATGACGGCTTTCTGTTTTCAACGGATTCGCGCTACTCCGGCGGTGACGAGTTCAAGTCTTCGCCCGCGCTCGAGCGCGATGGCAGCACGGATGCCGGTGGCGCCTCGCGCATCAGCTTCGACACGACGATCGAACCCACGGCACAACCGCGCCGCTACATGATCGAGGCGACCGTTACCGGCGATGACGATCTGCAGGTTCGCAGCATCACCAATGTCTATGCAGTCCCGCCTTTCGTGCTTGGCCTGAAGGTGCCGCGCTATGTGGCAAAGCCCGGTGCAATCGAACCGCAGATCCTGGCCGTCGATGGCAATGGCGATGCCGTCGCTGGGCTCGAGATGACGGCGCGCCTGATCCATCGCAACTGGACCTCGACCCTGCAGGCAAGCGACTTCAGCCAGGGTTCGGCGAAATACGTCACCCAGGAGATGGACGAAACCGTGCTGGAGCGAAAGATTACCAGCACCAAGGATATTCAGACCCTTGCGCTCAATGCAACCGACGCCGGCGTCTATATCATCCAGCTCGAGGCCACCGACAAGATCGGTCGTCGCCAGCAGGTGAGCGTCGACTTTTTCGTCGGTGGCAACACGCCGGTCACCTGGTCGCAGGCGCCTGCGCGCACCGCTATCGTGACCACGGATAAAGACAGCTATATCCCCGGCGAAACGGCCAATCTTCTGATCCAATCCCCCTTCCAGACAGCCCGCGCTCTGGCCGTCATCGAGGAGCCGGAGGGTAAGTTCCGCTATGATTGGGTCGATATCGCCGATGGCTACGGTCATTATGCGGTGACCGTCCGCAAGGAATATATGCCTGAGGTCCCCGTGCACTTCCTCATCATGAGAGGCCGGTTGGAGACGAGCACTCCCTCGCCGAACGCACCCTTCGACCAGGGCAAACCCGTGACGATCGCCGCCACGAAGACGGTGACGGTCAAGCCGGTGAAGAACACGGTCACCGTTTCCATGGATTATCCGAAGAAGGCGCGCCCCGGCGACGAGGTGGAGGTAACCCTGCATCTGGCCGATGACCTGGGTCATCCGATCGCGGGTAATGCCACCTTCTGGATGATCGACCAGGCCGTTCTGTCGCTTGCAACCGAGCAGCCGCTGGACCCGCTGCCGAATTTCATCGTCAAGCGCCAGTCAACTATGACTCTGCGCGATACCCGCAACATGGCTTTCGGCATCATTCCTCTCGACGAGGTGCCCGGAGGCGATGAGCGCGAGGATTGGGGCACGGACAATAATATTTCCGTCCGCAAGAATTTCACACCGGTCCCGATCTATCTTCCCGACGTGAAAGTCGGCCCGGATGGCACTGCCAAGATCAAGGTGAAGCTGCCGGACTCGCTCACCGTCTTCAAGCTGCGTGCGAAGGCCGTCAGCGGCCCGGACCGCTTCGGCTACGGCACCGGCGAAATGCTGATCCGGCAGGAAATCGTGGCCCAGCCTGCCCTGCCCCGCTTCCTGCGGTCCGGAGACCAATTCGAGGCGGGCGTCATAGCCCGCGTGGTCGAAGGTGGCGGCGGCGGCGGTGTTGCCGCCATCGCATCCGATGGCCTGACGCTGCAGGGCAGCAAGGATGTTTCTTTCACGTGGGAACAGAACAAGCCGGCTCACATCGGCGTTCTTGCCTCGGTGCCCGAGCCAAAGCCCGGCAAGGAGGATGTGCGACTGCGCTTTAGCGTCGAGCGCCAGGCCGACCATGCCCGCGACAACGTTGAAATCACGCTGCCGGTGAAGCCCGACCGCATCCCGACCAAGCACTACGAGATCGTCGAAATCCCGGCGGGCGGTTCGAAAACACTGTCGGCGCCGCAGGAGGATGTTCGTCCTGGATCGTTCCAGCGTGTCATGACCCTGACGTCCGATCCAGCCTTGGCGAAACTGGTTGCCGGGCTCAACGTTCTCGTGGAATCGCCCTATGGCTCCACCGAGCAGCGGATATCGCTGGCCTCCTCCGGCGTCGCTTTCAAGAGCTTTACACCCATCCTGGCGGCAGCAAGGCTGGACAAGCGCATAGATGACGATGTCCATAACACCGTGCTGGCGATCGGCCAGGCGGTCGATTCCGACGGCCTCGTCAGCTTCTGGCCGCACAGCAAAGGCAATGTCTCGCTGACAGCCTGGGCCTATTCCTTCCTGGTCGCGGCAGACAAGGCGGGCGAACCCACCGACAAGGCTTTAACGGATCGTCTCGCCAGCGTGCTGAAACTGTCGCTTCGCTCGGATTATCCGCATCTCATTACCGGCGACGAGATCCGCGAACGGGTCGAGGCCCTGACGGCTCTGGCCGAAGGCGGCAAGCTCGACCCGGCCTATACGGCTGAATTGGCCCGTTCGGCGGCCTTGATGCCGAATGTCAGCGTTGCCCGGATGACCGCGGCAGCAGCGGGCGCGCCGGATGCCGACCCGCGTCTGGTCGGTGGCCTGGCCGATGCGATGTGGTCGCGTGTTCACATTCTCTCCCGCAATGGCGAACTGGTCTATAATGGTCAGACGCAGGATGGCGGCAACCCGATCATCCTTCCTTCGGAAGCCCGCAGCCTGGCGGAGATGGTGCGCGCGGCGGCTTTGACCTCCGAGACAGATCCGCGCTATCCCGCTTTGAAAAATGCCCTGCTCCAATTGGGTGAAGGCGACGGATGGGGCTCGACCAACGCCACGTCGGCGGCGATCCGAGCCCTGGCAACGGCGTGGCAGAGGCCAACGACACCCCTGCCGTTGACCCTCACTCAGAACGGCGTCGCTCAATCTCGTACGCTGGACGCGAATGCACCGGTGTTACGGGAGGTCACTCTGGATCCCGGCAGCGTCACCATCAACAATATGGGGACGACATCCGCTCTGGCGCTGGTGGAAACCAGTTATCTCCCCGCCGAAGCCGGCTACAAGGCGCAGGCACAGAGCCAGGGCTTTGCCCTCACACGCACGCTCTATCGCGTCGCTGCCGGCGATGCGCCGCTGGAGAAACTGGCCCCCGATGCAAACGGCACGATTGCCCTGAAAGTGGGCGATGTATTGGAGGAGAGGGTCGAACTGGTCGTCTCCGAAGATCGCACCCACGTGGCCCTTACCATGCCGCTTGCAGCGGGACTGGATCCTCTCAATCCCAATATCGCCACGGCTCCGGCCGAGGCGACGCCTGCGGCGGCCTCAACCCTGCCCTCGGACTGGGTTTCCTATGGGGACGATCAGGTATTCTCCGCCTCTGACAGGCTGCCGAAGGGCAATTATACCTTTGCCTATCGTATGCGCGCCCTAATCCCCGGTTCCTATACGCAGCCACAAGCGCTAGCGGAGACCATGTACCAAAAGGGCGTGCAGGGAACGAGTGCCGCGGTGCAGATCGTGGTGGCAAAATAAGCCATCACGATACGGACGAATATCAGGCAAGGAGCCAGCCGGCCGGGCTATGACACTATTGAGAAGCCGTCGATCAAAGCTTGTTCTTTTTTCTTCGCTGGTGCTCGTCGCCGGCGCGGTGATCTACGGATATCTCATCAATCAGCGCGCGCAGCTGATTGCGCCTGCACCGACACCGATCCTTTATGACCGTAGCGGTGCTTTCCTTGCGCAGATTGGCCACAGCGACGACGCCAGCGGCCGTGTCGATTATGGCTATTGGCCGCTGGAGCAACTGCCTGACCGCTTCGTCAAGGCGACATTGGCGCTGGAAGACAGACGCTTCTTCGAACATGCCGGCGTTGACCCTTATGCCGTTGGCCGTGCGGCCTGGCAGAATCTCGGCGCGGCGAGACACCGCTCCGGCGCTTCGACGATCGCCATGCAGGTGGCGCGCATGCAGCAGCCGGAATCGCGCAGCTTCGTGCACAAGATCCTGGAGGCCGGCACCGGTATCCTGTTGACCCTGCGCTACGGCCGGGAGGCCGTGCTGGCGCAATATTTGCGGCTGGCGCCCTATGGCAACGGCAGTCATGGCATTGCCCATGCGGCGCGGCTCTATTTCGACAAGCCGGTGGCGGATCTGTCCTGGGCGGAAATCGCCCTGCTGTCGGCGATCCCGCAATCGCCAACGCGGATGAATCCGCTGCGGCCGCAGGGCCTGCGTCGGGCCCTTCAACGCGGCCACCAGATGCTGGACGTCCTGCTGAAGCAGGATGTCATAAGCACTGATGAAGCCGAGATCGCACATCGTCAGCTTGACAGCGTACAGATGCCCAATCTGCCGCGCCGTCCGGATGCGCTGCACCTGATATTGCGCTATCACGATCTTATCGAGAGCGGCCAGATATCTCCCGCCTCCGCCAGCATGCCGTTGATCCACACGACGATCGATCTCGCTCTCCAGGCCGATGTAACAGCTCTTGCGCGACAACATCTCGATCACTGGCGCTCCGCGGGCGCGCAGCAGGTCGGCGTCATGGTGGTGTCGCGCCAGACAGGCGAGGTTCTGGCCCAAGTGGGATCGAGCAGTTATTACGGCCGCCATGCCGGCGCGTTCGACTATACGCGGACACTGCGTTCGCCGGGCTCGACCTTGAAACCCTTCATCTATGCGCTGGCGTTCGAGCGCGGCCTGCTGAAGCCCACGGACATGTTGCTGGATCTGCAAGAGGGCGCCTCCGGCATCGGCGATGCCGACCGCGAATTCCTCGGGCCGATGCTGCCGCGACAGGCGCTTGCCAATTCCCGCAATGTGCCCGCCACCAATCTGCTGCGCACGATCGGTCTCGAGACGAGCTTCCGCTTCTTGCGCGATCTCGGCCTGCATGACCTGGAAACACCAGCCGATTATTTCGGCCTGTCGATGGCCATCGGCTCCTTGCCGACACGTCTCGATAGACTGATGCGGGCCTATGGCGCGCTCGCCAATGACGGCCAGTTGCAGGACCTGCGTTGGGCGCGTGAGCAGCCACAGCCACAATCCGTGCGGATCATGTCCCTCGACACCGCGCGACTGGTGACATCGTTCCTGTCCGATCCGCAGGCACGGCTGCCCAGCTTCCATCGCTATGGTTCGCTGGAATATCCCTTCCCCGTCGCCATCAAGACCGGCACCTCGCAGGGCTATCGGGATGCCTGGGCCATGGCCTATTCGGAGAAGGTGATCGTCGGTGTCTGGGTCGGGCGCGGTGATAACGGCACCATGAACCGGATGACCGGAGCCGGGACTGCCGCGCGTCTCGTGCACGATATCATCGATCGGGTTCACGGCAACAAGCCCGGAGACATCGCCGATGCGCGTTTTCCAACGCCACCGGACCGCAAGCCGGTCGATGTTTGCGTCGTCAATGGACAGGCGAACGACAATACCTGCAGCCAGACGCTGGTCGAATGGCTGAAGCCGGATGAAATGCCGAAGACGGCAGCCGTGCAACCTCGTCCGGATGGCAATCTCAAGCCTCTGCCCATCAGCGCTGTGGCAGCGAGAGGAAAGGGCTACTCACCCGCCAATGCCGACGCTTCCAGTCCGCAGATCCATCTTGCCATTTCGACGCCTGCGCGCAACAGCCAGATCTGGCGCAATCCCGAACAGCCGGCCGTGTTCAATCGGCTGGCCCTGAAAGCCGATGTCCAGCCGCATGTGCCGCAGATCGTCTGGTACGTCGATGGCGAGCCCTTCGCAATCACCGATCCCGACAAGCCGGTTTTCTGGCCCATCCAGAGCGGTGCACACCGGTTTCAGATCCGCCTGCCCTATCGCGACGAAACCTCGGCTATCGTTCCGGTCTATGTGCAATGAGAATACTGCGGTCTAGCGGCCGGGTCGTTCCACGCACTTTCGCTGGTATTGCTTCAGCAGAACACATGGGCTGCATCGGGATCGAATTCCAGGTGGACACGATCGCCGCGGCTGAGGCCTGAAATCGCCTCGTGGCCGAAGGGCAGACGCACGGACAAGGTCTCGCCGGCGCTGATCAACGTTGAGACATGGACGTTGTTGCCGAGGAAGGTAATGTCGCCGACGGTGGCGCTGAGACTATTTTCCGCTCCCGCCTTGCGGCCAAGCCGGATGCGCTCCGGTCGCAGCATCAAGGCGGCCTTGCCGCCGGCGGCAGCCCGCCCATGAACCGGAATGCGCTCGAAAACCGCCTGCTCGCCAAGCGAGATTGTCGCCTGCCCATTATTCGATGATAGCAGACGGCAGGAGATGAAATCGCTGTCGCCGATGAATTCGGCGACGAAGCGGGTGCGTGGATTGGCGTAGAGTTCCGGCCCAGTGCCGATCTGATCGATAACGCCTTTCGAGAAGACAGCGATGCGATCCGAAAGCCGCAATGCCTCTTCCTGATCGTGGGTGACGTAGAGGATCGTCACCTCCGTCTGCTGGTGGATCCGCTTTATTTCGTGCTGGATCTCCTCGCGAAGCTTCTTGTCGAGTGCCGATAGCGGCTCGTCCATCAGAAGCACCGGCGGATCGTAAGCAAGCGCCCTGGCAAGCGCGACGCGCTGCTGCTGGCCGCCGGACATCTGGGCGGGCTTGCGATCCTCGAAGCCTTCGAGGCGGACAAGACGGAGCATCTCCTTGACCCGGCTATCGACGTCTGCCTTCGACTTGCGGCGTACCCTTAGCGGAAAGGCGATGTTTTCTCCAACGGTCAGATGCGGGAACAGCGTGTAGCGCTGGAACACCATGCCGATATTGCGCTTGTGCGATGGTGTCGACAGCAAGGTTTCGCCATTCAGCAGGATATCGCCCTTGGTCGGGTTCTCGAAGCCGGCCAATATGTAGAGCGTTGTGCTCTTGCCCGAGCCGGAGGGGCCGAGGAAGGTCAGGAATTCGCCGCGCCGCACATCGAGATTCACATCGTGAACCGCAACGACCGGGCCGTATTCCTTGCGGATACCTTTGATTTTCAGGAAGGATTCGCTCATGATTTCAGAACCTTGCGTACGATCGCGGCCAGCGCCATCAAGATGACCGTCAACAGAATGAGAAGCGTGGAGGCGGTAGCCACGACCGGGGTGAGATCCTGCCGCAGCGTCGTCCAGACCTTGACCGGCAATGTCTGCAGCGTCGGGCTCGCCATGAAGATTGCCACGACCACTTCGTCCCAGGAGGTCAGGAAGGAGAAGACGGCGGCGGAGAAGAGCCCATGGCTTATGGCGGGCAATGTGACCCTGATCTTTGCCTCAAGCGGCGAGGCGCCGCAAAGAACGGCAGCATCCTCGATGGATTTGTCAAAACCCTCGAGCGCGCTGGAGATCGATAGGATCGAGAAGGGCAGCGCCAGGATGAGGTGAGAGAGAACGAAACCGACCAAGGTGCCGCCAAGGCCAATGCGCAGGAAGAAGGCATAGAGCGCAACGGCAAAGACTACGACCGGAAGGATCATCGGCGTCAGGAACAGGGCCTTCAGCGCATCGCGAAACAGGAACTTGCCGCGCACGAGGCCGAATGAGGTCACCAGTCCCAGCAACACCGAAAGCACCGTGACGATCAGCGCAATCCTGAAGCTCGTCCAGGCCGATTCCAGCCATTGCGGATCGGAAAGGAGCTCGCCATACCAGCGCAGCGTCCAGCCCGGCGGCGGGAAGATCAGCCATTGCGACGAGCCGAATGACAGCGCCGCGATGAACAGTATCGGCAACAGCAAGAAGGCGGCCGTCAGAACCGTGATGGCGACAAGCACATATTTCCACCAGCCGAGGCGATCGAAATTGAGCAACATCTCATTGCCCTCCCGCATTCTGCGTGCCGAACAGCCGCAGTTGGACGGCGTAGAGCGATAGCGTAACGACGAGCAGGACAAAGGCCGCGGCACCGCCCATCCCCCAGTTGACGAGGGATTGCACGAATTGCGCGATCAGCTCGGCCAGCATCATGTTCGCCGTGCCGCCAAGCAGCGACGGAGTGACGTAGTAGCCGAGCGACATGACGAAAACCATCAAGGCGCCCGCCATCATGCCGGGAGCGGCGAGCGGAAGCAGGACGCGGGTGAGACACTGCCAGCGGTTGGCACCGCAAAGAGCGGCTGCCTGCAGCACCGCCGGATCGATCTTCCTGATGACGCCATAGAGCGGCAGGATGATGAAGGGCAGCATGATATAGGTCATGCCGATGGTGACGCCGGTGAGATTGTTGACGAGCGCGAGCGGCTTGTCGATCAGACCCATGCCAAGAAGCATTTTGTTGATCAGGCCGGTCCGCTGCAGCAAGACCATCCAGGCATAGGTCCTTGCAAGCAGATTGGTCCACATCGACAGAAGCAGGATCGCGAATATGACCGAAGCCAGTCTCGAAGGCATGATCGCCAGCGTCCAGGCAACCGGGAAGCCGATCAGCAGCGATATCACAGTGACCAGGCCGGAGACGATGAAGGTATTGGCGAAGATTTTCACATAGGTCTCGGAGCCCAGCAGCTCGACATAATTGCCAAGCCCGAACGTCGGCTCCATCACGCTGCGCAGCAGAAGTGCTATGACCGGAAAGACGAAGAAGATTGCGACGAAGATGAGCGCCGGCATCACCTGCCCGAACCCGGTGGGCCTTACCGCCTTGCGAGTCGGTGCAGTTTCATCCGCAACGTCAATATATGTCGACATGGCAATTCTTTCCCACCGTGAGCCTAGCCCGGCAACCTTGGCCGCCAAGCACACCCGCACCTCGCATTACCGCACCGCGAACATCGGCCCGCGGTGCTATTGTCAGCGTCCTGAGGCTTATTGCGCCTGCCAGGCGTACCACTTCTTGCCGATGGCATCGCGGTTTTCAGCCCAGTAATTCATATCGGCGTTGACCTGGCCGGCCGTCTGTTGGTCCGGCAAGGTTTTTGCCGTTTCCGGGTCCATCAGCTTGGCCGAACCGAGATTGATTGGGGCGTATCCCGTCGCTTTCGCCATATCGGCCTGCGCCTGCGCCGATGTTGCAAGCGCGATGAACTTCATCGCCGTCTCCAGGTTCGGAGCACCCTTGGGAATGACGAGGGAGTCGGCGGCCGTGATATTCTGGCTCCACGACGTCTCGGTCTTGACGCCGCTATTGGCAAGCGCGGTCATGCGACCGTTCCAGAGGCTGCCGAACGGCGCTTCCGCCGATGCCAGAAGTTGCTGCGATTGCGCACCGCTCGACCACCAGACGATATCCGATTTGATCGTGTCGAGTTTCTTGAAGGCACGATCGAGGTCGAGTGGGTAGAGCTTGTCGGCGGGGACACCGTCCGCCAGCAAGGCGGCTTCGATTACACCAGGTGCCGACCACTTGTAGAAGGTGCGCTTGCCCGGAAATTTCTTCGTGTCGAACAGGTCGGCCCATGTCTTCGGGCAGGCGCTCACGGCATCGGCGTTGCAGCCGATCACGAAGGAATAGTAGAAGCTGCCGACCGAATAATCGCTGACGAAACGCGGGTCGAGCTTGGATTTGTCGATGACGGAGAAATCCAGCTTTTCCAGAAGCCCGTTCTTGCCGGCCTGAGCCGCGTAATCGCCTTCGACATCGACCACATCCCAGCTCACGCGGGCAGCCTCCACCATGGCTTTCAGCTTGCCGTAATCCGTCGGGCCGTCCTGCATGACGCCGATGCCGGTCTTTTCGGTAAACTGGTTGGCCCAGGCAACCTTCTGGGCATCCTGCGTCGTTCCTCCCCAGCTCGTGAAGACCATGGTATCGGCCTTCGCAGGCAAGCAGGCGGCCATCATTGCGGCAAAGGCCGCGAGTGCAATTCTTGCTTTCATGTTCCCTTTGTCCTTTTTTTGGTCTTCCAGTCATGCTTTATGCCGCCGCCGCTCATCCCGCGGGAGAAAAGCTGGCCGGCTTCATAATCTTGTTCTCCGCGACCTCGATCAGATCGCGAATCCTGGGCAGGAAGGCTTGCCACTCAGGATCGGCCGCCAGTCGCCCACGCCGTGCTTCACGATCGTCGAGGCTCGCATAGGCCCAGATGTGGACGATCTCGTTGATCGTTCCGATCTCGGAATAGTAGTAGCCGATCAGATTGCCGAGATGGGCTTTCTGGATGGCGATCCCCTCCTCCGCGACAACCCTGAGATATTGCGGGATCGCGCCGTTCTTCAGCCGGTATGTGCGGATTTCATAGAACATCGGCCTCACCTCATGACGAAGGGATCGGGGATCGGATCATCTGACGTGCGCAGCCAGATCGTCTTCGTGCGCGTGTAGTCGAGTGCCGCGGCAATGCCGCCTTCCCTGCCGTGCCCGGAAAGACCAAAGCCGCCGAAGGGGGCGATCGGCGATACCGCGCGATAGGTGTTGACCCAGACGACGCCGGCGCGGATCCCCTTCATCAGGCGATGGGCGCGCGTGAGATTTTGGGTGAAGACGCCGGAGGCGAGCCCATAGCGGGTATCATTGGCAAGTTTCAGCGCTTCGGCCTCCGTCTCGAAAGAGACGACAGACAGGACCGGACCGAAGAATTCCTCGGTCAGCGACGGTGAAGCGACGCCGTCGCAATCCAGGATCGTCGGCGGGAAGTAATAGCCCTCGCCATCCGGCCTTTCGCCTCCAACGACAAGACGTGCGCCGCTCCCGACTGATTTTTCGACAAGGGCTGCCACATGATCCTGCTGCCGCTTTGTCGCGAGCGGGCCGACTTCGGTCGCCATGTCGAGCGGCGCGCCGATGCGGATTGCCTCGGCCTTGTGCTTGAGAATGGACAGGAACGCGTCCTTGACGCTGCGCTCGACGATCAGCCGCGAGCCGGCAACGCAGCTTTGGCCGGTCGCGGCAAAAATGCCGGCGACTTGGGCATTGGCAGCGCTTTCAAGATCGGCGTCGGCAAAGACGATGAAGGGCGACTTGCCGCCGAGTTCCAGTGATGTCGAGGCGAGGTTCTCAGCCGAGTTGCGCACGATATGGCGTGCGGTTTCCGGGCCGCCGGTAAAGGCGATGTGGGCGACCTTCGGATGCCGCGCCAGAGCCGCGCCGCAGGAAGGGCCGAAGCCGGTGAGGATGTTGACGACGCCGGCAGGAAAGCCGGCTTCATGCACCAGACGGGCAAATTCCAGCAGCGGCGCCGGGCCGTCTTCCGAGGCCTTGACGACCATGGTGCAGCCGGCGGCCAATGCCGGGCCAATCTTGACGGCGGAAAGGAAGAGCTGGCTGTTCCACGGCACCACCATGGCAACGACGCCGATCGGCTCGCGGCGAAGCCAGACATCCATATCGGGCTTGTCGATCGGCAGGTAGGATCCCTCAATCTTGTCGGCGATCCCTGCATAATAGCGATAGTAATCCGCAACATAGGCGATCTGCGCCGAGGTCTCGCGAATGATCTTGCCGGTATCGCGCGTTTCCAGCTCGGCGAGCTTTTGGGCGTTCGCAGCGACGAGATCGGCGAGCTTATAGAGCAGCTTGCCGCGCTGCGTCGCCGTCAACCTGGCCCAAGGGCCCTCGTAAAGGGCGCGCTCGGCGGCATTGACGGCATCATCGACATCGCCCTCGCGCGCTTCCGGCATATCGGCCCAGACATCGCCCGTTGCGGGATCGATACTTTGGAAACGGGCTTCCCCGTCCAGAAATTCGCCATTGATGTAGGACTGGAAGCGCTGCATGGGTTTACTCCACAAATGCCGGCATGACCTCGGCAATGAACCGTTCGAGCGAGGCTTTCTTGCGCTCGAACGGCATGCCGGTGTCGATCCAGAAGGAATATTCGTCGTAGCCCATCGCCTGATAGGCCTTTAGCCGCGCGATCACGGTCGCGGCGTCGCCGACGACATTGTTGCTGCGCATGACAGCATCCGAGAGCATGGCATTCGCCCTGATATCCTCGTCGGAAATGCGCTCGATCAGGCCCTGCCGAACAGGCTTCTCGTTCTTGAACCAGGCGAAGAAGTAATTGTAGTAGACGCTGAGTTCGTGAGCAGCCTCAGCGATATCGGCTTCCGACGAGCCGACATAGGTATGGCGCAGCAGCATGATCTTTGGGCGCTCAATGTCAGGGTTCTTGGCGCAGGCATCGTTGAAGCGGCCCATCAGCGCCTCGACCTCGTCATCGCCCTGCCAGAGCGGCGTCACCTGGACACAGCAGCCATTGGCGACGGCAAATTCATGCGAGTTCGGATCGCGTGCGGCGACCCAGATCGGAGGGTTCGGCTCCTGCAGCGGCTTTGGCGCCGAGGTCGTCGCGGGGAATTTGAAGAACTCGCCGTCATGGGCATAGTCGCCTTTCCATATGCCTTTGATCGCGGGGATCAGCTCGCGCATGCGCTGGCCGGCGCTCCAGGCATCAAGACCCGGCAAAAGGCGCTCATATTCGAAGGAATAGGCGCCGCGGGCGATACCGATATCGAGCCTGCCGTCGCAGATGATATCGGCCATGGCCGCTTCGCCGGCAAGCTTGATCGGATGCCAGAAGGGCGCGATCACCGTTCCCGTTCCCAATCTGGCCCGCGAGGTGCGGCGCGCCAGATCGGCGATCGTAACGAACGGATTGGGCGCAATGGTGAAATCCATGCCGTGATGCTCGCCCGTCCAGATGGCGTGCATGCCGCCCCTGTCGGCAATCTCGCAAAGAGCGACGAATTCGTCGTAGAGGCTCTTATGGCTCTGGTTCGCGTCGAGCCGTTCCATGTGAACGAAGAGAGAAAATTTCATGCCCGTGCCACCTTCGTCGAGACCGGGCGGACGGTGCCGGAGGTCTCGTCTCCAAAATAAACGCCGAAATTGCCGATCTGGCTTTCGAGTGCGAAGCGAGTGACGATATCCGCTGTCGAACTCGTCTTGAAGCGCGCCTTGCTTAAGGCTTCCGGCTTGAGGAATTTGCCCTGGCGTGGCTCGCCTTGCGAGGCGAAAGCGCGATAGACGATGTGATGCCTGCCGTCACTTTTGCCTTCATAGACCGAGTAGAGAAAGCCGATCGTCACCGAAAGTCCGGTCAGCTCCTGCAGATAGTCGCTTAGAATGTCGGTGGGGCTTCCGTCTCTGCCCTCGCAGCTCGGCAAGGAGAGGATATCATCGCCGAGAAACAGAATGTCTCCTTCATGCTCGACGACGGCGGCAAGCTCGATATTGCCATCCGTCGCGGCCGACACCGCCTTGCTCGCCAGCATCGGCGTAAAATAACCGCCGCGCGTGTAGCCGAGCCCATTGTGACTGCTGTTCTGGAACGAGGCGATACGTCCCATGAGGATGACATGGTCGCCGGCATCGATGACCTCTTCCATGGCGCACTCGAACCAGGCGGCAACATCGGCAAGGATCGGACAGCCGTCAGTGCCGCCGCTCCATTCGACGGTTGCAAACCTGTCCTCGACCGGACGTGCGAAGGTGTTGGAAATATCCTTCTGGGTTTCCGACAGGACGTTGATCGCGAAATGTCCAGCGCCCGTCATGGTCGCGAAATTGCGTGAGGTCTTTGCCAGGCAGACCAGGAGAAGCGGCGGATCGAGCGAGACCGAGGTGAAGGAATTCGCCGTGAAGCCAATCGGTAGGCCGGCGGGATCGCGCGCGGTCACGACCGTGACGCCGGTCGGAAATGCGCCAAAGGCATCGCGCAAAGCCCTCGCGTCGATCTGTTGCATCGTCATCTCGCGCCCTCCCCATATGAAAGCCACTCGGCAAGCAATTCGTTGACGGTCTCGGGTGCCGTCAGGTTGACCATGTGGCGATGTCCCTCGACGATCCGCACCCAGCCTTTGGGCGTCGCCGCTGCCATTTTCTCTGCCATTTGCGGCGTCGAGTTGGGGTCGTCGGAGCCGGTCAGAAACAATGCTGGCGCCTTAACGCTCGGCCAGCGCTCGGCATAAGTCTCGTCGCCGCCCGCAAAGGCCGCGTAGGCCGTCGCATATCCCTGTGGATCGACAAGGTTCAGCCAGTTACGGGTCAACTCCCGGGCAACGGAGCTTTGCGCGTCGTCGCCGAACCAGCGTTGGAGCGGTCCTTGCTTGTCAACGCCGGTCAATGGGATTGCCGCCGCGCGTGCCAGGACTGCTGCTTTCGCCTCGGCATCGCGACAATAGACGCCGTTGAGATAGGCGATGCGCTTGATCCTCTCGCCGAAGGTCACTGCCGCGCCGCCGGCGATGAGCGCGCCCATCGAATGGCCAGCGACACTAATCGCATCGAGCTCCATCTCATCAAGGAAACCGCCGAACCAGCCGACAAACGCCTCCAGCCGGCTGCCGGCAGGCAGGGCTCTGCTTCCACCATGGCCCGGCATGTCGACGGCAATGACGCGATGCGTCTTGGAGAATTGAGCGATCTGTGGCGCCCAGGCTTCAAGACGCATGCCGACCCCGTGAATGAGAACAAGCGGTTCGCCTGTGCCAGCCTCATGGTAGGCCGTACCGGCTGCCGTGATCTCACGGGGCAGCGCTTCCACCTTGGGAGCATCTGCCTTTCCTTGCGCTATGGTGTCCATGGTCGACATCTCGGCGCCCGATCTCTCAAACGCCTGCGGGATTGGACACATCCTGCCCCAGATCCTTGAGATCCTGATAGCGGTCGCCAATGCGATGATGTGGACGCCCGCCGACGGAAGCGCCGAGCGCGACGACAATCTCGTCGGCGGCGGGTGCATCGGCGATCGACGTCTGGATCGTCAGATAATGTGAGCGCCGGCCTTCGTCGTTCTTGTCCATCAGCGGGATCATGATCGGCGCATTGGCCGGGCCGCGCGTGTTGCAGAAAGCGAGGTAGGATTTTGCGCCGACGGCGTGGCGATAATGGTTGCCGAAGCGCAGCGTATGGATCAGCGCCGAAGCATGTTCGATCTCGCCATCGAGGCCGACCACCGCCGATTTGCCATAGGCTTCAACAGTCTCGCCCGATCCGACGGCATCAATGATCATCTTGGTGAGCAGCTCACCGAGAACCGGCGCTGCGGCATGAATTTCCGGCTTCAGATCCTCGACGAAGCCGCGGCCGGCCCAGGGGTTCTTTACGATCGCGCAGGCTGAGAACAGTTTCAGCGGCGTCGGCGCGGCCCTGCCCCCTTCAATCAATGTGGTTTCGATCTGCAGGACGGTTTTACGGATTTGGAAGGTCATGATGCCGCTCGCTTTTCTGAAGTCCGTATGATGGTATGCCATAATACGTAGCTGTCAAGCAGCTTTGTGGCGGCTGATGAAAAGTCGCGAAACGGTGGAGAAAATCTAATTATAGCAATTAGTTAGATCAGAATACGATGCGAGGGGCCGTCATGCCTTCGATCAGGCCAGCGTCATGAGACGGTCTTGGGAGCCCACGGGTTGCGGCTATATCCCAGCTATTTGACGCTTTATTTTTGTATGATCTATAGCGCCGAGCAGTCGGATCGACAGGGGTTTATAGCCCGCAAGCCTAAAGCTAGCTTACTGATCAGAGGCGGCCTGGAGATGGCAGATAACAATGCGCCTCACCGTTGCGGTGAAAGGTTTCTCGCAAACGGAGGCAGGGATCAATCGATCCGCTCGTGCCCTGAAAGCACCGCCTGGGCAATCGCGCTCGCGCCGGCGACATGGTCCATGGCGGCCTGGTACGCGCCCTCGCCATCTCCACGCCGGATGGCATCGACGATGCGGGCCATCTGCGCCGGCCCTTGGACGTCGCGGTTTTGCGTCTTGATCGTCATCGACCGCAGATGATTGATGCGCACGGTCAAGAGATTGACCACTCCCCACGCGATATGGCGATCGACCATGCTGAACAGCGTCTGGTAAAAGGATGAGGTGTGGGCGAGCACGCCGGCCATATCCTTGTCGCGGTAGCTGCTTTTTATATCCTCAAGCGATTTGTCCAGCGCGTCGGCAATCGCAGGATTGTTCTGCTCCGCACAGAGGCGTGCGGCCATGCCTTCGAGTGCGCCGCGGATCTCGTAGATCTGCTTTGCTTCGTCGTGATTGAGGTGGGCGACGATCGGCCCTTTGTTCGGGAGATTGGCGACAAGGCCCTCGGATTCGAGATGCCGCAGTACCTCACGCACGATGGTGCGGCTCACGCCGAGCTGCGCGCAGAGGTCTCGTTCGACCAGACGATCTCCCGGGCGGAAATAACCATTGACGATGGCCTCTCGCACCTTGTCGAGCGCAAGTTCACGCAATGTCTTGGCTGGGCGCTCCACGCGGATTGCAGCGCTATGTGCATCGTCATTCATATCCGCACCTCAATTCCTGAATGCCATATTATGGCGTACCAAGATCTTGTACTGCCGGAATAACGTCAATGCAACTCGGCGAGCATATCAGCAATCGCTATTTGTGACGACGATGCCGACCAGTATCCAAATCTTCTGGGTCAGGGGAATTTGATGAGATCATCAGGCATTCGTACCCGGCAGGCCGAAAGCTTGCTGGAAGTAGCGCCTGAATGCCAGCATTGGCGGCGTAAACTCGATATTGGCGCGCCATCCGAGGCCGACATCCATCGGCGGCACGGGATCCTGAATATTGACCGTTTCGATGCGCCGCCCTTCGAGCGACCAGGGACGATGCACCATGTCCGAGAGGATCGCGACACCGAGGCTGTTGGCGACCATCGATCGCACCGCCTCGATCGAACTCGTGCGCAGAAGCACTTTCGGCTGGTAGGTGGTCCGGCTCCAGTATTTCAGCGAGGAATGAGCGGCCTCGTCGACGGTGAGCATGATGTACGGCTCTTCGGCGATCTCGCGCAGGCCGACACCATCACGGCGCAGCAGGCCGTGCCCGGCTGGAACCCAGAGCCGACGGACAGAACTCAACAATGTCTCGGTCGTCAGCATCGGGTTGAGAATGTTCGACGTCAGCAGCACCGAAATATCGTAGCGGTTGGTGAGCAGCCCCTCTTCGATCGACTCGCGATTGACCTCGTAGATCTGGATCCTGAGCTTCGGGTAGAGCCGTCTCATCCGCTCGATATGCAGCGGCAGGAAGTATCCGATCACCGTATAGGTCGCGGCGACGACGAGCTCGCCCTCGATGTCACTGCTGACCAGATTGAGGTGCGTCGCTTCGTCGACCTTGGCCAGAATCTCATAGGCATGCGACAGGAATTGCCGACCGGCCGAGGTCAGTTCCATGCCCTGTGGCGTGCGGTTGAACAAGGAGACGCCGACCGAAAGCTCCAGATCCTTGATCGCGGCGGTCACTGCTGATTGTGATATCGACAGGCTGATGGCCGCATGGGAAATCTGGCCATATTCCGCCGTCGCGACGAAGTAGCGAAGCTGCCGCAGGCTGAGACTCATGATGTTTGTTCCCCATCAATTTATCTGAAAACAACTATAGCTAATCAGATTCAAAGGCTCAAAGGCGATGTAAATTTCGCTTCCTTCTCGCGCAATGTGCTTACTAGATTGATATTACTGGGGAATTTATGGTGTAATTTTAAGCTAAGATATCAATTAATCAGATAATGATGCTTTGAAAATTGTATTTTTCAAGATGCATCTTTCCCTCTAGCGTTTTGATAACGGTCCGATCAGGGCGAGCATACGAGGGGACGCATTTGAAGGAAGCGGTCGATATCAATTGCGATATGGGAGAGGCGTTCGGCCGGTGGCGGATCGGCGATGCTCTAGATGAGGAGCTCATCTCACTCGTCAGTTCGGCCAATATCGCCACGGGTTTTCACGCGGGCGACCCCAACCTGATGGACGAGACCGTACGGCTGGCGGCGGCCCATGGGGTCGGCGTCGGGGCGCACCCCGGCTACAATGATCTCCAGGGCTTCGGGCGGCGCAAGATCAACGGCACCAGCCGCGAGATCATCAACGACCTGGTCTATCAGGTCGGCGCATTGCGGGAGTTCGCGAGACGTCATGGCGTGCCGGTGCAGCATGTGAAGCCGCATGGCGCGCTCTACATGGAATTGGCGGCGAATGTCGACCTATCGCAGATCTTCATCCAGTATATGCGCACAGTCGCGCCGAACATGTTCGTCTTCTGCATGGATGGTTCGGCGACCTGCCTTGCTGCGCAAGAGGCAGATCAGCCCGTCGTTCGCGAATTCTATGCCGACCGCGATTATGGCGACACGGGCTGGATCGTCTTTACCAGGGATGTAGGCCGCCCGGATCCGAAGGCGATCGCGCGCAAGGTGGTCAGGGCATGCACGGAAGGTGTGGTCCGCACCGTCAACGGCACGGATATTCCCATTGCCTTCGATTCCATCTGTTTTCACTCCGATACTTTGGGTGCGCTCGATATCGTGCGCCATATGCGCGAAGCCCTTGTTGCCGAGGGTATAAGAATTGCACCTGTTTCGCAGATTTTGAACAATGACGCCGCGCGGAGGTCCCATGAGCAGGCTTGAGATCAGATCACCCCTTCCGGGAACCTTCTACAGGGCCGCGTCGCCGGACGTGCCACCCTTCAAGGCCGATGGCGATGCCGTCGCCGCAAGCGATACGATCGGGGTCATCGAGGTGATGAAGACCTTCCAGCAGATCCCAGCCGCTCTGGATGGCAGGAACATCACCTTCCTCGTCGAGAATGAGGAGCCTGTCATGGCCGGACAGGTCATCGCGGAGGTCGATCCATGACAATCCGCTCCGTTCTGGTTGCCAATCGCGGCGAAATAGCCGTCAGGATCATAAAGGCGGCAAAGGCGCTCGGCATTCGCACCGTGCAGGTTCATAGCGCGGCCGACGCCGAAATGCTCGCGGTCAAGCTGGCTGACGAGGCGATCAATATCGGTTCGCCAGCGCCGAAGAAGTCCTATCTGAATATAGAGGCGATTATCGCCGCAGCCCGTTCGTCCGGCGTCGACGCTGTCCATCCCGGCTATGGCTTTCTGTCCGAGAACGGAGATTTTGCGGATGCCGTCGAGGCTGCCGGCATGATCTTCATCGGCCCGAGCGGCACCGCTATCCGCATGCTTGGTGACAAGGTCGCTGCACGCGAGATTGCGCAGCGAGCCGGCGTGCCGACGGTGCCCGGCAGCGACGGGCGTGTGGCCGATATCGTGGCTGCCGAAGCAGTCGCCGAGCGTACCGGCTTTCCCGTGATGATAAAGGCCGCAGCCGGCGGTGGCGGGCGTGGCATCCGCATTGTGCAATCGCTGACAGAGCTTAGGGAGCAGTTTCCGCTTGCCTCGGCCGAGGCTGCCGCAGCCTTCGGCGATGGCGGCCTTTACATGGAAAAGGTCATCACCCGCGCCCGGCACATCGAGGTGCAGATTTTCGGCGATGGCCGCAACTTCGTGCATTGCTTCGAGCGCGAATGCTCGCTGCAACGGCGCCGCCAGAAGGTGTGGGAGGAAGCACAGGCCTTCATGCTACCCGACGAGGTGCGACGGCAGCTTTGCGCCAGCGCGGTGGCGCTTGCCGCCGAAGTTGGCTATCGCGGCGCAGGCACCGTCGAATATCTCTACGATGAAGATAGCCACGAGTTCTATTTCATCGAGGTCAATACACGCATCCAGGTCGAACATCCGGTTACCGAAATGATCACCGGCATCGATCTCGTGCAGGAGATGTTCAAGGTGGCGGGCGGCGCTCCGCTATCACTGTCGCAAGCCGATATTCAGGCGCGCGGCCATGCCATCGAATGCCGGATCAACGCCGAGGACCCGGCGAAAGGCTTTCAGCCGGCGCCAGGCACCGTGACGCGGCTTTCGATCCCGGAGGGTGAAGGCATCCGCTTCGATACGATGCTCTATGCCGGCTACACCGTTCCGCCCTTCTATGATTCCCTGCTCGGCAAGCTGATCGTCTGGGCGGAGGATCGCAATGCCTGCCTCGACAAGCTTGTCGTCGCGCTCTCCGGCCTGACCATCGAAGGCTTGCCGACGACGATCGCGCTGCATCTTGCGCTCGCGAGAGACTCGTCGGTGCGCAAGGGAGCTTTCCATACGCGTTTTCTCGAATCCTGGCTGGAGACCGATTTTAACGCGGTCGACGGCATAGCCACGGAGGTCGCCTGATGCCTGCTCGCTATACATTCGGAGGCGATGAACATCTCTTCATCGAATGCAGCGACGAGATGTCGCTCGAAGCCTTCTTCAAAAGCCTGTCGATGGCCAGAGGGGTGCGAGAAAGCGCCATAAAGGGCATTACGGAAATCTGCCCCGCCAATGCGTCTTTCCAGATCAAGTTCAATCCCGATCTGATCAAGCCCGACGACCTTCTGCGCGAGGTGAAGGCAATCGAGGGCGCGGCCGAAAAGGCAGAGCCCGTCATCACCACCCGCATCGTCGAAATCCCGGTTTTCTATAATGATCCGTGGACGCACGAGACATTGATGCGCTTTCGCGAGCGCCATCAGGAGCCCACGGGAACCGATCTCGACTACGCCGCGAAAATCAACGGCTACGGCGCTGTCGAGGATTTCGTGTCCGCCCATGCCGGTTCGCCATGGTTCGTCTCGATGGTCGGCTTCGTCGCCGGCCTGCCGTTCATGTATCAGATGGTGGAGCGGCAGCGGCAGATCGAGGTGCCGAAATATCTGCGCCCGCGGACCGATACGCCGCGCCTGACCGTCGGCCATGGCGGTTGCTTCGGCTGCATCTATTCGGTGCGCGGCGCAGGCGGTTACCAGATGTTCGGCATCACACCGATGCCGATCTTCGATCCCACGCAGTCGACGAGCTATCTGCGTGACTTCATGGTGTTCTTCCGCCCCGGCGATATCGTGAAATTCCGGCCGATCGATCGCGATGGCTACGATCAGGCGGTCGAAGATGTCGACAAGGGTCGCTTCGCTCCGCCGATCCGGGAGGTCAGCTTCGATCTCCGGCAATATCAGGCTGACATAGACGGTTACAATGCCAAGCTGGAGGGCGCGCTGCATGGCCATTAAGGTTCTTCATCACGGCCTTTCGACAACGATTCAGGATCTCGGCCGCCCCGGCTATTTCCATCTGGGCATTCCGGTCGGTGGCGCCATGGATCGCTATGCCATGCGCGCAGCAAACCTTCTCGTCGGCAATGACGAGGGTGCCGCGGGCCTGGAGGCCGTCTTCATGGGGCCCAAGCTTGAATTTCTCGACGATGCGCTGATTGCGGTCACCGGCGCCGAGATGCCGGTCAGGATCGACGGCGAGCTTCAACCGGGATGGACGGCGCTGAAGGTCAGGGCTGGCCAGACGGTCAGCTTCGACTTCCTGAAGTCCGGCGCGCGCATCTATATCGCCGTGTCGGGCGGCATTGACGTGCCGGAAGCGCTTGGCAGCCGATCGACTTATGTGATTGGTGCCCTTGGCGGCCACAATGGCAGAGCGATTGCTGCCGGAGACGAATTGCCCGTCGGGAAGGGCTCAATGGCAAGCGAGGGACGATCGGTTGCGGAAGAGCTGCGCAGAAAGCCCGGCATGCCGGCCGAGTTGCGGGTGCTGCCGGGGCTCTACTGGGATCGGCTGACCGAGGAAGCCAAGCGCAATTTCTTCGCGGATCAATGGAAGGTGGCGCCGGAAGCCGATCGCATGGGCTACCGCTTCCGTGGCGGCCGCAAGCTTGAATTCGTCGAACGCAAGCAGCCTTTTGGTGCCGGCTCGGACCCCTCGAATATCGTCGACAGCTGCTACCCCTATGGTTCGATCCAGGTGCCGGGCGGTACGGAGCCGATCATCCTGCATCGCGACGCCGTCTCCGGTGGCGGTTACTTCATGGTCGGAACGGTGATTTCAGCCGACATGGATCTTATTGCGCAATTGCAGCCCCATACGCCAACGCAATTCGTCGAGGTGACGATGGATCAGGCGCTTGCGGCTCGTGCGGATCGCCAGGCATTGCTCGGGCGCTTGCGCGCTGCTCTGTCATGAAGGGATAGGCAAATGGTGGCCGCTTCGACACCGAGTTTCACTCGGACTGCCCGCCTCTCATTCGAGAACGCGGGTCAGATAGGCGGCCGTTACGCTTGGGCCGGGAATGATGGCAACGATCTTCATCTGCGCGATGGTGCGATTGACCGACGCTTCCAGGTGGCTCTCTATCATCGCCGCCGCTGCTTTTACGGCGCCGCGCAGCAGAAGCTCTGTTATCAGGCGCAGTTCCGTGATGATGGCCGGGTCGCCAGGCAGGCCAAGTTGCCTGAGCAGTCGCTCGGTCGCCGTGACCGGCAGCAGATTGTTTCGGATCGATTCCTTCAGCCGTTCGTTCGGCGTGGCGAGGATGCAGATATCGATGAAATCCGCATGGACGGCCTCGATTGCCGAAAGATGATCGGCGGGCTCCAACCGCTCCAGCTCGGAAAGACGCAGGAACAGGTCGTTCAATTGTTCGCGGTCGACCCTGTTCGCGCCGGCGATCAGCGCCTGCGGCTCAAGCATGCCTCGCAGGCCGTAGTGATCCTTGATCATCTGGGCGGTCAGCGGGCCGGCGATCCAGTGAGACGATTGGTTCTTGCGCACGAGGCCGCGCTCGCGCAGGCGGGTGAGCACATCGCGAACCACCGTGCGGCTAACGTTGAAATGGTCGGCAAGCTCGATCTCAATGATGCGATATTGGCCGAAGACCACACAGCCGGCGACATCGGCCTCGACGGTGTTGTAGATCCGCTCCCAGGAGGCGCGGCTTTGAAGCGCTTCGTCGGCATGGCGGGGAATGGTGAGGCCAAGCGTCTTGATGTCGGTTCGGTTCGGCTCGATACCCTGGCCGGAGGGGCCGACCAGGTAGCCGCGCCCGTTGAAGCGATGCACCAGCCCTTCGCTTTCCAAGGTTTGAAGAGCCCTCTGCACGGGTGCGCGGGAAATCTGCAGGATGTCGGCGATCGGACCTTCAAGCAATACGACGCCAGGCGGCAGCGTGCTGTCGCCGATATTGCTGCGCAGCACATCCTCCGCGATCTCGTAGCGCTTCTGCGCATTGGGGCGCGTATGGCTTTCGGTCATCTGATGCAATGGACTCACGTCGTTCCGATGCCCCACTCTTACGCGTTTTGTAACGCTAACATAGCGCAAAAATAAATGAGTATTGAATACAAAATATGTTTTTAGGTGCGAAATAGATTCTGGTCGCCGCGACGGTACGCGTCGAAGGCGGGAGATATGACGGGCGCAAATCGAATGCGCGCGCCCGGCAAGTAGCTTACGTGCGGCATATTTTGTAGGGATTCTGTGCCGATTGGCCGCCAAATTCCTGCGGCTTTGCTTTCTTCATCCTCAGTGCCTTGGTCACGATCGCCTCGACCTCTCGACTTTCTGAAAAAGCCTATTGAATACAAAAATCATTTATGCAATGCTTTAATCGTCAAGGCGCTCGTTAGAAGCGCCACAGGTGGAACTCATTGAAACGCCAAGGAACATCTCTTTGACGCGCATGTGATCTTGCGCGAACGCAGACCGACGTCCGGTGTCTGGATTGATGGCAATCCGGCAATGGCGGCGCCTTGCCAAAAAGATGGTCCTTGCCTTGAAACTGGTGGGAATTCGGTGTCGACCGTTATTCAGCTCAAGAAAGTCACCAAGTCCTATGGCGGCGCGGCCGCGCTGGACGCGGTCGATTTTGCCCTGCCCGACAATGCCTATATCTCGCTGCTCGGGCCGAGCGGTTCAGGCAAGACGACGTTGCTGCGCGTCATCGCCGGCTTCGAGGAGCCGGATTCCGGTTCGATCCTCTTTCACGGCAACCGTCTGGATGGAGTAGCCCCGCATGACCGTGGCATCGGCTTCGTCTTTCAGAATTTTGCTCTGTTTCCGCACCTGTCGGTCGGCGAAAACGTCGCCTTCGGACTGCGCAATCGCAAGGTCGATCCCGTGACCGATGCGCGCGTCCTGGCGAGGCGGGTTCAGGACATGCTGGCGCTGGTTGGTCTCAAGGGATTTGACGATCGCGCCGTCACCCAGATTTCCGGCGGCCAGCGCCAGCGCGTTGCCCTGGCACGCACCCTTGTCACAGAACCGAAACTGGTGCTGCTGGACGAACCGCTGGGCGCGCTCGATGCCAATTTGCGCGGCCGCATGCGAACCGAACTGAAAGCCATCCGCGAGCGTTGCGGCGTGACCTTTCTGCATGTCACTGGCAGCGAAACTGAAGCACTGGCGATGGGCGACCTCGTTCTCGTTCTCGATCGGGGTCGCATCGCGCAGGCTGCTGCTTCCGATATCGTCTACAATAGCCCGGCCACGGCGGCGGTTGCCCGCTTTCTTAATTGCTACAATCTGTTTTCCGGCGCCGTTATCGATGACAGCTTCGTCGGGGCTGCTGGCCGCTTTCCTCTGACCGCATCGCGCAAAAAGGCGCCGCAACCGGCCTATGCCATCCGTTACGACCGCGTTTCGGTCCGTCCTCGGGACGCGGCGATGTCTGATGACGAGGTCCGCATCGAAGCGGATTTCATCGCCAGCGAATATTCCGGCGCGGCGGTCAATTCCTTCTTCGCGCTCGATGACGGTCACGTCTTTGAGGTTGAATCCCATTTGAGCCACGCCCGCCCGCCGGCCTTTGTCGAAAAGGATCGCTATGCACTCGTCTGGAAGAAGGAGGACGCCCTTGTCTTCGGCTGATGTGACCTTCCCGAAACTTTTTGCCGGATATGCCAAGGGGAGCGAGAGATGACCATGGTTGCCACACGTGAAGAGGCGGTCGAGGAAAGCGTGGCCGCGCGCGGAACGACGGCCAAGACATTCTGGCTGCTGGCGCCGGGCATGATCTGGATGATCGCCTTCCTGGTCCTGCCGATCCTGATGATGGTCTATGTTTCCTTCTGGACGCAGACGACCTTCAAGATCGAGCCGACACTGACCTTGCAGAGCTGGATTACCTTCCTGACCAGCCCGACCTATCTCGGGGCGCTCTGGACGACGATCCGCATCTGGCTGCTCGTGCTGATCTCGACGCTCGTCGTCGGTTATCCGGCTGCGCTCTTTGTCGGGCTCCTCATCAAGAACAAGACGCTGCAGACCGTGCTGCTCGTTCTCTGCGTCATCCCATTTTGGACCTCGTTCCTGATCCGCGTTCTCGCCTGGCGGCCTATGCTCGGCACCGAAGGCGCCATCAACATGATCTTGATGAAGCTCGGCATCGTGCAGCACCCCATAGAGGTGCTTCTCTTCTCGGAGTTGTCGGTGATCATCGGCATGACGCAGATCTACTGCGTCTTCATGGTCGGGCCGATCGCCTTCATGATGGGCCGGATCGACGCCTCGGTCATCGAGGCCGCACAGGATCTCGGTGCCGGCTTCTGGCGCATCTTCCGCACCATCATCCTGCCGCTGTCCATGCCAGGCGTGGTGGTCGGTGCGATCTTTGTCTCCGTGATGGTTCTCGGCGAATTCGCAACTGCCGCTGCGCTCTCGGGCCGCAAGGTCAATCTGCTCGGAAATATCATCGTTACCCAGGTCGGCTCCTTGAAATGGGCTTTCGCGGCGGTGGCAGGCGTCATCCTGACGATCGTCATGGGCGCGGTCATTGCCGCCCTGCTCAAGGTCGTCGACCTCAGAAAGGAGCTTTGATCATGAACGCTGGCGGCATCAAGCTCGGCCTGGGTGTTTATACGGCCCTCTTTCTCGTCTTCCTTTACGGCCCCCTCGCAGTTCTGGCGATCCTGTCGTTCCAGACGGGGCCGGAGGGCGGTCCGCAATTCCCGATCATCGAATGGTCGACCTATTGGTATCAGCATCTCTTCGGGCTGACGCCGCCGTCGCGCATCGCTCCCCTGCCGATCGATCAGGCGCTGATCCGGTCGCTGGCTCTGGCACTGATGACCATGATCGTCTCGACCGTGCTCGGCGTGATGTCCGCGCAGGCGTTCCGCCGCAAGTTCCGCGGTTCGGGTGTTGTCTTCTATCTGATCGTTCTCGGCATGATGGTGCCGGGCGTGCTCGTCGGCCTCGGCATGGCGCTCGTCGCCAATGCCTTCGGCGTCGATCGGCACTGGTGGAGCACGGCCTTCGTCCTGCACGTGGTCTATACGTTCCCCTTCGCTTTCCTGGTGATGCTAGCGATCTTCAACCGGTTCGATCCGAGCATGGAGGAGGCGTCCTGGTCGCTCGGCGTCACCCCGGCCCGCACTTTCCGCAAAGTGACTTTCCCGCTGATCTTCCCCGGCGTTCTCTCGGCAATGCTCTTTGCCTTCACGCTCTCCTATGACGAATTCTCGCGGACGCTGTTTGCCTCCGGCCGCGAGTTGACGCTGCCGCTCGCGATCTACGGCACCTTTTCCGTCGAGGTTCATCCGAACGTCTTTGCCTTCGGTGTGCTCACGACGCTCTTCTCATTCGCGCTTCTCGGCACCTACGCGATCCTGATGGGAATGTCGGTTCGTCGAGCCAAGCGTATCCGCATTCAGGAGGACGCATGATGGCGAACAGACTTTCCGCAATCGTGACCGGCGCCGGCTCCGGCATCGGTCGGGCCATCGCACTCCGCCTTGCGGCCGACGGCTATGCGGTTCTGGTCAACGATCTCTCCGGCGAACGGGCTCAAGCCGTTGCATCCGAGATTGTCTCGGTGGGTGGTGCAGCGACCGCCATTGCTGGCGATGTCGCCAAGGCTGAGGACGTGGCTGCGATCCATGCCGCCGCCCAGGCCTCGCACGGTGACGTCGCGCTTCTCGTCAACAATGCCGGCATCGCGCATCAGGCGGCTTTCGAAGATCTCGAGCTTGCGGATTTCGACCGCATGTTTGCCGTACATGTGCGCGGTACCTTCCTGATGACCAAGGCCGTCATGCCGTCGATGCTCGCGCGTGGCGAGGGTGTGATCGTCAATGTCGCCTCCCAGCTCGGGCAGATTGGCGGTATCGAGCTCGTCCATTACTCCGGCGCCAAAGCCGCGATCATCGGCATGACCAAGGCGCTTGCGCGTGAGGTTTCCAGCCGTGGCGTGCGGGTCAATGCCGTCGCGCCGGGCCCAATCAACACGCCGCTGGTGCAGGGGCTTTCCGAGGAATGGCGCGAGCGTAAGAAACGCGAGCTGCCGCTCGGACGCTTCGGCGAGCCGGAGGAAGTGGCCGCGACCGTCGCTTTTCTGGTGTCGCCGGCCGCGAGCCTTTTCGTCGGCCAGACGCTTGGTCCCAATTCCGGCGACGCGATGCTCTGAAGAGGAGAAGTCTATGAACAGTCAAAACCAGCGCATTGTCATCGTCACCGGGGCGGGCATCGGCATCGGCCGGGCGGCGGCCAAGGCATTTGCCGCACTCGGCGACCATGTCGTCGTCACTGATATTCTCCAAAGCGAGGGCGAGAGCGCTGTTCGCGATATTCTGATCGCCGGCGGATCGGCTGAGTTTCGTCTCTATGACGTGCGTTCCACAGAGGCCGCCAATCGGCTGGTCGCGGATGTCGAGGCCCGCTTCGGCAAGATCGACGTGATCGTCGCCAATGCCGGCATCGCCCATCGCACGCCACTCGGCGAGCTCAGCGACGACAAATGGGACCTGACCATGGATGTCGATCTGAAGGGCATCTTTCGGCTGGCGCGCGCCGCGGCTCCTGGCATGCGCGCGCGCAAATCGGGAAGCATCATCGCCCTCTCATCGATCATGGGTGTCGCCTATGGATGGGACGAGCATGTCCATTATTCGGCGGCCAAATCTGGTGTTGTCGGGCTGGTCAGAGGGTTGGCCGTCGAGCTCGCAAGGGATGGCATCAGGGTCAACGGCATTGCCCCCGGCTATATCCGCACCGCGCAATTGCTTTCGGAAGAGAATTCGCTTGGTCCCGCCGGCGCGGAGAAGGCAGCCGAATTCATTCCGATGGGCCGGCTCGGCGAGCCGGAAGACATTGCCGATGTGATCGCATTCCTCGCGTCGAAGGGCGCGAGATACATGACCGGCCAGGTTCTGGTCGTGGATGGTGGCCTCCTCGTGGGGCGGTACTGATCGGCAGCGGCCAGGTAGCCGCGCGATGCAAGCAATGAAGCAGGCCCAGCAAGGGCTCAGGGAACAGCAATCAGCACTGGAGAAGATGAGATGTCCAAAATGGAAATGAACAGGCGCTCTCTGTTGAAACAATCGGCCGGCGTCATGGCGCTGGCGATCGGGGGCGGCACGCCGTTCCTGTCGTCGCGGGCGGCTTACGCGCAGGCAAGCGGTCTTGCCAAGGAACAGCTGCGCACGATCGGGCTTTCCGTCACCGTGCAGGAGCGGATCCTGGATGACTTCCGCAAGGTCAGCGGCGTCGGGCAGACGTCCGGCACGGCGGCGACCTTCCCAGACGCGCAGACCAAGATCCTCTCCGGTTCCAAGGATTATGATTGCTGGGAAATCATCGCCGAGCGGCTGCCGTCGATCGTCATGACCAACAATGTCGAGCCGATCCCGGCCGCCTCCTTGAAGAACTGGGCCAATATCCGCGACACCTTCACCACACCTTCCGACAAGTGGGACCCGAAGCAGCAGATCGTCGGGCAGATCTGGGCCGACGATGCCAAGACGACGCTGAACATGGTGCCTGCCGTCTATAACTACGACTCCATCGGCTACAATCCCGACGTTCTGTCGGCTGAGGAAGCCAATACCTGGGCGGCGATCTTCGATCCGAAATTCAAGGGCAAGTCCGGCCTCAATACCGATCCGCTGATCGCCTTCGGTCAGGCGATCATGGCGATGAACACGCTGGGACTTTCGAACGTCAAGAACCCGGCCAACCCGACGACGGCTGAAATCGACGAGGCCGCGAAGTTCCTGGTGTCTAAGAAGAAGGACGGCCAGTTCCGGGCGCTTTGGGGTGATTTCGGCGAGCTGGTCAACCTGATGGCATCGGGCGAGATGGTGGTCTGCGATGCCTGGCAACCGGCTGTCATGGCGGTCAAGGCTCAGGGCAAAGCTTGCAAATACGCCGTGCCGAAGGAAGGCTATCGCGGCTGGGCGATCGGGCCCTCGATGATCGCTGGCACCTCCAACAAGGAAGCCGTGATCGCCTATGCCGACTACTGGCTGTCCGGCGAACCCGGCATCACAGTGTCCGAGCAGGGCTACTACTCACCCTCGACCAATATCCAGAAGGTCATGGCGCCGGACAAATATGCCTTCTGGTACGAAGGCAAGCCTTGGGTGGGTGCTGCCGAGCGCGGCATCAAGGAGGGCGACCTGCGCGACGGCGGCTCGCTGGCAGAGCGCGCAAAGAACGTCGCCTACTGGCACCAGTGGCCGGATGAGTACGACCATCTCGTCCAGAAGTGGGATGAATTCCTCAATGCTTAATCCGGCGACGCAGGCTTCGGTCGTTCGTCTCCTGCCCTGTGGGGAGGCCATTCCGGCCTCTCCGCCCACGACTGGAGATCTCTCATGATTTATGACCTGGAACTCATCAATGCCGGCAAGGTCTACGACAATGGCACGCCCGCCGTCATAGACTTCAATCTGGCCATCGAAAAGGGTGAGTTCATCGCCTTTCTTGGCCCCTCGGGCTGCGGCAAGACGACGACGCTGCGCATGATCGCCGGCTTCGAAAGCATCTCCTCCGGCGACATGATGATCAAGGGCGAGCGCATGAACGATGTGCGACCGCAAAACCGGCCGACATCGATGATCTTCCAGAACTATGCGCTCTTTCCGCACATGACCGTCCGGCGCAACGTCGGATACGGTCTCGAGGTCAAGGGCATGCCGAAGGCCGAGCGGGATGCACGGGTCGACCGTATCCTCGCGACGCTCGGGCTTGAGGATATTGCCGAGCGCAAGCCGGACAAGCTCTCCGGCGGCCAGCGCCAGCGCATTGCGCTTGCACGTGGGCTGGTGGTGGAGCCGGACGTGCTGCTTCTCGATGAACCCCTTGGCGCGCTCGACGCCAATCTGCGCAAGGCTATCCAGAACGAGCTCAAGCTGCTGCAGAAGAGGCTCGGCGTCACCTTCGTCTTCGTCACGCACGCCCAGTCGGAAGCGCTGGCGCTGTCCGACCGGATCGTTGTGATGAACCAGGGTAGGGTCGAACAGATCAGCCCGCCGCATCAGCTCTATACCCGTCCAGACACGCCGTTCGTCGCACAGTTCATCGGCCGCAACACCATCTTCGAAGGCGAGGTTGCGGGCGTGCAAGCTGACAATACGCTCGTCTCGACCTCGTTCGGCATGCTGTCGGGCTTAGCCAATGGCGGTCTTTCGAGCAAGGTCAACATCGTCATTCCCTCGGAAGCGATCGAAGTCCACGCGACGGAAGGTGCTGCGCGAGACAGCCTCGCCGGCGCTTTCGGCGGCAATGTCGTTGGCGCTCGCGTCGATCGTTTCGATGTCGTCGGTCATATCTCGCAGATCGGCGTCAGCTTGCCCGATGGCCGAGGGCTCGCGCTCGAAGCGCATGTCGACAAATACCGGCCCGATCTCTTTCCCGTCGGCGCCGACGTCATGCTTACCTGGAACCCGGCCGACGCGACCGTCATTCCAGCTCACTGAGAACTAAAAACCTGATCGAAGGAGGTCATCCCATGGCAAAAGAAATCCTGTGCAGTTTCGGTGTCGACGTCGATGCCGTCGCCGGCTGGCTCGGCTCCTATGGCGGCGAGGATTCGCCTGACGATATTTCGCGCGGCCTTTTTGCCGGCGAAGTCGGCAGCCCGCGGCTGGTGAAGCTGTTCGAGCGGTTCGGCATCAAGACGACATGGTTCATTCCCGGCCATTCGATCGAGACCTTTCCCGAGCAGATGCAGGCTGTCGCCGATGCCGGTCATGAAATCGGCATTCACGGCTATAGCCACGAAAACCCGATCGCCATGACGCGCGAACAGGAAACCGAAATCCTCGACAAGTGCATCGAGCTGGTGACTAAGCTTTCGGGCAAGCGCCCCACGGGTTATGTTGCCCCCTGGTGGGAATTCTCCAACGTCACCAACGAGCTGCTCTTGGAGCGCGGCATCAAGTACGATCATTCGTTGATGCACAAGGATTTCACCCCTTATTATGTGCGGGTCGGCGACAGCTGGACGAAGATCGATTACTCTCGCAAGCCATCGGATTGGATGGTGCCTTTGAAGCGCGGCCAGGAGACCGACCTGATCGAAATCCCGGCCTCGTGGTATCTCGACGATCTCCCGCCGATGATGTTCATCAAGAAGTCGCCCAACAGCCACGGCTTCGTCAATCCGCACGATATCGAGCAGATGTGGCGCGATCAGTTCGACTGGGTCTATCGCGAGATGGATTATGCCGTCTTCCCTATCACCATCCATCCCGATGTCGCCGGCAGGCCGCAGGTGTTGATGATGCTGGAACGGCTCTACGCGCATATGATCAAGCATCCCGGCGTGAAGTTCGTGACGATGAACGAGATCGCCGACGATTTTGCCGCCCGCTTCCCGCGCGGCAAATAGCCAGCTAGTCTGGACAGGGCCAAGCCGTTTTCGGAAGGAATGACCATCATGTGCTCACTGTGCGGTGTTCTCGGTGGCAATGAGCATTGGACCGATGCGGCGGCCCGGCCGGGCGTTTTTACACGTAATCACGCCAGCCCGGAGCGGCGGCGTGAACGCGCCGAACGGGTACGCGCCGCCAACGAAATGCTTTGCGCCTTCGGGCTCATTCTCTCGGATTGGCAGGGTACGTCATTCGTCCTGTCGACGAGAACGGGCAAAAGCGAGATCATCGAGGATCTAGGCCATCTCTGGCCGGCGGCTGAAAAGCTCGTCGGCCGGCCGTGTGATCCCCTTGATGTGGCGTTCATTTCAAGAATGGAGGCACGTCATGGTGATTGAGCCAGACGGCTTTCTGCCGGTCAATCTTCTCACCGGCTTCCTCGGCTCCGGCAAGACGACGCTCCTGAGGCGGATTCTTGCGGATGAGGCATTTGCCGATACCGCCGTGCTGATCAACGAATTCGGCGAGATTGGGCTCGATCACTATCTTGTTGAAAGCGTTGATGGCGAGATGGTGCTTCTGCGCTCGGGTTGTGTTTGCTGCACGGTGCGCGGGGAACTCGCCACTGCGCTCAAGGAGCTCTATTCCAAACGCGAGCGCGGATTGTTGCCGCCATTTCGCCGCGTCATTATTGAAAGCACGGGCCTTGCCGATCCGTTCCCGGTCTTGTCCACGATCAAGGCAGACCCGGTGCTCAGGCACCATTTCCGCGCCGGCAACGTGATCACGACAGTCGATGCTGTCAACGGAGTGCGCCAGCTCGACACCTATATCGAATCCAACCGGCAGGCGGCGGTTGCCGATCGGCTCGTCATCACCAAGACCGATCTGGCGGATGATCGTGCAACACAGGCTCTTGAGGCGCGGCTTCGCACCTTGAATCCCGATGCGCTGCTTGTGATGGCAAGCGACGCCGATCTTGATTTGTCGTCGTTGGCGGACATGCGCGGCAATGCTTCGCCAAGCAACAATCTGTCGCCGAGCGGATTCTACTGTGAAGAGCCGCTGCAGCTGGTTTCGGCTGATGGAACACCCCATCAAGCGACGATTTCCTCGATCGCGCTGAGGGTCGACCGGCCGGTTGACTGGACCGCATTCGGCCTTTGGCTGACCATGCTTCTCAATCGTCATGGGGATCAGGTGTTGCGCGTGAAGGGTATCCTCAATCTCAAGGGCGAGGAGCGTCCCGTCGCGGTGCATGGGGTTCAACATCTGGTTCACCCGCCGGTGCATATGGAGGCTTGGTCTTCCGAAGATCGTGCCTCGCGTCTGGTCTTCATTCTGGATGGGCTGGATGGCGCGCTATTGAAACGGTCTTTCGAAGCCTTCACACTGGCTCGCATGCCGCCTGCCGTCCCATCCTTGGCAGCGGCGCAATAGGATAGTCGATCCGTTCATGAACAAGCATCAATCGATAGCGAAAACCGCGCCTGCTCCAGCACTGCATCTGGCAGGGCGGCCGCGCCTGCGCATTCTCGGCACCGCGATCTCGCTGCTGGAGGAGCTGCGGCTGCGGGCGGAGCAGGACCTTGGGATCGACGTGACCTTCGACAACAATGACTTCCTGACGACGCAATACAAGGCGGCGCGGGAGCCGGAAACCTACGATATTTACGATCAGTGCTTTCACAATCTCGATATCGTCTGGCATTGGCGTGCCATCCAGCCGATCGACACGCAGCGCATTGTGCTGTGGGACGAGGTCAACGATCTGACCAAGACCGGTCATATCGGACCCAATCCGCGGCTGGGGCTCGGTGATGTGCCGGCGCGCAAGCTCTTCGTTCAGCCTAATCTCGCCTTGGGCGATACGCCATCGCGCTTCATTTCCATGCTGCCGACCACGCATAATTTCGACAGCTTCGCCTATCGGAGCGACCTGGCGAAGAATGATGTCGGCATGCATTCCTGGAGCGCCCTTTTCGACGAGAGATGGGCCGGCCGCGTGGCCCTGGTCGACGAGCCCGCCATCGGCATATTCGATGCGGCACTCGCCGCACAGGCCGCCGGCCTGATGTCCTTCGATGATCTCGGCAATATGTCGGTGCAGGAGATCGATCAGCTGATCGATCTTCTCGAAGAGCGCAAGAAGGCCGGGTTCTTCCGTGGGTTCTGGAAGACCGCCGAAGACGCCGCGCGGCTGATGATCGCCGGTGAGACCAGTGTTCAAAGCATGTGGTCGCCGGGCATTGGCATCCTGAACTCCAAGGGCGTCCCGGTCGAGCAGGCCGTGCCCGCAGAGGGCTATCGCGCCTGGCATGGCGGCCTATGCCTGTCGAAACATCTCAACGGTCGCCTTCTAGATGTCGCCTACGACTATCTGAACTGGTGGATATCTGGCTGGCCGGGCGCCGTCGTCGCACGGCAAGGCTATTACATCTCGACGCCGCAACGCTCGCGTCAGTTCATGACCCCGGCGGAATGGGGATATTGGTATGATGGAACAGCGGCAGCGCAAGACCTGCCAGGCCCGGATGGGCAGACCAGGATAAGGGCGGGCTCGATGCGCAGCGGTGGCTCCTATTGGCAGCGCGCCAATTGCATTGCTGTCTGGAATACGACAATGGATGAGCACAATTATCTTGTGCGCCGCTGGATGCAGCTCGTCGGCGGCAGAGGAGAACAGAGCCTATGACACAGACACATCTCGGCAGGTCGATCGCGCAATTGTCGGTCTTGATCCAGTCTGGCTCCCTTGATCCCGTCACGCTTATCGAAGAGACCCTGGATGCGATCCGCGCCCATGAGGATCAAGCGATCTTCACGAGGCTGCTGGAGGACCGTGCAAGAGAAGAGGCCGCTGCTTCGTCGAAGCGGCTGCGGGAGGGGCGGTCACGCGGGCTGCTCGACGGTATTCCTGTCGCCTGGAAGGATTTGTTCGCCATCGCCGGCCTGCCGACTACGGCAGGTTCGATCGTCCTCGCCGATGCCGCGCCCGCGCAGGAGGATGCGGATGTCGTCAAGGCGCTGCATGCTGCGGGCATGATTGCCGTCGGCCGGGTCAATATGAGCGAGTTTGCCTTTTCCGGTCTTGGCCTCAACCCGCATTACGGTACGCCGCTCAATCCACGGGCGCCCGATGTCGCCCGGATACCAGGCGGCTCTTCCTCCGGTTCCGCCGTCGCCGTTGCCGCCGGCTTGGTGCCGGTATCGATCGGCACGGATACCGGCGGCTCCGTGCGCATTCCCTCGGCCTTCAACGGCCTTGTCGGTTACAAGGCAAGCCGTGGCCGCTACAGCATGGGCGGAGTCTTTCCTTTGGCGACCAGCCTCGATTCGCTCGGTCCCTTGTGCCGCAGCGTTCAGGATGCCGTCTGGGTCGATGCGGCAATGCGGGGCCATTTGGTCCCCGAGGTCATCCGGGCAAGTCCTATGGGGCTTTCGGTCGTCGTGCCGACCAACCTCGTCATGGACGAGGTCGAGGATGGCGTGGTGCAAGCTTTCGAAGCCGCAATCGCACGGCTGAGCGCAGCTGGGGTGACGGTGCGCCGAGCTGCTTTCCCGGCCTTTGACGCGCTCTTTCAGGTGATGGCCGAGCATGGGCCGCTGGTGACCGCAGAGGCTTTCGCGCTCCATCATCGCCGGCTGGCAGGACCTGAGGCTGAACGTATGGATCAGCGCGTCGTTGCCCGCACGCGCCTCGGCGAGAAGATCACCCTGGTCGGTTATCTCGAGATTCTGAAGGTGCGGGAGCAACTGATAAGAGACGTGGCAGGTATGCTGGAACCGAATGAGTTTGTGGCCTATCCAAGCGTTGCCCACGTGGCTCCCGCGCTTGCGCCGCTGGAGGCGGATGACGAGCTGTTCGTCAAGGTAAACTTCAAGACGCTGCGCAACACGCTGATCGGCAATTTCCTCGATTGGTGCGGCGTATCCCTGCCCTGCGGCGCCGGCGATGCCGGCATGCCGGTCGGACTGCTGCTGTCGGCTCCCAAAAATCAGGACGAGCGATTGTTGGCGGCGGCTTTGGCTCTGGAAGGCATCGTTGTCGGATAGGGCTGAACGACCAGTCGCTTCAAACGAAAAAGGCCGGATCAAATCCGGCCTTTCGAAATATCACTGCACTCGAAGCTCGATCAAGCCTGCAGGTTGTCCGCAGACATCTTGCCGGACTTGCGGTCCTTGACGAGTTCGTAGGAGATCTTCTGGCCGTCGTTCAAACCACGCATGCCGGCTCTCTCTACTGCGGAGATGTGGACGAAAACATCCGTGCTGCCGTCATCTGGTTGGATGAAACCAAATCCTTTCGTTGCATTGAACCATTTTACGGTGCCGGTAGCCATGTTGTCTTCCTTTAATCATTGACTTTGTCGTGACGAGCGCGACGAGCTCGCCTTCAGCAGCAGCAGAGATAGACGGCTCTTGACCGTTAGGAAAGAAGAATTTCAGTTCAATGACATTCTGATTTGTACTCAGCCGGCTTCAGACAACCAGAATGCGAGTGCGGTCATTGGAAATGGCGGTGCCTGCAGCCGATGATCTTATTCCGGCAACCCTGCCAGCTGCATGGCATCCGCGACCGCGTCGGAAATCGCCGACGCTATGCCAACCGCCGATGACCATCGGCTGATGGAGAAGCCTGGGTCGCATGCGAGCAATCGCTGGCCGGAAGCTCTCGCCTCTTCAAGCCGGCCGAGCCTGGCAAGCGGTGCTGCAAGCCATCCATGCAAAATGCTGAAGCCCGGATTCAGTTGAATCGCCCGGCGGCCCGCTGCGATCGCTTCCTCATGTCGGCCGAGCAGGAAATTTCCGAATCCGATAATGCCCTGCGGAATGCAGCTCATGGCATCGAGCGGGCTGAGGCGCATTGCCTGCTCTCCCCATGCGATGGCCCGCGCAGCGTCACCCCCGTAGGCAACGGGCACGCATCCGAATGAGTAGACGAAGGAGCACGAGGCGCTGAGTGCCAGGGCACGCTCGAAAGCTTCGTCGGCCAGCCTTCTATCCTGGGTCAGCAAGCCGATGGAGAAGCCCGCAAGCGCGAGCGCCATGGCGTCGCTCTGGCCATATTCGATTGCCGCAAGAGCATGATGGACGGATTTCTCGCGGCTCTCGGGACGCATGCCCCCACGCACAAAGATGCTCTGATGCGCCCAGGAGGCAAAGCCATGCGCAAGGGCATAGGCAGGCTCGATGGCAAGCGCCTGCTCCAGCAGCGGCAGCCCTTCGGCGGCGCCATCAGGCATGAAGGTATAGACATGCGGCATGGCGCGCAGCAGCAAATCGTAGGCATCGACATTGCCGGGTCGCTTGCGCCTGACCCTTTCGATCTCGGCCCGGCGCACATTGGGCTCGATGGCGGCAACGACGCTGATCGTGATCTCGTCCTGTAGCGCAAATATGTCGGTGAGGTCGCGGTCGTATCGTTCGGCCCAAAGATGGCTGCCATCCTCCGCATCGATGAGCTGACCGGTGATGCGCACGCGGTTTCCCGCCTTGCGCACGCTGCCCTCGAGCACATAGCGCACGCCTAGCTCGCGGCCGACCTTGGTCACGTCAACTGCGCGGCCCTTGTAGGTGAAGCTCGAATTGCGCGCGATGACAAACAGCCATTTGATGCGCGAGAGGCCGGTGATGATGTCCTCGACCATGCCGTCGGCAAAGTAATCTTGCTCCGGATCGCCGCTCATATTGTCGAACGGCAAGACGGCGATCGACGGGCGGTCGGGCAGCCCTAATCCGGCTGATGGGGTTTCCACCGGTACTGGCGCTTCAATGCCGCCTTCCTCGCGCACGGCGCCGAGAAAGCGGATGCCCTTGCGCATGATCGTGCGGATAAGCCGCTGCTCCTCGCCGCTGTCGTTAAGCGCGCTGCGCACGGCATTGATGCGGCTGCTGAGGGTGGCATCCGAAACGATGCGCCCCTGCCAGACCGAGCCCACCAGATCATCCTTGCTGACTACGCGGTCGCGATTGTAGATAAGATAACACAGAAGATCGAACACTTGCGGTTCGACACGAAGCAATTCGCTGCCGCGACGCAATTCGCGCCTGTCCTCGTCGAGTGCGAAATCCTCAAAATGATACAGCAAGTTAGATGTTCCGGTGTCGCGCTAGGATTGGCGGACCATCGGCACCGTAACAACCTCCGAGGCTAAAATCAAAGCCATCTGAAGGTAAAATCACAACCGTCTGAAGGTCATCTCAAAGCGCCGCCGGAAACGTTCGCTCATAGTGGGGGCGTCAAACAACACCACGTCAAACACAACTTCAAAGGAGAACTCAAATGTCGAATGTTTCTGGCAATGCAGCAGTCAAGTCGGTCGTTCTCGTTCATGGCGGCTTCGTCGACGGATCTGGATGGGAAGGCGTTCACAACCTCCTCAAGAAGGATGGCTATGACGTGATCGTGGTGCAGAACCCCACCACGTCCCTGGCCGACGATGTCGCCGTCACCAAGCGCGCCATCGCAGCTGCCGAGGGTGACGTCATTCTCGTCGGTCATTCCTATGGCGGTGCCGTCATCACCGAGACCGGCACCGACCCGAAAGTCGCCGGCCTGGTCTATATCACCGCCTTTGCCCCCGACCGTGGTGAATCGGTTGCCACGCTCATCTCCAACCCGCAGCCCGGCGATCCGGTACCGCCGATCGTTCCTCCCGTCGACGGGTTCCTGTTCCTGGATCGGGCGAAGTTTGCCGCCTCCTTCGCCGCAGACGTCGAGCCGGAGCTTGCCGCATTCATGGGTGCCTCGCAGGTGCCGTGGGGTATCGCAGCACTCGAAGGCAAGGTCTCCGAACCGGCCTGGAGAGTAAAGCCGAGCTGGTATCTCGTTGTTACCGAGGACAAGATGATCCCGCCGGCAGCGCAGCGTGCGATGGCCGGCCGTGCCGAGGCCACCACGAAAGAGGCTCCCGGCAGCCACGCCGTCTACGTCTCCAACCCGGGCGTCGTCGCTGATCTCATCAAGCAGGCGGCTGCCGGCACTCGCTAAAGCCGATCTCTCCTAGACTAAATGGAAATGCCCCGGCGTCTAAATCAGGCACCGGGGCATTCCGCGCATTAGAATGGGAATTAGTATTGCGATATTCGCGAACGAGGCTCTTCACGATGCCTGCGGCGTCGGCAGCATTCCGATGGGGAAAACACGGTCATAGGCGATGTTGAAGAAGAAGGCATACACCAGATAGAACGCGACGATTGCGATATCCATCGCGAGTGCCGTCATCAGGCTGATGCCGAGATACCAGGCGATGAATGGAATGAGCACCACGATCAAACCGGCCTCGAACAGGGCGGTGTGGGCGATGCGAATGGGTATGGTCTTCTGCACGTTGCCTCTGAGGTGCATCATGGCCCTGTCGAAACCAATGTTGAAAACGAAATTCCACACCGTTGCCGCCGTGGCGGAGATGATGCCGACAATGCCCATATGCTCGAGGGGCTGGTCGAAGAGCAAAGCGGCGCCAGGTGTAAAGATTGCCAGGCCGATGAGTTCGAACATGACCGCGTGTCGGACGCGGTCCTTAAAGCTACGCATTTCACTTCCTCTGTTGTTGTTGACCGTACTTCTATCTGATATTGGCGTTAGATAAAGTTAGATACTATCTGGGATATAGATAGATGACGGTTTCGCTGGAGCAATTGGAGGCTTTCGTCACCGCCGCGGAGGCAGGTTCATTTTCGGCCGCCGCCCGACATCTGCGCAAAGCGCAGTCTGCGGTAAGCCTGCTCGTCTCCTCATTGGAGGACGATCTCGGGATCAAGCTTTTCAGCAGGGCGACACGAAATCCGACATTGACCGAGGCGGGGAAAAGGCTGCTTCCGGAAGCCAAATTGCTTCTCGACCGCCGCGAACATCTGATCGGCGTGGCGCGAAGCTTCGAAGAGCATGTCGAGACGAGGCTTGTCGTCGCGATCGACGAACTCTACCCCGAACCTTCAACCGGGGCACTGTTTGCGGCCTTTGCCGATCGGTTTCCCCATGTCGAACTGGAGCTATTATTTCCCGCGACCAAGGATGTCGTCGGACTGGTTCTTGGCGGCAAGGCCGATCTCGGTGTCATGTGGCGCGAAGAGGATCTTCCACCGATGTTGGGTTTCCACACCATCGGCTGGGTCCCCCTCATCCTGGTCTGTGGCCGCGACCATCCGCTGGCAAAGTCTCCCGTTACCTGGGAAGAGCTCAAGCGTCACCGCCAGATCATGGTTACCAAGCGAAGCGATGGCACGGAAAAGCATCGCCTGCGGGTTGCGGCCGAGGTCTGGTGGGTCGAAAGCCATTGGGTCATCCTGCAGATCTTGCAGCAGGGTGTCGGGTGGTCGCTGATCCCGGCACACATCCTGGAAAACTCTCCCCTGGCTTCCAAACTGGCGACGCCTTTGCTCCAGTTCGACGAAGGTACGCATCCAGTGCCGCTTGAACTGGTCTGGCACAAGCAACGGCCCGCCGGGCCGGCGGTGAAGTGGCTTCGCGAACAGTTTGCGGCAAGTGGGATCGACTATCGCAAAGCGATACCCGACCCCTGAGGTGGACGGCGTTGCGGCCATCCACCTCGAGAAGCATTTGGCGGCTTCTAAACCACCGCCTCGTCCAGCTCCGTCCAGAAGCTCTCGGGAATCGCCGTTTTCGCCCAGGCCAGATTTTGCTTAATGCGCTCGACGCGGCTCATGCCGAGCACCGCCGCAGAGACGAGGGGATTGCGGAACGGAAACTGGATCGCCGCCGCCTGCAACGGAACATTGTGGCGCTTGCAGATTGCCTCGATCTTCTTTGCCCTTTCGACGATCTCAGGCGGAGGTGCGCCATAGTCGTAGGTTGCCGCCGAGCTGCCGGTGCCCGTTGCCAGAATGCCGGAGTTGAAGACGCCGACGGCCACGATCTCCACACCCTGCTTTTGCGCTTCCGGCAAGAGATCCGCCTCGGCGCTGCGATCGAGAAGCGTATAGCGGCCGGCCATCATGACGGCATCAAGGGAGCAAGCCTTGATGAACCGTGTCGCGACATCGCTCTCGTTGACACCAACGCCGATGGCATTGATGTGGCCGGCCTTGCGCAAGTCGTCGAGTGCGCGGTAGCAGCCCTCGATGGCTTCGTTGAATCGCCGCTCATAGGCATCGCCATGCGTGAAACGGTCTACATCGTGGATGTAGACCAGATCGAAGTCGGCTATTCCGAGCCGGCTTGCCGATTGCTCCAGCGACCGCATCGTGCCGGCGTAGCTATAGTCGAACACCGGCTTCAGACGGAGCGGTGACGCCCAGAGCCCATAGTCGACGGTCTCTCCATAAGGCGGCACCATATAGCGGCCGGCCTTGGTGGAGACCGTGACGGTCTTGCGATCGATGGTTCGAAGGAAACGGCCGAGGCGTAATTCGCTCAGGCCATGCCCATAGAGGGGCGCGGTATCGAAGTAACGCATCCCGCCTTCATAGGCCTCATCGAGGACGTCGGCCGCCTGCGCTTCTGTTACATCACGATAAAGCGTGCCGATGCCGCTCGCGCCAAAACCGAGGCGCGAGGCAAAGCCGATACGGCTCACCGAGGAACCGCTGGTCATGCGCTCGGCTCCTGGAATTCCGGCAGCCGGTAGGCCTCGATGGCATTCAGCCCGAAGATCTTCCTTCTCTCGGCATCGGTCAGATCCTTGATGCATTCCTGCAGGGCCTCGACCACCCTGTCATAACTTGCAGCGACAAGGCAGACTGGCCAGTCAGTGCCGAACATGCAGCGATCGGTTCCGAAGACCTCAAGCACTTCGTGCACATAGGGTTTCAGATCATCGGCGGTCCATGTCTGCCAATTGGCTTCCGTGACCATACCCGACAGCTTGCACCAGACATGATCGCGCTGGCCGCGAAATTTACGGATCAAAACGGCCCATTCCTCAAAGCCGTTGTTGCGGATCTCCGGCTTGGAAATATGGTCCAGCACGAAGCGCGTATCGGGAAATGCTTCGACTGTGCTGATGCAGGATGGCAGTTGCGGCAGGTTCGGCACGAGATCGTAGACAAGGCCCGCCTCTGCAACAGCACCAAGGCCTTTCTTGACATCAGGGCGCAGCAGCCAGTGCGGATCGCTCTCCGTCTGGATCAGATGCCGCACGCCGACGAGCCATTTGCCGTAGGCGGATGCCTGCAGTTCGGCGAGCGTCTGGGCGAGCTTGTCGTCGGTCAGATCGACCCAGCCGACGACGCCGGCGACGAAATCTGTTTCGTCCGCGGCTTTTATGAAGTCCCAGGTCTCGCCGAGATCGTTCCATGTCTGGACGAGGACCGTCCCCGTGATGCCGTTCTTCTCAAGGCTTGGCCTGAGATCGGCCGGCTCGAAGATCCTGTTGAGCGGCTCGAAGGGGCCGCTCAGCCAGCCATAATCGCCGCCGCTGGCGGGATCCCAGAAGTGATGATGGGAATCGATGATTGGGCTTGTCATGGATCAGATTCTCCTACCAGCGCTGATGGACATATTGCTTGATGTAGGTGTCGTAGATCGACTTGATCTCCCGCATCGCGCCCTCGGAAATTGCCGGAAGGCTTGCGGCTTCGGCGTTCGAACTGGCCTGCTGGGGATTGCGGGCGCCGGGAATGGCAACGGTGACGGCATCGAACATCAGGATCCAGCGAAGGGCAAATTTCGCCATGGTCGTATCGCCCGACACCAGCGGCCGCACCTTCTCCACCGCTTCCAGGCCGACCTCGTAAGGTACGCCCGAGAAGGTCTCACCGACATCGAAGGCCTCGCCATTGCGGTTGAACAGGCGATGATCGTTGGCTTCGAACTTGCTGTCCTTCTTGAACTTGCCGGAGAGCAGCCCGCTTGCGAGCGGTACGCGAGCGATGATCGCGACCTTCTTTTCCTCGGCCTGCTTGAAGAAATGTTCGATCGGGCGCTGGCGGAAGGCATTGAAGATGATCTGCACGCTGAGGACGCCGGGATATTCTATGGCCTTCAGAGCTTCCTCGATCCGCTCGACGCTGACGCCGTAATTGCGGATCTTGCCTTGCTCTGCCAGGCGGTCGAGGCGCTCGAACACTTCAGGGTGATAGTAGAGGTCGGTTGGCGGGCAATGCAGCTGCACCAGATCGAGGCAATCCGTCTCGAGGTTCTTGAGGCTGCGCTCGATCCAACCGTTGAGATTTTCACTGCTGTAGCCTCCGACCGATTGAGCGGGAAGGCGTCGGCCCGCCTTTGTTGCGATATAGGGACGCTCGCCGCCCCGCTCCCGCATGACCTTTGCGATCAGGCGCTCTGAATGGCCGTCGCCATAAACGTCAGCCGTATCGATGAAGGTAACACCCGTATCAAGTGCTGCATGAAGCGCGGCCAGCGCCTCTTCGTCATTGACTTCACCCCAGGCGGCGCCAATGGCCCATGCGCCGAAACCGATTTCGCTCACCTTGCGGCCGGTCCGGCCGAATTCCCTCGTTCGCATCTCTCACTCCCTCGTTTGCTATAGCCGGCACCGCCGGTTTTCGTACGGTTGGACTTGCTTGACATTCACAGTCGATCCAATTATCAGAAAACAGGGTTGTACGACAACCCGGTAAGTACGCAAAATCTACACTGGGAGGACGGGATCGTGCGATCAGCGATATTGGGAGGCATTTCTCTAGCGCTTGGCCTCGGCGCGTCTGCGCATCTGGCGCTGGCGGAAGACACAATCAAGATCGGCGTCGTCGCCGCCGAATCGGGCGCTTTCGTCTCGGCTGGCCACACGTTGCCCGCAGGCGTCGGGCTCGCGGTGAAGGAGATCAACGACGCCGGCGGCGTCAAGGTCGGCGACAAGACCTACAAGATCGAATTGCTGAAGCGCGACGACCGCACGGACATTTCGACGGCGATCGCGGCAACGCAGGAACTGGTGCGCGACGACAAGGTCGTGGCCATCTTCGGCTCTGAAACGCATGACTTCACGCTTGCGATGACCAAGATCACGCAGCCTGCGAAAGTGCTGCAGATCGCCGGCAACAGCACGCTTGCAAAAATCCTGAATCCACAGTCCGTCGCGCCTGGCGGCGAGGATCATTATCTCTTCCAGTCCGAGCCGCAGGAATTCCAGCGCTCCGGCTCGACCGCCCGCGGTGTGTTGAGCCTGCTGACACCACTGGTCGGCCACCCGTTGAAGAAATCCGTCGTCATCGTCGGCAACGACGCGACGGGACAGTTCCTGACGTCCTACTACGTCAAGGCTTTGAAAGCCGAAGGCCAGGAAGTGCCCGAAGTCATCTCCTATCCGCCTGACACGACCGACTTCTCGCCGTTCCTGACGCGCGCCAAGAGCCTCAATCCGGATGTGGTGCACTTCTGGTACAATGGCGACTCGACGCTTGCCGCTCTGCCGCAGGCTTTGGAACTCGGCGTCGCCCCGAGCTACTTCCTGTTCGGTGTCGATCCCGGCATCTGGAAGCAGCGTGGTCTCAGCGCCGATGTTCCGGTCGCCATGAGCTGCGTGCCGATCTGCTGGGGTGAATCCTCGAACGCCAACGCGAAGACCTATTTCAAGAACTACTTCGCAGCCGGCGCGCCTCAGGGTGTAACCTCTTCGGTCTCCTTGCTCTACTACGACTACGTCCACATGCTGGCCGAAGCCTGGGAGAAGGCCGGTTCGCTTGATCCGGATAAGACGGTCGCGGCTATGGAAACGATCCATCACAAGGGTGTGGTTTCCGACGACCTTTCCTTCAACAAGAGCCATCAGGTGACCCACGCAACGGAAGTCTGCGCGGCGGCACCTGGCGGCGACATCTCCTGCGCCATGCAGCAGCCACCCGCTGAGGCGCCTGCCGAGTAAACTGCCAATGCACTCCCGCCGGTGAGAGGTCACCGGCGGGAGTTTCGTCACAGAAACGGACGGGCATGCAAGGCCTGCGCAACAGCGAGACAGAGCTGTGGACATTCTCTTTCAGCAAATCCTCAACGGTCTATCGATCGCAAGCGTCATCACGCTGATCGCCGTTGGGGTCACCTTGATCTTCGGGCTGACCGGCATCATCAATTTCGCGCATGGCGAATTCCTGATGGTCGGCAGCATCGTGACGTGGCTTGCGGTGCAGGCAGGGCTCGGGTTTTTCATCGCACTTGTGCTGGCCGTCGTCGCTGTCGGTGCCATGGGGTTCGTTCTCGAGCGCGGGCTCTTCCGCTTCACGCTCACGCGACCGACCAATGGCTTCATCGTCTCGCTCGGCCTGATCGTCGTGCTGCAGCACATCGTCATCTTCTTCTACGACCCGAACCAGAAAAGCATTCCGCGCCCGCTGGCGGGCATCTGGAACGTCGGGGGCGTCCGCATCGCGTCCGTTCGCCTGATGGTCATTTTCGTTACGATCGCGGTGGTCGCGCTGACCTTCGCCATGGTAACCCGCAGCCGCTATGGCCGAGCGCTTCGCGCCGCCGTCGATGATCGCGATACGGCCGCGCTCATGGGCATTCCGGTCCGTCGCTATATCACCGGTGTTTTCGTTCTCGGCAGTGCGCTTGCGGGTCTCGGCGGCGCTCTGCTGATCGCGCTCTTCCCCATCACGCCATTCACCGGCGGAACGATGGTCATGAAGGGCTTTGCCGTGGCGCTTATCGGCGGTCTTGGAAACCTGACAGGCGCTGTCGTTGCCGGCCTCATCCTTGGCATCGTCGAAGGGTTCAGCGCCGGCTATGGCTTCTCCGAATGGACCGACGCCTACTCCTTCGCCCTGATGATCCTGGTGCTGCTCTTCCGCCCGAACGGTCTGTTCGGCGGCACGAGCGGCCCGAAGATGGCCTGAGGCACGAAAGACAAGATCATGAACAATTCGCTTTCGCCCTTTCGTTCCCTCATTCCGGCCCTGATCGTACTTGCCCTGCTGGCGCTGATGCCTGTCCTCGGACCCAGCAACCGAATGCTGTCGCTTGCCATTTCCGCCGGGATCAACATCGTTGCCCTTTATGGCCTTTCGGTCCTTTTCGGGCAGACCGGCATTCTCTCGATGGGGCATGCAGCGCTCGTCGGTGTCGGGGCTTACGCAGCGGCCATCCTTGCCCGTGATGCCGGCATCGGCTTCTGGGTGGCGCTTCCGCTCGGTGGGATCTTCGCCGCGATCGCAGCCGTCGTCATCGGCATACCCTCCCTGCGCGTCAGCGGCCATCACTTCGTCATCATGACCTTCGCCTTCGGGCAGCTGTTGACGATCGTCTTGACCAATGGCGGTGATTATACCGGGGCAGCAACCGGCCTTGACCTGCAGCTCCCGGTCAATGTCTTTGGCACGCGCGCCGACGATCTCCTGCCTTACTACTTCATCGTGCTGGCTTTCGTGACGCTGAGCGCCGTCGCAAGTTGGGCCATCATAAACTCGCGCTATGGCCGGACACTTCGCGCGATCCGTGAGAACGAAAAGCTCGCCGCTTCGCTCGGCATCAATATCGGTCGTCACAAGATCGGCGCCTTCGTCGTCAGCGGCGTCTTTGCGGGCGTATCGGGCGTCCTGCTTGCCTATTTCCTGCGGCATATTTCGCCCACCCAGTTTGCCTCCTTCCCGAGCATCTATTTGGCGCTCATGGTCATGATCGGCGGGGCAAGACTTCTGCTGGGGCCGATTGCCGGCGGCATTCTCGTTTCCTTTCTGCCGGAGATACTCAACCTCGATCCGGTCGAATCCCGCATTCTCTATGGCGTCTGCCTGATCGCGGTAATCCTGCTGCTGCCGAACGGCCTGATTGCCGGCCTCATCGACGGCTGGCAGCGACTTCTTCGCGGCTCGGGGCGAAAGCAGGCCGTGAGCGGCAATCATGCCTCGGAGGTTGGCCGATGAACGCTATTCTCGATATCAAGGGCCTGAAGAAGCAGTTTGGCGGCCTGACCGCGCTCTCCGGCGTCGATATCTCGATCGAAGAGGGCGAGATCCTTGGGATCGTCGGCCCGAACGGCTCCGGCAAGACCACGCTCTTCAACGTCATCACCGGCGTCTACAAGCCGACGGACGGCAAGGTCAGCTGGCGCGGCCGCGATATTACCAGCCTCGCCGCCCACGAAATATCGGGCGCCGGCATCGGCTATACCTTTCAGCAGGCGATGGCTTTTCCCGGACTGAGCGTGCACGAAAATGTTCAGATCGCCTGCGAACACGCCCGCAATACCGGTCGCCCCTACCCATGGACGACCCCGGCCGCCCTGCTCGCCTTCGTTGGTCTCACCGCGCTGGCAGACGAAAGAGCCGGCGTCCTGCCCTTCGGCAGCCTGCGTCTTCTCGGCATTGCGCTTGCACTGGCGACACGTCCGTCGCTCATCCTGCTCGACGAACCCGCAGCCGGTCTCAACGACAAGGAAACCGCGACGCTGGTCGGTCTCGTCAAACAGTTTCCTGGCCATGGCATCAGCGTCTGCGTCATCGATCACGACATGAAGCTTATGCAGATGCTCTGCAAGCGCCTCGTGGTCCTCGACTTCGGTTCGAAGATCGCGGACGGGCCGACGCAGGCCGTGCTTGCGGATCCTAAAGTCCTGGAAGTCTACCTGGGAGGCGCGCTGTGAGCCTGTTGACTGTATCGAATGTCACCACGGGATATGGCGCAACGGTCGTCAATCGCGAGGTTTCGCTGACGCTCGACGAAGGCGAGGTAATCACCATCCTCGGCCCCAATGGTGCGGGGAAATCGACACTGCTGCGCACCATCGTCGGCCTCGTCAAGCCGCGCGCCGGAAGCGTCACGTTCGCCGGCGAGGATCTGACCGGTCGCACGCCGGATATCATGGCCAAGCGCGGCGTGGTGCTGGTGCCGGAGGGACGGCGCATCTTCGCCGACATGACGGTGGAGGAAAATCTAAGCCTCGGCGCTTATGCGCGCCGTGATGCCGATGCAGTCGAAGTCGACGTGAAGACGATGGAGAGCTTTTTTCCCATCCTTGCGGCAAAGCGCCAACAGAAGGGCGGTTCGCTCAGCGGTGGCCAGCAGCAGATGCTCGCTATCGCTCGTGGCCTGATGGCACGACCGCGCGTTCTGCTTCTCGATGAGCCGTCGCTCGGCCTCTCGCCCCTGCTCGTCAAGGAGATCCGGGCCATCATCCTCGATATCGGCAAGAGCTTTGGCGCTTCGGTGCTACTGGTCGAGCAGAATGCCGGGCTGGCGCTATCCGTCGCAACTCGGGGCTATCTCATGCAGAATGGCCGTATTGCAACCTCAGGCCCCATCGAGGAGCTGAAGAACATGTCCCTCATGCGCGAGCTTTATCTCGGCGGCGTTGCGGAGCAGGTGTCGCCATGAGTGCAATCGCTCTTTCCTACGGCCGCGGCCATCTCGATATTACCCTTCCGGCCGCAGCGCAGCCGACGCTGATCCGCAAACAGGCACTGCCGAAGCTTGACGATCCCCGCGCTTCGATCGTTTCGGCCCTGGAGCACCCGATCGGTTCAGCGCCGCTCGCGGAGCTGGCCAGGGGAAGGACGAGCGCCTGCATCCTGATTTGCGACATCACGCGCCCCGTGCCGAACGGGCTGTTCCTGCGCCCGATGATCGAAACCATGATCGCCTCCGGCATTGCGAAAGAAAAAATCTCAGTGCTTGTCGCGACCGGCCTGCACCGACCGAACCTTGACGAGGAACTTGCCGAACTTGTCGACGACCCCTGGGTGCTCGCGAATGTGCGGGTGGAGAACCACTACGCCCGGGACGAGGCTGCCCATATCGATCTCGGCTTCACGAAAACTCGCCATACACCAGTAAAGCTCGACCGGCTCTTCATGGAGGCCGACCTGCGCATTGCGACCGGTCTTGTCGAGCCGCATTTCATGGCCGGTTGGTCTGGCGGTCGCAAGGTGATCGCGCCCGGCGTCGCTCACCACGAAACCATCCGTACTTTTCACTCTGCCCGTTTCATGGAAGATCCGCTGGCCGTCCAGTGCAACCTCGTCGGCAATCCCCTGCACGAGGAACAGCTCGAGATCGTCCGCATGCTGGGCAATGTCTATGCGCTGAATACCGTTCTGGACGAAGAGCGGGATCTTGTTTGTGTCACCTTCGGCGAGATCATCGCCAGCCATCAGGCGGCGGTCGATTTTGTCAGCGCAGCAACAAGCATCCCCTTCCCCCGGAAGTTCTCCACGGTCGTCACGTCCTCTGCCGGCTATCCGCTCGACAAGACCTACTATCAGACGATCAAGGGCATGGTGACGCCGCTCGATATTCTAAAGCCCGGCGGCACGCTGATCATTGCATCCCAATGCTCGGAAGGCTTCGGCTCGGAGGAGTTTCGTGAGGCGCAGTCAAGACTGGTCGAACTGGGTCCCGAACGCTTCCTTGCAACGCTGATGGCCAAGAGCCTTGCCGAGATCGACGAATGGCAGACGGAGATGCAGCTGAAGTCCATGCGGCTCGGCAAGGTCGAGCTCTATACGACCGGCCTCACCGCCGATGATCGCCGGCTGACGGGCGTGGACATGATCGACGATCTCACCGGTGCCATAGAGCGCAGCATTGCCAGAAGCGGCGATCCCCACGTCGCCATCATTCCGGAGGGACCCTATGTCGTGCCTCGCTTTGCCGCCTGAGCAATCACTGATGCAGATTGGCGTCGCGGAGCTCTTCGAAGCGGGCCGTGCTCTTCGACAGATGATTGCGCAGCGCCTTGCGGGCTGCCGCTTCGTTGCCGTCCCGGATCGCGTTGAAGATGGCGTGGTGCTCCCGGCGCATGCGCGTGGCGTGCCGCTGTCGCTCGGAAGCGGTCATTCTGTCGAGGCGTGCCCATTGGCGCGGCACCATGGCGGTGCCGAACGTATCGAAAAGCCGGCTGTAATAGGAGTTCTGCGTCGCGACCAGAATGGTGCGATGGAAGGCAAAATCCTCTTCGGCACCATAGCCACCCTCTTCGATTGCCTGGTCAAGCGCATCGAGCCGATCCTGCATGCGGACAATATCCTCCGGCGTGCGCCGCAATGCGGCCAGGCCGGCAGCTTCGTGTTCGATGCCCAGGCGCAGTTCGAGAACCCTGAGAACTTCGTCGATCGATTCCAGGTCATTCGGAATGATGGAGAAGGAGCGCGGCATGGGGTCGTTGGAGACGAAAGCGCCGAGCCCCTGCCGGGTGGTGATCAAGCCTTTGGCGCGCAGCGTTGCGAGCGCTTCGCGCACGATGGTCCTGCTGACCCCCGTCGCCTCCATGATTGCCTGTTCGGTCGGCAGCCGCTGCCCGGGCTTCAGGTCGCCGGACTCAATTTGGACGATCAGGCTGTCTGCAAGCCCGCTGCGCAGATTAGGCGTTTGCGGGATGGTGGTGAAAACTGCGTTTTCCCTGTCCTTCATGCTGTCTTGACGTCCATTCTCGCTGTTTGGCGACCGGCCAATGATGTCCTCGTTGCTAACCCATACGAATGGAAAAAGCAAAAGCCTGCCTGACGGTACAACTGAAACTAACCGGGAGCAAAGAATGAAAGAGAAAATCGGATTTATCGGCGTCGGCGCAATGGGCTCCGGCATGGCAGCAAATCTGCTTGCCAAGGGGTGGCCGGTCACCGTGCTTGCATACCGGAAACGCGAAGCCGTGGATCGACTGAAGACGCTCGGTGCGAGTGAGGTTGCAACGGCAAAGGAATTGGCCGAGGCAGCGGATGTCATCGTGCTCTGCGTCACCGGATCGGATCAGGTTCAGCAACTTCTCTCCGGTCGGGACGGGATTTGCGCCGCCGAAAAGCCGCTGCTCCTGATCGATTGCTCGACCTCCAATCCCGCAATAACGGTCAAGCTTGCGGAAGAGCTTGCACAATCGGGGATCACCCTCGTCGATGCACCCCTTGCGCGCACGCCGAAGGAGGCGGCCGAGGGAACGCTCGATGTGATGGTCGGCGGCTCGCCGGAAGCCGTCGCACGCACCCGTCCAATTCTTGAAGCCTTTTCCGCCCGCATCGTTCAGACGGGCGGTGTCGGCACCGCCCACACGATGAAGCTTCTCAACAATTTCGTTTCGATGGGCTATTCGGCGATCTACTCGGAAGCGCTGATGCTTGCCGCCAAGGCTGGCCTTACGCCACAGGTTTTCGACAGCGTGCTGCGTGGCAGCCGCATGGACTGCGGCTTCTACCAGGCCTTTTTCGAGTTCGTTCTGAACCGCAACGAAAACGCCCAGCGTTTCGCGATGGTCAATGCGTTGAAGGATATGAGCTATCTCGCCTCCTTCGCGCAATCCGTTCAGGCCGCCAATCCGGTCGGGGCGGCCGTCCGCAACAGTTTCGCGGCGGCAGTGGCTGCCGGCAAGGGCGAATCCTTTGTGCCCGCTTTATCCGACGTCGTTGCCGCATTGAATGGCGTTTCGCTGACGGAAACGAACGGGCCAGCGGAATAGGTGAGGATCTAACATGCTCGAAGTGCATCTCGATCCGGTCGGAGGCATTGCCGGTGACATGTTCGTCGCGGCACTTCTTGATGTGAGGCCGGATCTCGCGGCAGGGCTGATGGAGGCCCTGTCGCTCTGCCCGCTGCTCGATAAAGTCGGGTTCGAGCTGTCGGATCATAATGATGGCATCCTCACGGGCCGGTGCTTCATCGTTCGCTGTGATGGCCGACGCGCAGAGCTCGATGATGACTATGAGGGACACCATCATGATGGCGGTCACCATCATCATCATGGCCACGAACATCATCATCACGATCATTCGGATCACCACTCTCACGCCGATTGGCATTTGATCCGCGAGGCTCTGCTGACTTCAAGGCTCGACCGGGAAACCGTGAAGCATGCGGTCGGTATCTTCTCTCGTCTGGCTCAAGCGGAAGCGCAGGTGCATGGCGTCGATCCCGAGCAGGTTCGTTTTCACGAGGTCGGTGCGTGGGATTCCATTGCCGACATCGTTGCGGCGGCGTGGCTGATCGCCCGGATCGATGCTGTAAACTGGACGGTGGGCGCGTTGCCGCTCGGCTCGGGCCGTGTGCGCAGCGCCCATGGGCTGCTGCCCGTGCCTGCCCCGGCGACGGCCCTGCTCATGAAAGGGTTCGTGACCATCGACGACGGTATAGCCGGCGAACGTGTGACACCGACCGGCGCAGCCATCCTGCACTATCTCTGTGATCCCACTGACACCGTCCGCAGACCTCGAAGGTTAACCGCCTCCGGCCATGGTTTCGGTACGAAGCGCCTGCCGGGCCTGAGCAACTGCCTCCGCGTGCTCACCTTCGAGACGATCGAGACAACGATCATGCAGGATGAGGTCGCCGTTCTCGAATGCGAAATCGACGACCAGACCGGCGAAGACCTGGCGCAGGCGATCGATAATCTGCGTGCTCGCAAGGGCGTGCTCGATGTCGTGCAGATGCCCGTGTTCGGCAAGAAGGGCCGGATGATGACCCATCTTCGGATCCTTACCGATCCCGCCGCCCGCGACGATATCATCAGCGCCGTTTTCGATGAGACGACGACGATCGGCATCCGGCATTCGCTAGCCGATCGAAGCGTGCTGCAGCGCGAGGCGAGAAATACCGAGTTGGATGGACGGTCGCTTCGCCTCAAGCTCGTCGACCGTCCAGCCGGCCGCTCCGTCAAGCTGGAAGCCGATGACCTCACCGACATTGTGGGAAGTGCCGCGCGCACTCGGCTGCGCCGGCGAGCGGAGACCAACGTCCTGGAGGACGAGCAATGAGGCGGAGACTGGAAAATATACTCGCTTCGCTGGAAACATTGGCTATCGCGGTCAGTGGTGGTGTTGATTCCATGACGCTTGCCGTCATCGCCCACCGGCTGCTCGGCAGAGAACGGGTGACGATGATGCATGCCTTTTCGCCCGCAGTGCCGCCGGAGGCAGCGGAGCGCGTGCGTGGTTTTGCTAAGAGCGAGGGCTGGGATCTTCGCATACTCGATGCCGGTGAATTTGCCGACGAGAACTACGTCAGCAATCCCGTCAATCGTTGCTTCTTCTGTAAGGGCAATCTCTACGGCGCCATCAGCCGCCTTTCGGATCGGCAGGTCTTGTCCGGCGCCAATACCGACGATCTCGGGGAATATCGGCCCGGGCTCGATGCCGCCCGCAATCATCAAGTCCGCCATCCCTACCTGGAAGCGGGGATCGACAAGCAGGGCGTGCGCGCGCTCGCCCGCGAACTCGGCCTTGGCGAGCTCGCTGAGTTGCCAGCATCACCTTGTCTTTCCAGCCGTATCGAGACGACGATTGCCATCGACCCGGAGGCGCTGAAGGCAATCCATGCCATCGAGCGCCTGATCGGCGCCGCACTGACACCCCAGACGGTACGCTGTCGCGTGCGGCGGACTGGTGTCGTCATCGAACTCGATCCGCAAAGTCTCGACCGTGTAACAGCCGACAGGCAGTCAGACCTCTCTAAAGCGATCGTCGCATTGTTGCCCACAACGCTTGCTGGCCGCCCGATCGGCTTCGAAGCCTATCGCAATGGCAGCGCTTTCGTCGGAGCAAAGCAATGAGCGGTTCCGACGTCGTTTTCGATTTTGGCCGCTCGGCCCGTATCGGGCTCGATGAGGCTGTGTTCAGCGAAGGCAAGAGCGTCGGGCAGATCGTTTCCATCCTCGCGGATGCACGCGAGCGGAAGGTCGGTCTGCTGCTGACGCGCCTTGATGCGAGTAGGTTCTCAAACCTGCCGGCGGAACTCGCCGCCGATATCGACTATTGCCCCCTCTCCCGCACAGCTTTCTTCGGGCCGCTGCGGCCGGTCGTCGTCACCGGCAAGGTTGCGATCGTCGCTGCCGGTACATCTGATGCCGGCGTCGCGCGGGAGGCCGCGCGCACGCTCCGTCACGCCGGCGTCGAGGCGAGCCTCATCACCGATGTCGGCGTGGCTGGCCTCTGGCGGCTCGTGGACAGGATCGAGGAAATCCGGCGTCATCCGATCGTCATAGCCGTTGCCGGCATGGATGCAGCACTTGCCAGTGTGCTCGGAGGGCTCGTCCCCGGCGTGCTGATCGCCGTGCCGACCTCCGTCGGCTATGGGGCGTCAGAAGGTGGACGTACGGCTCTCAATGCGATGTTGGCAAGCTGTGCTCCAGGGGTGACCGTTTGCAATATCGACAACGGTTACGGCGCGGCCTCGGCTGCCCTGCGCACGCTTTCCATTATGGCAACACATTAGAAGTGGGAGGCGCTTCACCGCCTCCCCTCATTCAATCAGGCTGCATCGACCGTCAGCTGCGTCTGCTCGCCAAGCCCATCGATTCCGAGCTTGATCGTCTGGCCTGCCGTCAGGAAGAGCGGCGGCTTCATGCCGAGGCCGACGCCGGGCGGGGTGCCGGTGGAGATGATATCGCCTGGCTGCAGGCTCATGAATTGCGAGATGTAATGGACGAGGAAGGCAACGCCGAAGATCATGGTCTTGGTGGAGCCGTTCTGGCGCATGATGCCGTCAACCGAGAGCCACATCTTCAGGTTCTGCGGATCGGCGATCTCGTCGCGCGTGACCACCCAGGGGCCGATCGGTCCGAAACTATCGGCCGATTTGCCCTTGGTCCATTGGCCGCCGCGCTCGGCCTGGAATTCGCGCTCGGACACGTCATTGATGAGGCAATAGCCGGCAACGTGCTTCAAGGCATCGGCCTCGGAGACATAGCGGGCTTCATCGCCGATCACGATGCCGAGTTCGACTTCCCAATCGGTCTTTTTCGACTTGCGCGGAATGATGACGTTGTCGTTCGGGCCGGTGATGGCGCTCGTCGCCTTCATGAAGAGGATCGGCTCTTCGGGAATAGCTGCACCGGTCTCGGCGGCATGGTCGGCATAGTTCAGGCCAACGCAGATGAACTTGCCTGTTCGAGCGACACATGGGCCGAGGCGACCGGGTTCGGCAACCACGGGCAGGCTCTCGACGTCGATTGCGGCGATCTTTGCCAGGCCGGCCGCAGTGAGATTGACGCCAGCGACATCGTCGATCTGACCGCTGAGGTCCCTGACCTTGCCGCTCTTGTCGAGGATGCCGGGCTTTTCGTGGCCGCGCTGGCCGTATCGGAGAAGCTTCATATTGATTGTCCGCTATCTTGAGTTGGTGTTTTAAGCGTTCGCCCAGCCGCCATCGATGACGACGGCGTTGCCGGTCATGAAGGCCGACTCGTTGCTGGCGAGGTAAACGACGAGTTCGGCGACTTCTTCCGCCGTTCCGAGCCTCCCCATCGGCTGGCGGGCGATAAAACCGGCTCTGGCCTGATCATAGTCGCCAAGCGCGCGCATGCGATCCTGCAGCGAGGGGCTTTCCACCGTGCCGGGGCAGATGGCGTTGGCGCGGATGCCTTGACCGACATAATCGAGCGCGACCGATTTCGTCAGCCCGATGACCGCGGCCTTGGTGGTCCCATAGATGAAACGGTTCGGCGCGGCGATAACGGTCGACGCGACCGATGCCATGTTGACGATCGATCCGCCACCACGGGCGATCATGCCGGGCAGGAAGGCGCGGATCATGCGGTACATGGCGCGGATATTCAGGTTGACGGAAAAATCGAAAGCATCCTCGTCGCAGTCGAGGATCGAACCGTTATGGACGAAGCCGGCACAGTTGAAGAGAATATCGGGCGCATCGATTTCGGCCGCGAAATCCCTGATCTCCTCAGCCTTCAAAACGTCGAGCCTTCGCACCGTGACGCCGGCATGGTCGCGAAGCGTGTCCAGCTTTGCTGCGTCGATGTCCGTTGCCCAGACGCGTGCTCCCTCCCGCAAAAAGGCCAGCACGGTGGCGCGCCCCATCCCTTGCCCGGCCGCCGTGACGACGGCCGTCTTTCCTTCAAGTCTTCCTGTCATTTCAGATCCTCAGCAGATTATTCGGATTGCTCTTCGGCAAGGCCAACACGGCTTGCCGCGCCGTGGAGGTGGGCACGCATCGCTTCCTGAGCTTCGTCCGCATCCCCGGCCTCGATGGCATCGAGAATACGCTGGTGCTCCCCGAGCGTGACGGCGGCGAGATCCTCGGAGCGCTGTTGATTGCCTGACGCGAGAATGCTCTCGCGTACCTTCTCCGAGACGAACATCAAAAACTGAACCATGTAGGCATTGTCAGTGGCAGCGGCGACCGTCTTGTGAAATTCGAGGTCGGTCTTCAGCCACATCACGCTTCCGTAGGGTGCTGCCCGCATCGTTGCGAGAGCATCCTTCATGGCGAGAAGATCGTCACCTGTGCGACGCTTTGCGGCGAGAGCCGCCGCCTGGACTTCGAGAATGCCGCGCAGTTCGAAGAGCGACTGGAAAGCGCTTGCCTGCTGCAGGGCCTCGAAATCGATCGTCAGCACCGTAGCATTGGGCTCGTCCGCAACAAATGCGCCTCGGCCCTGCTGCGACCAGATCCGGCCCTCGGAACGAAGGCGCGCGATCGCTTCGCGGACGACATTGCGGCTGACGCCGAATGTCTGGGCCAGTTGCTGTTCTGTCGGCAACTGGTCGCCGGGCCGCAGCCGCCCCTGTGCGATCTCCCGCGAAATCGAACTCGCGACCAATGTCGAGAGATGCGGTCCTCGATTGACCTTGTCGAGCTTCAGCGTCATTCCCTACCCCCGTACTTCGCTTTCCACGCTTGCCAGTATCCGGCCCTCGCTTAACAGATGCTTCGGATCGAACGCATCCTTGATCCGGCTGGAAAGCTCCAGCGTCAAGGGGTCGGCGCGTTTGAGGAATGCCGCCTGCTTGACGCGGCCGATACCATGCTCCGCGCTGATCGAGCCGCCATGCCTGTCCACGACATCGAAAATCACCTCTTCCGTCGCATGGAAAAGGTGGTCGAACTCGGCGGCCGGCATGCCCACCGGCGGAACGATGTTCAGATGAATATTTCCGTCTCCGACATGGCCATAGGTTACGGCAATCGCTTCGGGGTGTTTTTTCGAGAGAGCGTCGAGGGTGTCGGAAACGAAGGCGGCCAGGCTCGATATCGAGACCGAAACATCCGTCCTGAGGTAGCGTCCCCCACGACCCTGCGCCTCGACCATCATCTCCCGCAGCAGCCACAATTTGTCGCTCTGCGCCTTGCTGCTGGCGATGACGCCATCAAGAATGAGATCGGATGCATCCGCGAGAAAGCCTTCCAGCAACGCCCTCAGATCGACCCGTCCGGCCGCCGACGCTTCGATGAGAACGTAGACGGGATAGGCCTCGCTCAATGGGTCGGGGAGATCGTCTCGTGAATTGATGGCGATCTCGATACCCCCACGCAGAATGAGCTCGAAAGCGGTGAGCAGATCGCTGCATTGGCGGCGCGCCCGCGCGTACAGCTGCATGGCCGCCTCAACGGATTCGAGGCCGACGAGTGCCGTCTCCACCTGTTCCGGTTTCGGGAAAACCTTGAGCGCAACAGCCGTCACAATGCCGAGCGTTCCTTCGCTGCCGATGAAGAGCTGCTTCAGGTCATAGCCGCGATTGTCCTTGCGCAACGTACGCAGGCCATTCCAGATGCGACCGTCGGCAAGCACGACCTCCAGGCCGAGCACGAGATCGCGCGTCATGCCGTAGCGCAGGACGTTGAAGCCGCCGGCATTGGTGGAGACGTTACCACCGATCCGGCAAGTACCCTGCGCACCGAAGGTGATGGGGAGAATACAATCCGCCGCCTCTGCATGCTGCTTGGCGTCCTCAAGAATACAGCCAGCCTCAACAACCATCGCAAAATCGATGGGATTGACGGAACGCACCTTGTTCATCCGCTCCAGCGACACAACGACTTCCCCGCCGGGATAGCTCGGCACGGCTCCACCGACCAGCCCCGTCAATCCGCCCTGTGGCACGACGTGGATCTGATGCTCGTGGCAGCACTTCATAAGCTGGCTTACTTCTGCCGTCGATCGCGGCCGCGCGACCGCCAATGGCCGGCCGTAGTGATCGCCGGACCAATCCCGGCTGTAGCGTCCCATGGCATCCGCATCCGTCAGGAGCATCTCTGCCGGCATCACTGCCGCAAGGGCTGCGAGCGCGCTTTCCTGATGGGGCGAAAGGGCATTCATTCGGTTGCTCCGGGTTAGGTTCGAAAACATCTGGACAACTAGGTCGCTTGCATGGTTATCATACAACATCGGTTTTGAACATCAAGTGCGAGGGCCTGTTCAGCTGCTCCCATTTCACCGAAAACCGATGTGAAAACGATAACTTGCAGGAGGATCCGTATTATGACCGCCACGTCCGGCCAATTTAGAATGATGCACACCATGATCCGCGTATTCGATCTCGACAGGTCGATCAAATTCTACACCGAACTGCTTGGGATGAAGCTTCTGCGCAAGGACGACTATCCGGGCGGAAAGTTCACCAACGCCTTCGTCGGCTATGGTCCGGAGGAGACGGATACGGTCGTCGAGCTGACCTACAACTGGGGTCGTGAAGAGCCCTACGAACTCGGCACGGGCTTCGGCCATCTTGCGCTTGGCGTCAACGATATCTACGCCGTCTGCGCTGCTCTCGAAAAGGAAGGGGCAAAGATCCCGCGTCCCCCCGGCCCGATGCTGCACGGCACGACGCATATCGCCTTCATCGAAGATCCCGATGGCTACAAGATCGAGTTGGTCGGCCTCGACACGATGTAACGATCGTTTACTTTTTAGAAGGCCGCGTCGACCGACGCGGCCTTTTTCATACGCGAATGCCGCCCCCGAACGCCCTGTCATTTGATGATCGCAATCTTGCTGCGGTCGATGGTGATGGCAACGGCGAGGATGAGAACGGCGCCGAAGACGACATTCTCTGCAAAGATGTTGATCCCGACGAATGTCATGCCGATGCGGACGATGGAGATGATCAGCGCACCGACGGCGGTGCGTGCCACACCGCCGAGACCACCGGTGATCGCCGTGCCGCCGACGATAACGGCGGCGATGGCTGGCAGCAGCAGCTGGTTGGCGAGATTGGGCGAGCCGCTTGAGAGACGTGCTCCAAGGATGATGCCGGCGATTGCGGCCAACATTCCCGATATTGCGAATGCGACGATCTTCGTCCGCTCGACATTGATCCCGGCCGCGATCGCTGCCGGTTCGCCGGCGCCGACCGCCAGGCTGTGACGGCCGAAGCGCGTATATCTGAGGCCGACATAGGCCAGGATGCCGATAACGGCGGCGATCCAGATGACGGTCGGCAGGCCTGCGAACGTGCCATTGATCCAGGCGGTTTTCTCGCGCCCGCCTTCCTCGATGGTGATTGCCCGGCCAGCCGCCGCCCAAAGGGCAATGCCGGCCACCACGCCGCCGGTCGCGAGCGTCGCCACGAAGGACGGCACTTTCAGGCGAACATGGACGTAGCCGCTAAGGATGCCGAAGACGAGGCCCGAGAGGATTGCAGCGGGGAAAGCGAGAATGCCGATCTGCGGCAGGAGCTGAGCGAGGATAACGCTTGCCAGCGATGCGACCGACTGGATCGAGAGATCGATGCCGCCGATGAGGATGACGAAGGTGACGCCGGCAGCCAGAATGAACAGAACGGCCGTGTTCGACAGCAGCAGGATCAGCGTATCGCCCGTCAGGAAGCCTGGCGCCGCCACCTCGATGGCGAGCACCAGCACAACAAGCAATGCGGGCGGTATCGCGCCTTGGATCCAGCCGGCTGCGAGGAGAGTTTTGATGTCTCTGAAGCTCTTCATGATGCTCTCCTCAAACCATGGCCCGGACAAGATCGACCTGATCCGGTTTGTAACCTGGCGCCGCATCGAAATGCGCTGTCACTGCGCCGTCACGCATGACGAGCACGCGATGTGAAAGCCCGATCGTCTCCTCCAGTGTGTCGGAGATCAGCAGGATGGCGATGCCCTGCGACGACAATTCGCGAACCAGCTCATAGACTTCCTCCTTCGCACCGACATCGAGCCCGCGCGTCGGATGGTCGAGAACGAGGATACGGGAGCCGGCTGTCATCCAGCGGGCCAGCACCACTTTTTGCTGATTGCCGCCGGATAGCTTGCGGCAGGCAATATCAGGCCCGGGAGCCTTGATGCGCAGCCGCTTGATCCAGTCCGTGGCGAGGCGGCGTTCGCGGCCATAGTCGATCGCCCCCCTGCGCATGACGGAGGAAAGGTCCGCAAGCGAGATGTTCTCGGCGATGGAGAGAAACATCACCAGGCCCTCCACACGCCTTTCGCGCGGGATATAGCCAATGCTCTTGCGAACGGCTTGTTCCGGCGAGCGAAAATGCACGGCCTCGCCTTTGATTTTCAAGGTGCCGCCGGTATGCGTGAGGAAGCCACCGATCGTGCGGGTCACTTCTTCACGGCCCGAACCGACCACGCCGGCAATGCCGACAATCTCGCCGGCGCGAATCTGCAGATCGACATCGTGAAATGCGCCGTCGATCGCCAGCCGGCTGGCATCGACGACGATCTCGCTGCGCGGCGGCAGCTGTTTGTCTTCCTTGTAATAGGTTGCCTGAAGGCCGCGACCGACCATGATTTCATGCAATTCCGGCCCGGTGACATCGGCTGCCCTGTGCTCGGCAACCACCTGCCCGTCCTTCATCGTATAGACGCGGTCGGAGATGCGCAGCACCTCATCCAGCCGGTGCGAGACGAAGACGAAGCTTGCGCGGGATTTGAGCGACCGCACACGCTTGAACAGCACATCGATATCGCTGCCGCTGAGCACGGATGTCGGCTCGTCGAGCAGGATCACGAGCGGCCGTGCCACGGTTTCCTCGAGCGTCAGAGCCTTTGCGAGTTCGACCATCTGGCGCGCCGCGAATGTCAACTCCGAGGTCCGTGCCGTCACATCGATATCGACGCCGATCTTCTCGAGCTGGCGCCGCGCAGCCGCCCGCATTCCCTTCCAGTCCATGATGCCGAAGCGGACGAACTGGTCCTCTTGGCCAAGATAGATGTTTTCGGCCACGGAGATATTGAGCAGCAGCGACTGCTCCTGAAAGACCATGCCGATGCCATGCACCGCGCCGTCGCGCGCATTGCGCAGCTTCAGCGGCTGGCCGTCAAGCATCAGCGTGCCGCCATCGGGCTGATGCGTTCCCGCTAGGATGCGCATCAGCGTCGACTTGCCAGCGCCGTTTTCGCCTATCAATCCGACCACTTCATTGGGTCTGATCTCGATCGAGACATTGCGGAGAGCGGGGACGCCTGCGAAGGATTTACCGATTTCTTTGGCTGACAACATGGCGGTCACTTCACGATCTGGAGGCGCAAGCGGTCGAGGGAAAGCGCGACGGCGGCGATGATCATCAGCCCCTGCACGGTCTGCTGCACATAGGGCGAGACACCGAGGAGGATCATGCCATTGCTGAGCACGGTGACAATCAAAACGCCGACCAGAGTATTGATGACGCCGCCTTCACCGCCTGTTAGTGCCGTGCCGCCAACGACGACGGCCGTGACGGCCGCAAACAGGCGGCCGTCGGCGATGACGGCGTCGGATCGGCCAAGCTGGGCGGCCGAAAGCACGCCCGCCACGCCGAAGAAGAAACCGGCAAGCCCGAATGCCATGATGCGGACGCGCCGCAGGTTGATGCCGGAGAGCTCGGCGACATCCTCGCCGCCGCCGATCGCCAGGATATGACGGCCAAGGCGGGTGTAATATTGAACCACACAGGCGAGCAGGAAGGATGCGAATGCCACCCATACGGCGAGCGGCAGGCCGAGCACCCGCATCAAGGCGAGGTCACGAATGGAGGGGTCCATCAGACGCACGGCCGAGCCGCCGAGCATGTAGACCGAAATGCCCAGTCCGATGAACCAGACACCCAGCGTCGCCATGAAGGACGGGATCCTCAGACAGGTCTGGATGATGCCGGTCGTGAACCCCATCAATGTGCTGGCGGCAATCGCTGCGATGACGGCGAACCAGCCATAGGAATTGGCATTGGCGTCATTGGTGGCAAGAAGCACGGTGACCATGGCAGCGACCGAGAGCGATCCTTCAACCGAAAGATCGATGCTGCCGAGCAGGATGATGAAGGTCAGTCCCATGGCAAGCGTCAGCGGCACCGCGGCGGAATTGGCAACGCGGACGAGATTGCGGAGTTCGATGAAATTCGGATTGGCAATTGTGATCAGGATGCAGAGCGCAATCAGCACCACGACAGGCGCATAGGAGCGCCAGCGCTTGAGGTTGAGCTTACTTACCAGGCGGCTTCCTGACGTCGGCATGGCATCTGCCCGCTCGCTTTTCGTCATAGTTTTGATGTTCTCGATATTCGTGGTCAACCGTCTTACCTCGCTGCGTCGTCCAGAGAGGGCTGGCAGGTGTCGCAACATCTGCCAGCCACAAGGCAGCCGCGGGAGGAGCCGTAGGCTGCGAAAGGAGACCGTTGCCGCGCCTTAGGTGCGGATAGCGCCGGTCACGCGACCCCAGAGGTCGTTCCAGTCGAGCGTCGGATGCGAGTCGATATTGTTCTTGTAGTAATCCTCGACATTGTCCTTGGCGATGAGCACGGCCTTGCCATAGAACTCCCGATGTTCTGGCGGCTCCTTGGCTGGGTCGAACTTCTTCTGCAACGCGGCGAGACCGATTGCGAGGCCCATGCCGCCCTGCCAGAACGGGTCGGAGGTGACGGTGCATGCAAACTCGCCCTTGCGCACCGCATCGACCGCGGCCTTGATGCCGTCGACGCCGACGACGGGGACCTTGCCGGCAAGATTTTCGGCGCGCAGAGCTTCGAGAGCGCCCGTGCCCATGTCGTCATTGGCCGCCCAGACGGCCTTCACGTCGTCGCCGAAACGCGTCAACAGATTGCCCGTCAGGTCGTAGGCTTCCGACGATTTCCAGTTGGCGACCTGGAAGTCCAGGAGCTTGATATTGGGGTTTGCCGCGAGCGCCAGATCAAGGCCCTTCTTGCGTTCGATCGCGGCCGTGTTGGAGATCTGTCCGCCAAGGGCGATGATGCCGCCGGAGCCGCCGATCGACTTGAACAGGATTTCGGCGATCTGTTTGCCGCTCGATATGCCGTCAAACTCGATGTGGGACACGTAGTAGGGATTGAAATCCTTCGGGTGAAGATCGTTCGGCTTGTTCCACTGCGTGACCACATAGGCACCCGCTTTGGCGCAAGCCTCGACGATCGGCCGCGCATCCGGCGTGTCGTTAGGGTCGGAGTTGACGACCATGTTGCCGCCGGTTTTGGCCAGCATCGCCTTGATATCGGCAATCCCCTTTTCGCTGTTGCCTTCCGAGACGAGCGTTACGTGGTCGAGACCAACGGCGGACGCAAAGGCTTCGGCACCTGTCTTCCATACAGCGTGGTACGGATTGGACAGCGAACGGATCGAGGTCACGAGCGTTGGCTTGTCGGCGGCGAAGAGTCGGCTGGGCAGTGCGGCAACCGTCGCGCCTGCTGCCACGGTGGCGAGAAACGAGCGACGGTTCATACTGGCGAAACGCGAATTTATCCTGTCTGTCATTCGAAAACCTCCCATTGAATGACGAAGATCCGATGCCGTCCTTATTCCCGCGGCATCTCGATCTGAAGCGTTTCCGTCGTAGCATTTGTACGACAACCCTTCAAGTCTATAACCGTACCCTTTCTCTTGACGGGGAGCAAGAGACTTGAGATTGTGATCGCGATCCGACCACCGGATTAAGAGGAAACGCCGGTGGTTGTGGAATTCGCGGAGGAAGAGAATGCCTGATTACATCATCGTCGGGGGCGGCTCGGCGGGATGCGTGCTTGCTGCGCGCCTGAGCGAGGATCCGGATGTTTCGGTGACTTTGCTGGAAGCCGGCCCGCGCGATACCAACATGTATATCCACCTGCCGGTGGGTTTCTTCAAGATGACCGCGGGTCCCCTGATCTGGGGCTACGAAACCATTGCCGGACGCGAGATTGCCGGGCGTACAATGGTCTATCCCCAAGCCCGTGTTCTTGGCGGCGGCAGTTCGATCAACGCCCAGGTCTTCACGCGCGGGTGCCCGGAAGATTATGATGGCTGGCGCGATCTCGAAGGTTGCCGCGGCTGGGGCTACGAGGACGTGCGACCCTACTTCCGCAAGTCCGAAGGCAATGATACCTTCGGTGGCGCTCACCATGGCACGGAAGGCCCACTCGGCGTCAGCTCACAGACACCGCATTCGCTGACGCGCGTTTTCGTGCGCGCGGCGCAAGAAGCCGGCCTTCCTTTCAATCCGGACTTCAATGCGGGATCGCAGGCGGGAGCCGGATTCTATCAGACGACGACGCGCAACGGACGGCGCAGCAGCACCGCTGTCGGCTATCTGAGACCCGCCTCCGTACGCAAGAACCTGACCGTACGGACCGATGCTGCCGTCAACCGCATCGTCATCGAGAATGGCTGCGCCGTCGGCGTCGAAATCATCGAGGATGGACGCCCCGTGCTCCTCAGAGCCGAGCGTGAAGTGATCCTGACCGCAGGTGCCATCGGTTCACCCAAGATGCTGATACTCTCGGGTCTCGGCCCCGCCGACGAACTGCGCGCGCTCGACATCGATGTCGTTCGTGATCTGCCCGAGGTCGGCAGGAATTTGCAGGATCACATGGATGTCGATGTGCTGGCCGAGCTTAACGGACCTCACGGCATCGACCGCTACAAGAAGCGCCACTGGCAGATCGCCGCAGGTATCGAATATGCGCTGTTCGGCAAGGGACCGGTCGCGTCGAACATCGTCGAGGCGGGCGGCTTCTGGTGGGGTGATCGCGACGAGAAGACGCCTGATATCCAATTCCATTTTCTGCCTGGCGCAGGTGTCGAGGAGGGTATCGGTGGGGTTCCCGGCGGCAATGGCTGCACCCTGAATTCCTACCATGTTCGTCCCCGTTCGCGCGGTACGGTGACCCTTCGCTCCAAGGATCCAAGCGTAGCGCCGGCAATCGATCCCAATGCCTTCGCCGAACCTTACGATCTCGAACGTGCGGTCGACGGGATCAAGATCAGCCAGGAAATCCTGTCGCAGGCAGCCTTCCGGCCGTTCGTCCGGAAGCTGCATCTGCCTGACGGCAACATCCGCAGCCAGGCCGACTATCGCGAGTTCGCGCGGCAATATGCGCGTTCCGCCTATCACCCGGTCGGGACATGCCGCATGGGCGGCGGCGACGATGTGGTCGTCGATCCCGAGCTCAAGGTTCGCGGCATCGACCGCCTGAGGGTGTGTGACAGCTCGGTCATGCCGAGGCTTATCTCTTCGAACACCAATGCCGCAACGGTGATGATTGCGGAGAAGGCGGCGGATATCCTCAAAGGCGTGAGGCAAACCCGCCCGCAACATGATTATGCGTGAGAAGAGTTTCTGACGCGTCCGCGCCACGGCAGGCCAGCGGGCTTTGCCGTGGTGAACAACAACATCAGGACTTACCCCGCCGCTGCGGTGATCGCACGCTTGCCGAGGCCGGACTTGACGATCTGGATCAACTCCTCCTCGCTGGTTTCCGACGTGGAGGCATCGAGCACGATCTCGCCGGCATGGAGGAAGTTGATCCGGTCGCAGACCTCGAAGATCTGGTTGTAGTTGTGCACGATCAGTACGACGGAAACTTCTCGCTGGCGCCGGAGGTTCTGGATCAGTCCCAGCACATGGGCGCTTTCACGCACGCCGAGTGCTGCAAGCGGCTCATCGAGGATGAGCACGGTCGGCGACGAATAGATGGAGCGCGCCACCGCGATGCATTGGCGTTGGCCGCCTGACAGCATATCCACCGTACTATTCACGCTGGGAATGGAGATGCCGAGCGTATCCAGATAAGTGCGTGAAAGCTGCCGCATGCGCTGATTGTCGAGCAGATTGAGCCCGAGGAAGCGCTTGCGCTGTTCGCGGCCCAAAAACATGTTGTGGTAGACGCTGAGATCGCCGACCAAAGCCAGATCCTGGTAGACGGTTTCAATGCCCAAAGCGCGGGCATCGCGTGGTGAGCTGAATCGAACGTCTGAACCATTGAACCGCATCTTGCCGCGATCCGGCGTGTGAAATCCGGACATGGTCTTGATGAGCGTCGATTTTCCGGCGCCGTTGTCGCCGACGAGCGCCAGCACCTCGCCCTTGCGAAGCTTCAGGCTGACATCGACAAGCGCGGTCACCGCCCCGAAGCTCTTGCTGATATGCTCCATTTCCAGAATGACCGGCGCGTTCTGGGGCAGCGGGGGAATGGGTTCGCCTGTCATTTGCGTCTCCTTGTGCGCAGTCTATCGACTTGGACATTGAGGATCATCGCGCCGATGATCGCACCTCCGAGGTAGATATCGGAGGTGGTTGCCTGTGCGCCGACCATGACGAGCCCGTTGTTGAGCGAGGCGACGACGAAGGCGCCGATGAGCGAGCCGACCGCCGTGCCGGAACCGCCGAGCAGCGATGTGCCGCCGATGACGGCTGCGGCGATTGCCTGAAGCGTCAGGAACGGGCTGCCTGCCGTCGGATCGGCCGAGGAGAACTCCGCCGTGTTGATGATCCCGGCCAGGGCCGCGATGCCGCCGGCAATCATGAAGTTGTAGATCTTTATCCAGTCGGTTCTAATGCCGATTTCGCGCGAGCCGGTGATATTGCTACCTGTCGCGACCGTGTGAAGGCCGAACCGCGTTTTGGTTAGCACGACCGCCAGGGCGAGGACGACGAGCAGCGCCCAAAGAAAAGGCGAAAATGCCGTCAGTCCGTGCAGCGAGAACAGCGAGTCATTGGGACCATAGAGGCTTTCGCCGAAGATCGAATTGAACGGCTCTTCGATGGGCGCAACAATCGGCTGGCTGTCATAGATCGAAACCGTGATGCCCTGAAGCAAGAAGAGCGTGCCGACCGTAGTGATCAGCGACGGGATCCGCATTCTGACCGTGATGAAACCGTTGATGAAGCCGATGGCGACACCCAGAAGAATGCCGATGATCGCGCCGACAAAGAGCGGCAGCCCCCAGGTGACCGACATCAACACCATGAGATAGGGCGCGAGGGAGAAGGTGCTGCTCAGCGACAGATCGATCTCGCCCGTGATCATCAGCATGACTTCGGCGACCGAGATCATGCCTAGGCGGCCGGTATCGCGTAGCACGACGCTCATCAGCTGGGTGGTCAAGAAGCCGCCATTACTGCCGATCTGGAAATAGATGACGAGCAGCACGGCCACAACGGCGACGCTTGCTTCCTTGTAACGCGAAAACATTGTCGCCGCCCTATTGCCGATCGACGGGCGCGCCGACGAAACAGCAATGGCTTGGTTGGCCTTTTCCAGGCCTCCGGGCTCTACATTCATCAGATAATCGACCTCGCTATCAATATACCGCACCACGGCGGATAAAAAAGTGCACGGCTGATAAGGGCCGTGCACTTCGATTCAGTTGCCTGCTTCACTTCGGCTCGTCGCTCGTGCGACCCTCGAAGCGCGTCTGGCCGAGATATTGATCGACATTGTCCTTGGTGACATAGGCTTGGCTGGTGTCGCTGTTTGCCGGGCCGACGAGGCCGCCGGAGACCTTGTAGAGGAACATCTGCTGCACCGGCAGGAAGCCCTGCAGATAGGCCTGCTGGTCGGTGGTGAAGGTTACGTCGCCGCTCTTGATGAAGGTCAAGGTCTGCGGGAAGAGGTCGAAGCCTGCGACCACGCCGCCCTTCTTCGCCAGGCCATATTTGTTCGACACGAAGCCGCAGGCATAGGTGTCGGAGCCGCCGGTGCCGAACATGCCCGCAACATTCTGATGGCTGAGATAATAGGATTCGACGCGCGAGATTTCCGTCTGCGGATCCGGTCCGGCATTGACGACATCATAGGTAACGCCGTTGCCGACATCCTTGATCGCCTGAATGTAGCCGTCCAGGCGAGGCTGCGTATTGAGCGAGCCGGGAACGCCGATCGTCAAAAGCACATGCGCCTTCGGCGGAAGCAGCTTGAGCCACTTCACCGCGCTGTTGTAGCCCGATTGGAACAGCGGCTGGCCGACATAGGCAAGGCGCTTGTTCGGGCTGCCCGTCGGCACATCGGCGTTGAAGGCGATAACGGGGATACCGGCGGCCATCGCCATATCCGTTGCGGCGTCGAAGGCCTTCGGGTCGACAAGGCAGACTGCGATGCCATCGGCCTTCTGGGCAATCGCCGTCTGCATGGCGCTGACCATTTCGGAAACAACATTCTTCTGGGAGCCAGTCCATTGGTAGGAGGCGCCGAACGCGGCGCAGGCATCCTGGATGCCGTAGATGCAGGGCGTGAAAAACTGATCAAGCGTCACATGGCAGACGAAGTGAAACTTGAACGGCTTCTTTGGCAGCCCGGCGCTTGCCTGTGCTGCCGCCTGCGCCATGGCGACGTTCGGATTGGACATCAAGGCGGCAGCGCCACTGGCCAGCGCCGCAGCGCCGAGACCCGTCTTTGCCGCGAGGCCGAAAGCCTGTCTGCGGCTCAGCAGCGTCTTTGCTTGAAATTCGTCATTCTCATCATGACCGTCATTCAAAACTGTACCCTCCCTTTGGCGACAGGAGCTACACCTCCCGTGTGCTTGCTGTCATACGGTTACATTGTTGTACGACAAGTTCTATGTCAATATGATTTGGCGGCCCTGCAGCAAATCGGGTGACCTCGGGCGCGTCACATATTGGTGAAATCGAGAAATAGTCAGGAAAATCAAATGACGAATTTGGAAAAGAGAAGTGTAGCAGCTGGGCTGTCGGTCACCACGATGGGTCTGGGAGGAACGGGTCTGGGCAACATGTATCGCGCCACGGATCCCAAGGTCGCCCATGAAACCGTCCACGCCGCCTTTGCGGCCGGGCTGCGCTACTTTGATACGGCGCCGGTCTATGGCTTTGGTCTTGCCGAGACACGGCTCGGCGAAGCGATCCGGACGCTGCCGCGGCAGGAGATCGTCATTTCGTCCAAGGTCGGCTACGATCTCGTGCCGATCCCGGATAGCGAAGTCAAACCGGTTCTCTGGGACGAGGCCCCTCCCTTTCGCGCCGATTTCGACTATTCGCGTGATGGTGTCTTGCGCTCGATAGAAGGCTCGCTGAAGCGGCTCGGAACCGATTATATCGACATGCTGGCAATCCACGATCCCGACGAAGCGCTGCACTTCGCCAGGGGAGAAGATCCTTATGCCCGCAGCCGCTTCAAGGAGGCAATGGATGGCGCCTACCCTGCTCTGGACGAGCTGCGGTCGCAAGGCATGATCAAGGCTGTCGGTGTCGGCATCAACCAGTGGCAGATGCTCTCGGATTTCGTCGAGGCCGGCCAGTTCGACTATTTTCTCTTGGCGGGGCGCTACACGCTTCTGGAACAGGAGCCGCTGGCAACGCTATTCCCGGCTTGCGAGCGAAAAGGCACGAAACTTGTTATCGGCGGCCCCTACAATTCGGGCATCCTGGCAACCGGCGCCGTTCAAGGGGCAACTTTCAACACCAAGAATGCACCGCAGGATGTGCTCAACCGCGTTGCACGGCTGAATGCTGTTTGCGAGAGCCATAATGTGCCTTTGGCTGCTGCTGCCCTTCAGTTTCCGCTCGCCCATAAGCTCGTCGTCAGCGTCATACCGGGCGCACGCTCGGTGGCCGAGCTCGAGCAGAATGTCCAGTATATGCAATGGCCGATCCCGGCAGCGCTCTGGTCGGATCTTCGCAATGAAGGGCTCATCGACACGGCGGCGCCGCTGCCGAAAGATGGCGGCTGATAGCTAACCAGGAGGCGTGATATAGACCTCCCCACGACCTTCTGCCGGGAGTGGGGAGATTGCTCTGACGAGCCCAGGGCCTGTCTTGCGATTGCCTAAAGCTGGTTCTTAGCTGGATCGAGGGTTAGGCAGCCACAGAGATAGCCCTGCCCCGATCACCAGCAGTGCGACGTTACAACCAAGCGCTACGGCGAAGGCGTGAGAATAGGAACTGAATTCCTGTCCGGCTCCAAGCACGCTGAAGAAGATGCCGCCGATAATTGCAACGCCGAGCGCTGCGCCGATCTGGAATGTCGAGATGACGATTCCGGATGCAAGGCCGGCGTGGCGCTGATCGATCCCGCCGATCACAGCCTTGATGACGGACGGCATCACGATACCGAACCCGACACCGGCCACCACAAGCCCGATCTCGATATATCCTGCCAGTACGCCTGAAACAGCCAGCACGACCGCTCCGAAGCCGAGAATCTGTATGACGAAACCGAGCGTCAGCGCGCGAGGTCCCAAGCGTCGCATGATCTCGGCTGACAGGAATGACGCGGTAAAATAGCCGATACCGAACGGGAGCGTCCGCAACCCTGCTTCGAGCGGTGTCAGGGTCAAGCCGCCTTGCAGGTAGATGGAAAACATCAGGTAGAAGGCCGAGAGCATGTAGAAAACCAAGGCCATCGCGACACCGATCGCAAAGCCGCTTTCGCTAAACAGCGATAGGTCCACTAGCGGAAAGCCGCCGCGCCTCATCAGCCGTCTTTCAAAAAGGATGAAGGCTGTGAGCATCACCGGGAAGGCCATGAGCATGGCGGTGATCCACCATGGCCAGCCACTGTCGCGGCCTTCCACGAGTGGATAGACGAGAAGACCAAGCGTAGCAGAAAGCAGCAGTACCCCGCCGAGATCGAGTTTCTGCGCGTGCTCGGCGCGCGAATCCTTCAGAAAGATCAGGCTGCCAATGAAGGCTGCAAGGCCGATCGGAATATTGATCAGGAAAATCGCCTGCCAGGTGAAGCCGAGGGGATGCGACGACACCAATACACCGCCGAGGATCTGTCCAACGATATTGGCGAGCCCGAATGTCGCCCCATAGAGGCCGAGAGCCTTTCCCTGCTCCGATGGCGGAAACAGCACGCGGATCGAGGCGAGCACCTGCGGCGCCATTGCGGTTGCCGTCAGGCCTTGCAGGATGCGTCCCGCGATCAGCACCCCGGGCGACCAGGCGAAGCCGCATAGTACTGAGGCAAGTGTGAAACCGGCGACGCCGACGGTGAACATCCGCTTGCGTCCGAGCCAATCACCCAACCTGCCGCCGGTGATGAGGAATACCGCATAGGTGGCGGCATAGGCGGAAATGATGAATTGCAGCTCGCTCGATGAAGCCCCGAGGCTCTGCCTGATAGCTGGCAGTGCCAGATTGACGACATTGAAATCCAGAATGGGGAGGAACGCGCCTGTCAGCAGGACCGGTAGCGCAAGCCAGCGGCGCGGATCGCCTGCCGTCTCGCCGGTGCCAGGATTCGGCTGAATTCGTCTATCGATGTTCATGACATGCTCCCGACCGTCGCACGTCGCCGGGCGATCGTTCCGTTGTGTTCAGTTGAAGTGGTGACCTCAAAGCGAAGGATGTTTCCGATGCCAATCCGTCACCTGCTGATAGGCGTGGCCGGCCCGCACCAGCAGGGCCTCGTCCAGATGCCGCCCAACCAGCTGGAAGGAGAGAGGCATCCCCTCTTTCGTAAACCCGCCGGGGAGAGTGATCGTGGGGCTGCCCGACATATTGAAAGGCGTAACGAAGCGCAGGAAGGCGGTGAGTTCCGCCGGCCTGGTGAATAACTCAGCTTCCTGCGCCACCGTGAAATCGGCAAGAGGCTGCGTCGGGATCAAAAGGAGATCGACGTCGGCAAACAGGGTTGCCAATGCGCCGCTAAAAGCGAGGCGGGCATGATGCGCCTTCATCAAGTCGCTGCCGGTAACCGTGCGGCCGTGTTTGATCAGGCCGGCTATGGTGCCGCTCTCGGCAGGCCCGTACTCCGCCGCGCGGGCTGGATAGGTCGCGGTATGAGCGAGAGCTGTTTCGACGCCGGCATAGGATCCCCAGGCTTCGTTCACCGCACGGTGATCGGGCAGTCTTACCGGAACGATGGTTCCGCCCAATTCCTGCAACGCACGGGCAGCGCTGCGCAGTGCAGCCACGATCTCGTCGTTTACATCGGTCTCGTTGTAGGCGGTATCGATGCCGATCCGCACGCCTCGTATTCCCACATCGATACAGGCGAGATAATCGGGAACTGGCGCCACCAGTGATGTGGGGTCGTTAGGGTCCAGGCCGGCGATGACGCCGAGCATCGCACCGGCATCAGCGGCCGACCTTGCCATCGGGCTGACGTGGTCGAGACTATCAGCGAGCGGAAAGACACCGTGCCGGCTGACACGGCCCCAGGTCGGCTTCAATCCGGTCACGCCGTTTGCGGCAGAGGGAAAACGGATCGAGCCGCCGGTATCGCTACCCAAGGTCGCAAAACAGAGGCCGGCGGCGGTTGCCACGCCCGAACCGCTGGATGAGGCACCAGCATAACAAGCTTCGTTCCACGGGTTTCGTGGCGGGGCGATCGTGGGGTGATGTTTGGCGAAGACACCTTCGGTCAATTGCAGCTTGCCGAGAAGAATGGCGCCGGCTTCGGCCAGGCGTTTGACCACGGTCGCATCGGAATTTGGCTTGCGATCCGCGTGAGTGGGCATGCCCGCAGCCGTGACAATACCGGCTGTATCGTAGATGTCCTTAAGGGCGATAGGAATGCCGTGCAGCGCGCCGCGATAGTATCCTGCCGAAATATCGGCCTCGGCCTGACGGGCTTGCGTCAAGGCGAGCTCCGGCGTCACCGTTGCATAGGCTCTAAGCTGCGGATCGAGCGCGGCGATCCGATCCAGCATGGCCTGCGTCAGTTCCACGGGACAGATGATGCCCGACCTGATTGCGTCGGCAGTCTCCATCAGGGTCGGATAGTGCCAGTCCGTCATTTTCGTCCCCTGCGGTTCAAAGCGGTTCCGGATGCGTGCCGCCTTACCTGTCAGGATTTCGAGGCCGCATATCGTGTTCCGCAACAAGTTAGTCGTGGCTTGATAATAATGAAACTGGATGTATCTATATATCAGAGATAACATTCGGGTATGATTGCCATGAAGACGCTTGACGTCGAAGCAGTGCAGGCATTCGTCTTAGTCGCCGACTTTCAGAGCTTTACGCGTGCGGCCGAGGCGCTCGATACCTCTCAAGCCGCGATCAGCATGAAGCTCAAGAGGCTGGAAGATCGACTTGGTGAAAAGCTGATCGAGCGAACGCCAAGACTGGTCCGGCTGTCTGCGCGTGGTGCCGAATTCCTCAATGTGGCGCGTGATTTCCTTGCGGCGCATGAACGTGCCATGGCGGGGCTGAGCGCAACGTCCCGGCGCCTCACGCTCGGCATCGCCGATCAGATTGCCGGCCCGGAGCTTCCCATGCTTTTGGCCCGGCTTCATGCCCATGACCCCGCCTTACTGATCGAGGTGCAGATCGGAGCCTCGCGAAACTTGCTGGATGATTTCGATCGTGGAGCGTTGGACGCGGCGATCGTTCGACGCGAAGATGATCGCCGCGATGGAGAGCTCTTGTCGCAGGAACGTTTCGGATGGTTTGCGGCCCCCGGATTCGAGCGCAGGGAGGGCGAACCGCTCCGTCTGGCATCACTCTCTGCCTCTTGTGGAGTGCGTAACATCGCAACCAGGGCACTGGACGGGGCAAGTGTGAGCTGGGTCGAGGTCTTCCTCGGCGGCGGCATGGCGGCGGTCACAGCGGCTGTAACAGCGGGCCTCGCCGTCGGAGCGCTGGCGCATCGTGTTGCTCCCATCGGCGTGGTGGAGGTCAGCGAAAAGCTCGGTCTTCCGCCATTGCCGCTATCCAAGATTATTCTTCACTCGACCTTGTCGGATCCCCGTTCGCGCGGAGCGCTACGCACGCTTGCGGCCGCCTTTCGCGAACATCGGGCGTCGATCGTGTGACAACTCCATTCCGAAAGGCGGCTCGACCGGAGACACAGGATTTCCTATAATCCTAGAGGACGGCTCGCTTGAGATCGCGGGCGATACACTTGGCGGGAAGCCGATATCATGGATCAGCGCAACAGTGCCGCGACCACTCTTCACTCCAGCAGAAGCCGTGGCTGGAAGAGCCTTGAAGCAGACTTCATCCATATTCAGGCCGGCCGCACGCATGTGCCGGGATCGCAGACGCATCGGCTCGGCATTCACTTTGGGCGTGCCGTCAACGCCCATTGCCAGTGCGACGGCCGGCACCATCACCGCCAGCAGGCACACGGCGATATTGACCTCGTTCCCGCGGGGTTGGATGGCTGGTGGGAGGATGATCGTGATTGCACCATCCTGCGGCTGACGATCCGGCCGGAACTGCTTCATGCCGCCGCCCGCGAACTCGGCCGAGATCCGGAAACCATTGCACTGGCACCGAAATTCCAGCTTCGCGATCCCAGGCTCGAATCGATCGCCTGGGCCATCAAGGCGGAAATCGAAGCGCCCGTGCCGTCCGACAGCACCTATGCAGAGACTTTGGGCATGGCGCTCGCCATCCGCCTAGTGGAAAGCAATGCGCAGAAGCGGATAGAGATAGCGACCACGCGAGCGACGTTGAGCAGCCGGCAACAGCGGGCTTTGGCGGAATTCATCGAAGAGCATATCGATCAATCGCTGTCGCTTGCCGATCTGGCCGCAGTCGCTGGACTCAGCGTATCGCACTTGAAACCGCTGTTTCGCGCCAGCTTCGGCATGCCGGTTCATCATTATGTTCTAACGCGCCGTGTAGCGCGCGCCAGAGCGCTCATCCTCGCCGCTGATATGCCGCTCGCGCAGGTGGCCTTGGAAAGCGGCTTTGCCCATCAGAGCCATATGGCCCATTGGATGCGGCGTATTCTCGGGCTCACGCCCGGCATGATAAGCCGAATGCATTCCTGACCTCGATCGTCGTCCGATCCTGCGGCAGACCGTCCGATCCTGCGCGATCCCCTCTGCGCCGATGGGTAATGTCGCGGGGAGATGAACAGGAGAAGACACGATGCATGTCATTTTAGGCGCTAGCGGAAAAATTGGCCGCAAGACGATTGCCGCTTTGCGCAAGGCGGGCGCTCCCGTCCGCGCGGTGTTGCGCAATCCCTCGCAGGCATCAGCATTTTCAGAACTCGGTTGCGAGATCGCCATCGCTGACTTGAACGATCGCCAGGCGCTGGCCGCGGCGATGAGCGGCGCTCACTCCGTCCAGGTTATCTGCCCCGTCGATATTCGCGCCGAACATGCGCGTTCGAGAATCCAGAACCTGATCGATTCACTGGCCGAGGCATTGGCATCGACTAATCCTCAGACCATCCTTGCCATCTCTGACTATGGCGCGGAGCAGAGTTCCGGCACTGGCGTCACTTTGCTCTTCTACGCTTTGGAGGCGCGGCTGCGAAAACTCGACTCCCGGCTGATTTTCCTGCGATCGGCCGAGCACATGGAGAATTGGGGACGTTTGGCGAAGGTCGCTGCCGAGAGTGGGCGATTACCAAGCTTCTATCATCCGCTGACCAAGCTGCTTCCCACCGTCTCCGCCTTCGACGTGGGTTCCATTGCCGCCGAACTGCTGCTGGAAGACAAGGACACGAAACTGCGGATCGTCCATGCCGAAGGTCCACAGCGCTATACGCCAAATGACGTGGCGGCGGCGATAGGCCTTCTGGCTGGCCGGAGCGTCGTCGCTTTGCCGGTGCCGGAGACCGAATGGCAGGCTGCGCTGATGCGGGCCGGTCTTTCCGAAGGCTACGCGAAATTACTGGTCGAGCTGTATGTCGCCCATAATGCCGGCCGGATAGATGCCGAACCTGGTGTGGGCGAGATCTGGCGCGGCAAGACTGAGTTGATTGATGCACTGCGGCCGCTTCTTGCCGCATCAAGCTGAGTCTGGGCTGGTCCCACGGCCCTCCTTCAGATCGATATCAACGGGTGCGAGCGCGCCGCCTTACAGCGCGGTTGCGCCGTCGCCTGCGTAAAATCGATTGGCTTTATGGCACTGCACACTGTAGTATGTTGCGGTTGCCATGTGTCTCCGATCGATGACGCCAGACCACTGCGGCTCGAACGGTTGGCGGTAGCCGGTATCAACCCGCTTATCCAGCCGTGGATCACCCTGAAATGCGAGTCGCTTCGCGCGGACATAGTCTGAAAAACTAGAATGACTTTCGCAAATTGCAGGGAAATACGGCTCTAGCGCGCAGAGCCCCTAAAAGCGCACAATCCCCCTTGCTACGAAGCGTTTACAAGCGCTTGTCGCGCCGGCATCTGGAGGAGATGCCGGCTACCTTTATGACATGCACTGGCGTTGGGAACGCTTAGGGAGGAACTATGTTTGAACGATTTTTCAAATTGAGTGAGCACGGCACGTCCGTGCGCACCGAGCTCATCGCAGGCGTGACGACGTTCTTGACGATGTCCTACATCATCTTCGTCAACCCGGACATCCTGTCGACCACCGGCATGGATCGCAACGCCGTCTTCGTCGCAACCTGTCTTGCTGCGGCCTTGGGCTCGTTCGTCATGGGAACCGTCGCCAATTGGCCGATCGGATTGGCGCCGGGCATGGGCCTCAATGCCTTCTTTGCCTTTACCGTCGTAGCCGCCCTCGGCTTTACATGGCAGCAGGCGCTTGGCGCAGTCTTCATTTCAGGCGGGATCTTCGTCCTGTTGACGGTGACCGGCGTGCGCAGCTGGCTCATAGCCGGCATCCCGCACTCGCTTAGAAGCGCGATCGCCACCGGTATCGGCCTGTTTCTGGCGATCATTGCGCTGAAGAGCGCCGGGATCGTCGTCGCCAACAAGGCAACGCTTATCGGTCTCGGTGATCTGAAGCAGTCCGGCCCGCTTCTCGCAATCTTCGGCTTCTTCGTCATCGCTGTTCTCGATGCCTTGCGGGTCAAAGGTGCGATCCTGATCGGCATTCTTGCCGTCACTGTTCTCTCCTGGATCATCGGTGCCAGCCAGTTCCACGGCATTGTCTCGATGCCGCCTTCCATCATGCCGACCTTCATGCAGCTCGATATTGTCGGGGCACTTCATGGCGGCCTGATCCACATCATCCTCGTCTTCGTGCTCGTTGAAGTTTTCGATGCGACCGGAACGCTGATCGGCGTTGCCAAGCGCGCGAACCTTATCGGCGAGGGAAAGCCGAGCCGCTTGAGCCGGGCCCTGCTCGCCGACAGCGCGGCCATTGTTGCCGGCTCGCTGATGGGCACGAGCAGCACGACAGCCTTTGTCGAGAGCGCTTCGGGTGTTCAAGCGGGCGGTCGCACGGGCCTGACGGCGCTGACGATTGCCGTGCTCTTCATCGCAGCCCTGTTCTTTTCTCCACTCGCAGCCTCTGTTCCAGCCTATGCGACCGCTCCGGCTCTGCTTTACGTCGCCGGTCTGATGATGCGCGAGCTGACGGAGATTGAATGGGATGATCTGACCGAAGCGGCACCTGCAGCGCTCACTGCACTGGCCATGCCTTTCACCTACTCGATCGCCAATGGCCTCGCCTTCGGCTTCATCAGCTACGTCGTCCTCAAGGTGTTCACCGGCCGATGGAAGACGCTTCATCTGGCGACGCAGATTGTTGCAGCCCTGTTCATCGTGCGCTTTGCCTTCTTCGCAGATTAACGCGAGCATGTTTCAACGAGCCGGGGCATCCTGTGGATGCCCCGGCCCGTTTGGGTTTTGCCTTGGAGCAGCCGGCTCTACGTCTTGAAAGGTTGCGCTCTCTCAGAAAGCGCCGCGAGGTCTTCAGCAAGACGCACGGGCAAGTCCATGCGTTCATGCAAAATGCTCATGACACCGAGATCGCCGTTATCGAGTTCGCGGAAGAAGACGTAGTGATGTCCGTAGCGACTGAAATACGCCTCGCGTTGGACATCGCTAGGAACCGCAAGCTTCTGCGGAAGCTGGCGCCAAAGCGCCTTAGTTTCACAAAGACGCGTCAAATGTGCATGAAGTCCGGTGATGTAGGTGACCGTCTGCGGCTCGCCCCATCTCTCAACTGTGTCGCGCCAAATCTTGTCCTGCGCCGCGTCCGCGCGAGGGTAAAACCGATACGCCGCCATGTCAGCGACGCTGGTTGCGGCGGATGACGTCCTCGGCTGTGACAGTGACAAATTCACCGTCATCCGCGCGCATGGCGGGAGCCAGTTCCTTTGCCAAGGCCTCCCACGCCTCGTCCCGTGTCTGCAAGTCGCGACGAATCAACGCTCGAATATACTCGCTGGCATTTTCATAAAGGCCGTCTTCGCCAATCTGCTGCTGAACATGAGCCTGTAGCAGGCCGCCGACCTTCACATGAATGCTTCCCGATGCCATTGGCATACCCTTTCGTTCTGCCTAATTGTGGGTAGCGTAGCACATATTGTCAATATTCATCACAGCACATCAGTTGAATGACCTGATCAGGCCGCGCCAACGGGCGCAACGGCTTCTGCGCGGGATAGCTTCGATTGTCGCTACTGTCCCAGCAAAGTACCTCCTCGAAGAGGCGGGCGGGTGCCGGTGAATAATTCGAGTCGGTTCGCTCCTGAGTGTCGATCCAGAAGAATCTGCACAAACTCACAAGGAGGGCGCCGCGGTTGCGGCACCCTCCCTTAACATCTCACCTGATCCCATCCCGATCAGCGGATCAGGAACGGCTGCTCAAAGAAATGCTCTTCCAGATTGACGCCTTCGCCGCCGCGGTCGACGACGGCAAAGTCGGAGATGCCGTCGAGTGGCGTCAGGATGCCGTGCCAGACATTGCGCCCGATGTTGACGCCCTGCCCGGGCTTCGTCCGGAAGGCCAGCGGTTCGCTCGGTCCATTTGCCGTTTCCCGCGCGACGACAATCAGGAATGGATTATCTGACAGGGGGATGAAGGCTTGGCTGCCGAGAGGGTGCCGCTCGACCATCTTCAGCTCCAGCGGCAGCATATAGGGCTCTCCGCGCAGCAGGCTGATCATCGCGCGCGCCTTCTCACCGGTCGTCTCGATCTTGGCGAGGTCATGGTATCGGACGCATTTGCCAGCGTTGATGGGATAGTTATAGGCACCTTCCGTCTCGATCACCTCGCCGAAGGGGAAGAAGGCGACGCTCGTCAACGGCTGTATCTCGATCACTTTCATTCACGCTCTCCTTGTTTCTGATCTTGCGGTGTAGAGCCCGGCCCTCACGCGGCGGTCCGTTGGTTGGAGCGAGGCAGGCCCTGCCCGTCTCCAAACATGGCGGCGAGCCGAAGAAACGCGATCCGCTCTACCTGGCGGCAGGCAGAGGCGAATTCGGTGTCGCGGTCATTCTCCAGCCGGGTCTCGAACGAGGCCAGAATTCCGGATTTTGAATGGTCGCGTACGGCGATGATGAACGGGAAACCGAATTTTGCGATGTAGCGATTGTTGAGATCGGTGAAACGTGTGTGTTCCTCGACCGTCAGCGCGTCGAGGCCGGCGGAGGCCTGTTCCTCCGTCGAGCTCGCGGTCAGGCGCTTGGCCTGCGCCAGCTTGCCGGCAAGATCGGGGTGAGCGGTGAGTACGCCAAGCCGCTCCTCTTCGCTTGCCGCGCGAAACTCGAAGGCGAGCGCGGCGTGGAGGCCGATTGCGGTATCATTCGCCGGCGAAAGTTCGCCGCTAAAGGCCCGATGCGCGATCCAGGGCGAATGTTCGAAGATGCCGCCGAAGCGCTCGACGAAGTCACCCTCCGCCATCTGCGACGGCCGTTCCGTGGCCGGCTTCGGCGGATGGGCCTTTGCCCAATGCTCGGCGATGTCGACGCGGCGGGCGATCCAGACCTTCTCGTGGCTCTGAACGTAGTCGATGAAGCGGGCGAGCGCCATGACGCGGCCGGGCCTGCCGATCAGCCGGCAATGCAGGCCGATGCTCATCATCTTCGGGTGGCCGGCAGCACCTTCCGCATAGAGTGCATCGAAGGAATCCTTCAGGTAGCTGAAGAACTGATCACCGCTATTGAAGCCCTGGGGCGTCGCAAAGCGCATGTCGTTGGTATCGAGCGTATAGGGGATAATGAGCTGATGGCGATCGCCATGCTCGTACCAATAGGGAAGATCGTCGGCATAGGTGTCGGAGATATAGTCGAAGCCGCCGGCCTTCGTCACCAGATCGACGGTGTTGACCGAACAGCGGCCGGTATACCAGCCGCGCGGCCGCTCGCCGGTGATGAGCGTGTGCAGGCGAACCGCCTCGGCGATTGCCGCGCGTTCCTCGTCCGGCCCCATATCCTTGTGCTCGACCCATTTGAGGCCATGCGAGGCAATTTCCCAGCCGGCTTTCAGCATGGCGTCGACCTGAGCCGGGGAACGCTTCAGCGCGGTTGCGACGCCGTAGACCGTAACAGGCAGCTGCCTCTCCGTGAAAAGTCGGTGGAGGCGCCAGAAGCCGGCGCGAGCGCCATATTCGTAGATCGATTCCATGTTCCAGTGGCGCTGACCTGGCCATTGGGAGGCACCCACGATTTCCGAAAGAAAGGCTTCGGATGCGGCATCGCCATGCAGCACGCAGTTCTCGCCGCCCTCCTCGTAATTCAGGACGAATTGTACGGCGATGCGTGCATCGTCCGGCCACTGAGCCGCCGGTGGCGTCTGGCCATATCCGTGCATGTCACGGCAATATCGCATGAAACACTCCTCCAAATGTTGTCGATGGCAAATTTCTAACCGCAAATCGCGCGCGCTATTCCCCTTGTAAAATTTGAAAGTCTCGAACGATCCCAGCGCTTTTCAGGGGAATGAGCTTGCCAGATAGTGGAGACAGGAGCACTCGGTTCGGGAGAAAACATGCAGCCTCATTCGCAAGGAGCCGGTCGGCTCACGACCCATGTGCTGGATACGGCGCTCGGCAGGCCCGCCCGGGGTCTGCGCATCGATCTCTACCGGATCGAGGGTGACACGCATCACCATCTCCAGAGCACTGAGACCAATAGCGACGGCCGTTGTGACGGGCCGCTGCTATCGGGGGAAACCATGAAGATCGGCGTATACGAGCTTCGCTTCCATGCGGGCGACTATCTCGGCCGGACATCCGAGGGCCCGAAGTTCCTGGACATCATCCCGATCCGCTTCGGCCTTTCGGATGAAAGCGCGCACTACCATGTGCCGCTGCTCGTCTCGCCCTTCAGCTATTCCACCTATCGTGGGAGCTAGATCATGACGACCCCGGCAATCCGCTCCGAACTGCGTTTCATCCTCAACGGTCAGGATATTTCCTTGAAAGGCGTTGGGCCGAGCCAGACGCTGCTTGACTGGCTGCGCCTTTCCCGTTCGCTTAAGGGCACCAAGGAAGGCTGTGCCGAGGGCGACTGCGGCGCCTGCACCGTGCTTGTGGGACGGCTCACACCCGAGGGCCGCCTCGTCTATGAGGGGGTCAATGCCTGCATACGCTTCCTGGGTTCGCTCGACGGCTGCCATGTCGTGACCATAGAACATGTCACAGGCCGCGACGGCAACCTGCACCCGGTACAGCAAGCCATGATCGAATGTCATGGCTCGCAATGCGGTTTCTGCACGCCGGGCTTCGTCATGTCGCTCTATGGGCTCTGGATGCAAACGCCGAACCCGACGGATCAGCAGATCGAAACCGCACTTCAGGGCAATTTGTGTCGCTGCACCGGCTATGAGCCGATCCTGCGCGCCGCACGCGCCATCTCCAGCTACGGCGGGACAAAAAAAGATCCTCTGTTCATCGAGCGCGAAACGATGATTGCGCGCCTGCAGGGCTTACACGATGGCGCCCGCGTCGAGATCGGCGAAGGCCGCAACCGGCTGGTCGTGCCGGCGGACCTTGACGATTTTGCCTCTATTCTGGAGGTGACGCCAACCGCAACCGTGGTCGCGGGCTCCACCGACGTCGGCCTCTGGGTCACCAAGCACATGCGCGATATCTCACCTGCGGTCTTCATTGCCGGGCTCCAGGAGTTGAAGTCCATCGCCGTGAAGGATGGCATCATTTCCATCGGCGCCGGCGTCACCTATTCAGAGGCGATCGCAACGATTTCACAGCACGTTCCGGCGCTCGGCGCGCTGATCACCCGTATCGGCGGCCAGCAGGTGCGCAACATGGGAACGATCGGCGGCAACATCGCCAATGGTTCGCCGATCGGCGATACGCCGCCGCCAATGATCGCGCTCGGGGCATCGCTGACCTTGCGCAAGGGTGCCATCAGGCGCACCGTCGCGCTCGAAGACTATTTCATTGCCTATGGCAAGCAGGATCGCCAGCCCGGCGAATTCGTGGAAGCCGTGCATGTGCCAATCCCCGCCGCAGCCGAAAAATTTGCCATCTACAAGGTGACCAAGCGCAGGGACGAGGACATTACGGCAACGCTTGGCGCTTTCCGCCTCGCGCTCGCCGCCGACGGCACGGTCGAAGATATCCGCATCGCCTATGGCGGCATGGCGGCGACCCCGAAACGTGCCTTTACGGTGGAAAAGGCATTGATTGGCAAGCCCTGGAGCGAAGCCACGGTGGAAGATGCCATGGAACAATACGCCGAGGACTACACGCCGCTCAGCGACATGCGGGCCACCGCGGAATACCGCGCGCTTGCGGCAAAAAACCTTCTTCTCCGGTTCTACCTGGAAACGACGTCAAGTGCGACGCCGGCCCAGGTTTCCAGATACGAGGCTGCATAGGCCATGAACAAGCACACGTCCGACCTTAAGGCAGAAACCATCGTTGGCGGCGTCCATACCAGCCCGCGCCATGATTCCGCGCACAAGCACGTAGCGGGTACGGCAGTCTATATCGACGATATTCCAGAGCCCGCCGGCACGCTGCATGCAGGCCTCGGCCTGTCGAGCGTCGCGCACGGCATTCTGAAATCGGTCGATCTTTCCGCCGTGCGCGCTGCTCCCGGCGTCGTCACCGTGCTGACCCACGAGGATGTGCCCGGGGTTAATGATATCTCGCCCTCCAACATGCATGACGATCCGGTACTTGCGGCCGGCAAGGTCGAGTTTCATGGCCAGCCGATCTTCTGCGTCATTGCCGGGACACGCGAGCAGGCCCGCCGCGCGGCCCGGTTGGCGAAGATCGAATATGAGGAACTGCCTGCTGATATCGACATATGGGATCTCGACGTCTCCACCCACCGGCAGGTGGTCACACCGCTGACGCTGAAGAGGGGCGATGCGGTAACTGAGCTTGAGCGCGCGCCGCGTCGCGTCAAAGGCCGCATGCGGCTTGGCGGGCAGGATCATTTCTATCTCGAAGGGCAGGTATCGCTTGCAGTACCTGGCGAGGACGACGAGGTCATCGTCTACTGCTCGACCCAAGGGCCGAGCGAGACGCAGCATATGGTCGCCCATGCACTCGGCGTGCCGAGCAATGCTGTTACCATCGAGATACGCCGCATGGGCGGCGGCTTTGGCGGCAAGGAAACGCAGGCGAACCAATGTGCCGCGATCGCTGCTATCGCCGCCAAGAAGCTGAACTGCGCCGTCAAGGTGCGGCTCGACCGCGATGAGGACATGACCGCCACCGGCAAGCGGCACGACTTCGCCATCGACTACGATGTCGGCTTCGACGACGAGGGCCGGATCCTTGCCATCGACTACACCTTCGCGCTTCGGGCCGGCTTTTCGGCCGACCTCTCCGGCCCTGTCGGTGACCGCGCGTTGTTCCATTGCGACAACGCTTATTTCTTCCCGCATGTTCACGCGAAATCGGCCCCGCTCTATACCAATACCGTCTCTAACACCGCCTTTCGCGGCTTCGGCGGCCCGCAGGGCATGGTAGGCGCCGAGCGCGTCATCGACGAGGTGGCCTTCGCGGTCGGCAAGGATCCGCTCGATATCCGCAAGCTGAATTTCTATGACGCGATGGGCGTCCAGGGCGAACGTAACCTCACCCCCTATCACCAGAAGGTCGAGGACTGCATCATCCAGCGCATCGTCGCTGAGCTGGAGGAGAGCGCCGACTACGCCGGCCGCCGCAAGGAAATTGCCGAATTCAATGCGAAGAGCCGCATCGTCAAGCGTGGCCTTGCGCTGACGCCGGTGAAATTCGGCATTTCCTTCACCAAGACAGAGTCGAACCAGGCCGGCGCTCTCGTGCATGTCTATAGTGACGGCTCCGTGCACATGAACCATGGCGGCACCGAGATGGGGCAAGGCCTGCATCTGAAGGTCGCTCAGGTGGTGGCTGAGGAATTCCAGATCGATCTCGATCGGGTGAAGATCACCGCCACGACGACGGCCAAGGTGCCGAACACCTCGCCCACGGCTGCTTCGTCCGGTGCGGACCTTAACGGTATGGCGGCACAGAACGCCGCGCGGCAGATCAAGGAGCGGTTGATCGCATTTGCTGCCGAAAGCCATCATGTTTCGCGCGACCAGGTTATCCTCCTGCCCAACCGGGTGCGGATCGGCGATGTCGAGATGCCCTTCGACGATCTCGTCAAGAAGGCCTATATGTCGCGCGTGCAGCTTTCGGCGGCGGGTTTCTACAAGACGCCGAAAATCCACTGGGACCGCTCCAAGGGCCGCGGCCACGCCTTCTATTACTATGCCTATGGCGGCGCGTGCTCGGAGGTCTCCATCGATACGCTAACCGGGGAGTATGTGGTCGAGCGTACGGATATCCTGCACGATACCGGCCGCTCCCTGAACAAGGCGATCGATATCGGGCAGATCGAGGGCGGCTTCATCCAGGGCATGGGTTGGCTGACGACAGAGGAACTGTTCTGGGACAACAAGGGCCGGCTGCGCACCCACGCGCCCTCGACCTACAAAATCCCGCTTGCATCCGACCGGCCGAAGATTTTCAATGTAGCGCTGACAGATTGGTCGGAAGCCTATGAGCCGACGATCCATCGCTCGAAGGCAGTCGGCGAGCCGCCCTTGCCGCTCGGCCTTGCGGTATTGCATGCCCTTTCGGATGCGGTGGCAAGCGTCGCTGACCACAAGATCTGTCCACGGCTCGATGCGCCGGCAACACCCGAGCGGGTGCTGATGGCGATCGAACGGTTGAAAGCAGCGAAAGAAAGGTGAGGCTATGCTGGCCGCGCGTGAAGACATTCGGGATTTCCTGCGCCGCGAGCCGGTGTCGGTCCTGGTCGAGGTGACCGGCGCTGCCGGCTCCACGCCGCGCGACACGGATGCCTGGATGCTGGTGTCTGAACGGGCGAGTTTCGCAACGATCGGTGGCGGGCAGCTCGAATATATGGCGATCGACCAGGCGCGGCGTGCATTGCGTTCCGGCCTTGCCGCGGAACCGATGAACGTGCCGCTCGGCCCGGAGATCGGTCAGTGCTGTGGCGGCCGGGTCGGCCTCGCCTTCACGGCGCTGAGCCCAGTCGTGGCGCGCCGCCTCATCACGCGCAGCGACCGCGAAATGGCTGCGCGGCCGCACGTCTATGTTTTCGGGGCAGGTCATGTCGGCGATGCGCTCGCCATGGCGCTCTCACTGGCGCCGCTGCGCGTCGTGCTGGTAGATACGCGCGAAGACGAACTGACCGCCTGCACCGTGCCGCGCATCGAGACCTGCCTGACGGCCATGCCGGAAGCGGTGGTGCGGGACGCGCCGGCCGGCAGCAGCTTCGTGATCCTGACCCACGATCACGCACTCGATTTCCTCATTGCCGCGGAAGCGCTGAGGCACCGGGATGCCGCCTATGTCGGCATGATCGGCTCCAAGACGAAGCGCGCCACCTTCCGCAACTGGCTGTCGCGCGAAGTCGGCCAACCCGATCTTTTCGATCACCTCGTGTGCCCGATCGGCGGAACTGCGGTGAAGGACAAACGTCCGGCTGTTATCGCCACGCTCGCCGCTGCCGAAATCATGACGGCAGCCCTGAGCTCGGCAGCAAATCGGACGAAGTCTGTCGCGGCAATCAGTCGGTAGGAACCGTGACTGCGGGTTCGTCCTGCAGCAGCTTACCGATGAGCCGCTGACAGCGCTCCGCCATGAAATCGATCATCAGCCGCACCTTCGGGTCCTGAAAACGCTTGTGCGGATAGATCGCGGCGAGCTGCACCGGGGCCGGTGGGCTATCCTTCAGGATCTCGACCAGGCGCCCTTCCCTAAGATAGGCCTTCACCTCGAACAGCGGCTTGTTGATGATGCCACGGCCTTCCAGCGCCCATTGCGTGAGCACGTCGCCGTCGTCGCTGTCATAGGGGCCGGCGACCTCGAATTTGCGTGGTCCTTCCGCCGTTACCAGTGTCCAGAAATACTCCTTCGAGCCGGGGTAACGCAGCAGAAGACATTCATGCTTGTCGGCAATCAATGCGTCGGCATTGGCCGGCACGCCGCGGCGCGCAAGATAGTCCGGCGAGGCGCAAAGCACGCGTTCGCAATTGAGGATGCCGCGCATGCGCAGGTTCGAATCCTCCAGCACGCCGAGCTTGAAGGCGACATCGACGCCTTCGGCGAGGATATCGACATTGTGATCCGACAAGCGGACGCGCACTTCGATATCCGGATACTTGTCGTGGAATTCCGGAATACCCGAGGCGATCAGCCGGCGGCCGATGCCGAGCGGCGCGGTGATCCTGAGCGAGCCTTTCGGGTTGCGCGAGAGGTCGGCAATCGCCCCCTCCGCCTCGTTCACGGCCTCGATGATCTTCACAGCTCCGTCATAGAAGACGCGGCCATGTTCCGTCGGCGACAGTTTGCGCGTCGTGCGGTTGAAGAGGCGCACGCCGAGATGGCGCTCGAGTTCCTTGATGCGATTGCTCGCAACCGCGGGCGTGACGCGTTGATCCCGCCCCGCTGCCGAAAGGGTTCCGAGTTCGACCACACGAACGAAGACACGCACATTATCAAGATAAGACATTGCTCCTTCTACCACATTAGCGTGCGGAACAAGCAGGGGTCATCTTATAGATTTTTTTGAAAGTGTTGCGGATTAAGCGGGATTTTCGCGAAAATCGAGAGATGGCAAACAGTCCCGTGAAGATCGGGAGGACTTTCCCTTGTACGAATACGCTATTGCCTGGGACTGGATAACATTTGCCGTCCGCTGGTTGCACGTCATCACCGCCATCGCCTGGATCGGCTCGTCATTCTATTTCGTGGCGCTGGACCTGGGCCTGAAGAAGCACGCCTCGCTGCCCCCGGGGGCTTACGGCGAAGAGTGGCAGGTTCACGGCGGGGGCTTTTACCATATCCAGAAATATCTGGTGGCACCTGCCAACATGCCGGACCACCTCGTCTGGTTCAAATGGGAGAGCTACGTCACCTGGCTTTCCGGCTTCGGCATGCTCTGTCTCGTCTATTACGCCGGCGCCGACCTCTACATGATCGACCCGGCCGTGCTTGATGTATCGAAGCCCGTGGCGATCGCCATTTCGTTAGGCACGATCGCCGGCGGTTGGATCATGTACGATCTCATCTGCAAGTCGCCCTTCGGCAATGACAATACGCGGTTGATGGTGGCGCTGTATTTCATTCTGGTCGCGGTCGCCTGGGGTTATACGCATCTCTTCACCGGCCGCGCCGCCTTTTTACATCTTGGCGCCTTCACCGCGACGATCATGTCGGCGAATGTGTTCTTCATCATCATCCCGAACCAGAAGATCGTTGTTGCCGATCTTCTGGCGGGCCGCACACCCGACGCAAAATACGGCAGGATTGCCAAGCAGCGCTCGACGCACAACAACTACCTGACGTTGCCCGTGCTGTTCCTGATGCTGTCGAACCATTATCCGCTGGCTTTCGGCACGCAGTTCAACTGGATCATCGCTTCGCTGGTCTTCCTGATGGGCGTCACGATCCGCCACTGGTTCAACACCCGCCACGCTGATGCCGGCAAGCCGACCTGGACCTGGCTGGTCACAGTCATCCTCTTCATCATCATCATGTGGCTTTCCACGGTGCCGAAGCTGCTGACCGGCGAAGCCGCCAACCCGAAGATCTCCGCTCTGCAGCAGCCCTTCATCACGGCGCAGGCCTTCCCGAAGGTCCGCGATACCGTGATGGGGCGTTGTTCCATGTGTCATGCCAAGGAACCGAGTTGGGAGGGTATTGTCGCTCCTCCCAAGGGTGTGGTGTTCGAAACGGACCGCGATATTGCCGCCCATGCCCGCGAGATCTACCTGCAGGCCGGCCGCAGCCATGCCATGCCGCCGGCCAACGCCTCGCACATAACCGACGAGGAGCGCCGCCTGCTCGTCTCCTGGTACGAAAGCACCATCAACGGGGAGAAGACCCAATGAACGAAATCTTGATCCGCGGCCGCGTGCTGACCTTCCTTGCCGAGCCGCAGGGCATCGATGATACCGCCTCCTATCGCTACCTCGAGGACGGTGCGGTTTTCGTGCGCAATGGCAAGGTCGTAGAAATCGGATCCTACGGCGATATGAGCAAACTGGCCGGCGGTAATGTCGAGGTTGCCGACCATCGCCCAAACCTCATCCTGCCAGGGTGTATCGACACGCATCTGCATTTCCCGCAGACGCAGGCGATCGCTTCCTACGGCGCGCAGCTGCTTGAATGGCTGAACACCTATATTTTCGTCGAGGAGCAGAAATTTGCCCGCGCCGCCCATGCGGCTGAGGTGGCGGACCGCTTCATGGACGAACTGATTTCGAACGGCACGACGACGGCCGTTGCCTATTGCTCGGTACATCCGGAAAGCGTCGATGCCTATTTCACCGCGGCCGAAGCGCGCGGCATGTGCATGATCGGCGGCAAGGTTATGATGGACCGTAACGCGCCGGACGCTTTGCGCGACACTCCGCAGCAGGGCTACGACGCGACCAAGCGGCTGATCGAGAAGTGGCATGGCCGCGGTCGCGCGCATTATGCCATCAGCCCGCGCTTTGCCATCACCTCGACGCCCGAGCAGATGGAGATGAGCCGGGCGCTCGTTGCCGAACATCCGACCTGCTATGTCCAGACGCATCTTTCCGAAAATCGCGACGAGGTGACCTTTGCCACCTCGCTTTATCCGGAAGCCAAGGACTACACGGATATTTATGCTCGCTACGACCTGCTCAACGAGCGCATGTTGCTCGGTCATTCCATTCATCTGAGCGATCGCGAAGTCGCTGTCTTTGCCGAAACCGGCGCTGTCGGCGTTTTCTGCCCGACGTCGAACCTTTTCCTCGGCTCGGGCCTGTTCGACGCCGCGCGGTTCGACAAGTTCGGCGCACGCTGGTCCGTCGCAACCGATGTCGGCGGCGGCACGAGCTTCTCCATGCTTGAGACCATGGACGAGGCTTACAAGGTACTTCATCTGCAGGGCCAGCGGTTGACACCGTTCAATTCGTTCTATCGCATGACCCTCGGCAATGCCCAGGCGCTTGGGCTGGAGCGGCAGATCGGTTCGCTGAAAGCCGGTGCAGATGCCGACATCGTCGTGCTCGATTCCAGCGCCAAGTCAGCGATGGAATTCCGCATGCGCACGACAACGTCGCTCGCCGAAGAACTCTTCATCCTGCAGACCATGGGCGACGACCGCTGCGTGGCCGAGGTCTATGTCGCCGGCAAGGCAATGAAGGCAAAACACAAGAAGCCTGAGGCTGCAGCGCACCGGCCGCTGGAAATCGCCTGATCATTTGACGCGATCCCGATGATCCGACAGGTCATCGGGATCGCGTCAATTACGCTCAGTTGGTTTGATCGGCAAGCGCGGCTAGAATGCGGCTCAGTTTGTGGACCGATGGTCAAGGAGCCGAAATCGACATGGTGGAATTCCGACGGGCAGAGCACGCCGACCTTGAGGCCATCGTCACACTGCTCGCACAGGATGATCTTGGAGCCGGGCGTGAGGATGCTAGCCTGCCGATTGCCGAACCCTATGAGAGAGCCTTTGCGGCGATCGACGCGGATCCGAACCAGTTCCTGGCTGTTGTGACGGAGGGCGGCAGTGTCATTGGCACATTACAAGTCACTATCATCCCGAATATCTCAAGAATGGGTGCCTTGCGCGGGCAGATCGAGGGCGTAAGGGTTGCGGCCACGCACCAGGGCCAGGGGATCGGCAAGCAGGCCTTTGAATGGGCATTTGAATATTGCCGTTCCAGGGGCTGCGTCCTGGTGCAATTGACGACAGACAAGACACGCCCTGCCGCGCACCAATTTTATGAAAAGCTTGGCTTTGTCGCGACGCATGTCGGCTTCAAGAAGGTGCTGTAGTTGTCGTTTTATAAAGGGCGCAGGCAAAGTTGGGTCTTTGCAGTGCACCCTTCCCCAATATGACGAGATCGCTCGCGCCTCGAAAGCGCGAGCCACTGTTTTGATAACTGCTTATAACGATCTTTGCCTTCAGACCGCTGCCGCCAGATCGCGTGTGAGCACGCGCTCTGACAGATCGGGCAGGCCGAGGTTCGACCGCAACGTCTCCCCGCTATAGTCGGTGCGATAGACGCCGCGTTCCTGCAGGAGCGGCACGACTTTCTCGACGAATTCGTCGAAACCGCCCGGCGTCAGATGCGGCGCGAACACAAATCCATCGGCGGCGTCTGCCTGCACATAGCGGTTGATTTCATTGGCGATATTGTCTGGCGTTCCGATGAAATGCTGCCGTGCCGTGACACGAATGGTCAGCTCGCGAATGCTGAGACGATCCCTGTCGGCAAGCTCGCGCCACAGCCGCGCCGTTTCCAGCCTGCTCTTGCTGTCCTGATTGTTGGCCCGCCCCTGGGCCACTCGCTCCTCGGAGACATCCGGTTCGATGTCCGGCAAAGGCCCATCAGCATCATAGTTAGACAGATCTCGGTTCCAGACCTGTTCCAGAAACACGATGGCATTCCGTGGGCTGACCTGCTGCAGGCGGATCGCCCTCAGCTTTTCCTGCGCGTCTTCCTCGGTATCGCCGATGATGAAATTGGCGCCGGGGAGGATTTTCAGGGCATCCGGGCTGCGGCCATATTTGGCGAGACGCTTTTTCACATCCGCATAGAAAGCCTGCCCAGCCTCGATCGAACCGTGCCGGGAATAGATGAGGTCAGCATGGCTTGCCGCCAGCTCCCTTCCCTCGTCGGAATCTCCCGCCTGCGCAATGATCGGGGCGCCTTGCGGCAAAGGCGCGAGCGCAGAGTGCCCGGCAATGTCGAAGTGTCTGGAGTTGAACGAAAACTCACCGCCGGCCCATATTTTCTGAGCAGCATCGATAAAGGCTCGCGCCCGTTCATAGCGCTCGGCATGGGGCAAATGATCCCCGCGCCGGAAGTTTGCGCCGGTGAAGGCGCCCGGCGATGTCACCACGTTCCAGCCGGAACGGCCGCCGGATAGTATATCCAATGTCGCCAGCTGCCGGGCGAGCGGATAAGGTTCGTTGAAGGTGGTCGTCAGCGTGCCGATCACGCCGACATGCTCGGTAATCGAGGCAATCGCTGTCAGGATCGCGAGTGTATTCGGCCGGCCGGCTACATCCAGCTCATGGAAGCGGCCCTTTTGCTCGCGGATGCGCAAACCCTCGGCCAGAAAGATGAAATCGAATTTGCCGCGCTCCACTGTCTCGGCAAAATGCCGGAACGATGAGAATTCGATCTGGCTTCCTGCCGCCGGGTCGCTCCAGACGGTGAAGTTGTTGACGCCTGGAAACTGGGCGCCGAGAATTACCTGCTTTTTGGTCATGATCGTTCCTCTAGGGCTCACGCGGCCGGGGCATATCTGTTGCCGGCAACCGGCAGGCCGAAACGGCTTCGCAGCGTGCCGCCGGCAACGTCGCGGATGAGAGACGCGGCTTTGAGAGCGGGAAGAAGCTCGCCCACGACGCGCTCCAATTGCTCCTTGGGATCGCTTAGGATCAGGCGGATACCGTGCACGCCCGATGCGGCAATGCCTTCGACCTGCGCGACGGTTTCAGCCAGCGGCTTTTTCTCCGCATCAATCCGGATATCGGCGATGAAGGCCTGTGCTTCGAGTGAAGTTGCACCGCGAATAGTCCCGATAGCGCCAGCAATATCGGCGGTATCCAAATTGAGGAAGGCGACATCGGCTGCCGCGGCAAGCGAAGGGTCGTCGCCCTTGCGGTAGGTCACGGCGACCACCGGCTTTCCCTGCGGCGGCCGCGGCGTGATCGATGGGCCAAGAACCCGAAATCCCGTGCTTTCGAAATCGATGTAATGCAGCTTGGAGCCATCCAGAAAGCGATGGCTCTCCTTGTCGCGGATCACGGTGCCATCCTCCCAACTGTCCCACAGACGCTCGATGACCTCGATGGCATCGCGTCCATCCTGCTGGAGCGCCGCAGCATCGGTGCCCGGAAAGCCATTGAGTGCGCCGATCGATTGCTTGGCCTTCGCGGCGCGGCCGCCACGATATTGCTGCGCCAATAGCCCTGCCCTACCTTCGCTGACGAAATCCAGCGTCGCGATTGCGGTCGAGATATGGAACGGTTCGAGGAAATTGACGGGAGCGCCTCCGATGATGCCGATGTTGCGGCTGCGCGGCGCCAACCAATTGGCAAGCAGGATCGCATCGAGCCCGTCGCCATCAGAGCTGGCAAAACTATCTTCCAGCGTCACAAATTCTGCATGATCGTCGATGCGCGTGATGAGGGCCGCCCAGAACTCGCGCCGGGCGTTGCTGCTGTCGGCGGTGTGGGCGGCTGCATCGAGCCCGATGCCGACCTGAAGTCCGCTTGGATGTGTCATATGAAAATCCTGTCTACTATCGCTAAGGGGTCGCGGCCCTCAGGCGGCGGTGGAGGTCTGTCGTGCTTCCAGGCGCGCGGTAATTTTCTGCTCCTGCCCGGCTTTCAACGCCGTCACGCGTGCAGTTGCCTCCTCAAAGGAGGTCGCGGGCGGATAGATGGGCGTCGATCCGGTCTGGCCGGCCTTCTCGCCGATATGTTTTTCGAAAGGCAGCGAACGATAGAAAGTGGGGTCCGCCGTCGTATCGAAAAGCGGGCGATATCCGAGCGATATATAAAGAGCCACCGCTTCCGGTTGGCGAAAGCCTGTCGAAAGATAGGTGCGCGTGTAGCCGAGCTGTGCCGCACTGTCTTCAAGGGCAAGGACGATCTGGCGGGCCAGCCCCTGGCGCCGCAGGTGCGGGTCCGTCCAGATGCGCTTCAGCTCCGCGGTTTCGTCGTCGTGGCTCATGAATGCCCCGCCTGCTATGGTCAGGCCATCGCGCTGCAGCAGGAGGAAGTCACCAAGCGGCGGGGAAAACAGCGCCATGGGATAGCGCATGATCTCGGTGCGCGCGCCGCCAGGGCGGCTGGCCGCGCCGTATCTCGCGTCATATTCGCTGACAAGCCCATCGATCAGCGGCTGGGCCGCCGGATCCAGCAGGGAGGATCGGACAATAATATCAGTCATGGATACGCCTCCAATAGAAGTTTGAAGGCTGTCCGGTGTGGCCTGTCGTCGGGTTTCCCCGAATGCGATGGTCTTCAAATTCCCGCTCAGCGCTTCGCACCCTCAGGATGCATGATCGCCACAGGGCTTCGCACGGCATGATCTTTTATTGTGCAGGCGATGATTGAAACATCGTTGCTCGATTTAATAATCTAGTAAAAATATAGATTAAATATCTTTGTAGCCGCCGATACGATCGGAGAGGATCCATGTCTTACGCCCTGAGCTTTCTCGACAAAAGCCCGATTGACGGGACGGAGCGCGCAGCGCAAGCCCTGCAGCGCACGCTGACGCTTGCCAAACGAGCCGAAGAGCTGGGCTATCGCCGCTTCTGGGTGGCCGAGCATCACAACACCTCCAAGCTCGCGAGTTCCTCCCCCGAAGTGCTGATCGGCTTTCTGCTCGCGCGTACGAACCGCATCAGCATCGGTTCCGGCGGCGTCATGCTTCAACATTATAGCGCCTACAAGGTCGCCGAAAATTTCAACCTGCTGTCTGCTCTCGCCCCGGGACGTGTCGACCTCGGTGTGGGCAAGGCGCCCGGCGGGCTCCCGCTTTCTACCCGTGCTTTGCAAGGCGCGCTCGACCCCGCACGCAAACCGCCGTTTGAGGCGCAATTAACCGAGCTCGACGGCTTTCTCCATCATGACAAGACCATTGACGCGAATGCCGATAGCCTCGCCGCCTTTCCGGCGCCGGACCAGCCGCCGGGTCGCTTTCTGCTCGGCGCGAGCCCTGAAAGCGGCAGATTGGCAGCCCGATTGGGTTGGCGGTTCGTCTATGCCGGGCACATCCACGGCGATGACGATGCGATTGAGCAATCGCTTACGGCCTATCGCGAGGCGGGTGGCAGCTCTGCTCTGCTGGCTGTCAGTGTCGTCACCGCGCAGACCGCCTCGCTTGCCGAAAGCCTCTTGGGCGACACACGCCGCTTCCGACTGGAAATCAAAGGCGGGCAGGGCGTCAATGTCGGCAGCCGCGAACAAGCGCTGGAATATGTCCGCCAGGCCGGAGCGACCGACTATCACATCGAAGAAAGAAGCCCGCGTCTCATCCGCGGAACACCGGCAGATGTCCATGCCGAGCTGCAGCGGCTGCACGGCAAATTCGGTGTCGATGAATTCGTCATCGACTGCTCGGTCTCGGACGGCGCTCACCGGCTGAAAACCATCGAACTTCTAGCCGACGCGCGCAGCGCCATTGCGGCGTGACGGGCGGGCGACGAACAGAGCTGAACGGCGCGCGAGCACCGTGACGATTTTTCAAGGAGATACACTTTCAATGCTTATTCGCAGACATTTTCTAAGCCTGACCGCAGCTATCGTCGCAATTTCGGCGACATCGGGCCTGTCCATCGCGCAGGATGCAAAACCGGTGAGCGGTGGCAAGCTGATATGGGGCGTCGAGACGGAGCCGGCCACGCTTAATCCGCAGCTGAACGGGCAGGACAAGACGAAGCTGCTGCTCCGCAATGCCTATGAATCGCTTCTGGCCCGCACCGCGGATGGCGGCTACGTTCCGTGGCTGGCGAGCGAATACAAGATCTCCGATGACGGCAAGACCTATACGTTCAGGCTGCGCGACAACGTGACCTTTACCGACGGGCAGAAATTCGATGCGCAGGCCGTCGTCACCAATTTCACGAAGCTCAAGGACGCCGCCTATTCCGGCAGCGTTAGCGCCGGGCCAGTGGCTCGCATCGTCGAGGCGAAGGCGCTCGATGATCACACGGTCTCCTTCACGCTGAACCAGGTCTATGCACCCTTTCTCGACTACGCCGCCAGCCTGGAGATCCTTTCGCCATCGGCCTTCGCATCCTCGCAGCTGAAATCCGGTGGCCCGGAAATCGCCGGCACCGGACCTTTCATCCTCAAGCGCTATGCCAAGGGACAGGAAATCCAGTTCGTGAAAAACGCCGCCTATAACTGGGCGCCCAAGACCGCTGCCCACCAGGGTGCGGCCTATCTGGATGAAGTGACCTATCGTTTCCTGCCTGAATCCGCTGTTCGCACCGGTGCTCTTACGTCTGGTCAGGTCGATGTGATCGAAGGTATCGCCGGCAATGATGCATCCTTGTTCAAGGATAGTCCGGATTTCAGCTACCAGACCGCTCTGAATACCGGCACGCCCTATTCGCTTTTCCTCAATGTTACCTGGGGACCGACCCAGGATATCAAGGTGCGCAAGGCGCTGATCGCCTCTATCGATGTCAATGCGGTCCTGAAAGCCGTCTATCGTGGCGAGCGCACCCGTGCCTGGGGCATCACCTCACCGATCGATCCGCAATTCTACGACAAAAGCATTGAGAGCGCCTACGGCCCCGATCCGAAAGCGGCAAATGCGCTGCTCGATGAAGCCGGCTGGACGGCACGCGATGCACAGGGTTTTCGCACCAAGGACGGCAAGCGGCTGACCATCGAGGTCATCCAGGCGCAGGCGACGGTGCGCGATCAACGCGATGTGCTGCTGCAGGGCCTTCAGGCACAGGCACGGCAGAATGCCGGTATCGATCTTGCCATCGTCTTCGTGGATGCAGGAACCTATACGGACCGACGCAAGACCGGCCAATTCGGCTCGATCGCCAATTCCAACACCCCGACGGACGCCATCGACATCGAGTATCACTATCTGCCTCTCGATAAGGGCGGCAGCATTAACTACAGCCGCGCTTTTGCGCCCGAATTGTCGCAATGGCTGAACGAAGCTGCTTCGACGCTCGACCAGAAGAAGCGCTTCGAACTTTATTCCAAACTGCAGCGCTTCGCCGTTCTCGACCAGGCCTATGCTCTGCCGCTCTACGAACCCGAGGATCAGGTGGCGGCGGCAAGCTATGTGAAGGGCATCGCCTTCCGTCCCTTCAAGCAGCTGCCGGAAGGCGCATACGACATCTGGCGCAGCGAATAAGCCCCGGCCAGCCGGTCCCGTGGCTAACGCCGCGGGGATAACGAAGGAGCAACGATCATGAGTGCTGACGATGCAACGGCCCTGGACGCGGCCCCTTCGTCGTGGCCGGCAGGCCGCCGCTATCGGCTGAGGCGTAACAGCCTCACATCGCAGGTTCTGACCCGGATTACGTCAGGCATCCTCGTTCTATGGGCCGCCGTAACGCTCAGTTTTGTCAGTCTCCATCTGGCGCCTGGCGATATTGTTAGCCTCTTGATCGGCGAGCAGTTGCGAACGCCCGAGGTGGAGGCCGCCATTCGTCTCGAATGGGGCTTGGACAAGCCGCTATTGAGCCAATACGTCACCTATCTCCTGCGCATCCTGCATGGCGATTTCGGGCGATCCTACATCCTGCAGACCGATGTCTCGGGTCTCGTCTTGTCACAGATGCTGCCGACGCTGAAACTCACGGCCGCCGCATTGGTCGTCGCGGTCGTCTTCGCCGTCGCCAGCGCCTTGCTCACAGCGGCCAAGCGCCTGCCGCGCAGCATTGCCGGCGGGCTTGAGCTCATCCTCATTTCCACGCCATCCTTCTGGCTTGGCATCGTGCTGCTGTTCGTCTTCTCCTTCACGCTAAAGCTTTTTCCGGTTGCCGGCGACCGGACGTTTTCGGCCTTGGTCCTGCCGGCTCTGTCGCTCGGCCTCTCGCTCGGAGCGGTTGTCGGACAGGTGCTGCGCGAAGGTCTTGAGCGGGCGCTGGAGGAGCCGTTCATGCTCACGGTTCGAAGCTGGGGGACACGAGATTTCGTCCTGAGGCTTCGCCACGGCCTGCGTCATGGCTCGCTGCCAGCCGTGACGCTCGCTGGCTGGCTCGTCGGCAATCTGTTGTCGGGTGCCGTGATTACCGAGGCCGTATTCGGCAGGCCGGGGTTGGGACGTATCACGGTCGATGCCGTGCTTTCACGCGACCTGCCCGTCGTCCTTGCCGTCGCCATCCTCTCCGCCTTTGTCTATGTGGCGCTTAGCACGCTCGTCGATGTGCTCTATCTGCTGCTCGACCCCCGCCTGCGCAATGACGGCGCGGAGGCAGGCCATTGAGCGTTTCCTCGACAAGCCCACAGGCGGATGCGAGCCGCTGGCGTCATGCCTTCGCTACGATAGCCGCCAGACCAAGCATTGCTTTCCCATCGATCTTTCTATTGGTGGTGGCGATCGCGACCATCTGGCCACAGATCCTGACTGCAGCCGACCCGATTGCCGCCGATCCCTTGCAAGCCCAGCTATCGCCCTCGATCGATCACTGGTTCGGCACGGATCATCTCGGGAGAGATGTATTTTCTCGCGTCGTGTACGGGGCGCGCTATTCGATCCTGATCGGCGTCAGCGCCGTTGCCATCGCGTCCATCGTCGGAGCCTTTCTTGGCCTGATCTCCGGCCTTGCGCGCGGTATCATCGACGAAGCCATCTCGCGTTTTCTTGATGTGATCTCGTCGTTTCCGGATCTGCTGCTGGCGCTGGTGCTGATCTCCTTTACCGGTCCCGGCACGGTCAACCTCATCTTTGCCCTTGGCGTTGCCTCGGTGCCGCGCTTCGCAAGGGTGGTGCGGGCGCAGACCTTTGTCATCGCCAAGAGCGGCTATGTCGAGCAGGCAAAGACATTCGGGCTCACACGAAATGTGCTGGTGATCCGCCATATCCTGCCGCATGCGCTGGCGCAGGTGCCTGTCCTTGCAACCATCGGCCTCGGCACGACCATCATCCAGGCCGCCGGTCTCAGTTTCCTCGGCATGGGGCCGCAACCTCCAGCCCCGGAATGGGGCGCGATGCTGGCGGAAGCGCGCAACTATCTGCGCGTCGCCTGGTGGATCGGGGTCTGGCCTGGCCTCGCGATTACGCTGACGGTGATTTCGATCAGCGTGCTTGGAAAGCGCTGGCAGCTTGCATACGAAGGCAGGAAGCAATCGTGACCCCTCTCCTCCATATCAGCAATCTCACCATCGGCTTCCCGCAAGGCCAACACGCAAATCGCGTCGTGCACGGCATCGACCTGACGATCCATAAAGGCGAAGCGGTCGCTCTCGTCGGAGAATCCGGTTCCGGCAAATCGGTGACGGCGCGTTCGATCATCGGCCTTGCGGGTGCGACGGCCCGCATCAGCGCCGACCGGTTCGACATCGACGGCGAAGACGTGCGCGATTTCAAGGAAGCGGACTGGCGACGCCTCCGGGGACGAAAGATAGGCTTCGTCCTTCAGGATGCGCTCGTCTCTCTCGATCCGCTTCGGCGCATCTCGCAGCAGCTCTCGGATGCCTTTGGCACTCGCGGCTTCTTCGGCCGCCCCAATCTGCGCGAAGACAGCCGTGCCTTGCTGGCGTCCGTCGGCATTCCCGATCCGGACCGCAGGCTCCCGCAATATCCGCATCAGCTTTCCGGCGGCCTGCGCCAGCGTGCCCTCATTGCAACAGCAATTGCCCGTCAACCATCGCTGCTGATCGCCGACGAGCCGACAACGGCGCTGGACGCGACGGTTCAAAAGCAGATACTCGATCTCCTGGCCGAACGCCGCCGAGCCGGCCATACGCTTCTCCTCATCAGCCACGATTTGGCAGTCGTCTCTCGTCTCGCCGATCGTGTGCTGGTCATGAACAATGGCCGCATTGTCGAAGAAGGGGCCACGGAACAGATACTGACCCGGCCACAACATCCCTATACGCAACAGCTGCTGGACGCTGTGCCATCAGCCAGTTCGAAAGGGTTTCGGCTCTCGCCGGCGACCGTCAAGAATTCGCGGGATGCACAAGTGCTGGCGGATGCCGAGGCCATCGAGCGGATACGGGTTCCGCTGCCGACGAAGACAATCGATCAGGAAAATCGCCTTCTGTCGGCCCACAATCTCGTCAAGCGCTATGGCGGATCGGGCGGCACCTATGCCGTCAACGATGTGACCTTCGATCTCGCATCGGGCGAGGCGCTCGGCATCGTCGGCGAGTCCGGCTCCGGCAAGACGACCGTTGCGAAGATCATTCTAAGCCTTGTGGAGCCGGATCAGGGAACGGTGCTCATCGACGACAGGCAGTGGAGCAATATTCCAGAGGCGGAACGTCGCCCCCGACGTGCCAGCATGCAGCTGATCGCGCAGGACGCGCTCAGCTCCTTTGATCCGCGCTATACGGTCGAGAAGATCGTCGGCGAGAGCCTTGATAGCATCGGGGTCTTCGGCACCGCCCGGCGCGACAGGGTGCTCGAGGTGCTGGATGCGGTTCGGCTCAGCGAGGCGTTTCTGAAGCGTCATCCACGCGAACTTTCCGGCGGCCAACGTCAGCGCGTCGCGATTGCCCGCGCCTTTGCGCCGCGCCCAAGGCTGCTGGTGGCGGACGAGCCCGTCAGCGCGCTCGATGTTTCGGTGCAGGCGCAGGTGCTCGATCTGCTCGCCGAACTTCAGGCGGCATCCGGCACATCGCTGCTGTTCATCTCCCACGATCTCGGCGTCGTGCATCATCTGACCGACCGTGTCCTGGTGATGAAGGATGGCCGGATCGTGGAGGCAGGCGACGTGCATAAGGTCTTCACCGCACCGCGTCACTCCTACACGCGCTCCCTGCTGGATGCCGTTCCGGCTCTGACCTGAAACGCAACTCACAATGCCGGCGGGTGCCGGATGCAGATCTCTAGACTCGCAAGGAAATCCGTCATGACGCTCAATCGTACCAGACGCCTGAAGACCCTGACCGGAGCAGGCAGTGTCGTTGCCGCATCGAATGATGCAAGCCCGGTGACGGGCATCAAACGGGCCGTCGAATTGGCCCGCAAGGCCGAGGCCGAAAAGATTACCGGCCTGTTCACGGCTGACCTTCTCCACATCGATCCGGCGGGGCTTGCGGGGACGGCGGGCATTCAGGAACCGATCATTGCGCTTGCTGCGCTCAGCCAGGTGACATCGCAGATCGGCCTGATCGCCACCGTTTCTACCACCTTTCATTACCCCTACAATCTCGCGCGCCAGATCGGCACGCTCGATCACGCAAGCGGCGGACGCGCCGGTTGGAATGCCGTGACCTCTTCCGTCGGCGAGGAGAATTTCGGCGAGACATTGCCAAGCCCGGAAGAACGCTACGAGCGCGCGGCCGAATTCATCGAGATCGTCAACGCGCTCTATGACGCCAACGAGCGCGATGCCGCTACCCGCAAAGCCTCCGGAGCGGTCAGCATCGACCCGGCGAAGTTCCACCCGATCAATTATCGCGGCAAGCATTTCAGCGTCGAAGGACCGCTCAACGTGCCGCCATTGCCGCAGGGACGCCCGGTCCAGTTTCAGGCCGGACAGTCCGAAGCAGGCGTGACGGTCGGTGCGCGATATGCCGAAGTGGTCTATACGTCGCAGCCGAAGCTCGAGGACGCCATTGCCTTCGCAACGGAGTTGCGCCGCCGTGCAACCAGCTTCGGGCGCGCAAGCGGCCTTCCATTCATCATGAACTCCTTCCATTCGGTGATCGGCGAATCCGATGCCGACGTGGCAAGGCGCCTGAAGGAAAAGCAAGAGCGGATCGACTACGAACAGGGCCGCCTGAAACTGGCTGACATGCTCGGCGGCAATCTCAACCTCTCCGAGTTGCCGCTCGACAAGCCGTTGCCGGAAACATTGTTACCGGAAGTCACCAGCATCAATCGCCGGCGCGGTCGCGTGGAGATTTTCCGTCGCTATGCCCGCGATGGTCTGACGCTGCGGGAATTGATCATTCAGGCGCAGGAAACCGGTCACTGGTCGGTGGCCGGCACACCGGAACAGCTTGCGGATGCCATTGAAGAGCGTGTCCGCGCCGGCGTTCTGGACGTGCTGTCCCTGCATGGATTGGGCAATCCGGATCAGGAGGATTTGCTTATCAACGGATTGCTGCCCGAGCTGCGCCGCCGCTCGATCATCGATACGGATTATGTCGGAGATGACTTCCGCTCGAATCTGGAGCTGCCGCCCTATGTCGCTGCGAAAGGGACCATACCCGCAGCGAGACATGGCTAAGGCTGCTGATGACATTGAATGTCTGCCCCGACGCCGGGGCAGATAGCCGGCATAGCTTCGAACTTGCTGTTCAGACGACAGCCGCCGCGGCAAACCCGCGCTCAAGGTCGGCAATGAGATCGCTCACATCTTCAAGCCCGATTTGCAGGCGGATGAGCGGCCCTTCCTCAGGTGGCTGGACTACGCGCCGATCGCTGAGATCGACCACCAGCGCCAGGCTCTGAAACCCACCCCAGGAATAGCCGAGGCCGAAGAGCGAGAGAGCATCGAGAAATCTCTCAGCCCTCGGCGCAAAATCCGGCTTTCGATCTGTGGCAAGGACGAAGGAGAAGACACCGCCGGCGCCCTTGAAGTCGCGTTTCCAGATATCGTGGCCCGGAAAGCTGCTGAGAGCCGGATGAAGGACGCGGGCGACGTCATCCCGTGCCTCGAGCCACTTCGCCACCGCCAGAGCATTTGCCTGATGCCGCTCCAGCCGGACACCCATGGTGCGCAAGCCGCGCAGAACCTGATAGGCGTCGTCGGGCGTGCCGCAAAAGCCGAGCGCGCCGTTAGCCTGCCGCAGCGCGCGCCAATGTTTGGCGTTGGCGGAGATCGTACCCATCAGGATATCGGCGTGACCGGCCGGATATTTTGTCGAAGCCTGGATGGATACATCGACACCGAAATCCAGCGGCTTGAAATAGAGCGGAGTCGCCCAGGTATTGTCCATGGTCACGACTGCTTCATGCCGATGCGCCACTTCTGCGATCGCTGGAATATCCTGGATTTCGAAAGTATTCGAACCCGGCGCCTCGGTGTGAACCAGCTTCGTGTTCGGGCGGAAGAGCGCCTCGATCTCCGCGCCGGCCGCCGGATCGTAATAGTCGATCTCAATGCCGAACCGCGCCAGCATCGTATCGCAGAATTGCCTGACGTTGCCGTAGACGGAATCGACGATCAGCGCGTGATCGCCGGGCGAGAGATAGGCCAGCAGCGCGACGGTAACCGCCGCAAGACCGGAGGGAACCAGCACCGTGCCGGCGGCACCTTCCAATTCATTGACGGCGTTGCAGAGCGCATCCGTGGTCGGCGTGCCCCGCGTTGCGTAGGTGTACTTCTGCCCATGCTGTTCCATCGTCTGCGTGTCGGGGAAGAGAACGGTTGAGGCGTGAACCTTGGGTGGGTTGATGAAGCCATGATAGTCGAATGGATCGTAGCCGGCTCGCACGAGTTGGGTATTGGGGCCAAGCGGGTTCAGGCGAACGTCTGAATTGCTCATCAAACCTGCTCCGCTTCTGCCGCCAGATATCGTTCACCGGTGTCGGGCAGAACCGCGACGATGACCTTGCCGGCGTTTTCCGGACGCGCGGCCAGCTTGGTCGCCACCCACAATACGGCGCCCGACGAGGTTCCGGCAAATATGCCCTCCTCGGCCGCCAGCGCTCTCGCTGTCTTGCGCGCGTCAGCCGTGTTGAGCGCGATCACCTCATCGGCAATCGTCGTGTCGAAGTTGCGCGGCAATTGCTCGGGCGGCACCTCGCTCACCTTGTGCACGCCGTCGATTTCGTCCGGATAGGGATTTTCTTCCGTCGGCAGGGATTCCTCTGCCGGTTCGGCGATGACGATCTTCAGATCCGGTTTCCTGGATCTGAGAAACTTGCCGGCCCCCGAAATGGTGCCACCAGTGCCGACGCCGCCAACGAAGATATCGATAGTGCCTTCGGTATCTCGCCAGATCTCGGGGCCTGTCGTATCGAAATGCGTGCGCGGATTTGCCGGATTGGCGAGCTGATCGGTGAAGAAAGCCGTTGGGTTCTCTTCCTGTACGCGCGCCGTGATCTTGTCGAGCGCCTCCGGATCGAGGAAGAACTCGTTTTTCACCGTGACGATTTCAGCGCCGAAGAAGCGGAGCAGCTTGATCTTGTCGGGGCTGATATTGTCGCTCAGATAGAATTTCGTCTGGTAGCCCCGGGATGCGGCGACGGCCGCGATGCCAATGCCGGTATTGCCGCTCGTCACATCGACAAGCAGATCGCCCGGCCGGATCTTTCCCCTCTCTTCGGCATCCTTGATGATGCCCCAGGCGATGCGATCCTTCACGCTGCCGGCGGGATTGAAATATTCGATCTTTGCCAGGATGCGAGCGTCAAGCCTCCTGTTCCTGCGATAGTTATGCAGCTCCAGCAGAGGCGTGTTCCCGATGAGGTCCGTGAAGCTGTTATATATTCTTGTCACTCAACACTCCTGTTGATGAATGGGCGCATAGGAGAAGAGGTTTGGCGGGCATTGCTGCGACGGCGAGCGGGTACTTTCAGCCGCCGCAGACGGCGTACAGCAGCAGAATAAAGGACACGAGCACCATGAAGGCTGCGAACAGATGCTGGAGCATCTGCCAAATGCGCCAGCGCGTCGGCAAGGTCGGACGGGTTGCAAGTGAGGCCAGATAGAGGACAGTATCCATGAAAGCTCCTGATGCCAGCGCCCGCCCTTCCCCGGTACCTGAACGGCTGCGGCAAGGCGGCTCTATTATTCATGAGCATAATATTGTCTATAAAATTAGTGGATTAAAGAAACGATTTTCCGCTGATGCGTGTGGCATCGGCAAAATGCATTTCTTCGCAAGCGTCGAATCGAATGCGCTCGCGACGAGCGAGGGAGCGGCCTGTTTGCTCCGGCATCCGTAATAACGGATAGATTTCTGCAATAATGAGGATAATCGACAACCCAACAGAGTTGCATCTATTCTATTGGAGGAAAGAATATTAAAACAATTTTTCGCATTGAAAGCGAAAATTAGTTGTCATACCTCAATTCTCATTGAAAGCCGGAATGCGGCTGAGCTCGGGAGATGGCGACGATGAACCCTGCAATGAACATGATGCCGATGATGAACTCCATGATGAATGGCATGTCGATGATGAACCCCATGATGGGTGGTATGCCCATGATGAACCCAATGATGGGCGGCATGCCTATGATGAACCCCATGATGGGTGGCATGCCGATGATGGGCCAGATGCCGATGATGAACCCCATGATGATGCCAATGATGCAGATGATGATGGGCAAGATGACCTGCAAGATGACGCCGAAGGGCATGGTCTGCGAAATGATGCCCATGGAAGGCATGGACAAGGACATGTTCATGGAATGCTGCAAGCGCATGATGTCCATGCTGTCGTCGGGCATGCCCATGATGATGATGTGCGGCAACATGATGATGTGCTGCACGATGGAAGCGGCCTGATCCCGCTTCCTATTGTTGACCGGAACAACAATCAGTCTTTCCGGTCACTTCGGCCGCCCTTAGGGCGGCCTTTTCATTGAAACTGCCAAGCACTCAGCCGCGAACTTCCTCGACATAGGTGGTAACGAGGTAGAGCACGGCTTCGCTCGCGGTCATATTGCGATAGCTGTGGGCCACATCGGCTTCGAATATGACGGCATCGCCTTCGCCGAGGATCTGTGCGGCGTGCCGGCCGGCGACGATCTCGACCGTTCCGCGCGAGACGACCAGATTTTCGATCGTGCCGGGCCGATGCGCCTCGGCGATCTCGGTGTGATGCGGCGCGATGCGCAATTCATAGAACTCGACCTTGCGTTCGCTCTCATAGGGAAAAAGCGCCCGTGTCTGGAACCGTCCTTCCGAGGCGGACAGGACCTTGGCTTTCGCGTGGGTGAGCACCTGGAGAGTGGTTTCTTGCGGCTCGGCAATCAGCGAACCGCAGGACACGTCAAGCGCTGCGGCGATCTTCCAGAGGATGGCAATAGTCGGGCTGCTCTTGCCGGTTTCGATCTGGCCGAGCATGGCGCGGCTGACACCGGATATCTTGGCCAGCCGATCGAGCGAGTAACCGCGGCGCGTCCGCAGACGGCGCAGGTTCTGGCCTGTCAGTGTCGAGATTTCGTCGATTGTCTCCGCCCTGGAGACCAGATGTAACGGCCCGCCAGCGTCAAGCGCCATAATTCAGATGGCCGAATGGCACGACGGGAATGAAACCTACGAAGGGTACCCACATCAGGAAAGGCTGAACCGGCCACACGGAATTCGAGGGCGACGTTGCGACAGAATCCCTGCCGCGGGCATCGCGGTAGGCCTGAAAATCAATGACATTGGCAGCCTGGCTAGACATTCTGGCTCCTGCAGGTTCGATATTCTAAATCTAGTTTTCCAGTCGACTATTTTGGAGAGACCAGCGCCCAAACTTCGCAACTGCGGAGGAATGTTTTTGCCGCGTGAGGGCTTGGCAACGAAAGTGCTGCCCAAAGGGTACAGTGACGACAAAAGCAAGGCTTTGCCGGCAATCCCGCTTAAACCTCGCGAAACTTCGGCACCGATGCGATCAGCTCACGCGTATAGGCATGCTGCGGCCGTTCGAAAACCTGCTCTACCAATCCGGCCTCGACGACTTCTCCATCCTTCATGACGACAATGCGTTGGCTGACATGCTGGACGACCCCCAGATCATGCGAAATGAAGATCATGGACAGGCCAAGCCTTGCCTGCAGATCGACCAGAAGATCGAGAACCTGCGCCTGGGTCGTGACATCGAGGGCTGAAACCGGCTCATCGCAGATCAGCAGTTTTGGCTCGGCGGCGAGAGCCTGTGCGATCGACACGCGCTGGCGCTGGCCGCCGGAAAGGGCTGCGGGTCGCCGCGCCAGCAGATCCTGCGACAGGCCGACCAGCTCCATCAGCTTGGCAATCTTCTCGCGGCGCCCCGCCCTGTCCAACCTGGTATAGAGCTTCAATGGCTGATCGATAATGCGCTCTACCGTGAAGCGCGGGTTGAAGGAACTGAGCGGATCCTGAGTGATGGTTTGAATGCCGGCACGCAGGGGGCGACGGGTGCGCTCGGGAAGTGTGCTCCATGGCTGCCCTTCGAAGAGGACGTCTCCCGCATCCGGAGACTGCAAGGCAAGAGCGAGCTTGCCGAGCGTCGTCTTGCCCGAGCCGGATTCCCCGACAATACCAAGCGTCTCTCCGCGATTGATATGGAGAGATATCTTCTTGACCGCTTGCAGGCGACTGCCATCCGCGCGCCTGAAGCTCATGGATATCTCGCGGATCTCCAGCAGGCGTTGATCCGAATGGACGGCCTGCCGGCTCGGCGAGGGTGTGCCCGGCGCACTCAGACGTTGCCCGCGATTGGCGGCGGTCGGCACCGCCGCCAGCAGGCGTTGGGTATAGTCGTGCTGCGGGTTCGCAAGAACACTGCGTGCCGGGCCGATTTCCACCAGCCGGCCTTTTTGCATGACCGCGACCCGATCGGCCAGCTGCGCCGCGACGGAAAGATCATGGGTAATCAGGAGAATGCCATGTCCGGCGGCCGCCAATTCTTTGAAGATAGCCAGTACTTTTTTCTGGACGCTGACATCCAGCGCTGTCGTCGGTTCGTCAGCGACCAATAGCTGCGGTTGGGCGGCAAGCGCCGAGGCGATCAGGGCCCGCTGCCGTAGTCCACCCGAGAGTTCGTGCGCATACTGCCCGGCTCGGACCTCCGGATCGGGAATGCCTACGCGCGCCAGCAATTCCGCGACCTGCTGCGCTACGAGTGCCCTCGGCGATAGACGGTGCGTCAGGATGGGTTCGGCAATTTCGCGGCCGATCGTCCTTAGTGGATCGAGCGATACCAGCGCATCCTGACGAACGAAGCCGATTTCGCGGCCGCGCACCTCGCGCCAGTCTCTCTCCGACAAGTCGAGCAGGTTAAGCGGCTGGCCATTGTGGGCTGTCAGGCTCATGGTCTCGGCGCGCACGGCAGCACGCGGGCCGGTCAGGCCGACGATGGCGCGCGCCGTTACCGACTTCCCCGATCCGGACTCGCCGACCAAGGCCAGAATCTCCCCTGGCGCAATATCCAGGGACAGATCACGAACCGCATCGACGCGGCCTTGCGGGGTGGAGAAGGAGACATTCAAACCCTTCACCGAGAGCAGTGGCGTCCCGTCAGTCGCAGGGCGAAAGCTTTGCAAGCTGGTCTGAATATTCATCGCACATCGCCCGTTGCAAGAATGGTCTGCAGCCGGCGCCCGAGCAGCGTGATCGAGATCACGGAGACGGCGACAACGGTTGCCGGAAGCAGGCTCGTCCAGGGCGCTATGTCGAGGAAATTGCGGCCGTTGGCGAGAAGTGCGCCCCATTCGGCTGCGGGCGGCACGACGCCGAGCCCGAGGAAGCTCAATGCAGAGGCAGAGAGGACAGAGCTGCCGACACCTATCGTCGCGAGGATAAGAAGCGGGCGAATGGAATTCGGCACGATATGCTGGCTGATAATCGTCCAGGGGTGCTCGCCCAGTGCGATCGCATGCTCGACATAGCCCGATAGCTTGACTTGCAGCACCTGTGAACGGATCAGTCTTGCATAACCCGCGACACTGGAAAGCCCGACGGCCAGCAGGGTGTTGGCAGGTCCACGGCCGAGCACGGCGATGACCAGCAGCGCCAACAGGATTTCCGGGAAGGCAAGCAGAATATCGATGAGGCGCAAGAGCGGCCGGGCGATCACCCTTGGCGCCAGCGCTGCGATCGTGCCGAGCACGATACCGCCGATGCTGGCGATCAGTGTCGCACCGACGCCGATGGTCAGCGATTGCGAGGTGCCGTAAACGACGCGGGAGAAGAGGTCGCGCCCGAGTTCGTCGGTTCCGAACCAATGCGTGCTGTCCGGCGCCATGAGTATCGCGTCCGGATCGACCGCCTCCGGATCGAAATGGGAAAACCATTGTGGCGCCCAGACCGCTAGTGCGAGAATGATCACGAAAGCCAGCGGGACGAGCAGGCCGGAAGACAGCCAGGGACGTCGCCGGCCCTCTTGACGGTGTAGGAGCACGTCATCGACCAGGAGTGTCGCATTGGTCATAGACCCGTCCTCCGCAAACGTGGATCGATCATCAGATAGAAAGCATCGACAAGCAGATTGACGATGACGAAGATGAGGGCCGAGAGCATGACCAGGCCGAGCACGAGCGGCATGTCGCGCGTCTTGATCGCCTGCAGCGTGATCTGCCCGATGCCCGAGCGCCCGAAGACCGTCTCGGTCAGGATCGAGCCGCCCAGCGTGCCGGCCAACAAAGTGCCGGTGAGTGTCGATGCCGCCAGCGCCGCATGCCGCAAGCCGTGCCTGACGCGCAGGACCGTCTCGCCGACGCCGCGTGCCCTGACTGTCAGTGAGAAGGGCTGGGACAGCGCCTCCTCCAACCCATCGCGCAGCACCTGGCTGAGCAGGGCGGCAAGAGGGAGGCTCAAGGCGATTGCCGGTAGCGCCAGGGCCGATAACCCGTCATTGCCGGTTACGGGGAACCATTGCAGATTGAAGCTGAAAATGGTGAGCAGCAGGATACCGATCCAATAGACTGGCGTGCTCAGCAATATCAGCTCCACGCCGGAAGACAGCCGCGCCAGGCCGCGGCGGCGGCCCGCCGTCGCCAATGCGATGCTGACGGCTAATAACAGCGCGATAACGATAGCAGTGCCGGCAAGCTGCAGCGTCGGCCCGGCAGCCTCGTAGATCACCTCGCTCACCGGTTGGCGATATTGGTAGCTTTGACCGAAATCGCCAACCAAAGCCTTGCCGAGGTAGTGCGCATATTGAACGATGAGCGGTTGATCCAGCCCATATTGATGGATCAAGGCAGCCCGTTCGGCCTCATCGACGACATTTTCGCCGCCGGCCAGGATCGACACCGGATCGCCCGGTATGAGCTTCACGGCAATAAATGCAATCGTCGCCGCGCCCCAAAGCACGGCAACGATCACGCCGGTCCGCCGCACAGCGGTCTGGAGGGCTTTATTGATCCAGCCAGGCATCATAGAAATTCGGCTTGGCGTTGGTGGCCCAGGAGATGCCGTGCAGCGCTTTGGAGGCGCCAAGCTGATAGGCCGCGACGAAGAGCGGCACGGCGTAGGCCTGTTCGATCACTTCCTTCTGCACGTCGGCATAGAGCTGCTTGCGCTCGGCATCGGTTGCGCCAACTGCCTTGCTCAGCTTCTCGTCCAGGCTTTTGACGCGAGAGACATTCTGGCCATTCGGCGGAAGATAGGTCGAATGAAACACCGTGCGCAGGATATCCGGCTCGGCGCGCACGTAGAAGAACGAGACGAGATCGTAATCATTGGCATTGGTGCGAGCGGTCCAACCGCCGGCATCGACCGGATCAAGCTGAAGATCGAAGCCCGCCTGCTTCACTTGATACTGAACGGCCTGCGCCAGTGTGACTTCCTGTGCGCTGCTGGAGCCCGTGTCATACACATAGTGCAGGGTCAGACGGGCGCCATCCTTCTTGCGTATCCCGTCGGCATCCTTCTGCGACCAGCCCGCTTCGTCCAGCAGTCGGTTCGCCTTGCCGAGATCGAAGCCCCATTTCCTCGGGATATCGTGGTCGTAATAAAGCGTCGATGGCCCGAGGATATTGTCCGCCGGCTTCAACGTGCCGAAATAGGCAGCCTTCACGGCGGCTGGGCCATTCACGGCAGTCTGGAAGGCCTGGCGCACCTTCACATCCTGAAACGGTCCCTTGGAGGTGTTGAGGAAGTAGGAGCTGTTGACGCCCGGATTTTCCCTCGTCACCACCTGCAATTTGCCATTGCCCTGAACGGAGCGATAGTTTGCGGGCGGCACCGCGTCGATTGCCTGCAACTGTCCGCTCGCGAGCGCGCCCAGTCGTACGGAGGCTTCCGGCAGATATTTGAAGACGATCTGGGCGAAATGCGCCGGTCCCTTATGCGTGGCATAGCCCGGACCCCAATTGTAGTCGGCGCGCCGGCTGAGCTTGCTGCCGCTTCCCTTGGTGAAATTCTCGAGAATATAGGGGCCGGAACCGATAACGGTATTTGTCGTTCTCTGCGCCTTCTGCAGATAGGTTGGCGACTGAATGCCGAGATAGGGCAAGCTCAGCCCCTGCAGCAAGGGTGCGAAGGACTGGCGGTAATGGATCACCAGCGTCTGGCTATCGGGCGCCTCGATCTTGTCGATAGGCCCGAGCAGCGACTTGGCATAGCTGGACGTGGTCTTCGGATCGAGGATGCGCTCGAAGTTATATTTGACGGCGGCGGCATCGAGCGGCGTGCCATCGCTGAAGGTCACGCCCTTGCGCAGATGAAACGTATAGACGGTATTGTCGGTATTGATCTCCCACTTCTCGGCAAGCCAGGGCGTGAAGCTATTGTTCTCGGCCTGCCCGACGAGGGAATCGACGATGTTGCGGGTGATAAGGGCCGTGATCGAGTTGCCGGTGATCGATGGATCGATGATCGCGGCATCGGTTGCCAATCCCACGTTAAGGACACCGCCGTCGACCGGTTTCGTCGTATCGGACGCGGCATTGGCTGGCGTCCCGATGAGCGTCAAAAGAGACAATGCCAAGGCGATGCCGACAGCATTCCGCTTTCTGCCATTCACCGTCAAAAATTTCTGTTTCATATCCCGTCCCTGATTTTGTCGCTGCTGCATCGATCAAGTGAGTGCAGATTTGCGATCTGGTCTGCTGGATAGAATATTGTCTATAAATTTACTAGACTAAAGGTATTGCGGTGCTTTTATGCGCGAACAGGCAGAAATCCGTTTCAGTGTCTGACCCGCCTTTGTCGTGTGTCATTCGGATATCGACATCTCAGGCAGATTCACCCATGATGCCTGGAAACATAGTCTACGAAGCGGCTCAACAGGGCACTGCTACTTCTCCGGTGCCAGCAAAGTCCGATAGGCCATGTCGCCTCGGGGCCTGAAAGAGGCTGTTGATGCGTACGACCGGCCAAGGCATTGACGCCGTGCCAGGGAAGGAATGCCGCGCCCAGACCGGCCGCGACAACGGCGTGTACCGTCAGGATATCATCGGCATATTGGATGATACGCGGGGTAAAGCCGATCGTGGAGCACCAACGGCTGATCTGCGAATCCAATCCCGGCCCACGCAATGGCGATAAAGACACAAAGCCGAGACGGTTCAGGTCCGGCAGCCGATCTTCGGAGGGGATCGTCATTTCGTGAGGAAGAACCAGCGCCAGCCGCTCTTCGATAACAGGCATGAAGGCCAGGTCGTTGTCGCCTTCGGACGCTCGGCAGAAACCGACATCGAGCCGGCCATCGAGCAATCGCTGATGCTGCTCTCGCGACGGCAGGTCGTTAAGCGTGATCTGGCTCTCCGGTATGCTTGCCCGAAAGCCGGCGATCAGTTGCGGGGCGGTGACCAGCGCCGATATCCCGAATCCGATGTCGAGCGATCCGGTCAGGCCGGCATTGGCCCGCTGCATCTTCAGGTCGATATCATCACTCAGGCGCAGGAGTGCGCGCGCTTCCTGATGCAGTAGCTGACCCAGGGCTGTGAGCTTGGCGCCATGACGGCCACGCTCGAATAGTGGGCCGCCTGCTGTCATTTCCAGCGCCTGTATCTGCTTCGACAAGGTCGATTGGGTGACGAACAGCTTCGCCGACGCCTTGCCGTAATGGCCGGTATCAACCAACTGAATGAAGGCGCGGAGAAGTTTAAGATCCATTCGAATATCGAATAATTTCTGTCGAAAGTATCATTTTACGAAAAGATGCCTGAATGGTCAAATCGCCCCATGACATTCAGGAGCAATAGTCGTGACCTTCACCGTCTCTTCCGTACAGTTTCAGCATCGCGCCAGCGACAAGGCCTATAATCTCTCGCGCATCCTCCATTTTACCGAGGAGGCTGTCCGGGCGGGCAACCAACTCGTTGTGTTCCCCGAGATGTGCATTTGCGGCTATTGGCATGTTCCGAAGCTCGATAGCGAAGGTCTGGAGGCTCTCGCCGAGCCTCTTTCGGGCCCTTCGGTCTCCTACGTTGCGGCGCTGGCACAAGAAAAGGGTATAGCGATCAGCGTCGGCTTGCTGGAGCGCGGCGAAGATCAGAAATTATATAACAGCTATGTCGTCTGCATGCCCGACGGACAGCGCCATTGCCATCGCAAACTGCATGCCTGGGAACATAAGCTCATTTCGAGCGGTGACAGATTTACTGTGTTCGAGACCCCTTGGGGCATCCGGGCGGGGATATTGATCTGCTGGGATAATAATCTCATCGAGAACGCTCGCGCGACCGCCCTGCTCGGCGCGGAACTGTTGATTGCGCCGCATCAGGCGGGTGGCGGGCATTCCGCCAGCCCACATGGATTGAAGCGAATTCCGGTTGAGAAATGGGCCCGTCGTCAGGAAGATCCCGACGCCATCGAAGCGGAATTTCGAGGCCCGAACGGTCGAGAATGGTTTATGCGCTGGCTGCCGTCTCGCGCTCATGACAACGGCATGTTCCTCGTCTTCAGTAACGGCGTTGGTCAGGACGAGGACGAAGTGCGCACCGGCAATGCCATGATTCTCGATCCCTATGGCCGCATCCTGGTCGAGACCTGGCAGGCCGCCGATGCCATGGTGACCGCCGAAATCGATCTCGATCTACTGGACAAATGCACCGGCCAGCGCTGGATACGCGGTCGCCGCCCCGAGCTTTACGGCTGCTTGACGGAGCCCAATCCGAACGGTCTTGCGCCGATGGAGGCGCGCTTTTCCGAAGCGTCAACCCGCAGCGGTCTGTCTAAAGAGCCGGCCTCATGAGCGCGGTGCTGGTTTTCTGACCAATCCGGAACTCAATACAATATCTCCGTCTTGCTCATCGTGAGGGTGCGCGCTGTCCGGCAATTGCACGGCCGGCGGCGCGGCCGGAGAAAATGCATCCACCCAGGAAGGTCCCCTCGAGTGCATTGTATCCGTGGACGCCACCACCGCCGAAACCGGCTGCCTCGCCGGCCGCGTACAATCCGGGGAACGGGCTGCCATCGGGGCGCATGACCTGTGAGCTGAGATTGGTCTCAATGCCGCCGAGGGTCTTTCGGGTGAGGATATTGAGCCGCACGGCGATGAGTGGCCCCCGCTTGGGATCGAGCAGCCGATGCGGCTTGAGGATGCGCAGCCGATCGCTCAGATAGCGCCGGGCGTTCATGATCCCCATCAGCTGGGCGTCCTTGCTGTACTTGTTCTCGCTTTCCCGGTCGCGCGCCAGCACATGGCGTTCGACATGGTCGTAATCCAGCCTTGGCCCGCGGGCGAGTTCGTTCATGCCGGCGACGAGATCCCGCAGATTGTTGCGCACAACGAAGTCGATGCCGTTGCGCTTGAACGCTTCGATCGGTCCGGGCGCGCGCTTGGAGAGCCGGCTACGGAGTAGCAGCTTGATGTCCTTGCCTGTGATGTCGGGGTTTTGCTCAGAGCCGGACAGCACGAATTCCTTGCCGATGATCGACTCGTTGAGGATGAACCACGAGTAGTCATGGCCAGTCGAGACGATCCGCTTCAGCGTTCCAAGCGTGTTGAACCCCGGAAAATTCGGAGCCTCCATGCGGTCGCCATTGGCGTCGAGCCATAGCGGCGATGGCCCCGGAATGATCCGGATTGCGTGGTCGGGCCAGATCGGGTTCCAGTTGTGGATTCCCTCGACATAATGCCACATGCGGTCGCGGTTAATGATGCTGGCGCCCGACGTCTCGGCAATCCCGAGCATGCGCCCGTCCACATGGGCGGGGACGCCGGGGATCATATGCGTGGGAGCCTTGCCCAGCCGGTCAGTCGGCCAGTTACGGCGGATCAGGTCGAGATTATGGCCGATGCCGCCGGTGCTCAACACCACGGCCGGGGCACGGTATTCAAAGCCCTCGATTCCGTTGCGTGGCGATTTCTTGCCACGCTCGAGATCGTCGCAGGGTTCGAGCACCGTGCCGCGCACCCCGACGACGGCGTCCTGTTCGACGATCAGCTCATCCACCTGGTGGCGGAATGCAAAACGCACCAGGCCGCGCCGCTCGCCGTCGAGCACCGGCTCGCGGAAGACGCGCACCAGTTCGGGGCCTGTTCCCCAGGTCAGATGGAATCGTGGCACGGAGTTGCCATGCCCGAGCGCATTGCCGTCGCCGCGCTCCGCCCAGCCGACCGTCGGAACGAAGCGCACACCCAGCTCATGCAGATATGTGCGCTTCTCGTCGGTTGCGAAGCGAAGATAGGCCTCGGCCCATTTGCGGGGCCAGTAATCTTCGGCCCGGTCGAACTGAGCCGAACCCATCCAGTCCTGCACCGCCAGATCATAAGAATCCTTGATCCGCATCCGCCGTTGTTCGGGACTATCGACGAGGAACAACCCACCGAGTGACCAGAAGGCTTGGCCGCCCAGATTGTTGCGATTTTCCTGATCGACGAAGAGAACCCGGCGTCCGGCCTTTACCAGCTCGTAGGTTGCGACCAGACCGGCAAGGCCTGCGCCGACGACGATCACATCGGGTTCGGTGGTGCTCATGCGTTCTGGCCTCCTGATGTTGCGGGTTCTGGATTGCTCGCAAGGCATAAGCTGACACTTGCGAGGCCGCTAATCTAGGGGTTGCGCTGAGAACTCTCTGCTAATTTTGGATGCAGGTGCTGAACGAGCTTTATGAGCGGCCGCATTTTTCGCCCGTGCGAAACTGTGGCCGCTCTTCGGTGCCAGTTGTTATTGATCGCCCTTTATCGACGCATGGCGTCGCCAGATCCGGGCCATTGCCTTGGCGATGTCGCGGTAGAGGTCGTAGCGTCTTTCATAGTGAGCCGCCAAATTGGTGTTTGGGACGTAGTTGCGCTCCATCTTGACCATCGAGGCTGCACCATCGGTAAAATCCGCGAAGATACCAGCGCCGGTTCCTGCCGCAATCGCTGCTCCAAGCGCACCCGTCTCACGCGAACGAGCGATCGACACCGGCGAGCCCAGCACGTCGGCAAATATCTGAGGCCAGATCAAGCTTCGGGAGCCGCCGCCTGAAAGCACCGCTTCGTTGAAGACGGCCCCCGCCTCGCGCATCGTCTCTATGTGCTCGCGATGACCGAAAGCGACGCCTTCAAGGACGGCGCGGACGAGATGCCCCTTCGTATGCCAGCCGGCAACCCCGTAAAAGCCGGCTCGGGCATTGCCGTTCTGCTGCGCCCCATAGAGAAAGGGATGGTAGATCGGGTCGTCCGCAGCCGGCACAATGGCGGCGGCAAGCTCGCCGCAGAGATCGAAGGGTGAGCGCCCGCCTGTGGGGACGTCAGAAAAGAATTCCCGGACCAGCCATTCTAGGTTTGCTGCCGAAGTGGCGCTCGACTCGATCGCCATATAGCGCTCGCGGTCGAAGGTAGAGGACATGAAGACGGGGCCTGACAGCTGCGGCCTGTCGATGATGACCTGATTGATGCTCCAGGTTCCCGCAATGATCGACGCGTCACCCGTCCGCGTGACGCCGGACCCAATGGCCGACGCGATGACATCGAACAGACCGCCGACAACGGGCGTGCCGGCGGCAAGCCCCGTCTGATCGGCGGCTTCCTCGGTGATCTCTCCCGCAATATCGGCGCTCTCGATCAGTGACGGCAGAAGCTCCATGCAGTCGCCAAGGCCATAGGCCTCCATCAATGCCCGATCGTAGCGGCGATTGGCGACATCGAGCAAACCGCATCCGGTCATGTCGGACATTTCGCTGACCCGCATGCCGGTGAGCCGATTGACGATGAAGTCCTTGCATAGGAAAATCGTGCCGACCCTGGCGAAGGTCTCCGGCCGATGCCGCTTTAGCCAGGCGAGCAGTGTCGGCGTCTGCGACGGCCAGGGCCGCTGCTGGCCGATCGGATAGGTGCGGTCACCCACGCCTTGCGCCTGCCATTCCTCAACGAGACCAGCCGCTCGCGTATCGAGCGACTGAATGCCGAGCAGCGGCTGACCGTCGCGATCCAGCGCATAAAGCCCGTTTCCGTGGCCGGCACAGCCCACCGCGGCAATATCCTGCGGCCTGATCGCCGCCTGCTCGATGCAACTGCGGATGACCTTGCGGGCATTCGCCCAGAGCTCGTCGAGCCCACGTTCCACATGCCCGGCGCATGGCATGCGGCTATGGCCCTCTTCTGCCGCCGCCGCGATTTCGTTGCCCTCCCGGTCAAAGATCACCGCCTTGATGACGGTGTTGCCGGCGTCGAGCCCCAATAGATAATCTGCCATGCAAAGCCCCTCCCAAGGCCCCAGTCTTCACGATCAGCCGCGTTGGTAAAGCGCGAAAGCGTCCTCGCCGCTTGCATCGTCATGTATGATCGCCATCAGCCCGCGAACGACCGCGCTCGGATTGGCATGTTGATAGATGTTACGCCCATAGACCATGCCCATGGCGCCCTGCCGCATCAAGGCCGCCGATTTATCGAAGACGGCGCGAAGATCCTCCTTGCCGCCGCCGCGAACCAGAACCGGGCAACGGGCCGCCTCGACCACCCTGTGGAAATCCTCCGCATTCGTCGTCGGGTCGGCCTTGACGATATCCGCTCCCATCTCGCGGGCAAGCCGCGTCAAGGTAACGATCTTGTCGGCATCCCCATCGACCATATAGCCGCCAGCCTGATCGACCGGCTGCATGACAAGCGGTTCGATCATCAGCGGCAGGCCGTATTTGTCGCAGTCCGCGCGCACGCGGGCAATATTCTGAACGCATTGGCGAAAAAGGTCGGGTTCGTCGGGCAGCATGAAGAGGTTGACCACGACACAGGCCGCATCCATCTCGATCGCGCCGATCAAGGGCTCGGCCTCGTTCTGGAGTACGGCCCACATGTCGCGGTGCCGCGTGCGGTTATATGGGTTTCCCATGTCGATGCGCATGACCAGCGCCGGCTTGTTCCTGGCGGTCACATCTTGCAGCAAGTCTGCCTGGCCGTAGTTCATCTGGATTGCGTCGGGGGCTGCTTGCACCAGGGTCCCGACAACAGTCGGCATGTCTTCGAGACCATTGAGGAAGGAGGGTTCGTTGCAGACGCCATGATCGATGGCCACGTCCAGGCAACGACCGCCGCTGAATAGCCGGTTCATCCGGACTTTGCTGTTGCTTCGCATTGCATGCTCCTTTGTTCGTTCCGTTCGGAAAGGGTGCTTTCGGTGACGCCGTGGCGGTCACGTAAGAGGGTGAGAAAACGCTCGCGCTCGGCACTCCGCTCTGCCGGCGTCCAGGCCTTTTCCGCCGCTAGAAGATCGAGCGTTGCGTCCATCATCTGCTGGGAGAGATGGCCCGATATGGCAAGCGTTGTGCGCCGGAGCAGCAGATCGTCGAGATGCTCGGCCGCTTCGTTGCGGATGAGAAAGATGAGTTCGCGCTCGGAATAATCCGGATGGGGCGTGGGCCTGTCGGATGCCATGCCGATGAAGCCGGCGATTGCTTCGGCCTGCGTGCCGTAGCGGCCGAAAAGCACTGCCATACGGCTACCCGGAATTCCCTTTTCTGCCGCCACCTGAGCGATCCACGCGGCGCGATCGAGCGGAAATCGTCGGCCGCCGCCGATCGCCCGATCGACTGTCGAAACTTGCCGCTCTTTGCCCAGCCGCTCCAGCGCGAGATCAGCCGCGAGTTCGCCGAACGATCGAAAGGTCGTCCACTTCCCGCCGATCATGCACACGACCGATGGGCCGCCATTGGCGTCGTCCACGACCGTACAGAAATGATCGCGAGGAATGCGGCCGGTAAAACTGTCGGTGCTCGCCGGCAGGGGCCGGACGCCCGAGAACTGGAAGCTGATTTCTTCCGGCCGGATTTTGATATCGGGCAGAACGAACGACAGGGATTGCAGGATATAGTCCCGCTCGTCAGTCTCGCAGCGCACGTTATCGGGATGGTCGATGCGAATATCGGTGGAGCCGACGAGAACCTTACCCAGATAAGGAAACAGGATGCAGATCCGGCCATCCTCGTTCTCGTAGTAGATCATATGGCCGGCAAGCGCGTCATAGAGCGCCGCATTGTCGATGATTAGATGGGATCCTTTTGTGCCGCCCATCAAAGGGATCGTCCGTGTTTCGGGTTTAAAGAGCGTGCCGTTGGTGATGTCGATCCACCCGCCAGTTGCGTTGATGATGAGTGTGGGTTCGATTGCCGCCGAAGAGCCGCTGATGGTGTCGTGCACGAGATATCGGCCCTCCCCTAGCGCACGGATGTCCACGTAGTTCAGCGCCTTCGATCCTGCAGAGAGGCCGTCATCCAGCAACTCGACTCCCAGGCGCTCCGGGTGGCTGACCCAGGCGTCGTAATAGGTGGCGGAACTCTTTATGTCGGCATTGAGTGCCGGCCACTTGGCGAGCGTGCTGCGCCGGCCGCGAAACTGATGGCGCGGCATCATGGCCCGCTTGCGCGTCAGGAAATCGTAAATGCTGAGGCCTGCCTTGATGGCAATGGCGCCGCGGCGGCTGGGTCGACGGGAGAGCCCCAGGAAGCGGACGAGACCATTGCCAAGTCCGGAGAAGATATCGAAGACCGGCACGGTCGTCGGCAGCGGCGCGACATAGTGCGGAGCATTGCGCAGCAACCTGTCACGCTCAGTGAGCGATTCCTGCACCAGCTTGAACTCGCCATTCTCGAGATAACGAAGGCCGCCATGCACCATGCGCGACAGTGCGGCGCTCGCCCCGGAGCAATAATCTTGCTTCTCGACCAGAAGCACGTCGAGCCCCTGCAGCGCCAGTTCCCGGAAGACACTGATGCCGTTGATGCCGCCGCCGATGACACACACGTCCACCTTCGGGCTCCGGCGAAGCCCGTCCAACGTCTCTTCACGATTCATGATGGTGATCCGTTACCTGTCCATAGCGGTCAATTTCGCTGAAATGGCCGCATCGATGGCCGATTGATCATCCGCGTCCAGCCGGATGGTTCCGGCCCGGGCATTGTCGAGCGCCTGCGCGGGATTGCGCGCGCCGCAAAGACCAAAGGTGACGCTGGGCTGGGCAAGCGTCCAGGCGATGACGATCTGGGCAATGCTCGCCTCGTGCCTATCGGCAACCGGCTTGATGGCACTCGCAAAGGCCCGCACCTTTTCACGGTTGGAAACAGAAAAGCGAGGATTGCCCAGCCGTTGATCATCACCGGAAAAGACCCGGTCGGGTCCGATAGCGCCGGACAAGAGACCGAGCGCCAGGGAGGAATAGCTCAGCGTCGCAACGCCGTTTTCCCGGGTCAACGGCAGCAGATCGGCCTCGATCTCCCGGTCAAGCATGCTGAAGCGCTCCTGGATGGCATCGAGACCGCCGGTCGCTATATAGGCTTGCAGTTCGGGGGTGCCGACATTGCTGGCGCCGATCGCCCGGATCTTGCCCGACGTCTTTAGGTCTTCCAGCGCCCGCATCGTCTCCTCGATCGGTGTCGTCGGATCCTGCCAGTGGGTGATGTAGAGATCGATGTAGTCGGTGCCGAGGCGCCGCAGGCTTTCCTCGACTTCGTGGAAGATCGCATCGCGACCGAGGTAGCGGTGAACCGGCCTGCCATCCTGATCGAAGAAATGCCGGCCCTTGTCGGTATGCCACACGAGACCGCACTTGGTGGCGATCACCGCCTTATCGCGGCGACCGTCAAGCGCCTTGCCGACGATCTCTTCCGAGCGACCGAGGCCGTAGGCCGGCGCGGTATCGATCAGCGTGATGCCGGCATCCAGCGATGCCTGGATCGCCGCGATCGATTCCGCCTCGTCGGTGCCTCCCCACATCCAGCCGCCGATTGCCCATGTTCCAAGGCCGACCGCCGAAGCGCTGACGTCTGAGCCGCCTATCTTGCGTATCAATTGTTGCCCGTTCATGCGCTTTGTCCTTCGCCATTTGCCAGCGCCAGAACCCGCGCACCGGTCGCTTCGTCAGTGACCAGCGTATCGAGATGATGGCCGCGCATGACGCTGAGGATCGGCCCCGCCTTGTTCGGACCGCTTGCCACGCCGATCTTCGTCGGGATCGAGGCGAACTCCGGAAGGGTCAGCGAGACGAGGGAGCGGTTGAGGCTGTAGTCGCAGACGCTGCCCCGGTCATCGAGCAGATGCGCGAGCAATTCGCACGAGGCGCCGGAGCGCTCGATTGCCGCGCGGTCCGTGCTCGAAGAGGGATGCAGGTCGTAGTAGCTGGAGTCGTCGGAGAGAATGGAGCCGATGCCGACCACCGCCACCTTGGCCTCTCGCGCCTGCCGGAAGACGTCGGCAACGGAGCGCATGTTGATCAGCATGTCGCGCTCGCCAGCGCTATCGGCAAAAAGAGGCGCATGGATCTGGAACGAGTGGCCGCCTAGCCGGTCGGCCATCATCGTCGAGACGTGGTTCACATCCGTATAGTGTTTGCCCTGAACGCAGCCCGTTGCCGGGATGACGGCGACATCGAAGCGTCGCGGCGCCTGAAGGCCCGCCACGACGGCGCTGACGCCCTTGCCGCCGGTGATGCAGATCGTATCGCCGTCTGCGATATGCTCGAGCAGCAAGCGAGCCGCGGCTTCGCCAACCGTCTGCAGCGTCGTTTGCAGATTATCCGATACCGTCGGTACGACGATGGCGCGGCTTATGCCGCCAAGGGCAAGAAGCTGCTCCTCCATGTCGACCAGGGGCTCGACAGGGGATTTGATCTTGATCTCGACCAGGCCGAGCTGGCGGCCGCGCTTGATCAGCCGGTTGACGGTCGCATGCGAGAGGCCGAGCTGGTCGGCGATCTGAGCCTGCGTCAGGCCTTCGAGGAAGTGCAGGACGAGAGCCTGGTGCATCTGGCGCGCGATGACGATTTCCTCGCGGGGCGCAGATGGGGATTTCGGCTTTGCAATCGGCATGTCAGGCAGCCTTCCGCTTGTGAAGGAAATGGTCGATGGAAACGGCAGTCAGGAGAATGCAGCCTTTGATCATGTCCTGCCAATAGACCGATACGTTGAGTAGGATCAGCGAACTTGAGACGACAGACAGAAGCGCAATGCCAAGGATGGCGCCAAGGATCGTGCCGGAGCCGCCGCTCAGGGATGCGCCGCCGATAACGGCCGCGGCAATGATGTTGAGCTCCATGCCGACGCCGAAAGTCGGTGTCGCAGCACCAAACCTGGACATGTAGATGACACCGGCAACGCCGGATAACGTGGCGCAGAGGACGGTAACCCAGAACTTCACCTGGTTGGTCTTGATGCCGGAATAGAGGGCGGCCTTCTCGTTGCTGCCGGTATAGAAGACCTTGCGGAAGGCCGTTGCCCGACGCAGCAGGAAATCGAAAATGGCGACCACGGCGACGAAGATCAGGATCACATAGGGCACCCCGTAAAAGGTGCCTTGCCCGACGGCCTTGAACGAGGGCGGCAGCGTGAACAGCGAAAGCGGTGTTCCCTTGGTAATGATGAGGCAGATACCCCGCACGATCACCATGGCCGCCAGCGACGTGATGAAGTGATTGAGGCCGATGACGGTGACGAAGAAGCCCATGGCGCAGCCGATCAACGCGCTGGCGAGGATGCCGATCAGCGATGCGCTCCATGGATCCAGTCCCATCAGGAACAGCGACCCGGACAGAACCATCGAGAAGCAGACGACCGACCCCACAGAGAGGTCGATGCCGCCGACGATCAAAAGGATCGTCATGCCGACGACGACGATACCTTCCACCGAGAAGGACATCAGCATCGCTCTGAAATTGCCGAGCGTCAGGAAATGCGGGGAGGCAAAGCTCATGAGGATGCAAAGGGCGAGAATGATGGCGATGAGCCCTGCTTCCCGCATCGTTCCGAGCTTCCTCCAGGAAGAAGCGCGCTGCCTCGTCACCGCCAATGCATGATCTGTCACTGCCTTGTCCCCCGTTTCTGCCTTTTTCTCAGACGGCATGCTCTGATGCCTTTGATTTGGTGTGTTGCCCGGCGCCGATGCCCGATGCCAGCCGCATGATGGCCTCTTCCGTCATCGCCGCGCCTTCGACTTCGCCGGCGATGGTGCCTTCGCGGATGACGATCGCCCGGTCGCAGAGGCCGAGAAGCTCCTGCAATTCCGAGGTGATGACGACGATGCCGATACCGGAGCGCGCGAGATCACGCAGCAGGCGATGAATCTCGGATTTTGCGCCGACATCGATGCCGCGCGTCGGCTCATCGAGAAGGATCACTTTCGGATCGACCGCCAGCTGTTTGGCGATGGCGACCTTCTGCTGATTGCCGCCGGAGAGCGATGAGACCGGCATGTCGATACCGCCCATGCGAACGCCGAGACGGCGCGCAAGTTCGCCTGCCCGATCCGCCTCTGCCTTCGCATTCAAGAGCCCGAACCGGCCGGTCAGCGACTTCAAATCGAGAGCGGCAATGTTCTGCGCAATCGATAGGTCGAGAAAGACACCGGAGCCTTTGCGATCCTCGGAGAGGTAGACGACGCCTGCCCGTACCGCATCCGCGTAGGATGTCGCCCGGAGTGTATTGTCCTGCAATCGGATCTCGCCTGTCGTCGTCTGGCGCAGCCCGCAGACACCTTCGGCGATTTCGGTTCGTCCGGAGCCGATCAGGCCACCGATCCCGAGAATTTCGCCTTTGCGCAGTTCGAAGCTGACATCGCGGAAGCGCTTGCCGTCACCAAGATTTTGGACGGAGAGAATGGTTTCGTCGTTGCGCTCCGTCTCGCCCTGCTTCTCAGGATAGAGCTGGGTGATCTCGCGGCCGACCATGCGGCGCACCACATCTTCGGCGGTGATATCCGACACTCGTTCGGTCGAAACATAGCGGCCGTCGCGAAAGACGGTGACGCGGTCGCAGAGGCTGAAAATCTCGGCCATGCGGTGGCTGATATAAACGATCGATATGCCCTGAGCCTTCAGATCGTTAATGATGCCGAAGAGCACCTGTGCTTCCGTGACCGTCAGCGCCGCCGTCGGCTCGTCGAAGATCAGAACCCGGCAATCGAGCGTCAGCGCCTTCGCGATCTCGACGAGCTGCTGGCTTGAAATCGGCAGCTCGCTGACCTTCTGGCGGACATCGATCGGAGCAAGGCGGTTCATGACAGCCTGCGCTTCCCGCTCCAGCCGGGCAAAATTCATGAAAGGCGAGCGGCGACGGTTTGTGGCCGCCATGAACATGTTCTCGGCAATGGTGGCGTCCGGGCAGAGGGCGATTTCCTGGTGGACGAGACCTATTCCCAAGGTCTGGGCATGGGCCGGAGAGGCAATCTTCACATGCGCGCCATCGATGAGGATTTCTCCTTCGTTCGGCTGCAGCACGCCGGCGATGATGTTCATGAGCGTCGACTTGCCCGCGCCGTTCTCGCCGCAGAGCGCATGCACCTCGCCCCTTTCCAGGGTGAATGTCACATCCGTCAGCGCCTTGATGGCGCCGAAGCGTTTGCTGACATTGCGTATCTCCAAGACCGGTGCTGGCGTCATCACATCCACTCCCTTGCCCACCCTGCATCGGTTGTCCGGGATTTCCTCATCCCGGACAACCGCCTCGTAGGGCTTACTCCTCGATACCCTTCGTACCACGACGCTTCAGGTACTTGTCCCAATAGAAGTCGTCGGCATTGGCGGCTGTCACGATCGACAGGCCGTTATCGACGAAGGGAATGCTCATCGGGTTGAAGCCGGAACGCTTGGCGTCGTTCATCGGGTCGATCAGCTCGGGATGCTTGGCAAACCAGAGCATCATGAAGCCCATATAACCCTGCATGCCCTGGTTTGGGTTGATCGAGCCGAACACTTCGCCGGCCTTGATCATGTCGAGAATATTGGCGTTGACGTCGGCGCACATCACGAGGATCTTGCCGCCGCTTTCCTTGTTGGCCTGAGCTGCGCCGATTGCCGAGTTTGCCTCGGGCATGAACACGGCATTTAGGTTCGGATGCGCCTGCACCAGGCTCATGAGACCCTGATAAGCCTTGTTGGGATCCTGGTTCGAGGCCGCGCGGCCGACGAGCTTCATGTCAGGATATTTTGTTTCCATGCGAGCGATGAAAGCGGCGATGCGCTTGTCGTGATTGTCCTGCCCCGGATTTTCCAGAACGGCATATTCGCCCTTGCCACCGAGCTTTGCGGCAATCGCATCGGCAGCGTAGGTGCCTTCACGCGCATTGTCCGAGGTGATGAAGGAGATGCGCCTGGAAAGCGGCGAATCCGCGGCGAAGGTGACGACCGCCGTGCCCTGATCGATCGCGCGGTTGATCGGCTCGATGAACGGGTCGGAATTCATCGGATGGACGAGAATGCCGGCCGGGTTCTGGGCAAGTGCCTGATCGAAGGTGGCGATCTGCTTGTTGACGTCATATTCCGGCGTTCCGGTATAGGCGGTCTCGCAGCCGAGCTGGCGGCCGGCCTGCTTGAACATCTCATAGACCGGGAACCAGTATTCGACGCCGGATACCATGACGTTCATGACGTATTTTTCGCCGGGCTTGCAGCGAAACGGATTTTCCGTCTCGGCTGCTGACGCAGTCGAGACGAATGCCGCTGCGGCCAGAACAGCCATTGCGGTCGTGCTTAGAAATTTGCGCAAAGTTCCTCCCCGGAGGCCGAAGCCCCTTCCCAAATGTCCCCTGGCCTCCCTTGTGGGGGCCGATGATCCCAATGAAGATCGAAACTCCTCCTCGAGTTCCGATGTCGACAAGAAACCGCATGGCCTGCGTGTTGTCAATATAATTCATCATGTGAAATATATTTCTCGTCGCTGCGGATTTTTGGGGATGGATGGCAAGATGGGCCTGCGCAAAGCCGGCTAAGCCTCGGTTAGGCGTTGGCCACCTGCATGGGATGGGTGGTTCTGGTGCCGAGTAAGACCAGCGGCACCGCAATTGCAAAGACGACGACGACCGATAGCCAGATGGCGCCGGGCCACTCTTTCTGGACGGCAAAGTAGAAAGTCGAGAATGCCAGAGGACTGATGATGGAGGCCAGGCTTACCGCCGATGTCAGTACGCCCTGGAACTGGCCTTGGCTGGCCGAATCGACCTGCCGGGTGGCGAGCGCCTGAAACGCCGGCGTGCCAATGCCTGCAAGGGCGAAGATCGGCATGATCGCGAAGACGATCCAGCCCTGGTTGGCGAAAGCCATGGTGACAAGGGCGATGCAGGCGCTGGCGATCCCGGCGATCACAGCCCATCGTTCGCCGAGGAGCTTTGTCGCTGGGCCGGGCAGGAAGATTTGCACCAGTGTCTGGCAGACACCGAATGCGCCCAGCGAAAGGCCGATCCAGAGGCCGTTCCACTGGAAGGTATCGAAGCCCCACAATGCCCAGCACGTACCATAGGCCTCGCCGGTGGCACTCAGGATGAAATAGACGAAGACGATCGGCAGAAGTCCCTTCATCGAAAAGGCCCAGCGCAGCGGCCAAAGCGGGTTGAGAACGGCCAGATCGATCTTCTGGCGGGACGGAATGCGAGATTCAGGCAGGACGAAGAAGGCCAGCAGCAGATTGCAGCCGTTCAGAACGGCAGCGGCGATGAAAGGGAGCCGCAGCCAATGGTCGCCGAGCAACCCGCCGATTACCGGGCCGACGATGAAGCCGATACCGAACATGGCGTTGAACAGGCCAAAGCGGCGTGCTCGCTTATCCTCGGGCGAGATGTCGGTGATGTAGGCCGTTGCCACGGAGATATTGGCACTGGTCAGGCCGGCAATGGCGCGGCCGAGCAGCAGCATCCAGAGCTGCGGGGCAAATGCCATGATGACGTAATTGATCGCCGCACCCGCCAGCGAAATGAGAAGCACGGGACGCCTGCCGAGATTGTCGCTGAGCGCACCGAGCACCGGCGCGAAGACGAACTGCATGGCAGCATACAGCGCCGTCATGATGCCGATATAGGGCGCGATGTTCTGCGTGTGCGTCACATCCTCGAGAAGGCGGGGAAGAATGGGAAAGATGAGGCTAATGCCGACGGCGTCTAAACAGATCGCGGCAAAGATAACGATAAGAGGCTTGTTCATTGGGTTTCAATCCATGGAAATGATGAGCTCGCCGGTCACGCGCCCTTTGGCGCTGACCTCCATCGCTTGCGCGGTCTGCTCAAGCGGAAAGGTCTGTTCGACGTGCAAGCGGAAAAGGCCTTCGGAATAGAGCCGAGCCACATCGATGAAAATCTGCTCGGGGTTCTCGGGAGGGCCGTGTGAAAATTTTGCGCCGTATTCCTCAGCTGAGAAATCGGCGACGGAAAGAACATAAGCGGGGTCGCCGACGATATCGATCAACTCGGGTATGATTCCCGAGCCGGCGAGATCGAGGGCAGCGTCAATGCCATCTGGTAGAGCTCCCTTAGACGTCCTCCCAGCCCGGGGCCGTACGGCGTTGGGATGGCGCCAAGCTCTCGCAGATAGTCATGCTTCGGCGCGCTCGCGGTGCCGATGACGATCACCCCACGCAGGCGTGCAAGCTGGACGACAGCCGTGCCGATCCCGCCTGCAGCACCGCTCACCAACAGCGTCTCGCCGGATTTGATGCCGACTTCGTCAAGCGCACGCGTTGCCGTGTCGACGATGACAGGCAGGCCGGCGGCGACATCGAAGGGCAAATCATCCGGCTTGTGCGCCCAATGCGTGAGAACCGCATGTTGAGCGATCGTGCCTTCGCCGAAACCGAAGACGGCGTCTCCGATAGCAACGTTGGAAACGCCCGCGCCGACCTCGTCGACAACGCCTGACGCTTCGACGCCGAGACCCGATGGAAACGTCACCTCCTCGAAGTCACGATACTGTCCGTTCCGGCGCTTCCAGTCGGAGGGGTTCACCCCGGCGGCGCGGACGGCGATCCGCACCTGACCGGGGCCAGCATGCGGTTCATCGATCTCGACGACATGCAGGACCTCGGGTCCTCCATATTCGTTGAATTGAACAGCCTTCATGATGCTTCCCTTTCGGTTTGGTCGTCTGCGGGGGTATGTGAGTTTATAGTATTAAGTCCAATAATGGACTGAGTACACATTACTGCTACGCTCACAGAGGGCGGGCGTCAACAGAAAATGTGTACTCAGTATAAAATTTCTGCTATCAACTCGGACATGACCATTCCAACCGACCTGCGAACCCGCAAACGCCTCGCCACACGACAGAACATCTCGAATGTCGCCACGCGCCTCTTCTTTGAGCGCGGCTTCGACCATGTGACGGTGGACGAGATCGCCGCCGCCGCCGACGTCGGGCGGATGACGGTGTTCAACTATTTCCCCCGCAAAGAGGACATGCTGTTCGATCGCGACGAGGAGGCGCGCGAGATGCTGCGCGAGGCCTTGCGGCAGCGTGAGGCCGGAGTCGCTCCGATCGAGGCCTATCGCTTATTTGCGCATCGGCTGGTTGCGGAAGAGAGCCCTGCTGTCGATTTTTCGGCTCGCAGCCAGGGCTTCGTAAAGACGATCGAAGGCAGCGAAACGCTGAAGGCCCGGGTAAGAGCGATACGCGACGAGATCGCGCAGGTCGTGGCGGTGGCGCTATCGGAAAGCGTTGGGCGGGAACCAACCGATCCCGATGCCAAACTGGCGGCCAGCCTGCTGCTGGCGACCTGGGCCGTCGCCCTCATTCAGGGTCACATGACCTTTCGGCACCGCCAGGACACAAAGGAAGCAAAAGCCGCCTTTCTCGCTGTCGTTGACAAGGGAACCATCGGCCTGAAGGCTGCATTGGCGGGCACGCCTTACGCATAGGCACTCAGCCGGGCACGGTTTTGTCCCGAGTTATCGCGACCGTCGTATAGCCTTGCTGGGCAGCTCCGGTGTTACTGATCGGCGTCTAGGTCGTAGATGCGGCCTGTCAGCCAAGCCGGCCAATCGCGCTCGAAAAATGACTTTGCGCTTTCGTCGAACCGCCGGATCGGGCGTGTACGGATCTTCATGGCGTCACCTTCAAGCCAAACGATGATCTGTTCGTCCCGATGGGCATCCTGTTCGCTTTGGAAGCGGTATTCCTCGAGAGGGCCGGAACGATCAAACGGCAGCGCGTCCCCTGCCCGATCACATATGGCGCGGGCGCCGCGGCTGCCGCCGCCGTTTTGAATGAAGTAGTCCAGCGCGAATAATACCGCCTCCGATGCAAGCGCCATCTGCCGCCATTGCAGGGCTCGCCCTGCTTCCGCTGCCCGTTCATACGCTATTCCGCTTTCGCGGATTTGAGTGCTGAGTTGACTTGCTTCCACCAAGGCTTCAGCGACGCTGCTGCCGTCACAGATGATGCCAGCCTTCTCGCTCATGCGAGCCTGTACTTCGGCCCGGATTGACTTCACCGTCAGCAGGCTGCCCGGTTTCAGTATTTCGAGCAGATTGGAGACCCCCGCTCGGGCGGTCGCCGTGATATCGGTCTTGGGAGCAATCTTTGCCTTGCCGCTCGCCCCAATGTGCTCGGCCGCCCTTGTGCCAAAGACCTGACCCGCGTTCAGCGCGGCGCCACCCGGCCGCGTCACGCCATGTGTGCCGGCCGCCTCGCCGATGGCGTAGCAACCTGCAAGACTGCTGCGACCCCAGGTGTCGACCAGAATGCCGCCGTTCATATGCTGGTTGTTGACGGCAAATTCGAGCGGCTCGACTGCGATGTCGACCTTGTAGCGGCGATAAAGCTCGATCGCGAGCGGGTTCATGTGCCGCAGGCGCTGGATTGGAAGATCCTGGTTCGCGCCGGCATTGCCCAGATATTGTTTCACGTCGTCGTCAAGCCGTTCGAGCGAAAAGGGCTGGTCGCCGGGTACCGGCAGCGGGTTCCTGTTGAAATCCATGAAGACCCGGCAGCCCGCCGCATTTTCGCGGTAGATGGCCAGATCCACGAGGCTTGAGCCGAAATCCAGCATCCGGGTGGAGTGAAACGGCCACTGATACCCCTTGCGGAAGACGTTCGAGGCCATCTCCTGGGTGCTGCGATAATATTGCGCCAGGAAATGATGCTCGTTTCCATCGGCGTCGACGGAATAAATATGCGGGATCGCCTGGACATAGGTTCCCGAGAGGTTCCAGGGAAACCCTTCCCGGCGCGTGCCGATGCCGAACTGGCTCTCCGTCAGGTTGACAAGTTCGAGGCCTGCCTCCAGCGCCAGACCGAGCGATCCGAAACAGCCATTTGGATAGACGCTATCCCGATAAAGTTCACCCGGCCCTCCCGCCGCAAGCACCAGCACCCCGCAGGAAAACAGGGCGATGCCAAAGGGGTTGGCGTCCGTCCGGTCGGCGGCGCGGATCGCCAGCACGCCCATGACCCTGGGGCCGTCGCCGTCGCCTTCAGTCAGGATCTTCACGGCTGTCGTGTGGTTACAGATCGGAACGTTGAGGCGGATTGCCTCTTCTGCCAGCACTTTGACCATCAATCGCGATGTGCGCGGGCCGCAACTGGTGGCGCGACCGACCTCGTCGTGATCCGTCTGATATCGGAGCGTGCCTCCCAAGGGATCCTGCGGCAGCGGCAATCCCAGGAATTGCAGCGACGCCATCATGCGGGCGGAACCGACAGCCTCGACATAGGCGGTGTCCTCGTCCATCGCGCCACCGGCGCGGATGGCGCGTGCCATCGCCTTGAAATTATCGCCCTGATCGGCGGTGTTTGCCGTGTGAAGCGTCTGCTTGTCGGAGCCGGAACAGGCCGAGGTGCCGCCCCAGGCGCTCTGGCTCATGACGACGACATCGTCACCGCGCCGCTTCATTTCGACGGCCGCACGCAAACCCGCAGCCCCCGATCCCACCACGACACAGCCGGCCCTATAGACTGGCACATCGATGCCGGCGAGGGTCACCGTTTCGGATGAAGCCGCCTCTGCCGAAAGCTTCGGCATATCGACATCCGTCAGCGCGTCGAGAATATGTTGAGGGACATCAATGGTCATGGCGTCTGTCCTTGCGATAGGCGTCCGGTCACGCGAAGGGGATGTCAACCCAGCGCTTGAGGCGCGAGGATTCCATGCACGCGTCGACGATCTGGCAGATGTGATGCCCGGTCTCGAATGTCGGCCACATCGGCGTGTTGGTCGTGATCGAGCGTATGACTTCGGCAACCTCGATGATCTTGCTCTCATTGTAGCCGAGCGCGAAGTTCGGCAGTGGCAGGAAGGCCCTGAAGGTCGGGTTCTCCGGGCCGACATCGATCTCGCGGAAACCGGCTCGCCCGGCGCGATCGTCATTCGAATAGAAGCGCAGGCGGTTCACCTCGTCATAGGTATAGGCGAGGCTGCCCCTGGTGCCGTAGACCTCATAGGTCTGCATGAATTTGCGGCCGGTCGCCACACGGCTGAAATCGACGATGCCGCTTGCGCCGTTCTCAAAACGGCAAAGCAGATTGGTGGCGTCGGGATTGGTAATCTCGGCCCAGGCCTCGTCGCCCTTCAGCTTGACCTGCTCACCATAGGCAAGACCCTCGACAACCGGGCGCTTCGGCGTGACAATCAGATTGTCGGCGATCAGCGAGCTGACGCGGCCGACCAGAAACTCCATGAAGCTGAAGATGTGGGAGCCGGTGTCACCGACAATGCCTGTCGGGGCGAGCTTGCCGTCGGCGCGCCACATGAAGGGCGCGCTCGGATCTCCATACATGTCGACATGCTGGCAGCCACGGAACATCTTGATCTCGCCGATCTCACCCGCCTCGATGATCTCCTTGGCAAGATCATGGACCGGATTTCGCGGAAAGGCATGGCCAACGCGGGTGATCACGCCCTTGGCCTTGGCGATATCAGCAAGCTCGCGCGCTTCCTTGGCCGTATTCGCAAGCGGCTTCTCGCAATAGACGTGCTTTCCCGCCATCAAGGCTGTCTTGGCGACTTCGTAATGCAGGCTGTCGGGCAGGCAGATATCGATCAGGTCCACTTCGGGATCGTTCACCGCCTCTTTCCAATCCTGCAGGATCTTTGCGCCGGGTGCCCTTCGCGCCAGATCTTCCGCGACTTTCGGGTTGGCTTCGACAAGCGCAACGACACGCGCTGTGCCGCCTGATATGCCGAAGAAATGCGGGAAGGTCTGGTAGGCCATGGTGTGGACCTTGCCCATCCAGCCCGACGCGCCGAGCACGGCTACCTTAATTTCAGTCATTCTTATCACTCCATAGGCTGACGGCCCTCGCAGGACCGGTCGGCAAATGATTGTCGGCTGTTCGCCATCCCGGTTTATGCGGACCTAGCGCACGCCGGCCCGTGCCCGGGGACGCGTGTCGTTGCGCTCATAGGAAAAGATCGTTGCGGGAAGCGGTGGCAGACCGCGGATCAGATCCGATCCCTTCTCACCCACCATGATGGTCGGCGCATTGGTATTGCATGAGGGAACGCGCGGCATGACGGAGGAATCGCAGACCCGCAGCCCGTCAAGGCCGTGGACTTTCAGGTCTAGGCCGACAACCGCATCTAAGCCCGTGCCCATCTTGCATGTCCCGACGGGATGATGGTCGGTCTTGGCATTGGCGCAGCCGTAATCGAAGAGCTGCTCGTCGGTCATCACCTTCGGGCCGGGAAGGCGCTCGGCCATGACATATGGCTTGAGAGCGGCCTGCTGCATGATTTCGCGCGCGATCTTCAATCCCTCCAGAGACATTGCCCTATCGTGCGGATCCGACCAGTAGTTGGGATCGATCAGAGGAGCTGCAGCAGGATCGGCCGATGGCAGGCGCACGGTTCCACGCGATCGCGGGTGCAGATAGGCAGAATTGAGGGTCACGCCGGCGTTCTTCAGACGCTCGACGCCTGCCTCGATGCCCGATCCGAGCCCGAGATGGAACTGGATGTCGGGAGAACGCGCATCCGGATCAGCATACCAGAATCCACCCGTCTCGAAGAGCGACGAGGCGACCGGTCCGGTGCGAAACAGGACATATTGAATGCCGGCCCAGAGCGTCCTGTGGAGTTTCGCCATGCCGTCATAGGTATGGTCGCCAGTGCATTCGGCGATGACGAAGAGATCGAGATGATCCTGCAGGTTGCCACCTACGCCGGGCAGATCATGCAGCACCTTGACCCCGGCCGATCGCAGATGATCGCCAGGTCCGATGCCCGACTGGAGGAGAAGCTTCGGCGAGCCGATCGCGCCCGAGGAGACCAGCACTTCGCGTTCGGCCCGAACGATCTCCACGCCATTCTTGCCGGCGATCTCGACCCCAACGGCGCGTTTGCCTTCAAGGACAATGCGCGAAACGCGGGCGCCGGTGCGAACCGTCAGGTTCTTGCGATCCTTGATCGGCGAGAGATACCCGAGCGACGCCGACGACCGCCGGCGATTGCGTTGCGTGAGCTGATAGAAGCCGACGCCTGCCTGCTGACGGCCGTTGAAGTCGTGATTGTAGGGAATGCCAAGTTCCTGTCCGGCGCGGATATAGGCGTCGCAGATCGGGAGCGGTGCTGCGGGCATCGAGACACCCAAAGGGCCACCATAGGAATGATAATCATCGGCGAAACGCTGATTGTCTTCGGCACGTTTGAAATAAGGAAGGATGGAGCGATAATCCCAGCCATCGCATCCGTCTTCGCTGGCCCAGAGATCATAGTCCGCGGCATTGCCGCGAGTATAGAGCTGCGCGTTGATCGACGAACCGCCGCCGATCACCTTGGCCTGGGTGTAGCGGAGCACCCGCCCCTTCATGTGCTTCTGTGGGACGGTCTCCCAGCCCCAGCTTGCAACCCCCTTCGTCATCTTGGCGAAGCCGGCCGGCATGTGGAACAGGGGATTCCAGTCGCCGCCGCCAGCTTCGAGCAGGAGCACCTTGACATCCGGGTCTTCGCTCAACCGGTTTGCAAGCACGCATCCCGCGGGTCCGGCACCTGTTATGATATAGTCGAAAGCCATGTTGTGATCCTGTTATATGCGCGGCGTTGACAGGCCAGCTTCTGCGCCGATGTCTGTCTGCTTCAAATCCTTCGACGCGATGTGATCGGCGACCCGCAATGCCTGGCTTGCGACCGTCAGCGCCGGATTGACGGCGGCTGAGGTCGGCAGGAAGCTTGCATCCACGACAAACAGGTTTTCGTGGTCGTAGGCGCGGCAGAAGGTATCGAGCGGCGCCGTTGCGGGATCGTTACCGATACGGACGGTGCCGCACTGGTGCGAGGGTGTCCGCTTGTCGAAGGGTTTGGCGAGGACGATCGGAAAGCCGATCGACTTCAGGATGCCCTTCAGCTTGGCGACGAGCGCCAGATGCGCGTCCCAATTGGTTCGCTTCCATTGCAGGACGATCCTGTCTCCATCGACCATGATGCGGCTTTCGGGATTGGGCATGTCCTCGCTCATCGCGTAGAAGTCGATGGCGTGGCCGGCGACGAGGCCGAGAAGCCATTCGGGAACATGGGGAAGAGATCCCTTGAGGATCTTGCCTGAGACCCGGCCGAGAAGCTGGACATTGCCAAGAGGCGGTCCACCTTCGCCGTCGGACAGATAGAAATCGTTGAAGGCGAATGTCTTCTGGTAGACGGAGGTGTTCCTGAAACCCGGCGAGATACCGATCACGGCCGAAGAATTGTGGTTCATGAAATTGCGCCCGACCTGATCGGAAGAGTTCGCAAGTCCGGTCTGGTACCGGTCATTGGCGGAGCGCAGCAGAAGGGCTGAGGACTGGACGGCGCCGGCGGAGAGAATGACGATCTTCGGCGACACCGAAAGGGTTTGGCCATTCTTGACGTAGACGACCTTTTCGATCAGCCCGCCCGCGCCGGTATCGAGCCTGACCACGCGCGCATTCGTTTCGAGCCGCACGTTTTCGTGCCGAAGTGCGGCGGCGAGCGCCACTGTCTCGGCATCCATCTTCCCATCGGCGGAATTTGGATGCGCATCCCAGGGCGTCTGCGCCTTTGCCAGCCACCGGTCGATATCGACACCCAATGGCAATGAGAAAGGATGAAGCCCTTTCTTCTTGATGCGCGCCCTCACATCCGCGATCGGTGGTTCGTCGGGAACCGGCGGATAGTCGTAGGCGGCCGAGTGATAGGGTTCCGTCGGATCATCTCCGAGCTCTCCCCGCACATTGTACAGGCGTTCCGCGCGGCTATACCAGGGCTCCAGGGTATCGTACGGAAAGGGCCAAGCCGGCGAGATGCCTTCGCGATGATGGATGACATCGAAGTCTTCGCGTCGATAGCGTGACAGCACCGCGCCGTAGAATTTCGAATTTCCCCCGACATTATAGTAGTTACCCGGATTGAACCCCTTACCGTCAGCCTCATACCAGGTCTCCTTCGGCCGGAAATGGCCGCGCTGAAAGATCGCTCGCTGGTCCCGGTTGACCGGATTGTCTCTGATGTGATCGCCGGCTTCCAAAATGAGGATGCGGGCACCTGTTGCAGCCAGGCCGGAAGCGACGGTCGAGCCGCCTACTCCTGAGCCGATGATGACGATGTCGGGCGTGTCGTTCATGTGAGCCACCCCCCTCAAGCTATTCTTGCTTGGGTATTTGGATCGAAGAAGACGGTTTTATCGAGGTTGAACGCGAGGCGAGCGTTTTGGCCGGCCTGGATGCGGACGTCGGCGCGCAGGCGGGCGACGACTTCCTTGCCGCCGAGCTTGATGACGGCGAAGGTGTCGGAACCGGCGGGCTCGACGACTTCGATCAGGCAATCGTTTTCGGAGACGGTCTGGGCATTGCGGTCGGCGCCGTCTGGGTCGGTGAGTGCTTCGGGGCGAATGCCGAAGACGACGGCGCGGCCGTCATGGGCCTCGAGCTGCTCGCGACCGGCGGCGATCGGCAGCCGGATCAGCTCGCCATCGCCGCGCGCCAATGAGACGGACAGGCCGTTGCTGCCCTTCTCGATGGTGCCGGAGAGCAGGTTCATGGCGGGCGAACCCATGAAGTCGGCAACGAACATGTTGGCGGGATTGTTGTAGATCTCGGCCGGCGAGCCGAACTGCTGCAGCACGCCATCCTTGAGAACGGCGATCTTGGTTGCCAGCGTCATGGCCTCGATCTGGTCATGGGTGACATAGACGATGGTGGTCTTCATGCGCTCGTGCAGACGCTTGATCTCGGTGCGCATGTCGACGCGCAGCTTGGCATCGAGGTTGGAGAGCGGCTCGTCGAACAGGAAGAGTTTGGGGTCGCGCACGAGCGCACGGCCCATGGCGACGCGCTGGCGCTGGCCGCCCGACAGCTGGCTCGGCTTGCGGTCGAGCAGATGGCTGATCTGCAGCACCTTGGCGACCTCGTCGATCGCCTTCTTGCGCTCGTCGGCGGGCACGCCACGCATCTCCATGCCAAAGGCGATGTTGCCGGCAACCGTCATGTTCGGATAGAGCGCATAGCTCTGGAACACCATGGCGATATCGCGCTTGGAGGGATGCAGGCCGGCAATGGAGCGTCCGTCGACGCGGATGTCGCCGTCGCTGATGGCTTCAAGACCGGCAATGGTGTTGAGCAGGGTGGACTTGCCGCAGCCGGACGGTCCGACGAGGACGAGGAAGCCGCCCTTCTCGAGCTCGAGATCGATGCCCTTGAGGATGTCGACGGCGCCATAGCGCTTCTTCAGTCCGGAAATTTCTAGAAAGGCCATGGCTGTTATCCTTTGACTGCGCCCGCCATCAGACCGCGCACGAAGTAGCGGCCAGCGAGAATGTAGACGATGAGCGTGGGGACGGCGGCGATCATGGCGGCGGCCATGTTGACGTTGTATTCGACCACGCCGGTCGAGGTGTTGACGACGTTGTTGAGTGCGACGGTCATCGGCATGGCATCGCCGGTGCCGGCATAGGCGGACGCAAACAGGAAGTCGTTCCAGATATTGGTGAACTGGTAGATGACGGTGACGACGATGATCGGCAGCGAGCTTGGCAGCATGATGCGGCGGAAGATCTGGAAGAAGCCGGCGCCGTCGACCTGGGCGGCCCTGACCAGCTCGGTCGGAAAGGCCTCGTAGTAGTTGCGGAAGAACAGCGTGGTGAAGCCGAGGCCGTAGACGACGTGGACGAAGACCAGGTTGACGGTGGAATTGCCGAAGCCGAAGCTAAAACCCGTGGCATCCTGCAGGGTGACGCCGAAGCGGCCGAGCGCGCCGAGGATCGTCGCCATCGGCAGCAGCACCGACTGGAACGGAATGAAGCAGGCAAACAGCATCAGGGCGAACACCAGCGTATGGCCGGGAAAGCGCCACTTGGTCAGCACATAACCGTTGAGCGCGCCAAGGATGGTCGAGATCGCCACGGCCGGAACCACCATCTTGATGGAGTTCCAGAAATAGCCCTTGATGCCGGCGCAGGTGAGCCCGACGCAGGTCTCGCCCCAGGCCTTCAGCCAGGGATCGAAAGTGGGAGACCTGGGCAGCGCCAGCATGTTGCCGTTCTGGATCTCGTCCATGGTCTTGAACGAGGTGACGAGCATGACGAAGAGCGGCGCGAGATAGAACAGCGCAAACAGGAACAGCAGGCCGTAGATGATGACCCGGCTGACCCAGCGGCCGCGATTGGCGCGATGGGCGGGGTTGTCGTGCGGCGCCAGGCCGGCGGTGGAGGTGGCAACGGAGCTCATCGCGCCTTCTCCTTCAGTTCGGAATAGAGATAGGGGACGATGATGGCCGAGATGGTCATCAGCATGATCACGGCGCTGGCCGAACCGACGGCCATCTCGTTGCGCTTGAAGGTGTATTCATACATGAAGTTGGACGGCAGCCAGGCCGAGCCGCCAGGGCCGCCCGAGGTCAGCGCCACCACGAGGTCGTAGGACTTGATCGCCATATGGGCAAGCACGATGAAGGCCGAGAGGAACACCGGGCGCAGCAGCGGAATGATGATGCGGCGATAGAGCTGCAGTGGCGAGGCGCCATCGATCTGCGCCGCCTTCATGATCTCGCTGTCGATGCCGCGCAGGCCGGCGAGGAACATGGCCATGACGAAGCCGGAGGCCTGCCAGACACCGGCGATGACGACGGTGTAGATGACGAAGTCCTTGTTCTTGATCCAGTCGAAGTGAAAGCTGGTCCAGCCGAACTGATGCAATGTCTGCTCAAGGCCGAGACCTGGATCGAGGAACCACTTCCAGGCAACGCCCGTGACGATGAAGGAGAGCGCCATCGGATAGAGGAAGATCGGCCTGAGCACGCCCTCGCCGCGGATCTT
>NZ_JBNWDQ010000009.1:0-133504 GCF_053521805.1 Rhizobium sp. A22-96
CATCCAGGCCGGCCAAAACGCTCGCCTCGCGTTCAACCTCGATAAAACCGTCTTCTTCGATCCAAATACCCAAGCAAGAATAGCTTGAGGGGGGTGGCTGACATCGGCACCTCGGCAGCCTAGAAGATCACATTCCCCGAACGAGACCGGCGCTGCGTCCAGCAGCCGGTCTCACGCGCGATGTCTATGGCGCCGACCTCCACGATTGGCGACGGCTTTCATGCATGGCCTTTCGAGGCACCGGTGAACGGCAGGTACAGAGGCGTACCATCTATCGGATGAGGAAAGACCATCGCCTCGATGCCGAAGACCGTTTGGATGAGATCAGGGGTGAGCAGACGAGTGGGGCTGCCCACGGCATGGATGCCACCATCGGCGACCGCGACCAGATGGTCCGCATATTGGGCGGCATGATTGAGATCATGGATCACCATGACGATCGTGCGGCCCTGATCGGCGTTGAGCTTCCTAGCTCTGTCCGCGCGCATGAAGGACACCCATATTGTTTTGCGCCGAAGAATGCCCTTGTTCAGCCTCAGCGCGCCATATGGCCAATGCCTGGTCATAACGGCCCTTCTCATAGAGGTCGTCCGTGCCCGGGGCTGCTCCCTTGGCAATCAGGAGCCAGGTCATCTTCGCGCCGTCTTCGGCTGAACTACCCGTCCTTCGCAGGCCTCCGCTTGAAACAACCATGGCTGATCGGCCCAGTTGCGAGCCATTTTCTCATGAGCGCGGGCGCACGAGGATCTTCGCTCCAGGAACGGACAGCCGATCCTTCACGAACCCCAAAACCTTCATCTGCGGCCCATCGTCTATCGTCAGGCGACCGTCCGTGACCGGTTGCCTTATCCAGGGTTCCATGACGACATTGTCGTTGATCACTATCTGCACCTGCCGACCAATCGCCGCCTGGGTGAACGCCCGAAACTTCTCTGCGCTCTCCGGCGTGAGCACGATATTCAGTGCAAACCCGTAGGGATTGGAAGCAGAGACCACCTCGGCGCTCTTCACCTCAAGCCAGATCGGCGTAATCGACTTGGCCTGATCGTTGCTGGTCACGACCGCCGTGTCTTGCTCTGCCGGCGCCTCGGATGTTGAAAGCTCATCGAGGACACCCGGCCCGGCATTGACCGGCGGCAGCGGTTCGACATGCAGGTTCGGCGTCGGCTGGACCGCCGCCGTCAGGATCGGCGGCACCTGCAGGCTGGCTGGCACGTCTTCGCGTCGCATGTAGGTGTAGGTGCGCAATGTCGTGCCCGCCATCGCGATCGTTACGACTTCCGACGCCTCAACCACGGAACCATCGTTCAGCGACACCACGAACTTCGCAATCCGCTTCTTGTCGGCGCGCCTGACGGAAGCCAGCTGATCGGCCGTAAGGCTCTTCACCTGCTCGTCAAAGGCAGCCATGAGCTTGGCGATCACCTCCTGCTGCGACTGGCTGAGTACCGCCGGATCATATGCATCCGTCACCGAAAGGGTCGCTGTGCGCGCCGCCGCGTCAGTGGAGTCCAGCACCCAGGTCGATGTTACCGGGACACTCACGCCGCCATAATCCTCGTTGCGCGATGCCGCCAAGGCCTGCCCGACTTCCATAGCCTCATCCTGATAGGATTGCCCGGAGGCCAGCAATTGCGCTTCCGGCACCAGGGCGGTGACAATGAGAACGGGGTTTTGCTCTATTCTGTCGATGATGTTGTCGACACTGCTTTCCGGCACGGCGACCGCTCCGCCCGGTCCATTTGCCGCCATCTGCCGCATATGCGCCAATATCTGATCAGCGCCGGGCAGGCTGCGCGGATAGCCGTTCAAATCCGTTTCGAGTTCGAGCGCGCTAACGCCATAGGCAGTGAGAGAATTGCGATAAAGCAAGTTCATTTGATAGGTATCGGCAGCACCTCCGATGCCATTCGGCAGGTCGGCGCTGAGCGACCAGCGAACTCGCATGCCCTGTTCGTCTCGCGACAGAACGGTCATCTTCTGGCGAAAATCCCCGCGTGTGATCAGCGGCGTGGCGCCTGATTTGTCGAACCAGAACGACATGTCGTTCTCGGTCGCCTTTTGGACGCGATAGCTGTGCTCAACCCCGGTTGCCGGTGCATAGCCGGGGACCGTAACGCTCTCATTGGACCGGGCAGCGCTCGACAAGGCGGTGAAAACGCCAAGGCAGACGAGCGTTGCTCTCAGGCGCGCTGCCCTCATTGCGATCTCCGCGGCCCGACAATTGTCGCCACTCCGAACGGGTTGAACTTATATTCGGTCTCCTCGTAGCGAGTATCGTCCGATAGGGTGACATGACGCTTCGCCAGGGCTGCTTCAACGCCGTCGCGCGTCATTTCCTCGGCCACTTCATCAATCAGCGCGGCGATCTTCAGCTGTTCTTCATTGGTGGACGGCGACTGACCATCCTTACGGTCAAGCTTGACCAGCACGTCAGGCAAGCCAACCAGATGAAACCCGACGCTGGCCATTCCCTCAGCATCGTCTCCAATCGGTCGGCGGGCGAAGGCGAGACGGCAAGCCTTTGCAAGTGCCAGTGAATCGCCGGAAGCGGCGGCATCACGCGCCTGCTCGAAAAGCTCCCTCCATCGTCGCGCGCCATGTGCTACGCCCGCGCTTTCGCCTTTTGCCGCAATCGCATCGTGATCGAGCATGTATTGCACGAACATCAGGGCCTTTGCCGTTGTCGCTACGGTTGTCTCCGGCTCCATCGGCGGGCCGAGGACGTAGAGAACCGATCCGTGAACGGCGACAGCATCCTCGTCGGCTTCCTCATAGGCGTCGGGGTCGACGCGGTCCCAGCAGATATTGAATGACCGCACCATCCGATCATCGGGCTCATCCCGCGAAAATTCCTCGTCGACGGTAAAGATATCGCCGAACATGCCGATGGCGGCGCGCGCACTCACCTGCAAGGCCGCAAGCCGATTCTCCTTGCCGAGAAAGCAAAGGATGTGGCGGGGGGTGTAACTGGAGCGCGATGTGGCAAATGCCGGCGTTTTGCTCGCCGGGCTGCCGAAAGATGGTTTTGCCAGTATGAGACCCCCCAAGAACGCAAGAACGCGACGACGCACTGAGTTCATTCCCCGTTTCCCCATGGTTTCCAATCGATGGAACTGAATGTCGTCACCCACACGCTATCCAGGCCGCGCCACAGCTTCTACCCTATTTACGCTACAACTTGATTTCAACTTATCACAGCCGATTGGTTGTATTCCGCGCCCGCAATCCAACTAACGCCCAGGGCCTTGATCCCTTGCCGCAGGAAGGTCGTCATGAGCACATCCTCGCTCAATGGGATATCTGACGCCGTCACACCGAGCATGCTATTGATACCGCCGACACGAGCCGCTGCGGTCAGGCGGCGCATATGTTCGCAGAGCAATGCCGCCAGCAGTCGGGATATTGGAGAATCGGCTGGATGCGGCACCTCATCGACCACTGGCCATCATGTTGAAAGAAAGTAGCGCGCGCGATCAGAAGGCAATGCTGAGCCCCGCGGATTGAACGCTGAGACCATCATGAACGATACGAGCGCCACCCAGGTCCGGAAAATCATCCATGTGGACATGGATGCGTTCTACGCATCGGTCGAACAGCGGGATCATCCCGAACTCCGCGGCAAGCCACTGGCCGTCGGCGGATCCGCAGCGCGCGGCGTGGTGGCCGCTGCGAGCTACGAGGCCCGCGCCTTCGGCGTTCACTCCGCCATGCCTTCGGTGACTGCAAAGCGCAAATGCCCGGATCTGATTTTTGTGCCGCCTCGCTTCGACGTCTACAGGGCGGTATCGCAACAGATCCGCGAGATCTTCGCCGAATACACGCCCTTGATCGAACCGCTCTCGCTTGACGAGGCCTATCTCGACGTCACCCAGAACCTCAAGGGCATGGACATTGCCACCGAGATCGCTCTGGAGATCAGGGCGAAGATCAAGCACGTCACCGGGCTCAATGCCTCTGCAGGCATTTCCTACAACAAGTTCCTCGCCAAGATGGCAAGCGACCTGAACAAGCCCAACGGCCAGGCCGTGATCACGCCGAAGAATGGACCGGCGTTTGTCGAGGCTCTTCCGGTCAACAAATTCCATGGCGTCGGGCCGGCAACCGCCGAGCGTATGCGCTCATACGGGATCGAGACCGGGCTCGATCTGAAATCGAAATCTCTTGCCTTCCTGCAGGAACATTTTGGAAAATCGGGGCCGTATTTCTACGGCATCGCCCGCGGCATCGACGAACGCCAGGTAAGGCCCAACCGGATTCGGAAATCCATCGGTGCCGAAGACACCTTCGTCGAGGATATCGACGATCTCGAGCTGGCAACGGCGGAGTTGCTCCCCCTGGCCGAGAAGGTCTGGCGCTACTGTGAGACGGGTGGCATCAGCGGCAAGACGGTGACCGTGAAGATCAAATATGCGGACTTCACTCAGGCAACACGCAGCCGGACCAGCCCGCTTCCGGTTGCAAACGTGAGTGACGTCCTTGAGGCGGCATCCGCGCTTCTGGCAACCGTCTACCCGTTCAGGCGTCCCGTCCGCCTGCTCGGCATTACCCTTTCGTCTCTGACGAATGAGGAAGCCGATGAAGCTGAGCCGCAGTCCCAGCTCAATCTCGACATCTGAAGATCGGCAATCAAGTGCAAAGGCCTGCACCGAGAAGGGGCCGCGTTGCTCCTATCCCTTTATTCCAGCCGACAGCATGATGGCCCGCGTGATCTGCCTTTGGAAGACAAGGTAGAGAATGGCGACGGGAAGACCGGCCAGCACCGCAGCGGCCATGTCCTTGGCAAAACGCACGCCGAAGACATCCTTTACCTGGGTGATGCCGACGGGAATGGTGATCGTCGCGTCCGAAGTCGCGACCAGGAATGGCCACAGGAAGTTGTTCCATGCCGCGATAAAGGTGGTGATGCCAAGGGCGGTGATTACGCCCCAATTCATCGGCACGTAGATCTTCCACAGCGTCCTCAAATGGCCGGCATTATCGAGCATCGCGGCCTCGCGGAACTCCCTGGGGATCTGGTCGAAGAACTGTTTGAGGATGATGATGACCGAAGGCACCACCAGCTGCGGCAGGATGATGCCGCCCCAGCTGTTGATGAGCCCGAATGAGTTCATCAATACGAAATGATTGATGATGAGCGCCTCCGCCGGAACCATGACCGAGGCGATCAACGCACCATAGATCAACCGGCGGCCGGGAAACTGAATCTGGCTCAGCGCATAGGCGCAGCAGACGCTGATCACCAAGACCACCAAGGCGATGATCGTCGATGTGCCGACCGAGTTGACATACCATTGCACGATGCTGGAGCGACCGATCACGTAGAGATAGGGCTCGATCGTTGGTGCCTTCGGCAAGAGCCCCGGCGTCGGGCTTACCACCTCGGTGTCGGACTTCAGCGACGTCACGATCGCCCAGTAAAGCGGGAAGAACCAGATCAATGCCCCGACCACGGTTAGCGTGGTCAGCGCTCGGCTGCTCCACCTGCCCGCCGCGATGCCACCGCTTGCCCGTTCCGGGCTCGCCTGCCGATCGGGTGTCGAAACGCTCACTTTTCACCTCGCGCACGCAGGAACTGATATTGGAAGACCGAGGCAATCAGGATGATGGCGAAAAGAATGGTGGCGACGGCTGCGCCCTCGCCGCCCTTGTTCTGCTTGAAGGCGAGATCGTAGATCACGGACATGACCACGGATTGCGCGTCAGCCGGCGTATGGGCGAAGTAGCCAAGCAGGTAGGGCTGCGCAAAAATCTTGAATTGAGCAATCAGCTGCAGCGTCAGCACCAGCGCCGTGACCGGCCAGATCAGCGGCCAGGTTATTTTTGAGAAGACCCGCCAGCGGCTGGCATTGTCGAGCGCCGCTGCCTCGTAGATGTCGGGCGAAATGCTGCGCAGGGCGGCGAGAAAGAGCAGAATGTTGAAGCCGATCGTCCACCAGATGGTGACGACGGCGACGGAAGGCATGAAATAGGCTGGTGAACGCAAGAGCGGCAGCGGCCGGCCACCAGTAAACAGCCCGACGACATCCTGGATGACGCCGTATTGCATGTTCGCGATCCAGGTCCAGATCTGCGTCACCACGGACACCGGCAGAATGGACGGTAGGAAGAAGCAGGCGAGGACAAACATCTGTATGCGTCCGGCGAGGCGATTGACGCCCATGGCGATGAACAGCGCGAGAAATGTGCCCGGGATGACGGTCAGGACGATGAAGTACAGCGTGTTCAGAAGCGCCTTTTGCAGCTGAGGCGAGAAGAGCTGGCGCGCATAATTGTCGAACCCGACCCACTCGCCGGGGCCGATCAATGGCGCATTGGTGAAGCTCATCGCCACCATGCGCCATGTCGGATAGGCGAAGATCACCATAAACGCGATGACGGCCGGAGCGACCAGCAGCGCTGCAATCAGGCTATCCTGCTTCTTGTTGCTCACCGCACCCATCCGTCACCCGCCTTGCTTATGCGCTCCCGGAGCCCGAGCAGCCCCGGAAGCTGTTGAACGGAACCGATCACTGAGCGTTCATGTGATCGCGGAACTTTTCCAGCGTCTCCTTCAGGTCGCCTTCGCCGTTCAGCGGCCCGGACGCCATGTTCTGCCAGTCATCGTCAAATTTGGAGGCAGCACCGGTCAGCGGCGTCTTCGGCATGTAGAAGGCGTTGAGCGCCATGGCGGCATAGTCGGCCTGCGGCTTGAGCGCCTTGTACGCGTCCGATGTGCTGACCGGCAGATAGGCCGGGATATGGCCGGCGGCAGCCCATTCCAGCGAATTCACATTCATCCACCGGATGACCTCGAGAACCGCGGCGCGCTTTTCCGGGGACATGGTGACGCCGACATTGTTGGGGATCACGAAGGAATGCGAGTCCGACCAGTTGGCGGGCTTGCCCATCCAGGCCGGAATGTTGACCATGCCGTAGCTGAAGCCATTGCCTTTCGCCACTTCGGTTTCCATGGTCGGCAATTCCCAATTGCCATTCAGGAAGAAGGCGGATTGGCCGGCCAGAAAGGTCGGCGTGATGGTTTCAGAATCGACATAGGGCTGCGCCCAGCCTTGCTTCACCCAATCCGTGACCTCGGCATAGGCCTTCTCCATCTTGTCGAAGTTGTCGCCCTGCAGGAACTTGCCGTCCGCGGTCAATTGGCCGCCCAACTGACCGAACAAGGTATAGATGTCGCGCAAATCGCCGCTGGATGATGCGATGACGACGCCGTTCTTGCCGGCCTCCTTGGCCTTGGCCAACAGCGCGCGCCAGCCTTCCAGCGTATCGATGCCGGTCGGCTTGCCGTCCGGGCCCAGCGCCCCCAGCTCCTTCAGCACATTCTTGTTGTAGTAGAGGACCTCGCCATGCACGTCGAAGGGAACGGCGTAGCGCACATTGTCGACCGTCGAGGCGGCAATCGCATTCGGCGGATAGTCGCCGTCTTTCAGGCCAACCGCCTCAAGCTCCTTCGGATCGATCGGCGATACGGTCTTGGCCGAAACAGCAGCCGCCAGGCGCGACAGGTGGTAGGTCGCAATGTCCGGTCCCTGGCCGACGGCCGCCGATGTCTGCAGCTTGGTGTAATAGGGAATGCCCCATTCAAGAGTCGTACCCTTGATCTGGATCTTGTCCTTGTGCTCATCGTTGAAACGCTGGATCAGCGCCTTCATTCGCACGCCGTCGCCTCCCGACAGGAAGTCCCACCAGACCACATTTTCGACCGCGAATGCGGGGAAGGCAACCATGACGGCTAGCGCCGCAATCGATGTTCTCAACAGGTTACGCATTTTCACTCCTCCAGAATGATCGGTTTTCCTGCCGGGGCCTCCCGGCCTTCTTGTCTTGCGTCGCAGCGTGGGAAGCAGATGAGCTCCCATCTGTCTTGGCCACCTGGACCTCCTCCCGGTCACACGGCGGCTTCACTCCATTGGCTGCCTAGGAGGCGGCCGTTTCAATAACTCCATCCAGCAAGGCTGCCGCCACCGGATCGGCGCCAGCAGGTTCGCGCATCAGGCCAAAGGTCGTGGCGACGATGCGGCCTGCGCCGACCCGTCGCTCGGCAATGGTCGCGCAGGGCTTGTGAATCCAGCCCGCCATCGTGCCGGCATGGACGAGGCCATCGAAATGGATCGGCCGGAAGCCGGTGATGACGCGGTTGGGATTGACGCCGACGAAGGAAAGGTCGGTGAGCGGCCCCCCCGGCAGCCGTGCAAATACCCCGGAACGCTTCACCCAGCTAAAGCCGGTGACCCAGTTGCCTTTCCAGATGGTGCCGTTGCGCTCGGTGACGCGCATCTGCGGCATCGGCTGCCCGCGATCGCCTCCGGTCGGATAATTCCAGTTCGGCTGGTCATTGCGCAGGTTGCCAAACGGTGCGGGCGCGATATCGGCAAGCGACACGTAGCGGGCGCCGTGCTCCATGGCGTCGATATCGGCCTGGCTCAGCGTCGATGCAACCCGCACATCCGCCTCGTCGGCACCGACGACCTCATAGCCGAGCGCGGCCAGATAGGCTGCAATCTCGGGCTCACCAGAGAAAACGGAAAGCGCGGGCTTGGACCTTTGGGCGTAGACGCTGATGTCGAGACTGTTGCGCGCAAGCTCCTTGCCACCGGCGGTGAGCGTGAACTGGACGCTGATCTGCTTGCCGGCCTTTTCCGCCCCAAAAGACAGATTGAGCGCTGGCAGGCGGTGCACGGACGTTGCGTCCGCTGCTGCGACCGCCATCCTGCCCGTATCTGCGCCATCGATGCTCCAGCTCAGCTCGGTGGCGGGCAGCGCCTTGCCGCCGGTTGAGATTTCAAGCTCGATGCCGGCCGTGTCACCGGCCCAGACCGCATAGCGCTGCATGCGCGGCACGATGACGACATCGGTGTTAATCTCGTGGAAGCGGCTGTGATAGGCACGCGTATTGCGCTCCATGTCCATGAGGCCATTGGCCTCCCAGTGCAGATCGGTCAGCTCGGTGATGACATAGCCCTGGATCGAGGCATGCCGGCGCATTTCCTCGATCTCGAACTTCAGCGCATTGAACTGATGCCATTGCGCATCCTCGATAAAAGTATCGAAGGACGAAAAGACCTTGTCGAACTGGTAGGTGCGGAAGCGCTGCTGGACGCCATGCGGATAGGTCGCGCCTTCGCTATCCCATTCCAGGCCATTGATGAACCAGAACGGCTCCTTGCCGTCCTGCAGCAGCTTGTCGGGATGCGGCAGCCCCCAGACGCCGAATTCGGAGACGACGAGCGGTTCGTCGCCGCGCCGCTTCGCATCGCCGTTCGGCGAATAGGACCAGTCGGGCCGCTTGGCGAAGGCCGAGACCCAATCGGCCCATTCACGCGCCATTTCCGGCACCGAGGCGTAGTAATGGTAGTCATCGATGTCGGAGACGATGTGGAAGTTCGGAACGCAGGCCGAATTGTCGACCACGAGCCGGGTCGGGTCCTTCTTCTTCAGCCAATGATAGGCGCTATACAACCACGAGCGCTGATCGGCGCTTTCGACAAGGCGCGTGCCCCAGTCTTCGTTGATGATGGTCCAGATGACGATGGAGGGGTGGTTGCCGTCGCGGCGCAGGATGCCTTCCATCGTGTCGAGCAGGCGCTTGGCCGAGGCCTCTGTGAATGTCTGAATATTGGGAATTTCCGTCCAGACCAGCAGGCCGAAGCGATCAGCCACATCATAATAGCGGGGATCGGGAACCTTGATATGGCAGCGCAACAGGTTGAGCCCGAGTTCCTTCGACTTACGCGCCTGATCCTCCAGAAACTCCAGCGACGGCGGCGTGTAGATGCCTTCCGGGTAATAATCCTGATCGAGCGCGCCGCGCATGTAGAATGGCTGGCCGTTCAGGAAGAATTTTCCGTCTCTCGCCTCGAAGCTGCGAAAACCGAAATTCTCGGCCACGGCATCGATGACGGCGCCACCCTCGGAAAGTTCAACCACAGCCCGGTAAAGCGCTGGATCATCTGGCGACCAGGCCTTGACCTTGGCAACTTTGAGCGTGACTGAAGCTTGGGTCGCGACATCGAGGGCAAGCTCTTGCGACGCTGCCACCGCACCGTTGCGATCCAGAAGCGTGATGTTCAAAGCACCGGTAAAGGCCGAGGCCAGCTCGACATCGACAGTCACATCCCCAGTGGCGAGATCGGCGCGAATGGACTGGTGCGCGACATGCGCCTCGCTGCGGCATTCGAGCCAGACCGACTGCCAGATACCGCCCAGCATGCCGTACCAGCTCTGCTTGCCGTGCGGGATTTCGTCGAACGGAAAGTCGGGGAAAGCCTTGGCATCGGCACTCGGCAGGGTGACCCTTACTTCAAGACGCAATTCGCTACTTAGCACATCCGCAGGGATGACAAATTCAAACGGCAGGTAGCCGCCCTCATGAGAGCCGAGGCGGCGGCCATTGACCGAAACTTCGGCGAAATAGTTCACCGCGCCAAAATGCACGACCACCTGACGTCCCAGCCACTCCTCCGGCACGACCAGCGAGCGCGAATAAGTCGCCACGCCGGCGGCGGCGCGCAGATCCGGAAAATGCGCCTGCCAGGGGGCCGGCACCGCAATCGTCGTCTGCCTTTGCCCCTCCAGCTGAAAATCCCAGATCCCATCAAGTGACAGGCTTGCACGCGGCCCGGAATGGGTGTCGGCGAAACGGCGGGAGGCGATGGTCATGGGCCGCAAGCTTTCCAGTTGGATTTAGTCACAAAATAAGTTACATACAAGTTTCGTAACTTAAAAATGTAACACTCGCAAGACCTGCCGCTTCACATTGTCCGCCAGATTTTCTAACGTGCCGGCCAGTTGCCTCAGAAAGAAACCGCGTGAACGACAAGATAACGAAACGACCGACAATGTCCGATATCGCTGCAAAGGTCGGCGTTTCGCATGCGACGGTTTCACTCGTATTGAACGAGGCGCCCGGCAAGCGGGTTTCGGAGGAGATGCGCAATCGTGTGCTGGCCGTGGCCGAGGAGCTTGGCTACCAAAAGGCCACGCCTGCCAATCACTCGCTCGGCGGCATCATCGTACTCCTCATCGATGATCTGATGGCTTCGCATCACGCCGCGCCGCTGATCGAAGGCGTGCGCGAGGCGGCCGAAGAGCGCGGCTTGGCGGCGGTGACCGTGGTGACCGGCGGACAGGTCGAGTTCGCGGAAACCATTCTCGACTATATGGGCCGGCGGCAGATCGTCGGCGTCATTTACGCCACGCTCATCACCCAATTGGCGCCGGTGCTGCCGTCCAAACTTTCCAACTATCCAACCGTACTCCTCAACTGCCATCAGCAGCGCGCCGAGTTCTCCTCCATCATCCCCGGCGATCTTGCCGGCGGCTTTGCGGCGACGGAGGCGCTGATAAAGGCCGGGCATCGCCGCATCGCCATGATCGACGCGGGCAAGGATCGACTGGAAGCGGCCCGCGATCGCCTGAGCGGTTACCGTCAGGCGCTTACCACCTATGACATGGCCGTCGATCCGGAATTGATCGTCTCCGGTGCCTGGTCACTCGATCTTGGCCGCGAGAAGATGCTGCAGCTGCTTGATCTACCATTACCGCCGACGGCGGTGTTCTGTTTTTCAGACCGGGTGGCGATGGGCGCCTATGACGCCATCAGGATGCGCGGCCTGAAGATCCCCGACGATATTTCCGTCGTCGGCTTCGATGACGAAAGCCTTGCCCGAAAGATTCTGCCGCCGCTCACCACCTTGAAGCTGCCGCATGAGGATATGGGCCAATGGGCAGTGGCTGAGCTTCTGGAAAAGATAGCGCAGCCAAAGAAGCCGCCCGTGCGGCTGAAGATGGAATGCCGGCTAATCTTGCGCGCTTCCATCGCCCCGCCCCGTTGAAGCCCGCAGGCAAACAAGGACAAGATGATTGTCCGAACAGGAATGAAAAGCTCCGAACGTCGAGGCGGCGGCGGGCTGTCCCTGTAGCTCGCCGCCGCCTGTATGAATCCCGATGGATCGGAGACTTGTGAGCCCTGCCTCACGAGAACGGATAGGGTGTATAATCGGCGTTGTAGCCGAAATAGCGCGGTCCGACGAGTGCGATACCGGCGGGCGTCAGCCACTGCGGATTGCACGGAAAGGCCAGAGCCACCAGCCGAAGCCCATAGCGAAGCGAGTCCGCGGTAACGGGATTGCCGCTTTCCGCCTCGAGCAACGTGATCAGATCCGGTGTGGAGCAGATCATCTCTCCGTCGCGCTCGGCCATCAGGAATTCGTTCTGGAAGTCGAGCTTGAAGCTATGCCCCTTCCAGGTCTCCAGGCCGTCGAAACGGGCGCTGCCACGTGCAAACCCGCCAACGGTGCGGCGATCGATATCCCTGACGCGGCCGTTGAAAATGATACTGGCTCCAAGCATCTTCGTGATCGCCGTGACCGGATCGGCATGGGCCGCCCGGGTTTCACGCAGTGTCCGGCCAAGATTGGCGCAGAGTGAGAGCGTGCCGCGGACCACCGCCTTCTTCGCGATGTCTCCGCTCATCGGGTAGAATGCCAGCAGCGCCGAACCACCCATTTCGACGGTTGCGGCGCGTGCCAGCCGCTCGGTCCAGCCATTGCTGACTGTTTCAAGAACCAGCGAATTGCCCTTGTCGTCGCAGAGCACCATCGGGGTCGCCGACACGCCATGCATCGTGAAGGTCACCATCTGCAGCTCGGGATAGGCGCGCCCCATGCCGTCGCCATCGACAAGCGGCAGGCCGGTTGCGGCCGCGACCACAAAGGGCGTCGTCGAATTGACGCCGCCGGCCTCGCCGCACAGAACCGCGTCGATCTTGCGACCGAGGAGCTGTTCGAGCTTGCGGAAGGCGGTGACCAGCTCGTCGCCCTGCGGCAGCTTCTCCGTCATCACCGTCGGCGCGCCCATCATGCAGACGGGCACGACGAGAGCATCGTCGGGCAAGTCCTCGACATCGACAAGTTTGACCGGCCCGTGCTTGCGGATCGCTTCCTGTGCCATAAGCTTGCCGACATAGGGGTCGCCACCGCCGCCGGTACCAAGAATGGCGCCGCCGATTGCGATGTCTTCAAGATCCTCGGCATAGATCGTTCTGAGAATTTTCATGGCCGCCCCTATTCCGCTGCCTGACGAACCAGCAAAGGCTCAAACGTCAATTCCGGAAAGCCAAAGGCTTTCGGCCCGACGATTTCGAGCGCCCGCGGCGTTTTCAAAAGGTCATGGGCCGGCAGGCCGATAACGGCGACGCGCTGGCCGTAGCGCAGCATCTCCGTGGTGATGGGCTCGCCGGTGTCTATTTCAAGGTTCATGATCAGGTCCGGCACCATGACGGCAGGCTGCTCATCGATCCAAAGGACGAGGTTTTCGTTCTGGATGGCGATGCGTGCTTGTGAACCCGTCCAGTCCCCCGTGCCTGCTATGATCGCATGCCCGCGCGCAAAGCCGCCGGTGAGTTCGCGACGAATGTCAACGATCTTGCCGGTGAAGAACAGCTTGGCCCCGGTGGTCTCGACGACGCGCTCGACGACATTCTGACGCTTGGCGCGTGCATCGAGCACGGTACGGCCGATGGCCAGAGCCTGGGACACCGTGCCGGGGACCGCGGTGCGCTTGACGAAATCGCCGCGCATGGGCGCAACCGCAAATCCGGCCCCTGCCCCCATCGCGACCGCGACGTCGCGGGCGAAACGTTCCAGCCAGAACATGTCGATGATGTCCTTGAAGACAACGACATTGCCTTTTTCGTCAGCGATTGCAGCGGGCGAGACGTCAGCACCGTAGATCATGTAGGTCGTCATCTGCACTTCCGGGAAGGCACGGCCCATGCCATCGCCATCGACAACCGGCAGCCCCGCCATCGCCGCCGCGATGATCGGCTCGATGGAATTCGAGCCGCCGATCTCAGCCGAGATGACGGCAGACACTTTGACGCCCGCCGTCTCCTCGACGGCCCGCATGGCGCGGTAGCACTCGCCGCCCTCTTCGATCTTCTCGACGCCGACGACTGGAGCACCGATGCCGCCGACTTCTGCGACCCAATCGCCATCCTCTAGCGCATCAAGCGGAATGATACGGACTTCGGCGCCCTTGCGGATCAGTTCGCGGGCACGCAGCATGCCCACATAAGGATTGCCGCCACCGCCGGTCCCCAGCAATGCTGCCCCGATCGAAAGCGGCAGCAGGTCTTCTTCCTTGAGCAGATAACCTTCAGCGGCCATTGAGCTCTCCTACGGCTTTGACGCGGATACGCGTGGCGTTGCCCGGCAAATAAGCGAGCGGCACATCCTCGACATCGACGATTTCGATCGATTCCGGCGATGCGCCTGCAGCAATTGCGGCCTGGATCGCACGGTTCTTGGCATCTTCGAGCGACTTCTCGCGGCCAAGCTCAGCCAAAGCATAGACGCGGTCGACTTCGCCCGAGACCTGGGCGATCGCCGCACCCACGGCGTTGGCGACGCCGAAGTGAGACGGCTTGATCACCTCAAGACCGGCAAGGGGACGGGTGACGAGAATCGACCCACCGCCAACGACGATAACAGGCAGAGGATCGGGCGAGAGCCGCGAACGCTCGACGCAATCCTCAAGCATCTCGTGGATCTTGTCCTCGGCGCGCTCAAGCAGATCCCTGGAGAGGTGCGACACCTTGGAGGCATCTCCGAGTTCGGCATGACGGGCAGCAACGGAAACATCGGTCGTGGTCAACGTCTGGCCGCCGAAGACCAGGGCTTCCGTCTTGATACGGTAGCCGACCGAAACCGGACCGATCCTGAGACCCTGATCCGTTTCCACGACATGCGAACCTCCGCCAAGACCGATCGAGAAGACATCGGGCATGCGGAAATTGGTGCGCACGCCGCCGACTTCGACGGCAACCGTTGCCTGGCGTGGAAAGCCCTTATGCAGCGAGCCGACGTCGGATGTCGTGCCGCCGATGTCGACGACGATGGCGTCGGCAACGCCGGAGAGGAAGGCTGCACCGCGCATGGAGTTGGTGGGACCGGAGGCAAAGGTCAGAACCGGGAACTTCTCGGCAAAGGACGCATCCATCAGCGTGCCGTCGTTCTGGGTGAGGAAGAACTTACCCTTGATGCCGGCTTCGCTGATCGCCTTGCGGAAGGCATCGATGACATGCGCGGAGAGATCGCGCAGGCAGGCGTTCATGATCGCCGCATTCTCGCGCTCGAGCAGGCCGATCCGACCGATTTCACTGGACATGGTGATGTGCGCACCGGGGATCGCCTTCGCGAAGATCTCGGCCGCCCGCTTTTCGAAATCGGCGCTGACGGGGGAAAATACCGAGGTGATGGCGATCGTGCTGATGCCCTTGGCCTTAATGTCGTCGGCAATCTTCAAGAGCTCGTCTTCGTCGAGCGGCGAGATCACGCGGCCATCGAATTCGTTGCCGCCATGGGCGAGATAGGCGTGGTTGCCGATCGACTGCTTCAGATCCTCCGGCCAGTCGACCATCGGCGGCAGCGAGGCGGTTGCCGGCAGGCCGAGGCGAACGGCTGCCGTCTGTGCGAGATCGCGGCGCTGGACTACCGCGTTGGTGAAGTGCGTCGTGCCGATCATGACGAAATCGACGGCGGACGCTTCCATCTTGGACGCTGCGAGAACATCGCGCAACGCGTTGACGACACCGCTCATGACATCCGCCGTGGTTGCGGACTTCACGCCGGCAATAACCTCCGGCCCATTCATGATGACGGCGTCCGTATTGGTGCCGCCGACGTCAATACCAATTCTAATCATCAGTCTTAACCTCGTTCGTGACTTGCTGTTTGACCGGCTTCCCGCAGCGCGAGCAGTTTCTCGGCTGTCGGGATTTCCCCGTCGATCAATGGAATTTTCGGGCGCATCGCCTCTTCCTCCTTCGAAATCACCGGGACGGAGGCAAGGAGGAGACGCGTGTAGTCGTGGGATGGGTTTTCGAAGACGGCGGAGACCGCCCCCGTTTCGACGATCTGGCCGCGGTAGAGCACGCCGACACTGCGGGCGAAGTTGCGCATCAGGCTGAGATCATGGGAAATGAAGAGATAGGTAAGCTCCATCCGCCGACCGAGATCGGCGAGCAGATCGATCACCCGAGCCTGAACGGAGACATCGAGCGCCGAGGTCGGCTCGTCGAGGACCAGAAGCTTGGGTTCGACGGCAAGCGCACGGGCAATCGCCACGCGCTGTTTCTGGCCGCCGGAGAGTTCGTGCGGATACCGATCTGCGAAATCGGCCGGCAGCTGGACCATTTCCAGAAGCTGCGAAACCCGCTGGCGCTTGTTACCGGCATAATCATGGGCATCGAGCGGCACCATGACCGATTGGCCGACCGTGCGGCGCGGATTAAGGGAAGAACCGGGGTTCTGGAACACCATTTGCACATGCCGGCGATGACCGCGCGATTGCCTGGATAGGCTCTCGCCATTGATCAGGATATCGCCGCTATCAGGACGCTCCAGACCCATGATCATCCGGGCGATGGTCGATTTTCCCGAACCGCTCTCGCCGGCAAGGCCATAGACTTGGCCCTTCTCGATCGAAAACGAGACCTCATCGACCGCGGCAACTGCACCGATCTGCCGCCCGAAGGCATTGCGCACGGGGAAGGACTTGCACAGCTTGCGAATTTCCAGCATGGGCGCGCTCATGGTGCCACCTCCGCGCCAAAGCGCATGCCGCCGGTGAGCCGCGGTACGGCGTTGATCAGGCTTTGGGTATAGGGATCGCGTGGCGTCTCAAAGATACCTGTGGTTTCGCCGTGCTCGACGATGATGCCCTTGTTCATGACGTAGACGTAGTTCGAGGTTTCCCTGACCACGCCGAGATTATGGGTGATCATCAAGAGTGCGAGCCCGCGTTCTTCAACCAGATCCTTCAACAGCTTGAGGATCTGGGCCTGGGTCGTCACATCGAGTGCTGTGCCCGGCTCATCGGCGATCAGCAGCTGCGGCTCACTCAGCAGCGCCATGGCGATCAACACACGTTGCCGCATCCCGCCCGATAGCTCGATCGGGTAGGACCGAGAAATCCGCCCGGGATCGCGCATCCGCACCTGATCGAGAACCTGATGGACGCGTGCCATGCGTTCCTTGGCCGTGCGCGAGCGGCCCAAACGCTTGTCGGCATATTTCAGGATCGTGCCCATCTGGTCGCCGATCGTGAAGACCGGATTGAGCGAACTCATGGGATCCTGGAACACCATGGACATGGCCGTGCCGCGCAGCCGCAGCCGCTCCTTGTCCGGCATCGTCAGCAGATCGGCGCCATCATAATAGATCTCGCCACCAAGAATGCGGGCCGGCGGCTGGCGCAGCAGTCCCATGATCGCCTTCATCGTCACCGTCTTGCCGGAGCCGCTCTCGCCGACGAGGGCGACCTGGGACCGTGCAGGAACGTCGAGGCTGACATTGTGCAGCACCCTGTTGGTGCGCCCATAGGTCGAGAATGCCACAGAGAGATTGTTGACGCGGAGAAGCGGGAAGCTCATCGGACCTCCTGGACATCGAAGAGGTCGCGCAGGCCGTCGCCGAGAAGATTGAAGCCGAGGGCGACGAAGAGAATGGCGGTACCCGGCAGCACCGATTCCCACCAGTAATCCGGCAGGAAGGCAGCACCCTGGGCAACCATTGTTCCGAGATCCGGTGTCGGCGGCTGGATGCCAAGGCCGAGGAAGGAAAGGGACGCGCCGACCAGGATGACGAAGCCGCAATCGAGCGAGGTCTTGACGGCGAGCGCGGAAACGCAGTTCGGCAGAATTTCGCGGAAGAGGATGTGGAACTTGCTCGCCCCAAGCGTCTCCGCGGCCTCGATGAACTCCTGGCTGCGGATCTGCTTGGTGATCGAATAGATCAGCCGCGTATGCCACGTCCACCAGAGCGCGGAGATTGCGAGTAGCGAGTTGATCAGATTTGGCGACAGCACGGCGGCAACGGCAAGCGCCATGACCAGCGGTGGTATGGCCAGTGCAATATCGGTGAGGCGCATGATGACGGCCTCGACCCAGCCGCCGAAATAGCCGGCAAGCATGCCAAGCACGGTGCCGACGGGGACAGCCGTGCCGAGAACCACAAGCGCCAGCAAGAGCGAGATGCGCATGCCGAAGACGACACGTGTGAAGATATCGCGGCCGACATTGTCGGTGCCGAGCCAATAGTCGGTCGATGGCGGCAGATGACGGGCTCGGAAATTCACCGCGGCACCGACATGTTCCGGATGTGGTGTGATCCAGGGCGCCAGAAGTGCGGCCAACACACAGACGATGACGATCACGGCGCCGATGACAGCCGTCGGATTGCGCGAGAAGCGATACCAATTCTGGTAGGCATTGGAGAGGCGCTCCGGCTGCACGGACGTTTCCAGCGAGGTCTCAAACATCAGCGCCTCCCTCGAATGCGAATGCGAGGATCGACCATGCCGACCAGCACATCGATGACGAGATTGACGACCACGAAGAAGACGCCGGAGACGATCACCACGCCCATGACGGCATTGAGATCCTTCTGCATGATGGTGCGCACGCCATAGGCCGCCATGCCGGGCCATGCGAAGACCAGTTCCACGACGAAGGCATTGCCGATCAACGATGCAAACTCCAGGCCGGAGATGGTGAGCGGCGGCACGAAGCTTGGCCGCAGCATGTATTTGAAAACACGCACCCGCTCCGGAATGCCGAAAGCCCGGCTGGCCTCGATATAGTCCTGGCTCGCCACGTCGATCATTGACGAGCGCGTGATGCGGGCGATCTGGCCCATGGTTGCCGCAGCAAGAGCCAGGGATGGAAGCAGAAGATGGCGAAACGCCTCGCCGAAGACGTCAAGACGCCCGCGCAGCAGCGAATCCACGCTGAGGAGACCGGTGATATCGGGGGTGAAAGCCATGTTCGGCGGCAATCGGCCGGTTGTCGGCAAGATGTGCAGGACATAGCCGGCAAGGATCTGCAGCAGGATCGCCAGAAAAAAGCTTGGGGTGACTGCTGAAAAGATGGCGATCAGGCGCACGAGATTGTCCGGCCAGCGATCCTTCCAACGCGCCGCGGCCACGCCAAGGGGGACACCGAGAACGAAGGCTATGGTGATCGTCGTCAGGACCAGCTCGAAGGTGGCGGCAAAGGTTTCACTTATATCGCTGGCGACGGGCCGTTTCGTCAGAAGCGACAGACCAAGATCGCCGCCGGCCAACCCGGAGACATAGATCCCGTACTGCTGGATCAGAGGCTTGTTGAAGCCCATGGTCTCGCGAAGCTGCGCGACCTGCTCTGCGCTGGCGCGCGGCCCAAGTGCGAGGCGAACGGGATCACCGGGCATTCCGCGGGCAATGGCGAAGATCACCACCGAAAGCCCGAAGAGGACCAGCAGTGACCAGAGCACGCGCCTGATCATGAAGAGGAGGAATTCCAATATCCAAGCCCTGTCTCGAACGAAAAGGAGAGATGGCGACGGCCCGAAGGCCGTCCTGTCTCAAGCAATCCGGACGGGAAGCCCGCCCGGAGAACATGCAAACCGCTATTTGCAGGCCCAGCTGTAGCGCGTGAACTTGTAGTCGAAAGACTGCATGGGCACGGCGTGGAAGCCTTCGAGGCACTTGTCCATGGCGTGCTGAACCGTCTGTGTCTGCAGGAAGACATCGGGTTGCAGATCGACGATCTTATGCTGCAATTCCTTGTAGATATCGGCCTGCTGTTTGGCGTCTGCCGTTTCGCGCGCCTTGTCGATGAGCGCGTCGATGGCCGGGTCCTGCAGCCATTCTGCCGAGGCCCAGGTACCGGCCGCCTTCGAATGATACTGCGTGAAGAACATCGAGTCCGGCGACGGATAGGTCGGGCCGAAGAATATCTGGCTGACGGCAGGTGTCGTGTCGACCTTGTTGGAAATCTCAGTAATGCGGTTCCACGGATCGGCCTGCTGCGTCACCTTGAAGCCGAGTTGCTCCAGGTTCGATTGCATCAGCAGGCTGATTTCTTCCTCGAACTTGGTGCCGGCGACATAGCCGAGCGTGATCGGGATGTCCTGTCCGGCATATTTCGACTGGGCGATCTCGGCCTTGGCCGCATCCATATCGAACTTCGGTGCCTGAAGGTCATTGGCATAAAAATCGGCGAAGCCGGGAGGCAGCGGGCCATTCAACTGACCGCCCGGCACGATGACGTTGCGCACCGTGTCGTAGTCGGTGGCGTAGGCGAGTGCCTTGCGGATATGGATATCATCCGTGGGCGGCACCTTGGTATTGAGCTTCAGGTAGAAACCGATCGTCGTATCGCTGCTGACGATGTTGAAACGGCCCATCTCCTTCAATGCCTTGTAGGTATCGGGTGACTGGTACTGGCTGCTCATCGTCAACTCGCCCGATGCGGCAAGCGAGCGGACGGTCGCCTCGTCATTGGTGATGATCCAGCGGACCTCGTCGATCGGACCTTCACCAAAACCCTTGTAGTACTTCGGATCACGCTCGATCGTCATGGAGGCACCGCGATCCCAGGCTTTCAGCGTGTAGGGACCGGCACCGGCAGCGTTCGTGGCGAGATAGGTCTGGCCATCGTCGCTGCCGGCGTTTTTCTGGACGACGTCAGCGTTGAGGATGAAGACCGCAGGCACGGTGCTGAGGAACGGCGCGAAGGCCTTGGAGAGCGTAAACTTCACGGTATGCGCGTCAACGGCAGTGACGGAACCAGGCTTCAGCACATCGGCAAAAAGGTTGGCGGGACCCTGGTTGATCTTCAGCAGGCGCTCGAAGGAGTAAACGACGTCGGACGCTTTGACAGGCGAACCATCGGTGAAATGGGCGTCGGCGCGAAGCTTGAAGGTCACTTCCTTCGCATCGGGAGAGACCGTCCAGCTCTCGGCGAGTTCGGGCTGCAGATTGCCCGTCGAATCGACGGTGATCAGACCATCGTAGAGGTTCACTGCTGCCATATAGTCGGTGTAGTCGGAGATCTTGGCCGGATCGATCGTGCCGAAAATCTGAACGGTATTCATCGTCACGACCGTCTTGGCCGCAGCCGTTCCCGCAATACCTGCGACAAGGGCGGCAAGTGCAGTCGACGCAATCAATCTAAGCTTGCTCATGCAATCTCCCGGTTCGGTTCAAGGTTCCCTGCGAGCTTTTGCCCGCTTATGTCTAGAATTCGCTCCGGCGTCTTCGTGCGCCTATGGAGTGGAGCGTCAATCATGCGGGACGATGCTCGACGGCATCCGGCGCTTGGGTCGCCGGCAGCGTGAGTACGCATCCGGGCTCCTTCGCTCATCAAAGCTCTGGAAGCCGTATGGAAAAGATTGCATAGGCAACCCGGCGCGCCAACACGAACCGAGTCTAGGTTTTTGATTAAATGGTATAGGTTTTATCGTCTTGTGACAGGTATAACCTCGCCATCATCGAGGCGTCAGCTGACCATGCCCAGTGCGCGCGCAGTCCCGATCGCTTCCTGCCGATTGCGGCAGCCGAGCTTGCGGTAGACATTTCCGAGATGAAACTTCACCGTCGCCTCGCTGAGCCCGAGCGTATGGGCGATGTATTTGTTGGCCGCACCTTCCGATATCATCAGCAGGATCTTGCTTTCACGGCGCGAGAGATTGCTACGCTCGCCGGGACCGGTCGACAGTCGACCGCTGTCGCGCAATTTGCGGATGATCTGCTTTGCCGCAAGCGATGTGGACAGGAAGCCGCCGATGCGTTCATTGCTGATCAATTCGTCCAGTAGAACCCGCTCTTCCGACAAAGGCGCGATCGCCCCCAGCCGCGCGCAATCCTCGAATGTCTTCTGGAGAATGGAACGCGCGCGGGTGAGATTTCGCTGCCGCTTGGCGATGTAGGCAAGCCAGATTTCCAGGCTGATCCGCTGGCGATCGGTAATGTTGAGATTACAAATGAGACCGGCGATCAAATCATCGAGACCCTCCCATGTGGGCTGCTCGTAGACCATCTGCCGCATCCACGCCAACACCAGAGCCATCTCGTCTCTGTTGTCCATGCGCTCCAGCACCTGATTGGAACCGAGCACCCAGTTCCGGTCGATGCGCGAGTCAATCGCGTTCAGGCGCTCCGCGGCTTCCTGCCAGCGATTGGCATTTTGCAGGACGGCGACCTCGCGGATTTCGATCATGACCTGGAATTGCCGGTTCGACACCTGGTAGACGCGCCAGCGGTCGAGGAAGCTTCTTGCCGCGATTGTCGAAAAATGGCTTCCAAGCGCCTGGCTGCCGTAGTGCAGTGCCAGTTCAAGCAGGCTCGGCCAGATTTCACCGTGCGAAAAATCGTCCATCTCCAGACTGAGAAAACGGGATAGCGGCTCCGCCCGTCCGGACTCGTACTCGATACAGGCTTCGAGGAGCACCTGAAGGCGCGCATCATTTGGACTTTCGAACGGAACTTCGGCCAGGCTCTTGGCGGAGAGTGCCGCGTGCTTGCGCGCAGCCAGCGCATCGCCCATCAGCAGCCGGATCAACGCCCTGTGCAGGCTGATATAGAAGGCGAGCATTGGCGATTTGGCGCATTCATAGTGATACATGGCGCGCTGCGCCACATCCTCGGCCTCTGCAAAACGGCGATTGCGAATGTAGAATTCGAGGATCGAATTGTAGAAGCTGCCCCGGAAGAGATGATCATCGATCGGAAATTCGGCCACGAGCGCAAAGCAGCGATCCAGCAGTTCCTCCGAGAAGAAATAGTCGTCATAGATCAGCATCAGCAGCCGAAATGCCCGAAACTCCCTGGAAAAGACCGAACGGGGGGAAAACACCGCTTCAGGATCATTGGCAAGATCGCCAAAACGATCGGCGAGCAGGCGTCGCGCCCGCGACACATCGCCTTTCTTCAGCGCCTGCAAGGCAAGCGACAGTACCAGCGCCTCGGTCTGCAATGCGAAACTGCGCGGAAAGCCTGAAAGAACGCGCTCGAATGCATCCGGCCCGTGAAAATAGAGGAAGAAATCGCCGTGCTCATCGTTGAAAACACGCAATGCACTATCGAAGAAGCCTGCACGCTGAAAGGTCAGGATAGCATCGACCGGGCGTCCGCTTTCGACAAAGGCCTCGGCAATCGCCTTTGCCTCGGCAGCAACGCTCAGGCGCTCCTCGATGACGACATCCAGTGCCGCGCCAAGCTCTCCTGCAACGGCCGGTGTATTGATGCCGCCATCTCTTTCAAATGGGATCAGCGGGTATTCGGATTTCGAGCGCGTGCCGCGCCGATCAAGCAGCGTACGCAGATCGACAAGCGCTGTTGCCGGCATCGGGCGAAGCATTTCGTTGGCAAGAAAATCGATCAGCGCAGTGCCGGCAAGTTTGGATCTGAACGCGGCGAGAGGCCAGCCGCCCGAACTCTTGCGGACCGCTTCGGCTCCGTCACCGAAAATATCTGCAAGTTCAGCATCGCTTAACAGCAAGTGGTTCGGATCGATCACATGAGCATTGCCATAGACCAGCGCGCGCGACAGGCCGGGCAGAACCACATCCGGCCGCTTCGCAATGAAGATGCGCGCCGCGCCGGCGGCAAAAGCATCTACAAGCGGCTCCGGTTTAGCGTAGGGCGGGATATCCCAGACCTTTACCGCCCCTGGCGTCACCTCGGCCGGCAACGCTGGCCCGCGCTCGACCTCGACGCCAAAATGACGGGCAACATGATGCAACATGAATGACTTGCCCATGCCGGCTGGCGCCTCCAGCACGACGATGGGCTCCGGCCGCGAGAGCAATTCCGCCAGGAGGACGGAGCGGATGATCGGATCGTGCATGAACATTCGCCTTGGCGCGCAGTGTCAAGTTCGCAGGCGGGTATGTGCCTTGCCACACCGGCGTCCCACTTCGATTATCGTGACACTTTGCGCGAAATCGAGCCGACCGCAAGCTTCGCGGCCGTGACGGTCGAACTATACTCCGCGCCAGCCGAAATTTCAGACATAGACGTCGGTGTAAAGTTCGGTTGGGTCGGGCAACGGGCTGGCCTTGGCGAAGTCGACTGCCTCGGCAACGATATCCTTGATTTCCTTTTCGATCAGCTTGATGTCGTCCTCGCTCGCATGGCCATCCTCGAGAATGCGCGCACGCGACCGGTCGATCGGATCGCTCTCGTTTCTGACCTTTTGTACCTCCTCGCGGGAACGATACTTAGCCGGGTCAGACATCGAATGGCCGCGATAGCGGTAGGTCAGCATTTCGAGGATGAAGGGCCCCTTGCCAGCCCGGGCGTGTTCGACAGCCCTGATGCCCGCGGCTCGCACGGCGCGGACATCCATTGCGTCGACCTGTTCGCCCGGGATGTTCAAGGACAGGCCGCGCTCGGAAAGGTTGAGGTTCGCCGAAGCACGCTCGATGCTGGTTCCCATGCCGTAATGATTGTTTTCGATGACGTAAACCACCGGCAGATCCCAGATCTTTGCCATGTTGAAGCTCTCGTAAACTTGGCCCTGGTTTGACGCGCCATCGCCGAAATAGGTGAGGCAAACGTGGTCGTTGCCGCGATATTTATTGGCGAAGGCGAGGCCGGTGCCGAGGGATGCCTGTGCACCGACGATGCCATGCCCGCCATAAAAGCCGCGGTCAGGAGCAAACATGTGCATGGAGCCGCCTTTGCCCTTCGACACACCCGACATGCGGCCAGTCAACTCGGCCAGCACCGCCTTGGGATCCATGCCCGACATCAGCGCGTGACCGTGGTCGCGATAGGCCGTGATGACCTGATCGCCTTCGCCGATCGTCATCTGCATACCGACGACCACGGCCTCCTGGCCGATATAGAGATGGCAGAAGCCGGCAATCAGGCCCTCGCCGTACATTTGCCCGCAGCGCTCCTCAAAGCGGCGGATCAACAGCATGTCGCGAAAAGCCTTCAATTCCTCGTCCCTGGAGAAAACGAAATTCGGGTCGGCATTCAGCTTGGTCATGATATTTCCTTCGTCTTGGGATGAGCAGCGGCAGCAAGCTTCAGCTGCTCGAGAGCTTGAGACCGACGATGCCGCTGAGGGTGACGGCGATCCAGAAGAGGCGGATGAAGGTCGCGGGTTCGCGAAAGATCACGATGCCCAGAACGATAGATCCGATCGCGCCGATACCGGTCCAGACGGCATAGGCCGTGCCGAGCGGCAGGACCTGAAGCGACTTGCCGAGGGCGTAGATGAAAGCGGCAAGCAGGAAGAAGGACAGGATGGACCAGGCCAAACGACTATAGCCATCGGCCATCTTCACGCTGATCGCCCAGGCAACATCGAGAAGACCGGACAGGATCAACAATCCCCATGCCATGCCCGTTCCCATATGCGTCTCCATCATTGTGTTGACTCGCAGCCTTGCGGACGCGGACCGTGTCGGCAAAAGCATGAGCCCGGATGATAGGAGTGCGGAGCGCGCAACGCCCGTTGTGGTTTTGCAAGCCGATATTTCCGCCTGACAACCGAGAGGCTGCAACGGTTCGGCTTTGACCTCGGCGGCTTACAGCTTGCCGTTCGGAAAGTCTGGCTTGCATCTTTGCAATGCAAACCGCGCCGTTTGGAACTTATACTGGGACGGGAAGAGACATCGATGCTCGGACGCCGTTCGACAACACGCTTTCCGATTTGCAATGCATTATGTCCGGATGCAGATCCAATTTGCGAGGTAGCAAGAACATGACAGACTGGAACGAATTCAGGATTGTGCTGGCGATTGGGCGGGCTGGGTCGCTTGTCGGCGCGGCAAAGGATCTGGGCCACGACCATTCGACGGTCTTTCGTTGGCTGAATGCCCTGGAGAAGCGCCGAGGCGTGCAGTTGTTTGATCGCACATCGAGCCAATATGTGCCGACCGAAGCCGGCTTGCAGATGGTCATGGCTGCCGAGCGGCTGGAGACGGAGATTCTTGCGATCGATCGTTCGATCACGGGCCGAGACACCCGACTGTCCGGCAAGCTCAAGATCACCTCGTCGGAGACCTTGGCCTACCGCATTCTCAACGAAGTGCTTGCGGGCTTTCGTCGCGAACATGACGGTATCGAGCTGGAGCTGCTTGTCGATAACAGGCAGCTCGATCTCCTGAGGCGCGAAGCCGATATTGCCATCCGAGCCACCCGCCCACATGAGGGCGAGCTGTTCGGCCGCAAGATCGCGTCAACGCCCTGGACCTTTTATGGCAGCAACGCCTATCTTGCCGATCGCGAGCGTCCCACCGACATTGCCTCGCTTTCGAGCCATGCGGTGATCGGCTGGGACAGTGGCGCTGTCGCTGCGGCAGCGAGATGGTTGACGGAGAATATTTCGCCCCGCGCCTTCGCATATCGCTCCAGCAGTCTCATCAATCAGCTCATGGCGGTGAAAGCAGGCTTGGGCTTGGCGCTCCTGCCTTGCTACCTTGGCGATCTGGAGCCCGATATCGAGCGGGTTCAGGACCCGCTCGACGAACTCACCCGGGAACTGTGGCTGATCACGCATAAGGATCTGCGCAACACGGCACGCGTACGAGCTTTCTTTGATCATGTCGGCGGCGGCCTGCTCGCACGGCGGGCGCTGCTGGAGGGAGACCGCGTTGGTGCTTTCAGCGTCGCCGGTTGAGCGAACTCGGCACTCATCCGCGCGCCTGCTATTTCCGCAGACCTTCGGCAACAAGCGTCATGCGCACGCCTGGGCGCTCGGCGATCTCAGATAGATACCGTATCAGACTTGGCCATGCCCCAAGATCGATACGAAGCCCCCTGGACCAATTCATGATGGTGAAGCAATAGGCATCGGCGATGCTGAAACGGCCTCCGACCAGATAATCCTGCGTCGCCAGATGAGCCTCCAGAATGTCGAAGCGCTGCCGTAGCCTTTCCTTGGCAACCTCGGCAGCCTGCGCGCCATATTCGGGATGGAACAGCCAGGGGCTGAAGGTCTTGTGCAGCTCGGAGCTGATGAAGGTGAGCCATTCCTGGAGACGATAGCGCTCAAAGCTGCCCTGTTCAGGCGTCAGCATTGCGTCCGGCTTTTTGTCAGCCAGATAGAGCAGGATCGCGACGCCTTCAGTGAGGATCTCGCCATTGTCGAGCTCCAGCACCGGCACCACACCCTTTGCACTGACCGCCTTCAGATCACGGCCATCCTCGACGCGATGAGGCTCGCTGCGAATGTCCACCTTTACCAGATCGAGAGTGAGCCCGGCCTCGACGGCAACGATGTGGGCGGCCATCGAACAGACGCCCGGCGCATAATAGAGTTTCATCTGGAGTTTCTCCTGTGTGTTTTTCGCAGCTACAGGATAGGCGCTTTGGGAGCGAAACACCGGTTGGAAGCTGGCAAGCGCGCGTTGCCGACAGGCAAGCACCGAGCCTCCTGCACCTGCTTGCAGGATCGCAAGCCGGCATTGCCCTATGGCAAGGCGTCCATGCGAGACGTAGGGTAAGATCATCCGTTAGACAGGGTCTGCCCCGTGGTGCGGAACAGGACAATGATCGTTCGCAGCATCGCAATTCAATACATTCAATTCACAGAATGGACCGATCCAATGACAATTCAGCTCTACAGCTTCTGGCGCTCGAATGCGGCGTTCCGCGTCCGGGTCGCCCTGGCGTTGAAGAAGCTTGCCTTCGAGGAAATCGAAATCGATATTCTATCCGGCCGTCAGTTCGATGCCGACTATGCCGAAGTGAACGCTGAGCGCGTCGTGCCCACGCTCGTCCACGACGGCCATCGCATTTTCCAGTCGCTTGCGATCATGGAATATCTCGACGACATCGAGCCGGAACCGCGCCTGATGCCGGCCGACGCCAAGGAGCGCGCCTATGCCCGGTCGCTGGCGCTGGTTTCGATCGCCGACGCTCATCCCTTGATCGTGCCGCGCGTTCGCAAGCACCTGGGCGAGACGTTCGGTGCCGATGCCGACGCAATCGAGTTATGGTGCAAACATTGGACCGTGGAAGGACTTGCGACCTATGAGCGGCTGCTGACACGGCGTCCCCCTGCTCCATTTGCATTGGGAACCACACCGGGGATCGCCGACATCTGCATTGCCGGCCAGATCGTCATGGCCAATCTTTACAAATTGGATCTCGCAGAATTTCCCACGGTAGCAGCCCTCGGGCGGCAATGCTTCGAGCTTCCGGAATTCGCCGAGGCACATCCGTTCCAGCAAGCCGGCTACCGGACCGGCAAAGCGCAGCACTAGCAGGGCGGCACGGTTCACTGTCCTACAGAACCTCCGGCACCATCTCGCGCAGGATTTTTCGCAGAAGCGGCCGCACGGCCGTCGTTGCCGGCGAAAGCGTGCGCTCTCGTGCGGTTATGATACTCACCTGGCGCGTGATCGCCGGGCCAATCAACGGGCGCGCGGCAATGCTGCGCCCGTTCAGCGCCGCAAAGGCATAGGTCGGCAGCACCGCGACACCGGCGCCGCTTTCGACAAGCGAAAGCGCCGTGTGTATCTGATGCACTTCCAAATGCGGACGAAGGGGCAGGCCGGCTGTTTCGAAACCGATTTCGGTCAGCAGGCGGATATTGCTCTCCCGCGTCAGAGTGATGACACGCTGATCCGCCAACGCCTTCCAATCCACTTCCTCGAGTGATTTGAAAGGGTGATTCATTTCGATGAAAACCATCAGCCGGTCGCTCAGCACATGCTGGCGGTCGATCCCTTCCTCATCGGCATTGAAGGTGCCGATGCCGATCTCGTAGAGGCCGTTGCGGACGCGCGGCACGATCAGGTCGGTTCCCACATCCTCGATCCGCAGCCGCAGGCTCGGATGAAGCTTGGCGACCTCCTGCAGAAGCCTCGGAAGGACGGTGGCGCCCAAAAGCGGCGGCGCTGCAATGCGCACCAATCCTGTCCGCAACTCGCTGAGGTCACGCACGGATTCCACGGCGCGTTCGATTTCAGCGAGCCCCGGCAGCACGCCGGCGGCGAAGATCTGGCCCGCCTCGGTCAATTCCACGCGCCGCGTCGTGCGGTCGAAAAGGCGCGTGCCCAGCAACGCCTCGAGATCATGAATTGCATGCGAGACACCCGCCTGGCTCGTGCGCAATCGCTCGGCTGCCCGGGAGAAATTGCCAAGCTCGACGACGGCTTGGAAACATTTGATCTGACGTAAATTGATCATCGGTCGATCCATACTGGAATTAACATGAATATATGCAGTTTCCGCCAGTTCTTGAATAAAAAAATCTGCTGCTTAATGGTTCGGGAGATAGAACTTTGCCAAACACGCCGGCCTTAAGGATCGGCAATCGGAATGCACGGAAACGCTGGAGGAATGGTCGCGTCAGCCGCATCTCAGTGGCCACGTTACCGATACGCCCCTCCTGGCGCCCATGCCCCGAACATTCCGACGATCAAGGAGGATCCATGAAATACGACCGCAAGAACGCCAAGGCCCATTCGCGCGCGACGATGCGCGGCATCTGGGCTGCGGCCAACACGCCCTTCCATCAGGATGGTGCCATCGACGAGGATGGCTTCCGGCGGAATGTCGATCATTGGATCGGCGATCTTGCCATCGACGGCCTCTTCATCGCCGGCAAGCAGGGCGAGTTCTTTGCCATGTCGCTGGACGAGCGCAAGCGCCTGTTCGACCTCTCGGTCGAGGCGACCGCCGGCCGGGCGCAGACGATCATGTCCTGTTCCGACCAGAACATGGATGTCGTCATAGAGCTTGCCAAACATGCGCAGACCTGCGGCGCCGACTATATCGTCGTCCATGCGCCGATCCTGCATTTTTTCAAGGCGCAGGACGAAACGCTGCTGCGCTATTACGAAACGATCGCGTCCAAGGTCGATATCGGCATGGCGCTATGGTCGCATCCCGATAGCGGCTATCTGATGAGCCCCGAGCTTTGCAACCGCCTCGCCGATATCGAGACGGTGGTTGCCATCAAATATTCAGTCCCGCGCGACATGTACAAGGAGCTGACCGCGCTCGCCGGTGACCGCATTCTCGTTTCCACCGCGTCGGAAGAAGAGTGGCTTGATAATGTGCTGGAACTCGGCTGGCAGCTCTATCTCTGCTCGTCGCCGCCTTACACTCTGCAGACCAAGGTCGATCGGCGCATGCGCGACTATACCGACCTAGCTTTCGCCGGAAAGGCGGCCGAGGCGAAGGCCGTGAGCGCAAGCCTCCAGCAGGCTCGCGATGCCTTCAAACGCTCGCGCCCTGCCGAAAAGCCGCATGCTCACCAGAAATACTGGCAGGAACTGCTAGGGCAGGCCGGCGGCCCCGTGCGAGCGCTGCTGCTGGAGTTGACGGAAGCAGAGAAACGCCTGACCCGCGACGCCTTCGAACAAAGCGGATTAAAACTCGGCTGAATAAGAGAAGAGAGGAACGACGATGACCAGATTGAGCGCATTCAACCTTCAGAAATGGATCGACGAACATCGCCATCTGCTGCAGCCGCCCGTCGGCAATCAGCAGATCTGGAAGGACGGCAACCTGATGGTGACGATCGTCGGCGGCCCGAACCGGCGCACCGACTACCATGACGACCCGTCCGAAGAATTCTTCTACCAGCTCAAGGGCGACATGGTGCTCAAGCTCTATGACGGCAAGGAATTCTATGACGTTCCGATCCGCGAAGGCGACGTCTTCCTGTTGCCCGCCCATGTCCGCCACTCGCCTCAGCGGCCTCAGGAAGGCTCGATCGGCCTCGTGATCGAAGCGGTCCGCGAGGAAGGCGCTCTTGACGCCGTTGAGTGGTATTGCTTCGAATGCACAACTTTAGTGCACAGAGCCGAGGTCGATCTGGAATCTATCGTTGACGACCTGCCCCCGCTATATGCAAAATTCTACGCAGACGAGAAACTTCGCACTTGCCCGAAATGCGGGACGATCCATCCCGGCAAGATACCGCCGGAAGGCTGGGTGAAGCTGCAATAACCTCCGCCCTGGGAGAGGCGGAAGGAACCTTAAGAACAAATGCAATAACGACATAATGGGGAACCCAATGAAACTCAGGAACACGCTTTTTGCGCTGACCGTTGCGCTTGCCAGCGCGACGGCTGCACTCGCGGCCGATCCGGTCAAGATCGGCGTCATCACCACCCTGTCCGGCCCCGGCGGCTATCTCGGCCAGGACGTTCGCGACGGCATGAAGCTCGCGATCGACATGGAGGGCGGCAAGCTCGGTGGCGTGCCGGTCGAACTCGTCGTGGAAGACGACGCGAACAAGCCGGCTAACGGTCGGCAGATCGCCGAAAAAATGATGAGCGACGAAAAGATCAAGCTTTTGACGGGCATCATCTTTTCGAACATCGCGGGCGCCGTGGTGCCAGACGTCGTCGACGGTGGCGCGATCTACATCAGCGCCAATGCCGCGCCTTCGAATCTGGCCGGCCCGGACTGCAATGCCAATTATTTCGTTGTCCCCTGGCAGAACGACTCTCTGCACGAAGCCTCCGGCATTGCCGCGAAGGAACTTGGCTACAAGCGCGCCTTTGTCCTGGCACCGAATTATCAGGCCGGTAAGGACGCCCTGAACGGTTTCAAACGCACCTTTGGCGGCGAGATCGTCGGTGAGGTCTATACCCAGCTCGATCAGACCGACTACTCCGCCGAAATGGCGCAGATCCGCGCCGCCAAGCCGGATGTCGTCTTTCAGTTCCATCCTGGTGGCCTCGGCATTGCCTTCCTTCGCCAATATCAGCAGGCAGGCCTTCTCGGTCAGATCCCGATGGTGCTCTCGGAGCCGTCCAGCGACGCCGTCGTGCTGAAGAGCCTCGGCGACGCGGCCGTCGGCCTGAAAGTGACCTCGCATTGGAGCCCGGACTTTGACAACGCCGCCAGCAAAGAGCTGGTCGCGAAGTGGAAGGCGACCTATCCGGATCGGCCTCTGACCACCTACGGCACGCAAGGCTACGACGTGGCCCGCCTGATCGCATCCGCGCTCAAGGCAACCGGCGGCGTCGACGACATCGACGCCTTCCGGGCCGCAGTGAAGAAGGCCGATTTCCAATCGGTGCGCGGCAAGTTCAGCTTCGGCTCGAACCAGCATCCTGTACAGGACTGGTATCTGCTCGAAGTCGTGAAGGGCGCCGACGGCGTGCCGACCACGAAGACGCTGCGCAAGCTTGTCGAAAACTACGGCGATATCCACGCCAAGGATTGCAAGCTTTAATCCGGACACAATGGCCCGGGCGACGCCTCGCGCGCCCGGGCCATTGCGCTTTGGCTTCGATTCACGCCCGACGGAAGGTCGCTGGACCGCGCAATGACCCTTATCCTTGAACAATTGCTCAACGGCCTGCTCTACGGCGTCATGCTGTTTTTGATGGCCGCCGGGCTGACCCTCATCTTCGGCATCATGGGCGTCATCAATCTTGCCCATGGCTCGCTCTATATGGTCGGCGCTTTTGCCGGTGCCTGGGTGGCGAATGCCACCGGCAATTTCTGGCTGGGCCTGCCTGCCGCACTGGTCGCTTCGACGATTGTCGGCATCGTCGTCGAGCTTGGCGTGATGCGGCGCCTTTATGAAAGAGACCATCTCGATCAGGTCCTGGCCACCTTCGCCCTCATCCTCATCTTCAATGAACTGACGGTGCTGCTGTTTGGTCGGCAGCCGGTCTTTCTGCAGCTTCCCGAGATGCTGTCGCAACCGATCGAACTGCTGCCGGGGCTTCTCTATCCGCCCTTTCGCCTGCTGATCATCCTCGTCGGTCTGCTCGTGGCGCTCGGCCTCTATCTGTTGATCAACCGCACCCGCATAGGGATGCTGGTCCGCGCCGGCTCGACCAACCGCGACATGGTGCGAGCCCTCGGCGTCGATATCAAGCTGCTCTACACCCTGATCTTCGGACTGGGGTCGATGCTGGCCGGTCTTGCCGGTTTCATGATGGCCCCGATCGTCAGCGTTCAGGTCGGCATGGGTGAACAGATCCTGCTTGCCACTTTCGTCGTGGTCGTCATCGGCGGCGTCGGCTCCGTCAAGGGTGCTTTCGTGGCCGGCATCACGCTCGGCGTGCTGGACACGGGGCTTAGAGCCTTCATGCCGGGATTGTTGCGTCACCTTATGGCTGGTCCGGATGCGGATGCGCTCGGTGCGGGCATCTCCTCCATGGGCATATACCTTTTGATGGCTATCGTGCTGCTCGTCCAGCCGAAGGGCCTCTTTCCGACGAAAGGTTGACCATGCGCCGCCTCTTTCTCTATCTCGTACTGATCGCCTGTCTCGCGGCCCTGCCATACGTGGCGCCCGCTCTCGGCCAGCCGGCGCTTCCAAGCCTTGTTGCCCGCGTGATGATCTATGCCATTGCTGCCGCAAGCCTCAACCTGGCGCTCGGCTCGGGCGGCATGGTGTCCTTCGGTCACGCCGCCTTCTTCGGCATCGGCAATTATGTCGTCGGCATTCTCTACTATCATCATGCAGAGGGCGTGCCGCTCTTCGGCTTCATTCCGGGCACCGACCAACTGCTGATCACCATACCTGTCGCCATTCTCGTCTCCGGCCTGCTGGCGCTCGTTGTCGGCGCGCTGGCGCTGAGGACAGGCGGCGTGCAGTTCATCATGATCACTCTCGCCTTCGCCCAGATGCTGTTCTCCTTCTTCGTCTCGCTCAAAACCTATGGCGGCGACGACGGCATCATCGTGCGCAATGCCAATACGCTGTTCGGGATCGGGCTGCGCGACAAGACGGCTGTTTATTTCGTGATCCTCGCCGTTGCCGTCCTCTACTTCGTCTGGCTGAACCGTGTGATCGGCTCGTCCTTCGGCACCATGCTCGTCGGCATCCGGCAAAACGAGAAGCGCATGATCTCGCTTGGCATCGAGCCGTTCCGCTACAAGCTCTTCGCCTTCGTGCTGTCAGGCATGGGCGCAGGACTCGCCGGCGCGCTGATGGCGGTCTTCATGCGTTTCGTCAGCCCCGACACGCTCGCCTGGACCAAATCCGGCGAGCTGATGATCATGATCATCCTCGGTGGCGTCGGCACCTTCGTCGGCCCGATCTTCGGAGCAACCGCCTTCATTTTCCTGCAGACCTATCTGGCAAGCTGGACGGAACATTGGCAGCTCATTCTCGGCATCCTCCTGCTGGTCGTGGTGCTCGGCAGCAAGGGCGGCATCAATGGCGTCCTTGCCCGCTTTCGCAGGAGGGCGGCATGACGGTGATCCTCGAAACACAAGGCCTGGTGAAGCGTTTCGCCGGGCTGACGGCAACCGACAATGTCAGCTTCACACTCGAAGAGGGGCATATCCATGCCCTGATCGGCCCGAACGGCGCCGGGAAATCGACGCTCATTCACCAGCTCTGCGGCAACCTCTTGCCGAGCGAAGGCCGGATCCTCTTCGCCGGTCAGGATGTAACAAGACTGGCACCCGCCGCGCGCGTCGCCCTTGGGCTCGGGCGCACATTCCAGGTTACGAGCCTGCTCGGCGAATTCACCGTGCGGCAGAACATGGCCGTCGCTGTCCAGGCAAGGCTCGGCGGCAATTTACGCATCTTTGATCGCATGACGGGGCGCCGCGAGGTCTGGGAAGAGACCGACGAACTGCTCGGCAAAAGCCCCCTCGGCAAGCGTGCTGACATCATTGTCGACGACCTCTCTCAGGGAGAGCGAAAGCAACTTGAGCTTCTGGTTTCGCTCGCCGGCCGGCCAAAGGTCCTGCTGCTGGACGAGCCGATGGCCGGTCTCGGCCATGCCGAAAGCCTTGATATGATCGAGGTGCTAAAGGGCCTGCGCGGCACGGTGACGATCCTGCTCGTCGAACACGATATGGATGCCGTCTTCGCGCTTGCCGATCGCATTTCGGTGCTTGTGTACGGGCGGATCATCATGACGGGAAGTGCCGAGGAAATCGCTGACAGCGCGGAGGTGCGCGAGGCCTATCTCGGAAACGAGGACGAACTATGCTGAGCGTCGAGGGACTTCAAGCCGGCTACGGCCACAGCCAGGTGCTGTTCGATATTTCACTCGAGGTCGCCAAGGGCGAATGCGTGACGCTCATGGGCCGCAACGGCATGGGCAAGACCACCTCGATCAAGACGATCATGGGCCTCGTTCCCGCCCGCGGTGGCAGGGTAACGATTGGTGGCCATCCGATGACCGGGCAGCCGCCGGAGCGTGTTGCCCGGCTCGGAGTAGGCCTCGTCCCCGAGGGACGGCAAATCTTTTCAACCTTGACCGTGCGGGAAAATCTGGTGGCGACCGCGGCCAACCGCAAGAAATACGCCGATGGCTGGACGCTGGAGCGGGTGTATGAGCTGTTTCCGCGCATGCGCGAGCGCGCCGAACAGGTCGCCGGAACGCTCTCTGGAGGTGAGCAGCAGATGCTGGCCATCGGCCGCGCTCTGATGACCAATCCATGGCTGCTCATTCTCGATGAGGCAACCGAGGGGCTGGCGCCCGTCATCCGCGCGGAGATCTGGAACGTGATTGGAAAGTTGCGGGCAGCTGGCCAATCGATCCTTCTCGTCGACAAGAATCTCGCCGTGCTGAAGCGGCTCGCCGACCGGCACTATATCATCGAGAAGGGGCGAAGCGTCTGGTCTGGCAATGGCGCCGATCTCGATCGGGATTACGAGCGGGTGCAAGCATATGTCGGAATCTGAAGCTATCTGTCTTGTCGGCTGGGGTGCGATCAACCAGCGTGTGGCAGCACTTCTGGCCGAGCGTAACTCTCCTGTTGCCATCGTCGCCGTGGCCGTCCGCGATCCCGAACGCAAACGTGTCGACCTGCCCGCCGGAGCGCGGCTCATAGCAGAACCGGGCGATCTTGCCGCGACGGGCGCGACGCTGGCCGTGGAGGCGGCTGGACGAGACAGCGTGTTGCCCTTCGGCCGTGCAGCCTTCGCCGCCGGCATGGACTTTGCCGTCTCCTCAACTTCGGGCCTCATCGATGAAGCAGCGTTTTCCGAGCTGGTAACGCTTGCGGAAACCAAGGGACGGAAATTACTTGTGCCTCCGGGCGCGATCGGCGGCGTCGATGCGCTGGCAGCAGCGTCCAGACTCAATCTCATGGATGTCGAACACCGCATCATCAAGCCGCCAAAGGCCTGGCTCGGGACCGCAGCCGAGACGCTCTGCGATCTCGACGCGCTACGGGAGCCGCTCTCTTTCTTCGAGGGATCGGCGCGCGACGCGGCCGACCGCTTTCCGCAGAACGCCAATGTCGCCGTCATCACCTCGCTTGCCGGCATCGGCCTCGATCGGACGCGCGTGACGCTGATTGCCGACCCGAACGCTCGCTTCAATGCCCACGAAATCCGCGCCGAGGGCGATTTCGGCCTGCTCGAAATCCGCCTGCAGAACCGGCCTCTGGCGACCAACCCGAAGTCCTCGGAAATGACCGCGCTCAATATTGTCAGAATGATCGAAAACCGGGCCTCCGGCCTCGTTCTTTGAGATAGCTTCAGGAGAAGATGATGAACCGTTTCGCCAGCGCGCTGATATCAGAGGGGACCTGGCCGCGAGAACGGCTTGACGTCGACTACAATGCGCGTGCCACCGTCGGTGACAACTTCCCAGAGGAGATGCATGCCTATCGCGCGGCCTCGGACGAGGTACGCGGTGAGTGGCTCCGCTTTGCCGATATCGTCTACGATCATGAGAGCAGCCAGACGCTCGATATTTTCGGACCCGAGACTGTCGACGGGCTACGCCCCGTTTTCCTCTTCGTTCATGGTGGCTACTGGCGGGCACTATCCAAGCACGATTCCGCGATGATGGCCGGGATGCTCGCCAAGGCCGGCGTCATGACGGCCGTCGTCGATTATCGTCTTGCGCCGACCGTCAGCCTCTCCGAGATCGTTCGTGAGGTGCGCGCCGCTCTCGCCTTCCTCTGGCAGAACGCCGGCCGCTACGGCATCGATCGTGAGCGCATCCATATCGGCGGCAGCTCGGCCGGCGGCCACCTCACGGGCATGCTGCTCGCAGGCGGATGGCATAAAGACTTCGACTTGCCAGAAAACGCCATTAAGTCCGCCCTGCCGATGAGCGGCCTGTTCGAGCTCGCACCGCTCGCCGCCAGCTTTCCGCAGGAATGGCTTTCGCTCGATGCGCAGCAGGTGGATAGTTTGAGCCCCATTCGACGTCTGCCATCACTTGGATGCCCGATACTGGTGGCCTGGGCGGAGAAGGAAGCTCCGGGCTTCAAGCGCCAATCAACCGCATTCGCCGAGGCTTGGAGCGAACTTGGCTATCCGCTGCAAACGCTCGAAATATCCGGCCGCAATCACTTCGATATCCTAATGGAATTGCGAAGCGAGGAGACGGTTCTTTCCCAAACGCTGCTGGCGATGATCAAAGGGCGCTGACCGCCATGCGCTCTCCCCCATCGGCGTCCCGCTAGCACGTGCCGATGGAAGAGACGCGCGCTCACTCTATGAGATGCGAGATGTTCTTGACGATCATATAGTGGAGGATGCCCTCGCTTCCGCCCTCGCGGCCAAGGCCGCTTTCCTTGACGCCGCCGAACGGCGTTTCGGCACGGGATGCTTCAAGTGTGTTGATCGAGACATTGCCGGCTTCAAGGCCCGTCACGATCCTGTCGACATTGGCGGCCGAGCGGGTAAATCCGTAGGCTGCAAGGCCAAAAGGCAATGAATTTGCCTTTTCAAGCGCCTCGTCGATGGAGCGGACCGGGTTGATCAGCGCCAACGGACCAAAGGGTTCTTCGCGCATCGCGCGGGCATCATCGGGCAGCTCCGCTAACGCCGTCGGCGCAAAGAAATAGCCGCGTCTTTCCAGCCTGTGGCCGCCACAAAGGATCTTCGCTCCTTTCGCCCGGCCGTCATCGACCAGCGCCTGCAGCGCCTCGATGCGGCGGCCGTTGGCGACGGGGCCCATCTGCGTTGCCGGGTCAAGACCGTCACCGACTTTGACCGACTGAGCCTTTTCCACGAAAGCTTGGGTAAAGCGCTCATAGATGCCCTCATGGACGAAGAAGCGCGTCGGCGAGGTGCAGACCTGGCCGGAATTGCGGTATTTGCGGCTGGCGCAGAGGATACCGGCCGCGACAGGATCGGTGTCGTCGCAGACAATCACGGGAGCGTGGCCGCCGAGTTCCATCAGCGCCGGTTTCATATGGCGGGCAGCAATCTCGGTCAGGTGTTTGCCGACGGCCGTGGAGCCGGTAAAGGCGATCATCCGGATCTCATGGCGGGGAATGAGGAATTCGGATATTTGCGCGGGAATGCCGAAGACGAGGTTCAACACGCCTGCCGGCAGGCCGGCATCTTGAAAGGCCTTGGCAATATGCATGACCCCGCTCGGCGTTTCCTCCGAAGCCTTCATGATGACCGAGCAGCCCGAGGCAAGGGCACCGGCAATTTTGCGCGCCGGCTGGCTCATCGGGAAGTTCCACGGTGAAAAAGCCGCGACAGGGCCGATCGGTTCGTGCACGACGGTATAACGGATGCCCGGCTCACTCGGGATGACGCGACCATAAAGCCTGACGCATTCGCCGGCGTCCCATTCGAAGAACTCGCAGCCGCGAATGACCTCGAGCCGCGCTTCGGAAAGCGACTTGCCGTTTTCAACCGTGATTGATCGCGCGATATCCTCGATGCGCTCGCGCATGAGAGCACAGGCCTTCAGGATAATTTCGGACCGCTTCCATGGTGAGGTGCGGCTCCAGCTACGAAACCCATCGGCTGCAGCGGCCAGCGCATCCTCAAGATCCTGCGGGCCGGCAATGGCAACGGTTCCGATAATCTCCTCGGTTGCCGGATTGATGATCGGCAAGGTCTCCGCAGTCCTCCGCCAGCTGCCGCCGATGTAAAGTGGAACGTCGGCATTCATCGTCATCTGGGCACCTCCCCGCACGCGAAAAGAAACGAACTTTCAAGCCTGCCGGCTGGATGCCCCATGGATGCAATTCATTCGGTCATATAACAATCCACATAAATCGAATGAATTCATGCTAATTCTGGATAAATTCCGCGACGCCTTGATGCAGAGGTGAAGATACACTCGCCTCTGAATTCAATTCTCCTGCGATGCGTATTTCGTTCGGTTGCGCAGCAACGAAAGACCGAGAAGCGTGCCGAAGGCGAAGATCGAGATAGCCAGCGCCAGCCATAGGGCGGCGTGGGGATCCCAGTATGTCATGATGGCGGTGAAGAGAGGCGGAGCAGCGGCAAAGGAGAGATTGAGCGGCACCGCCAGCTGTGTCGATGCGCGAGCATAGGTATCGCTGGGGAAAATCTGCAACGGCAGCGTGGCGCGGGTAACGGCGGTGACGCCGCTGGCAATGCCGTAGAGCAATGCGAAGAGCATGGCGCCGGCAAAGCTGCTGGTCAGGAGAAGGACGGCGAAGCTCAGCGGAAACAGGGCAGAGGCGACAAGGCCGGTCAGGAAGCCGGACCAGCGCCGGCCACCGAGAAAATCGACCCCGCGCCCGGCCCATCGCGCAATGCCAATGAAGGCTGCGGCCGTCAGCGCACTGGCATGATCGAGACCTGCTGCCTCGAACAGGATGATGATGGTGAGGGCAAATCCCCAGGTTATAAAGCCATTGCCGGCGAAGCTCATGGCCAGCAGGAGGAAACTCGGCCTGTCGATGGGTGCGGGCTCGCTTGTCGCCTTGGCTGCCGATTGCTCCCGGGGCCGGCGTGCAAGCGTGAACCAATGCAGTGGCATGCAGACAAACAGCATGGCTGCGGCATAGATCAGTGTCGTCGTGCGCCAGCCCCATTGATCCTGCAAAAGTCCTGTCAGTGGCCAGACGATGGTGGAGGTCAGCCCGCCCGCCAGAATCAGCACGCCAAGCGCCTGGCGTGTTTTCTCACCGGCGATCTCGGTTACCGCGATCTGCGCCGGCGTGGTTAGCATGCAGGTGCCGGCCAGGCCGAGAATGATCCACGACAGGATATAGGACACGGGGCCATAGGCCAGGCCCATGATCAAGAGGCCGACGGCGCCAAGGGGAGACCCGAAAGCCATGATCGGGCGTGCGCCGTGGCGCTCGAAGATGGCGCTCAGCGGCCAGGACACGATGGCCATGACGACAAGCATGACCGTCGGCCCTGCCATGATCATGGGGAGCGCCATGCCCAGCTCTCCAGCCATAGCCGGGCCGGTGACCGCCGGCAGGTAGAAGGTCGCACCCCAACCGATGAGTTGGGTGAGCGACAGTGCCGCAACGGCACGGGCTGTCGGCGAGCGGAACGGCATCCGGGCAATCGGTGCGGAAGACAGGATCAAGTCGCGATAGCGATGTGGAAGGGGAGGCATCAGGAACCTTTGGAAACGAGTAGTTTTTTGTTTCCGCCAAAACAAGGAAAAGGCGGTGTCTTCCTCAATCGCCAAGAATAAAGAAACTAATGCTGCCTCGGCCGCCACTCATGCTATGGCTCTGGCATTGGCGCGGCTCTTCTTGAGCAAATTTCTTATTCTGAGAGGCTTTATGCGCCAGCTTGTGCTTGATTTTCGGACGGCACTCAAACGAGGAATTTGAGGGGAGATTGAGAAAAATTCATGCTCGAAAAGCACCGCATCTCCCTTAATGCCATCAGGGTATTCGCGATCGTGGCCCGCACCGGCAGCCTGACGGCCGCGGGCGCCGAACTTGGTGTTACATCCGGCGCGGTCAGCCACCAGCTCAAGAAGCTCGAGGACGAGCTCGGGGTGAACTTCTTCCACCGGGGCAACAACACCGTTTCCCTAACCGACCTGGGACGGAGGTTCTACCAGGAGGTGGCGCCGGCGATCGGGCTCATCGAGCGTTCGGCGGATGCCCTTTACCGCGATGAAAACGAGATCAGTGTCCACGCGACCACATCGCTCGCGCTGCGCTGGCTCATCCCGTCGCTTGATCGTTTCCGCACGCTCTGCCCCCAGGTGCGCGTTCGGGTGGAGACGAGTTCGGCACGGGGTTTTCCGATCGTTCCCGACTCCGATGTCAGCATCCGCTATTTCCGGGCGACGGAAGCAGCCGAGGGCTGGAACTTTCTTGCAAGCGACCTGCGCCGTCCCGTCATTTCTCCGAGCCTGCTGGCAAAGGCTGCCAACCGTCAGGAAATCGCCGTTTCGGACATACCGGCGCTTCAATGCTCCGTTGGAAATTGGGACTGGAAGCTCTGGTGCGAGGCATCTGACATTACGCTGTCGAGCCTTTCCCTCGCCCATGCTTTCGACACGGACGATGCGGCGCTGCATGCTTGCGTTGCCGGTCTCGGGACGGTGCTGGCACCGACGATTCTCACAGGCCGGGAAATGAAATCGGGCGCGCTTGTCATCCTGCCCGGATATAAGCCGGTCGAGACCGGGACATATCGCTACCGGCGCCGCTCTGAATCGAGAGCCGTCCGGCAATTCTGCAGCTGGATGGATGCCGAAATGCGGAGCCTCGAAAGCAGCACCTAGAGCCCTTTCGCTTTTCTTCGAATCGTGAAAGGGCTCTATCTCTTTGTTTTTACGCATTTCCGGACGGAAAACCGCTGCGCACTTTTCCTGGAAATGCTTTAAGCGGGATCGCCGATCCAGTCTTCATGTCCATGGCGTATTCTGATGACGAGAATGGCGCCGCTTTCTTCGATCCGGTAGACGACCAGATGGGCTTTGAATGGGTGGATTCTGACCGGCGGCGAAATCTCTTCTCGCTCGCGTGCCATTCGCGGACTGGCGGCAATCAGGTCCAGCACGGCGAAAAGCTCGTCATGGTACCGCCTGGCCTGAGCCAATCCAAACATGCGGACACCTTGCTCGGCGATCGCAATGATGTCCTCTTCCGCTGCGGCAGAAAGGATGAAGGCCATTATTTGCTGTCGCGCGTCGTTTCCGCACGCGTAATCGCCGCGGCAAAGAGCTCGTCCTTCGACCGGCTGCCGACACCGCTGTTCAGACCATCGTCGACGAAGCGTTGCATGGCGGCAACCTTGTCACTGCGCGCCTGGTCCCGGCGAATGAGATCGCGCACATAGTCGCTGGCATTGGAATATCGCCCGGTCCTGGCTTGCGCCTCGACCCAATCCTTCATCGGATCCGGCAGGGATACGTTCATCGTGGCCATTCGAACCTCCATATTGCCCCCAAGCTAGCTGATTTTGGCAAAGTTTGTCAAACTCGCTTTGCCTGAGATGCACGGACGCAAATCGGGCCTCTGGCTGCTTGCAGGCGATCGCGGCCTAGTCCGACAGTTCCTTTGGCTTGGCAGCACGCAGGGCGTCGCTAAGCTCCATCCTGGCCGTTCCGATCAACTGCTCCATGGCGAAGCGAGCAGCGTCGGGGCGGCGCATGCGGATGGCATCGAGAACATCCTGATGCCGGGCGATCGCATATTCATGCGACTGGCTGGCCCGGTTGGTCAGACGGAAACTTGCAAGCAGGGCTGCGCGGATGGCGGTGGCAAATTGACGGAAAACCCAATTGCCGCTGGCATTGATGATGGCGGTGTGAAACTCCAGATCCGCCTGGCTCCATGCCTCGTTGTCGCGGGCATTGGCGGCGACCATATCCTCGAACGCCTCGGCGATCTGCGCGAGCTGCTTTGCGGTGGCATTGGCGGCCGCCTGTGCAGCGGCGGCGGGCTCGAGCACTTGCCGGGCGTCAAGCAGGGAATCGTAGAAGCTGCGATCATTACTGAGTGCCAGGGTCGCATCGAGAACCAGCGGATCCAGGTAATTCCAGTTCTCTCGAGGAAGCACCGTGGTGCCGGCCCGCGTGCGAGAGCGGACGATTCCCAGCGCCGACAGATATTGCATGGCCTCGCGCAGGCTGGTGCGGCTAACGCCGTAGACCTCGGAAAGCTCGGCTTCATTGGGAAGGATCGAGCCCTCCGCCAGAGCGCCCGAGACAATCTGCCCGATGAGTTTCTTCAGCAGTTCCTCGCGCACGCTGCGCTTTCCCTGCTCGGGCGCGCCGCCGCCCTGTGTCGTCCGCAACGACTCCAAACGCGTACTCATCACTTGCACTCCCTTCCGCTGACCCGGTGACGATCATGAGGCACGCCACGCCCAGGCATCAATGCGCAACAGCAAGTCCGCCAAGCTTCTCCCGGAGAATCTGATCCTGACTAGCGGGCGCGATGCCCTGCCGCCGACGAGCGCAGATTGTCAAGCAGAACGGCAATCAGCAGAATGCAGCCGCGCACCAGATATTGGTAGAAGGCCTGGATGTTGAGCAGGTTCATGACGTTTTCGGCGATGCCCATGATGAGAACGCCGACGATTACACCGGTCATCGCCGCGCGGCCGCCGGCAAGAGATACGCCGCCGAGCACACAGGCTGAGATGACCGAGAGTTCGAGCCCCGTTGCCGCATTTGGCTGACCCGAGGTGATGCGCGAGGCAAGCAGGATACCGGCAATGGCGCAAACAAGGCCCTGCAATGCAAAGATCCAGATTCGCATGTTGACGACATTGACGCCGGCAAGCCGTGAGGCCTCGGGATTGCCGCCAATCGCCAGTGTATTCTTGCCGAAGACGGTGCGGTTCAACACGAAGCCGAAGACGATGAACAGCAGCACCATGATCCAGATCGGCGTCGGCACGGTCAGGAAGCGCGACAGCGCCAGCTGGTAGAAGGCCGGGTCGTTGATGCCGACGGCGCGGCCATCCGAGGCAATCAGCGCAAGCCCGCGAACGATCTGCATCGTCGCCAGCGTGGTGATCAGCGCGTTGATGCGGAATTTGGCAATCACCACGCCATTGATGACGCCGACGAAGCCGCCGCAGATCAGCGCGGCCAGTAGGCCAAGGGGGATGGAGCCAGTCGCATTCGACACCATGACGGCGACCATACCGGAAAAGGCGACGGTCGAGCCGACCGACAGATCGAAATCGCGCGAGGCCAGGCAGAACATCATCGTGCAGGCGACGATGCCGATCGTGACAACCGACTGCAGCAGGCCGAGCATGTTGCGTTCCGTCAGGAAGCTCGGAACGAAGAGCGAGACGATCACGAAGGCGATCGCAAAGATCACCACCAGACCCTGTTCGCCGAGAAGAATTTTTTTCACCGAGTTCATCATATCGTTCCTGAATTATAGTGTGCCGGCGGCATTCTTGTCGGGCAGCGCCGCGGTCAGAATGCTGCGCTCGTCGAAATCGGCCCGTGGGACATTGGCGGCGATGCGACCCTGGCACATGACCATGATGCGATCGGAAATACCCATGACCTCGGGAAGCTCGCTGGAGATGACGACGATCGCCATTCCGCCGGCCGCCAGCTCGTAGAGGATCTCATAGATCTCCGACTTGGCGCCGACATCGATGCCTCGCGTCGGCTCATCGATGACGAGCACCTTCACACCCTGCTCCGAAAGCCACCGGCCGAGAATGACCTTTTGCTGGTTGCCGCCCGAAAGATTGACGACGTCCTGCTTGCGGGAGGGTGTGCGGACCCTGAGCTTGGCAATGAACTGGTCGGCGACCGAAGCTTCTTTCCTGGCGTTCAACAGGCCGAAGGGCGAGAAATGCCGCCTTGAAGAGATTGCGATGTTCTCTTCGATCGATCGCCCCTGAATGATACCGTCAAACTTGCGGTCTTCCGGGCAGAGAACCATGCCGGCGCTGATGGCAGCCTTCGGATTGTTGGGTGAAACCGCAACGCCATCGATGGTCACCGTGCCCTGATGGCGATGGTCTGCGCCATAGAGAAGGCGCGCCATCTCGCTTCGACCGGCACCGATGAGACCGAAGAAGCCGAGAATTTCACCCTTGCGAACGGAAAAGCTGATCGGGTTGCGCAATTTGGAACCGGAGAGCGTTCGGACATCGAGACGAATGTCGCCCAACGGCCGGTCGCGCCAACCCCAGATGTTGCTGATCTCGCGGCCAACCATCTGCGCGATGATTTGCTCGCGCGTCGTCTTCGCAATGTCAGGATGATGCGCCGCAAGCTTGCCGTCGCGGAGGACGGTCAGGCTGTCGCAGAGCCGGAAGATCTCATCCAGGCGATGCGAAACATAGATGATGACGGTGCCCTTGGTTCTCAGCCTGTCGATCAGGGAAAAGAGGATTTCGCTTTCGCGTGAAGACAGCGACGAGGTGGGTTCATCGAGCGCGATCACCCGCGCATCGACCATGACGGCCTTGGCGATCTCCACCATCTGGCGGGCGCCGATCGAAAGCGAGGAAACCTTGGCCGCGGGATCGACGTCGATGCCGATTTCCTTAAGCCTGGTGCGAACCGTCTCGACCAGGGTCTTGCCGTCGATGACGCCGGCCTTGCCGGGAAAACGCCCGAGCCAAAGGTTCTCGGCGACTGTCAGCTCCGGCACCAGCTGGAGTTCCTGGTGAATGACGATGACGCCGGCATGAAAAGCATCGCGGACGGAACTATAGTTCTGCTCCACGCCATCAATGACGATGCTGCCCGTATCCGCCGCCTGATCGCCGGAAAGCACGCGGATCAGCGTGGATTTGCCGGCGCCGTTTTCGCCCATCAATCCGTGTACCGCACCCTTCTTCACGCCGAAGGAGACGTCGGACAATGCCTGGACCCCAGGATAGCCCTTGGAGATGCTCTTGAATTCGAGGAAATCCATCTTCGCTCCATCGAAAAGATACCCCGGCGGCACATGCGCCGCCGGGACGATAATCATCTTCACCAGATGATCATTCGATGCCGAGGTCCTTGCGAACCTTTTCATAATCGCCGCGCAAGGCAAGCGAGCCGGAGGTCAGCGTCAGCTTCGGTGGCTCTTTGCTATTGGCGATCCAGTCATACATATTCAGCGCGGTTTCATAGCCGTGGCGCTTCGGTGAAATGATGACCGTGCCGAAGAAGCCGGTGGCGGAAGGCTTCTTGAACTCATTGATTGCCGAATCCGCGCCGCCAATGCCGACCGCGACCATATTGGCGGCCGGAATGCCAACGGACTCCGACGCACGCACCGCGCCCAGGGCAGCTTCATCGTTGAGGCCGAAAGCGACCCAGTACTTGATGTCGGCATGCTTGTTGAGGACCGTGGTGGCGGCGTTGAGCGCAGCTTCCGTGTCGGTCTTTGCCTGCGGAGCATCATAGATGTTGGCAGCCGGGAAGCCCGCGGCCTTCAATACCGAGATCGCACCCTCGACGCGGTCGACCGCCGTCGGCAACTGATCATAGGAGACGCGGATCGCGCCGACATTCTTCATGTCCCAGCCGCGCTTCTTGACTTCGTCGACAATCGCCTGCCCGACGGTTTCACCGATCTTCGTGGCGGAGATGCCCATATGCGGAACATCTTCCAGCGGCTTGCCCTGGGCGTCGACAAGACGATCGTCCACCGTCATCAGCTTCAGCTGATTGGCTGCTGCCTTGGCGACGATGCCCGGCCCAAGCTTGACGTCCGGCGTGCAGACGATGAAGCCCTGAGCGCCCTGCGCACCGAGATTGTCGATCGCCGACTGGACCTTCTCACCATCTTCCGCGCCGATCTTGACGAGCGTAAAGCCCTTTTCCTTGGCGGCCTGGTCAGCGAATTTCCATTCGTCCTGGAACCATGGCTCCTCGGGCTGCTTCACGATGAAACCGATCTTGACGTCCTCCGCAAAAGCGGAGCCGGCAGCCAGAACGGCAAAGGTGCCGGCAAGGATTGCCGCTTTGAAAAAGCGCATGATCTCTCTCCCTTTGTTTGCGCGTCCCCATCCATCTCCTGAGGAACCGCTCGACTTCCCTAAGTTATATTGTAATACGAGTCAATTATTTGTATAACAATTAAGCCGTATCTTCAGTCCACTGGACCGAAGGCCTTGAATATGAAAAAACATCATACCAGTCAATATTTGTGTATGATTTTTATATCGCCACCACAGCTCATATCTATCGAACATCATTGCTAATGCGCTATTCGCAAAACAATTTGGATAAAATCCATGAGAAATTGGCGGAATTGGAAAAATAAATCATATATATCTACGCCAAATGGGACGGATATCGAGTGTCGATCCATTCGGCAACAATCTTGATCGCGCGAGAAAAGTGACCGCTTCATGACCATTATCGATTTGCAGAACGACGCGCTTTCAGTGCGCATCTCGACTTCCGGCGGCGTGCTGCTTGATTATTCCTGGATGATGGATGGCGGCACGATCGCTCTATTGCGGCCTGCTCCAGACGGTGCCGATGCATTTTCCTCCGCCTGCTATCCCCTCGTTCCCTTCGGCAACCGCATAAGAAACAATCGTTTCGTATTTGAGGGGCGAGACTATCAGTTCCGACCGAACACGGCCTCGGATCCCCATTATCTGCACGGCGATGGCTGGCAGGGAGAGTGGTCCATCCTCTCACGCAGCGTAAACGAATTGCAGATCGGCTTTCGTCATCCGGAGGGCGATACGCCATATGGCTACGAGGCAAAACAGACCATCACCCTCTCATCCCACGGGTTGGCGCTTCATATGAGCGTCAAGAATACCGGCAAGGACACACTGCCCTTCGGGCTGGGCTGGCATCCCTATTTCCCGCTCACCCCTGAAACGACCCTGCTTGCGCCAGCGCAACGATTCTGGACGGAGACCGAAGGCTGGCTGCCGGGCGAACGCGCCGACATCCCCGCCGATCTCGATTTCTCCCAGCCTTCACCGCTGCCGCGTCGCTGGGTCAACAACGGTTTCGAGGGATGGAGCGGCAAGGCGGAGATCATCTGGCCGGAGAGACATGCCAGCCTGCGACTGACTGCCGACACATCGGTCAGGCATGCATTCATCTTCATCCCCGACACGAGCTTCAACCCGAGTTTTCGCCAGGATTATTTCTGTTTCGAGCCGATGACCCATATCGCAAACGGTCATAACCTTCCCGACCTGGGAGACTTGAAGATCCTGCGACCGGGGGAAACCCTTGCGGGATCGATCCACCTGCAGCCGCAAAGATATCCGGAATAGTTCGCGACCAGATCACCACCCGGATTGCCGGGCCAAATTGAAAGAGGAATGCCGAATGCCAAATCGCCTTTCTGGAAAACGCGTCTTCATTACCGGAGCCGCCCAGGGAATCGGGTTAGCCATCGCCGAGGCTTGTGCAGCCGAGGATGCCAGCATCTTCCTCATCGATCGCGACGAGACCCTTCTGCAACATGCAGCAGGCAAGCTGAAGGAAAGCGGCGCCAGGCTTGGCTACCAGGCCGCCGACATCACCGATGCCGAAGCGGTGCGCGCAGCCGTGGCCAGAGCCACCGGCGAGATCGGCAGCATCAACGCGCTGGTCAACAATGCCGGCGTCAACGTCTTTGCCGAACCGTTGCAGACGACGGATGAGGACTGGCAGCGTTGCTTCGACATCAACCTCAAGGGCGCCTGGAATTGCTGCCGGTCCGTCCTGCCTGACATGATCGCTCGCGGCGGCGGTGTCATCCTCAATATCGCCTCGACCCATGCCTTCACGATCATTCCGCACACCTTCCCCTACCCGCTCGCCAAGCACGCGCTTCTGGGCATGACCAAGTCACTGGGGATCGAATATGCGCCGAAGAATGTGCGCGTGAACGCGCTCGCGCCCGGCTATGTCGCCACGCAGAAGGCCGTCGATTATTGGAACAGCTTTCCCGATCCGGAGAAAGCCAAGGCGGAAACGATGAAGTTGCATCCGGGCGGTCGCATCGCCACGCCCCAGGAGATCGCGCTTGCCGCAGTTTTCATGATCTCGGACGAATGCCCGTTCATGAATGCCACGAGCCTGACCGTGGATGGTGGCCTGAGCGTGCTGCATCATCAATGACCGCATAGGGAAAGCTTCAGCCTGTCCACGTCATTGCGGACAGGTGATTGAGCAAGGCGACCGGGTCGGCGAAGAGCAGGTTCGGGCGGCACCTGCGAGCGCTTTCATCCCAGTGTCGAATTGAAGGCGCCGCCGTCAAGTAGAAGGTTCTGTCCGACAATAAAGCCCGAATACTGGCTGCAGAGGAACGCGGCGGCAGCCCCGAACTCCTCCTTTGTGCCGAACCGCCCTGTCGGGTTGGCGGCATGGGCCTCAGTGCGGGCCTGCTCGATGGAAATACCCTTGGTTTCCGAGGTCTTTTCCAACAGTCCCCTGATCCGGTCGGTCTCATGCGAGCCCGGCAGCAGGTTGTTGATGATCACGCCGTGGCGCGCCACCTGCCGCGCCGTTCCGGCCACGAAACCGGTGAGACCGCCGCGAGCGGCATTCGACAATCCGAGCTGCGGAATGGGCGACTTGACCGAGCCGGAGGTGATATTGACCACGCGGCCCCATTGACGTTCGATCATGCCGGGCAGGATCGCGTTCATCAGATAGATCGGCGTCAGCATATTGGCATTGACCGCGCTCAGCCACTCCTCCTCGCCCCAATCCGACCAGAGGCCCGCGGGCGGGCCACCGGCATTGTTGACCAGGATATCCGGTTGCGGTTCGGCGGCCAGAAGCTCCTTGCGGCCTTCCTCCGTCGTGACATCCGTCGCAACGATCTGCACCTTGACGCCATAAGTATCGGCGATCTCCCTTGCCGTTGCGCGCAACGCGGATTCCGTGCGCGCATTCAACGTCAGGTCGACGCCTGCTTCCGCCAGCTTCTCGGCAACGCCGCGACCGAGCCCCTTCGAGCTCGCACAGACGATTGCCCGCTTGCCTCTGATTCCCAGATCCATCCTGTCTTCACCTGTCCCTTGTTCCGTCAAGCCGCCTGCTGCGCGAGAGCAGCAACATTGTCGCAAAGACGGTCGATTTCATCCGTTGTATTCAGATAGCTCACCGACGCACGCGCAATCTCGGTGAGGCCGCGCGCGGTCATATCAAGCGGAGTGTAAGGTATGCCATTTGCCGCGATTGCAATCTGTTTTTCCGCAAGCTTGCTGCGAATAGTCTGCGGCGCAACGCCGGCCACGGTAAATGAGACCAATCCCGATTTCTCTGTCCCGAGATCCTGGACCATGACACCGGGAATAGAGCCGAGCTGATCCCGCAATTGCCCGGAAAGATCCTTGATCCTCTGGCGGATGACATCGACGCCAAGATGGCGCGCCTGCTTCAGCGCCGCTCCCAGCCCCAACAGCAAGGCAATGGGCTTTTCGCTTGTCTCGAAGCGCTGTGCATCCGTCCGCACATTGGGTCCGTCCTCTCCCCATGATGACGAAAGGACATCAAGATAGGCAGGGTCCAGTTTTTCCAGGAATGCCTTGCGCAGATAGAGAATTGCAACGCCGCGCGGCCCGCGCAGAAACTTCCGGCCCGAGCCCTTGAGCATGTCGCAGCCAATGGCGCCAACATCCACGGGAAGCTGGCCGAGCGCCTGCGCCGCATCGATGAAATAGGGAACGCCAGCCGCTCTCGTCACCTTGCCGATGGCAGCCGCATCGTTGATGAGCCCGCCATTCGCCGGAAGCCACGTCAGCGCAACAAGGCGAACGCGATCATCGATCATGTCGGCGAGGGCACTGGCATCCACGCTGCCGTCTTCGTTGGCGGGAATGGTCTCGATGCGGGCGCCTGCCCGTTTGGCCGCCGCCTGCATGGTCGACAGATTGCCGCCCCATTCCTGACGGCCAACCAGAATGCGATCGCCCGCAACAAGCTGAGGCAGAGCAGCAAAGGCCAGACCCCATGCGGCGGAACCGCTGCTGGCAAAGGCAATCTCGGCTGATGTTGCACCCACCAGGCCGGCGGCATCGGCCCTCACCTCATCGATGAGACCCGCAGCATTAGCCGCAGCTTCCATGGGGCCATGGAGCGACTCCCGCCGCAGATGTTCCGTCAAGGCCGCCAGCACGGTATTCGAGGCCAGTGAGGAGCCGGCATGATTGAAATGCGTGCCGGTGGCGCAGCCCGGTGTTTCCGCGCGCAGCTGTTCGATGTCGAGCGTTTTAGCCACCGTCAGTCCTCCAGTTCGACAAGCGCGTCGACTTCGACCGCGACACCGCGCGGCAATGAGCTGACGCCGACGGCGGCGCGGCTGTGGCGCCCGGCATCCCCGAACACGGCAACCATCAGATCCGATGCACCATTGGCGACTTGCGGATGCTGGGCAAAATCAGGTGCAGCAGCCACGAACACACCCAGGCGAATGATGCGGCGCACGCTTGCGAGCGCTCCGTCTGTTGCGGCAGCGATCTGGGACAGTACGTTGATTGCCGCGATCTCTGCGGCCCTGCGGCCCTCCTCAAGAGAGACAGACGCACCGACGATACCGAGCACGGCATTCTCGTCATCGATACGGCTGATCTGTCCCGATATGCTCAACAGGTTGCCCGTGCGGACAAACGACACGTAATTGGCAACCGGCACCGATGCGATCGGTAGTGTGTGGCCAAGGGTTGCAAGCTTCTCCGCTATGGTGGCTGACATCATCATCTCCTGCTGACTCTCTGCCGGTATTATCGGCCGCGCGGCCCTGAGATATCCAATTCAAAACAGCGGCCTCACTGATCGATCTGGCTAATGTCTGAACAAGTCGATAGACTGATGACCGACCCAATTGCACGCCCGCGAGAGCATGAGACCGAATGCGTTCCTCCACCACCTTGCCGCCATTGCAGGCGCTCCGAGTCTTTGAGGCCGTCGCGCGGCTGATGAGCTTTCGGCGGGCCGGCGAGGAACTGCTCATCACGCAAAGCGCAGTCAGCCATCACATCCGCCAGCTGGAAGAATTCCTCGGTCTGCCGCTGTTCGTGCGCAAGGCACGCAGCATCGCTCTGACCGCCGAGGGCGAAGAATATCGCACACGAACCACCGATGCGTTAGGCCTGATCACGGCCGCCACCTCGGACCTGCGCAGCAGGAGCGGGCGCAATGTGGTCCGCATCAGCCTCCTGCCTTCCTTCGCCGCAAATTGGCTCGTATCGCGCCTGCACAGATTTCAATCGCATCATCCGCACATCGATCTCGAACTCGACCCCTCGCTGCGCGTTGCCAATGTCGCAGCCGGCGAGACCGATATCGCCATCCGCTATGGCGACGGAAGCTGGGCCGGGGTCGATGCACGGTTGCTCATGGCCGAACAACTCAGCCCCGTGGTCAGCCCGATGCTCCTGCAGTCGGGTGGGGCCATCGTCACGCCGCAGGATTTGCTGCGCCATACCTTGCTGTTCGCCAAGAAACCTGTCGACTGGCAGGTCTGGGCCTCTGCCGTGGGGCTGGATCTCTCCCAAGCCCGCAGCATTCAACTCACCGATTACAACATCACCCTGCAGGCGGCGCTCGATGGTCAAGGCATCGCGATAGGACGCATGCTGCTCATCCCCGATCACTTGCGGACCGGACGTCTGGTACAGCCGTTTCCGCAGACGATCACCTCCACCAGAACAGCGCATTGGCTCGTGACGCAAAAAGACCGCAAGATCGCTCCTGCTACCCAAGCCTTCATCGATTGGCTGATCTCTGAAACCGAAGCCGCGGTTAACCAGAAAAATGCAGCGACCGGCGATGATATCGCATTGCCCTGACCCGCCAGCACCTTCGCAGCCGCAAGCATGGCCTCAACCTCAGCCAGCATCAAGGCACGGATAAAATCTCTGGCTATATCTCAAGCGCTTAGATCTGTCCGAGACCACTCAACCCGATCAACGCTCCCGCTCCCAGAACGAACAGGGGATGTATGCTGGTCTTTGTCAGGACGATGGCGCACACGGCCGCGACTGCCGCGAGGACGAGATTGGGCGCCGAGGCCTCAGTGATGACTGCGGCGCTCGCCGTCACCAGGCCTGCGGTCATCGGTACCAGCCCGGATTGGACGATCCTGCGCCACGGTCGATCCTTGAATCGGGTCCAGACATGCAGCGCGATGCCAGTGACGATCGACGAAGGGCCGAACTTCGCCGCAGAGCTCACCAGCACGCCAGCCCATCCGGCGACATGCCAGCCGACCAGCGGAACCACCATCAAGTTTGGGCCGGGAGCCGCCTGAGCCAAGGCAAAGAGGGCGCCGAACTCCTCGGCTGTCATCCAGTGATGGATGTCGACGACCTCGCGGTGCATTTCCGGAAGAATGGAATTTCCGCCGCCGAAGGCGAGAAGCGAGAGCTGGGTGAAAATGGTAGCCAGATCAATCAGGTCGGATGTCATGCTTCCAACCTCCAGGTTGCCAGGATGCTGACGGGAGACAGCACCAGCATGGTCGGCAGCAGAGGAAGCTTGAGGACGGCGATCGCGATGAAACACAACATGGCGACCGCGATCGCCACAGGCCGCTTGCGAAGCGGCATGACGATCTTGATGGCCATGGAAATCAGAAGCCCCGCGGCCGCGGCCGCCAGGCCCGCGAACATATGTGTGACGTATGGATTATCGTGAAACTGGTCGTAAAAGATGCCCATGGCGATGACGACCGCCGTCGGGGCCGCGATGAGACCGAAGAGAGCAGCGAGCGCGCCGGCAACGCCTTGAAACCGCAGGCCGATGGCAACCGACATGTTGATGATGTTACCGCCGGGCAGGAACTGACAGAGCCCGAGCAGTTCGGAGAATTCCTCACCTGAAAGCCAGTGGCGTTTCTCGACAACCATTCTTCGGGCAAGTGGCAGAACGCCGCCAAAACCCGTGAGGCCGAGAGTAAAAAATCCCCAAAACAGATCGGTCACGGTGGGAGAGAGACGCTGGCTTTGGTGTGGGAGAGAAAGAGTATCCATGGATCGGCCTGTCTTTAGGTCACTGCGGTACGGAGAATTTAAACTTCTCTCGCCCGCATGTCTAATATATGGATAGTGATAATTGCATACTTTTAGGATATGACATGATTGAGCTTCGACATCTTCGTTACGCCGTGACTGTCGCGGATGAGGGTCATATCACGCGTGCCGCCGAGAGGCTGGGCATCCAACAGCCGCCGCTTAGCCAGCAAATCCGAAATCTGGAGGATCTGGTCGGGGCGACGCTCTTCCAACGATTGCCGCGCGGAGTGGCATTGACCGAGGCAGGACGCACATTCGTCGACCGCGCGCGTATCATTCTGCAAGAGGTCGATCTTGCCGTGGAGGCAACGCGCCGCAATGCGCGCGGCGAGGAAGGCAGCCTGGCCATTGGCTTCACCAGCTCTGCCGCCTTCCATCCGCTGGTGACGACGGCGGTGCGTTCGCTTGGCGAGATCTCTCCAGGCGTGCGGATCAAGCTCGAGGAATCCAGCACCAGCGATCTCATCGACGCGCTGCGTGCCCAGCTGATCGACGTTGCATTCGTCCGCTCGCCAGTCGAGCAGTCGAAAGGACTGACCGTGTCCAAAATCCTCGACGAGGAAATGTTCGTCGCATTGCCCGACAGTCATCGGCTTGTCGCCAAGGGAGCGCGACGCACGTCGCCGATCCAGCTGTCCGACCTGGCAGACGAGTCCTTCATCCTGTACCGACGCCCGTCCGGACCGGGATTTTACGATGCGATCATAGCGGCCTGTGGCCGCGCGGGATTCAGTCCGCAGGTCAAGCACGAAGCACCGCGCCTCATGTCGACCCTCAGCCTCGTGGCAGCGGGCCTCGGCATTTCGATCATTCCGAATTCGATGACGCGGCTTGAGACCAACGGCATCGCCTATCTGCCGCTTGATCGAAGGACACAGCTCGTAGCGCCCCTTCATCTTGCCCACAGGAATGAGCCTTCGGGAGGCGCGCTAAAGCTCTTTATCGAGATCGTCAGCCGCGCCGTGCCAGAGCTGGGATGACAATCGAAGGGCTGAATATGGGCCGACTTCGTCAGCTTGGCGCTTCCTGGCTGGCTCGTTGACAGCGCCCGTCTTGCTCAGGGTGTTATACAAGCCAATAGCAATTCGCGTGGGATGGGGGCAAACGTCAGTGCCCCCACGATACAAAGCAGCCGCGACCCGCAGATCCTGTCTGTTCCAGCGCTCGCGGCGATGGCCGCCGGCCTATTGGTCCGCGGTCACTTCCAGCTGCTATAGTCGGAAGCGGTGCACCCAAACGGCGCCCGCTGATCGCCGAAGCGCTTCTTCAGCTGGTCGCAACCCCAGCGGTTGACGGATTCCGGCATCATATTGTTGATGTCCATGGCGGGAGACGTAAATTGCGACGTTGCGCTGGTCACATACCAAAGCCAGTAGCCGAAAATACCGCCGATGATCAGCAGTATGACGAGAAGGGCCGCTGCGAGCCGCGCCTTGATGGACCACCCCTTCTTTCCCTGCACGACGAGCCCCGGCCGAGAATCGCCCAACTCGGCAGCCAGCGGTGCGAGTGCCGCCGTGCGCTCCTCCGGCGTCATCTCGATCCGCTCCAGCCGCTCATCCAGCAGCACCGGGAGCGCCGTATTTCCATGCCAGACGGCAAGCCCGACTGCCTTGCCGCCATTTTCGCCGACGATCAGAGGCTCCTGCCCCGGCTCGAAATGCGTATGGGCTGCTCGCCCGGTCTTTCTTCCACCTATCTTGTCCGCATAGGTCACCGACAAGCGCTTGCGCCGCCGATCGAATCCCGTGATTTCCACCGGCACCGGCTCGAGCCGGGCTGGCTGGCGCAATTGCCCGCGAACACGCCAGACGCGCAGGATCAGGAAAATCATCGCAAGGCAGGTGCCGCCAAGAAGAGCGACGAACACGGCGAGCGTTATGATCCGGTTCCAGAGCATGTCCAGCCCGAGACTCAGGGTGGCCAAATCCGGGTGATCACCGGAAATGACGAGATTCGTGTCATAATCTCCGGAATGGATGTCGACGAACATGATCTCGACATTCTTGTCATAGCTCTGACCCTTATAGGTATAGTTGAGATGGGCAGAGCAGTTGGTGAAGAAGCCCTTTCTCGTCGAGCATTTTCCATCGCGAATATCGCCGCTATCAAGCACGACGGGATTCTGGTTGATCGTCCAATCCCTCAAGATGCCCGGCGTTTCGGAGATCGCCATGAAAGCAGTGAGGGCGATGAGGACCGGCAACGAGAAAAAGCTGGCTTTCGGCGCGGAGATGACGCCCTGAGAAAGCATGAGAGCTCTCTGCGGAAGCTGTATATTGGGGAATGTCATTGTCTGCCTGAGACTCCGAGTGGTTGCGGTAGGCGTCCGCGGAGCAAGGGGCGAAGCCTGAGCCTCGCAAGATCCTGGGGGTTCAACGTCGCGCCCGTGTTTACAGCGGCGAAAATAGCGGCGCTGCCTCAAGGTTCAATACCCGGTTGCAGAAGATCCACCAACTTCGCGCTACGGCAATCGCCTCCAGAGCGCCACGCTTTATCCTTCAACAGGCCCTCTTGCGCTTCATCATCGCTTTCAGCGTCTCGACGCCTGCATCGTCAATGGGCATGTAGACGATCATCCGCTCGTCATTGCTCGGGCTTGCCCACCAATTGTTGGATTGGAGCGCAAGGATCGTACCGTCCGCCAGACGGAAGCGCTTCACCACATTCTCGATGGCCTTGAGCTGGTAGCGGTCCCACACGATGCGGAATTGATCGGAAACGCTCATGTAGCGCTCCAGCTGCAGCTCCCATGACGGATCGTCGCGATGCTCGGCCATCGATGCCCGGAAAAGCGCGGCCATGCTTGCCAGCACTTCGTCTGGATCAGCCTGGCTCGCGCGCCAGGCGGGGTTGACGAGCGACAGATAGATGCAGTTGCGATCCTCCAGCGGGAGGGCATTGAGGTCAACGCCAACGAGCCGGCGGTAGGCCTCGTTGAAGCCGCGAATATTGTAACGTTTCGTCTGGATGACGGCAGGATAGGGACAGAGCTGGTCAAGAATGCGCTGGCTTGCCGGGGTGAGTGGTTCACAGACCCGCGGATTATCAAGCCGGGCCGGAACAGGCAGGCCGGCCAGCCTGAACAGGTGCTCCGTCTCGAATTCGTTGAATTCCAACGCATGGGCAACCGCGAAGAGGACGCGCGGCGATACGCGGATCTCTCGGCCCTGTTCGAGCTTCGTATACCAGGTGATGCCGATATCTGCGCGCGCCGCCACTTCTTCCCGCCGCAATCCCGGCGTACGTATCCGGCCGACGCGGCCAATTCCGAGACGCTTGGGGTCGAGCGCCTCCCGTTTCCGGCGCAGCATCTCGCCAAGTTCCTGCGCCCGTGACGGCAGATGATTGGCGGATATATCGAGCGTACCGTGCATTTCCAGTCTCCAGCCTGACACTGCTTATACCAGTCTAAATAGAGGGCTTGTACCAGTTTAGCATAGGTATAGAAGCCTGTGGACTCTGTTTCAGAAACGCTTTGAGGTCTCCATGTCATCCGCACCAATCCGGCTCGGCCAAGTCGGCCTGATGATCCTGCTCGCCGGGCAATTGCTGCTGCAGCTCGATTTTTCCATCATCAACGTGGGCCTGGCAGCGATCGCCGTGTCGCTGAAGGCCGGTGAAACCGAACTCGAACTCTTTGTTTCAGCCTATGGCGTCGCCTTCGCGATTTGCCTGGCGATGGGCGCCCGTCTCGGTGACAATTTCGGCCGCCGGCGCATGTTCGGCGTGGCTGTCCTGATGTTCTGCCTCGCCTCGTTGCTCTGCGGCGTGGCGACATCCGTTACCTTCCTCATCATCGCGCGTGCGCTGCAGGGATTTGCCGCCGCGCTCATGGTGCCGCAGGTGCTGGCGACGATCCATGTCAGCCTGAGCGGTCGTGATCATGCCCGCGCCGTCGCGCTTTATGGCGCAATCGGCGGCATTGCCTTCATTATCGGCCAGGTTCTCGGCGGCTTCCTGATATCGGCCGATATTGCCGGTTCCGGCTGGCGCAGCATCTTCCTCATCAACCTGCCGATCTGCATCCTGATCCTGGTAAGCATGTGGCGTTACGTCCCCGAAACGCGCGGCCACCGCAAGGTGCCGGTTGACTGGTCGGGCATGGTGACATTGGCGCTGCTGACGCTCTCCGTGCTGGTGCCGACGGCGCTCGGCCCCTCCCTCCATTGGAACTGGCTCTGCCTGCTCGGCTTCGTGCCGACCCTGCCGCTGGCAGCGCTTCTATGGCGCATCCAGCGGGTCAAGGAGGAGCGTAGTGCCTTCCCAATTCTGCCGCCCTCCCTCACCCGCATCTCCAGCATGCGCTTCGGCGGTCTGATCGCGATCATCTTCTTCACCTCGTGGAGCGGCTTCATGTTCGTCATAGCGCTGACGCTGCAGGCAGGCGCCGGGTTGACGCCGCTGCAGTCTGGCAATGCCTTGATCGCGCTCGGCGGGTCCTATTTCGTCTCCGCCGTCTTCGTTACGCGCAAGCTTGCCGGCATGCGCCGCGAGGCGATGCTCGTCACCGGCTGCCTGATCCAGATGACGGGGCTTGTCCTGCTCATCGTGACACTGGACCTGGTGTGGCCACAGCCGAGCATCATCAACCTCATCCCATCAACCGTTCTGATCGGCTTCGGCCAGGCATTGATCGTCAATTGCTTCTACCGGCTCGGACTTGCGGATGTACCGCATGAGCATGCCGGCGCCGGTAGCGCCATGCTCGCCACCATGCAGCAGGTTTCGCTGGGTCTGGGACCGGCGATCCTGGGCGCCGTGTTCGCGCAGGTCCTGCAATATTCGAACCACTACCAGGCAGCTGGCATGACCGCGATTGCCGTCGAACTCGTGCTGATGACCATCCTGCTCGCAGCCACGCTCCGGCGGCTCGCCCGCGAACGTGCCCCGGCCGAAGAGATCGACGAGGCATTGATCGTGGCACCCGACTGAAAGCACCGATAGAATCGTAAAGGCCGGAGCATGGCGAGGCGCCCTGCTCCGGCCTTTCTTCATTCGCCTCGCCATTGGACGTTCAATGGCTCACACTCATCAATTTCCGCTCGCGTCTCCGTTGCGGGCAATAGTGTGCTGAACGGCCAGAACCAGCACCGCCGTAATTGCCAGGCACAGTGCCAGGAAGAACATCGGCGCGGTGGCACTCCCCGTCGCATCGCGGATCCACGGCACGACATTCTGGGCAATGAATCCACCCAGGTTGCCGACCGAATTGATCGCTGCCAATCCGGCAGCAGCGCCGGCGCCCTTTAGAAACTTGGACGGAAGGTTCCAGAAGACGGGCTGCCCCGCAAAGATGCCTGCGGCAGCCAGGCAAAGGAATGCGAATTGCAGGGCATGATTGGTCAGGACGGCGGACGCGACGAGGCAGACAATTCCCACCACGGCAGGACCGATAATATAGGCCGTCTGCGATTTGGCTCGCGCCGCGGCGGCCGGAACCAAATAGAGGCCGATGGCAACCAGCACCCAGGGGATGATGTTCAGGAACCCGTTCGACAGGCTGTCGACACCGAAGCTCTTGACGATGGTCGGCAGCCAGTAGCTCAGCCCGTATGCCGACAGGGGGAATCCGATAAAACAGACGGACATGAGGATCACTCTGGCATCCAGCAGCGCCATCAGCGGATTTCGGCCGTGAGTATCGATCCCGGCATCTTCCGATGCCAAGCGCTGCGCCAGCCATTTCCTTTCGGGTTCGTTGAGAAAAGCCGCTTGCTCGGGTCTATCCGGCAATAGAAACAGTGTCGCAATTCCAGCAAGCACGGCAGGAATTCCAGTCGCGAGAAACACCCACTCCCATCCGGCAAAGCCGAACAGACCGTCGAGGCTGAGAAGCGTCCCACCCAGCGGCGCGCCAACCGCATTGGCAACGGCACTGAAGATCATAAACAATCCGACCATCCTGCCTCTATGTTCGGAAGGATACCAGAGCGTCAGCAGATAGAGGACGCCGGGAAAGAAGCCTGCCTCGCACGCACCCAGCAGGAAGCGCAGGATATAGAACATGGTCGCGTTCGCGGTGAAGGCGAGCGCGATGGTGACGATCCCCCATGACACCAGGATGCGCGCAAACCATTTGCTGGCGCCGAACCGCGTCAACAGGAGGTTGCTCGGCACCTCGAAAATGAAATAACCGATGAAGAAAAGAGAGGCGCCCAGCCCATAGGCATATTCACTGAGGCCGAGAGCGTCGACCATCTGAAGCTTGGCGAAACTGACATTCTGCCGGTCGATATAGGCAATGAGATAAAGAAAGCCCAGCCAGGGCATCAGCCGCCAAGTAATCTTGGCGACCAGTTCGTTTTCGGAAACCATCGATCTCCTCCTTCTTATGGTTTTCAATGCGGATGAATTAGTGACTTTCGCGCGGCACCTTTGCGCCGCGTCCTCCAACCAGAAAGTCGAGGTCAGAACCGGTATCTGCCTGCATGACCGTCCTCACGTAGAGGCTCTGGTATCCGGAAGTCATCGCCGGCGCCGGCTCGCTCCAGACAGAACGCCTTCGTGCAAGCTCTTCTTCCGGCACCTCGAGAATGAGCGTGCGGGCATCAACATCGAGCGCAATGAAATCGCCCTGCTGGACGAGAGCCAATGGGCCGCCGGCGGCCGCTTCGGGGGAGACGTGAAGTACCACGGTCCCATAGGCCGTACCGCTCATTCTGCCGTCTGAGACACGCACCATGTCGCGGACCCCCTTCTCGAGCAGCTTGCTTGGCAACGCCATGTTGCCGACTTCGGCCATGCCCGGATAGCCACGCGGGCCGGCGCCCTTCAGCACCAGAACAGAGTTCTCGTCGACATCAAGATTGGGATCGTCGATCCTGGCATGGAAGTCCTCGATGTTTTCGAAGACCACGGCCCTTCCGCGATGACGCATCAGATGCGGTGACGCGGCGGAAGGTTTCAGCACCGCGCCATCCGGGGCGAGATTGCCCTTGAGCACGGCAATGCCGCCGCTCTCGACGAGAGGGGTCGCTCGGGATCGGATAACGTCGGGATTGTGATTGACGACGTCAGCAATATTCTCGCCGACGGTCATGCCTGAAACGGTGAGCACGTCGAGGTTCAAAAGATCCTTGATCTCGGACATCACGACGGGGATGCCTCCGGCGTAACAGAAATCTTCCATCAGGTATTTTCCCGACGGCATCAGATCGACGATCGTCGGAACGTCGCGCCCGAGCCTGTCCCAATCCTGAAGCGAGAGATCGACGCCGATCCGTCCGGCGATGGCGAGCAGATGGACGACGGCATTGGTCGAACCGCCGACCGCACCGTTGATCTTGATGGCATTTTCGAACGCCGCTTTTGTGAGGATCTTCGAGAGACGCATGTTCTCCTTGACCATGGCGACAGCGCGGCGGCCCGTCATTCGGGCAAGCCGCGCGCGCCGGGCATCGACAGCAGGCCAGGCCGCGTTGGTGGGCAGCGCGACACCAAGGGCTTCCACCATCGACGCCATGGTCGAGGCCGTTCCCATGGTCATACAGTGACCGGGAGAGCGTGACATGGCGCTTTCGGCCTCCATGAACTCCTGCCGGCTCATCGTGCCTGCCCGCACCTCCTCGGAGAATTTCCACACGTCCGTCCCGGAGCCGATCGGCTTGCCACGGAAATTGCCGTTCAGCATCGGCCCGCCGGAGATGACGATCGTCGGCAGGTCGCAGCTTGCGGCCCCCATCAGCAGCGACGGCGTGGTCTTGTCGCATCCTGCCATCAGGATAACGCCATCCATCGGGTTGGCGCGGATCGCCTCCTCGACATCCATCGACGCCAGGTTGCGAAACAGCATGGCGGTCGGGCGGAGATTGGATTCGCCGCAGGAAAACACCGGAAACTCCAAAGGCAGGCCACCGGCTTCCAGAACACCCGCCTTGATGTGGGTAACAAGCTCGCGGAAATGCGCGTTGCACGGCGTGAATTCCGAGAAGGTATTGCAGATGCCGATGACGGGCCGGCCATCGAAGACGTCATCGGGCAGACCGCCATTCTTCATCCAGGACCGGTGTATGAACCCGTCCTTGTCCACCCCGCCAAACCAGGCCTGCGACCTGCGCTTCGGATCCTCGGACATGATAGCTCCTATTTGTATAATGATTTATATTTTTGTTATACAAATGAGCTGGACCCGTCAAGCGGCGCGGAACTTGTGACCACAGACTGAAGAAGCTAGAGATGTCCTGATTTGGGGAGAACGAATGGCTGGCATGAATTCAGGCGCCGACGAAACGAGCCTTGGCACGAGAGAGCGGTTCCACGACGCTGTGGTGCAGGCTCTTGGCGAGCGAATCGTCGGAGGTTCGCTTGCGGCCGGCGCCTCCATCGGCACCGAGCAGGAGCTGTGCGACCAGTTTGGAACGTCGCGCACCGTCATTCGCGAAGCCATCAAGATCCTGTCGGCCAAGGGCCTTCTCGACAGCCGTCCCAGAAGCGGTACAAGGGTCACCGATCATTCCGAATGGCATCTGCTGGACCCCCAGGTTCTCGCATGGCGGCTTGGGGCGATCGATGGCAGCGAAAGAGCGCGTCTCGATCTTTACGAGCTGCGCCAATCCTTCGAGCCGGCCGCCGCCGAGCTCGCCGCCGCGCGGGCGACTCCGCAAACATTGCAGAGGATGAAGCATGCTTTGCTGGGCATGACGCTCGCCTCCAGCGCCGATGAGAAAATCGAGCATGATCTCGCATTTCATACCGCCATTCTGGCGGCCACCGGCAATGCTTTCTATCTCGCGCTGGGCTCGTTGATTTCAGCCGGGCTGAAACATGTTTTCAAGGTTAGCCTCGAGCAAACCGCGAAAGAGGACGAGCGTTGGATCCGCCGTCATCAGAATGTCTATGAAGCCATTGCCGAGGGCAACGGTCAGGCTGCGGCGGAACAGATGAAAAACCTCCTGCGCGAAGCCCAGGAGGTCCAGAAGCTGGAGCCGCCGAAATCCGGCAGTTAAGCGCTACCGTATTTGCAACATGCCGAGCGCCCTGGCATGCTGGGCAATGAGGCTTTGGCCGAACTCCGTTGGGCGCATGGCGGGTGCGCGATCATGGACCACCAGGCCGGCCCTTTCCGCGAAGAGGCGCTTGCCGTAGCACATCAGATGCTCGATCCCCTGCATGACGGTAACGGCGGATGGCAACATGGCCCGGTAGACCTCCTCGGCGCGGCTTTCGTCGTCAACATGAAAGGCATTGTATGCCCTGACCGCGTAGTCGATGAGATCGGGTGCGAGAATATAGCCGGCGCAACCGGCTCGCAGCCCGTCCAGCAACTCCAACCCTCCCCTGCCGTTGAAGACCGGTACATCTCCGCCGACAGCATCCATCAAGGCCTTAACCTCCACCGCTGATCCTTCCGCCTTGAGCACGCGCACATTGGGATGCGCGTTGCGCAGTGCGGCAAGGTCCGGGCCTGTCAGTCCCCGCCCGAGAAAGGCTGGCGCGTTCTGGATTGCCACCGGCAGGGCCGTCGCATCTGCAACGCGGCCGAAGAAGTCGATATATTCCTTAGCCCCGAAAGAACCGACCGGCGGCGGCTGAAGTATGACCCAGTCCGCCCCTGCCCGCTCCGCATGACGGACCTGTTCGATCTGTTCAGCAACCGATGTGCCGAAGATTGTGAAGGCGAGCGGCAGACGCCCGGCATTGTCCTCGGCAAGCCAATCCATCACGATGCGCCGCTCATTGCCCGCCAGCTTGGATACCTCGGTGGCAAGGCCGAGCGCCGCAAGACCATGAACGCCTTGGGCAATGCAGATGTCCGTCTGCCGTTTCATCGCCGCCCGATCCAGTTTCTCGTCTCCGTCGAAGAAGGCGTAGAGGATTGCGTGAATGCCGTGCAGTTTCTCAGGTTCGAATGTCATTCTAGATAACCTCACTGTCTTGAAAGCCGAAGAGCCGGTGTCCCTGTCCGGACGATCGCAATGCCGAGCACACCGCCCACAATCAGCGCCGATGCCACCAGGGTCAGCGCGATGTCATATGTTCCGGTCGAGTCCTTGATCCAGCCGATCACCGGAGGCAGCGCCAGGCCGGCAACATTCGCCAAAGCATTGATCAGCGCGATCGATATGGCGGCCGCGATACCGGAGACGAGTTCGGTCGTGACGGCCCAGAAGATCGGAATAACAGCCCAATTGAGCGCGACGGAAAGCACCAGCAACAGGTAGGAGAGGCGCGCGTCGCCGGCATAGGTCGCACCCAGAAGGCATGCCCCCGCCAGCGCGAGCGGAAGTCCCAAATGGAAGGCCCGCTCGCCGGTCCGGTCGGAATGCCGGCTATTGAAGAACATGAAGACGCAGGCGGCAAGGAACGGCACGGCTGAAAGCAGGCTCACCGCCAAATTGCCGCCGCCGGAGAGGTTCTTGACGATCAGCGGCATGAACAGGGTGATGCCGATCGTGCCAAAGGCCTGCAACAGCCAGAAGAAGGCGAGAAGCCAGACACGAATACTCGAGAAGGCAACACTCCAGGATGCGTGGTGGGATACCGGCGCCTCGGCTTCCTCGGCCGCGATCGTGCGCTCGAGACTATCCTGCTGCGCCGCCGTAAGCCAAGCCGCATCCTTTGGACGATCCGGCAGGAACTTCAGCACTGCAAAGCCCAGGAGAACGGCCGGAATACCTTCGATCAGGAACACCCAGCGCCATCCCGAAAGACCGAGAATACCATGCGCATTGAGCAGCAGGCCCGAAAGCGGCAGGCCGATGACCGATGCGAGCGCGGCTCCGATATAGAAGAAGGACATGGCGTTGGCGCGATCGCGCGACGGATACCATTTCGCAAGATAGTAGATGATCCCAGGCGTAAAGCCGGCTTCCGCCGCGCCGAGAAGAAGTCGCATGCCGTAGAGCTGGTGGGCGCTCGAAACAAACGCCATGCCCGCTGCGACGATCCCCCACGTGATCATGATGCGCGCAATCCAGCGGCGCGCGCCGAAGCGGGTCAGGAGCACATTGCTCGGTATTTCGAAGACGATATAGGTCGCAAAGAATATGCCGGCCGCGAGCCCATACATCTGGCTCGTCAATCCAAGTTCGGCGTTCATGCCGAGAGCGGCCACCGAAATGTTGGATCGGTCGATATAGGCAACGAGATAGAGCAGCATCAGAAACGGCAGAATGCGCAGATTGATGCGGCGAACCGCTTCCGTGTTGGTATCGAGATTCATTTTCCCCTCCCCGCCACCTCCGTGGCGTCCATCAAACATCATACCTTTAACATATGATGTTTGATGAGCAACATGCCATTTGCATTTATTCGCGCATTCTGATTGGTCTGCGTGGCGACTGAGGCGAGGAATCCGCATGACAAAACCGAACAGGACGATGGCACTTGTGGAGGCCCTTGGCGTCCGCATCGCCTCCGGGCAGATCGCTCCGGGCAGCTATCTTCCGTCGGAAACCGAGCTGGAGCATGAGTTCGGCGTCAGCCGCACGGTCGTGCGCGAGGCGGCGAAGATATTGTCGGCCAAAGGCCTGGTGACCGTCAGGCAGCGGACCGGCACGAGGGTCGAACCACGCGAAAAGTGGCAGTGGCTTGATGCCGAGTTGATCGGGTGGCTGTCGAACGGACGCATCTCCCATGCCGAACTGCTGGCATTTGCGGAAGTGCGTGAGATCGTCGAACCCGGCGCCGTGGCATTGGCGGCCCTACGTGCCAGCACTGCTGAACGGGAAACCATCGTGGGCGCATACCGACGCATGGAGGAAAGCCAGGACGATCCGGTCGCAGCCGTTGCCGCGGACAAGGAATTTCACCTCTCCATATTGGCGGCCACGCATAATCCGGTACTGCAAAGTCTGCGCCAGGCGATTGAATCGATACTCGATGCCGTGTTTCCCCATACTGTCGGGGCTTTCTCTTTCAACCTCGAAAACCACCATGCCGTGGCCCATGCCATCATGGCGAAAGACGCGGCCGCCGCCCGTGTCGCGATGGAAAATCTGCTGGGCGAAACCACTAGGTTTCTGGAGAACCTGCCGAAATCGCCGATCAAGGATGCTACAATAGGCTGATATTGCCAGCGATCGCCATGACCTTCCCGATGACCTGTCGCAGTCAATGAAGCTTCCGCTCGGATGGGAATGTGCGCTGCAGGCTGTCACGTCAGAACCACCGTGCTGCGATGAAGGATAGGCTGGCTTGGTCACCTAGAACGGCAGCCGGGCATTTTCCTTGACTTCCTTCATCACGAAAAAGGTTCGTGTCTGGCGCACACCAGGAAGCGCAATCAATTTCTGTCCATGCAGCTTGTTGAAATCCGCCATGTCGCGCACGCGGATCTTCAGGAGGTAATCGAAGTCGCCGGCAACCAGATTGCAGTCGAGCACTTCCTTCATCTCCATCACGGCGCCTTCGAAAGTCGCAAAACTCTCCGGTGTCGAACGATCGAGCACCACGCCGACCATCACGAGCGCCCCCAGCCCGACAGTTGCCGGCACAACTTCGGCGCGGACGCCGGCTATGTAGCCCTCGTCGAAAAGCCGCTGCGTCCGCCTGTGGCAGGTCGCGGCGCTGACATTTACCCGCTCGGCCAGATCGGCATTGGTCAGCCGGCCCTCAGATTGCAGCGCACGCAGGATCTTAAGGTCGATTTTGTCGAGAGCCTGCATGGAAGATTCTTTCATTTTTCTGCCAATCACCTGAAGGAAATCATCATATTGTACGAATTTACCCGAAATTCGGCAATAATTCAGGCAAACTTAGAGAGCACCTTTCGCACACTTTCTCCTATCCTCCCACCATCACCGGCACGGAGGTCATGATCGATGTCATTGCTTGAAAAATTCGAACGCTATCCCCTCACCTTCGGCCCGACGCCGATCGAGCACCTGCCGCGGCTGACCGCCGCGCTGGGCGGCAAGGTCCAGATCTATGCCAAGCGGGACGACTGCAATTCCGGTCTCGCCATGGGCGGCAACAAGCTCAGGAAGCTCGAATATATCGTTCCGGATGCGATTGCCTCGGGTGCCGATACGCTCGTGTCGATCGGCGGCGTGCAGTCGAACCATACCCGCATGGTCGCCGCCACCGCCGCCAAGATCGGCATGAAGTGCGTGGTCATCCAGGAGAAATGGGTGCCGCATTATGACTCGGTCTATGACCGCGTGGGCAATATCCTGATGACGCGTCTTATGGGCGCCGACAGCCGCCTCGTCGATGATGGTTTCGACATCGGCATCCGCAAGAGCTGGGAAGATGCGATCCAATCCGTAAAAGATGCCGGCGGCAAGCCCTACCCGATCCCGGCCGGCGCTTCCGTGCACAAATATGGAGCGCTTGGCTATGTCGGCTTTGCCGAAGAGGTCGCGGCGCAGGAAAAGGAACTCGGCTTCACCTTCGACTATATCGTCCTCTGTGTCGTCACAGGCTCGACGCAGGGCGGCATGATCGTCGGCTTCGCCGCGCAGAACCGGGCGGAAAGCGTGATCGGCATCGATGCCTCGGGCACGCTCGACCAGACCCGTGCGCAGGTCCGCAAGATCGTCGATTCCACGGCAGAGCTTGTGGACCTCGGTCGACCGATCCGCGAAAGCGAGATCGTCATCAACCCGGACTACGCCTATCCGGCTTATGGCGTCCCGTCAGAGGAGACCAACGACGCGATCCGGCTTGCGGCACGCACGGAGGCGATGATCACCGACCCTGTCTACGAGGGCAAATCCATGCAGGGCATGATCGATCTCACCCGCAAGGGCTTCTTCCCGGAGGGTTCCAAGGTCCTATACGCCCATCTCGGCGGCGCACCGGCTCTTAACGGCTACAGCTATTACTACAAGGACGGCTGAGATCGATCAGCGCGACAGACGCTCGCCGACAAAAGGCGAGCGCCTGAGATTACACTCTAGCGAAGTTCGATGATGGCACAGCCATAGGCTTCCAGCGACAGGGCGCCGGATACCGCCTTGCCATTGTCGAGAAGATTGATCCCCGCCGGGACTTCCCTCAGCTCTGCACGCTGATCGAGGTAGTTTTGCAGGAACAGAAGCTGCCGATCGTCGTTCTGGCGCATCGTCACCTCGACACCATCAGGCAGATCGCCGACGAGCGGCGCGATGCCGGCCTCTGCGAAGGTCCTGTCAGCCAGCGCGTCGGTCAGCTCCGGCGTCAGATAGGTGCCGAGATAGAGCACGCGGCCCTTGCCAACCCGACGCAAGGTCGCCATCGGCTGGCCTTCGGCATAACGGTTCGACCATGTCGCCACCGCCTCGACATCATCTGTAACGGCCAGGTTCTCATAGAAATGGGCTGCCTCGATCTCGCGATTGCCGATGGTGAAGCGGCGAACACGCCGATGGGATTCGGCCGGGCGATTGGGGGGGATGACAAGGCCGCCCGACCGGGACATGACGTCGAAAAGGCCCTTGGCGCCGGGTGCCGCCAGCCGGCCGAAATCCTCGACCTTGACGCCGGTCAGCCGGGTCAGTGACGATCCGGGTGCCGCCTCGCGGATGACGTGATTGTTCTCGTCACGCGTGCCGGTGCGCGCGCCGATAATCACCGTACCGCCGTCTCTGGCAAAGGCTTCGAGCTTCTCGGTCCAGCTATCCTTCCACATCACCCAGTGCGGCACATAGAGCAGCTTCAGCCGCGAAAGATCGTCCTCCGGATGGATGAAGCCGCAGGCGATGCCGCGATCGTAGCAATATTGGTGCAGCTGAACGGCGTCATCCTGCGGGCTTGGCAGGCCAATCGAATAGGTCTTGTGCGCTTCCTGATTGTCGAAATCCGAGCCGGCGATACCGACATCCATACGCACATAAGTGCCGAGGATCTTGTCCTTCAAAGCTGTCATCTCGGTGGCAAACTGCTTTGCCTCATCATAGCGATGGCGCGGCACATCATCATGGTCAATGACACCCATCCAGTAGATCTCAGCGCCGAAATGCGCCGGCCGCCAGCGGAAGAACATCAGCCCATCGGCGCCGCGAGCGACCGAGGACATGGCCATGCGCCGCATCTCGCCGGGCTCCGGCGTCAGCGTGCAGAAACCAGGCTGGCTGCCAAAACCGGATTGCTGCTCGGGGACAATGTAATTGCCGGAGAAACCGCGGCAGATATCGAGATGAAGCGCCTGCACCTTGGCGTGGTTGCCGATGCGCTGGAACTCGTCATAGAGCATCGGATAGATGTCATAGCCGACGAAATCGAGGTCGGTGGAGAACTGGCCGCGGAAGTCGATATCGCGAAGGCCGCCGAGATTGTGGAAGATGAACCATTCCGCCTTGGTGGCACGCAGGATTTCCACCTGATCATGCTGAAAGCGTGCCGTCGCGAAGGCGAGAAAGCGGTGATAGTCCTGCAGATGTCCTGGGCTTGGGAAGGTCGGCCCGAACTCGATGGGAAGGACGACCTGGCTGAAATCGTCATAGGCTGTCGCCCAGAAATCACCGCCCCAGGCGAAATTGAGCTTGTCGATCGTCCCGTATTTATCAGCGAGAAAGAGCTGGAATTCCGAAAGCGTCGCGGCCGAGAAGGATTCCGGCATGCTGGTGTTAAGCTCGTTGTCTGTCTGCCAGCCGACAACATGCGGATTGTCCCGATAGTGCTCGGCCATGGCCTTGGTGATGCGCTTGCTATGCTCGCGAAACACCGGGCTTGCGGTGTCGGCATGCTGGCGTGAACCGTGGCTCATCTTACGGCCATTGCCGTCGACGCGAAGGATGTCGGGATGGGCAACCGTCAGCCAGCGCGGCGGTGTTGCCGTCGGCGTGCACATGATAATATCGATGCCGTGGCGCGCCAGTACCTCGATGGCACGGTCGAACAGATCGAAATCGAACGTGCCGAGCTTCGGTTCAAACAGATGCCAGGCGAATTCGCCGAGACGGACGATATTGAAGCCGGCTTCGGCCATGCGCTTGGCATCACGCTCCCAATAGCTCTCATCGACATGTTCCGGATAATGCGGTGCGCCGACGAGGAACCTGTCGGTCTTGATGGTTCGCCATACGGAAAGGTCGGTCTTGCTGCTGCTTGCTGACACGGTATCAGGCTCCTGAACTGTTATTTGTCGAGTATTGGCTTGCGAACCGTGATGGTCCGCTCGTCCTGGGTTGAAAACAGATAGATCTCGCGCGGATCGATGCTGAGGCCGACCGGCGCATCGGCATTGATGCCGGCGACATGACCGACCTGCACGGTTATGTTGCCGGTGCCGCTTTCGGAGCTGACGCATTGCAGCTCGCCGGCATCGACATAGAGGATGGTCTCGCGGCCCAGATGCTCGACGAGGCGCACGCGGCCGGCAATCGCTGCACCGGCCGATGGGGTATCGGCAACCGCGATGCTTTCCGGCCGGATGCCGAGCGTCAGCCTCGCACCCTTATCGACCGAGAAGCCGGCCGCCAATTCGACAGCGACGGGCGCCAGACCCGGAGCGGAAACCGTAACCGAGTTTCCGGAGACCTGGTCGACCGTGACAGGAAAGAAATTCATCCGCGGCGCGCCAAGGAAGCCGGCGACGAAGAGATTGACCGGATTGCGGTAGAGTTCGAGCGGTGAGCCGATCTGCTCGATGATGCCGCGATTGAGAACGACGATGCGGCTTGCCATGGTCATGGCTTCGATCTGGTCATGCGTCACATAGACCATGGTCGCGCCGAGTTCGGCGTGCAGGCCGCTCAGTTCGACGCGCATCTGCGTGCGAAGTGCCGCATCCAGATTGGACAGCGGCTCGTCGAACAGAAAGACATCCGGGGAGCGAGTGATGGCGCGACCGATCGCAACGCGCTGGCGCTGGCCGCCGGAAAGCTGCTTCGGTCGCTTGTCGAGCTGGTCCGTTATCCGGAGGATCTTGGCGGCGCGGGCCACCGCCTGATCAATCTCTGCCTTCGGCCTCTTCGCCATGCGCAGGCCGAAGCCCATATTCTCGGCAACCGTCATGTGCGGATAAAGAGCATAGGACTGGAACACCATGGCAATGCCGCGATCGCCAGGCTCGGCCGTGCTGACATCGCGGCCATTGATCATGATCTGGCCGGAAGAGATCGTTTCCAATCCGGCGATCGATTTCAGCAGCGTGGACTTGCCGCAGCCAGACGGTCCGACCATGACGATGAACTCGCCCTGCTCGACGGAGAGATCGATGCCGCGCAGCGCATGATAGGCGCCGTAATTCTTGTTGACGTGACGAAGTTCGAGACTGGTCATGCTTCAAGGCTCTCAAGGAAAGGATTGGCACGAAGGGCGGCGGAGACGATGACGAAGCTGCTCATCCTTTCACCGCGCCCATGGTGAGACCGGCGATGAAATGCCGTTGCATGAGGAAGAACATCACGACGGGAGGGACGGCGACGACGATCGTGCCGGCCGAAATCAGGTTCCAGGCGGAAACCCATTCGCCGCGCAGATTGGCAAGCCCAGCGGTGACCGGCTTCACCGTGTCGCTCACCGTCAGCACCACAGCCCAGAAATAGTCGTTCCAGACGAAGGTGAAGATCAGGATCGCCAGCGCCGCCAGAGCCGGCCGCACCAGGGGCACGACCACATGAATGAGCGTCTGGAAGGGCGTCGCGCCCTCGGCCCTTGCCGCCTGGAACAGCTCGTCCGGCAAGGCGGCGATGAAGTTGCGCATGAACAGCGTCGCAAAGCCGGTCTGGAAGGCGATATGGAAAATGACCAGCGCCGCGGTGGTATCGTAAAGGCCGATGCGCACCATCAGATCGCGCACGGGGATCATCATGATCTGATAGGGCAGGAAATTGCCGCCGACGAACAGGGCGAAGACCAGCATATTGCCGCGGAAACGATAGCGCGCCAGCACGAAGCCGGCGAGCGTGCTCAAGGTCAGCACGCCGATGACGGCGGGTATGGTGATCGTCAGGCTATTCAGGAAATAGCGCGCCATCGGCGTCTGGGTGAAGACGGAGGTGTAGTTATCCACCAGGCCGAATTGCGTCGGCCAGCCCCAGAGGTTTCCGCCCATCACGTCCTGCGTCGAGCGGAACGAGGTCAGGATGATGGCGAAGAGCGGGCATAGCCAGAGGATCAGGATGGCGAGCACGACGATGAAATAGAAGCGGCGACGCCAGATGGCATCCTCGGGGATCGGGCGCGGATACATCAGGCCCCTCTTTCTTCGATGCGAATGATGCGCGTGAGATACCAGACGATGAATACCGCCATGATCACGAACAGGACCGAGGCGATCGCAGCGCCATAGCCGAAGCGATAGGAGAAGATCGATTGCTCGAACATCTGGTAGGCAAGCACTTCGGAGGAGCCGAACGGGCCGCCCTGCGTCATCACGGAGACCATGTCGAAGGACCGGAGCGCGCCGACGACGGTGACCGCAATGGCGATGAAGGTAACCTGCGTCAGCTGCGGCAGGACGATATGGCGCAGCATGTTCCAGCCTCTCGCCCCATCGACACGGCCAGCACCGATCAGCTCCTCGCTGAGGCTGTTGAGGCCGGCGAGATAGAGCACCATGCAGAAGGCAATCTGTGGCCAGAGCGCCGCAATAACGATTGCGAAGGTGACGAAATGTTCGTCTGAAAGCACGGCCGGTGCCATCGAGCCGAAGAAACCGAAGATCAGGGCGAGCAATCCGAGTTGCGGCGTATAGACCCAGGTGAAGACGACGCCGACGGCGACCGAAGCCAGCACCAGCGGGATGAAGAAGAGCGACTTCATCAGCCGCATGCCGCGGATCTTCTGATTGACCAACAGAGCAATCGCCAGCCCGATGGGCGGTGCCGCCATGAACATGACCAGCCAGATCACATTGTTCTTCAGCGAGACATAGAATTGCGGGTCGTTGAGCAGCTCGACGTAATTGCCGAAGCCGATCCAGACCATCGGGCTGAAACCATCCCAATCATGCAGGCTGATCCAGAGGCTTTCCACCGCCGACCACAGGATGACGACAGAGAAGAGAATGGCCGCAGGCAAGATCAGCAAGGTCGGGGTGAGCCACCAACGATGATGGCGCCAGAATGTCGTCATTTGATCCTCGTTCGGTTTGGAGAGGCGGAGCAGCAGCCCCGCCCCCCGGTCGCTGGGAGGAGAATCAGAGCTTGTAGATACGCTTGCGCGTACCCTCGAGCCGCTTCAGGATCGCGTCACGCCGCTCGGGCTTTGCCATGAATTCCTGGAAGCCGACGAGGCCGGCCTGGGCCATGTCGGGATCGCTGTCGCGGTCGTAATATTGCGACGTGCCCTGCACTGTCTTCAGCGCCTCGACGGCTGCATTGACGAGCGGATCCTGGCTCGGCGGCAGGTCGTTGCGCGGCGGCACGTTGCCGCCGGGCACCAGATAGGGACCGAGATTTTCCGGGCGATAGAAATAGGCGAGGAACTCGCGCGCGCCCTGCTTGTTCTTGGCATTAGTCGGAATATGCACCGAATTCAGCGAGAACTCCTCGAAACGGCCGATCTTCGCATCGATCGTCGGGAAGGGTGCGAATGCGAGCTGATCGAGCTCTTCCTTCGGGAAGGTGGAGCGGACGAAGGCGCCGAGATTCATCATACCGGCCTTCTTCTGCGAGAGAAGCGCACCCGCCTCCTGCCAGCCGAAGGATGTGTTGTTCGGCGTGAAGAAATCTTGCTTGATCAGCGTTTCCCAATTGTCGAAGACCGACTTGAGTGCCGGGTCGAGATAGCTCATCTCGCCGTTCATCAAGGCCATATGCTTGTCGAGACCGTTGATGCGCAGGCTCATCTGGTCGAACCAGCCGGCGGCCGGCCACAGCTCCTTGGTGCCCATGGCGATCGGCGTGAGGTTTGCGGCCTTACATTTGGCGCCGAAGGCGAGGAAATCGTCCCAGCTCGCCGGAACCGTCGTGGCGAGCTGGCTGAAGACATCCTTGCGATAGAACATGCCCCAGAGCGTGCCACCTGTCGGCAGCCCATATTGCTTGCCGTCGACGGTGACAGAGCCGGCGGCTGCGCCGAGCACATCCTTGTATTTCTCCTTCTCGAAAAGATCGGAAATGTCATCGAAGAGACCACGCTTGACGAAGGCGCGCATGCGGTTTCCCGAAAACCAGAAGCAGATGTCGGGTGCACCGGCGACCAGATAGTTGCGGATCGCCGTCTTGTGCGCTTCGTGATCCATGTTGTTGACCACGACCTTGACGCCGGCCTGCTTGCCGAAATCGTCGGCGATCTTGCGCAGGATCCCCAGTGCCTCGGCGTTGCTTTCGTCGGAAATGATGTTGATGTCCTGGGCCTGCGCGATCGCAGGCATCGGAAAACCTGTCAGTGCGGCGACGGAAGCCGCCCCTGCACCCTTCAAGAAGACACGCCGGCTCGCCGGCCTTCCAAGCAAATTGAAAGTCATCTGAAACTCCTCCCGTTGTGACGTCTGTCCGCATCCTTGGCCAGCCAGCCGGACGAAAGCGTGGTGGGCGCCCCTCTTGCCCTTCCACGCATGGTCGCAACAAACCCGCCGCGGCAGCGCGTGTGCTCTGCCCGGGACATTGGGTTCGAGAAACCTTGTCTTACCGCTGACTTCTTCGTGCTTATGCACGAGCCGGATGTTGATCGACGAGTGAAGTTATGCATAAGTCTGAAACGGACGCAATAATTAATTTACAAAATTAAGAAAGAGAAATCGTGAAGCTGAAAGGCGACCAGAGCACGTCGCGAGCCCTGAACCGGCGGCTCATCCTCAATCTCCTGCGGCAGGAGGGACCGAGAAGCCGTGCCGAAATAGCGACGATTACCGGCCTCAGCCCGGCCGCCGTCACCTTCGTCATCGCCGATCTGATCGAGGAAGGACATGTCAGCGAAGGCAAGGCTGTGGCCGGGCTTTCAGGCCGGCGCCCCATACCCGTGGAGATCAACTACACCAATGGATTGGCGATCGGCTTCAAACTGATGGTCGGCTCCGTCGAATGCGTCGTCACCGATCTGGCAACCAATCCTCTCGCCTCCTCCCGGCTAATCCTTACCGACAACGAGCCGGAGAATGTTGCCAGGGCTTTGGCTGACGCAGTACCCATGCTCGTCGAGGCAGCGGGACGACCGCACGCACGGCTGGCGGGGGTCGGCATTTCCGTGCCTGGCGTCATCGACAACGCCCAAGCCGTCTGCGTGCGCAGCTTCCGGTTCAAATGGAACAACGTGCCTTTCGCATCGATGGTGGCGCAAAGGGTCAAGGTGCCCGTCTGGCTCGAAGACGACACCAATGCCTATGCCATTGCCCAGCAGCTCTTCGGCCCGGGACGGCAGTATCGCAACATGGCGGTCCTTGCCATCGGCGTCGGCATCAGCTGCGCCCTTATCGTCGATGGAAAGCTCTATCGAGGCGCCCACGGTGCGGCCGGCAAATTCGGCCATACCCTGCACGAGGAGAATGGCCGGCTTTGCGAATGCGGCAAGCGCGGATGCCTGATGGCCTATTATTCCGAGCCTGCGATGCTGCGCACCTGGCGTGAGGCAACCGAACGTGACGACGGTCATAACCTCACAGATATGCTGGCGGCAGCAAAAGCCGGTGACCCGGAGACCGTCAGGATCTTGAGCGAGGCCGGCAATGGAATTGGAAAGGCGCTCGCCAATCTTGTCAACATCACCGACCCCGAGGTCATCGTCGTCGGAGGCGAAGCGGTTTCATTCGGCGATGCTCTTTTCGGCCCGCTGAAATCCAGCATGGCGACCCGCACCTTCTTTGCCTCGCCACCTCTGTTGCCCGATTGGGAAGACAATTCCTGGGCACGGGGTGCCGCCGCCCTCGTCACCCAGAAATTCTTCGATTTCGAGACGGCTGATGGGACGACCAGTGCCAGCGAACCCATTGCGCGAGCCTATTCCGCATCATCCACATAGGCCTGAGAGGGTCCGGCCCAGACGCATCCTCGCCATGGCTCCGATAAATTCGCTACACCGAATGTTAGATTGACTCTATTCTACGTCCTGCATAGATTTCTGTGACATTCCTGACTTGCGCCTGTGTTGAAGTGTGACGCAAACCGGTTGACGAGGCATCTTGATGGACACGACTGACCCGTCTCGCGATGACTGTCCTGAGGAATTCAATCTCACACGTCGGAAACTGATGGTGGGCGGCGCTTTGTTCGTCGGAGGCGTGTTGTTGTCTCCGGAGATTTCGGCCCAAACTTTGGGTACGGCCGCACCGGAAGTTTCGACGAGCTTCATGGAAGTATCGTCTCTGCTGATCGATCACCGTCTGGATCCCGAGGTCGGGGCACGCATGGCTGCGGCCATGTTGCGGATATACCCGACGATCGAACGGGATATCTCTGCCGTTGTCCAAATTGCCAAGCAGAAGAACGCCAAGGTCGTCGAGGAATTCTTTGCCGATATTCCTGAAGGGAACCTGAAGGATACCGCCCTGGCCATTATTTCGGCCTGGTATACGGGCGTAGTGGAAAATTCGAGCACTGCGGAGGTCTTCGCCTTCGAGACGGCGCTCATGTACCAGCCGACCCATGACGTCATGACAATCCCGACCTACGCAATATCCGGTCCGAATGGATGGAATGCGGAGGCCCCGCCTCTCGGCAATATGCCGACATTCTGACGAGAGCCGCCGGGTGTGCGAATGCACGTTGCCGGCAGCTTAAAACAAATCGAGCGAGATGCCCTGAGCAAGACTGTATCAGAGGATCGGCTCGCAGCGGCTTTTGACGTGCCTACTCGAGTCTTCGGATAATGGAATCGCAAGATGGCAAACGACTACAGTGCCGATGTTATCGTTGTCGGGACAGGCGTCATCGGCTGCATCGTCGCCGAGCAAGCGCTGGATGCAGGCTTGTCCGTTCTCATGCTGGAAGCCGGCCCGCGTGTAGAACGCTGGCAGATCGTTGAGAATTATCGCAACGTACCGCCGCGGTTCAAACAGAACTGGAATGCGCCCTATCCGGCCAAGCCCTGGGCGCCACATATCGAATCTGAACTACCGGACGCCACGACCGACTATCTGCAGCTGGAAGGCCCGAACGGGCGCGCATACCGCCAGGGTTATGTGCGTTATGCCGGCGGCGCCACCTGGCATTGGGCTGGCATCTGTTGGCGGCTGCATCCCGATGATATGCGGCTGAAAAGCCTTTACGGCGTCGGCCGGGACTGGGCCTTCGATTACAACACGCTTGAGCCATATTACACTCGGGCCGAATATGCGTTGGGAGTCTGTGGTCCGTCCGAGGTCGAGCTGCAATGGCCGCCATTGCCGCGCTCCAGGCCCTATCCGATGGGACGCATTCCCTTAGGCCCGGGTGAGCAACGTTTCACAGACGCCGCCGCACGCGTCGGCATCACCAATCTTCCCGCGCCTCAAGCCCGCAATAGCGGCGTGTCCTACGACGGGCGACCGCCCTGTTGCGGCAACAACAATTGCTTCCCCGTCTGTCCGATTTCGGCGAAATATGATGCCGCATCGGCGCTGCCACGGATCGAATCGAAGGGCGGCAGGATTCTTGCCAATGCCGTCGTCTACCGGGTGGAAACGGATGCGAAGCAGAACATCCAGGCGGTGCATTTCTTCAATCCCAACAAGGAAACGCAAAGGGTCGTCGGCCGGCTTTTTGCCATTGCCTGCAATGCCATAGAGACGCCGAAACTGCTGTTGATGTCCAAGGACGAGCGCAATCCGAATGGCGTTGCCAACCATTCGGATCAGGTTGGGCGCAATCTGATGGATCAGCCTAAGATCAGCGCGCAGATGCTGCTCGCAGAGCCGATGTGGACGGGCGTCGGTCCGGTGCAGGGCAGCAGCATCATGATGACGGGGCAAGGCGCATTCCGAAGCGAACACGCCGGCGCCATGCTTCGCTGCGAAAATGCCGCTCTCAGCGCCATAGGCGGGCAGGCAGCACTCGCGAAAGGCCTGGTCGGCAAGGCGCTGGACACCGAGATTCGCCGGCTCTCGGCCTGCACGGCGCGACTGACGATCGAGCACGAGATCCTGCCGGATGCCAACAACCGCCTGACCTTGTCCGACAAGAAGGACTGGCTCGGCCTCAGCAAGCCGAACATCTACTACGATGTCGGCGATTATGTCCGCCGTAGCCACCAAGAATACACCCTGCCATTGCTGAAGAAACTGATCGCCGAGCTTGGCGCCGTCGAAAGCACCATTGCCACGACCTTCACCAACAGCGACCACATGATGGGGAGCTGCATCATGGGGACCGATCCCACAGACTCCGTCGTCGATGTCGACTGTCGCGCGCATGATCATCCAAACCTTTTCTTACCCGGCGGCGCGGCAATGACGACGGGAGGATGCGGCAACAGCACCATCACCATGGCGGCTTTGGCCATGAAGGCCAGTGACGCCATCGTTGACCAGTTGAAGCGGGGCTGAACGTGGACACTTTCCTCAAGTTCCTTAGCTTCAGGTTTTTAGGCGCTGCAATCTGTCTGATGTCCGCGAGCTCGGCCGCCTTGGCCGCAGGAGATGATGCGCAGGCAGCCTCGATCAAGCGCGGCGCCTATGTCGCCATCGCATCGGATTGCGTTGCCTGTCACACGGCACCGGGTGGCAAGCCGTTCGCAGGCGGACTGGCCATCGCTTCGCCGGTAGGCACGATCTACTCGACCAACATCACACCCTCTAAGACGGCGGGCATTGGGCAATACACGGAGGAGCAGTTTTCTCGCGCCGTGCGCCGTGGCGTTCGGGCCGACGGCGCGAACCTCTATCCGGCGATGCCGTACACATCCTACAATGTGTTGACGGACGCGGATATCCACGACCTCTATACCTACCTGCAGCACGGCATCGACCCCGTCGATACCGTGCCGAAGCCCACGGCGCTGCCGTTTCCGATGAATATCCGCCTATCAATGATGGCATGGAACCTGCTGTTCCTCGGCAGCGGCAACAGCGAGGCCGATGCCACGCAATCAGCCGAGTGGAATCGCGGCAAATATCTTGCTGATGGGGCTGCGCATTGCAGCACTTGCCATACGCCGCGCGGCTTCCTGATGCAGGAATTGTCCAGTCACTATCTTGGCGGCGGCCAGGTCGGCCCATGGTATGCGCCAAACATCACCTCCGATGCCACCAGCGGCATCGGAAGCTGGAGCAAGGATGAACTGGCCCGCTATCTGGCAACCGGCTCGCTGCCCGGCAAGGCGCAGGCGGCAGGCAGCATGGGAGAGGCCGTCGAGCACAGTTTTTCTCGCCTCACGCCGGACGATATATCGGCGATCGCGACCTACATCAAAACCGTCGCGCCGCTGCATGATGAATCCGACGACCAGTCGCGGTTTGGCTATGGCCAACCCTTCACCCAGCTTGCAAGCCTACGCGGGGCAAACCCGATCCGGTCGGATACGGATGAGCAAGCCAGTGGCGCAGTGCTGTTTTACGGCAACTGCGCGTCCTGCCATCAGGCTTCCGGCCAGGGGAGCAAGGATACCTATTATCCGAGCCTGTTTCACAATTCGGCGACAGGCGGAACCAATCACACCAATCTGATTTCCACGATTCTGAATGGCGTTAGCCGGACCACGCCCAATGGCCAGGCCTTCATGCCCGGCTTCGGCGGCAAGGCCAACGACATCAATGCGCTCAATGACAACCAGGTCGCCACTTTGGCAAACTTCGTGATCGAACACTACGGCCGACCCGGCACCCCGGTCACCCCTGCCAATGTGGCCGAGGTGCGGGCGGGTGGTCCTGCGTCTTCGCTGCTGCTTCTGGCGCGCATCGGCATTGCCGTGGCGGTTGTTGTGGGCCTGGCGATCATAGCCCTGCTTATTGTTTGGCGGCAGAGGCGAGCCAGGACGGCTTGATCTCGTCCCGGCAGCTACTCACTGAGGATATTGCGCCAAGGGCCGCGCGTGCTAATCCACCTGCCCCGGCAGGCCATCGCGCTTCACCCGCCGCTGAACCCAGCTATATCTGAATATGCTCCAGAAGGAGCTTCCCTCGACCTTGTCTAACAGACCCTCCAGGAACTCCTGATCTGGATTGGCAAGGCGAGCAGCTTCGATCCAGCGCACCGCCTCCTGATGATTGTAGCTTTTCAGTTCCTTGTCGGCATACCACCAGCCAAGCGCGACCATGCAGCCGGCGTCGCCGTTCCCGGCAAATTCGAGCACCGGCTGCAAGACGTGTTGGCGTGCGGATAGCGGGAAGGCTTCGCTGCGCAAAAGCCAGGCATGCGCACCCCTGATGCGCCGCCAGATATCCAGGTTGATCGAGTTGGGATCCTCTTCAAGCAAGATCGGGAAAAAGTCCCGCGCCTTGTCGAGATGAAAAAGCGCATCCCTGACTGCCTCGTCCGCCTCCGAACCGGTAATCTCCTCATCGCATACGGCAAGGAGCTGAGTATAGGCGAGATTGTAGATCGCCGTCGGATGGTTGCTGGCCGCCGCCTGGCGATAAAAGCCGAGCGAGCGCTGCCTGTCCTTGCCGTGAAAATGGAAGCCGCTGAGGAATTGCGAGGAGGCATCGCCATACTCGGCGGCCTTGGCCCACATCGGCACGAGCACCTCGTCGCCTTCGAATTCCGCGAACTTGGACAGGCTGTTGAATGGCGAGGCCGTAACATCGGTGAGATCGGGGGTCATTTCGGCTGCCCGCCTGTACCAGCCATCCGCCACCTCCGGACGCTTCTCGACCCCGGCCCAGCCCTGAGAGCACAGGAAACCGTAGAGGGAGGCGCCTCGCGCGCTGGCAAGGCAATTACGATCGGCGACCTGCCCCAGCCACGGCCCTTTATCCTTGCTTGCCATCCAGACCTCGACGGCGCGAGTGATCTGCCAGTCCTCGAAAAAATTATGCGGCGCGCTCTGTGCATAGTGCTTGCAAGCCTCCTCGACGCGGTCGAGCTTGGCGAAGAGATAGGCGACATATTTATGGACTCGGCCGCGCAGGTTCTCCGGCAACGGGCGTTTCAGCAGACGCTCGCCAATGCGCAGCTGGTTTTGCACCACGCGCGGGTCTTCGAACATATAGCCATCGAGCTCAAGCTCGTCGAACCAGGCAAAATAGCGCAGCACATTGCGATCGATCTCGCTGAAACGCTCGCACAGGGGCGAGTCAGCGAAAGCGAGCATCTCCTCGATGCTGCCGCCCCAACGAGGCATTCGAAGAGATACGTAGCTGCAGGCCACCTCGAGCGCGAAAGGATCCATGGCGAAGGCGACGCGCAGCCAGTACTGCAGGGGCGCCACCGGATCACGCCGCTGCTCGCGCCGCCAGGACAGCGCTTCGCCGGTCAGGACCGCAGGCAGATGCTCCGGCAGCTCTGTGGCGCTGATTTCAGCAATCAACTCGCCACCCGAACGGGCAAACATCTGTTCGATTTCATCCGACGTCCCATGGGCAGGCATGCGGCTCGGGCGCTCGCCACCGAGAAGCCATTTCGCCCACCAGTCCGGCTCCCCGACGGCCGCGACCGAATGAAGGATGCCGGGGATCACGAGCCAGGCCCGCTGGTCTCGCACCAGAAGCCTGATCAGCGCACGGAACATGGTATCCTGCGCTCTGTGGGCGCAGGCCCACATGGCCGGGGTCACCTCATCGGCCATGTCGGTGCCGCGATATTCCCCGAACCAGGCCGACCAATAGGCCACCTCGAGAATCGCCGGAAATTGACTGAGCGGGCGAGCCTGCTGCCATAGGCGCAGGGCGTCCAGAATAGCCGGGCCGCCCTGCACCGCGCAGGCATGGAAATCGTGCAGCGCATCGTAGTAATCGCCCTGGCTCGGGCGATCGACGGCCGCATCGCGCAGCGGAGTCAGGAGCCGTTCGGTTTCGTCCCACAGATGGGCCGGCAGCAAGACTGCGAAGTTCACCGGAATGTCGCGTGCTGTTGCTTCCTCGACCGACAGGGCCGCTATCTGGGTCATCAGTGATTCCTATTGCGCTGCTGTGAAGAGGGATGCGGGGCGAGCCCCGACATGACGAGATCGAAGGACGACCATTCCAGTCGCTTCCAGATGTATTCGGGAGACGTATGGAAATCCTGCCATTCGTTCTCCGTGGCTTTGCTGGGATGGGTGCTCTGACCGTGGTGCGGTTCACGCGACAGCCACGCAGCCCGCAGTGCCCTGCCGCGCGCGGCCGCAAGACCGAATTCATCCCAGCCGAGGAAACAATCGCGCACGCGCTGGGCATTGAGAAAGAGCAGCGCCCAACCAAGCGTCTCATCGATCAGGCCCCAGGCGGCCAGAAGGCGAAGAATATAGCTCTGCCGCATGGCGTGTGCGGCGAGAAGCTGGCGCGCCAGACCCTTTTGACGGCCAGCGGAAGCGCCGAGCCGCTCGAATTCGGGAGCGCGGAAAAACTGCTGGTGAAACCGGGCCACGACCTCCTCATCCCGGCCTTGGTCGAAACCGAGCTCGGTTCGAATGAGGGATTGTTGGCGCTGCGGCACGGCTGATGGCGCGCTGAGCCGAAGACCACGCGTCATGCCGGTGACTGCGTGGCGGTGAAACAGCGGCTCGGTCATGGCAAGCGCCCATTTGCGGTGGGTGTCAGGCTCTCCGATGGGCGGGGAGGTTTTCGCCGGCGCCAGGAGACGGCTGAGCCAACCGCCGCCCCCTCGCTCGGAAGAAGGTGCATCCTTGGCCGAGAGGGTGCCTTGCCAGTTCGGAAAGTGATTGGCGAAAATCTCTGCGAGCCTCTCTCCGGCCGGCGTGGCGGATCTATCAAGAGCCGTTACCGCCAAGGCAGCCATGATCGCGGCACCCGGCTCTCTCGTCGTGGCGGAAACATCGCCGCCCGCACCCAGTGCCAGCCATTGGAGCTGGACATCCGGATCAGGATGCAGGGCCAGCAAATGCGGGAGGGTGGCAACGAGATCATGCTGAAGATCGGCGGAGGTAAGCTCGGCGAAAGACTGATAACTGAACCCCATCGTACGGCCAAGGACAGTGGGTAATTCATGGGCGATAAGGCCAAGCAGCACCAGGTCGGTACTGTCGTTTGGCCGAGGGCGCAGGTTGTTCAACAATAGCAGCACGTCCGGCATGTAGCGGGCGGCCGGGACGGAGTTCTGCTTGCCTTTGATCTGATCGACACTCCAGTCACCGAGATCATCGGCAAGGCTGATCGTCACATGCGGATGATTGTTCGCGTCGCGCAGGCTGAACAGGCGCATGCGCCCTTCCTCGCAGCCCCTGGCATATTGTTCGCCATAGCCTCCCTCAAGCCGGTCGTGGTTGGCGAACTGACCGAGGCAATGCTGCATGTGAAACGACTCATAGGCCATTTCGGCACGCAGGAGGTCCCCCGAGCCGCGCAGCTCGACAAAGCGCCCATTGGGTGTGGTGATGATTTCGGTCAGGACCTGCCTGTGGCTGGGCCACCATCCGCGCGTGCGCTTGCGGCGCATACGCTCATGATCCTTTCGCCAGGCTTCGTCGGCAGCGGCAAAGGAGATGCGCTGAAAGCGCCCGGCCAAGCGCGTGTCGAGCCGCGAGTGCAGGAATTCCACCAGCCGCGCTTCCTGCTCGCGCAACAGATTATGCTCGGCATCGATATAGATCATGCCCTGGACGCCGGCGGCCAACTTGGCCTGGAACCAGTTGGGAATGGGTTGGGCGCCGACGCAAATATGCCACGCCTTGGCATCGGTCACGGGCAAGGCATGCTCAAAGCAGCCGATCACCCAGCGAAAGAAATGGGTCTCAAGCCAGCGCCGGATATCCGGATGGTCGCGACGAGCACGGCTTCGAGTGACGATCGCGTCCCGGATAAGGCCGGCATTGATCACGTCGCGTGGGGCGATAACCCTGACATTCATGCAGCACGTCCGCACAACGATGGAGCCGAACGGAGCCTTGGCCGAGCAATGAATGGGGATTTCATTGGACTGATGGGGAAATCCTATCGCCTATTCGGATGCCTGCACCTGCGGCCACTCTCCCAGCGGAAAATATTGATTTGAAGATGGATTGCAACCGCTTGGATTGATTTTACAGGAATACACCCTTTGGTCCTGTATTTTCAATTCGAGGATCAGGCGCTCCATTGCCGGTCGGTACCTCGCAACCGCGCACGAAATCCCGGCCTTTCGACCGGGAGCGCCAAGACAGTTATGGGCATGAATTGCGGCACGCGGAGCTGACGGTTTTCTCTAAATTTCCTCGAACAACGGCGCGATCGTCATCTCCGGCACGAGCACGAGACCCTTGTCGGTGATGCGGATTTCCGGGATGACGGAGAGCGGGATGAGGTTGAAGCCCATATAGGCGATGGTGCAGCCGGCCTTTTCCCATTCGACCTTCAGCGCCTTCACCTCTTCCGCCACCTCATGCACGCGCTTGTCGGAGAGCAGCCCGGCGATCGGCAGCGGCACCATGGCCGTCACCTTGCCGTCCATGACCACGCAGACGCCACCCTGCACGGCCTCGATCGCATCGAGCGCGACCTTCATATCTGCCTCGTTGGTGCCGGCGATGATGATGTTGTGGCTGTCATGGCCGACGGAGGAGGCAACAGCGCCCTTCTTCAAATTGAAGTTGTTCAGAAGGCCATAGGCGACATTGCCCGAAGACTTGCCGTGACGCTCGACGACGGTCACGAAGCAGAGGCCATGGCGGTCGAAATGCGTCTGCCAATCATTTGCCGGCTCAAGTTCGACCGTGACATGTCCAAGAATGATGCCCGGCAGCTCGGTCTTGATGGTGTGGGCGATCACCGCTCCGGTCGGCAGCTCCGGCGTCAGCTTCAACGCCTTCGGCAGCTTCACGGTATGATAGGCAGCTTCCGGATAGCGATAGGGACTGGACAGCGCGGCATCGAGGACCGAAGTAATCTTGCGGTCTTCGACCACCAGCTCGCCGCCATACCAGGTGCTGACCGGCTTCAAGTCGTCAGTCAGCAGCACCAGATCGGCGCGACGACCGCCGCCGAGACCACCGATCTCGTTCTCCATGCCGAAGCGGGTCGCACCGTGAAGCGAACCCATGGCCCAGGCCTGCTCCGGCGTCATGCCGGCCTTGACGGCTTCGCGCGTCACCCAGTCGAGCCCGAAGAGCAGAAGGTCTTCGGCATCGCGGTCGTCGGTGCAGACGGCGATACGCTTGTGCGACGCGCCGAGCTCGGTGATCGTCTTGATGGCGTGCGGCAGGCTATGCCAGGGTGTCGTCGGCGGACCGCCGCGCAGGAACAGCCAGATGCCGGCTTCCAGTAGGTCATCGGCGATCTCGCGGTCGATGGCCTCGTGCGTATCGGTGACGCCAGATGCCGCATAGGCGGCAACGAATTCACGGCCGTAGACATGGCCCGAGACCGGCCGCCCGCGCTCCAGCGCAGCGGCCAGGATCGCGTGGCTGCGCTCGTCGCCCATCGCCACCTGCACGAAATCCATCTTTTCGCCGAGCGCCAAGGCTTCCGGCCATTTGTCGAAAAGATCGGCAATTTTCTGCGGCGTCAGATCGCCACCGGCCGTCTCGAGCTGCGGCGAGGTTGCCGGCACCGTGCTCGGCACCGTCAGGAAGATCGACAGCGGCGCGTGGCGCGCATCCTCGAGCATGGCCTCGACGCCGGCGACATCCATGACATTGCCGATCTCGTGGCTGTCGCAGAAGATAGTCGTCGTTCCGTTGAGGAGAGCGGCCTCGGCATAGGCGCAGGCCGTCACCATGCTGGATTCGATATGGATGTGCGGGTCGACGAGGCCGGGCGCTATGATCCCTCCCCTGGCGTCATAGAGCTTGGCGCCGCTGCCTCGGTAGCTGCCCGCCGGCTTGACGGCGGCGATACGGCCGCCCGAAACCCAGACTTCCTTGTCAGGCAGAATCCGCTCCGAATAGGTCGACAGCACGCGCGCGCCCTTGATCACCAGATCCGGCTCGCGACGCGCCGAGGCAACATCGGCGAGCGTGCGCGTCATGGTCGAGAGCGGCTTGACGGAAAAGCGTGTGAGCGTCATCGAATCCCCCATTCGAAATCAGTGATAGTCGGGTATTCCCGGCATGGTGCGGAAACCCTCGATCGTCCGGAAGCGCCGCGCCCAACGGCGCAGCGCCGGATAGTCGTCGTGATCGATACCATAGTCACGGCTGAGCGCGAAAGACGGAAACAGCGTCAGATCGGCAAGCGTGGGGCCATCGCCGACGAACCATTCCCGACCATCGAACTGGCGCAGCGTCATATGGTCGTCCATGATGCGGAAAGCCTTGCGTGCGCCCGCATAAAGGGCAGCCTCATCGCCAGGTGTATCGAACAGGGATTTCAGCCGCGCCGCCACGGCAGGCGCAAGTGCTGTGGCCGAAAAATGCAGCCACATCATCGTCGCGCCGAAGGCAGGCGCATCCTCCGGTAGCCAGAGGCGCGCGGGATCGTGGGCCTTGGCAAGATAGGCAAGGATCGCTTCCGTGCCATACAGCACAAGGTCGCCGTCGCTCAGGACAGGCATCGTTCCCAGTGGATTAAGCGCCAGCATGGCCGGCTTCATCTCTTCGTGCCCGGGAAACACATCGACGGCGATCGTCGTATGGCTCAGCTTCAGCATCGAAAGCAACAGACGGACGCGATAGCTTCCCTCGTCCATCTCGTAATTATAGAGTGTGATGCCGGCCATCAGGCGACCTCCGCTTTCTGCTCGAGGTCAAAACGAAGCCTCTCGGCCCAGGCTGCATAGTGCTTCTGCTTGGCGCCGGCATGGACGGCAGGCGTGCCGGCAATGACGATATGCAAAGCGGCTTTGTTCGGCGAGATGCTTTGCAGCGCCATCAGAAGACGATCGTCGCCCATCTGGAGCAGACCGAGATCGGTAGCGCCGCTCTTGCGCAGCGCGACAGCGACATCCCCCACGCTGCGATCGATGTAAAGACTGCGTACCGGGGTCACCTCGGTTATGCCGTCGATATCAGGCAGCGACGCCTCGCCTGCGGCCGTCGCCCAGATGATCCCGTATTTTTCCTCAGCCACATAGGTCGGCACCTTGATGGTCTGCGGTACCTCAAGGGCCGGATGTGCCGGAATATAGCGACATTGCCCGGCGGTATCATACTGCCAACCATGATAGAGGCAGGCGATGTGATCGCCGCGAACGAAGCCGAAGCTCATGCGCATGCCACGATGCGGACAGCGATCCTCCCAGACATGCGCCTTGCCGCTATTGTCGCGCCAGACGACGATCTCGTTGCCATCGACCACAGCGCCCGCCGAGGCTCCAGCTTCGATCGACGCCGAAAGTGCCACCGGCACCCATCCTGCTTCCAGTTTCATAAGCTACTCCGCTCGATATCGAGGATAACGCAATCATAGGGGCCGAGGCTGCAGGCCATTTCGAAGGCGTCGACGAGGTCATTCTGGCCGCTGACATCAATCGTTGCCGATCGCGCGTCGCAGGCGCCGACCTCGATATTCAGGTCCAGCCGGCGCGCGCGATGCCGGGCAAACTCGACGAAACTGGCGCACACCATCTGCCCGCGAAAGACAAAACGTGCTGCCTCGATCATGCCGCTCGTTCCGTTCATGCCCAGCCCGCGCATCAAAAACGTCCAATTTGCATAAAAAATAACCATGCTTCACTTTTAGGCATTCTAGCAATGCTGCCTTTTGAAATTCAAGAGGCTTTGCAACGCGGATCGATATCGACCAACAGGCATCCGGCCGATCTAGCCGCGGCAACTGGCATAATTGTTGCGTCGTTTACCCTCGGGCGCTGCTGGCGCACCTAATCAAAAGAGGGGTTCCATGATTGACTTGCGTTCGCTGTCCCGTCGCGGATTTCTAAATATGAGCGCTGCCGGTGCGGCGTCGCTGATGCTGCCGGCCGGCCTTGCCAGCCGAGCCTACGCCGCGGCTTCCTTTCCGGCCATCAAGGAAGAGGATGCCGTCGTCGGCTTCGGGCATGTCGGTCCGATCTCCGACGAGGGCTGGACCTGGGCGCACCATCAGGGCCTGCTTGCCGTGAAGGCTGCCTATCCGAAGCTGAAGAAGGTTCTCGAGGTCGAGAATATCCCCTATTCCGCCGACGCGACACGCACCTATCGCCAGTTCGTCAGCGAAGGCGCCAACATCATCTTCGACACCTCCTCGAACGGCGACTTCCTGCACGCCGTCGTCAAGCAGGCACCCGATGTCGCCTTCCTTGAGTGCGACGGCCGCGTCGATATGGACAATCTCGGCTGGTACTATCTGGCCCATTGGTATCCGACCTACGTCATCGGTGTCGCGGCCGGCCACCTGTCGAAATCCGGCAAGCTCGGCTATGTCGCCTCCTTCCCGGTCGCCTCGGTGTTTGCCTCGACCAACGCCTTTCTGATGGGCGCCCGTTCCGTCAATCCGAATGCGACGCTGCAAACCATCGCCATCAATTCCTGGTTCGACCCGCAGGCGGCAACGCAGGCCGGCACGGCGCTGATCGACAATGGCTGCGATTTCCTCTTCGGCATCATGGATGAAGCCGGCTATCTGCAGGTTGCTGAAAAGCGCGGCGTCTGGGCGGCCATGTGGAACACCGACATCCGTCGCTACGGCCCGAACTCCTATGTCTCGTCCGTGCTCATCGACTTCAGCAAGTATTATGTCGATCAGGTCGGCAAGCGCCTGGCCGGCACTTGGGCACCGAGCAATGCGCTTTTTGCCATGGGCGCCGGTGTCGACCGCGACAGATGGGGCGAAAAGGTCCCGGCCGATGTCGCGGCGGCGGCCGATGCTGTGCGCGACAAGATCATTGGCGGCTGGTCGCCCTTTGCCGGTGAAATCAAGGATTCGACCGGCAAGGTCCGCGTCGCCGCCGGCCAGGCGATGACCGACAATGATCTCTATAGCTGGGACTGGTCCGTCGAAGGCGTCACCGGGCTCAGCGCCTGAGCACGCCAATTGAGAATCGCGCCTCGGCCGATCTGTGCCGAGGCCTGTCCCATGACTGTCTGGTATGCATTCGATGACCGAAACCGCGACACCCTTCTCCGCTCCTCCCGGGACGCCACCATTGGTGCAGCTCAAGGGCATCGCCAAGTATTTTCCGGGCGTCATTGCCAATGAGAATGTAGATCTCGAAGTTTTGCCTGGCGAGATCCACGCCCTGCTCGGCGAAAACGGCGCCGGCAAATCGACCTTGATGAACATCCTCACGGGCATCTATCAGCCCGATGCCGGCGAGATCATCATCGATGGCTATGCCAAGCAATTTGCCACACCGCTTCAGGCGATCGCCGCCGGCATCGGCATGGTGCATCAGCATTTCAAACTGGTGCAGGCCTTCACCGTTGCCGAAAACATCCATCTCGGCTGGTCGGAGACGCCAAGGCGTGCCTCCGCACAGGTGCTGGAAGCGCGTACGGCCTCCCTTGCCGAAAAATTCAATCTTCAGACCCGCCCCGGCGCGCGCATCAGCGATCTTTCGACGGGTGAGCAGCAGCGTGTCGAGATCCTGCGGGTGCTGGCGCGCCAGGCCCGCGTCCTCATCCTCGATGAGCCCACAGCCGTACTGACACCGGCGGAGGCCCGCGAGCTTTTCAGGGCACTGCGCGACTTCGTCTCGCGCGGCAATGCCGTCATCTTCATCAGCCACAAGCTCGATGAAGTCTTGGAGATTTCCGACCGCGTCAGCATCCTGCGCGGCGGACGCAAGATCGCCACCGAAAAGACCGTCGATTGCAACGCCCGCATGCTCGCCAAGCTGATGGTCGGCCGCGATATCGTGCTCGCCGACATGCGCCAGCGTTCCACCGGCGCCGCGCCGATTTCCGCGAAGCCGGTGCTGAGCCTGGAAGGCGTGTCGGCAAAGAACGACACCGGCACCGAGGCGCTGCATGATATCTCGCTTGCGGTTCATGCCGGCGAAATCCTCGGCATTGCTGGTGTTGCCGGAAACGGCCAGCGCGAATTGAGCCAGGTGTTGTCAGGCATGCGTCAGATCAGCGGCGGGCGCATCCTTATCGACGGACATCCCGTCGAGCACAGCAATGCGGCTGCCTTCGCTGACAATGGCATAGGCCATATACCGGAAGACCGGCTGCATAGTGGCCTTGCTCCGGCGCTTAGCATCACCATCAATGCCGTGTTGCGCGAATACAAGACGCCATCGATTTCGGCGGGGGGTGCCTACCGGCCGGGAGCCGCAGCCGCACTTGCCAAGGAGATCGCGGCAGCAGCGGAGGTGGCCATTCCGGATTTCAACATGCCGATCCGCAATCTGTCCGGCGGCAACCAGCAGCGCCTCGTCGCCCGGCGCGAGATGCGCATCGCCAGCAAGGTCCTGATCGCCGCCTATCCCAGCCGTGGCCTCGATGTCGGGGCCATCAACACCATGCTGCGTTATATCGTCGAGCTGCGCGACGCCGGCGCGGGCATTGTGCTGATCTCGGAGGAGCTGGAAGAACTCCTCAATCTCTCCGACCGCATCGCCGTGCTCTACGAAGGCCGGATCATGGGAATAATCGACAACGATCGGGCGGACATCGATCAGATCGGCCTGTTGATGGGCGGGCGCGCCCTTGCGCCCGAGGTCGCTTGAGATGAGTGCATCTTGGCGTCTTCATCGCTTGCCATCAGCTTCGCCCAGCAAGGCATTTGCCGCTCGCATCCTGGCTATCCTGCTGGCACTTGTGTTTGCCGGTCTGGTTCTCGCTGCGACCGGCGCCAGTCCACTCGAATTGGCCTCCGAGGTGGTCAGCTCAAGCCTCGGCTCCAGTTTCGGTCTTCAGGATCTCGGTGTGCTGCTGGTTCCGCTCATCTTGACAGGACTGTCCGTCGCCATCGGCCAGCAGATCGGCGTCTGGAATATCGGTGCCGAGGGACAATTCTATGCCGGTGCCTTCGGTGCCGCCGTGGTCGGCCTTTTCGTGCCTGGCCCGCCCGTGGTGATCCTGCCGTTGATGTTTTTCGGCGGGTTGATCGGCGGCGCCGTCTGGATCCTCATCCCGACGCTGGCGCGCGCCTATGCCGGCGTCAATGAGCTGATCACCACGCTGCTGCTCAATTTCGTCGCCGTGCTTCTCGTGTTCTACGTCTCGACCAGTGCCTGGCGCGACCGCACGGCGAATTCGGCGACGGCGCGATTGTCGGCGGAGATACCGGAGCTTTGGGGCTCGATCCATTGGGGTCTTCCCGTCGCCATCCTTGCCGCCATCGTCGTCGCCTGTCTGCTCGCCTTCTCGCGCTGGGGCTATGAAGTCCGTCTCGTCGGCTCCAATCCGGCGGCGGCTCGCTATGCCGGCATACCGGCGCGCCGCCATCTGATCACCGTCATGCTTCTGTCCGGCGCCATTGCCGGGCTTGCCGGCATGCTGGAGATCGCCGGCACGGTGCATCGCCTGCAGGGCGGCATTTCCAACAATTACGGCTATCTCGGCATCATGGTGGCGGTGCTGGCACGCAACTCCGCCATCGGCGTCATCTTCTCGGCTGCCCTGATGGCCTTCATCCTGAATTCCGGCATCATCCTGCAAACGCAGGGGCTGACGACATCGGCCGTGCTCGCGATCACCGGGCTCATCCTCTTCCTGACAGCGATCGGTGATGAGCTCGCTCATTATCACATCGGCCGTGACAAGGCCTGATAAGGACAAGACCATGGATCTTCTCACCGGCCTCCTGACCACTGCCTTTCTCGCCGGCGGTGTCCTCGCGCTTGCTGCGCTCGGCGAGGTGCTGGCTGAACGGGTCGGCGTCGTCAATCTCGGCGTCGAAGGCCTGATGGCGATGGGAGCATTGACGGGCATTGCCGCAACCACGATCTATCCCTCGCCGACGCTCGGTTTCCTCGCAGCCTTGCTGGTCGGGGCGTTCTTCGGCGCGATCTTTGCAGCAGCCACCGTTCTCCTGCGCGCCAATCAGGTGTTGTGCGGCCTGGCACTGACCTTGATGGGCAATGGCATCGCCTCCAGCATCGGCCGCGCCTATTCCGGCATGCCGGCGCGCGCCACTTTTTCCGGCATCGAAATCCCGCTGCTCAGCGATCTTCCGATCCTCGGCAAGGCCTTCTTCTCGCAGAATATCCTCGTCTATCTGATCTATATCATCCTGCCTGTCGTGCTGAGCTACGTCATGTTCCGCACCCGCCACGGCCTCAATCTGCGCGCCGTCGGCGAAAACCCGGCGGCGGCGGATGCGGCCGGCATTTCGGTCAATCTCATCCGCTTTGCCTATGTTACGGCCGGCTCAGCCCTTGCCGCCGGCGCAGGCGCCTACTTGACGCTCGCCTTCGTGCCGTCCTGGTCGGATGGTGTGGTCGCCGGCCGCGGCTGGATCGCAGTCGCATTGGTGATCTTTGCCGGCTACCGGCCAATCGCGGCCGTGCTGTCCGGGTTGCTGTTCGGCCTCATCACCGCGATTGGCTTTGTCGGCCAGGCGCGCGGCTGGCCGATCGCGCCCGCCTTCCTGTCGATGCTGCCCTATCTCGGCACGATGGCCTTCATCATCGTGCCAGTGCTGGCATGGCAGCGCATGCGCCGCATCATGGCGGCGCCTGCCGCCATTGGGCTGCCCTATTATCGCGATGTCCGCTAAGGTGGATCGCCCGACAAGACAAAGGAGTCATCCATGAGCCAATGTTTGGACAAGGCAGCCCTTGATCAATGGTATGCGCTGGAAACGGAAAACGAGATTCCGTTCGGAAGCTCCGCCAATCGTCTTCTCAGCACCGATCTTACCGTAGAGCGATCAAGGGATGGCACCATCGTCGTGAAGGCCGATGGGCGCAGCGAGCCATTGCCGCTACTCCATCGTTTCGGCCTCGTCTGGACGACGCTCGGCACGCCGGCCGGTGGACTGTTCGAACTGCCCGAAGCCGATGAGCCGGATCGCCGCGTCGTCAATTGCGGCACGGTCACCGTGCGCGCTTCCGGGCTCCGGATTGTGGAGAATTTCCTTGATCTGGCGCATTTCCCCTTCGTCCACACCGATATTCTTGGCGCAGAGCCACATACCGAAGTGGCGCAGTACAATGTCGAAATCCGCCGCGACGTCGACGAGGTCTGGGCGACCAATTGCCAGTTCTTCCAGCCGCAGGCAGCACTTTCGGCCAGCGAAGGCATCATGACGGATTACATCTATCGTGTGATGACGCCCTTTGCGACGCTGCTCTACAAGACCTGTCCGAACGCCGCCAATCGCTGGGACGTTATCTGCCTCTTCGTGCAGCCGCTCGACCCTGATCGTTGCCGCGCCCATCCCGTGATGTTCCTGATCGACGATATCTCGACGACGACGGAGCTGGTGCATTTCCAGCAGCTCATCTTCCTGCAGGACCGCATCATCCTTGAAAACCAGCGCCCGGTACTGCTACCGCTGGAGCCGCGGGCCGAAATCCCCACTCGCGCGGACGCCACCTCGATTGCCTATCGGCGTTGGTTGAAGGAAAAAGGCATTACCTACGGCACCACCATCATGGCTGCCTGAAACAGAGAATAGCAATGGATTTGCGTGGCAAGACCCTGAGCGCATCGGGCTTTCATTCGCCGGTGCGCGGCAAGATTGACAGTCTCGATGACGTGCTGATCGAGATCGATGCTGGCGGTGCGATCAAGGCGGTCCGTCGCCATGGCGACCCCAATTATCGCACCATTCGCGATGCCCGCGAAGCAACGGGCGAATTGGTGACGCTTCCCGCCGGCTCCTATCTTCTGCCCGGGTTTGTCGACCTGCATGTGCATGCGCCGCAATATCCGCAACTCGGCGATGCGCTCGACGTGCCGCTGGAAGTTTGGCTGCAGAAACATACGTTTCCGCTGGAAGCGCGCTATCAGGATGTGGCCTTCGCGCGCCATGTCTACGGTCTGCTGGTCGACGACCTCCTCGCTAATGGCACGACGACCGCGCTCTATTTCGCCACCATCCATCAGGAAGCGACGCGGGCACTGGTCGATATCTGCCTCGAAAAGGGCCAACGCGCCCTGATCGGCAAGGTGGCGATGGACAATCCGCAGGAATGCCCGGACTACTATCGGGATGCCTCGGCCGAGTCCGCGTTGGACGGCACCCGCGCCCTCATCGATTATGTCCGCGGTCATTCCGACAATGGCGAAGGCCGCGTCCTGCCTGTGGTCACGCCGCGCTTCATTCCCTCCTGCACGGATGCCACCCTCGAAGGGCTCGGCGCGATTGCCCGGGAATGCGGCTGCCATGTCCAGACCCATTGTTCGGAAAGCGATTGGGAGCATGGTTATGTGCTTACCCGCCACGGCATGACGGATGCGGAGAGCCTCGATCGCTTCGGCCTGCTCCGTCGCGGCACGGTGCTCGCCCATGCAAACTTCCTGACCGCTCGGGATATGCATGTGATCAAGGCGCGTGAGGCGGCTGTCGCCCATTGTCCGCTTTCGAACGCCTATTTCGCCAATGCGGTTTTTCCGCTGCGCGCAGCGCTGGAGAAAGGCCTGCATGTCGGCCTCGGCACGGATATTTCAGGCGGGCCGAGCGCCTCGATGCTGGAGAATGCCCGTGGCGCGATCCTCGCCTCGAGGATGCTGCAAAGCGGTGTCGATCCGAACGTACCGGCAGAAACGCGCTCGACATTCGGGCCGGCGCAGATCGACTTCCGCGATGCCTTTCACATCGCAACAGCCGGCGGCGGCGCGGCGCTCAACTTGCCGATCGGACAATTTGTACCCGGCTATCAATTCGACGCCATCGTTATCGACACCGCCAACGCCAAGGGCACGGTGCGGCTTTTCGAGGATCGGGACGAAGGCGAAGGCATATTGCAGAAGATCATCTACACGGCCTCGCGGCCGAACATCGCGGCCACCTGGGTCGGCGGCCGCGGCGTCTGACTGGTTTCCGGGAGTTGTTAAGCTCGCATCACGCGATGAAACTCTCTTGCACGCCTCAAAGCCTCCGCCAATGGCGGAGGCTTCTGTTGCAGACCAATATCATGTTTCCCAGTAGTTCAATTTGACGCCCCTAGCGTTGTAGAGGACGTGCATGTATGAACTATTGACCCCGTTGTGGCCCGAACATATCGGATAGATATAAACGGGATCACCCTTCTCCATCTCGGAAGCCTGTGTCCCGGGGATCACGTGCCCCCCGACAAAAACGCCGCTGCATTGACGCTGAGGCTGACTGCTGAACCAGTTGCGAGACGTGCAATATGTGGGCGCATTTCCATTGTTGCATTTACCCTGCCACAAGCCGATCCATGAATTATATCCCGTGACTTTCGGGTCCAGCGTGCTGCCAATGACATTTGCGAAATCGGTATTTCCTGCCCAGGTGACGGTTCCAACATAGGTGGAGCGCAGGATGTCCTGAAGCTCGGCGACCTCCGAAGCCCTGTCGACTGAAGCCTCGGCCTCTATCGGCCTGCCGAACATGCGCTTGAAGTCGTCGAGATTATCAAGGGTGACGGTCGGTGCAGTGCCGATCTCAACGACGCTACCGATGCCGGCCCTTATGGCTGCGTCAACCAGTGTTTCATTGCAGCGCCGGGCCGTATCCATCAGGCGTGCGTGGAACGCCGTATGCGTCCCGACGTAATCGGCCCACACCTTGGTGACGGGACTATTGCTGCCGACATTGTTCGGCGTTGCGCGGAATTCGATGCGCTGTTCGGATAGCTGCCTGGGCGCATCCTGCAGGAATATGGTGATGCGGAGTTGATCCTCCGTCTGGTCGTCGTTTCCGTGAATGGTGAGTTCGTCACTATCCACGTTATAGTCATACTGAAAGCTGATCTGGGCCATGACTGGCACGCCGTCAAAGGAGCCAACCGGCATGGGGTCGCTCTGAATCTCCTTCGGTCCGCCGCTGAGATCGAGGCTGACCGGGACAGTGTGCTCACCTATCTTCAGCTGCACACTGTAGTCATTGAATAGCGTCGTCAGCGGCAACTCTACGTCAAGAGACTGCGGCGGCTGGGTTGGAACGGTCATGTCAGTAACCTCCGCCGGATTGGTTCGCCGCGACGAAGCCATCGATGACATTGAGCCTGGTGTTTTCGGGCATCCTCATGAATATGACCTCCAAGTATGTTGAGACCTCTGGCCATCGCCAACGAATAGACACTAGCTTTTTCAGTCTTGGCTTGCCTTTGCGTGGGTAACTAAATTCTTTGCGGCCCGCATTTTTTCCAGATGGCAGCGAAGCAGATGGCCGCTCTAAACGAGAGGCACGGAAGGGAGCCTGAGGCGTCTCGCATCATCTCCACGCAATTCGAAGTAGCTAGCTGGTGGCGCGATCAAAACTCGTCCACCGGCTTCGCGCAGGACCTGCAAGCGAAAGAAAATTTTCTTCGCCGGGGATATCTGCCCTATAACGTCCGCTCAAAGAATATGAGATGGTGGAGCGTGCCAATTGGCTCAAGCATGATTTTCGAAATGGGATTTGTATTTTTCAATATGCAATTTTAAAATTGGATCCGAGGCCACCTTAAGCCGCCGAAACGCCCGGTGACGCGAGATTTTTCGTGCCCATGCAATGTCGATCGTTGACAGCGGACTTTTTCATTGAGCGTCTCGCAGCAAATAAATGACCCCGACGAGTGTGGAACGACACGTGACTGATATTGGTCAACTCCTCAGTTGCCCCCTGTTCGCCGATGTAGCGCGAGAGAGCCTCACATTCGACGCGCGTGATTTGCGGACCCGCTTCTATGCGCCGGGACAGATCGTCTTCAACCAGGACGATACGAGCGGCGATGTGTATTTCCTTCGTTCCGGCTTGCTGCTGGCGCTCTATCTCGATCAGGATGGCAGGGAACTGATCTTCACGAGGCTCAACGCTCTTGACTATTTCGGAGAGCTCTCGGCCATCGACGGCGGCAACCGTTCCCTTTCGGTCTATTCAAAAACCGACTCCTGCCTGATCATCATGAAAAAGCAGGCATTTCTCGATCTGCTCGAAACGATACCGCTGGTGCGGCAGCGGATCATGATAGATATGGCGGAGCGGATCCGCAGGCTGACAAGGCATAGCTATCAGCTGACCAGCCAAAGCGTGGATAAGCGCCTGAAAGCCTATCTGGCCCGGGTGGCGCTGGAAAAGGGCGTATTCAAGCCGAACGGCCAGCTGGAAAAATTTCCAACCCATGCGGAAATCGCCGGATCCATCGGTGCCAGCCGCGAAGAGGTCAGCCGCTCCATTTCCGCCTTGAAGCGAAACGGGATTCTCGAGGCCGGCCGGCAGAAGCTGACGATCCTCCAGCCGAATGCCTTGCTCAGCGAATAGCGGTAACGGATCGGGATCGCATCACCCTATTTTGTCTTGATCAGCCAGTTCACCGCGATGTTGACGGCGCGGGTTTCCGTCTCGCTGACGCGCACGTCCCCCTGGTGATAGATGGTGCCGGTTTGTGACGATGGCGGCACGGGCGGAGCCGCTTCGAGATTGAGCGGCGGTCCTTCTCCCAGCGTAACGGATTGAGCGGTCATTTTCAGATTGTGCGTATGATCCTGCAAAGCATCCATCTGGGTCGAGCCAACGCCGCGTGGATTGACGGCCGGGCCGGGGGGTGGAGTGCGGTCATCCTTGTCCAGGGACTTCTTCAAATCCACGCCGCGCAGAAAATAACCCTGATAGTCAGGCAATTTGAACTTGTCGCTTCCATCGGCTCCGTAAAGCTCACCGATCACGCGATAGAGCTCAGGATACTCGGTCTTCAGCAGGCTGGAGCCGTCGCAGATCATCCAGGGCATGTAACGCAGATCCGTCATGGCCGAGGTCAGGGTTTGCGTCTGCTGCAGGATTTCACCGGGAAAGATAATGATCGCGCCAACGGGAATGCCGTCCTGAACGCCCGACTGCGGATGCGGGAAGAATTGATGGCGTGGTTCCTGCCCGGGAAAATTTCCGGGGAAGACTGGCGGAATAAACAAAGGCGGCAGCATTCGGCACTCCTGCGATCATGTGAAGGGATTGTCGGTAGACAGTGCGACCATAGCAGTGGGAACAGTGATCGACCAATTGTCCTGGATGGTTTTGCCGGCTTCGTCCGGCTGTTCCAAAAGAAGATCGACCGCACTCATATCCGCGGCCATGCATGGGGTCAGGTCTTCGGCGCAGGGCCAGATCTGGCCTGTGCGAAATGCTAGTAAAGCCATTCTTGCCGCCTCCGGCTTGACGGAGAGCAGGAGATTGGCGCGCTTGGCGCGAAGCAGGTCTCGCAGATAACGGCTTGGCGAAAACAGCGAGATCAACGCGCTTTGCCCCGCGGTCAGATACGGGTCCGCGCCGGGATCCTGGACCAGCTCCACCGCCATCCCATCCCAGTCGAATATGTTGCGCAGGAACTGGAAATAGCGCGGTTCGAAATTGATCGAAACCGCCGTATCCGGCGATTTGGCAAGCGTCGCGCCGGCAAAGAGCGCGATGGCAGCCTGGACAATCTGCTCCTGCACGATCTGCTTCAGAAGCGTCGGATTGGCAGTCTCCAGTGCCTTTTGCTGCTCCGTCAGGGCAGTCTGATAGCTTGTCACCGAAGCCTGATAGGCGGCCTGGATCTTCTGATAGGTCGCCATCTGCCAGTTGGCGAGCGTTGCGGCACTCCGGGCGCATTGAACCTCTATGCTGGCTGCATAGTAATTGTTGAATTCCGTTGCCCCCTCCGCTGGCGACGTATCGGGCGCTGGTGCCGCACTCTCCGCCGAACCGCTTCCCGCGCCGGCGGTTGCTTCTGCCGTAGACGATGTCTTCGGCGGCACGCTGCAGAGGATGGATGCCCGCAGCCGGTCGGCATATTGCGCCGGGCTTGCCGTGAGATATCCCTTGAAGGTTGAAATCGTGCCGGTCTGATCCGCCGTCAGGATCACGCCGCTCATCGTCACCTGCACCGTTGGATTGGTAACAAAGCTGCTGACACTCGCGGTCGCCAGAACAGGCGTGTAACCTTCAGGCACATCCATTTCCGCATCCGACAACGGATTTCGGGATTTGAAGCCGCAACTGATGACGCGAAGAGCCGGCGGCGGCGGCCCATCCGGAGCAATCCCATAGGCCTGGAAAGCATCGAGATAATAGACAGACGCCGGCGCCCCACCAGGTTTGACCGGCTCCGGCGACAGGCTGGCGTAGGAGGTTATCCCCATGGCGGCCGGGGACAGCGGCGCGACGGGCCTGAGATCGTGATATTGCGAAATCGCCTCGGCCAGATTTGCGCCCGGACGATCGACGAACATCTCGAACACCAACCTGTCCTGGCTGGCCCGGGTCTGAAGCTGGTATACCCGGTTCACCCAGCGAAACACCGCCTGATGATTGCCGTTGTTGCCGGCGTTCGACAGGGTTCGCGTTTGTGTGATTTCCAGTTCCTCGAATATGCGGCTGCTCCGGCGCAGCATCGATTCCCGGCGAAGGGCCTTCACCGACCGGTCGATGACATCACGGGCGAATTTCGAGATATCCTTCAGGTAACCGCCGGCCGGTTGATCCTGAACCCACCAATTGCCGGTGACCTTCATGGAATTGGTACTCGGCTGGCCATAATCGGTTTGATAATTGTCGATCGTCGTCGTCGAGACGCGGTCCGACAATGTTTTCTGGACCTGATTGATCAAGTCGGCGGTCGTGGTATCCCGCCCGAAATTGCTGGTGCTGTCGCTGACGCTCTGGTCGTCTTCGGCCGTGTCCGTCCGGCGCAAGTTGCGATGGACGTCTTGCCGGGTTTCTCCCGCGATCACGGATTCGATGCGCTCTATATCTCCGAGCACATAACGGCCAGGCCGGTAGTGCACGGTGCGGATGGCGCCGACAGCATAAGGCTGCACCGCAGGGGGATCGGCAGGCGCCGGAGGCGGATCGACCGGGAAAATATCATCAGGCAGGACCATCACCGCGCTGAGTGCGCGAGAAAGCGCCGCGTCGGGCGGCACTGGCGCGGGATCTTCGCCGACCTTCGGATGTGCAGCCTGAAAGGCCAATACCCAGTTGACCGAATGCGTGACCTGCAGCAGCCGTATCAGATCGGAAAGCCACGCATGGTCATAGCCCAGCGTGATCATCAGCGCGATTGCCGAATTCCATATATTGACAAGCGCCGCCTGGGCATCGGCCGACTGCAGCTCCGTGGCCAGGTTTTCCCATCCGCCGAAGCCCTCGATTACCCAGCTATCGAGCAACGCGTAGGTGCAGTCTTTCCTCAATTGACGGGGAAAATGACGCAAGCCGGCATAAGGTTGCGGTAGCGGCTGCGTCGGCGTCACGAACGGCTCGCCTGGAGTTTGGCCCGTTGCCGGCGATATCGTGTCATCGATGAAGGCGACGGCCGCTTCACGCTTGGCGGCGGGGTCGGCACCCTTCAATTTCGTATAGAAGGCGCTTGCGGCTGCCGCTGCGGGCACCGCCATGAAGCGTTGGCCGGCAACGTCGCTCGCCAGCTTCGGCCATGGCTTGATATAGACAAAGGGGAAGAGCTCTCCCGCCTCCAGATGCGCATCGGCGATCGCCATGCCATCAGCCGGATCCGGAATGGGCAGGGGTCCCGGCACCGGCGGATCATCATCCGGCGGTGGAACGGGCGGAATTGGCGGCACCGGGCGCGTGCTGCCAAAGCAGATCATGAAACCGATATAGTTCCAGTAATCGACGTCGTCGGTCTCCTCGATTTCCACCCGGCCCATGATCTGCTGCGAATACTGCACATCCAGCCCGGTTCGCCAGCGCAGCCAGCCATGCACCTTGCGCCCACCCGTGAAAGCGACGCGGAACGGAGTTTCCTGCTCGAAGCGCAAGCCTTCGACGACATATGTCTCGAGCGGCAAAACCGCGCGAAAAATCTCGGCCGCGACATTCAACACAGAGCGGCGCCCCGCATCCTCATAGCAAACGCGAAACCGGATCACGATTTCTTCGTTCTGGTTCTTATGCGGGGTATCGCGCCATTCCTGAATCTCGGTGTGGCCGGTCATGGACATCCCTCAAGCACCGATGGTTTCAAGACCCTTGATAATCTGGGCGAACCAATCGGTATCGGGATCTTTGGATAGAGCCTCGATCAGCGGATCGTTGTTAAAGCCACCCTGCGCAATCTGGCGTATCGGCGGATCCACCAAATTCACTTCGTCATCCATCGGAGCTAATGGAAATGCCTGCGCTAACTTCGCATAGTCGCCGGCTCCCCATTCCTGCTTCGTAATTTTCTGGACTGCCTGATCACGTTGATTGAAGCAGGCGCCGATGTAATCAGCGACCAGCTGAAGCTGGTTATCCGCTACCTGGATGTACATCGCCGCATAGCCCTTGATACGGCCCATATTCACACCCCAGCGCTGCAAATAGGCGACCGCATTGATCACCTCGTCATCGTCCTCGACGACTCCGCTGACGACATCATCATGCGTGACGAAGCTGATCTGCCGCCCACATTCCTCGGTGAATTCCTTCTGGCATTGGGCAAAAACAGCGTCGTTATCGTCCCAGGTGTTATCGGCACCTTCGAAGCCTCCGCCCGGCAAGGCAAATTTTGCCGCACCTTTCAAAGGTTGACCATTGGGAACAATCGCACCTCCTTTGCCGGAGAAGAAATATCCCTTGGCCCGCTTCTGGAAGCCGATAAACCGGGTGGCGTTCTGCGGGGTACGGGAAAACACGATGGTGTAGACGAAATAGCTATTGGGCATTGCACAATCCTTTCTATCCTTTTCAACAGCGGATCGGATCAGGCCGGTTCCGCACGATATGAGACGAAGGTGAGAGGCGTAGCCCGCGGTCCGGGCGCTCCTCCACGAAGCTGAACTGTCAGGGCCTGCAGCCCGCTTAGAGCAAAGGGGGTTCCGTAGGCGTCAGTGATCCGGCCGCGCAATGCGGCGCGGCAATCGATCTGGAATTTCAGGCGATCCGGCATGAACACGGCCCATGCACCAACGCGATCGAGCGGCAATTCGGCGATGGGCCGATTGTCCCGGCAGATGCACAGCGACAAATCGGGACGCGGCGTACTTTGGCTCAAGAGAAGCCCCGACTTTAATCCATATCCGTGCGGACCCTCTATCCGGGTTCCGGTATCGCAATTGTCCCGGCCCGGCTGCAGCGGGCATTCATTCCCAAAGCTGTCGCGGATCAGGAAGGCCGGCTCCCAGCTGACATGGAGGGGATGATGCCAGCCGTAACGGCACCGTTCGATCGCCGCCCACAGAACCGGCATGGTGCCCGGTAGCATCCCGGAGACATCCCAGAAGATACCCACGCGGCTGACATGCGGATTGAGAGAGACATTCTCGTACGTCAACCAGGTTTGCATGGCGGCTACGACGACGGTTCGCTCTGCGAAACGTCGGTGAATTTCGTGTTCTCCGGAATATCCAGCACGAAAATATAACCGATGTCCGAAAGCTGGCTTGCCGTGTTCACATGGAACCGCACCCGCATCATCTTGCCCGACGTTTGAACGTCGATCTTCACGTTGCCCCTCACCTCGAACTTCTCGGCATCGCCGGCGTCGGCGGGTAAAGGAATTTCGGTCCACTCGGTGTTGGAAAAGAGATAGGGATTGATGGTCGAGCTGACGCCGGTGTTCAGATCGGTCACCGTCAGCTTGAAGCTGTCTGCGCCAAGGCTAATCGCGCCGGTCTTGGTATTCTTGGTGGCCGGATAGGTTGCTTCGATGGTGACCCTGTCCCTGCCTGTCCCGGCAACGCCGCCCGAGGTCCAGCTCTTGACGATCGTGGCCTGCGCGGTGGAACTCTGGTCATTGCTGCCGGCCGTAACCCCCGTGCTGACACTCGCCGCGCCCTCAGTGCCCTGCACCGAGGCAGAGGGTGTTTGAGGCGTGCTGCTCTGTTGAGCTGTCGAGGTCAAAGCGGATTTTGCACCGGTGAGCCTCAAGCTGGTTTCCGTTTTCATGGCTATACTGTCCTCTGTTCATGAAAGGGAAAACGGGATACCCGCTGATTACTCGTGTGGTATCCCGGATCGGCCATCATCTCGGAGAGATGACGGAGTCCTACTGGTTGATGTTTTCCAGATGGAACTGGAAGGGCGTCGAATTCGGGCCGGGGCCGCCGCCGGTCATGACGACGTCGGCGCTGGTGATCCCGAAAAGGTTAATCTCGGTGTTGACCTGGCTGATGATCGCGGAATTGATCACCTGACCTTCGGCGACCTGGCTGACGACGCCGATGTAAATGCGCGGCTGGAACTGGAACACAGCCTTCTGCCCAGGCGCCATGTTGGTCTTGGTCGCCAGCAGCTTGCCGTCCTTGAAGATGCAGGCGCTGATCGCGCCTTGCGTCAGCTGGTTGCGCACTTCGACTTCGTTGGGGGACGTGGCATTCACTTTCGACAGCGCCAGCACATCGCCGGATGTGTCCAGCGTCATGTCGAAGCCCTGGCCGTCATAGGCAGTCAACTGAGGGGTGTAGTTGCCCCAGCTGTCCTTGGCCGAAACCTGAAATTGCAGAGGGAAGTTGAAGGGATGGCGGTCGAGCCGACCGCAATTCTTGATCACTTTCCACGCAACGGCGATTTCGCCGAATGACTCGGCAACGTTCTGCTGGAAAATAAGAACGCTGGAATTGTTCGTATCGCCGGAGCGATTGATGAAGTTCAGGCTGATGTTCTCGGTTGCCATTGTCGATTTGTCCTCTCGTGGTTCAATAAAGCGGTGGCCCTCGCCAACAATTCGATACTAGCCAGCATCACCACGGCCTGCCTTTGAGGCCGTGTCTAAATTCTTTGCGCCTGACATTTTTTGCGAAACTCCAGCGGCCCCTGGTTGTAGTGCCTGCGAAACGCGGTCGAAAAATTGTTAGGGTCGCCATAGCCGACCGTCAGCGCAATATTGAGAACACTTTCGGAACTATCGCGCAAGAGTTGTGCTGCGATATCGCAGCGACGCTGACGCAGCCACGTTATCGGCCCGACGCCGAAGACCTGATTGAATGCCCTGTTCAACGTGTTGCGATTGGTCCCGAGGGTAGCGGCCAGCTCATCGACCGTAACCGTAGCGGCGATATTGGTTTCGAGCGCTTCGCATGCCGCCCGCACCATCGGATCGCTACCGAGCCCGGCTGAGAAGGTAACGTCATGGATTGATGTCGGGGCCCCAGAGAGGCGCCGTTGAATTTCCGGAGAGCAGAAAGGATAGGTGATGTAGTCGGCAAATCCGTATTCAAACAGACGATCGATATCCGGCAAACCGCGCCCGACGATGGCAATTGCGGGAAAAGCGGGTGCAGCGTAACCGGACATGTCGAGCGGCAGGCTTTCACCAATATAGACGAAGCTTATGGTAGCCGACTGGCATGTATCACCTGTGTCGCAGGCGATACGGTCCGCATCCTCCATTCTTTCGAGAATCGCCCTCAATTCCCGCGCCTTGGCTTCCGGCAAGCCCAGAAACCGAAAACGACGCGGAAGGGTCAACTCGACAAGGGTATCGGCGCTCTCCTGCAGCCAGGGCATGCCAAGGCTCGGCGGAGCCGGGCTGATGTCGCGTGTAACGTGCTCAAACATGCTGAAATCCAATGAAGCTTGGATGCCATGACGGCATCGATTGACTTCATCAGAAGAGCTCGATCGATTATTTTACTCTGTGTGGCGTCTCACATAGACGGCTCAGAACACGCCTTTGCCGAGATTTTTCATTAAAAATGAACAACCCTGAATATCAAGCCGAAAGTAGATCGCGGAAAAATCGAGCGCGCTTGCGGGTATGGAACCGCCCCAGCTCGACAATAGTTTAGCCGGCGTCAAATCATTGTGGAAACTGTCACCTGATTCGCTGGGACATTGTTCTGCGCGATCGTGTCAGCAAGCATCGCTTGTCGGATACCGTTCAAGTCATCCTGGGGCGCGAGGTGTGAAATCGCGCTTCTCGCACGCATCTCCCACAATACAGCCGATTGCTTGCCCGCCGTCTGCGCCGCCAGATGATAGAAGTGCAGCGCCTTGTCCACGCGCCCTGCCCGCTCATGCACGAAGCCCGCCAGCCTTTGCCGCTCCGCTCGCCATACGCCTTCCGATGTGCCGGGCGAGCCAGACAGCGCTTCCGCGATGCATTCCAGCGCGCGCCGGTCGTCGCCATTCATGGCATAGGCAGCTGCCAATTTTGCCGACCAATAGGGGATGCCGATACCGACGCCCATGAGTTTCTGGAGCGCGAGTGCTTGTTCGATCTTTGGCTGGCAGGAGGAATCGCCGGTGGCTTCGAATTCCGCAATTGCCTGCCACATCCTGCCGGTTGCCGACCAGAATGCCGCACCCTGCCTGTCGGCCAGCGCGATGCCTCTTTCCATCCGAGCCAATGCCAGATCGAAATCACCCAGATAACTCAACGCAACGCCACCCCAGATGTCGATGAAAGGCAGCATGAGGGGAATGTCGAGCACGGCCTGATGTGCATCGGCCTCGACGACCAACTCGCGTGCGAGCGAGAACTGGCCGGTAATGGCTGCGGAGTGAGGCGAAAACGCATGCGCGGTCGCCAGCAGATCCATTCCGTATTTGGCGGCCAGAGGCGCATGAAGCTCGACTTCATAATGCGTCTTGATCTTGTCCAGGGTCGCAAGCTGCGCGTGAAACTGCCCCGAATAAAATTGGATCCCGTTTCTGGTGCCAAGCACGGACAGCGTATGCTCCGCAAGCCTCTCCCTTTGCGGCAGACGGCGAAGCACGGCCTCCATTCTCGATACGGTCATTGCCGCATCCCGCGTATGGCCGATCAGAACCTGGTAGGTGAAGATGCCCCAGAAAATGGACAGGCTGTCGCCATCAACCTGATTGATTCTCTCAAGGTGCGACAGGCTTTTCACATAGGTCTCAAACACTTCTTGGCCGGTAAAGCCGCGCGTCTGCATGAGGTTTGCGGCGAGATCGACAAGCATGTTCGCCTGCTGATGCTCGACATCGATGCGGTTTTGGGCCGCGAGCGCAAGCAGATCCAGCGCATGCCGCAACTGGCTTTCACCCTCGGCAAAAGCGCCAAGAGCAGTCGTGTACCTGCCGATCCTGTGCCTGTATTGCGCCGCGAGAGAGTGCTCTCCGGCCGCCTCGTGATGATAGGCGATTTCCGCCATCACCTTGTCGCCGACATGGGGATTGCTTTGCGTATGAACCCAGGCAACCCGCTTGTGGAGACCCTCCCGCCGCTTGCGCAACAGGGTGCTGTAGGCAGCATCCCGGATCAGGTCATGCCGAAAGCTCAAGGCGGAGCCGCTATCGCGCTGGAAGATCTCTGCCTTGCAGAGACGTTCGATATCCGAGGTCAAACTCTGGCGGGAAAAGCCGGAGACCTGCGCAAGCATCTCCTCGTCAAAATAGCGGCCGATCACCGAGGCGCATTGGGCGACACGTCGCGCCGGCCCCGTGCTGTCGATCCACGCGACCAACGCCCCGACGAGCGTTTCTGGAACGGTCTCCCGGCCGGATATGCGTCCTTCGTTGAGTTCGCGAAGGAGATGCTCGAGGAAAAGAGGCACGCCCTCGGACTTGCCGACGATTTCCTCCGCCAAGGCGGATGCGATCCCCTCCCCGCAGCAATTGACAACAGCCTCGTGGCATTCGGCCGCGTTCAGCTCTCCAATGGCCAGCACTGTACTCTGGAGCTCGCCGATATTGTCTGTGAACTCCGGCCGACCACTGGCCAGCCACTGGACAGGGCAGTCCTCCAGGTCGGTCAACAATCTGGCGACCAATTGAAGCGTACTGTGATCCAGCCATTGCAGATCTTCGATGATGATCTGTATCGGACCAGCCTGCGCAATCCTGCGAAACGAGGCCGAGAGCGCATCGAAGGTTCCCTGGCGAATGGCCCCGGGCGTCTCTCTCAGATGTAGCCCGACGGCCGTTTCGGGCTGGCAAAGCGCGCGCAGATAATCGGCATCGTCGGTTCCGAGAGAAACCCGGTCGTCAAGCTTGAGCCATTCGACGACAGGATAGAGTGCCGTGTTGCTTTGTCGCTCCGCCGCCTGCAGCACGATGCTTTTCTGCTCGGCCGGATAGCGCAGGCAATGTTCCCGCAATATGCGGCTCTTGCCGATGCCCGGCCGGCCCGAAAGAATGTAGAGCGGGCTGGCTCGGCCGCTTTGCCGGACCATCTCCCATGCCAGCGCCAGTTTCGATAGCTCCGTGTCTCGTCCAAAGAACGGGAAGCCGTCGCCTCCCATTCGTTTTGCATCGTCCAGATCGAGGCACCAGACGGGTTCAGGCTCGGAAAAGCCCTTGAGAGACATGTTGCCGACGAAACGAACTTCCGTCTCGCGCCGCAGGAGCCGACGCGTCAGATCAGAAATATGGATCGATCCGGGTTCGGCGGATGCCTGCAAGCGTGCGGCAAGAACGCCGCTCGCTCCGGTAATCTTGGAATTCGTGCCATCGAACTCGGCGACGACAAGCCCTGTCGCCACCCCTACCCGAACGGAAAGCCTGTAATCCGCGCCCTGTATCTCGCCGGCTTTGCCGATGATGCGCCTAGCCGCCTGCACAGCGCGGTCGGCCGCATCCTGGTAGGCGACGGGCACCCCGAAATGAGCCACTATTCCATCGGCGAGGTATTCCGCGACGATACCGCCCGACGCCTCGATCTCCGTTTTTGCCAGAATGTAGTAGCTCTGAAGCAGATCCCGCAGATCCTCCGGGTCGAAACGCAGGGCAAGACCTGTGTAATCGACAATATCCGCAAAGAGGATGGTGACCTGGCGACGCTCTCGCAGATCATCATCCATCGTTAGATGCGGTATTTCCTCCGGCGACAACATGGGTCTCATTCTCTCATGTTTGCTGCCAATTGAAGTCAAAATTTTTCTGGGCAGCAGCAACGGCTTTCACTCGAGATGAATCGAAAGGATTGCTGAGCGTCCAGTCGGTCCAGCACCGGAACGCACCGGGCAGGCCATTCTCCTCGGACTGAGCCCTGAACGCAGGCGATATGAACCGTCCCGCCGGCAAGCCGATGCCATTCGTTGCAAAGACATCGAGTTCGGTCGCGACCGGGACGGCGAATGCCGACCCCACAGAGAAATCGAATGCCATCGCCTGCCAGGTTCCCTTGCCCCGGGGGGTCAGGATCGGTGTATCCAGAAGCGCGCGGACGAGCCCGATATTGCCGAGATCGACGAGCCGGGAAATCGGCGCATAGTCGAAATACCGCATAGACCAGACCGGCACGTTTTCCTCGGTCGCCGTGGTGTAGGTGGAGTTTTCAAGCGTATTCTTTGCCAGGCGCTTGGCAAGGCCATAGAATAGCTGGCCGGAATAGGTAGCCAGGCTATTATCGAGAAACAATGCCGGCAGGAAGCTGAAGACCGTGCCATCGCCGCCGGCGATCTCCACGCAATTGATGGCAACGATGTTCTCCAGATAGGTCTTGAACCCGAATATCTGCGGCAGGAAACTTGCCCGCACATTCGTCTGCTGATTGAACAGGAATGTGACCGGATGGGTGTTTGCAGGCGTCACGGATTGCCGTGACAGCACCAGACCTTGCGGCAGCATCTGTTTTACCTGTTCCACCGGCAGAGCGTGAAAGCTGAAAACGCCTTCCATCGAGCCGCGCAGGAAGGCTGGCGTCAGCGGCCAATTCGCATGCGGGGCCGTGATCGAGGACAGCAAAGCCGGCGTCGGCAATGCGTCCAGTATCAGATCATATTCCCCGTAGATCGGCTCGGTCGAGCCCGTGAATACTCTGGCGGCCGCGAGACCGGAGATCGTTGCTGCCTCGACGCAGCCGGCATTGATGCCGCAACGCGTCCAGTCGCCGGTTATCACGAGATTTGTGAATCCCGATTCATCCGGCGCCAGCCGATAGTTCACGGAACCGGGCACCGAGAGAACATATCGCTCGGAACCATAGAAATTCTGGCGGAAATACTGATTGGCGAAGCGCTCGCTCTCGGATTGGCCGTTGAGGGAAACAAGCAGGTTTCTGTCGAACTTGCCTTCGGCATTCCGGGTATCCGGCCAGATCGCCGTCAGATAGTCATCCGCCCATTTCGCCGCCTGATCCTGCATTGACGGTGCAGGCACGTCGGCATCCCTCGACGGCGAACAAAAATAGGCGATGGCCTGCGGAGCCGGATCGGGCCAGGTCTCGCGGACCAGCAGATGGCTCATATCCGCCCAGGTATCGAGCGGCTCGGCAAAGCCGGTCAAGACCGTCTGCAACGTATTGGGATCAAACGGGCTGTATTGATTGTGCTCCTTGATAAGGCCCGGCCAGCCAGTCTCGGTCGTTGGCTTGTTGAGCCAGAATTGCACGGCGCAGGTTGCGACGGTCTCGACATTCTGAAGCATCTGCTTCCAGCAGGGAGATGCAGCGGCGAGCTCAGCGGTCATGGGTGGAAGCGACGCGAGCGACGCACCGAGAATGACATCATCGAAATCGACACCCAGATGGAGGCTTTTCGGGACGCCGGCGGGCACAGGCGTTTTCTCCGATTCGAAATCTATCCCGCTTTCGCGCAATTTTTCGCCATCGACCAGCTGCGCCCAATCGGGTTCCGAAGGCCAGCAGGGCAGGCCGGCGACGTCGAAAAGCGGCTCATAGGTGCCGGAGACAAACTGCGCCTGTTCTACAAGGTCGATCCGGGCGACGGCGTCCCGAGATGCCGACAGAGCAAGATTGGTGATGGCATTGAAGAAGCTGAATTTGACGCCGCGCTGCTTGAGGACTTGATAGTACGGCGCGAATATCGTGTCGCCCATGCCGGCCTGCATCTTGAAAAACAGCGCTTGCTTGTAGGTAAAGGCCAGACGCAACAGCCCTCGCATCGCGGTGCCTGCGCCGACGCCACGATCAGTGCATATGCCGCCCGGATATCCGAAAACATAGTCGTAGCAGCTGCGAAACACCGAGGACGCCACCGCCTGCTCCGATGCATCGTGCTTCAAAAGCCAGGCCGAGCATTCCATGCCGTCGATGGAATCGAAACCGCGCATGAAGACCTGATCGGCCACCATGCCCATGGCAAAGGCCACGCCAAGATCCAGCATGAAATAGACCCGGCGAGCCGTATCGTCATTGATCCACTCCCCTGGCTTGATGCCCTGGAGCCAGATCCGGATGCCTTCCAGAATCTCTTTCAGCTCGTTGCCATTCTGCGCGGTATGCAAGCGCGCATCCGCCGGCATCCCCTTGGCATATGCCACGAGTTGATGAACCGGAGACCGGTAGCCGCCGACACCTGTTCCCTGTGACGGCAACGGTAAGGCATCCCCGACCTTTTCGATCTGACCCGCCAGGAATTCAGCCACCATCTTGAAATAATCAAAAGGTTGCGGCAGCACCCCTCCAGAGCCGGGAACCAGATTGTTGCCGGGGAACTCGATGTACCACGGCCGCCACATCTGCCTGGGGTCTCCTACCCCCTCCTCGCTGAGAATGAATGTATTGAGCGGCTTTAGCGCCTTCTCCACCGTGCCAAGCGGATCTTCCGGAGACCTCAGCTTCAGGGCGACAAGCTCATCGTAGCAGGAGCGGATCAGGCGGAAGGCATTGTCGTAGAACCCCGCCCAGATATGCAGACCGTGTTCTTCTATGCGATTGCCTATTTCGCGATTGCGACCGCTTGCGCATTTGCCGCCAAGCCGCCATCCGCGCTGATAGACCGTGATGTCATATTTCGCCTGCCATCCCGGCTCCTCGGTCAAGGCGTAAGCGGCGGTCATGGAGGCCACCCCGCCTCCGATGATTGCGATCTTCTTTCTCTCCTGCGACGCCATGAATGTAAGCTCCCCCTTAAACGCTCCAGCGCGATTTGAACAATTGTGGCTGCATCGCCTCTCAGAGTGAAGACATCTGCGAACGAAGAGCTAGCTGCGATTATATTGAGTGCGCCATGATCGAATTCTTCATTCGTTCACAGGCGTCAGAATGGTCTCAGGCAATTTTCTCGATAGCTCGGAGCAGCGGCTCTGCGCAGAACCGATGAGAGCGTTCGTTTATAAAAGGAGTACCCAGCCGCCGCGGCCCCTTCTCTCCCGATCTGCAATAAAATTCAATTTTAGGTGGCACACGTCTTGACAATGCATGCGGCAGGCTTGGCGCTGGTATTCCGATATCGCCGGAAACCCAACCGCACCAGCGAATAACTGGCGCACGCATTAGGCTATATGCTGCGCCAGATTGCTAGAAAAATCAGCGCTCAATTTATGCTGAGGTGGATAAATTTTGGTAGCGCGGGGGCGACTATGCAATGCCTGCGCACGCCCTTATCGGCAGCAGATAGCCGTGGGTATTCGAGCCCCGGGGTACGCACCTCTCCGCCAGAGGAGCTAAAAATACAATCTTGGGGAGTGGCGGGAGCGCCATTTGCAGATTTTCGCGTTGCGCCTGAGGGGAATGATGGAATGACCTGGGCTTTTGGGCGCTATTCCATAGATTTTGATGGGACCGGCCAGACCGTTCAAGCCGTGCCTAGCGTGGGCGAACCTCTATGCCGGCGATGATGATATCGACCATGCGCTTTGCGGCGTCTTTCCAATCCGGACCATTGTTGCTGGCAAGGCCACTCACCGCACGCAGGAGATCGAGTGGCGGAATATCAAGCCTGATTTCGCCGCCTTCGACAGCACGTTTCGTCAGCATTTCCATGGAGCTGCCGATCAATGGGCCGGAGGCTGCATAAAGCGTCGACGTGCCGCCAACGAGGGAATTCAAGGCCGGATACATGCCTTGCTTTGTGGCGATGTATTCGATGAATACCACCATCCATTGCCGGAGAGCCTCTTTCGGCGGTAAGCGCTGGCCAAGGTCGATCGCGGCCTTGGCGAGTTGTTCGGTCTCGTTGCGGTAGACGTCACCGATTAAAGCATCTCGCGTCGGGAAATGGCGATAGAGCGTACCGATGCCAACCCCTGCGACACGCGCGATTTCTTCCAGGCTGGCGTCTGCACCCTTTTCAGCAAAAGCGGCCTTGGCCACTTCCATGAGCCGGATACGATTGCGCTCCGCATCGGCGCGCGGTTTGCGGACAGCACCGCGCTCGCTTTTTATCGTCACGTCTGCGAACTACCCCTTGATAAACGGAGGGTGCCTCCGTATCTATTGCGGAGGCACCCTCCTCTTAATCCATTCGAGGGCAGCGGGCAATGGCTCGCTGCGATGGCGTGCCTATGTGTCCACGGTTGAAGGAGATTTTCATGACCGGACCTTTTGGAGCGACCTCCACCACTGATGAGGTGCTTGCCGGAGTAGACCTCAGCGGCAAACGCGTGCTGGTTACCGGCGCTTCGGCCGGCCTTGGTGTCGAAACGGCGAGAGCCCTCGCCGCCCGCGGAGCACAGGTCGTCGGCGCAGCCCGCGATCTTGCCAAAGCAGAAAGGGCCACAGCGGCAGTTCGCGCTGATGCCAGAAACGGCGGGGGTCTAGAGCTCATCGAGCTCGACCTTGCTTCTCTTGCCAGCGTTCGCAAGGCCAGCCATGCGCTTGTGTCCGATGGAAGGACCTTTGACATCGTCATCGCCAATGCCGGTGTCATGGCAACTCCCCTCGGCCATACCGCCGATGGCTTCGAGACCCAGTTCGGCACCAACCATCTGGGCCACTTCGTCTTCGTCAATCGGATCGCTTCGTTGATTTCTCCCGGCGGTCGACTTGTCAATGTCTCCTCCTCCGGCCATCGCTTCGCCGATGTCGATCTCGAAGACCCCAATTTCGAGCACACGGACTACGAACCCTGGCTGGCTTATGGACGCTCGAAAACGGCCAACATCCTCTTTGCCGTCGAATTCGACCGGCGCCACAAATCGCGGGGCGTCCGGGCGACCGCTCTGCATCCGGGCGGCATTCAGACCGAACTCGGCCGCCATCTTCCGGCGGATGCGCTGGAGCAGATGCTCACTCGGATTAATGCCGAACTTGCCGCGGAGGGGAAGCCGCCCTTTCAGTTCAAGACGGTACCGCAAGGTGCCGCAACCTCCGTCTGGGCCGGCGTCGTTGCAGCGGCAGACGAGGTGGGCGGCAAATATTGCGAGAACTGCCATGTTTCGGTGATAACGGAAGGGGTGATCAATCCGATCAGCGAAGGCGTGCGTTCCTACGCGCTCGATCCCGAGCATGCGAAGGCGCTCTGGGCCAGAAGCGAGGAAATGGTCGGTGAGGTGTTCGCCCACTAGGCGGCAAGCGGAATGACAGGTGTACCCTGGCAGCCGGTATCATCTCGCCGGCATGTGAAGATGATAAATCTGTCACAGCATATGACAGGCGGATCGCGGGCCTCCCCGCGATCTCGCTGACCAAAACTTCGCTTTCCTCCCCCGGGGCGTAAAGTTTCAGCCGGAGGCAGACACCTTTGGCATTGTCTACGAAGACGGGATCAGGTTAAAGATCGCAACTTCCGAGTGCCACTCACCTCCCGGGGGAAAATCAAATGCACATTGAACCGCAGCGACGGATCTATATCTGCTTCCTTCTGTTCGCGATATCGATGGGTGCATTGCTCTCGCGCTTGCCCGATCTGCAGGACGCACTCGGCATCAACAAGTCGGAACTCGGCCTGACCCTCATCGGCGCAGCCATTGGAGCGCTGATATCGCTTACTTTTTCGGCGCCGATCATTGCCCGGTTGGGTGCGCGGACGACGGCCTTCATAACAGTGCTTGGAACCTCTGCCTTCATCGCCCTCGTTCCCTGGGTCGGCGCCGCCCCGCTGGTATTCGCCGTACTCTTTTGCGAAGGGTTGCTCGCCGGCGCGCTGGAAATCAATCTCAACGTCGAGATTGATAGAATCGAAGCCCAGCTTGGCCGTGGGGTGATGAACCGTGCCCATGGGTTCTGGAGCCTTGGCTTTTTTCTGACGGCACTGGTCTCGTCGGCGGTTCGCCAAGCCGGCATTTCCGTTCAGCTCCACCTGGCCTTGACGCTTGCATTTGTGGTCATCGTCGGCGCGGTTGCAATTGCCGGCATGCGAAATGCCCCGGCGCGAAGCCAGGTGCAGCATAGCGATGAGCCACGGATTGCCTTGCCGACGGCCGGTCTCCTCCCGCTTTGCGTGATTGGAATTGCAGCCTTTCTTGTCGAAGGCGCCGGAATCGACTGGTCCGCCATCTACATGAGAGACGTATTCGCGGTCGAACCTTTGATCGGTGGACTGGGACTGACCGCATTCACCTTTTTCATGGCCGTAACGCGACTGTTCGCCGACCCCCTCGTGGATAACTTCGGTGCTCGCGCAGTCGCCTTTGGATTGCTGCTTCTATCCGCGGCCGGTCTTGCGGCCGTTTGGCTTGCACCCCATCCCTATGTGGCACTTGTCGGCTTCGCCTGCATGGGCGCCGGCTGCAGCGCGATCTATCCGCTCGCCGTCTCGGCCGCAGCTCAACGAAGCGACCGCGCGGCACACCTGAATGTCGCCGCCCTGGCGCAGATGTCCTTTGTCGTGTTCTTTCTCGCGCCGCCTCTGCTCGGTTTTATCGCTGAGAACGCCGGTATCAGAATGTCCTACCTGATCTGCCTGCCCATCATAATCGCTGCATTGTGCCTGGTCGGCGCATTGGCACCGCGACGGGGGAAGGCACCGCAAGTGCCCTGCAGCCAGTCCTAGCCGAATTATGCGCCGCTCGCGCGCGCCCTTGTGTCCGTATTTTGCCGACTAAACAAGGATGCGCTTGCGCGCCCGATTGCTGAGTTCGGCCGAGGTAGATTGAAGGATACAGCGGTGCCCCGCGGGAAAATCCTCCCGATCCTTGACATCATCCGCCCGCTGATGTCGAACGGAGCAGACACTGTCAACAAATCCAGGGAGGCAGAACATGCGCGCACCTAGACGACCGACCAACCCGCTCGACGCGGCCGAGGCAATCTTCAAGCCTGCGAAAAAGCCTGCAGCGCCCACGATCGAACGTCCAGCGATACCCAACACAAAAGAACTAGTCTCCCTGAAGCTCGATAGTGAGATCCTCGCCTATTTTCAGGCGGATGGACCTGGCTGGCAGGACCGGATCAACGACGCGCTCCGTGCCGCAATGAAGGCCAACGACTAGGCTGTCTTCCGCAAACGCAATCAGAGGCAAGCACCCCAATGGTGATGTACAGCTAGCGGAAGCAAATCCTATCTTAAGTTCCATCTTGAATTAAAGCATCCACAAAACAGATGGATAGGCGCCGCCGAATTTTCGCACTGTTAAACCAAAATCGGTAAATTGGTCAGACTTGGAGGCACCAACGCGCGCTCCAGTCCATTCCACATAATTCGTGAGATGGAGCCATTCCCCGCATCCAGCAGTCTCTTCGCGTTGAGCACGCTCACCCTTTAGGCGTAGCAAACTATCCACACGATAAGGAGTATGTCGATTAGCAGTGCAATCACCAGAAGGAGGCTTATGAGCTTTCGCCGCTCCGCCGTCTCCTTGGATTCAATTTTGAAAGCGTCCTTGTAAGCGTCTTCGATGTCTTGGTCACTCACTGGTCTGATGGAGTTTCGAGGGCGTGTCATATTGACGAGGCCACAGGTAACGAAGATGAAAAATAATAGCAGATAAGGGGCCATCTCAACCGTAGCCTTTTGCTGTCCCGCCACTTGCAATTTCCTATTAGAAAAGCAGCTTTCATTGTCCATCGCAATTGAAAGCTGCCCGCGCAAAGCCGCGCTGTTCTGCATCGCCGGGAAATTTGTCCCACTTGCGCAATAGCGGTCAGTGGAGCAGGGCGAAAGGGTGGCGACCGCAGACCTGCCTCATACTCCGTATTCAGCGATTACTTTTCGCGGCTAAAAGCATGGATAACATCTGATGCTGAGCAGCGATGAATCCTACACGATCATGGCAGAACCCACGTCGGACGAATTATAGGTCTCCTGGTTTCAATGGACCCCGCGCCTGAGAAACTCGTTGTTATGATCTCGGCGAGCGAAAACACGGAGCTTTCAACATTCCCGATGCGAGGCACCCCTCCTCTTCTTCCTCACTTCGCCTTTAGCCCATTCGCGTCCACCGCACGACTAACCCATGCTATCGGCCAAGCCGGATATAAAACCGTGACAGCTGTCACGGTTTCAACCGCCGCCTGCTCCACTTGACCCATCTCACAGACAGCAGAAATACGAACCCAGTTCGAAAGCCGCACCTCAAGCTCAGTAACCAAACTTCAGATTTGAGCCTAGTCCTGTCTGCGGTGTACTATCCGGCCATGGAAGGAAACAGATCGATGGGTAAGCATGATAGCGAGATCGATGCCGTCTTTGCCGATATAGATCCATCCCACCATCCGGGGGCCGCCATCCTCGTCATCGATCGCGACGAGATCATCTATAGCAAAGGCTACGGCCTTGCCGATCTGGAAACCCGGCAACCGATAACCACGGATACTTCCTTCTATCTCGCATCGATCTCGAAGCAATTCACCGCCATGGCGATCATGCTACTGGAGGAGCGGTACAGGCTAAGTCTTGACGATCGTCTGCACACCTATTTCCCGGACTTCCCTTCCTGGGGCGCCGGCATCACGCTCCGTCATCTGCTGCATCACACATCAGGCCTGCCCGGCTATATTCAATTCTTCAGCTCCAGCGAGGACATCGCCGAACTCACGCGCTCCATAACAGGCATAAACAATGAGGATGTCTTTGAAAAAACCATGCGCCTGTCCGGACCGGAATTCCCGGTGGGTTCGCAATACTCCTATAGCGGTGTGGGCTACGTTTTGCTGGCCGTGGTCGTCGCCATCGTCTCCGGGCAATCCTTCGCAGACTTTCTGCGATCGAATGTATTCGAACCTCTCGGCATGAAGCATACCCTCGCCTACGACGCGTGCTGCCCGACACGCCACAGACTGGCGCACGGCTATTTGAGGGAAGGGGATCGCTTCGAGCGCTGGGATTATCCAATGCTGACGGTTGGGGATGGTGGTCTCTTCTCGACGATATCGGATTTGTTTCTCTGGGACCAAGCGTTGAACACCGAGCGGCTTGTCTCCAAGGCCACGCTTCGGCGCACCTTTACCTCCGGCACCACCAATGATGATGCCGAGACGGGCTATGGTTTCGGTTGGATTACAAATGTCTTTCCCTATTTAAGCGTGGCCGAACGCCAACAACTGCTCGGGCTCGGCGGTGGCGCCGATATAAGGCATGTGGCGCATGGAGGCAGCTGCATCGCCTACTTCAACTACATGATCCGCTTTCTCGAAGCGCAGCGCACGATCATCGTCCTGACCAACCGCGGGCCTATTGCACCGGCCTCGGCGCCACCTGGCCACCCGGATTTTCCTGGGCCTCGCGTGCGGGCGCATCAGGTGGCGGAGATCCTCTTTGGCAACTGAGCGTCGGGCCGGTGCCGGGTGCTCCCGACAATATCCTAGAAAACCGTGACAGCTGTCACGGTTTTCGCGAGCAAAGCGGAAATCGCCACAGAGCCTACCGCAAAGCGACACCGACAGATAATTCAAGGGAGATCATGGCGCGCTTCGGCGATTAGCCAGTTGATCTAAGCCCCTTTGATCTCGAATGAGCCCATCCCACAACTCCTGAGAGGCCCAGCGCCGACGTGGAGCAAAGAGGCTAGGGTGGCTTGAATGCGTTCCGGCTGCTGCGCAACAATAAAGGAGGGCTCACCGGTGTTAAGCAATGCGAACGATGGAGGAGGCCACCGATTTGGAAAACAGACCACATCTTCACATAATCGAAACTGACGGGTGGCGTGTCGACCATCGCGCAAACTCGGCTCTTCCCGGCTACCTGATCATCAGCTCGAAGAGCTTCGTTACCGACCTGTCCGATCTAGCAGAGAGTACCTTATGCGAACTCGGTCCATTGCTGGCAGCTTCCCAGGATGCCCTAAAACGAAAGCTGGATGCCCAGCGCGTATACATAGGTCGTTATGGGCATGCTCCAGGGCGCACACTCCATTTCCATGTGATACCGATCTACGAATGGATCGAAGAGTTATTTTGGCGGGACATCCGGTATCGAGTGTTGGAAGAATTTGCAGAAGGGGAGGGGGAAACATCAGTTGACGGTGCCGAATTAACGCTGTTCGTCTGGCGCGAATTCTGCGAACGCGCCGAGCCGCCACCAATCCGGGGGCCTTCCGTGCTCCAGGCCATCGCGCTGCTTCGCGATGCGCTACACCATCGGCAAACCCGTACGAGCTGAATCCCAAGCAACCTTTATCTCCGCATCGGGAACGGCGACGTAGGACAAGGCATCTATCGCAAGAGGTGAGGGCGAACCGCAGCGCTCACCCCGACATATTCGCGCCGGCGCGGCAGCATCCTCAGATCAGATCCCGAGTGGCTACAATCCATCAAATTCGCCAGCATTCCTAGTTAAAAGCGCATTCTGGAAAGTCGTCACAGGGGAGGGGCATCGACAAGCCCGCGCAGGCAAATGAACCCACCCCGGAGCGACGGACGCCTTGCGGTTTCCCTTTTATCGACGATCCTGAGAGCCCATTCCGCGACAACATCTGTGGCGCACATCCGCTTGCTTAGACCTCACGGATCGATCTGATACGCCGCTGGCTCCTGCCAGAATTAGGCGCACATCCGACCCAAAATTTCGCACGCTTAACACGTTGTTTTTCTTGAAAACTTTCCCTAAAGTGTAGCTAAAGCGCTATTGGCTTCCTTCAGCCATGCGGTCTTTTTTCCACGATTGGGAGGGGATATCTTCGCGGGTTGGAACCGTCGAATTTTGCCAATCGGCAGAGGCACGTCGCACCATCTGAGACGGCAGTTTGCCGCAATATCGCATGTTCTACCCATTACTCTCAGAAGAGACGTTGTCCGTCAACGTTCTATCGTCATTGAAGCGGCTCGATACCTGGTAGAAAGGGTATTTGACCGCCTTTGCCATCAGATATCAGACGCACATGCTCAAGGTAGGTTCGGTCCAGCACCGTAGGAAATAGAAGCTACCGCTATTTCTTCCCCTGCGCTTAGCTGTCATCTGCCAAACCAGTGTCGGAGCGTCGGCGATGCAACTGGTTACTCCCGCCGTAAAGCGGATCGCGCCAGCATAATGCCGCCCGGCCGAAATGTTTCCGGGCAGGCCGCATCGCATGATCTACGATACGGCCGAATGTCATCTCCAACCAGTCCTCTCAGCTTGAGCGCCGTACAATTGAGAACCTGCGGACGCGGCACGCCGAGTGTCGTCTCATCTGACGCGATCTCAAGCCTATGACATCAGCCTTGCGCTCGCCGAGAAATCTCGGCCCAGGCTTCCCAGGTCGCAAGCCGATCCGCATATTGCTTTTGCGCGATGCCAAGCGGCGCCTCGCCAAGAAAGAGCCGCAACGGCGGCTTCTCAGCATCAACGACGCTCAAGATCGCCCCGGCTGTCGCTGCGGGATTACCCAGTTTGCGCGACACAGATGCGGCTTTCAGCCGATCCCGAAGCGCTTCATACTCAACCATCGGCGTCAGATGGGTGGAAGAGTTTCCACGCCAATCGGTATCATAGCCACCGGGTTCAATGAGAGTAACCTTTATCCCGAACTCAGCGACTTCCGCCGCCAGGGTTTCACCCAGACCTTCCACCGCCCACTTCGTGGCGTTGTACACGCCAGCTGTCGGGAAGGTGATTATGCCGGCGAGACTTGAGGTTATGAGTATATGCCCACCACCCTGGACGCGCAGGTAAGGCAATACCGCTTGCACCACCCATAAGGTCCCGAAGAAGTTCGTGTCGAACTGTTCGCGGGCGTTAGCCTGGTTCGTTTCTTCGATGGTTCCGAAGATGGCGTAACCGGCATTGCTGACGATCACATCAAGACGCCCAAACGTGACAGCTGCCAAACGCACGGCCTTTCCGACATCCCCCTCGCTGCGCACATCAAGTTCGATCGGCAACAGCGCCGAACCGTATTTTTCAACCAGGTCTGAAAGCATCGCCACGTTTCTGACGCAAGCGGTCACCTTATCGCCGCGGGCGAGCGCGGCTTCTGCCCATACGCGCCCCAAGCCCCGCGAGGCGCCCGTGATAAACCAGATCTTTTCACCCATGATCAACTATTCCTCGGAATGATGCGGCGACGTCAAACGAACGCCTTCCTGCTCAACTCGGCAGTCCATATGACGACGGAGTTCTATCTCCGTCGCCTCGCCGAAATTAGCGAAGGTCTCTGCCCAGGCGGTAACCGGCCTGAGCCAGATAATGCAGCGATCCCGCCAAGATCACCCGCGCGTTGGCACCGAAAGCAGGGAATTCAAGGCGCAGATGGCGGGCGCAAGAGAGACCAAAGGTCCCCATGAAGACTTTGGATAATCGGTTGGCTGCGTCAGGAGCATGAAAGATCTTCTGCAGCACAGCGGCGGCGCGTCACACTTTGCCGCTGCGGGCGAATATTTTTCGTTAGTATCCGGTGATTGCCTCACCCATGTCATCGTCCGCGCGGAGGAGTGATTGCGAAAGTAACAGCGCATCGAGCGTGGCCATATTTGTAACCCCACCACCGCACGGCGGCATGACATGCGCCGCATCCTCCATTGGAGTAACGTTTGGCTTGGGACGCTATGATTGAACAGCGGCGGTCCGGATGAGTGGCCTGATCGAAAACGGGGCTGCAGCCTCAATCGCCTGGATGAATGCAGGTACCAATTCGGCGAGATCTCCCTCGCATAGGCGCCTGCCGCGTCCACGGTCGACAAGTCGAGACCATCGAGACTATTTTAGGCCTGGCTATTCTCTGCGAAATATAGAATGAGACCACCCCACTGCTCCTCGCCTGCACAGAGAGGCCAATCGGGTGCCCAAGCGTGAAGAAAGTTGTGACCCTGACCTGGCACAAAATGGCCGGGCAGTCCTTGCGAGGTTCGGGAATATCTCCCTGTAACAGCGTTACGCCCGAATATTCTGACGCCTGATCCGTTACAAAGGCGCGCACCTGCGAGCGGGTGCCCGCTGCACCAACCAACCGATCGATGTCAATCGCGACCCCCATTGGACAGTCCACGGCCTCAACGAAGAAAGCGGTATTTCTCGCAGCTGCGCACGATCTATTTCATGTCGCCGGGAGACAAAGCGGAGCAAGGACATCCGGAAGGTAATTCGGCCGGTCTCATCCGAAATCGTATGGCCATCTGCTTCAGGCCCCGTGAATTGCGCAAAGGCAACCTCCAGTCCCACCGCCTTAATTGCCTGGCGTCCGGAGTCCGCTTCCATATCCAGACTGCCGCCCAAGAAGCATGCCGCCGCGGATGCATCCCACTCGAAAACCAATACATCCACGCCTCCCATCTGAAGAAAGCGCTCCAGCATGAGGCGGTCAGGTCCGGCGCCCACTATTCCGACCGCGCGCCTTCATGATCGTGGTTTGGTTTTCCGCCGAATGGCCGCTTTGAAGTCAACGACCGCGGCGCCGGGAGAAGATACGGCACCTGCCGATTGCCGCATCTCCAGCACTTCGCGATCCTGTTCGCCTTCGGCAACCTCAGTGAAATAGCGGGCCGGTGTCGTACCCAGCATCCGCCTGAACATCGCGATGAAGGCGCTTGTACTTTCATAGCCAAGATCGAAGGCAACATTCGTGACGGATTGTCCGGAGGCGAGACGCTGCAGCGCAAGCCCGATGTGCAATTGCTGCCGCCAGCGCCCAAAGGACATGCCCGTCTCGCGTTGAAACAACCGCGTGAGCGTACGATTGCTCGCACCGACCCGCGCGCCCCATTCCTCGATCGTAAAGCGCAATGCCGGATCATCCACCAACGTCTCGGCAAGCCGCCGCAAGCGTCGATCCGTCGGCATGGGTAAACGCAACGGCTCGAGTGGCGCTGCCTGCAATTCGTCGAGCAATACGGAAACAAGCCGCGCCTCGCGTGTATCACCTTCCGGATAAAGGGCAGGGGTGGCAATGAAGCGCAGCAAGAGCTCGCGGAGGAGGGGCTGCACGAACAGGATCCCGCAACCATCGCTGAGAGATCCGGCAAGCGCCGGGTCTATATAGAGACTGCCGACCGTGACGCGGCTGGTCGAACGGGCAACATGAGGGATCCCGCTCGGAATCCAGATGGCGCAATGCGGCGGTACGGTCCAGACACCGTTTGAGGCTTCGACGGTGATGGCACCACTGATGACATAAAGTAACTGCGCCTTCTTGTGCTGATGAGTATCGGTTTCGTGAATGGAAGCGAGCTCGATAGTTAATCCGACAACCGAGCGCGGAACCTTATCCGGATCTTCCAAACCAGGCAGCTTCGCAAGTGTCATACTCAGGTCTCCCACCCACCGATACCGCCATCGCGGCCAAGCCCAGATCGCACCAAGATCTTCTACCCTCAGTGATGATCCCGGTGCGAATATCGATGTTAACAGCGACGGGCCGCCAGCTCAGTTTCGCCTAAAGCTGGCGGAAGTGATAAGGCACATAGGTATCATTGTTCCTGCATCACACATGACGCTCGCCGGTCAAAGAATAGCGAGAGTCGGCCATTTCTCATGCAAACTCTCCTGCTCTGAGCTTAGTGCAAGGATCCGTCCGATACCTGGGATTCCCTTTGCCTTGAACCGTCAGGACGCCTTTCCGACACCCGAAACGCTGTGCCCATTTGCTCGGAGCAACGCCATCAGAGCAGGGCCAAGCGAAAATTCGCCTCGTCCCGCCTTGATCGTGAGATCACGCAGATAGGCGCCGGCGGAATTGATATGCCCTGATCGCTCAAGGATGCAGGCCATTGTGGCTGCCGCGTTTTCAGGCCCCATCACTTCGCAGGCCTCCTGGTACGCCGAAGGGCTGACCCCGAGCATCGATCGCACCACAACTGCGGCCGACATCAGGTCTCGCCAGTTGTTCACGGCGCCCCCAGGCCCGTACGACATAACCTCCGGGCAGGCCTTCAGCACCAATCCCAATGGGAATACCCGCATTGTCCCCTCGGCAGGCTGATTGTTTTGCGCCGGCGTCGCCTCCAGCTCTTTTTCAGAGCTAGGTTCAAATTCTATGACGGATTGGGGTTTTGAATTCTGTATGTGACGCTCATTATGGGCATCATTGGTGCTAGTATTTTCAGTTTTTTGCTGCATTTCGAGCAAGTTGACGATTTCATCCTGCAGCAGCCTCATCTCTTCGAGCAGTGAATTCACTATCTCGATGGTGGGCGAACGGGGAATGCGGCGGACCAAGTCGACATAGATCCCTTCGATACGTGCCCAATCGCCTGGAGCGCCCTCCTCGATCGCCGCCGTAATCAGCTTGCGAACGTCTCGACGGCAAATCGTCAAGCTTTCCTTGGCTCGGCGAAAGGCGATACGATCTGCCGCCACCTGCTGTGCCATGCCCGCGAGTTCTTCGGCGCGCAACAGAAGCGGCGAAATATCGAACCCAAATGCGCTTTCGATCCCGCCTTCCCTGTCTTTTCGTGTGTAGCGCTTGCCATTTGCGCTGTCTTTTCGAACAATCAAGCCGGCTTCGACGAGCAGAGCAAGATGTCTGCGCAGCGTAGCGCCCGCAATGCCGTGAGCCCGCAAGCTCAACTGCACATTGGAGGGAAAGACGATAAGCTGTGCATCCTGGCGCAGCTCATTGTCAGGATAAAAACTCAATAGAGCGTCGAGAACGGCCAGGCTGCGATCCTGCAGTCCGAGCAATTCCCTCGCCTCGGAAGCGTCCCTGAAGACCTTCCATTTGTCGGCCGCTTTGCCGGGCTCGATTTCGGCGGTAGCGATCTGCCGCCGAACCAAGGCAAGCGTCACCGGCCGCCGCCCGAACGGCGTCGTTACACTTCCACTCTGCATTTCCCTCACCCCAAAAAAAGGCAAAAGAAATCCGCTCACCAAAAACGGTGCCAAAGACTCTTGACTGTGATTCGTGGAAATGCGATTCTTCAGTTGCTACATTGAAGAGAAGGCTTCCACGACGGCAACGTTTAGGGGGCCTTTTTTCTTTTGCCAGGCTTCCTTTCGTTTGACATCAGTTGAAACCCTGAGAAGACGATCAGGGTTTGCTGCTATCTCGTTGACGGGAGAAGCGCTCAGCCAGGCCGGACAGCTCCCCTTCGACAAATCTTATGAACTCGACACCCAACGCTCCCTCGGCGGAAATCCGCACTTCTTTCGGCAAGGTCGTGTAGGTACCAAGCTTGGTGCCCGACGCGTCGGCGATTGTCGTCGGCGCGGTATCGCCGGGATCCGAACTCGGTTTGACCGCGCGCAGTGCGTGCTGGAATCTGTCGTTTGACGATCCCGGCTCGGCATTGGCACGCGAGAGGGCGCCACGGGCGGCTTCCAATGCACCCGGCACAGTCGAAATCGTCTTTGCCAGATCGAGCCAGCGCGGCCGGCCGATCTTCGGCGCGCGGCCGATCGCCTCGATCACGTCCGCCGGGATCGACCGATAGACTCCCCGCATGCGGGCGAGCTCCGAATGTTCGATCGAGAGCGCCGCATAGATATCGCGCGGCTTGATGCCGGCATCATCCATGCGCGAGGCGAACAACACGCGCTCAATCCAGGTCAGGTCCTGTCGGCTGGCATTCTCGATGCCCTGCGCCACGACCAGGTCGAGATCGGAAATCTCCACTTCAATCGCTCGGACCGCATGGCCGAGTTCAAGAGCGGCACGCCAACGGCGATGACCATAGACGACCTGATATCGGCCGCTTGACGTCGGATGCCGGCGAACCTGGATCGGGATCTTCTGGCCTTCAGTCTCGATCGAGTGCTTGAATCTCTCGAAATCATTGGGGTCATCATCCGGCAGGCGATCCGGATAGGGAGAAGGGTCGATCGTTTTGGGATCCAGATCATGGATCGAGCCTTCGCCTGATTCGATAATTGCCCTCAAACGATCCCGTTCCGCGCGGATGTCGCCAATGGCTCGATGAGCCGCGCCGATAACGCCGGCGCCGACGCGTGTCGGCTGGGCAGGGGAGGGCTCAGGCGTGGGCTGAGCGGCCGCAGTGTCGTCGCTTTCCAGCTCGGCCGAGATCAGGCCGAAACTGGCAACAATCGATTTGCGAGGTGACTTGCTCATTCACGCCCCCAACTTGAGTTGATCAGTTGCACGATGGCTTCGTTGACCGCGTCCACGGCTTCGCGCGCGCGCTTGTGCGTATCGCGGCCGATCTGCCCCACATCGAGCTCATAGACGGAACGCTTGGCGAGACCAGCGGCCTCAACAGCCGTGCTCTCTATAGCGGTGGGCAACAGAACGTCCGAGCCAAACAAATGACGCAGCATCGCAACCACCTGCGACTGCGGGCCATCATTCGGATCGTGGCGTGTGACCAGATACCGGATGAAATCCTGATCGAGCTGGGCACCGCTCTCGTTGAGAACGCTGATCAAATCGCCCATCATCAGAAGAAACTGGCTCATCGATGCGACATCGAGCATCGCCGGATGAACCGTGATGATCATGCTTGTCGCGGCGTAGATGGCGCTGAGCGTCAGAAAGCCAAGCGAAGGCGGCGTGTCCAGAATGACGATGTCATAATCGGCCTCAACCTCGGCAAGCGCAAGTTTGAGCCGCTCGAAAAAGATCGCGCCGGATCCCGACCTGTTGGCCAGTACCCGGGGGGTCTCATGCTCATACTCCATGACCTCAAGGTTGCCCGGGATGAGGTCGACGCCGTCGAAATAGGTCTTGCGGATAATATCGCGAATGGGGCGCCGCTCGGCCTCGTCGTAGCGCAGCGCCGCATAGATGGTCTCGTTGGCGCCGACATCCACCTCCGGCTGCGCGCCGAACATGGCGGACAGCGATGCCTGCGGATCAAGGTCGAGAGCCAGAACCCGGTAACCATGCAGGGCGAGATAATGCGCAAGATGAACCGACGTTGTCGTCTTGGCACTGCCGCCCTTGAAATTGGCAATCGCCAGCACCTGCAGGTGTTCACCCGGCCGACGCCGGGGCAAGAAGCGAAGAGCCTCCGCGGGCTTTTGCTTTGCAAACAGCTCCCGCAGCTCATTGACCTGAGCAAGCGTATAGACGCGATGATTGTTTTCCAGCCGGCTCGGATTGGGCCCACGACCCTCGCTGGACATCAGCTTCAAGGTCGAATCCGGGATCGATGTCAGCTTGGACACTTCATTCGTCAGGAACTGCCGCAGTATCTTTTCCGACTTCGGCGGGTACATGCGGGTTCTAAGCTGCTGGAGCTGACTCGACAGCAAGCCTGCATGGCGTGCTATCTTGCCACCTGCATCTTCCCTGGACGGAACTGTCGTCTGTGCATGCCCTACTATCGCCATCTAACCCTCTTGGCGGCCCATTCCCGGTTTGCCGACCATTGCCCGCCAAAGGATAGACCATGATTCTGTTAGGCCGTCCAGAGAATAAGGGTTAACGGCCGATTAAAGCGACCGAACATGAAATCCCGTAAATCAAGCCTAACATACGAGATTTCCTTGCTTTTCTCGTGAAAGCCAAACGGCCGCCGGTTGCACTTACCCACACCTTTGACTGTGCACCAGCGCTGCAACCGACGGGTTGAAGCGCTTTCCGAACATCCCATCGGGAGAATCACATCGCGTATTTCTGCGACCCGAAGGCACACACTTCAGAGACAGCAGCACGCAACCCGCGATGCCCCAGCATAAGATCGCATTGGATATGACGACCATTTGGATCGTTCTAATTTCACGTCAATAATCAACCCTCCCATTCAACTCACAGCTAAAAATGCCTCGACGGATTCAAAATTAATCCATTAAATACAACGATTTTCCATCGAGAAGATCAGCAATCCATCGAGTGAAGCCAAATATCCTCTCAAAATTCGAGCTTGACATATTTGGAACGTTCCAATTTATTGCATGCAAGTAACGAGGCCAGGGAGGATATCATGACGAAAGGGCGGGTTACCGTCGTCGATATCGCGAAAGCGGCCGGCGTTTCGAAGTCGACAGTTTCGCTCGTCCTTCAAGGGTCATCACTGGTAAACGAGGCAACCCGGGCCAAGGTCAATGTGGTCATGCGGGAGCTGGGCTACGTCTACAATCGTGGCGCGGCCAACCTCAGGCAGTCCGGCTCCAAGTCGAAGATCATCGGCGTTGTCGTCAATGATCTCACAAACAGCTTCTTTGCCGAGCTTGCGGTTGGCGTCGACATGGTCGTGCAGTCGGCGGGCTTCGTCCAGTTTCTATCAAACACAAGCGAAAGTCTCGATCGGCAGCAGGAAGTTATCGCATCCATGCGCGAGCACGGAATCTCGGGGCTCATCCTGTCACCCGCCCGCGCAACCGAAGCCGCCGACCTAAAGCCGCTGGTGGCTTCAGGCATTCCGGTGGTCGTGGCCGTGCGCAATGTGCAGGGCGCAAAGGTTTCATCGATCGTGTCGGACAATCGCGAGGGCATATTCGCCGGCGTGCAGCATCTCGCATCTCTCGGGCACCGCCGCATCGCCTTCCTTGGCGGCTTTGGCGACACCGCGGTTTTCGATGAGCGCCTCGACGGATATCGTGCTGCGATTGCCGCCTGCCATCTGGAACACGATGAAAGCCTTATCATCCCCTCGGCGCCCTCAAGGGCAGGGGGAGCTGAAGCGATCGCCCGAGCCCTGGCAATCGAGGTGAAGCCGACCGCAGCTGTCTGTTTCAACGACGCGGTGGCGTTTGGGGTATGCGATGGACTTCGAGCCAACCGGCTCGAGCCGGGGCGCGACTTTGCCGTAGTCGGTTTCGACGACGTCATCGAGGCAAAAACTGCTGTCCCGGCTTTGACGACGATTTCGGTGGATCCGCAGGGGATGGGTCGCAGGGCCGCGCAGCTGCTTTTGAAGCAAATCAATGCAGGCAAGGTAGAGGCCGAGGCGATTGTTTCGTCCGTCCGCCTCGTCGTGCGTGAGAGCTGTGGGGCCGGCAGCGGCGACACGATCGGGAGGAAGCAGGCATGACGGTAGGTTGGGGGTTGATCGGCGCCAGCACCATCGCGCGCGAATGGGTCATCGATGCCATTCGGGCCACCGGTGGAGAGGTTGTCTCGGTGATGAGTTCGAATGCCGAACGGGCACAAGCCTATGCAGCGGCAAACCGCATTGCCAACTACACGACAGACATCGCCGCGCTTCTGGCCGATCCGAAAATCGATGCCGTCTATATATCAACGACCAACGAACTGCATCGCAATCAGGCCGTTGCCGCCGCGCGTGCTGGCAAGCACATTCTCTGCGAGAAGCCGCTGGCACTGTCGCTCGAAGATGCGCATGCGATGGCCAGGGCCGCATCCTCGGCCGGCATTGTCTTGGCAACCAACCATCATCTCCGCAATGCCACAACGCATACCGCCATGCGCGATGCCATCGCCTCCGGAAAGATAGGCCGCCCGCTCGCGGCGCGTGTCTTTCATGCCGGCTATTTGCCTGTCCATTTGCAGGGCTGGCGCCTCGACAAGCCGGCAGCCGGCGGCGGGGCAATCCTCGACCTGACAGTGCATGACGTCGATACGCTCCGTTACGTCCTTAGCCGCAATCCGGTCGAGGTCGTCGCCTTCTCGCAATCGGCAGGAATGGGCAGCGAGGGGATTGAAGACGGCGTCATGGGCACCATCCGCTTCGAGGGCGGTATCGTCGCCCAGTTCCATGATGGCTTCACCACGAAATTCGCGGAAACCGGCCTCGAAGTGCACGGGACGGACGGTTCGCTCGTCGGTCGCAATGTCATGACACAGCGCCCGGTTGGAACCGTCGTGCTGCGCGATGCCGATGGTGAACGGGAACTGCCGCTTGAGGCAGGCAACCTCTACGAGGGCGGCCTGCGCGCGTTCCATTCCGCTTTGCGGGGTGGAGCGCCATCGACCTCTGCCGAAGACGGAATCTGGTCGCTCGCGACAGCCCTGGCAGTCGCGAAAGCGGCAGAGACCGGCTCGGCCGTCAAAGTTGAAACAGGACTTTAGTTGAACATGAGCAAGCACATCACCCCGGCGGAAGCCGCAGCTCTCATCCCGGATGGCGCCGTCGTTTCAGTGTCGTCGTCAAGCGGTCTCGGCTGCCCCGATCTGATGCTGAAGGCAATCGGTGAGCGTTTCGAGGCGACCGGTCATCCGCGCGAGATCACGACGCTTCATCCGATTGCGGCCGGAGACATGAGCGGCATCAAGGGGGTCGACCATATTGCAAAGAAGGGCCTGCTGAAGCGCATCATCGGTGGCTCCTATCCGTCCGGTCCGTCCAGCGCCGAGCCGCCGCTCATATGGCAGATGATCACTAACAACGAGATCCCGGCCTATAATATTCCCTCGGGCATCATGTTCGACATTCATCGCGAGGCAGCAGCAAAACGGCCGGGCGTTCTAACGAAAGTCGGCATCGATACCTTCGTCGATCCCGAACGGCAGGGATGCGCCATGAACGATCTCGGCGCCAAGGAGCCCGTCGTCAAACACGTCTCCTTTGAAGGCGATGACTGGCTCTTCTTCCCCTCCATCATCCCGAATGTGACGATCGTGCGCGCGACGACGGCGGACGAGCGCGGCAACCTCACCTATGAACATGAAGGCGCCTATCTCGGCGGCCTCGACCAAGCGCTCGCCGCTCGCAACAATGGCGGCATCGTCATTGCGCAGGTCAAGCGGATCACCAAGGAAGGCTCGCTGAAGCCACACGATGTCCGCGTGCCGGGCATGCTTGTGGACTATGTGATCGTCGACCCCGATCAGAAGCAGACGACGCAGACGCTCTACGATCCCGCCATTTCGGGCGAAATCTTCCGGCCCCTCGACAGCTTCCGGGTTCCGGAATTCAACATACAGAAGGTCATCGCGCGCCGCGTGGCGCAGGAGCTGCAGGGTGGCAGTTGCGTCAATCTCGGCTTCGGCATTTCCGCGAACGTGCCGCGCATCCTTCTCGAAGAGGGGCTTCACGGGGCAGTCACCTGGGTGATCGAGCAGGGAGCGGTCGGCGGCGTCCCGCTGCTCGACTTCGCCTTCGGCTGCGCCTCGAATGCCGATGCCTATATGCCATCGCCCTATCAGTTCACCTATTTTCAGGGTGCAGGCTTCGATGCTTCGCTGCTCTCCTTCCTCGAGATCGGCAGGGATGGGTCGGTGAACGTCTCGAAGCTCTCCTTCCGACCGCATGTCACCGCTGGCGCCGGTGGCTTCGTCGACATCACGGCGCGGGCAAGAAAGATCGTCTTCTCCGGCATGTTCAATGCCGGCGCAAAACTCTCGATCGCCGATGGCAGGCTGGTGATCGAGAAGGAAGGCAAGCTGAAGAAGCTCGTCAACGACGTCGAGCACGTCACCTTCTCGGGTAAACGCGCGATCGAACAGAGGCAGGATATCACCTACGTCACCGAACGATGCGTGATGAAGCTGACGCCGAGAGGCATCGTTCTAACAGAGATTGCGCCAGGCGTCGACCTGCAGACCGATATTCTCGACCAGTCCGAATTCCCGCTCATCGTTGCAGACGATCTCAAGATCATGGATGCGGGGCTCTTCGGCGAGGCCAAGATCAACCTGTCCTTGCCGCAGAAAAGCATTCGCACGCTGGAGGGCACCTTCCATGGCTAGCGGCACGGTAAAGATCGACATCGAAGGGCACGTCGCCATCATGACGGTCTGCCGCCCTGAGAAGCTCAATGCGCTTGATCTGGATATGCTGAAGGCGCTCGCCGATGCGGCTGACGAGGTCGAGGCGACCGCACAGGTGCGCGTGGCGATCCTCACCGGCGAAGGCAAAGGCTTTTCGGCAGGCGGCGATATCAAGGCCTGGGGCGGCATGCGGCCGGAAGAATTCGGTCACGCCTGGGTAAGGCACGGGCACCGCATCTTCGAACGGATTGCCACGCTCCGCGTCCCCATGATTGCCGCCTTGAATGGCCATGCGCTCGGCGGCGGCCTGGAGCTTGCCGGTGTCGCCGATATCCGCATCGCCGAAGAGCAGATCAAGATCGGGCTTCCGGAAACTGGTCTCGGCATGGTGCCGGGCTGGTCGGGCACACAGCGCCTGGTCAAGCGCTTCGGTGCACAGGTTGTGCGGCGCATGGCGCTTGGTGGCGAGATTTTCACTGCCGAGGAGGCAAGATCGCTCGGCATCGTCGATGCGGTGACGACAACCGGCAACGCGGTGGCCGCGGCCAGAGACTATGCGGCCCGCATCGCGTCGCGGGGTCCGGCCGCTCTCGAAGTCGTCAAGTTGATGATCGCCTCCGCAAGCGGCGAGGACAACGGCACCGCCGTTGAGGCACTTGGTTCGATCCTCGTCGCGAAGACCGGCGATCTCAAAGAGGGCGTCGCTTCATTCAGCGAAAAGCGCCCGGCACAGTTCAAAGGAGAATGGTAATGACGGTTCTGATCGCGCCCAAGGCTCTCGGCGACCACAAGGTTCGCGACTTCAACATGCTGATCGACGGCAAGTGGGAGGCAGGTGCAGCCAACCCGATCGAGCGCATTGCTCCCAGCCACGGCGTGGTTGTCAGCCGCTATCCCACAGGGTCGAAGGCGGATGCCGAACGTGCCATTTCGGCCGCCCGCAAGGCATTCGACAACGGCCCCTGGCCGAGGATGACGGCGTCCGAGCGCTCGGCAGTCCTGCTGAGAGCAGCAGACCTGATCGCCGCTCGCTCCGAAGAACTTGCCTATCTCGACGCCATCGAAGCCGGCAAGCCGATCAGCCAGGTGCGTGGCGAGATCGCCGGTTCCGTCGACATCTGGCGCTATGCTGCCGCTCTTGCCCGAGACCTGCACGGCGAGAGCTACAACACGCTTGGCGATGGCACGCTCGGTGTGGTCCTGCGCGAGGCCATCGGCGTCGTCTCGATCATCACGCCCTGGAACTTTCCATTCCTGATCGTCGGCCAGAAGCTTCCCTTCGCGCTGGCGGCAGGCTGCACGACGGTCGTAAAACCCTCCGAGCTGACGTCAGGCTCGACACTGGTGCTTGGCGAAATCCTGCAGGAAGCAGGCGTTCCCGATGGCGTGGTGAATATCATCACCGGGACGGGGCCGGAAGTCGGCGCCATCATGACGTCACATCCGGATGTCGACATGGTGTCGTTTACCGGTTCGACCGGCGTCGGCAAGCTCACGATGACCAATGCAGCGCAGACGCTGAAAAAGGTCTCGCTGGAACTCGGCGGCAAGAACCCGCAGATCGTCTTTCCGGATGCCGATCTCGACGCCTTCATCGATGCCGCCGTCTTCGGCGCCTATTTCAATGCCGGCGAATGCTGCAATGCCGGCTCACGCCTGATCCTGCATAAGAGCATTGCATCGGATGTCGTCAAACGCGTCGCGGAGCTGGCAAAGGGCGTTAAGGTTGGCGATCCGCTGGACCCGACAACCCAGGTCGGCGCGATCATCACGCCGCAGCACCTCGAAAAGATCGCCGGCTATCTTGCCGGCGCCAGGGATAGCGGCGCAAGGGTCGCCCACGGCGGCGAAACGCTCGATTTCGGAATGGGCCAGTTCATGGCCCCGACGATCCTCGATGCCGTGACCCCGGGGATGGCCGTGGCGCGCGAGGAGGTTTTCGGGCCAGTGCTGTCAGTCCTGACATTCGAGACCACGGCCGAGGCGATCGAGATCGCGAATTCGATCGACTACGGGCTTTCGGCCGGCGTCTGGAGCCGCGACTTCGATACCTGCCTGACGATCGGCAGGAAGGTCAGGGCCGGAACGGTGTGGATGAACACCTTCATGGATGGCGCCTCCGAGCTTCCGTTTGGCGGCTACAAGCAATCGGGCCTCGGCCGCGAACTCGGCCGCCACGCGGTCGAAGACTATACCGAGACCAAGACGCTCAACATGCATATCGGCGGCAGGACCAATTGGTGGATGCCGCGAAAAGACAGCCTGGCCTAGCCGGCAAAACACTACGCCTGAGGAGGGCGGGGAGTGGGTGCGGGAAATAGATCCCGCATCTGAAGCTTAAATTTGGGAGGAAGATCATGCGTAGACTGATGACGACGAGTGCTCTGGTAGCGCTGGCGGTTGCTGGTGCAGCGGTTGGAGCGCGTGCGGCGGATGTGAAGGAAGTGCAGATGCTGCACTGGTGGACGTCGGGCGGCGAGGCTGCGGCGCTGAACGTGCTGAAGCAGGACCTGTCCAAGGAAGGCTATGCCTGGAAGGACGTTCCGGTGGCCGGCGGTGGCGGCGATGCGGCCATGACGGCGCTGAAGGCGATGGTTGCCGCCGGCAATTATCCGACCGCCTCGCAGATGCTCGGCTATACCGTGCTCGATTATGCCCAGGAAGGCGTGATGGGCGACCTGACCGAGACCGCCAAGAAGGAAGGCTGGGACAAGTCGGTGCCGAAGGCGCTGCAGAAGTTCGCCGTCTACAAGGGCAAGTGGGTTGCAGCCCCGGTCAACGTCCACTCCGTCAACTGGCTGTGGATCAACAAGGCCGTCATGGACAAGATCGGCGGCACCCAGCCCAAGACCTTCGACGACCTGATCGCGCTGCTCGACAAGGCCAAGGCTGCCGGCGTCGTGCCGCTGGCGCTTGGCGGTCAGGACTGGCAGGAAGCGACGATGTTCGATTCGATCGTGCTGTCGACCGGCGGTCCGGAATTCTACAAGAAGGCCTTCAACGACCTCGACGAGGCCTCGCTGAAGTCCGACACGATGAAGAAGTCCTTCGATAACCTGGCCAAGATCACCAAGTATGTCGACCCGAACTTCTCGGGCCGCGACTGGAACCTTGCCACCGCCATGGTCATCAAGGGTGATGCCCTCGTGCAGGTCATGGGCGACTGGGCCAAGGGCGAATTCGTCGCCGCCAAGAAGACCCCGAACACCGACTATCTGTGCTACCGCTTCCCCGGCACCGAAGGCAGCGTGATCTACAACTCCGACATGTTCGGCATGTTCAACGTTCCCGCCGACCGCAAGGCCGCCCAGGTGGCGCTGGCAACCGCGACGCTGTCGAAGAGCTTCCAGTCGGCCTTCAACGTCGTCAAGGGTTCGGTTCCCTCGCGCACCGACGTGCCGGACACTGCCTTTGACGCCTGCGGCAAGAAGGGCATTGCCGACCTGAAGCACGCCAATGAAGGCGGCACGCTGTTCGGCTCGCTCGCCCAGGGTTATGGCGCACCTCCGGCAATCGCCAACGCCTATAAGGACGTGGTCTCCAAGTTCGTCCACGGCCAGATCAAGACCTCCGACGAAGCTGTCACCCAGCTCGTCCAGGCGATCGACGACGCACGCTGATATCGGATCTTGAGAACGGCTTCCCCGCCTGAGCGGGGAAGCCTCTGACGGCAGGCCATACCTCGGGGAGGAGATGAACCTCATGAGTTCAATTGCAACAAGGGAACCGGTGTCGGCGCGGCCGGCGGTTTCATTCCGCGCGCGCCTGCAGGACGCGCTGCCCAGGATCGTGCTTGCGCCAAGCTTCGCCATCACGCTGGTCTTCGTCTACGGCTTCATTCTGTGGACCGTCTACCTGTCCTTCACCAATTCCAAGACCTTCCCCTCCTATGACCTGACCGGCGCACGCGCCTATCAGCGCCTCTGGCGCTGGACCTTCGAGAACGATCCGCCATCCTCCTGGTACACCTCGATCGTCAACATGGGGATCTTCGGCTTCCTCTATATCTTCATCTGCCTGGCGCTCGGCCTGCTGCTGGCGATCCTGCTCGACCA
>NZ_JBNWDQ010000010.1:0-130932 GCF_053521805.1 Rhizobium sp. A22-96
GCCGACGACAAGCGCTATGCGCTTCTCAGGAGAGTTCTGCGCCTCGGCCGAACTCGCAACCGCGACCCCCGCCAAAACCAACATCATCGCAAAAAATGCAAAGCGTCGAACATCTCGGCCTCGGCTTGCCAGCATCTTGAAAGATGGAATCAATTTCACTCTCCAGTGTCGGACCGCTGTGGGTCGCAGTCTCAATGAGCTCCCGTCAGGCGGATCTCCGATAGGGTTCTCCGTTGCTTGAACGGATGATCGAACAAAACCCGTCGCCGAGCTTAAAATATTCTGCGGTTTCAAATTGAAAGCCGTGATCTCACCGCCTCTGTCGTTCAATGCGAGGCACTGCCTTAGGAGCCGAAGTTCAATGGCTGACATCGAGCCGGCGAGATCGGATCCTCAGGATTGAGCCATGATGACACGCTAGCCTACCGATAGCGGCAGGTAGCGTCATGTTTGCGCAGCATGATTTTGCCATCAACTTCGCTTCCACCGCAGCCGCATAGTTGGAAAACCTTCAATTTTGATCCCTCCACCAATTCGGACGAAATCTAAGCCCTGCCACCACTTTTGGGTGATTGTGGCGACAGGGCAGGCCGCTGCACTCGGCGGGGCGCCGTGCAACGACGGGGGCAAGGATCCATATCCCACACCCTGGGCAAATCATATTGAACCTTAGTATAATCCCACGTGCTTATTCGCCGCTTTCCGCTAGCCCGAACCGCGAGATCGCTGCAGTCCGGCGGAAAGTTGCGCATCAATGCAGCACTGGCCGTGGGTCAGGATGGCCGATGAAATTCGATATCATCGGCTCGATGTATCTGGAAAACGTCGATGAGGGACTGCTCGCATTGCCCCTTGGCCGTCTATGCGCGGGCAGCCAAGGACTCACAAAATAGCCATCTCGATCTCGGCTTCGCGGCCAAGTGAGACCATCCAGTCCCTAAATTCGGGCTTGCTTTTGAGCTGTCGTCCGTAGTGGCGCGCCAGTTCTTTACCGAGCGCGCCTTCGCGACCGAGTTGCTCGTCAGCGAAGGCAATCATTTGGGAGTTCGGCCATGCCTGCGGCCGGATCGTGACGAGACGCTCGAACAGTGCTTCGGCGGAGGCGTCAGGATTGGCCTGTGCCATCAGGGTCATCATCGCTGCTGTCGAACGGGACACTCCCATATGGCAATGGACGAGTATGTGGCTCGGAGCATTCTGATCCTGCCGGTCATGGAAGGCGCGTCCGAAATCCAGGATCGCTTCGACATGCTGGGGCGTGGGCATGATTTGACCCGGTATGGGGCTGATGATGTCGTGAAAACGAAGCGTCGTGCGGAAGTGATTACCGTAGGCCGCGAAAGCGGTAAGCTCAGCGCGGTCGGGATCGATGATCGAAAGAACGTGGGTTACCTGGCGTGAACTTTGCGCTGGCAGTTCCTCAATTCCACAAACCGTCAACTCAGGGGCGAACATCAATTCCATCTTGCTTAACTTCCATATGCCGATTGCGGTCCCAGGACGAATTTCATTCTGGATTGTGGCTCTTTTTGCGCGCCCTTTCGTCTAAGGTCAATGTAGCCCGTTGCCTCCAGCCCAGAACTTCCGGTCACTTAGGCCGTAATCCAAAACCAGGCGGTACACCCGCTTCCGCGGTGGATTGCCCCGGATTGCCGAGACTTCTCTGTCACGCTTTCGGCGTGATCGAGATCGATGCGGCCTGCCATTCTGCGATGACAGCCACTGCTTTTCATCGGTGAAAAATATGCGGCAAAATTTGCGGTATGCGCCGATCTCGATCATCCCCTATTGATTGTCAACAATTGGCGACAGAGGAGGATATCCCGGTGAGGAAGCCTGGTAAGGTCACAACGATCGATCTATGGAACGGCCGTGAGGTTCCGCGGCTTGGCATGGGCTGCTGGGCAATTGGCGGACCGTTCTACGCAGGCGATGTGCCACTGGGCTGGGGAGAGGTCGACGACGGTGAGTCGATCCGCGCCATTCATCGTGCCGCCGATCTCGGTATCCGCTTCTTCGATACGGCTTCGAATTATGGGGCGGGTCACTCTGAGAAAATTGTCGGGAAAGCTATCGGCAATCGCGACGATATTGTCATAGCGACGAAGTTCGGTTTCGCAACCGATGAGCAAAGCAAGCAGGCAACGGGCGCCTTTGCCGATCCAGCTTTCATTCGCCGCTCCGCCGAGACGTCGCTGCAGCGACTGAAGCGCGAGCGACTGGATCTGCTGCAGTTTCATCTGAATGATTTTCCACCGGAGGCATCCGACGAGGTCTTCGAAACACTTGAAGCCCTGAGAACTGAAGGCAAGATCGATGCGTTCGGTTGGAGCACCGACTATCCCGATCGCGCATCCCGCCATGCGGCGCGGGAGGGTTTCGTTTCCGTCCAACACACGATGAACGTCTTTGAGGCAGTGCCCGAGATGATCGATGTGGTCGAAAAGAATCACCTGATCTCGATCAATCGCGGCCCGCTCGCCATGGGGCTTCTCAGCGGCAAGTTCACAGCCGAAAAGCACGTGGGTGCCAATGACGTCCGCGGTGCGAGCCTTGATTGGATGGTTTATTTCAAGGACGGCAAGATCGCGCCAGAATTTGCAGCGCGGCTGGATGCTGTGCGCAACTTGCTGACTGCGGATGGGCGTACGCTAACGCAAGGCGCCCTTGCCTGGCTCTGGGCGCGCTCCAGCCGTACGTTGCCGATACCCGGATTCCGAACCGTTGCGCAGGTAGAAGAAAACGTCGGGGCGCTGCAGAAAGGGCCGCTGCCTGACGAGCTGATGGATCGTATCGACGCAGAACTCGCCAATCTCTAGGCGCGATTGCGCGCATCGAGGGTTACTGCCGGCCGAGTCCACCGCAAGGGCATCGAGTGGATCGAACCCGCGGCCACTCCGTTACCAACTGCCTGAAGCACCACGTCATCGCCAAGATCGCGACAGCACGCAAATAGAGATGGTGGTGTCTGCGGCGGTCCACGCGATTCAGGCCACGTAGACCTATTGCGATCATGCATTACGGAGATAATCCTGCCCGCAACCGGTCCTGTGAAGACGTATGGCTCCCTAACGCCGGATTGACTCCAGATGTGTCACGCCAAAACCTTCTGCGTATTTAAGCCCGTAGCCGAGCGCTCTGTCCAGGCCGATATGGGCAGCCCATACCAATCCGACGGCCAAGGCCACAGGTGCGTGTCCAACCATTCCCCAAGCGATCACTACAAGTGGTGGGATGTACCAGTGGGCCGCATTGTAAAGCGCGGCACCCACTTTCTTACCGGCGAGGTAGCCGATCATTGACAGGTCGGGGGCCAAGATCAGGGCGGCATACAGCCACCAACTGGCGTCCAGTGTAGTGTACCAGGCCGTAGCGGCAACGAGTACACCAAGCCCCTCAAGGCGAAGAAGCACTTTAGGTATTCCAGTGACGAAACCTGTCATAACTCAATCTCCAACTTTTATGTCGGAGTGATAACATTGATGGCTGACATACAAAATTGACTAAATTTTACTACCAGCTATTCATAAATGAATATCTATCACTTCGAAGACGCTTCTATGATGCCTCGCAGTGAGTGTTGAATTTCGCGCGAAACTCACCCCATTTTCCACTTCACGGTAACCTGCGATCCTGGTTCCGCCTCGTAGGATCAGCCTCAAGTGAAAAGACGCGTCAGAAAACGACGAAATTCAATACCAAGCCATTTGCGATAGGGGATCCTGCTCAGAAAGTCAGCGAGACCCTGCCCTAAGTAGGGTGAGGCTCGCATTGCCAATGACACCGATCGCCGTGGAACGATTCATGTCCTGTCCACCCTCGACATCCATCGACAGAGCGAAGGGCAGCCATCCATCAGCACTGTATCTTGCCCGAAGGGCTTCTAAGAGCCCCGAGGATAGAGCACCATTGCCCGACGCGCTCTCAAACTGTTGATTTCCATAGGAAACTCATCCCGTCTACTCTTTTGCGAAGTACGACGTTGGTTCAACATGGTGAGAGTTTCATAGATCAGAGTCGGCCTCGCGGTACCGGCACTCAGCAGCACGGCGGCCAGATCTCGACGGAACTCGGCACTCTTCGGCTATGTAGATGTCTATAGTCAGCGAAAATCAGGCTTTTATCAGTATCGGCGTCTCTTGCCAAACCGCTCAACAGTTGCAGCAGCATGCAGGATTTCTCTCTTCCCTCTTAAATGATCGTCTGCGCGAACGGTCCGGATTCTTCAATTGGGTATTTGTCAGCTCGTCAGAGATAGCAAAAGTCGTGAACCGCCTGCTCATTGGGCCAATCACCCCCCAATCTCTGTATGTGCCGGTCCATGCTAGAGAAGCCCTGCGACTGGAGGATTTCAAACTTTGGTTTTGGCATGAGAAGTTAAGCGACGAGGTCAACCAGGACGACGTGGAGAAAATTGCGGCAAAATATGAGCGTCTTCGTAATAACTTTCTGAAAATGCTCGAAAAGCCCATCCGCTATATCGTCCTCAGCAACACGCAAAACAACATAGAGAACTTCTATCCCCACAAGATCCAGGGAATGGACATCTTTCTCGATGCTGACATTGTTTCGGAGATTGCCTGCGCTCCGTGGGCAACCAACCAATATGGCAACGCCCAAATCATTGCATTGACCTATCCGCGCCGATGGAGGGGAAGACCGCATGGATCAGTTTCGTACCTGGAAGAAGATGACAGTGATTGGCAGGGTAACATGGCGTCTTGGGACGAGGCCTTATTACGGCACTTCAGGCCGATCTTGCTGACGAAATCCCGAGGCGCGACCAGCGCGCGCTCGTGAAATAATGATGATTGACTCACAATGAAAACATCAAGCTAAGCTTTAGCTGGGCCGTATCGGCCAAGAAATTTCGAAACATCGATGGCTCTTCAAGGAGCTGATCAAGTTCGAAAGTCGTTTTTGTCGGACTTCCGTCCTCCGACCACCTATACGTAAATTCTATTATGTCCACGCCACCGGCAATTAGCTTTTGTCGCTTGGCGTCCAACATCTCAACGACCCGATGAATAACCGCAACCGAGGCTTCATCATCTTCGAATTGATCGAATATCGTTCCATTATTCGCATTAAAATCTTGCCAAAAATGCGAGGCAAAAAGCCATTCCGATACCTTTGCCGAAAGTTCGAACTCTGGCTGATCCATGCATGAATCGCCATCAACTGAGATAAAAAATCTGGATTTCTTCATTTGCATCGTTGACTTAGATTTATTCAAGCCGAGTTCATGAAATGGCTAATAGTTTGCTTACATCCTTTGGAACGCCGGCCTGCATAGCTCGACCCGACTTTATAAGCGGACCATTTCTAAGGATAGAGCGGTCAGAATTACGGTGACAGTGCACCTATTTCCTCAATGATGACGGCGGTTCGATCGCAAAAGAGGATTTGCACGCGTTCGTTCCCGCTTTGGGTAGCGTGATGTGGAGTATTAGGGGCGACGATCCGAGCAAGACGGGCATTTGCTTGCTTTGGTCAGATCTTGAATCTTATTGAGTGCGCTGTCACCGTAATTCGCATGCTGTTATGCGATCGGAGAAAAATGAAGTATTCCGACAAACTAGGAGTATCTATATGCGTCAATGCAAAGCGCGTAATTGGATCATTCTCTCGCGGAAATCAACAGTCAGTGTCCAATGTCGCTACTTTCCGCGAAGTATGCAGACACTTAGCCTGCTTGGCGCCACCCAGTTTGACGTTAATCTCCCACCTTCGCCCGAAACTATAACGGCGGCTGTCATTCCCGCATTGATCTTATCGAATTCGCGCTCATAAGCCGAAATCTTCTCAATCGTTAGATCGAGCGCCCAAACCTCCCCCTCAATCGGCGAGTTTTCAGCAGTCCCATTCACCGGAAAATCGAACCTTATAAGTTCCGTGAAACGTCCGTTGAGGACTAAGTCTGTTATACAGCGACCTTTCAAAAGCCATTTACTGCCAGCATTCTCTGGTTCCAATACAACGGAAAACTCTATCATTTAGCGACCTCCACTAATTCTCTGTGCGCGCTCAACAAATTGTTGTATTTGGGTGGATGTCAACCTTGGAAGACCTTCTAACACCTGATCAAATTGACCTCCAGAACGGGTTACATAACTCGGCATAGAAACACCAATGTCTTGCAATATGGTGCGCGCTTCGGATGCTGTTATAGTAGTTGATGCCAAGTTGGCAAATTCACTTGGTGGAATACCCATGACAACTTCAGCCTCTTTAGCAGCTAGCACATTTGAGGAAACTATATCGATAGACGCAATATCCTCAGGCAACGCTAGATGAACAACGCCATTTCCATAGGTTTGTCCCTCAGTAGCGAACAAAGTCGCAATCGCGGGGTCCGTAGAAGTGCATGTCACGCCACATCGAACTGAGGCATCGCTACCCACATAACCTTCAGTGGTTCCCCGAAAAAGTGCCGGACCCTTTGCCCCTGTGGCTTCAGCCGCCGCCGCTTCTTTTGCTGCGGCAGCCGTAGTCGCTTGCTCTACCGTTGCGGCACGGAATTACGGTGACAGTGCACCTACTTCCTCAATGATGACGTCGGTTCGATCGCAAGAGAGGATTTGCACGCGTTCGTTCCCGCTTTGGGTAGCGTGATTTGGAATATTAGGGACGACGATCCGAGCAAGACGGGCATTTGCTTGCTTTGGTCAGATCTTGAATCTTATTGAGTGCACTGTCATCGTAATATGCGTCGAGCTTGAAAAGCGGTAAAAAGCGCAATGCGAGGGCATGTACGAAACTTGGATACTATTCAATCAACTCACCAGTTAGAAATCCGAGAAATTTGACAGCGCCCAAAAATCTTCCCTAGCATTTCTAATCCAGTAGCGGTGGGAACTCGGAATCATGTGTTCAAAATCCCCTTCGGCACCCCACCAGCCATCCAATACGACAGCCTCATATGAGCGCCCGCGTACCATATGCATGAAGAGCTTGCGGTCATAGTTTATGTAAAACTTAGGTAGCTTTGAAGATAGCTTCGCCTTTAAGGCCATCGCCCCTTCCGGGATAGAGGTGCCAAAAGATAGATAATGCTCGATAAGCTTGGACAGGTTCGCATATTCGCCGCGATCGTCATGGAAAAACTCTTGATGAAGAAGTTCGGTACTAACGACTTTGGCTGATTGGCCATCGCGATATTGGGCAAAGAACTGATATGCCAGTGTTGGGATACCGTCACGAAATTCACTAATCTGCTGCTGTCGCCATTGATCTATGGATAAACCCTTCGGCAAGAACCGGAGATATTGTGGCTTTTCACACAGCGCTTCGATATTTTTGGCTTGATCGAGGTTAAAATGAGCCTCCCAATCGACAATCCAATAATAGTTACCGGAATGCACGAAAAAGCCGATACACTCCTCGCGTTTTAGAATGTTTTCCCGCAATTCACTTGGAATTTGAGCCAAATTCATTCAAAAACTCTTGCTGCGTCAAGACTCTGCTATTGATCGAATGCTCAACACTTGCCGTACTGTGGACATTGCTTCACGCGTGCGCCACGGTGTAGTTCAGAGTGGAAACTCAGAGCGGCTTTATCCGAAATCAGAATGTGTAAGGAAATCCCAGGTATTCGCTTCCAGACTCATTTGTTCAGCGAGCTCCTGAATGATAGCCATTTCCGCGGCCACTGGTAATACGCTGTATTCGTACAGTTGGGTACACAGATTTTCGAAAGCGATCACGCACTCATTGTGCTGCGCAAGTGAAACGTATTCAGAAATATACTCAGCTGGTAGCCGACCGCTGAACCCACGAGCTAAATTGATTAGTCTTTCTTCAACCTTCATACACACCTCAGTATTGCGGAAAAGCGGTAATAATACCCTCTCCCGCTGGCTCAATGACGACCCTTACAGGCACCCCATCAACAATCGGAAGGTTGCCATTCGCATCTGTTACAACAAATCTCGCCGGTTTGCCTGATTTTGTAAACAGACCGCCACTACCTGTCTGGGGTTTCCAACTCAACGCGGGATCGGTTGCTATGTCGGAAATGGTGCTCATTACTTTATCCGCATTCCAACTTTTTGGGAACACCGTCTTTCCAGGTTGGCCTGGCCAGAGATGACCGCCACTGTTAGGGCCATCGCCGTAAAGGATGTGATTAGTTCTTGCTTCACTCGCGAGATTAGTAGCCGGATTTACTAGTGGCTTTACCGGAGGCGCATTGCTGCTCGCTATCTCATCAATTATCGTTTCACTAGAACCACGGCCAGTTGCGGGGCCCTTGCCAGATGTGGCATTCTGGCCGAGCGTTACGACGCCGTAGAGGATTTCACTGCGAAGCGCAGCGGATAATCCGCTCTTTGACGCCGTCAGCAGCGCCTTTGCTTCGTCACTCTTGAGATTTGACGCGATACGATCCGCGTCGGCAATTTGACCCAGATCGCTGTCATCAGCGTAGTCGTAGGCTTGCAAAAGCGCCCATTGCCTTTGCAGGCCGCCAATCGGCGTAACATATTCGCCGTCGCCTGTCAGAGCGGCGTCCACATACTGTGCGGCTGCAATACGCAGATCGGTTCTGGCTCTCACGCATTCGCTCGACGAATTTCCAACGCAGCTCTTCAGTTGGTCGTCACGCGCCTGAGAAAGATCGAGAAGCTGATCATGGCGCTCGCAATCCGTCTTGCTGCCACCTCGGCAGGCCAATTCGGCGAGTTCAAGCTCTTTTGCTTCTTTATGCGTCAGATAGTTATAATTGACATTGTCGAGTGCGGCGGCGGCACCCGCACCTCCGCCGACGGCAGCGCCGACAGCCGCTGCCACCCACTGGGTGATCGCGCTTTTCTGCGTATCCGTAAGGTTAGGATCGGCCTGCAAGACCTGCTGAAGCACGCCATTGGCGATTTCACTCAGCGCACCGCTAAGAGCACCGGCACCAACATTGCTGCCGGCCAGCTGTGAAACAATCGCCCCGACTGCGGCATGCAGAGCAACCTTTTCGGGAGATCCTTCGACAAAGCCGAGCCGCTCTGAAAGCTCGCCGACGCCCATGTTAAGAAGCGCTGACAATGCCGCAGCACTCTGCTGTTGTGCTTTCAACTTGTCGATGTCGAAGGGATCGACAGTCTTGTTGGCCTTGGAGGGGTCGGTGCTGAGGCTTGCGAGGTCCTGGCTCTGGTTGGCGAGTGTCCAGTTGCCGGGGGTGATCGTTGCCAGCGTTGCGCCGTTGCCGCTCTGCTTGGCGGGCTGACCCACGATCGAAACTGGAATGCCGGCACCAATCAGGCTGAAGCCCGTGCTCTTCAAGCAGGCGGCTTAGTTTGAAGCGCCTCGCTGGTCCAGCCCGAGGGGTTCACTCCAGAACTGGGTTAAATTCTGACACAAACCAACACATTCATATTATTCATGCGCGTCCAAGGCAGATACAACCACGCTCCAGAGTGGCCACAGCTTAATTTCGAGCCGCTGGGATATTGGACTAATAGAAAATACTACCGAAAGTGATTGCGAATCTTCATGCAAAGTTATGGATTTTGCAAAATCGCTATAGAAATAGAACAGCCGTCTCGAACTTGACTCCACAACCAATTTGAAGGACGCATCCACTGTTTTGAAAGATACTATAATCTTATTTTCTTCGTCATCGACCATTTCATATGTGTATATTTTAAAATAATCATCAAATAGCGCTTTACATCCAAATGCAGATACCATGTCCGACAAAGACGGGTACATTTCTATTCTAGGCATGTTTATGGTCCCCCTTTTGGTATCGTAGTAACCAAGCGCTTTCCGCCATTTGACATAATCTCGAAGGTACTTGTTAGCTTAAGTCCTCCGCCTGGCCCCATCAACAGACCTTCAACGACTTCAAAATTTTGCACGCTGCCGTTGGGTGCCGTTTGGCTAAAAGTCTCAATCACACTACCCGGAGTGTTCGCAGATTTCTGAAGCGCATCTGCGATTGCAGTTCTTCCGGCTGAATTATCATAAATTCCAATGCGAGCGAACTGCTGTTGCATCTGAAGTGATCGATCTTGGTTGTGCGGATTAGAGTCGACGCGCCCAAAGAAATAATCCCACTTCCCGCTCTCAATCGTTACTATATCCTGCCCGGAGGGGTTGTTATTTTGAGAATTTCCATTGTTGGGCACCGGCACAACAATTTGCGGTCCGCCGCCATTGTTGTTTCCACCGTTTGGTTGACCCGCACTCGCCCCATCATCGGGCTTCGGACCATAATTATCATTCGGATAGAGCGGCCGACCATCGCCTCCTTTGCCGGTTTGATTATAAACGACGTTGACCGCTGTGTAAGCTGATAGAAAAGCGGCAAATCCGGCAAGCTTATCGGCCGCGATTGGATTGCTGGAAGCATCGGCTGCAAATATCAGCTGGTATTGATTGGCGTTTCCGGTCGGAAGCAGCATGAACTTCGTCTGATCGCCACTCGAAGTGGTGATGGTCAGCACTCGACCTAGGCCATCGCTATTGCCGCTGAGTTCTGCCGTCGCGCCGGGAACGCCAGGCGCGTTGATATCAATCTTCTGACGTACTTCGTAACCGCCAGCCGAATTAGGATAAAAAAGGGCCGCGAAGAGTACGCCTACAGCACCGCCGGCACCTGTGATCCTTTTACCTACGGCTACACCCGTTGCAATAGCATTGAGTATTTGGTCGGCAAGAGATGGAGTGATGGTGACCTCGACCAGACCCGACATGGTCGAATCGATCTCCGTACGCGTCTCGATGACGCACGTTCCCGCTCCCTGTTGGCGGCATTGCGCCAATCCCTTCAGGACTGCAGGATCCGTGACGTTGCGAAGGATGGCCTGTGCAGCAATGGCGTCCGCCGGCGATACTTTTCCATCTGCCGCCATCTTGGCGAAAGCGTCGCCGAGCACCTGCGCGATCGTCTTTCCGGCGTCCAGCGCAGCCGTGACGCTCTGCACCGAGACATAAGGCTCAAGATCGATATGCTTGTCCTTGGTGATGACGTTCTGCTTGGAGGGATCGGTATTTATCTCGTCTACCGGCCTGGTCTGCCCGCTCTGCTCGAGCGAAGCCTGCTGCTCGGGATTGCGGATGGTGATGTTGCCAGCCGCGCCACCGCTCGAGATCGTCGCCTTGACCGACTGCTCGACATCGTCGAGCTGGTATTTGCCGCTGGCACTGGAGTTGTTCTTGTTCTTTCCGTTGGCGTCAGTGCCAGAATAGAGATCGATATCGGCATTGATCTCATAGCCCTGGTATTTCTGCGTGCCGACGAAGTCGGACCAGGTCAGTGTGCCGGTGTCGAGATTGACCTCGCCATCGGTCGAGATCAGCCCGGAGGCGGCAAGATTGGTATTACCGCCGACGGTGATGGTCTGGTCACCGGTCGAATAGAGACCCGCCGGCGTGTCGATCCAGTTGGTCGAGCCTTTGCCAGAGCCGAAACCGGGCTGCACGCCGCCCAACATCAAACCGCCGAGTGCGGTGCCGATATTGCCTGCCGTCAGCAGCGGCTGTCCGGCAGTGTTGCCGATCGTCGGACCGGTGAAGGAGAAGCCGAGTGAGGCCGAGCTGTTCGACTGGCTGCCGGTGTTGGGTGTCGAGACAATATTGAGATTGCCGCCGATCTTGCCGTCAATCGTATCAGCCGAGAAGACGGTGTTGTTGAGTGCTGTATCGCCCTTCGAAATGAAGGTTATGTTATCCGTGGCGCTGACGGTGGAGATCACCTGCGTCGTCGAGGTGTTAGATGATTTCGATTGGCCGGCAGAAACGCTTGCCGTCGGCGTGATGCCGGTTGCCCCTTTTATGCCCACGCCGACCGACACGCCGATGCTGGCTCCCGCAGACTTGCTGCTCGATGAAGCACTGGACGTTGCCTGAGCGCCCGCCATGTCGATAGTGTTGGCCGAGATAAGCACGCTGCCATTCATCGGGTCGTCCGCGTGATCCGCATTGGCTGTGGCCGAAATCTGCAGACCACGGCTGGTGAAATCACCATTTGTGGAGATGTCGACCGAGCTGCCCGAGATCGTCGGCAAGACCGGCGTCGAGGTCGAAACCGAGGTCTCGTTCTTCGAATAGGTGAAGCCGGCCGTCAGCGATACCGAGGCGAGGTTGCCCGCATTGATTCCATCCTTGAGGCTGGACAGCGCGTCATAGGCTCTCATGCCAGCAAAGGCGACGTTGGCGGCCGAATAACCGTCAGTGACATTGCCGAGCTTGGAGGCGAGATTCTCGATGCTCTGGCCGGCACCGACGAAGCTGGAGGACACTCCGACGCTGACGCCGGCGAAGAAGCTGGTAGCGACCTCATCAAAATTGGTGATGTCGTTACCGGAGAGGATGTTGACGCCGTTCTTTCCGACGATGGTGACGCCGCCGCCAGCGGCGATCTGGCCTGCCTGGTCGTTGAAAGTGTCGCCGGCCTTAAGCGTGATATCGCCGCCGGCCTTGATCGTCGATACCGCATTGGTCTCGGCGCTTTGATTGACCTGGTCGGTGAAGCGCCCTACCCCGATGCCGATCGAGGCACCGCCGCCGCTGGTCGAGACCTGGATCCCGAATCCGGAGCGCTTATCGCTCTTCGAGGATTGATCACTCTCATGGCCCGGCAGAATATTGATGTCACCGGCTGCTTGTCCGTTCACATCGCCGTTGGTAGCTGTGATCGACGAGCCAATGATATTGAGGTCGCCCTTGGTGGCGTTGAGCGTGATGTTGCCGTTGGCGGCCGAAAGCGTCGATCCGGCATTATCAGTCGAGCTTTCGCTGGTCGATTTACTGTGGCTTCCATAGATAGAGACGAACCCACCGCCGGAACCGACGCCAATACCGGACTTCTTGACCTGTTTGTCGCTCTCGTGGCTCTCCTCGGCGCCCATCACGGTAACCGTCGAGCCGGAGAGGCTGAGATTGTTGCCAGCGGCTATGTTTGAACCGGAAACAACAGTCTCACCGCTGGCGGCTACGTTGACGTTGCCGGAAGCCGAGATGGAGGAGCCGACGGTGTCCTCGTCATAGGTGTGCGTATGGGTCTTCGACGACGACAGGAAGCCACTCTTCTTACTGTCGGTGGTCGTTTCCTTCGTGTCCTTTCCGGAGGCGATGATAATGTTGCCGGCCGCGAGAATATTGGCATCGGCCGTATGGGCTGCGTCGCCGGCCGCGACATCGGAGGCCGAGATGGTGACGTTGCCGCCCGTCGAGGCGATGTTGACGCCGGTCTGGCCGCTGATCGACGAACCCTGCGCCGTGGTGGTTGCTTCGCTCGCCTTCTTCTTGCCGCTGCTGCTGGACGAGGAGGCGCTGTTGATCGCCTCGCCGATGGTGACGTCGCCCTTGGCGATCAGATTGGCGGTGCCGCCCTTTGCGTCGATATCGGAGCCGATGACGCTGATATTGCCGTTATCGGTCTGAACGGAGACGCTGCCATTGCCCGAGGTGATCGATGAACCGTTACTCGTCAGTGCGGTTGAGGAGGATTGTCCCCCCTTGTAACCATTGTACGAGCCGGGGGTTGTCTTTGACTGGCTCGCCGTCTGGTCCTGCGAGGCGGTGATCGCGATATTGCCATTCGTCGAGACAAGGCCGAGATTTCCGCCGGCTTCGAGCGTCGAGCCGCCGATCAGCACGCCCTGATTGCCCGAAACCAGCATGGCGCCCCCGGCTATGAGCGACGAGCCCTGCTGGATCTGACTCGTTGTCGTCGTGATGGTGCCGCGATTAACGTCGACCATCGTGTTCTGAACGCCAGCGGAAATGATGCTGACCGAGCCACTCGAAGAAAGAATGGACAGATCACCACCGACCTTTGCGGAGCTGGCAATGACGTTGACCCCATTGGTACCGGCAATGTTGAGATTGCCGCCGGTCGTCACCGTGGTACCGACCAGCGTCTGAACCCCGCCGTTATCCTGCTTGACGGCGCCTAGCGTGACGGTCTGGCCGGAGAGCTGGGCGCTGCCGCCAGCGGCCACTTTTGTGCCGCTGAGCGTCAGGCTGCCTGCGCCAGCATCCATCTTCAAATTGCCGCCTGCCGTGACGCCGCCATTGGCTGTAACGATGGTTTGCCCGCCAATGTTCATGGTCTGGGCCGCAAGCGTGATGCCGTTCTCGGCATTGAGATTCATATTGCCGCCGGCGAGGAAAGCGCCGCCATTGGCCTTGATGCTGTTGGCATTGATGGTCATGCCATCCGCCGCAGCAATCACGCCGGAGTTGTCGACCGAGCCGGCATCGATGCTGACCGTGTTGCCGGCAATGGTGACCGCGGACGTGGTTTTGGCGCGGTCGGCGGCCGAGAGATAGACGACGGGCACCAGTACCGGCGCGCCATCGACGACCTCTGTCTGGTAGATCACCATCGATTGCGTCAGCGATGCGGCCTGCTCGGGCGTCAGCGGCTGTCCGAGACCAAGACCATGCGCCTCGGCATAAGCGACGCCCTTGTCAAGCAGCGTCTTCATCTGGTCTGTGGCGTTATCGCCGGGAACGAAGGAGCCGGCGCCAAGACCATTGCCGACCAATTGCCGCATCTGCTCATCGATGAGCTGGTTGTCGAAGTAGGCATCCCCCAGGAAGGGAACCTTGGTCTCCGGCGTATAGCCAACCCGGTCAATGAAATAGGCCGAGCCGTAGAATTTCGACACGTCGAGGAACGCTGCGCGTGTCTCGAACAGGAAGACTTGCCCCGGCGCGGTACCGCCAACACCACCCGATTGCGGCTTGGCGACCGCTGCGAGCTGAGCACCGTTCGTCTGGAGGATCTGGGCGAGATTGCCGCTATTGCCAATAGCCGCAGTGAGTTTGCCCATGAGGCTGTTCGGACTAACCGAGGCACCCGCGGCTGTCAGCGTATTGCCGCCGATTGCTGGGCCTGTCGCTGCCGTAACGCTGCTGTTGCTGATCGAGCTACCGGGGGCAGCGGTCACACCGCCGCCGCCGATCGCCGAACCCGTCGCTGCAGTCGGACCGTTGGTGCTTACCGACGCGCCACCGACAACCGTGAGGCCGCTACTGCTGACATTGGCATTCCCAGCCGTCGTCAGGTTGCTGCCGTTGATCGAGGGACCGGTTGCAGCGGTCACGCTATTTTGGCTCAGCGTTACGCCATTGCTTGCCGTCAAGCTGACGCCACTGATCGAAGCGCTACCGCTGGCCCGCAGATTGCTACTGATCGCCGGTCCCGAACCGATCGTCGGACCGTTTGAGACAAGCGACGGGCCGGCGCTCGCATTGGCGCCGCCATTGGCCGCCACGTTTGAAAGCGCCGCGCTGACATTGAACAAGGCCCCGCCCGCGGTCATGCTGCTCAAGGCGCCAAGCGGATTGTTGCTGGTCGCCGGGGCGGCAATTGCGACCCCACCACTGATCGAACCGTTGGACGCAACGTTGTTGACCGAACCACCGCCGTTGATCGCGAGAGCACCCCGTGTCTGGATAACGCCGGAGATCGCTCCAATCGCCGCAACACCGTTAACGGTTGTGCCAGGGTTCAAGTCCTTCGACGGATCGCGCCTTCCGTTGGGGTTGGGCACATAGGTCGTCGTGGTATTTTCGATACAGGGACGGTTGGGCCCGCTGCAGTTCAGTGTCGTCGTCTCAACCGCTTTGTCAGGATAATACTGACATGGGGTCGAGCTGTTGCACGTCAATTCGGAAATGCGATTGAGCGTCGCGCCGTCATTGGTGAGCGCGCCCGCGACGGTGAGCAGCATGTTGCCGTCGGACTTGATCGAGCTGTAGGAGTTCCAAAGATTGGTGGCATTGATGGTCAACTCTGCGCCGGCGCGAATTTGCGCGGAGGCTCCGGCACCGCTGATCAACTGATCCTGCAACACAAGTTGGTGAACCAGACCGCTCTTCGTCCCGGAATCGGTGATCAGGTCATAAGCGTGGAGAACGTCGTCGGAAATAAGCACGTTCCGCTGGATTGCCGGAGCCGAGGTCGTGACATTGCTGAGGCCGTTGGTCAGGATCGACATGCCGCCGCCTGACTGAATGAGGCCGGCCGAGTTGACGACGGCACCGTTGCGTTGACTACCGCTAGCTCCTGCGATGGTAAGACCGTTGCCGGCAAGTAGGGCGCCCTGATTGTTGGCCAGCGTGCCGCCGACGAAGAAATTGGCATTGTTGCCGGCAAAGACGAGGCCGCTCGGGGTGTTCGCAAAATCGCCGGCAATGTTGACGTTGAGATTGTTGCCGGCCGCAAGTTGTCCGGCATTGCCGAGTGACAGCAGGTTCAGCGTCAGGTCGTGCGCGGCAAGCAGCGCGGTATTGGCGTTTGTCGTCAGACCTGCGGCAGATATGCTGATGTCGCCAGAACCGCCGGCATTGGTGACGGTGCTCACCTGCGCGTTCGAAAGATCAGCGTTGCCCGACAGATTGAGGGTCAGGCCCCCGAAAACAAGGTTGCTGCTCGAGAGATTGGCCGAGGACGCGTTGACGATCAGCATGCCGCCGCCGGCAATCCGGCTACCCCTGCTGCCGGACAGATCCAGCACACCGGTGTTGAGCGTCAGATTGCCGCCGACGCGGGTAGTGCTCGTATAGGCAATGGCGCCTGGGCTTGTGAGAGCGGCATTTCCCAGACTTTGCAGACTGTTATAACTGATATTCTGCGTGGCCGTGGCGGCAAGATTGCCGCCGGAAAGCAATGAGTTGGCGCTGACGCTGCCGTTGGAGGCGGCAAGTGTCATCGTGCCGGCGCGCCGCAGCATCAGACTGCCATTGGATGACGCATTGGTGGCAGCAAAGTCGACGCCGGAGACCAGCGTGTCGATGGTGATCGACCGGGCGTTGAGGTTGACGTTACCGTTACTAAGCGATTGGCCACTGAGCGTGATCGCGTTACCGGCGCCAATAGTCAGGTCGCCATGGGCGACGGCATTGGCGCTGACATTATTCGCCGCATTGGCCGTCAGGTTGCCGGCCGCCATCAGGCTGCTGACGGCGACATTCCCAGACGTCGCTGCCAGGGTGAGATCACCAGCGCGCTTGCCCGCAATCGTCGCGGCCTGGCCAAGGACGATATTGCCAGTCGCCGATTGGCCTGTTGCGGCAAAATCGACGCCGGCGACAATGGCATTGCCGCTGATATCGGAGCCGGTGATCGAGACATTGCTGGCGCCGAGGAGTTGCCCGTTGATCTTGACCGCGCCGGGACTGGTGGATGAGCCGATCGCGACGGCGCCGTGGCCCGTGATATTACCGCCCGTGAATGCGCTTGCCGTCGCATTGAGGCTACCTGCGACGATCAGCGTGCCGGCCGAAGCACTTCCGGCGCTAATGGTCAGGTCACCGCTTGGTCCGAGAACGATGGCGCCGTTTATCGATTGTGCGGTGGCAGCGAAATCGACACCGGTAACAGCTTGGCCCAGTTCGACGGTCGGGCCGGAAAGCGAAACGTCGCCCGCACCGAGGAGCTGGCCGGTCACATTGACGCTGCTGCTGCCGGCAAGGTCTATATTGCCATGCCCGGTAACAGCGTTGGCCGTGATCGTGGTACCATGGGCGTCAATGACACCAGCCGATAGCATGGTCTGTGTGGTGATGCCGCCAGACGCCGTCAGGTTCATATCGCCAGCGCGATTGCCCGTGATCGTTGCGGCAGCGCCAAGCACAATACCGCCGCCTGCGGCATTGGTGGCAGCGAAATCGATGCCGGAGATCAGCGTTGGCGCGTTGATGTGACCACCACTGATCGTGAGATTGCCAGCGGCAATGATCTGATTGCTGACATCGACATTGCCGACAATGCCGGCATTGCCATGAGCTGTGATGCTGCCGGCAATGAGATCAACCGCATTCGCCGTGATATCTCCGGCGGACAGGATCGTCTGGGAGGCAATATTGCCCGTCGCCGTGAGGTTCATGGCGCCGGATTGCGCGAGCACGATATTGCCGCCGGCGGCGTTGGTGGCGGTAAAGTCGATACCTGAGATCAAGGTGGGGGCACTGATATCGCCGCCATTGAGAGCGAGATCGCCGGCCGCGAGAATCTGGCTGGTGACATCGACGTTACCGACAACGCCGACTTTGCCGTGACCGGTTATGCTGGTTCCCTGCAGCGTGGCGGCCTTCGCCGTGAAATCGCCAGCCGACAGGATCGTGCCGGCCGTGGCATTACCCGAGACGGTGATTTCGGTCGCGCCGGACGACCCGAGGACGATATTGCCACCGTTTCTATTGGTCGCCGCGAAGTCGACCCCTGAGACCAGGAGACCGGCTTTGAGGCTGTTGGCGCTGATCGTCAGATCACTGGCCGACAACACTTGGCCACTCACATTCACGCGGCCGCTTGCGGCCGTACCGTTGGCCTTCAAATCGGTCTTGCCATGGCTGGTAATGCTGCTGGCCGCTAGATCCATCGCCTGTGCGGTCAGACCACCGGCCGATAATAGCGTGCCGACGGTGAGGCCGCCTGTCGAGGTCAGCGAGATATCACCGCTCATCGTCTGGACGATGTTGCCATTGGCGGCGGCCGTTCCAGCGAAATCGACGCCGGAGACTATGGCACCTGCCGTGATGCTTGGGCCGGAAACACTGATGTTTCCTCCACCAAGCACCTGGCCGTTTACGGTGGTCGTACCGGCGAGCGTGATATTCTTGTGGCCGGTGATGCTATCGGCAGTCACCGTGGTGGCATTGACGTTGATGGCCCCGGCTGCCTCCATCGTGGATGCAGACAGCTCGCCGCTCAGTTGGGCCGTCAAGCCCCCGGTTTGATCAACAACGATATTGCCGCCAGACGTTTTGCTGGCGGTGAAATCGATGCCGGCGACGATTGTTTGGGCCGAGAGGCTCTGGCCGGTGACCAGCACGTTGCCGGCGCTGAGAACCTGGCCGGTTACAGTGGTGGCGCCGTTGAGCGTGACCGCACCATGTGCAGTGACGGCATCCGCGCTCACGGCTGCGCCGCTGGTCGAAAGATCACCGGCTGACAACAGCGCACCGGCGTCGATATTGCCGGCAGAGGCAAGCGTCAGATCGCCGCTGCTGGCAAGGACAATATCGCCGTTGGCAGCAGCAGTTCTCGCAAAATCCACGCCGGAAACGATGGCGCCAGCCCTGATGCCGGAGCCTGAGATGGCGACATCACCGCCGCCGAGGATTTGATGATGAATGGTCGTGGCGCCGGACAGCGCGATGTCTTTATGACCAGTGATGGTGTCGGCGGTTATGGTCGCACCGCTGGCGTCGACAGTACCGGCGGCCTGCATGGTCGAAGCCGCCACATCGCCGCTGACCGATACGGTGAGTTTGCCGGCGTTACCAAGCACGATATTGCCGCCCGCAGCATTGGTCGCGGCAAAGTCGATACCGGCAATTGCGGCTTGAGCTGCCAGGCTCTGGCCGCTAATCAGCACATCGCCAGCCGCCAGAATTTGGCCACCCACTATGGTGGCGCCATCAAGCGTCACGTTTCCGTGCGCCGTGATACTGTCGGCAGTCACAGTCGAGCCTTTGGCCGAAAGTGCTCCCGCCGACAACAATGTGCCGCCGCTAGTGAGCCCAGTAGAAACGAGCGTCAGATCTCCACTTGCCGTCAGGACGATGTTTCCACCGCCGGCGGAGGTGGCGGTGAAATCGACACCCGAGACCACGGTGCCGGCTTTGATGCTGGTGCCAGAGATCGAGACGTCACCGCCGCCGAGCAATTGCTTCGCAATAGCGACGCCGTCGGCTGCCGCACCGGAAAGGGTAACATCCTTGTGGCCGGTGATCGAAGCTGCTGCGACCGACGCGCCGCTGACGTCGATGTCACCGGCTGCCTGTATGATCGGCGCCGCCACCGCGCCGTTCACCGACACGGTCAAATCACCAGTGTGATTGCCTGCAATCGTCGCGGCCTGGCCCAGGACGATATTGCCGCCGGCGGCATTGGTCGCGGCAAAATCAATGCCGGCGACGACGGTCTGCGCCGACAGGCTTTGGCCGGTAATCAATACATTGCCGGCGCCAAGGATCTGGCCGCTGATGGTGATTGCCCCATTGAGCGTTGCATTGCCATGCGCAGTAACGGCAGCGGCAGTGACGGCTGCTCCACTGGCATTGACGCCACCGGCCGACAGCAACGTGCCGGCGCTGATGGTGCCGGCCGAGACAAGCGTCAGGTCGCCGCTTGCCGTCTGAACAATGTTGCCATTGGCGGCTGCCGTTCTGGCGAAGTCGACGCCGGAAACGACAGTCCCGACTTTGATGCCCGCTCCGGAGATGCTGATGCTGTCGCCGCCAAGGACCTGATTGCTGACGGTGGTTGCGCCGGACAAGGTCATGTTGCGGTAGCTGGTGACCGCATTGGCATCGATGGTCGCGCCGCTTACATCGACGGCGCCTGCTGCTTGTATCGTCGGAACCGCCACGGCACCACTAACCGAGACTGTCAGGTCTCCGGTCTGGCCAAGGACGATGTCACCGCTAGCCCTGTTGGTCGCATCGAAGTCGATACCGGCAATTAGAGACCGCGCCGACAGGCTTTGGCCCGAGATCAGCACGTTGCCAGCGCCAAGAATCTGGCTGGCGACGCTTATGGCGCCGTCGAGCGCGATATTACCATGCGCGGTAACAACATCGACAGTGATGACTGTACCAGTTGCGGTGAGACTACCAGCGGACAGCAGCGTACCGGCATTGACGGCACCGGTCGAGGCGAGCGTCAGGTCACCGCTGCTGGCAAGCACGATATTGCCATTGGCGGCAGCAGTCCTGGCGAAATCGACACCAGAAACGACGGCGCCGGTATTGATGCTTCGTCCGGAGATGCTGACATTACCGCGGCCAAGAACTTGGTTGGTGACGTCAACGCGACCGCTTGCGCTCGTCGTGCCGACACCACCTGCTGCCGTACCGGCAAGGGTGATATTCCTCTGACCGGTGATCGAATCTGCCGTGAGTGATGTACCGCTGATATCGATGGCGCCGGCTGCCTGCATCGTTGGTGCTGCTACCGCACCGTTAATCGAAACCGTCAGGTCACCGCTTGATCCGAGGACGATCCTGCCTCCGGCAGCATCGGTGGCATTGAAATCGAGACCAGCAACAATAGTCTGTGCCGACAAGCTCTGCCCACTGATCAGGACATTGCCGGCGACAAGGATTTGACCGCTGACACTGATTACACCACCGAGCGTGATGTCGTGGTGTGCCGTGATTTTGTCGGCCGTGATCGTTCCGCCAGAAGCGCTCAGATTGCCGGCCGTTAATAGTGTACCGGCGCTGATGGTGCCTGGCGACGTCAGAGACATGTCACCGCTTGCCGTCTGAACGATCTGTCCATTGGCCGCAGCCGTGGCAGCGAAGTCGATGCCGGAGATAATCGCACCGGCCTTGATGCTCGAGCCGGAGATGCCAATGGCACCGCCGCCAAGGACCTGATTGGTGACGTCAACGCGACCGCTTGCGGTCGTCGTGCCAACACCAGCAGTCGTACCGGCGAGGGTGATATCCTTGTGACTGATGATCGAATCTGCCCCAACGGATGTGCCGCTGACATCGAGCACGCCGGCTGCCTGTATCGTTGGCACAGTCACTGCGCCATTGACAGACACTGTCAGATCGCCAGCGCGATTGCCTGCAATCGTCGCGGTTTGAGCAAGGACGATGTTGCCTCCAGAGGCATCGGTGGCATTGAAGTCGAGGCCGGCGACGACGGTCTGCGCCGACAGGCTTTGTCCGCTAATGAAGACATTGCCAGCACTTAGGATCTGGCCACTGACGTTGATCGCGCCTGCGAGCGTCATGGCGCCATGGGCAGTGACCTTGTCAGCCGCAACGGCCGCGCCGGACGCACTCAGATTGCCGGCGGAGAGCAACGTGCCGACGCTGATGGCACCAGGCGCCGTCAGGGACATGTCGCCACTTTCCGTCTGAACGATATGTCCATTGGCTGCGGTCGTCGCGGCGAAATCGACGCCGGAGATAATCGCGCCGGCCTTGATGCTCGAGCCGGAGATGCCGACGTTGCCTCCGCCGAGCACTTGGTTCGTCACGTCAACGGGACCGCTTACACCCGAAACGGTGATATCCTTGTGACCGGTAATCGCGTCGCTGGTGACCGTTGCGGCGCGAATATCGATGGTGCCGGCCGCCTGAATCGTCGGCACTGCCATAACGCCGCTGGTTGCGACCTTGAGGTCACCAGCGCGATTGCCTACAATCGTCGCGGTTTGACCAAGGACGATATTGCCCGCTGTCCGGTTCGTGGCGGCAAAGTCGATGCCAGCAACGAGGGTCTGCGCCGACAGACTTTGGCCACTGATCAGCACATTGCCAGAGCTCAGGATCTGGCTGTTGACGTTGATCGCTCCCGCAAGCGTCATGTCGCCATGAGCTGTCACCGCATTGGCGTTGAGGGCGGCTCCTGCAGCACTGAGACCGCCAGCAGAGAGCAAGGTGACAGCATTGATGTTACCGGTCGAAGCAAGCGTGAGGTCGCCGCTGCCGGCGAGCACGATGCCGCCACCAGCAGCGGCCGTCGACGCGAAGTCAACGCCAGAAACGACAGTGCCGGCCTTGATGCTTGGCCCAGAGATGCCGACGTTACCCCCGCCAAGCACTTGATTGGCGACAGCCACTCCGGCAGCTGTGCCGGAAAGCGTGATGTCCTTGTGGCCCGTGACGGCGTCGGCGGCAATGGAGGCGCCGCCAATATCGATCGCGCCGGCGGCTTGTATGGTCGGCGCCGTGACGGTGCCATTGACCGTGGCCTTCAAACTGCCGGCCTGGCCCAGCACAATATTGCCGCCGGCAGCATTGGTGGCGCTAAAGTCGATACCGGCAACGAGAGTTTGCGCCGACAGACTTTGGCCGCTGATAAGAACATTTTCTGCGCCAAGGATCTGGCCGCTGACGTTGATCGCGCCACCGAGCGTCATATCACCATGGGCGGTTACGCTGTTCGCGGTGAGGTTCGACCCGGTCGCACTGAGATCACCGGCCGACAGTAACGAGCCGGCGTTGAGGGCGCTCAAGGCCGAAAGCGTCAGGTCGCCACTGCCGGCGAGCACGATGTTGCCATTGGCGGCAGCAGTCCTGGCGAAGTCGACGCCGGAAACGACGCTACCGGCCTTGATGCTCGGTCCGGAAATGCTGACATTGCCTCCGCCGAGAACCTGGTTGGCGACGGTTGTCGCCCCCGAAAGCGCGATATTCTTGTGGCCGGTAACAGCATTGGCGGCGATCGTCGTGCCGCTGGCCACGAGATTGCCGGCGGCCTCTATCGTCGAAACCGAGATGTCGCCGCTGGCGGCGGCCGTGAGGTCGCCTGCCTGGCCAAGAACGATCCTCCCACCGGCAGAATTGGTGGCATCGAAGTCTATGCCCGCAACGACGGTCTGTGCCGACAGGCTCGGGCCGGTGATCAGTACATTGCCGGCACCAAGGATCTGGCCGCTGACAGTGGTGGCCCCGCCAAGCGTCATGTCGTGATGGGCAGAAATATTGCCGGCGGTGATCGTTGCACCGTTGGCATTAAGATCGCCCGCGGACAAGAGTGTCCCGGCGTTGAGCACACCGGCGGCCGTCAACCTCAGATTGCCGGTTCCTGTTATCGTCGGGCCAAGGGTGATGTGCCCACCCGCGGCATCGGTGGCGGCAATATCGACGCCAGAGACAATGGCGTCGGCCGCAATGCTCGAACCGGTGACGCCGATATTGCCGCCGCCGAGGACCTGGCCGGAGATGCTGACGCGACCGCTTGCGGTCGTCGTGGCGACGCCACTACTCGCCACCGTCGCACCGGTGGCACCCGAAAGCGTAATGTCCTTGTGGCCGGTGATCGTGTCGGCGGTAATGGTCTGGCCGGTAACATTGATCGTGCCGGCTGCAAGCACCGTCCCTGCCTGGATGGCACCGACGCCGTCGTTGACCGTCAGATCGCCGCCACTCGCCAGCACGATATTGCCGCCGGCCGCCTTGGTCGCGCCGAAGTCGACGCCGGAGGCAAGAAGACCGACACCAACGCCGCCGGTGTTGCTGGTGATTGTGGTATTGCCAGCACTGAGCAATTGATTGGCGACTCTGACGGCGCCGCCAATACCGGCGTTACTGCTTGCGGTAATCGCAACATTGCCGTGGCTGATGAGATTGTTTGCCTGCAACAGAGCGGCCTGAACGGTCATGTCACCCGCCGACAGCAACTTGTCGGCGACGATATTGCCCGTCGTGGCGGTCAAATCGAGCGTACCCGACGATCCGAGGACAATGCTGCCGCCGTTCGCATCAGTGGCCGCAAAGTCGACACCGGCGGCAATAGCACTGGCCTGAAGAGCAGCGCCCGAGATCAGGACATTGCCTGCAGCAAGAACCTGGCCGGTGACGTCAACGCGACCACTTGCGGTCGTCGTGCCAACACTATCGCCCGCCGTATTGACCGTAAGCGCTCCACGGGAGGTAATGCCGCTCGCATTGAGCGACGCTGCGGTCACCGTTAGATCACCGGCCGATTGGATGCCGCCAGCGCTCATGCTACCGGCGGAGTTGGCACTCAGGGAGCCGGCCGACAGCAGGGCACCCGTCGTGATATTACCGCTAGTGGCGGTCAAGCTGAGGCTGCCTGCCGACCCCGCGACAATCGCAGGCGATTGCGCTGCGAGCACGATATTACCATTCGGATCGGCGCTGGTGGCAGCAAGATTGATGCCGGAGATGACCTTGCCGGCCGAGATCGACTGGCCGGTAGCGTCTACATTACCCTGCCCCTGCACATTGCCGGCGACGGCAATCCCAAGAACGGCATTCAAGGCGATATTCTGACTGCTCTGCAGCAACGCGGCCGAGATCGCGCCGGCCGTCGCCGTCAGATTGAGGTCGCCGGTGCTATTGGCCGCGCCGGCGATCGCGATATCGCCAGAGGTCGCGACAAGTGTTGCCATGCCATTGCCGGCCGTCACGCTTCCGACCGCAATCCCGCCGGCGGAGTTCATCTGCACAGTTGTCGCGCTGTTGACGTCGCCCGACACGCTCAAGAGACCAGCGCCACTCGCCAGAACAATGTCGCCATCGGCCGCAACTGTCTGCAGAGTGACACCCTGGTTCGCCCTGACAGCAAGCTTCTGTTGCGATGTAACCTTGGCTGCCGTGACCTTCTGTTTCGAGGCGATCGTGGCCCCATCCCGCCCCGAGGCATTGCCGATCGAGATCTTGCCATCGGCCGACAGCGACAGCTCGCCGGCATTGGCGGCCATGTCAGCGCTCATTTTGACGCCGGCGCCTTTTTCGGTGACGACAACCTTGATGCGGTCCGCCTGCATGGCACCGAGCGCGGTACCGTCGATCGCATATTCCGGCGTGCCCGAGGCGGCGGTCAGCGCCGTGGACTCTCCGGTCGCGTAGTCATATTTGCTGGCGCCGCCCGTCAGCCGGATGGTCTTGCCGTAGAGGGGCGCATTGACGTGAATATTGCGCGCAACGACATCAAAGAGATCAACCGTGCCAGGAGCGGCCGCGAAGTTGCCGCCGGCTCCTTCGAAGGTGACGTCACCGCCATTGACGGTGAAGCCGCTCAGGCTTCCGTCAGCGCCGATATTGGGGATGCCAGTCGTTAGCGTGGCATGCGGCGTGTTGATGAAGCCGCAGCCGGCGCATGTGATTCCGTTCGGATTGGCGATGATAACGTCGGCCCTGCCGCCAAACACTTCGGTCGGACCATTCAGCGCGGAACGATTGCCTGAGGTGACTTCGTTGAGGATGACGGAGGCCGGACCGGAATTCCTTAAGTTCGGATTGCCGGGGGTAATGCCTCCCAGGTTTGAGTTGCCTTTCTCCCCATTGAAATTGTTAAGGATGAGACCTTGGGTGCCGACGTTGAAGTCGTTGTATTTATTGTGCGACAGGCCGCTCGCATTCGGCGTGGCGATATCAATCAGCGGCACGCCGTTCGGCGCTGCACCAACCCCAGGCTGATTGGCTGCAGGCGCCGCTCCAGCAGCAGAGACAGATTGCGCATTCGCCAGCATCGGCTGGAAGACGAGCAACGCACTGAGCACCATCGCAAGCGATTGCCGGGTGAGTCGACCCAGTTGATCAATCCTCTTCGACAATCCGTATCTTCCGTTGCTCATCTTCTCGTCCACTTCCTGGCACTGTGGTCTTGCCGTTATCGGGCGTCCCTGCGACGACAGAATTTCCTATTTCTGCGTGAGCCAGGTCTTTACGCTGCGAACGAACTTCTCGGAGAGATCATGAGCGAGAGCGTCCTTCTTCTGGGAAACCTGTGCAGCGTTGATTGCCATGGCGACGAAGACGCCGATGTTCCCTTCACCACGCACGCCCTTCTCGGTCACATAGACCCCCGTTTCGGCTATGAGACGTCCAGTCTTTGCATCCTGAAGGCGGACTGATCCCGACAGACTGCTGTCGTTGTCCAGGATGATACGGCCGGCGTTGCTGGCGAGATCGACCGTGTGCAATGTCACGATAAGCTTTCCCGGTGTTTTCCCGCCGGGTAGACCTTTAAGTTCACGATTTAGCGAAGCCTCGAGGGTCTGCACCACTTTTGACAGCTGTGGATCGGGTTTCTTCCTGTCGAAGAATCCCCCCATATTCACGTCTGGTGCAGTCTCGAGCTGAATCTGGGTAACTGACGAACTCCGCAATGCCGTCACCAGCCGGGGGTCTGCGGTCTGGCAGGCGCTGACGATCGCCGCCACCGCAAAAACCGCAAGCATCTTCACACTGTGGACAAACCGCTTAGGGGTATTTTTGGATAGAATTGTTGACACGTTACTCACCATCTCACTGACGCACTGACAAACAGAAGCCCGGAGTCGCGGCGGCTGACCGTGCCGCCAAAGACATCCGAGTAACCCATATCGAAATTGATATTGCCGCCGGCGAGCTTGGCGCCGACCGTCCAGCCGAGCATGTCGCCACCGGCGATCTGGTAGCGGGCCTGGCGCGCGATCCTGCCGTAATCGAGACCGACATACGGCCTGAACTCTCCGAGTATCCTGGCAAGCTCGGCATTCTCGGCAAAGGGCTGCGTCCGCCAGACGAGATCATTGCGAATGAAGAAGCCATTATTGCCAAAGAGCATGGTCTCGCGCGTGCCGCGCACAGAGGAATAGCCGCCGACCGAGATTTGCTCGGCCCCGAACAGATTGTCGGGGGAATACTGCCCGGTGACGATCGAATTGATCTCGAGGTGCTGCCCCGCCATCTCGACGGGCCGCGTCAGCGTAATCGTGCCGGTGAACTTGGAAAAACGGGGGTCGGCATCCCCTGCCCCGGCGTCGCCGGGGGCGACCGCGTCGAACAGATTGAGCCCCTGGCTGTAGGAAAGATCGAAGACCCAGAGGCCACCCAGCATGCGCCGCGAATGCGAGATGCCGAGATCGCCGACGGTATATTTGCGGCTGCCGACCTCTATTTTGTTGCCGAGCAGGAAATTGTTGGTTTCCTTGTAGGTTAGGCCGCTATTGAACGTGGTGATCGAATCCTTGTCGCGCAGGATGACGCGATCCGCACCGATACCGGCTTGCTTGCTGTCGCCCGACGTCTGCAACGTGCCGAAATTGCCTGGAACCGAGCTGTCATATTCGTACCAGGAGCCGTTCGCCGAGAAGGTCCAGTAGCCATAGGGTACGCTGACATTGCCCGAATAGCTGTTGCTCTTGCCATGGCCGTCATTGCGCCAGGGATAGTCCGGGCCGCTATGTTCGTAGCCGAAACTCCATTGGTCGTTGATGCCGAACAGGTTGTCGTAGCCGGCATTGAGCGACGACTTGGAATATCCGGTCTGCTCCTGGCCGAGATTGCTGTTGCCCACCGACAGATGCCAGGGATGGCTCTGCTTGTTCTCGATGTTGAGGATCGAAGTGCCGTCGGTCTTGCCGGGGAGCATCGCGGTCTTGGCATTGTTGGAGGTGAGACGATTGATCTGGTCGAGCCCCTGCTCGATGTCGCGCAGATTGGTGATCTCACCCTTCATGCCGGGAAAAGCAGTTGCAAGCACGCCAGAGCCGGCCGCACCGAAACCCGAAGCTGGCTGGCCGTTGATGTAGATATCGGCAAGCGTGCCTTCGACGGCGACGAGGCGCAGCACCTTCGTCTTGGCGATATCCTGCGCCGGCACATAGACGCGCGAGCTCACAAAACCCTTGTCGAGATAGAGATGCGTCAGGTCGCGCAACAGCGCGTTGATCTCGCCAACACCGACGCAGCGGTTCGCGTAAGGAGCGGTGACCTTGTCGATCGCACCGGCCGAAAACTGCTCGACGCCTTCGACTTCGATATGGGTGATCGCAAAGCACGGGCCAGCCTTGCTGCCACCGGGTGTGGTCGGCTGCTGCACCTCGGCCGGAGACGGCTTTGGCGTCATCTGGCCAAGGTTTTTAAGACGCTGCTGTTCCGCTTCCTGTGCCTGACGGCGTACGAAGTCGTCGTTCGGCGATTGCTGCGCCACGGCCTGGGACGACGCCAGGTCTAGCGACAGCAATGCGACGGCAAGCGGCACGATGAAAGATGACTTCGAAAAGCCACGGCCACTCCGCGCAAGAGACAGCCCTAAAGCCAGTGTCATGAGCTATTCCCGCCGTCCGCTTACTTGGAAGCGGGCTTTTGCAATGCGTCCAGGGCCGCCGATAGGCCCTTGAGGGAGAATTTGATGTTCACCTTCTGGCCATTCATCATCTGCACGTGACCGGTGCCATCAGTCGCCTTGGCAAGCGCTGCAACCATCTTGCCGTCAAGCTTCTGCTGCGCCCAGCATCCGGCCTGACTGCAGTTGCGATAGGCAAGCTGCACGACAGGCTTGTCGCTTGCGTCAATGCTGATGCCGGCGGGCAGATACATGTTGAGCGGGACAAGCGTCGTCAGAACCAGCTCGTTTGCAGGCTGCTTTGCTGCTTTCTTGTCTGTTGCGGTCGGAGCCGGCGCCTTGGCGACCGCCAGAGTCAATATGTTAACATCCTGGTCGCCTTGCTTGACCGTCGCAATCTGTGCGACTTCGCAGCTCTCCGCGGCCGAGCCGTCAGCGGCTTTTCCATCGATGCAGCGATAGTACCAATCGTCGAATTTCTGAACCCGTGCTTGCGGGGCTGGCTGCTGTTCGTTTGCTGCGGCAGTGGTCGCTTGGGCCGAACCGGTGCTTGAAGGCGTATTTGCAGCCGCGGGCGCAGGCTGTTCCTGCGCGATTGCGGAAAATGCAAACAACGTCGAGGAAAGGATCGCAACAGATGACAGTGTCTTGAAAAAGACAGACTTATTCGCGGGCGCCATATAAAACTTCCTAAAGTCAAAGCCATTCGCCTGCGCAAGCGGCTGCTTGCTCAGTCGGCAAATCATCAGATTTCATGAAAATGCACCTGGGGACGGTGTAGCCGATCATCGGCCTGTTTGGCTCAATAGCATATTTCTAAAAAAGTACAGCGGAAAGTAGCGTGCATGTGGGGGCCTCACACGCTCGTTTTTCGATATGCGTGTAAAATTTGCAACACCAACGTTCAGTAATTGAATAAAATTGTTTTGCTCTTGAATGGGTTTCGAACCGGCGGCCACTCCGTCGCCAGCTACTCAAAATCCAGCTTCTTCATCCTGGTCGCGTCGAAGTGCAGATAGGAATTGATGATATGCCGTAGCTGCGGCCCTGGATCGACACTTTCTCTGCAAAGAGCAAACTCACCCTCAACCGCAGGGCACCAGGCCAACGGTATCACCATAATTCACCGAGCACATTGGCTGGGCCTGAACTGGCGGTGGAGGTGTGCAAATATCTTTTCCCATTGGCGACAGGCATGGATCACTCTGAACGGCATTGAAGTGGATCGGATGCGCTGCAGCGGATTTCTGATCGAGCTCATTTCTCCGCGCGATAAGAGCATGATATCGTTGCGACCAATCCTTTGCCTTGGCCTGATCATGCGAGGCGACGATCGCCTGCCCCTCAGGAATCATCTTCGAAAGAGTGAGGTCGATCGGGATGATCTCCGGGGACATCACACCTGCTTTCACCGCTTTCTGATCCATCGCGATGACATTGGCCCATTCATCGGGAGAGATGTCGGCAGACGATCGATTGGCGATCGGTGCTCCTGCTTGCGAGGCGGGCACACAACTTGTCACAACGGCCGCTGCAAACAACAGGGCCGATACTCTCGTCATTACGCTCATAGGATCTCTCGCGTGCGTGGAAGGCACCGCCAAACCGGCGCCGGTCGCGAAATAGATAGAACGATCGGTCTATATTGTCCATATGAAAACCGTTAGACAAACGGATCTAACAATGCCTAATACAGGACTTAACTTGGCCTGAGACATCAATGAGCTCGAAAAAAGAGCAGCTTATCAAAGTTGCAACCGACCTGTTTTCAAGGCACGGCTTTCATCCCGTCGGCGTCGACCGAATTCTTGTAGAAGCCGGTGTCGCCCGCATGACGCTCTACAACCATTTCCCAGGTAAGGACGACCTGATCCGCGCTGTGCTTGAGCATCGTTATCAAGACATCATGGCCAGTCTTCGCGCATCTGTTGAGCCAACAGCATCGGCGAAGGAACAGCTGCATGCTATTTTCGCCTGGCATGAGGCATGGTTTGCCACTCCGGAATTTGCCGGTTGCCTTTTCGAGCGCGCACTCGCGGAATTTGGAACCGACTATCCGAAGATCTCGACGATCGCCATTCAGTATAAGCAAACAATGACTGAATGGATGCGCGACATACTGAAGACCGTTTTGCCAGAGCAAGCAGCGGCACGCACCGCGTCAATCCTCATGATTCTGCTTGATGGCGCGACAATCGATGCTCGTGCCTTTCGCGATCCGACCGTGGCAACAAGGGCGTGGGATGCCGCGGAAGTTCTGATTGAGCAGGCAAACGCTCGACAGGCGTGACAAAACAACGAATGGGGCTGCTTGAGAGCAAGAACCCAATCATCGTTCTCTTGCTACAGATTGCGGAATGGGACTTCGTGATTGCTGACGGCTTTCCACGCCGCGCAATGATTTCAGACCCTAAGGCTTTGAAGCCATTGGATATGCCGCACGTCGCAATGGGTTGCCTTGAAGGGGTTTGAAACCACGGCACCTTCGAATGCTGTGGCATATCGCTCAATTATGGAGCCTTCCTAGTGAGCTTGAGGATGCTCGATCTTTCGAAGAGTGTCCGCATAATAGTCCAGCGCCCATTGCCCATGCGAAAGATCAAGCGACATGGGCAATACCTCGCCTATCGCTGCGGCGTTTGAAAACGCGGCTTGGCTCGGACGCCGGCAATCGGCGACCTCAGCGTCCGAGTTCGTGCAAATATGCAAGGCGGGCCAGCACGCCGGTATTCGTAAAATCCGTAAAGACGCCGTCTGTACCGAGCCGGTAGAATTTCAAGAATTCCTGTTGCGGATCACCGCCGTAGTCCGCCGCCAGATACTTCTTCTCGTTGCGGAAGGTGAACACATGCACGAACAGACCGATCTTGTGCGCATCCGCAATGAGCGTGGTGGGCGCTTGTGTCGTCGACAGCGAGTATGAGGGCTTGAAGGGCGTTCCGTCGGCATTCTTCTCCGGCCATGCCGTGATCTTGTACGGGATGATCTGCGGCTTCCACGGCCCGATGCCATCGGCATAGGTCTTGATCTCCGCAAGTCCGGCAGGGGTCAGCATCGCATCGAACCAGCGCGGATCACCTGCTACGGTCCAGTCAAAGGGGCGGCTGTTGGTGATATCGTCATAGCTGACGGCGCCAGTCTTGAAATCAACGCCATCGCCGTCGATAAGCTGCACCACCTTCGTTTTCAGGCCATGGCTGACCATATACTTCAGGCTGCCGGGCTCGAAGCTCTGAACGAAGATCGGCGCTTCCTTCGAGTTCAATCCGTTCTCGGCGATGGCTTTGATCATCGCATCTTCAAGCGGGTGACTGCCGGGCGCGCCGCAACCATTCGCAATGGCCTGCGCATCGTTCCAGGTCGGATTCTTGGTCTCCGGATAGACGGAGATCGTCCGGCCGGTTTCCTTGGTCTTGGCCTTGGCGATGTCGATGATGTCCTGCAAGCTCAGGATAGGGAACTTGCCGTTGAACTCCTTCGGCCGCTCGGCTGCGGCGTCGTAGGTAGTGCCGGCGATCCAGGCCTTGAGTTCGGCCAGGGTGAAATCCGAGATCGACCAGTCATTGGTGTGATCTTCACCGTCAACCACCAAAGATTTCAGCACCGATTTCGGATCAGAGGGATTGGTGAGATCGGTCAGATATTCGGCCGGACCGCTTGTCGGTGTCTGCGCCCATTTGACCTTGACCATGACGCCGGGCACCGTGCGCTTGCGAACAGCGACATCAGTATTGGTCTTGGCGACCTCCGCCACATTCGTGTTGTCGCTGAGCCAGGGATTATGGCGTGCGACCAGCAGGCAATCCTTGGTGAGGTGAATATCCTCCTCCAGGGCATCGGTGCCGAGGGCGGCGGCCATATCATAGGAGGCCAATGTTTCCTCCGGCATCAGGCCTGGAAGCCCACGGTGGCCTATCACCAGCGGCTGCTTGCCATCGAGCGTCAGGAAGGGTTTGGCATTTGCCGATGCAGAAGTGTCCTGCGCGCGAACCGGCAAGGCGAGGCACAATGCCAAGATGGCGACGCCGACCAGCTGGCAACCAGCTCTGGTATCGTGTTTCATCATCATCCCCGTTCAATCATTGACGGCCAGGCGCTTAACCGCGCCACTGCTATTTGCATCACATAGCTGTGTAACGACGGAATGACGCCTCCCGCTGAGGGTTCCAGCATATCGCCCAGCCTCTGAGGGCCGTCAGACGACTCTTCCTGCCGCGGAAAGGTGGCAGGCCTCGGACAGTTTCCGAGGCCTGCGTGATTATCGCGTCAAATCGAGCGCCGCACTCATGTCGCCCATGGGCGGCTCGTCATTGTTGCGCAGCGCCTTGTCACGGGCGACCAGACCCGGCAGGACGGGCAAATCATAGCGAGCGGTGATAAAGCGCAAGATGGACGTCGTGTCATATTGCGTGTGATCGACCATCCCGGTCCGCGCAAAGGGGGAAATGATAAAAGCGGGAATCCGGTTGCCCGGACCCCAACGGTCCGCCTTCGGAGGAGCGACATGATCCCAGAACCCGCCGTTCTCGTCGTAAGTGACGATCACCAACATATGACCCCACTGCGGGCTCTTTTCGAGATGAGAAACGATATCGGCAAGATGCTGGTCGCCACTTGAAACATCGGCGTAGCCGCTGTGCTCGTTCAGATTTCCCTGGGGTTTGTAGAACGTGACCGCAGGAAGTTTGCCGTCATCGATGTCCTTGATAAAGGCCGTGCCGCCGAGGCCTCCGTCCTTGAGATGCTGGGCGCGAGCCGGAGTACCGGGTGCATAGGCGGCAAAATAGTTGAATGGCTGGTGATGGAACTGGAAGTTCGGCACCGGCGTCGCATTCTTCCCATCAAGGGTCGCCTGCCAAGCTCCGGCATACCATGCCCAATCAATACCTTTCAGCGTCAGAAGATCGCCGATCGTGATGTCGTGTTGCGGCGGCAAGGTTGTCGGCAGACTGGGGTCCGCAAAGGCCGTATCGCCGCCAGCAACGGGAGGATTGGCGCTCGGCTCATATGGCGGTTGCATCGTATTGACGGCGTGAAAGTCGGGCGTGAGATTACCGTCTGATACAAATTTCGGCGCGCCCTCCAAAGCCGATTTGGGCGCGTTCTCGACCACGGTCAGTGAAACACCATCGGCGTCAACCTTGGCGATGGTCGGCTTTGCCGGGCTCTTGTCGGCATCTGGGAAAACAGGGACGCAGGCGCAGGCCAACTGGAAGTGGTTCAGAAATGACCCGCCAAATGCTCCCTGGAAGAAATTGTCGGCAAGAACATATTTCTTTGCGATCTGCCACATGGGCAGGTTGGAACCGTCGTAATGGCCCATGACAAGGCCGCCGGAATCCGCCCAGGCGACGAACTTATCATTCTTGCCACCATCGATCTGCATCTGCTCCTGATAGAAGCGATGCCAGAGATCGCGCGTGATCACCGATGAAGACTGCGCGAAGCCGCTTGCGTCATCGATCGCGAATGTCGCATTCGCCAGATGCGCCGATTGTGCCTCCGTGATCGGCGGAGTAACCCCCTTCGCTGTCAATCCACCCCATGCCGGAGGCAATTCCGCAAGGGGCTGACCATTGCGGTCAAGCTGACGCGCCTGACTGGCTGTTGCGTTAGAAAGCCCATTGGCACCAGGGAAACTGCCATAAAGATTGTCGAAGCTACGGTTCTCGGCGTAGATCACCACTACGGTATCAATCTTGTCGTATCCGGCGGGGGCTGCTTGAACCACCGTTGAGTAAGCAGATGGTAAGATTGCGGCGGTGGCCAGATAAAAGAAATGGAGTAGTTTGAGCCTCTTCACGGCGGATTACCTCATGGCTAGGGGATATTGGCTAGAGGAGCGGAGCCGTCCAAGCGGATGCCGAGAGGCTTGCAAGCGACACGCTAACTTTCTCTCCTATCATTTTTGTGACGGCAGGAGATCGTAACAGGGTTCTAGAATTTCTCCGTCATCATTCTGTTGCACCCGCGCTCGATTATGATCCAGACCGCTCTGAAATCTTACGGAAATGCGACATTGACGCTCAATAAAATGTGGCCAATCCGTGCGCTGATGACGGGCGGCGTGCTAGCGCTTGTACTCGTCCTCGTGCCCCTCTATGAGACCGCCGCCGGAGATGGTGTTGGCATTCATCCAGGGCCAATGTCACGAGCTGCAGCTTTTGCCAGAGCCAGGGCATTGACGGAGGTCGGCCGCAAGATGTTCTCCGATCGATCTCTTTCGGCGTCGGGCCTCCAGGCTTGCGCTTCCTGTCATGACCCGCACCACGCCTACGGACCGGCCTCGGCGTCTCCGGTGGAGTTGGGAGGAGAGCACATGGATCAGCCTGGCTTGCGCGCGGTTCCTTCGCTTCGATACCTGCAGTCCGTGCCGACATTCACGGAACACTTTTACGATTCCGAGGATGAAGGCGACGAAAGCGTCGACAATGGGCCGACGGGTGGCCTCACATGGGATGGTCGCGTCGATCACGGTTACGATCAGGCCAAGATCCCCTTGCTTTCGCCGTTCGAGATGGCAAACAAAGACCCGAAAGACGTTGTTGCGAGCTTGCGCAACGCGCCCTATGCGGAAGAATTCAAGATGATATTCGGAGCTGACGTCTTCGATCACACCGAGGATGCTTTCGCCGCGGCCGTCGAGGCACTCGCGACCTTCGAGCAAAGCGGTCCCGATTTCTATCCTTATTCCAGCCGATACGACGCCTTCCTCGCTGGCAAGGGCAGTTTGACAGCTCAGGAGTTGCACGGTCGAGCTCTCTTCGAAGACCCCGCGAAGGGCAACTGTTCGAGTTGTCATTTGAGCGAACCTGCCAACGACGGGGAGCCGCCGCAGTTTTCCGATTTCGGCTTTCTTGGACTAGCTGTGCCGCGAAATCCAGACATTCCCGCAAACAAGGACCCTAACTATTTCGATCTCGGCCTCTGCGGTCCACAGAGAACCGACCTGAAAGGGCGCGCAGAATATTGCGGCCTCTTCCGCACGCCGACGCTTCGCAACGTCGCGCTCCGCCACAGTTTCTTCCACAATGGCTATTTTCATTCGCTCCGCGATGTCGTCTCATTTTATGTGACACGCGACACGGACCCGGGCCGATGGTATCCGCACAATGCCGATGGCACGGTCCGTCAATATGACGACCTGCCTGCAGCTTATTGGAACAATCTCAATCAGGACCCGCCGTTCGGCAAGAAGCCACACGACAACCCTGGGGTAACGGATGCGGAGATCGACGACATCGTTGCTTTTCTGGGGACGCTGACTGACGCCGATCAGGATCCCCAAGCGGCTCGGTAGCCTGATCCTGCAGTGAGGCAAAGCGGAGGATCATGCCCGGCATCGAGCATTGCGCACGCAAAGGCTTGAACAATCAGGTGCTCGGTTGAATGAAACGACATTCGCGCGATCGGGCAACATGAAGCCATCCACTGCTTAAACCTCCAATCGACATCTCTCTTAGGACGCGGCCGCGTTTGAAGGCGCAAACCGGGGGATGCTCTACAAAAAGATGGGAACTCCGACCATCGATCGGCATGCGGCGAGACGCAGCGATTTTCGTCCATGCATCGTGGCACGGAGGGAACCTTGACCTTTGATTTTGGAGCTGTTGCCGGCACCGTGCCGGCTAAGGACGGGGCTTTCAAATGTCGCCTACCCGATCCCGCCGCAATGCTCGGCTACCAGCTTTTTCCAGTGACGATACACCTTGCCGCCGCTCCAGATCACAATCATGCGACTCGCAAGACCGGTGAGCGTCCCACCTTGCCGCTCGACAATGTCGTTGGCGCTCTGGGAGCCGCTGCATGAGCGAGGCCGTCTCGACAAAGGGCGACGGACCGCTTTCGGCTTTCGAGGACGCGGCAATGCGGCCTGTGTTCATGACCGACTGGCACCAACGCAACCAGACCTTTTTCCCGACCCTTCAGGTTCAGCGCAACGTCATATTCATGATCCTGACGCTGATCGTGCTGATCGCCGAGCTCAATATCATTTCGGGATTGTTCATGCTGGCCAAGGACAAGAGCGCCGACATAGCAATCCTGCGCACGATGGGCGCGACGAGCGGCGCGATCATGCGCATCTTCTTGATGACCGGAGCGGCGATCGGCGTCTTCGTGTGCATGAATATCGAATCGGTCCGCCAGTTCTTCTCGTCGATATCGGGGAGGACAATATTCAATTCCTGGATCTATTTCCTAGGTCAATTGCCAGCGCGCATGGACATCGCGGAAACGGCATCAGTCGTCCCGATGGCGCTCGTCCTCTCCTTCTTCGCCACGCACTTTCCGGCCTGGCGCGCAGCCAGACCCGACCCCATCGATGCGTTGAGGTGCGAAGAACCTTAATTCCTGGTTGACATCACCATCACTACGATAAATACTTCGCTACATGGCGAAGCATCAGACATCACCCATGGACCGTACGTTTTGGGCACTGTCCGACCCAACCCGGCGGGGCGTCCTGCAGCGTTTGCTGGATCGGCCGGGACTTTCCGTCAGCGAGCTCGCCCAATCATTTTCGTTGAAGCTACCCGGCATGACCAAGCATTTGGACGTGCTGTCCGATGCTGGATTGATCACCCGGACGAAGACCGGCCGCACCGTCGCTGTGAATCTCTCCGCCGCACCGATGCAAGAAGCCATGGCCTGGCTCAATCGCTATGAGCGCTTCTGGACCGTTAGCCTTGATCGGCTCGCCACGCTCTTAGAGGAGGATGATACGAAATGACTGACCGCCTTCCGAGCGTGACGATCGTGCGTCGAATCAAGGCCACCCCCGCAAAAGTCTGGGCGGCCATTACACAGCCCGAGTTAATGATGCAGTGGTGGGGGCCTGATGCGGGACCGACCCTTAGCGTGGTCGCCGACGTCCGTCCGGGTGGCCGCTTCAGCGTCGTGTTCCGGCTGCTCAACGACGACGAACACAACCCGACAGGAATCTATCAAGACGTCATTCCCGAGAAACTGCTCGTCTTCACTTGGGATTTGCCCGGAACCTCCGATCCGAAATCGCTGGTGACATTCCGGCTGGAACCGTACGACGCAGGAACCGTGCTGACCCTCATCCATGAGCATCTGCCCGACGAAGATGCCCGCACAAGTCATGAAAGCGGCTGGATTGGCCTTCTCGACAAGCTTCCCGTCTTCCTTGGAGTTGATCAATGACCGAGCTGATCCTGACAACATACGACTGGGTTCCCGAACTGCCGCGCGGCCTCGTGCGCGACCTGCGGGTAAGATGGGCGCTGGAAGAGGCTGGGTTACCCTATCGGGTGGAGAGCACGCCGTTTCGAGACCGTGGCCCTGAGCATTTTGCAGCACAACCGTTCGGCCAGATCCCGTGGCTGACCGACGGAGACCTGACTATTTTTGAAAGCGGCGCGATCCTGCTGCACCTCGCCGAGAAAAGCCCGGTGCTCATGCCCGCCGATCCTCGCGGGCGAGCCGAAGTTTTGGAGTGGGTTATCGCCGCGCTCAACTCGGTCGATCTGCCGAGCCAGCCGTGGGCGCTGTTCCGGTTCATGGGCTTTCCTGGTGAAGCGCCCGAGGCCAGGTTCGTCGACGACTTCCTGAAGGCGAGACTTGATCGAATGGAGACGGTGCTGGCCGGGCGCGAATGGCTGGTCGGCGACCGATTTTCTGTGGCCGACCTGCTGATGGCAGATGTCATGCGACAGATCGAGCGGTTTGACGGGCTCAAAAACCATCCGGCTTGCCACAGTTACGTCAAACGCCTGGTGGCCAGACCGGCCTTTGTGAAAGCATACGACGACCAGATGGCTCATTTCGCTGCAGCAGACGCCGCTTGAACCATGCGCTGCCGCGAAATTCATCGATTGCTGTTGTCCATGCTTCTGGGGCGACGAACATCGCCCAAAGTTGCAAAGCCCCATGATCGGCGTTCAATGACTATTCAGCCCGAGTTATGGGGCAGCTCTTGAAGGGATTGGAACCCTCCTACTCTGTTGATTTCCGCTAGGAACTGGCCTTTAGAGGACGCAGGGTTGCAGATCACCTCAACGGTGGAATTCAACGATTTAAGTGCCAAATGACAACTCCCGTCGTTGGTCGGCCTCGACCTCATGATTTATGCCGAGATCACCGAATAGGATGGTGGTAGCCGCCTTTCCCTTTCGAGCGCCCAATTTGCGTCAATGCAGAAATTGGAATTGTGACGCGTCCCGTCCATTCAGCTCACGCCATTGCAGCGGCGTCAACCCTTCCCAATCGCGAAAGGCGCGATAGAAGGAACTGCGATCCTGATACCCCAGAAGACACGCGACCTCGTCGATGTCGGTAGACGGATTGGACAGTAATTGCCGCCCGAGTTCCTGGCGTGCTTCCGACAGAAGCTCGCGGAAGGTCCTGCCCTCATCGGTGATGCGCCGTTGCAGCGTTCGCTCGCTCATGTTGAGGTCCTGCGCTATCTGCGACAGCTCCGGTCGACCGCTTGCAAGCGATCGCTTCAGGACGATTTTCACCTGGTCGCCAATGGAACTGCGCGCCTGCAGTTCCCCCAGGGCGGCGGTAAGCGCGGGGGTTAGGATTTCCAGGAGCTCGGGATTGTGTCCCGGAAACGGGCGGTCAAGATCGGCGGACTTCAGGACGAGCTTGTTCTGCGGAGCACCATACCTGACGGGACACCCGAAGAAGAGCGGATGCAGATCGCTCTTCGGCCCGGCGCGCATGAATTCGCACCGCACCGGTATCAAGTGTCGCCCGGTTCCACGCCGACCAAGCTCGACCAGGAAGGCAAAGGCAATGTCGGTGGCTATGCCGGGTTCGGGTTCAGTTGCGTAAACCCAGCTGCTCGTGATCGAGACTTCGCTTTTCTCCTCATGGAAACTCAACTGCTCGGGCGTGCACAGCCGCTTGAAGCGCGCAACCCGGTAAAGTGCATCGCGATAATCCCTGGCGTGAAAGGCGGCCAAGGTCGATGGTGGATGGAAGGCCGTGTCCGCCTCGCGAACGAGGCGAAGTCCGAGTGCAGGCTCCGGCACCAACTCCTCAAGCGCCCTGAAGATCGCGAAATACTGCGAGGTCGTCACCATGCCATTCTCGCCCAGATGAAGCGTGGCAGGCAGACGGGCTTGACGCAAAACCGCAGACGGTGGCAGACCGATCCGCTCGACCGCACGCCAGAAAGCCTGTGGCACCTTGCATTTGTCTGCCGGCATCACACTCATCTCAGTTGACCCTTCAAGCCTGATCTCGCAGAAGAACGCATCGTCCGTCGCCGGGAATGTTAGCGCATCTGGCTCATGATGATACGATCGAACATGCGATCACCGAACCATTTGCGGATAGCAATCATCGGCTTGGCATATTTGCCGGCGACGTAGCGCGTCCGCGGCCTTCTTGCATGCACTGCGGCTGAAACGACATCTGCGATCACTTTCGGATCCGTACCGCGCCCATGCCCATAGGTCGCTCGCGTGATCTTGGCGACCGCCTGTGAGACCTCGGCATAGGGGCCTGCTCCGAAGCGCTTTATGAGACCGTCGGCGACCACGTCGCCAAATCCCGTCTCGATCAGGCCTGGTTCAACGACAACGACATTGATGCCAAACGGCGCCAGTTCCAGCCGCAGGCTGTCCGACCAGCCTTCAAGCGCATGCTTGGTGGCATGATACCACGCGCCGAGTAAAGTATAGATCTTGCCGCCCATCGACGAGATGTTGACGATGGTGCCCGAACCCCTCTGGCGCATTGCCGGCAGCACAAGTTGGGTCAGACGGGCCGGGCCGAAGAGGTTGACTTCGAACTGATATCTCGCCTCGTCCATCGCTATATCTTCGACAGGTCCATAGAGCCCGAAACCCGCATTGTTGACAAGGACGTCGACGCCGCCGCTTTCTGCGAGGATGACACCGATGGCTGCCTTGATCTCGTCATCGTCGGAAACGTCCATCTGCAGTGCGCGTGCGCCAAGGCGTTCGAGATCAAGCATCTTGTCGACGCTGCGCGCCGCCACATACACCCGGAAGCCATCGCTGATGAGACGCTTGGCGATTTCCTTGCCCATGCCGGAGGATGCGCCGGTCACCAGGGCTGTTTTCTTGCGTGTGTTGCTCATGTCTGCCTCTCTATTCGCAAGATCACAGATAGAAGCTCGCCGGCGACCAATCATTGACGAAAGCTGCCATCACTGTTGCATATTACGCCAATGTGGGATGCTGCCGTCTTCAGGAAAACTGCCTCTTGGCAAATCGGCCTCGCGTAAAGGCGACCAGAAAAACCACCAGCGGTTCCAAATCGATCATTGGTGGACCGACAACAATACCTGCGGCGACGGGATCCAAGCTGCTGCCGCGCAGCAGATAGCCGACGGTGATGAGAAGCGTGTTCCAGGCAAGCGTGCCAATCACTGTCGCCAGCAGGAACGAGTCCAAAGTCAATCTCAGTATATTCGAATGACAGCTGGACTAGCCTTAACGGTGAGGAACCTCTCCCCCTTCCGTATTTTTCGCGCAATAGCCATGCATATGTGCGAGCCGCCGATCGCGAAATGTTCAGTTGGCCTGCTCCTCGGCAGAAGTCGGCAGGTCGGTGCCTATTACGGGATGGAACCGCGTTGCAGCCGGATCGAATGGCCGGCATTATCGATTGTTTGACGAGTTAGTGAGGTTTTCTCAGTGAGGATCAGAGCCGCCGGCTCTGATCCTCAAGTCTTGAAGACGCTCATATAGAATCAGGCGCTTACTTCGCTTTTCAGAGCGAAAGCGAGCTTCAACATATCGTCCTCCGTCGTGTAGATCGCAGGCGAGACGCGCACGCACGGACCTTTTGCAGGACCTGTGCGTGCGACGGTCAGCACGTTGTATTTGTCGCGCAGTGCTGCGACCAAGGTGGATACTTCAGACGGCGATGCCCAAGTCTTGACGCGGAAAGACGTGATGCCACCCACCATATCGTCCTCATCCGGTGTCAGTATCTCGATTGGCTCGATTTTCCGCGCTTCCGCCACCCAGATATCTCGAAGATGACGAACACGCGCCGCCTTGGCGGCAACGCCAATGTCAAGATGCAGCTTGAGTGCGCTCGGGAGGGTCATGACGCTAGCGAAATTCAGTGTACCCGTATGCACGCGCGATTCGATTGAGGTGGCGGGATTATCCTGGTCACCCAGTTGCGGATCGATGTCGCCAAGACGGTGCTTAGCGATACGGATAAACCCGAGGCCGAGGGGAGCACCAATCCATTTGTGAAGATTGAAGGCGATGAAATCGACACCGAGCTCTTTCGGATCATCGGTGATCTGGCCCCAGGAATGGGCAGCATCCAGAATGACATCGATGCCTTTCGCACGCGCCATGGCGGCGATTTCCTTTACAGGGATGACAAGGCCTGTGCGGTGGCTGAGCTGAGTCAGCAGAACTAGCTTAAGCCTAGGATGGGCGGCGAAGGCCTGCGCATAGGTGTCGATCACCGCCTGACGGGTCGCAGGCTCGGGCAGTGCGATCTTGACCACCTCCACACCACGCCGATCCGCCAGCCATTGCATGGCATATTGTGCGCAGTCGTAATCGAGGTCGGCATAGAGTACCGCATCTCCCGGCCTCAGGAGATTGTAGTTGCTGATCAGCAGCTGGAGTGCTTCCGTTGCACCGCGGGTCAAGGCAACTTCGGAGGAATCGAACCCGCTTGCGGCCGCCACCGCATCGCGCCCCAACTTCCAGTCGGCCCCAAAATGAATTCGGGCATAAGCGGTGTTTTGGCGGTTTATCTTCTCGCTTAGACGCAAGTATTCAGCAAGAACGGGCTTGGCCATGATGCCCCAATAACCATTTTCGAGATTGGTCATTGCAGGATCGATGTCGTAAAGATCGCGCACCGCCTTCCACAATGGCCCATCTGTGGCGAGTGGACCGGAAGGCTTCGGGAGTGGTGCGGTGACAAGCTCGCCGGAAAACGCAGAAGCTGCCAGTGCAGCGGTACCGAGAGCGGCAACGGAGCCAAGAAAACCTCGGCGTTGAAGTGATACGGATTTCGACATCGCAATGACCTTTTGGCAACAGACTGAGAGGTTGTTCGACCAATAGCGAGGCTATCGCACGCGCATATGACAACGCGCCATCAAGCGGCCTGCCCGACCGGGGCAAGAGGCTCTCCCCAGGGTGGCGGCGACAAATTGATGAAGTGAGACTCACGGATCGCAAGGCCAGATCAACACAACCATATCTACCTTCAGCATGACCTTGCCGAGGCATCGAAGCCGATACCCTGTTCGTCGACAGGTGCCACGACACGCCTATCTATGCGGAAGGGCCTTCGGGTACGGCAGCAAGATCGTCTTCCCTGGCAAACACAATCGCAACCTGTCGCGGGCTTACTACCGAACACGACTATGTCAGGGCGCGACGGTGTCCGAGGCGGTGACGGCGAGATCGACCGTCAGCGTGCCGGCTTTCTGAAAGATCAGCTTCAAAGGGACATGTTCACCATCCCTGAGAGGAGCCTTCAATCCCGTTAGCACCACGTGAATGCCTTCACGCGACAGCTCCAGCGTTTGACCGGCTGGCACCACCAAACCGCCGTCGATCGCGTCTATCTGCATGACACCGCGATCCACCTTGACGCGATTTAGCGCAACCGAATCTGCAATCGCGGGATCAACCGCGGCCGCAATCAGACGGTCGTCTGTGCCGGCGTTTACGATGGTCAGATAGGCTTCTCCCAATAAATCAAGATCCCATTCAGAGGTCTTCGGCTGGAAGCCCGGTGGCGTGGCATGGCTCCAAGCATGCGGGATGGTGATCTGGCCTCCAGTGGCATTCTGCGCGTCCGCGGCAAGCGGCGTGATAGCAAAAGCAGCCGCGAAGACTAGGAACAAATGTTTGATCATTTTGCCTGGGCTAAATAGCAGGAGAGGAGCAGTGATAACGCTCGAATATCGTAGATGCCATGCGGAGGTCTGGCAATGCAGATGCATGCTCTTGATGAGAATCGAACCCTACGCTTCCCTATTTCTCTGGATCGCAAGGGATGTTGCGGGGACACGAAAGCAGCCCCAGGCTTCGTTGCGAAAGGGTGCGATTTTTATTCCCTCAGAAAGGGAGCCTGACGACGCGATCGAGTATGATGACGAATAGACCCAGATTCGGTCCACGCTCGGTCAGCAGTGCGATGCCCTTCCCTAAGTCTCTTTCAAATCAGACCGTAAGACACGTGCCAACTTTCATAAATTATCGGCGTCTCGCCATCAGCAGGAAAGATAGGTTACCGCGATCAGCGTTGCGATCAATCCGGCTGGTAGCCGATTGGGAAACAGCAGGACGCGGCCCAGCCAGTCGGCAAGAATCATCAGCGTCGCACCGATAGGGGTTACCGCCGACATCTCCATCAAAGGACGCCGGAAGCCCGTCATTCTAACACTGAATTTCACTCTACTGCGCGGCCGGATGAGGCTCAGGAACACGAACGGTAGTGCGCAATCACGGGCTCGCCGCGACAGATTTCGTTCTCTTTCGTCGCTCGTGGCTAACGTTGCCATGCACTTTTTCAAAGTATTGAATTTTGTAAACAAAGCCGGTTGGGAATATCGCCCTCGGCCATTCAGGTTTAGGGGAAAGGATGACAGAAAACCGAATTAAAATCATTAAATCATGTGGTTATCGATTGGCCTTGTGCAGCAATACGCGGGCGCTTCCCCTATGGAGGCAAGAGGGACCGGCGATCGGTTTATCTATCTAAATCAAAAGAAATCTTTCGAAATCTTGTGGCCGAACTTCAATCATAGATCCTGGCTACCGCTTGGACCGCCGCCGTTGCCCAACACTCCTGGCGGACTGAAGCCGGAAGCACCTCCAGTCAAGTTTCCGGCTTCTGACACCCAACAGCCGCCCGGCTGCTCTCCAACAAGCATTTTTCTGGGTGACTTCAGATGTCTCTTGATCACGCCACAACACGCTCTCCGTTTGGCGAAAGCACGCGGCCACCTGTCGAAGGTGAGCTAAAGACCATCGTCACATTCGTCATCCCCGTTCGACATCAGGCCAATTCCAAGGATTGGCCCTCGCTGAAACGGCGACTGGCACAGACGATCGCATCGATATCAGGCCAGTCCAACAGCAATTGGCGCGGCGTGATCGTTGCCAATGAAGGTGCCGATCTACCCGATCTGCCGCCCAAGTTCTCAGTTCAACGGGTAACGTTTCCCGCCAACCCCCTGTACGACTTGCATGGTGCCGAACGCGAGCAGGTCTATGAGGCCGTAAGGCTGGACAAAGGCCGCCGTATATTGGCAGGTATGCTTTCCGCCCGCGACACACGCTTCTTCATGATCGTCGATGATGATGACTTCGTCAGCGCCAATATCACCGACTTCGCCGCGAGAAATATCACCGCCAACGGGTGGAAGATCGACCGCGGCTATCTCTGGAGCGAAGGCGGACGAATGCTGTTGCACCACGACGATTTCGCCAGTTACTGCGGCACGTCGCTGATCATCCGCTCCGATCTTTACAAGTTACCGGCGACCTTCGAGGATGCCGATGTCGACTATATCAAATCCATGCTCGGCAGCCATGTGCGCATCGGCAAGCTGCTCGCCGATGCAGGATCGCCGCTGGGGTCGCTTCCCTTCCGCGGCGCAATTTATCGTGTGGGCCATAGCGGCGCACACAGCAAATCCCCCAATCTGCTTCGAACCTATTTTCTCAACCGGTCGATACTTGTTCGCCCCGGCCAGCTTTTACGCAATCTGAGGCGAACGCGCCTACTTAGCCGCGCGTTGCAGAGTGAATTTTTCGGCGTTAACGCGGATCGCCAAGCTTGAGTAACGGGCAAGCAAGCAGAAGAAGGTCAGGAGGAAAGCCGGGCTGCTCTTTTGCAAAATCCGGTCGGTTGAGGTCCTGTTTTCTCCGCCGTCATGAAGCCTAGTGTACGGAATTCGAAGCGAGTAGTGCTACCATATTGAACTCCACGTGAGACCCATCCCTTTTGCCATTTTGTGCTAACCGCAAAAGGTTCAAAATAGAGAAGCACTTCATAAGCCTGTCTCCGCCTAGTAGGGTCAGCGTCAAACAGAAAAACGGGCCAGATCATGACGGAACTCGACACGGGATCCGTCCGGCACGACGCAGCCGGCGCATATGGGGCGGCATCAACGAACGAAATCCTAAGACACCCTCATCTCCCGCCCCAACTCTAGAGCCTCCCGAAACAATCCAGCGCACTAGATGTGATTCAGCGGAATGGAATGCTCGAAATATCGAAATCGTTGGAAATACTTATGCGATTTTCATGTCGCCCGCCTTTAAACCTATAGGCGCAATCCCTACGTCATCTTCCGTTATGTCTATCAAGGCAACACCGATGTGAGATCCCTCACGACCACGCTGTCCCTCAGTGGGGACTGGAGACGCGCGGTCATCTTTCCTGACAGTGAGCAGCCCCAGCATTCGACGCACGCTTAGTGCGTCGAGCGCATAGGCGCAATCTCCCCAACTTATCGACCATACACCAACCGGGCGGCAGTCGGGTGGATGAACCCGTGCGCCCTTAGGAGAGAAAAGATGGAAGCCCTACCCAATCTCAGTCCGATGGAATGGATGGCGATCGAAATCGCCGTTCCGATCATCGTGCTGGCCGTCCTGTTTCGTTGGAGCGGCATAGTTCGCTATATCCCCAACGACAGGCTCGGTATCCTCGAAAAGCTGTGGAGCTTTCGCGGCTCCGTCGAGAACGGCTTCATCGCGCTCAACCGCGAGGCCGGCTATCAGCCGGACGTCGTGCGAGGCGGTCTGCACTTCTTCATGCCGTTCCAATATTCGATGCATCGTGCCAATCTCGTGACCATTCCGCAGGGCCAGATCGGCTATGTCTTTGCCCGTGATGGCAAGCCGCTGCCTCCGACACAGACACTGGCGTCCAATACCGAAGCCGATGACTTCCAGGATGTGCGCAGCTTTCTCGAAAAAGGCGGACAGAAAGGACCGCAGCGCAAGATCCTGCGCGAAGGCACCTATGCCATCAATCTTGCGCAATTCATCGTGCTGACCGCCCAGTCGATCTATGCCGTCAATCTGAGCAAGTCAGAACAAGACCTGTTCGCCGATATGTCCAGCATGATCACGGAGCGGGATGGCTTCGAGCCCGTCGTCATCCATAATGCCGAGGACATGATCGGTATCGTCACCATTCATGACGGCCCGGCGCTACCGGATGGCGAGATCATCGCGCCGACCGTTGCCAACGATCCTAAAGACCCGAACTTCCACAACAATTTCCAGGACCCGGAGAAGTTTCTCAATGCCGGCGGTTACCGCGGCCGGCAGCTGCAGGTGCTGGCCGACGGCAGCTACTTCCTGAACCGCATCTTCGCGACCGTCGAACTGGTCGAGAAGACGATCATCGACGTTGGCACAGTGGGCGTCGTCGTCTCCTATAACGGCCGGCATGGCACGGATATATCCGGGCAGGCCTACCGTCATGGCGAACTGGTCGAAATCGGCGCACGCGGTGTCTGGTCAACACCCCTGCTGCCCGGCAAGTATGCGTTCAATACCTATGCCGGCAATATCATTACCGTGCCGACCACGAACTTCGTGCTCAAATGGACGAAGGAACAGTTTGGCGAGCACAGGTTGGACGAGAACCTGTCTGAAGTGTCGTTGATCACCAAGGATGCATTTGAGCCTGTGCTGCCGCTCTCTGTCGTCGTGCATATCGACTATATGAAGGCGCCCCTCGTCGTGCAGCGTTTCGGCGACATAAAACGGCTGGTCGAACAGACGCTCGATCCTATGGTCTCTGCCTACTTCAAGAATATCGCCCAGACAAAAACGCTGATTCAGCTTTTGCAGGAGCGTAGCGATATCCAGCGCAAGTCGGGCGAGGAGATGCGCGAAAAATTCACCTCCTACAGTCTCGAACTGCAGGAAGTGCTGATCGGTACGCCGCGCGCGGCCAACGGCCAGAACAGCATAGAGCAGATTCTCATCCAGCTACGCGAGCGCCAGATCGCGGTTGAAAAAGTCGAGACCTATAAATTGCAGGAGGCGGCCGCGATCCAGGAGCGCACTTTGCGAGAGAAAGAGGCGCTCGCCGAACAGCAGGCCAAAATCACGACGTCAGCTCTGACCATCGAGATCAGCGAGAACGAAGGTAAGGCACAGCTCGCCCGCACCCGCCAGCAGGCGGAAACCATTCAGGTCACCGCCAAGGCTGAGGCCGAAAAAGTGCGCCTCGCCGGCCTGGGCGAGGCTGACCGCATCAAGGCCATCGCGCTTGCCGATGCTGAACGCATCAAGGCGACCGGCTTTGCAGACGCCGAGAAGGTGCGCGCCGTCGGTTTGGCGGAAGCCGAGGCCACTGAGAAAAAAGTCGCGGCCTTCGGTGGGCCTGACTATCAGCTCAACTCGCAGGTCCTCATGCGCTTCGCAGAGGCGATCGAGAACGGCAGGCTACCGCTCGTGCCACAGATCCAAATCGGCGGTGCCGGCGGCGAGAAGGGCGCGGCCAATGGCCTCGTGGAAATGATGCTGTCGCTGCTCGTCTCCGACCGGCTTGGCCGGCAGGATCTGCCGGCTGCAGTGTCTACGCCAGTCGATCAGCATTGATCGTGGATGGGCCGGTCATGCCGGCCCATTTTTGCATCCAGTCCGTAGACGCCGACGCCGCGATAGCGGTGAGGCGAACGAAAGAGACCGGTGATCCAGCTTCGGTCCAGCCGACTTCGCGGCATCATCAACTCGCATGCTGAAATGCTTCGAGCAGTTTAGAGCCCAGATCCGCGTCATCCAGGCTGCAATGTATAGCGCTCTGCTCCAAGCCTTCTCCGCCGTGATTTCGGAAATTTGCTGCCGGAACCATGGATACCTTGTTAGCTTCAGACTCGATCCCGACTGATTTTGCCTTTTTGCCCAAAGCGGCCCAGGTCTTTACTCCCGCCGCTTCCAGGACGGGACGCTGTACGTCCTTCCACTGGGATTGAGGTGGATGCGCAACATCTTCAATCGAATTTGCAAGGGATTTGAGGATCTCGGCAGTGAGCTTTTCTTGATCGTCTGCGCGGATTGAAAAAACTTCACCGTATGCAATCCATAGCCCGGTTTCGGTCAATGACATTGCTTGCAGAAGGATGGTGTCGTTGATCATATATGCTGCAGACTTTTTCATTTTAGCCATATGGAATGATGATCGGATTCACTCACGCGCCCGTGCCGCCTACGAAGCCGAGCGACTTCAACTCCTGCAATCCTGTAAGATATTTCTCCCGCTGCGCTTTCGGCTTTGCGAGCGGCGCGGCGAGGACGACATCCTCGTCGGTCGTGGACAACATGTTGTAAATCCAGGGAAGCCATGGATTGCTCGCAGGAATGCGATCTTCCCAGCCATGGTCGAGTTTGCTTCGCGGTACGATGCCCTGCGTTTCGGGATCGAGACGAAAAAGCCGCCCCGGAATACCTGCGCTGTCGAAGCTCAAGAGGCGCGCTTCCGACAGGTCCAAAGCCCAGTCCGTCGATCGGTAGAATTCCTCACGGGAGCGATCATAGAGGCTCTGTGTCTGCGCGCCCGCCGAAAACTCGACGATGGTGTTGATTTTGAGAGGAAAGATATTGCCGGTCAGCTTGACCCGCGAAAAAATCGTGCCCCAGGCGATCACCAGATCATTCGCCCTGCACTTCGTGATCTCCACGTCCTCCACGCGTGCAGGCCCGAGTTGGCATCCCACGAACTGGCTGTTGGATATCTTCACGTTTCTTACAACGGAACGGGATCCGTTCGCCTGATGCTCCGAGAGCAGGCAGTTGTTAATCACACACTCTTCGAGTTGGATATCGGCAACGACGCGGTCTGCGCGCAGATCCTTGATCATGCTGAAGGTCTGGTTCTGATAGGAAATCATCGCAATAAAACTGCATTTGCTGGGAGCCCGGAAGCCGCCGCTACGATAAACAAAATCGAAAACCCTAAAGACCGATGATCCGGCTTCGGTCCAGCCGACTTCGCGGCATCATCAACTCGCATGCTGAAATGCTTCGAGCAGTTTAGAGCCTAGATCCGCGTCATCCAGGCTGCAATGTACAGCGCTCTGCTCCAAGCCTTCTCCGCCATAATTTCGGAAATTAGCTGTCGGAACCATGGATACCTTGTTAGCTTCAGACTCGATCCCGACTGATTTTGCCTTTTTGCCCAAAGCGGCCCAGGTCTTTACTCCCGCCGCTTCCAGGATGGGACGCTGTACGTCCTTCCACTGGGATTGAGGTGGATGCGCAACATCTTCAATCGAATTTGCAAGGGATTTGACGATCTCGGCAGTGAGCTTTTCTTGATCGTCTGCGCGGATTGAAAAAACTTCACCGTAGGCAATCCATAGCCCGGTGTCGGTCAATGACATTGCTTGCAGAAGAATGGTGTCGTTGATCATATATGCTGCAGACTTTTTCATTTTAGCCCTATGGAATGATGATCGGGTTCACGGTCACGCCCTTCGAAGCACCATACGTGATCGCATCGCGAATGGCAGCTTGCTGAGCGGCGGTGCCCGCATTTGGTATTGCCAAATCCAGTCCTCGTCCAGTGATCTGATTTGGCTTGATGGTCACGCCCGCCCAACCGTTGGGGCCGGTTCCATTGTAATTTGCAACGGTATCTATGTATCCCTTCAGTTGCCGCTTCAAAACGGAAATAGTTTGATATGTTTTCGCGTTAAGATCGGTGCTTTTGATGCTCGTCGCCATTCCTTTTTGAAATCTGTCTATGACGGGAAAGTTCTGAGGAAGATTCTGGCCTAGCTGTTTTTCGATTTCCGCTCCTCTGACGAACGGATTCTTGGTCCAAACGCTTGAAAGGCCGAGTGGATCTGACCAACTTTCGGGATTGTCGACATACCCCTGCGGCCGGTCACTGCCTTCCAAGCCAATCGGATCGGGGCTTGCATACTGCCCAATCAGCGGATCATAGTGCCGGTGGCGGTTGTAGTAGAGCCCCGTCTCTACGTCCTCGTACTGGCCGGGAAACCGCCACGGGCAGAGCGATACGGCGCTCGGCTTTTCGTATTTGGGCGCGAGCGCCAACGTGCCATAGGTTCGCTCTGACCGCACCGCGCCCCAGACGTGGTGATCGACGGCCCACACCAGATCGCCCCTGCGGTCGAACATCTCCTTTGGCGTGCCTAGGTGGTCGCAGACCACCGCCAGCATCTCGCCCGAAGCGGTCTGCCTGCCCAGCAGCCGGTGCGTGCCTTCTTCGAAGTGCCAGTGGGTTGCCATATCCGAGGCGACATGGCCGTCCAGCCGAAGTGGCGCTTCGGCGACCATATGGTCGCCATCCCAAAGATAGGCGGTTCCGACCATGGGCAACGCGTTACCAATACCACTCTCGGCCTGCTCGTCTTGGCTTCCGAAAGGGCGTGCGTCAGCGGGAATGCCGTCAGTGCCAACCAGTGAGGGAAACAGCCTTGCGGCCCTTTCCTTTTCCTCGCCGGAAAGCCGCCGCACTTTGGAGACACGCCTGCCGAAGGGATCGTAGCGGAACAGCCATTCCTCACCATCGAGCGTTTTGACGCCGACCAGACGATCATACGCATCCCAGCGATAACGCCAGCGTTCGGGCCGGAAACCATCGCGCTCGACACGCCGTTCGACCAGTCGGCCGCATTCGTCATGCGTCAACTGGATGCGCTCACCCTTCGGCCCGCGGGCAATCTGCACCACACCGCCGGCTGTCGTATTCCAGACCTGCGGCGCTCCTGCCGGTATGACAGAACCAAAGGCTTCGTCAAAAGCCTTGCCATAAGGTGTCGGCGCGTCCGGGGCATATTCGATCGAGGAGGATGCCCCGACCAGATTGCGGGCTTCATCATAGCGAAATCGTTCAGAACCGAAGCCCGCTTCCGAGTCGGTCAACTGGCCGTTGTCGTCGTGGGTGAGCCGGCGCGGCCCCCAGAGATTGTCGTCGATGGTAACAGGCGCAAAGGCGCGGTCGTATTCATAGGTCCGGCGAACTTGGCCTGGGCGGGTATGGCTGGCACGCGTAGCCGAGCGTTCCGATAGCGCATCCGGCACATTCCAGCCGAGGCGTGAAACATCCAGGCCGCTCTGACTTTGCGGTCCGGCCACCTGCGCCATCAACTGGCTGACGGAATCAAAACGCTGCTGAAGATGAAAACCGCCCATGCGGCGTCCGGTCTCGCGTCCGAGACTGTCATGGCTGAAGGAGAATTCAGCCTCACCCGAGATCAGCTTCTCGACGAGACCCAAAGGGTCGCGAACATATTCGGTGAGCATCTGACCGGGACCGACGATCTCGCGCAGGATACGATTGCCCATGACATCAAGCTTGGAGCGTACCCGCCTGCCGTTCTGCGTCTCGCTGACGATGCGGCCGTTGCGGTCGCGCCGATATTCGATCAGCGCCGCCTTGTTCTCGGCTCGTATCAGCAGGGCGCGACCATCGTACCAGAAGCGAGTGACGTCTTCGGCGTTCCCTTTGGCATCGAAGCTTTCGATGCGCCTCAGCAGGCCGGATTTATCATAGGCATAGCGAAGGTTCGCACCGTCCGGCTTGACCATCTCGGTGACCTGGCCGGCGGCATCGCGCGTATATCGGCGCACGCGGCCATCGAAATCTTCCTCCAGCACGACCCGGCCGGCGGCATCCCGCTCGAATGCATAGACGCGACCAGTGGCATTGGTAACGGAGATCACGCGACCTTCGATATCGGTCGAAAGCTTGAGAACGCCGCCCTTCGGATCGGTAATCGCTTCCAGCACACCGAAAGCGCCATAACGGTAAGTCCAGGTTCTTCCCTCGCCATCGCAGACAGTGGCAAGCTGGCCCGAGCCGTCAAACGAGCGCGAGGCGCGCACGCCATCTGGCCGAGTGACGGCGCTTGCCGTATCGAAGCCGCCGGCGCCGGACTGATAGGCCTGTCGCGTAACGTCACCATTCGGCGCGATCGTGGCGATCACGCGGTTGAAGGCATCGTATTCGAGACGGGTCGTGTTGCCCTTAGCGTCGGTCACGCTTTCGAGGCGGTTATAACGATTCCAGGTTCGCCGCTCGACCGCACCGTTCGGAAACCGTGTCTCGACGATATGCCCCAAGCCATCCCGCTGCAGTCGGGTGACATTGCCTTCCGCATCGGTTTCCGAGACCACATTCGATCGGGTGTCGTGCGCGTAGGTCGTGCGATTGCCTGCTCCATCGATGACGAGATGAAGCTCGCTGTCGTCACCCCAGATGTAGGTCGTGACGCGGCCTTCGGCATCCGTGTCCTCATGCACATGGCCGTGGCTGTCGTATCTCGTACGGCTTTCATTGCCATTGGCGTCTTTTGTCGCGATCCGAAAACCCGCCTGATCATAACGGTACAAGGTCGTGCCGCCGAGTGCGTCGGTTTCGGCCGTGATGTTCTGGCTTTCGTCATAAGCGAAGATCTGCGCCGTTTGCGCGCTGCCGCCGGGCAGATAACGGGTCTCGCCGTCCCCGTATTCGAAACGGTCGCCGTTCCAGATGCCATTGGTTTTCGTGGCGACGACGCGGCCGGCGTCGTCATAGGTGAAGTGCGTTTCCGACTGGCGGGTGATATTGTGCCAGGAGGACAACAAATCTTCCGTCGGCTGCCACGCGTAGCGCACCGACATGCCATAGGCGCAGTCCGCCGAAATCATCCGCCCGCGCTCGTCATAGGCATAGCGGGCCAGTTCCAGCTTGGTGCCGTCCGTGCCCAGCAATTCGATGCTCAGTCGGCGGCCGGCTGAATCGTTGGCGAAGGACAGCGATAGACCGTCCGGCCCGTCGACGCGCTCCAGCCATCCTTCGTCCGAGCGGTGCAGGACTAGCTCGAAGCCGTTCAACTCGTCGATTTTCTCGAGCCGATAGATCTTGTCGGGATATTGCTTGAAATGCTTGGTGACGCGGCCGTCCTTCAGGGTCAGCTGCTTCAGCCATGGCGCCTTGAGCGCCAGGTTCGGGTGAGCCTTGTTGGTCGAAGGCAGGAAATTGAACGGCCTGTCGAACCATATCTGACGGCCCTCGACATCGTGGAAGGCGAGCACGCCGTGGTCCGGATTGGCGAAGATCTCGTCGAACATCGAGATCTGGCAGGGGCCGAGCGGGCTCACATAGCCTGCGGGAAGCCCGAGCTGAAGACCCATGTAGCGGGCGCCGTCCAGCACGAAGGTCCCCGGAACCAGGAAATCGCGCCAGGTCTCCAGATATTCTCCTGTCGCAACCGAAACCGGTTCGCCGACCGTCGCCGCCTTGCCCTTGAGACCTTTCGCCACGCCATCGGTCAGAGCAATCATGGCCATGTCGCCCAGCGGCTCGCCCCAGTTTCCTGCCGATGCCTGTTTGGCCATGTTCGGAATGATCTGGAAGATGCCAGTCACCACGGACTTCCCGCGGTTATACAGGTTTTCGCCGGACTCCTTCGCCAGCCGCTCGCCTTCAGCCCTTAAGGCGGGGTCTGACGATTGCATCAACTCGCCGGCAGCCGCGCCTTTTCCAAAGTCGACGACCGTATTGCCGGCGCCTTCGACCATGCCCCACAATCCCTTGACCGCGCGAACCGGTGCGCCGAAGAAGCCCTTAACGTTATCCATGGTTGTATAGACCGGGGCGCCGTTCTGAAGCTTGGCGATCTCGCTGTCATAGTAGCGGATGGCGTCCTGCCGGGCCGTTTCAGGCACCGGCATCATCGCGTCGGGTCCGGCGATGCGCTCGGTGTATTCCTTATATTGGGCATCCGTCATCGACTCGGCGCCGCGCTTCATCTCGCGCAGCCGTGCGACCTCCTTACGTCTTTGTTCCTTGTGGGCCTCGTCTTCGTCCGCACTTGCGCCGCAGACCAGAATTGCATCGGCATTGGCGCTGCGGACGCTGTCATTCGTATGCGCGATGCAGCGTTCCCATGCCTGCTGGCGCCGCATCTTGACGACGAGAGCAGCTTCTCCGGTCGACTCGCGGGTGGACGTCAGCGTGTAGTCGCCCGTACCGCTCTGGTAGTCTGTCTCGCCAGCATCAGGCATCTCAGCCTCGCGCCCCCGCTATATCAGATATCGACGGAATCACCGGTTTTCTGTGGCTCCTGCGGCCCCGGATCGGACCGGTTGATCCATGCATCCTGGCGATGATGCCAGTTCGAAAATCCCATCGAGAACGAGAACACCGATCCGATATTGACGAGACCCCAGCCCTTGTAACCGGGGTTGACCGTGCCGCGGAGCGTGCCGGGTTCGTGCCCGGTCACCCCGGGGACGGCGCAGTTGAGCTGGCAGTCGAACTTGCCATTGTCGCGCACCGTCGGCGTATAACGTTCGGTTCGCTCCAGCGTCACCATCGAACAATAGGCCACGTCGACGACCGAAGACCCCACCGGCGTCTTACACACGTCCGGTCCTGCCGACGCGATCACGTTGGATGCGCACCGTCGCGCCGATACCATTGCCGGGCTCATGCCGCACTCCTGTCTTGATCGAGCGTGGTGTTCCCGGCCATCCCGATCGCCGCGCGGTTGATACGCGCCTGCACGTAAAGGTCCGGCTCGAAATTCAACCGCCAGCTTAGGAAGATGCGCCAGTCGTCCGGATTCCTTGCCGCGATGTCGAGGAACACCGTATCGAGATTCATAAACCTCTGCTCGAGCTCTCCATCCTCCGGAACGAGATCGACGAAGCAGATCTCTTTCGGCAGGTCGAATGCCACGGTCTCGGCGGCCGCCGACAGCCCGGTCAGCACGACACGTTCGGTTCCCCGAAGAAAGGGGCTGACGATCAGGTCGGGATGGGCCGAGTTATGATAGGCGGTGTCGTAATCCTTCGGCCAGGCGGGCCAGACATTGTCTTTCCAGTTCTGGTCGTAGGTTCCACCCAGCGGCCGGCGAGGCAGCCAGGCAGGTGGAATGGGGCCAAAGCTCTCAGGCCTTAGCTGGGCATAGGGGTCGGTCACCGCCGCGCGGGGATCCTCGATCTGGGGCGCCGGCACGCCGGCTGTGTGATCGGTCCATTCCGGGTCGATCTTGCCGCGGCCAAGCGGATTGCGATGATCGGTATCGAACACGGGATTGCCGTCGTCATCGACCCCCTGCGGAATTTCGCCGCCATAAGCGTATTCATAGTGCAGCGGCAGCTCGCCAATCGGCTCCGGTTCCGAAAGCTCCCAGCGATCGAAAGCGCGACGATGCTTTTGCCATTCCGCACGCTCCCCATTACCGAGTTCACGACGCCAACGCGGCTGCCAATGACGCGGCCCCGTCACTCGTAATGCCTTCTCCACTCTCGTGGTGCCGCTGCTTTCGATCGCAATGCTGCACTCCCAAAACCGCTTGCTCCGGCCGTTTGGGACACGCGCCACCGCATTGACGATGACATCCGTCGCCGGTTTGACCGGCACCAGGTCCGATGGGTGCCACAGTGAGGTCAGATTGACCGCGCCATGGCAGAGATCGGTAAACACCATCGGAGCCTGCTCCTCGGCAATCATCAGTTGGCCAGAGGGAGAAAGGGCGAAGGTTCCCTTGACGACGATGACGCCGAATTCGCGGCGATCGGAATCCTTGCTGTAGTAACGAATATTGGGGAAGGGCGTATAGTTCACCAGTTCCGGCAAGGCTGCACCCTCAATTGTTGTCGACCATCGGGGCGATAAGCTGGATGTGGCTCTCGGCTTCCACATAGATACGCACGCCCTTCAAGAGGATCGTGCCATCGTCCTTCATGATCAGGACGGACTTCGGCGGTTGTTCGTTGCCGTCTTCGTCCTTGCCGCCGCCGACCCCGATGAACAATTCCTTGCCGATCAAGACGTTCTTCGTATGGCCCACGGTCTGGTTGTAGACCTGGCCGACGGTCACCACCTTCGCGACGCCAACCTGTTCGGTCTGCGCCACCCCGACACTGGTGTTCTGCATTCGGCTGATCAGCGTGTTGAACACGCCTTGCCCGATCATCGACCCCACTTGCGATCCCAGCCCCGCACCGGAATTACGCATCGCATCACCCGCGTCACCGCGAAGCTCGCCGGCCTGCGCGTCATTGACGCCGGAGCGGACCTGGTCCATCGACGGCATCATTGAACCCAACATTCCGGAGGCCATTAGACCCGTATATCCCGCTATGCTCGACAGTACGCTTCCAGCCCCGCTCGAGGGCGACGATCCGCCGCCCGCGGCCGTCAGAGCGGCACTGGCATTCTTGTCCTCGCCCGAGGGACTATCCGCAGCGGCGGCTGACGCGAGCGACATGGCCTGCTGAAGCAGGCCCGAACTCGTGCCCGACAGCCCGGCAAGCAGCCCGCCGGCAATCAGGTTGGCCATGCCGCCGACGCCCCCGACCACCATGTTGAGACCGCCGCCGACCTGATGACTCATATTGGCGCCGACTTCCAGCGACTGGTTGGCGCCGATCGAATGCAGGGCATTGGCATCGACACGACTTGTCTGGTTGTTCAGCACCTTGGTGGTGTGATCCTTCTGCGCATGGACGAACATGTTCTCCTTGCCATTCTCGTCTTCGAAGGCAAGTTCGTTATAGCCGGTTCCCTTGTGCGTATTGGAGCGCATGACCATACGGGTTTTGTTCGCCGGCAAATCATAAGGCACGCCATTGCTCGGGTTCGGCACCACCCCTGTCACCAGCGGCCGATCTGGGTCACCGTCGATGAAGGCGACCATCACTTCCATGCCGATGCGTGGAATGGTTTGGCCGCCCCAGGTGGAACCGGCCCAGCTTTGGGCGACGCGCACCCAGCACGTGTCGGTCCCGTCCTTCTTGGCACGACGATCCCAGGGGAACCAGACCTTGATACGGCCATATCGGTCAGGGTGGATTTCTTCACCGGCCGGTCCGGCGACGATCGCTACCTGCGTGCCTTTAATTCTTGGGCGGCTGGTCGAGCGATGTGGGGTCATGGGAATACGCGAGGGAACCGCCTGGAACTCGTTGCGGTATTCCGGTTCGTTGGTCACCGTCTCATAGGATTGATCAACGGCATGATGGATCGCCTTGACGATCACATGCTCCTCGTAAACATTTTCCGGATGCGCTTCCTCGTAGGGCGTGAAGCGGCGGCCGGCTTCCAGAATGCGGGAAGTTGATCCGCCAAAGACATGATTATGATCCGCCTCGCTTGCCTGCATCCGCAGCTTTTGCGCCCGTTCGGCTTCGGACGGCGACGAAATACGGGCCGGATAATCGTAAAGCTCACGCTTCATCGCATCGGGCATCTGGATCAGCGACGGCGTCGTGTTGGCCGGCACCATATTCGGTGTCTCGAAATTCCAGTCAGCACCTGTGCGCTGGCCAGGGACGTAGGCGTATGTTCGCATCCATTCGTTGATGTGATTGCGGTCGGTGGAGCCTTGAGCCAAACGCACCTTCGCTTCGCCTTCAGCCGATGCGGATGGGCCGGTCCAGGAACCTGCACTGTCGCCAACATTCAGGCGATGGCTACCATGCTCGTGGCTGAACCAATAAAACAGGCCGTCCTCTTCGAAACGCCTTAGCAGATAATCGAGATCACTTTCGTTCCATTGCACGCTATAGTGCTGAGCTGGTGGCATTGAAACGATGCCGGAAACATTAGGTGCGGGAATACCGTGTTCAGAGAACAAGGTCTCGACGACATCAACTGAAGTCTTGTCCATCCAGATGCGGCAATCCGAGCGCTGCGACAAAAGCCACATCTGTGGTCGCAGCACCATAGAGTAGGAGCGCACCCCGCGGGTGATCGGCGGCCCCTCGTGCAAATGCGTCACCAATCCGTTGAATGGCCGACGCACCGAATCGCCGCCATCCTGGCCTTGCTTGACCTCGATACCGACGTCAACGAGCCGGCCGATCAACTCCTCCGGTTTGATCGCCTCCTTCTTTGCACGCACCGACAAATGAATTTCGAAGAGATGCGATACGCCCTCTTCCACCGAAACGCGTTCCGGAAGCAGCTGATCCGCACCTAGCGGCGAGATCACCCTCAGATTGCGGTGGGCTTGAATAAAATCAGAAACATTTGAGGGGCCGGTGTCCATAAAAATCCCAATTCGTCTCACGCGAAAACAGCATCGCTCACGGTCAAGCAATGCGGGAAAAATACACGCCAAGTTTGTGCGAGGGAATTAATGGCGCGCCCAGCAACGTCAAGACTTGGAATCCGGAATCAAGGAAAATTCAGCAGCAAACTGCTGATATCGAAGATATTTTTATTAGCGCCAGGAGTTGGGGAAGAGTCTGCGGTTGGTTTGCCTCCGATGCGCTTCATTTCGCATATAGACAAAACACATTCAGTAATTGTACTTGTGCAGACTGATTACTTTTGAACTGGAAAGCTTCTCAAGTGGATCAGACTAAACACACCGATGGATCGGCGACAAAGATCGAGCGTCAGACGGTCGACGCCGACAGATACGGTTTGACGCGTGAAGAAGCCAATAGCAACCGGGGCGCTGGATGGTCCGTGGGCCTAAAGCGCCGCGGTCATAAAATCGTTCGGCTGTTCAAGGACAGCCTCTATGGTTCATCCGAGGCAAGCTACTGCGAAGCCAGAGCCTATCGTGATGCGGTCATCTCCGCGCTTCCGCCGCCCACCAATCACGAGCAAGCGGTGCAAATTCGCAAAAACAATCAGAGTGGCATATCTGGTGTTCGGCGCATTGAGACAGAGACCGGCGACGCCTGGCAGGCGACGTTGATGACCAATGACGGCCAGAAACGCAAGACGTTTCCGATCGCAAACTTCGGCGAGGACGCCGCCAAATCCATGGCAATGGCGCAAAGGCTCCAGTGGCTGAAGGGTTTGCCCGTAAAGCATCTGGCCTATGCCCATCACGCGGAAGAAATAAGTCGGCAAAATTTTCCAGAGCACCTCGTCCCTCTGACCGATGCCTTCCCACAAGCCCAAATGAGTGATGAGGAGATGCTGGCGCGACTTGCGGTCATCAATGCCCGCTTCGATGTCAACCGACCTCCCCGACTGAGAGTGCGGGTGAAGCGTTATGTCAAGGAACGACTGTCTATTTCCATTTCGGATGCGGGACAGCCGGCACAACGCAGGCTTATTCAGCTCAACACGGGTAAGTTCACGCATGATGAAATACTCAGCGCTGCCAACGCCACGATCAGCGAGATCGTGGCGGAGCTTTACAGTGTCGAGGTGGCCCGTTGGTTTGAGGAGTCGCATGGCAGCTCTCTTCTTGCAGCCAACAAACTCTGTTCTTCGGGCGGTGTTAATGTTCTGGTTTGGATACCCAGTAATCTCGTTTAGTGCCTTGCCCCAAAGACATCAGCGGGAGTGTGTGGGATTGGCTCAATGTTCAGCAACGCGGCTGCGCAGCTTCGGAATGATTTATGAACGAGCGTGGTTTCAGTATGGTTGTTTAAGCGCACGGAGCCATATCTGAATGGGGGAGTGCTGCGATAGACGTCGCCAATATGCCGGCTCCAAACAATTTATCGCTCTTGAATGGATTCGAACTGACGACGCCGATCACCGGAGCGATGAATACTTGCCGGTGAGAGGGCTATCGTGGAGCATGCGTGCGAACGCCGGATCATTACAGGTGCGTGCTGCCCAAAAACCGGTAACTACCGGCATTAGTAATCATTTTGAATCGACCTCCTGCGTCGCCACAGGTGATCCCGTAGCAACGCAGAAGGGTAAAATGTTCCAAGCGATTGTGATCACCCGCTCGAGTCATTGCGAAATGAGCTTTGGCTCACTTCGCAATGGAAGCCCGAAGTCAGGCTGTCAGCTCATCGCGGTATGCATTGACGATACGTTGCACCATCGGTGCGAAATGCGAAAAGCTTGGCGTGACCATATCGGCAATCTTGCCGGCATCATCAAGATGGCGTACCCGCACGATTTCCTTGATATTCGGGTTTCTCTCAAACGCAGCGATCTCTTGGGCATTCATGGGGCCGCCCTGCAGTTTGAGCGAATGGATGGACGCTGCTGACAACTGCCCGAAATAGCCGGGATCGGTTGCGCAAATATAGCGCTTGGCCGCCACATGGTAACGCACACAGTCGACGACCATGCTTGGAAAGAAGCGTTCAAGCACCTGAGCACCCGCCTCTTCGTGATGCTTGTCGTGAACATCATCCATAGAGAACGTGCCGAACTCGCTGGTGAAATGGCCGATATCATGCAGCAGAGCGGCGACGATAAGGATCTCCGGTTCACCCTGCTGCTCGGCCATGTAGGCGCCTTGCAGCATGTGCTCGGCCATGGTGACGGGTTCGCCAAGATACTCTTCGCCGCCGCGGCGTTCAAAGATATCGGCGAGGAAGTCCACGATTGTCTCGGTTGACAGCTTTTCTGGATCGGGCTTCGTCATCATGCAGCCTTCCGGTCTTTCAATTCGATGGCGCCCAGCGTCGACAACAGGCCGTCCTTGTCGGCATAACAGCCCTGGAGCCATCGGGAGCCTGCACCGGAATATCCCTTGCGGGCGTGCAAAACGCGGGTGTTGTCGACAATGAAAGACTCACCCGGAGTGAGTTTGAATGTCACCTGCATTGATGTGTCATCGATGAGTTCGCCAAGCCGACGATAGGCGGCATAATAATCCGCCATATCCTCATAGGGAACGTCGGTGATCGCCGCCGTCGATCTGTTGTTGAAGCGGATGCCAATCAACTCGCCATCCGGCGCAAGTTCGAGCATCGGCCGGCGGGAACGCAGACAAACGCCGGCACTGCCGGAATATTCGTAATTCGCGCAGTATCGTGTCAGGAGCTCGAACCCCCGTGGGTTTTCCGCGCGCAACCGTTCTGCGGCGCGGAAGCCGTCGACGACCATGTTCTCGCCCCCCTCAGCCGAATTCTCCAGGCAATAGAGGATCTGGAGCGTCGGAACGGGGTCGCGGTAAGGATTGTCGGTATGGGCCTGCAGGCCAAGTCCGGTGTATGCGAGATTGGATGGGTTCACTTCGGTGCGAACCTCGAAGTGTCGACCGTAGTTGGTTTCGCGGACATAGCCAAAGAGATCTGCGACCTTGAACAGAGCACCATCTTCAACCGGGCCGCCAACGAGCTTGCCGAAGCCGTAACGGCGCACGCCATATAGCCAATCGCGCAAGGCGCTTTCGCTGCGGCTGACCGCGCTAAAATCGCCGACAGGGATTCCGGCGCTCAAGCCGGCATCCCATGTTTCGATGTCCGAGCCAGTCCAACCGGCAACCTTGTTCTGCCTGACGTCATAGCCGTGGTCTGCCAGCCACTTCGGATCGTAGCTGATCGTACGGTCTTCGGGCTGGAACGTCAGATGCAGCAATCCATCCTCAGATTTCGCTGCTGAAATACTGATATCGGCGGGTATGTCGCCAAGCGTAATCAGACGCTGTCCATTGCCGGGCGAGCGGGTGGCCTCGTCCCATGCATTGTCCCGCAACCAGACCGCATGAAACCGCTGCTTGGTGCCGTCCGGCCACCGGATTAAAACCGCGCGTCCCTCATCGATGAGATCAATTTCAGTCGTCATTAGCATATGTGCCTCCTGATAAGATGTCGGAAATTTTCAATATTTAGAGCCAGTTTTCGAGCCGTTTCGGCTCACTCCCGTTCGCGCAGGAAAATCTGAACGCGCAACTGCCACAGAGCCGCCCGCAATCTGAACCCGGATCCTCATCGCTGCCCGGTGAAGTGGCGGCTGCATCGAGATTGTGATCGAACAACAACCGGGCGGACGATACATCGGCGACGTCACCGGTGGCGGTGACCGATGACAATATGCGGGCACCAGATAGGTCGGCTTCAGCTTTTTCGGGCATCCCCAGCTCCTGCGATGACTGATCACGCTCGACATTTTTCACACTATCTGGCATAAGCACAAACAATGAATATTAACGGGATGGCATCAATTTCGTTATGGCTGATCATCATCAAACCCTGCCGCCGCTCGAGTGGGTACGCGTCTTCGAGGCCGCAGGCCGACATGGAAGTTTCACGGCAGCAGCAAACGAACTCGGTCTGACCCAGGCAGCTGTCAGTCAGCGGATTAAAAACCTCGAATCGCAGCTGGGGGCGCAATTGTTCAATCGTCAGGCCCGTGGCGTTATTCTGTCAATTCAGGGCGAATCCTGGCTGCCGCACGTCCAGGCGGCGCTCAACCAGCTCCTGCACAGCACAGCCAATCTGTTCGAGTTGCCGCGTCGCAAGGTTACGATTGCAGCATCATCGTCAGTTATCGAACTTTGGATTGTGCCGCGACTACACCGCATCATCCAACAGCTGCCGCACGTTCAGTTGTCATTTGAGACAATTCAGCACCTGCCAGACTACGAACGCTCAGAAGCTGACCTAGAAATCCGCTTTGGCGAAGGCAATTGGTTTGGACGCGACGCGGAGCGGCTCTACGCAGAGGAACTTGCGCCCGTTGCCTCACCCTCCCTGGTAAATATTGTCTCAGGGAATTGGGAGGCATCGCCAAGGATTGCAACATCCGGACCGCGTGACGGGTGGAGAGATTGGTCGCTTGCAGCAGGAGCGGACATACAGCCCGCTCCGACACTGCGTTTCGACACATTCGTGCAGGCATTGAGAGCGGCCGAAGCAGGTGCAGGCGTTCTGCTTGGATCGCTGCCACTTTGCGAGCACTCCATCCGAACGGGGGGCGTTATTTGCCTTACCGATCGTTTGCTGCGCATGGAGGCGGGCTATTGGATCACCTGGGCACGCAATCGCCCAACGTTCGCTGAACGAGGACCTTTGATAGAGATTCTCAGGGCCTGAACAACAGGCGTGGATCCATAACGGACGCAGAGAAAGCAATGAGCAGCCTTCCGCGCGGAGGTACGAAATGTCGGTCTTGAAAGGATTTGAGCCGTCATTCCACGATCAGAATTGTGAAGATTGTTTAGAGATGCACCATATTCGGTCCATCGAAAGTGCGGCATTCCTGAATTGCTCGCTCCGGCGAGATCGCTCACGGTCTTACTAGGAGCATCTACCAGCGCAGAAACCGCTTTCCGGCGACGTAGCTGATCGTCACGACGATAAGAGTGGCAAGGGGATACCAGGTCACGACGAACAACGGACTGTCGTCGAAGCAGTTCATGGCGTAAAGGGTTGCTGCTATACCGACGGAAACAAGACCTGTCAGTGCACCTGCCCGCCCTGGGTTTGCCGGTGCGCCCTGGCGCATCGCAAGAAAAAGGAAAACTCCCGGCAACAGCGAAAGCGCGGGAATGATCGTCAGGCAATGCAGTGCATTATGTCCGATCATCTTTCTCAGCCAGAGATCCGAAGGCGTCACGAACAATTCAACGACGGTCGCCGCAACAAGTAGGAGCGGTGCAAGCAATAGCAGCCAGCGGCGAATACCCAGGTTGCTGCCGGGCCGAACCATCGGTCCGATCAGCGACACGGCTGTGGTGAACAAAGAAAGTGTCACCACAAACTTGAAAAGGAATCTGGTCGTCTCGACCGCCTGAGAGATGTCGTGCCTAAATCCCAGCGTTGAAAAGAACGCCGCGGAAGCAATCAGTGCTCCAGCCACAACCGCGCCCGTCAACGCGAACGTGAGATTGATCGGCCGCCGTGTATCCGCTGCTATCAGACTGATCAAATCTTCCGTCTTCACACGACCTATTCCCAATTCATGATCCGAACGCACGGATCCCGCCGATGACTATTCCCAACCACTGATATGGTGTTCCGAGACGAGGGCATCAATCGGCTTGTTGTCGCGCCTACATGTGATTGATTTCGTCATTCGACCATGCACCTCATCTGACAATATTCGAAAGCCGCATATCGACCAACAGCACACCTTGGATCGCCCGACCGAAATCCGCCCACCTCCACTGTCCGTCTCAAGAGCCGAAAAGAGACATCGTTCCCTGGCCTACCAGCGCAGCATATTTCGTCCAATCAAGGCACCGGTCGCAACGACAGTCGATATGGCGATGGGATACCAGAGAAGCACGAAAAGCGGGCTGTCGTCGTTGCAGTTAGCCGCGTAAAACGTCGCCGCAATCCCTGCCGACATCAGACCGGCCGTCGCGCCGGCAAGGACCGGCCTTGCTGGAGCTCCATGCCTCAACGCGGTGATAAAACAGGCCAAGGGGCCAAGGGAGAGCGCTGGAATGATCGTCAGGCAAAGCCTCGAATTGTGCCCTATCATGCGCGCAGCCCACATCGATGACGGCATGACCGAGAGCTCGAATACCGCCGCACCTACAGCCAGGATCAGCGGCACCAGCAATCCCCAGCTCTGCAGCCGCAACGATAGCCCTGGCTTACCAATGCGGAACATGACCAGGCCGCCGCTAACCGCCAGCGCAATGGTGATGGCGAATTTAAACAGGAAGCGACCCGTATCGATTGCCGTATCTATGTCCGCTCGGAAGCCGATGACCGAGAAAAATGCGATAGCCGCAATCAGGACCGCAGCAATCGTCGCCTGCTGAAGTAGATGGTTGAGGTGGGAGCGAACCGGCGCATCCTGGACAATCAGCGCAATGAGACTGCTTGTTTTCATTTCAGCTGCCCCGAATAGAGAGCGGACAATGCCTTCAACGCTCTATGGAGCGATACGCGCACGGCCACTTCCGTCATCTTGAGGCGCTCTGCCGTCTCGCGCACGCTCGAACCTTCGACCGAGATCGACTGTACGATCGTTTTCTGCGGATCCTTCAGCTGTCCCAGCATCCGGTCGATGTCCATGCGATCGGCGGCATCCGTGCGTTCGTCGCTTTCAAGCGTCGCGATGACGTCCTCCAAGGGAATGCTGACCCGCCGTCCCCTCCGCCGGAGACTGTCGATCAGCTTGTTGCGCACAAGAGTCGCCATCCACGGCCCAAGAGGCCGGGTCAGATCCCAGGTACCTCGCTTGAGATGTATAGCCAGCAACACTTCCTGAACCACGTCCTCGGCCTCGCTTGTCGGCGCGCCGAACTGTTCACACCGCTTGCGGGCGATCACGCGCAGATGCGGTGTGATTACCGTCAGCAGTTTGTGGTAGGCCCGGCCATCGCCCGCAATTGCGGACCGCATCCAGGAAGCCCATTGTTCTTCGCGCGCCAGATCTTTCATCCGACACACCCTATCTCGGCGAAAAAGGGGTAGTTGTTACAAAAGATTCCGTATTTTTTTGGAGAGGACACGAGGTTGTAACCTTGAGATCCTGCAAGGAACTGCGTTTCTTCATGATCAAGCCGATTCCAGTTGCTTTGGTGCATCGGGCTCAAGGAGCGCGAAGATGGGCCTGACGAGCCCCTCCAGGAGCTCCTTTTCAGGCCGGGTACGTGCGAGAACCCGCACGCCAAGGAGCGCCCCCAAGAGCGTACGTGCGAGGTCTGATGCAGCCTGGCGATTGCCGATGCTGCCGTCTTCCTGCCCCCTTCGGATACAGCGCAGAAAGAAACCCTCGACTTGAACGAGGACGCCTGCCACGACGCGCTGAAATTCTTCATCATGCGGTGCAACCTCCAGAGCGGAATTAACCAGCATGCAGCCTTTCCGCTTGGTATCGCTCAGGGAACGGGCGATGATCTCGCCAAAGAATGCGCCGATCGCCTCGCGAGGCGGCTTCGATTCGAAGCGGCCGACGCGATCCACAAAACTATGCTCGACATAGAAATCCAGAGCCCTGCGATAGACCGCGCGCTTGTCACCAAACGCATTGTAGATGCTGGCGGTCGTCAACCCCATCACCTGGGCAAGATCGCGGATCGATGTCGCTTCATATCCCCTTTCCCAGAATTGCTCGACCGCCAGCTCCAGCACTTTTTCTTCGTCGAATTCTCTTGGCCGGGCCATAGCTTCGTCTCTCGGAAATTTGATCGCGCCACCAGCATGGCTGCCAACTTGGCGGGATACATTTTATAACGACTGATTTAAAATACAATTGCGTGGCCACAAAGGTTACGCACACTTTCGTTCACGCTTGCGTTTCCGCGCCAGAGAAGACGGATGGCCATTGGTCTCGTCAAGCCGAACGCAAACGCATCCCGATGCCCCAGCGTTCTCAATATCGAACATCCGCAGCCAGTGGGCATTCAACGCCCCGAAATAGGAGAGGATCATGACCCAACTCGCACTGTTCGTTCAACTGAAGGCAAAGGCCGGGAAGGAAGAGGAGGTCGCTGCCTTTCTCACCGGCGCATCCGCCCTGCTGCAACAGGAACCCTTGACCGTTGCGTGGTTTGCGGTTCGCTTCGATAGATCCACCTTCGGCATCTTCGATGCTTTTGACGGGGAAGAAGGACGCCAGGCTCACCTCAACGGCCCGATCGCCGCTGCCCTCGTGGCAAAGTATGACGACCTCTTTGAAGGACCGCTCGATATCGGGCAAATCGAAGTGCTGGCCGATCGACTTCCGGTGTGAGAGCACTCGTTCCGGCACCGGACGCGGCCAATTCCGGAAGCTCAGCGGCGCGGAAGCGCGGTGTCGAGAAAAACCATGACGTGTTTCCAGTTTTCGGCAGCACCTCGCGGATCCTCGTCGGTCCGCAGCGTCGATGATCCGTGCACGCCGATCGCCGGAGTATATTGAACCGCCCTGTGGCCAGGTACCGCTCTTGCCAGCGCCTCGCCGCTCGATACTTCGCTGCTGTCGGGTGCGGAGGTGATGAAGACCGGAATGGAGAGGCTCGCCGCCGCCTTCTCGATCGAATAGCCCTGGATATATTCGGCCGGAGAAAAGGCAAGCAACGCCTTCACCTCGGGATGCTGTGCCGCAACGATGAAAACGAGCGCCGATGAATAGCTCGATCCCCAGACCGCAAGCGGGCCTGAGTGTTTGGCATTGCCGTAGGCTATGGCGGCCTCCAGATCGGGAAGGGCGTCGGCATAGTCGGCACCGCCTCTGGCCTTGGCCGCCGTTTCATTGACGTGCCCCCAAAGATCGCCGCCGGAGCGCTGGTCGATCGCCAGGGTCGCAAAGCCCGCCTTGTTGAGAACAGGCGCCAGGGGCGCATACTCGTTTCGGTTGGAGCCTGCCATGTGAAAGAGCAGGATAGTGCCGCGCGGCTTGCCTTCGGCCTCGCGAAAATCCCCGTATATCTTCACGCCATCCTTCGCATCGAAGGATACCGGTTCGGCGCTTGCCGGAACAGCAAACATCGGGCTCAGCACCGCGACGGCGACGAGCAAAATGGACCGGAACGAACTCATATCTTCTCCCATACGAAATCATGGTGACGACACCCATACGGGCAAGAGTGCCTGCCTGTTACAATGGCAGGGGCAATCGCGGGGGCAGGAAGCCCCTCCGCCGATCACGAAGGCGTGAAGCTGTAACAACATCCGCCATACCGGCGAACTCTCGATATGCGCCTGGATGGTCCGGCGCGGTGCCGAATTGGGAGGCTTATCATGAAATATCCGGCCAGGATCGGCGGATCTGTCCTGTCGTCTTTGCTTATCGCTGCCGCAGCAACGCCTGCGGCGGCGGCTGACCATCAGCCGACGGTCGTGGAACTGTTCACCAGCCAAGGCTGCTCGTCCTGCCCGCCGGCCAATGCCAACCTCATCAAGATCAGCAACCGCAAGGATGTTCTGGCGCTCAGCTTCTCTGTGACATACTGGGATTACCTCGGCTGGAGGGATACGTATGGACGACCCGAGTTCACCGAGCGCCAGGTCACCTACGAGCCTTCTCTGAAACAGTCGGGTCCCTATACACCGCAAATGGTCATCAACGGCAGAGCGACGACCGTCGGAAACAATCTGCCTGAGATCGTGTCCCTGCTCGACGAAGCGCCTCGCCTGCGAGGCCCAAGTCTCACACTCAATCGGGATCGCATCGAAATCGGCTCCGGCTCCGAAGCTGGAGGCGCCGATGTCTGGCTGGTGCGATACGATCCCCGGATCGAGGCCGTTCCGGTCGCACGGGGTGAAAACAGCGGCACGACGCTGCAGCACACCCATGTGGTTCATCGCCTCGAGCGACTTGGTACGTGGGACGGGCATAGCGCCAGCTTCTCCCTGCCCGGGCCGGATGCCGGCTTGAAGACGGCGGTGCTGCTGCAGCGGCCAAATGGCGGGCCAATCCTCTCAGCCATTACGGATTGACGGGCCACTTCCGCTTTAGAACCCGACATTGAATTGCCGCTCGAACGGCGCGTTGCTCCGCTTATCTCGCCGGCGGATAGTTGGACGGAAATAGCGCTCGCTTCGTTTCCTCGTCATTCACGCGCTTGAAGGCATGGTCCTTGCCCATTTCGCGCGCGCGGACAACAGCCGGCCGCGCATCAATCGTCTCGAAAAACCGCTGCAGATTCGGAAAAGACGCGAGCGGATTGTCGCTTCCTTTGAGCACCCGCGAGGCCCGATCGAGCCAGCCCCAGGCCGACATATCGGCAATGGTATAGCTATCGCCGACGATAAACGTCCGCCCTTCGAGATGATCGTTGAGAACCTGATAGTGGCGCTCCGCCTCGCGACGGTAGCGATTGACGGCGTAGTCGAGTCCAGCAGGAGCGGCATGCTGAAAATGCACCGCCTGGCCGGAGAAGGGACCAAGACCGGAGGCGAGGAACAGAAGCCAGGACAAAAGCTCGGGCCGATCCTCCGCCGAACCGAGAAACCTGCCGGTCTTCTCGGCGAGATAGATCAGGATCGCGGTCGAATCGAAGACGCGGGCTTCCTTGCCTCCAGGACCATCCGTGTCGACGATGGCAGGCACCTTGCCATTGGGATTGATGGCCCGAAACCAGTCCGAATGCTGTTCGCCCTTGCTCGTGTCGACGGGCTTCAACTCGTAAGGGAGCTCGGTCTCCGCCAGGAAGAGCGCCACCTTGGCAGGATTGGGCGTCGGATGAAAATAGAAGCGGATCATCGATTGTCTCCCTTGGTTTGCTTGCGCCTGCCGCCTTGCTTGCCTCGAACGGCGATGGCAGGCAATGATCGCCGTTCATGGCTGGAAGTGCCCTCTTGTTGGCAATCAGCACCGTTTTATTCCGATCGTTTTAAAACATAAGCGAGCGCCGATCAAATTAAGGTTGGAAACCAAAGCGACGACGCTCAAAAAGGTTTGGTCACAGCAAGCCACGCAATCATCGCAAACGCGAGAAGAATGGCCGCGGGCGCTGCAGCGAAGAGTGGATGAACTGGCCTTTCGTCCCGTAACAGGCGTTTCAGCGCCAATCCTTCGAGGCTGTGCAATCCGGTTAGAAAGACGGCGGGGATCATCTTCAGCATGAGCCAAGGCGAACTGTCCCATCCGGCGCCAAAGGCCATGGCAAATCCCGCCATCCAGACGGTGGCGAGTGCCGGTGTCGTCACGAAGCCATCCCAACGCAGGAGCGCTTCTCCATACCGGCCCATCTCCTTGCCGCTCGCCCCCGTGGCAGCCATCCGCAAGGCAAAGGCCATCGCCAACATGCCGCTAATCAGCGTCACGACGGCAAAGACATGCAGTGCTTTGACGTAGGAGATACATCAGCCATCGGCCTTGCGGCTGTTGAGGAGATCGGGAATCTCGGCCAGCGAATGAACCGTGATATCCGCCGCGTTATCCAACGTCTCGGCCTTGCCGCGCATCAGGCTGAAAAAGAACCGCTCGTCCAGACCGGTGCCAGCTAACGGTACCCGAGGACTGTCTGCGATGGTGCGCGCCACCCGGATGACGGTGAAGCCAAAGCTCTTCGCGCCGCAAATATCAAATCCGTTGGACGATACGAAAGCCACTTGCCCGCGCGAGACGCCAAGCTCTTCTTCAACACGCATATAGGCGGCCGGAGCTGGTTTGAAGGCGCGTTTCTCATCGACGCTGAGGATATGGTCGAGCGCCGTATCGAGCCCGGATTTGGCGGCAAGCGTCGACAACATCTCAGGGCTGCCATTCGAAAGGATGACGCGCTGATAGGCGGCGAGCCGTCCAAGGCACTCCAGTACATCATCGTATGGCTTCAGATCGAGATAACTTGCGGCGACGTCCTCCAGAAGCTGTCCGCCGGCGCTGAGGTCAAGGGAGCGAAGGGTATACTCGAGCGAGCGGAGCGTGATCGACCAGAAATCCTCATACCGTTCCATAAGCGTGACCAGCCATGAATATTCCAGCTGTTTCATCCGCCAAATGGCGGTGATCAGGCTGCCGCGACCGGGAAATACGGCTTCGACGGCCCCCTCGACCGACTGGACATCGTAGAGCGTTCCGTAGGCGTCGAAAACGACTGCCTTGATTTCCCGACCGTCGATGGTCCTCTTCCTGGATGCTTGCATTTCGCCAGCCTCTCAATGTGCCGCCAAGGATGCCGGCATCAATATCAAGCTGTTACGGTCGTGGCCGGCTATAATTTTCAGCGGGATGCCCGCAGTCACCTTGATCGGCTCTGGAAACGGATGCAAGACCTGCAGCCAACCACCATCGGAATAGTCGTCGGGATGATTGGAAAACTCGATACCCTCTGCAAGATCGATCCTCATCCACTGCACGATCCCGACCGCCGTTCCATCCGCACTGACCGGAACATCGATGAGACGAATGTCTTCGGCATGTCTTGGACATGTGAGGTCGATGGTCTGAAGTTCGATATCAGGCGAGAGCCGCCTCCATTCCGTCATCGTGCCGTGAATCGGCAGGCGGTTGGCGGCAAGTCGCGTAAATTCCGATACGTCGAACCCGGACACCGCGCCCACGAACGCATAGTTGCCAAGCACATCGCTCTCAACCAGGCAACCAATGGCACTCGCTGCCCGCGGGATGATTGTCGCACCTTCGCTTATCAGGCGTGCATGGGCGTCTTCAAACGTATCGAGGACGCTCTCGGCCAAGAGATCACTCGACAGAATTTCGGAGACGAGAATGCCCGCGCGCTCCTGCATGTCGCGCCCGATAACCAGATCCGTCGATACCTTGTTGACCACGCTTACGCGGTTCGAAAGCCCGTTCTGCTCAATGATGCGTTCGGCCGTTTCCGCGATTACCGGCACCACCTCACACGCAACCACGTTTGTCGCGCCCGCGCGTGCCGCCATCATCGACAACAAGCCGCTGCCGGCGCCGATATCGAGTATTTGCACCGATGGGCCATGCTCGGCGATGGCCCTCTTGATGGCTGCCTCGAACGCATCGTTGCGGCGAACATCGTTCAACATCGGAATATGCCAGAACGGAACAATCCGCGACGTGAGGCGGCGCATCTGGTGTCGCGGCATGACGCTGTCCGGTTGAAGGGATACCACACGGCGAAAACCGGCAAGAGCATCGCCATTGCGATCGGCTTGAGCGAGAGCGACCGATAGATTGTTCAACACAAGCGGATTGTCGGGGGACGCTTTGGCGGCGAATTCAAAACATCTGATCGCCTCGTTCGTTTCCCCCTGTTTGAGGAGTAGCGCGCCCTTGCCAAGAAGGGCAACCAGATGATCCGGCTCGATGCGAAGCATGTCGTTCCAATAGGTGATCGCGGCGTTCGTATCTCCCCTCAAGGTCGCAATACCCGCCAGCAACGGCAAAATATCCGGCACGCGATATCGATGCTGCAGCACTTCAAGATAATAATGCTCGGCGCGTTCGATTTCGCCCGATGCGTGAAACTTCATGGCCAGACTCAACGACTCGCGCGCCTCGACGAGCGCCTGAACTTCGCCCTCTGCCTTCATTGAATGCCCCCAGCTAGCCTGTTTAAGTTCTCTCTGCCGCTACGTTCGGGCTGATCGCTTTGTTACAAGGGTTCGACAAAAAAGATGGGCGCCGCCCCAAGCCGATAGATGGAGATGCGGACTGTAGCCTTTCATCGACGCTAAACACTTGCCATGGGGGCTAGCATTCATGGCAAATCCCGTCTCGAACCATCGTATGGCGATCCCAATCGGGGATGGCGGGCCTCAGCGCACGAACCGCGACGTCAGAGAGTTGAGGCCCGAGAGCAAGCCGATAGCGACAACCGCAAAAATCACATAGCGCAGTTCTTCGAACGGGGTACCATCAAGGTAGTCCAGGCCATATTCCCAGATGATGACGATGGCGACGGCAGCCAATGCAGCGAGCGAAAGACCAAGCAAATGGCGCCAAGGGTCGCGCGCGTGGCCGGTCATGCGCGAGCTCCATCGGCAAAGCGCTCGACCTTGAAGATCAAAAGATCGTCGCGCCGCTCGATCGTTCCTTCAAGGACCACCGGCACGCTTGTCTTGTCGAGCAACCCCTTCGGCATGGGTCCGCCGTCCTTTGCCGCCAACAGGAAGAAGATATGCCCGTCGACGGGTGCAGTCGAAACGAAAACAGGCGGGACGCCGCCCGAAATGCAGAGATTGGCGCAGGCCTTGTGTGCAAGTCCTTTTCCCGGCTTCATGGCCCCGCCGCTGCATTTCCCGTCGCAAATCTCACCCGTAAGCCGCCATCGCCCGAGATCTTGTGGTGACGAGACGGCTGGCAGCACCGAACGCTGCACTCTCGCGGTCTTCAAGTCGTCCCCACCGCCGACCAACAGCATCTCCAGATCCCCGCGCTTGACGAAGATGCCGCCGACCTCAACTGCCTTGCCGGAAAGTGGCAGAGCGCGGTCGTCGACACCGAATTTTCCGGAGCCTCCGAGCATGATGGCACGGGCGGGCTGCCCCCCGTTTCCCGGCACTCGCAGGATCGGATATGGCGCCACCTCCATCCTGCCGATGAGATGTTCGCCGTGTAGTTCATCCGCATAGCTTCCAGCCCCAGGGCTTTCGGTGCTGAGAGACAGGAACACGGAAGCTGATGCCATTCCGGCGATGAAGAAGACGACGAAACCGATCATCAATGCCTTGACGTCAGCCGGCACCTTTTTGAAATAGCCGACAAAAAAGCCGCGTTCGGCGGGTTTCAGCATCATGCGCCTCCTTGCTTTGCAGGCGTTGCAGAAGCTGCAAGCAATTCTCCGGGGATGGGAAACGGTTCGAGTTTCGTGCCAAGCGGCAGGGGTTCAGGATCGACAAGCACGGTCGATCCCTTCAATTGCACGCGATATTTGCGGATGCGCTCTCGGAACGGCGGCGGCGAGCAGCCATCCTCGGGGCGATACTGGTAGCCGTGCCATGGACATGTGATGAAGCCGAGCACGACCTTGCCCTCGCCAACCGGTCCGTTTTGGTGCGAGCAGACGTTCGACACAGCCGATAGACCACCCTTGGAACGAAATATCGCAATGCGCTCCCCTCCTGGAGCAGCGCCGATAATTGCCCTGCCCTCGGCAATCTCGGAGAGATCGCCGACAACGATCCAGGGCTCTTCAGCGGCCTCTGCGCAAGCAGCGTCGTCGATTGATGTTTCACGGCGCCCGGCAATCAGATGCAGGGTGCAGAGCATCACCAGGCCACCGAGTGCCAAGAAGCCGAGGGCAAGATCGCGACGATCAAGCAATGCTCCAAGCGCCACATGCATAATGATGGCGGCATAGGCGAAATAGACGCTCATATGGATCGCCTTCCACAAAGGAGGCGTCAGAAAAGAGAGCCAGAAGTCGTGGCTGGTTACGGCAAGAACGGCCAGGATAATCAATGCGAAGACGCCGAAAAGTTCAAAGGGGAAGCCGACGACACTGGTGAAGCTGGTATTGCTGGTCAAAAGTGCCGTCAACGGCGGCGTCGGACTGAAGGAAAAATACCATCCGAGCACGTAATAGGCATGCGTCATCGCGATAATGGCGGTCATCACGCCGAAGTGGCGTCTGTTATAGAGCAAGGGGAGAAAACGCGTATCGATGCGAGATAGCGGACCTATCGCAAGCACGATGGTCAGCATCAGTAATGCCAGCGAGCCGAAGGCGCGCATGCGCTGCGTTGGCAGATCGACATCGCGCAGCGCAGACGAAAGCATTGGTCCGGCTTTAAGGAAAAGCAATATGTAGACGGCAACGCCGGTCAATAGGACACCGTCGTAGATCATCTTCGTTCGGTTCCAGATGACCGGCTTGTAGGATACGCTCACGGCTGCGCTCCTTGTGAGGCCGCGCCATCCAGGCGAACCGCCGGCGCATCGGCCGGCAGCTTCGGAGCGCTGGCGAAGACGACGCCAAGCAGCAGCGGCAGGGCAATCGCCAGGCCGGTCCAGATCACCGCATGAGCGCGACGATGTTGGCGCCGCATGCTATGCTCCTTCCTTCGTCAAGCGCAGCCACCGCCAGATAACGAGCGGCCACAGGAGAACAAGGCCGGGGACCAGCAGAGGCCTCACGGCATAGGCGTCATGGGCGCCGGGATCGACCTTGTCGAAACCGAAGAGCAGGAACGCGATTGCAACAGCGACACCAATGCCGGCCCATGACATCAGCGCTGCGGCGACTGGACCCGACGGATCGAACATGTCAGCCTCACACGCGTCCGGTCGCCGGTATGGCAGCACCGGTGACGATGCCTGCGGCCGGTGAGATGAGAAAGCCTATCAGCTTGGCAATATCGGCCGGCTGGACCCAGCCGTCCGTCTTCGCATTGGGCATCGCCGCGCGGTTTTGTGGCGTGTCGATCGTCCCGGGAAGAATGCAGTTGGCGGTGATGCGCTTGTCGCGGTTTTCGGCAGCGATCGCTTCCGTCAACCGGATCACAGCTCCTTTCGACGCGGCATAGGCCGCCTGGTTGGCTCCTGCCTTCAATCCCGGCGCAGCGGCGATGTGCACGATGCGACCGTAGCCCACCTCCTGCATCGGCTTCAGTACCGCTGCGCTGATGACATAGGCAGTACGGGCATTCATCTGGAACATATGGTCCCATTGATCGAGCCCCGTCTCTCCCACGGGACCGGTCTGAAAACCACCGACCGTATTGACGAGTGCGTCTATTCGACCGAACGCATCGAGTGCCCGTCGAACGGCCTCCTGACAAGAGGATAGGTCTGTCAGATCTATCCCGCCGAGCTCCAGAAAACTTGTACCCTCCCCGGCTGGCGGACTTGTCTGGGCAACGAGATTTCGCTCGACCGAGACGATCTTCGCGCTGGTTGCCAGCAACTCCCTGACAACGGCGTTGCCAAGATTGCCGGAGGCACCTGTCACCATCACAACGAGTTCATTCCCTGCAGTCTCTTGCATAGCAATCCCCTCTGAGCAGCGGACCAGAACGATCATCATACTCGATACGCTTCCACGGGGCATTTCGTTACATGCGTTGAAAACATTTCCGGTGGCCGACCGAAGAGCATGGCAGATTTTGCTGCCTCAGGAAAAAATCGCCCGCCGATGTAACGAACCCAGGCATGCAACCGTAAAGGCCTTTGTTGGAGCCACGCTTCGGATTTCGAAAATCTGGATGGCGATCCCTCCTCAAGGAGCAGATTCATGAAACGCGATGCATACGACCTCGTCACCAGCACAGACAGCACGGAGGCACACCGAGCATTTGAGAATGCCGTATTCGGAATTGCGGCGCACAGGCCGAATACCGCTGCGGCATTGCAGGCAACGCTTGCGGCTGATCCGGATCATGTCGCGGCACATGCCTTAAAAGGCTTTGCAAACCTCATACTGGCGCGATCCGAGCTAACCGTGGTTGCCAGCGCCACGCTCCAAGACGCGCAAACAGCCTTGATCAGAAAGAGTGGCGGCACATCCGATGAACGGATTCTTGTGATTGCGCTGGAAGCCGCTGCCAACGGCCTTTTCTCGACGGCAGCCGAATTGCTGGATGACGGCTTCACGGATCGCCCGGCAACGTTTCTGCCCTTCAAGCTGGCACAGGCACTCCGATTCATGACCGGCGATGCTGCCGGAATGCTGGTAGCAAGCACCCGTGCCGTGGGTCGCATCGATACTGAAGCAAACTCCGCAGGCTTCATTCTCGGTTGTCATGCCTTTGCTCTGGAGGAACATGGCCGCTATGCCGAAGCGCTGGAGGCTGGCCAGCGCGCCGTCGCGCTCCAGCCCGACGATTCCTGGGGCCTTCATGCCGTTTCGCATGTCTTCGAAATGCGGGGTGATACAAAGGAGGGGATCGACTGGCTCGAGGGCAGCCGCAGGGCATGGTCGCGCTGCAACAATTTCTCGTTCCACATGGCCTGGCACCTCGGCCTGCTGCATCTTGAGCGCGGCAATCACGAGCGGGTGCTTGAGCTCTATGACGACGAGGTTCGTCCGCAGCAGACCGATGACTTCCGCGACATGGCCAATGCGGTTTCTCTGCTATGGCGCCTCGAGCAATCGGGTGTCCATGTCGGCAATCGCTGGATGGATGTTGCAGAGATCGCCTACCGAAGGAGAAACGACACCACCCTGATTTTCGCCGCCCTCCACAATCTGGCGGCCATGGTTGCGGTTGGCGATCGGGCGGGCGTGGCCGAACTTGTCGCCGAGATCGACGCCAAGGCATTGGGCATGGACGAGCAGGCCCGGATCGCAGCGGAGATCGGTGTGCCGATGGCGCGTGTGCTTGCAGGCCTCGACGCACCCGCCGATCAACGCATGATCGATCGCATGGTTGCCAATCTCCCGAAGATCGGCGGCAGCAATGCCCAGCGCGATTTCTTCGTCCTCGCTTTGGCCAAGGCCGTGGGAGCCGGTGGCGACAATGCGGCCGTGACACGCATCGGCCAGATTCGACAGCAGCTGAAGGCTGACGACCAGCTCTTCAAATCCATCGAACGTTCGGTCGGCATGCGACTGTCGGCCTGAGATCAACCCGTCAAACAAGGAAAATCACCATGTCCATGATGGAAATGCACAAGACCAGCGTCTTCCCCGAAATTCAGCCCTCGCTTGCACGCACGATCGTCTTGTCCGGCCTTGCGGCCGACATTACCTGGGAAATCTGGGCGCGCTTGATTACACCGCTTTGGGTCGGCGGGCCACTGCAGCCGGCGGCGCTCATCCAGTCGGTCTTCGGCTTCAACAACCTGCTGCTTGCCGAAGCCATTCATGCCATCGTCGGCATCATCTTCTATCCGATCGGCTATCTCTTCATCGCCCGACCGCTCCAGCGGTTGATCTTCCCGAAGCTGCCTCTGTTGTTGACCGGTATCGGCTTTGGAACCGGGCTGTGGGTGTTTGCTCTTTACGTGATGGCGCATCTGATTGCCGGCCTGCCGGCCTTCCTCGGCTTCATCACCCTGACCTGGGCTTCGCTCATCGGCCACATCTTCTTCGGCACCGTCGTCGCGTTCGTTGTCCGCTCAATGGAACGCTGAAAGTGCCGTGAAGAAGGCCTGCCCGGTTCCCCTCACCGCCCGCCGGGCAGGTCGCTTGCCTCCACAACAACTCGTATCATCAGGTCCCTTTTCAATGTCCGAACCTCAAGCCCTTAACCGTGTCGCGGATATCGTCGCGAGAACGCTGCATGGATATCAGGTTCGGAACGCCTTTGGGGTTCCGGGCGGCGAAGTTGTGACGCTCATCGACGCGCTGCAGGCGGCAGGCATCGCCTTCCATCTTGCTCGCCACGAGACATCGGCCGCCATCATGGCAGCGGGTGCGAGCACGATCAGCGGGAATCCCGAACTGCTGGTGACGACCGTCGGTCCCGGACTTGCGAACGCGGTCAACGGCATCGCCGACGCCGCGCAAGAGCGCATTCCTCTCATCGTCGTTTCCGGCGTTGTCGACCGGGCGACGCGCGGCCGCTACACCCATCAGGTGATCGATCATGCCCAGTTGCTGCGGCCACTCGTCAAGGCATCGTTCGAAATCGAGCCGGAAAGCGCTGCCTCCACCGTGGTGCGAGCACTGGCGATTGCAATGAGAGAGCCGATGGGGCCTGTGCATCTCGATCTGTCGCCGGCAGTGGCGGCAACATCGAGCCCGACGACGACGATCCCGGCGCCTCCGACAGTTTTCACGGCCGATGCCTCTCTCGCGGACGCAGGTGCCCGCCATCTTTCAGAGCGCATCCGCGCAGCTGAGCGGCCTTTGATCATCGCCGGCCTCGAAGCGGCTCGCAACGATGCCGGCCCGGCCCTGCAACGTCTTGCCGAGACGATCGGTGCGCCCGTCATCACCACCTACAAGGCCAAGGGCATCATCCCCGAAGACCATCCTCTTTCGCTTGGCGGCGCCGGCCTTTCGCCGATGGCCGACCGTATCCTGCTGCCCTTGGCTCATAAGGCGGATCTGGTGCTGATGATCGGTTATGATCCGATCGAGATGCGTCTCGGCTGGCTCGACTTCGTTGCCGACCAGGCGAAACTGGTGGATATCTTCAGGACCGCTCCCGATCACGCCATGTACCATGCCGGCACATGGTTTTCCGCCGAACCGCGAAGCATGTTGCAGGCGCTCGACGGCCTGCTTGTCGAACAGAGGAGCTGGAGCGGTGGCGAGCCGGCTGAGGCCAAGGCCAAGCTCGAAGGCATCTTTTCGAGCAAGGACGCATGGGGGCCTCATGCCATTATCGATCATCTGAACGAAGCGGCAGGGGTCGACGGCCTGGTCACGGTCGACAGCGGTGCCCACCGCATCCTTCTCTCGCAGAAATGGCGCGCAACAAAACCATCCACCCTGCTGCAATCGGCAGGATTCTGCACCATGAATGCCGCCCTGCCATTGGCGATCGGCGCGAAGGTGGCCGATCCCTCGCGACGGGTCTTTGCGGTCATGGGTGACGGCGGCCTCGAGATGGGCATCGGCGAACTTGCGACCGTTCGCGATCTCGGCCTGCCGTTGACCATCGTTCTATTCCAGGACCGCAGCCTGGCCCTGATAGCTTTGAAGCAGGCGTCCGCCGGCCTGGCTTCGGCCGGGGTCACCCTCGGTGAAACCGATTTTGCCGCCATCGCCCGCGGCTTTGGCGGCTACGGCGCCAATGTGGAGACCATCAATGACTTTCGCAACGAGCTTGAGAGCGCCAGAGCACGTCCGGGTTTCAGTCTCATCGCCTGCAGGTTCGATGCAAGCGCCTACGACAACGCTTTCTGATGGAGAGCCGGCGATATTGCCGGCCGCTCAAAAGACGAAGCGCCCCCGCGATCCGCGCCTCGATTTTTTTCGCGGCGTGGGCATGCTCATCATTCTGCTGGCGCACATCCCCGACGACGGTTGGGCGCTCTGGATCCCTGCCCGCTTCGGCTTTTCGGACGCCACCGAGATGTTCGTGTTTCAATCGGGCATGGCCTCGGCCATAGCCTTCGGCTCGACATATGACCGCAGTGGCGCCATTGCCCTGATAGCACGTGTCGCGCAGCGTATCTGGCAGATCTTCTGGGCGCATATCGCCGTCTTCATCGTAGTTGCCGCGATCATGGTGGTTGCGGGAACACGTTATGACGGCGTGACCTATGTCGACAGTCTGAACCTCGTTCCCTTCATGAAGGATCCGGGTCATCTGCTCGTTGGCTTGCTGACACTAACCTACGTGCCGAACTATTTCGATATCCTTCCGATGTATATCGTCATCCTGGCGTTGATGCCGCTGATGATCTTTGCTTCAAAAGTTAATCGTTACCTGCCATTCGTGTTGATGATCGCTGTGTGGCTCGCGACGCAGTTTGGCTTCACGCGGCTACCCGCAGAACCATGGTCGGATCGCCCCTGGTTCTTCGATCCATTCGGCTGGCAACTTCTGTTTTTTACCGGCTTTTTCCTGATGCGTGGGGCGCTACCAGCACCGGGCTACGATCGTCGTCTGATGGCCTTGGCCATTGCGGTCGTGATTGTCACCGTACCCTTCGCCTGGGTCCGGTTCCAGGAGGTTCATCCGTTTTTTCAAATGGCTGCAGATCGCATCACTCCACTGACCGACAAGACAGATTTCGGCCTACTGCGTTTCGTTCACTTCATGGCGCTCTGCTACATCGCCGTCCATTTGGTCGGTGAGAAAGGGGCGCGGCTGCGCGGCCCGGTCGTTCGCGTCCTGACCGTCGTTGGCCAGCAATCTCTCGCCGTCTTCATAACCGGCATGGTGATCGCCCAGCCGATCGGGATCGCGCTCGACCATGCCGGTCGCACGACATCGGTAGAAGTGGCCGGCAATCTGTTCGGCTTCGCAACCCTTATCGGCACCGCTTACCTGGTGCGTTGGTTCAAAACGTCTCCATGGAAATCGTAAGACAATGACATCCGAATACCAAAAGCCGGCGAGCCTCGAAGGCCTGCGTATCCTCGACCTCTCGCGCATCCTTGCCGGACCCACGGCGGCGCAGCTTCTTGCCGATCTGGGCGCACAGGTCATCAAGGTCGAGCGTCCCGGCGCCGGGGACGACACGCGCGGCTGGGGACCGCCTTTCGTGAAGAATGCCGATGGAAGCGACAGCGATCTCAGCGCCTATTTTCTTTCGGCCAATCGCAACAAGCAGTCGATCTCGATCGATCTTGCAAGCGACGACGGCGTCGCGCTCGTCAAGAGGCTGGCGACCATTTCCGACGTCGTCATCGAAAACTACAAGCCCGGCGACCTTGCCCGCCGCGGCCTCGGCTATGACGACATCAGGAAGGTCAAGCCTGACATCGTCTGGTGCGCGATTTCAGGCTTCGGGCAAACCGGTCCCTATGCCGATCGCACCGGCTACGACTTCCTGATCCAGGCCATGGGCGGCATCATGAGCATCACCGGAGACTACGACGCCAATGGCGGACGGCCGGTCAAGGTGGGCCTTGGCATCGCCGATGTCATGTGCGGCATGTATGCAACCGTCGGCATCCTCGCCGCCCTTCGCCATCGCGATCGCAGCGGTGAAGGTCAATATATCGATCTGGCGCTTTACGACGCCCAGGTGGCATGGCTCATCAATGCCGCCACCAATCACCTCGTGTCCGGCAAGGTGCCCGGGCGAATAGGCAACCGACATCCGAACATCGCCCCTTACCAGACGTTTGCCACGGCGGACGGAGAGATCGCGATCGCGGTTGGAAACGATCAGCAATTCGCACGCTTTTGCGGGGTTATCGAAACGCCGGAACTCATCGACGACGAACGCTTCGTCCGCAACCGCGACAGGGTGCTGAACATCGACACATTGGATCGGCTTGTGACCGAGGCAATGAAGGCGGATACGGCCGAAAACTGGGAACGGCGCCTGATCGCCGCCGAAATTCCGGCCGGCCGCGTCGCGACGATCGACCAGGTCGTTTCCAACCCGCAGACGCTGGCGCGGGAGATGGTTGTCAACATGCAGACGGAGGACGGACAGGCCTTGCGGCTTCTCGGAAACCCTCTGAAGATGTCGGCGACACCGGTACGTTTTGACCGGGCGCCGCCGCATGTTGATCAGGACCGAGACGATGTCCTGCGGTTGCTGCACGACATCGAGACGAAGGCAGGATCCTAGAAACCGGAAAGATACTCTTCGGTCCTATCGCGCATCGTTCCGTCAGGCCGCGCGAGCCTGTTTGATGGCGTCGCGGAGCTGATCCTTGCTAAGCACGCCGGACGCGATAGCCCTGCCTACGACAAATGAGGGAGTGCCACGGAAGTTGAGAGCAAGCGCCTGATTGTAATTGCGGGTCAGAAGATCGGAGATCTTCTTGTCGTTCTGTCGTACCGCATCGGCGATCTTGGAAACATCGAGGCCTGCGGATGTCAGAGTTTTTTTGACGTCGTCTTCGCTGAGAGAGGCGGGTGTCGCCATCAGCGCCTCCATCGCCTTTTCGTAGGAGCCGATCTCGTTTGCGCCGAGAACCGCTTGTGCGGCAAAGACCGAGGCGTCGCCGAACACCGGCCAATCCTTCATGATCAGGCGCACATTGCCATCTTCGGCGACGACGGATTTGACGTCCGGATGGGTCTTCTTGCAGTAGGGGCACTGGTAGTCGAAAAATTCGACGACGGTCACGTCGCCCTTGGGATTGCCGAGAACCGGGGCATCGGGATCGTGAAAAACCTCATTCTGCGTCAGTTGCTGGGCAAAGCCCGGCCGGGAGGCCAGAACGGCCGCAACAGCGCCACCCGTTGCTGCCATGAGAAAATATCTGCGATTGAACATGTCGGTTTTCCTATCCTTGAATTTCACGCCGGCTCATGTGCCGGTGCTCGCGGCAGCAGCCGCTTTCAAAACATCATCCGCACCGAATTCGCCGATGAGCCGCCCGTCGACGGCCTCCTGACGGTCCGGGTGGAAGAAAATCATCGTCGGTGGTCCGACGACATTCAGTTCGCGCATCAATTCGCGCTGGTCAGGGCCAATATTGGTCAGATCGACCTTGAACGTCTTGAGCGGTGCCAGCGCGCCGGCAACCTCCGGTCTTGAAAAGACATTGCGATCGATCGAACGGCAGCTCACACACCAATCGGCGGTAAAATAGACGAGGCTCGCCTTGCCGCTGGACCCGGCATTATCGAGCTGACGGCCAAGTTCCGACGTTGAGGCAAGCAGGGTCATTTGCTTCTCGGGATCGGCGCGCGCAATAGTTTGACTGGCGCCGAAGCCGGCGAGCGGACGCAAGGGATCGACAGCACCGGCGGCAAGGCCGACGATCAGTATCACAGCATAGACGGCGGCAAGCAGCCCCAGCGACTGCAGGCCCATGCGGAGCGGCGTCGCACGGCCTTTGGTAACGTCAAAGGCTCCAAGGAAAACCGCCACGGCCATGGCCCAAGCGGCCCAGAGGCCAAGCGGCAGCCAATCCGGAAGCACAGGCTCTGCCATCCAGATCGCAAAGCCGAAGAACACGAAGCCGAACACATGCTTGACCGACGTCATCCATGCTCCGGCGCGTGGCAGTGCCTGCCCACCCACCGTACCGAAAATGACAAGCGGTATGCCCTTGCCAAGACCGAGCGCAAACAAGAGCGCGGCTCCAAGAACGACGTTCCCCGTGCGAGCGACATAGAGCAGCGCTCCGGCAAGCGGAGCCGTCACGCAGGGGCCGATGATGAAGGCGGAAGAAAACCCAAGTGCAGCGGCCGAACCGATCGAGCCTCCACGGCCTTTGCCGACCCCGCCCAGGCGTGTCACCCAGGCCGAAGGCAGCTGCAATTCAAACAGGCCGAACATCGAAAGCGCCAGCAGTGCAAATATCAGCGCCACAACAGCAACCGTCAGCGGCGATTGCAGGGCGATCTGCAGGTTTTCCCCTGTCCAGGCGGCAGCGGCCCCAAAAATCGCAAAGGCCGACGCGAGCGCTACGGCATAGCTGAGCGACAGAATGAAACCGCGCCGCGCATCCAATGCCTCTCCCTGGCGCGCAAGCGCAGCGGCCAGGATCGGATAGAGCGGAAAAACGCATGGGGTGAATGCCAGGAGGATGCCAAAGCCGACAAAAGCCGCAAGCAGAAGCGGTATGCCCCCACGCGACAGGAAGCCATCGACGACATCGCCACCACCTACCGGCACGGCGGCCGACGGAGCTGGGTTCGCGGACACCGCCGCCGGCTTGGTGTCGGTTTCAGCAGCCTTCGACCACGCCGATTGTCCGCCTGTCGGCAGGGAAAAGGCCGGTGCTTCCGAGACCGCAAGTGTTTTCGGATCAATGATGCGCCGAGCGGGAGGATAGCACAGACCATGCTCCTGACACCCTCGATAGGTCACCGTCACCGGAGAGGTCACGGGACCGAGTTCGGCGTCGGCGCTGCCGAAATAGACTTCCGACTTTCCGAAATTGGGATCGTCCTTTTCAACGCCCGGTGCCGTCGATAACTGAACCGGAGCGCCGTCTGCGGCATTGGCCGCGAGATGTTCCCGATAGAGATAATATCCGGGCGGCATCTGCCAGCGCAGACGGATCGATCCGGATGCGGCTCGCTCCACGGAAAACCGGAACGCATCATTCATGGCGAGCGGCGTCTCTGTCGCAACCGCCTGGCCGGCAACGAAAATGAAAAGCAAAATAGTGGAGAAGAAGCGCATGCCATTCCTATGGTAGATGTGAGATGACGGCCGAGGCTACGTCATGCAACGCTGAGTGTCGGCTGCCCCATGTAACGGGCCATCGTGCGAAGCAGCCCATCGGCATCGGTTGCCTCCGCATCGAGGAGATCGACAAGCGCCACGATCACCTCGCGACGATCCCAGCCAACGGCCGCCGCTTGATCAATCAGCGCATTGAGGTCGATCACGACCGATCGCTGACAATCGCGAAGACGACCGGGATAGGGATGGGCCGAATATGGTGCGGGAATCATGGCTTGCCGCCTTAAACGATACTAGCTGATATTGCGCCCGCCCGCAGATCGCGGGCAGGTAGTGCTTGGCGAAAAATGCCTGTCACGGCGAAGGCTGCGCCTTCACCGTCTCCCAATTCGCATTCGCCTTCTTGATGTAGCCACCAATATCCGTACGCCAAGTCTTTGCGACATCATCGTTATAGTTCAGGTAGAGCTTGTCGTCGACAATGGTGAAGGCCTGTGGCTCGGTCGGAGCCTTGTGTCCTTCGGCGGTGCCGAAGGCGCAATAGCCACCATACTGCGGTGCGTAACGCCCCGGATTGCTCGCAAATGCGTCGCGATGTGCCGCCGAAGCGAAGTAGAAGGTTGCGCCTTTGTAAGTGGTTGCGAACTTGTCGGATCCCTTGACCGGCTTGTGGTCGGTGAAATAGGCGACGGCATCGTAGCCATTGATCGCGACGCCGTTGGTTGCATAAATTTCAGTGGCGAAAGTGACGGAGGCCGCAGACAGTGCAAGCGCGGCAGCCCCGGCAAGAGGCAGAAAACGCCGGATGGATAGGTTCATGGTCTTTCCTCTGCAGTTGAGATGAACGCCCTCTTTACGTGGGCGGCCGGAGGGACGTTACATCTCCTAGCGTTCACGACTTCGTGCATGCTCCTCCAACCGACTACTGTGCGCACATCGCCAGCGCGACCTTGGATTCCAGCTCCCCGATCCTGCGATCCTTCTCGGCGGCTTCACGCATCAGCTGGTCGAGTCGCGTATCGACGGCCCTGGAAATTTCCCAAAAGGTCACAGCAAAAATCACCGGTATGGTTGCTGTAGTATCGCGATCGGCTCGACCCGGCGTTCCCCATTTCTGGGCTGGATCTTCAGCCGTGACACGCCCCCAGAGCTTGAGCGCGCAACCGGCGCTCACCTCGCAATGAACCACGACATCGACGGCTGTCGACGGCCGCCCGACCGCATGACGAAACGCTGCGGCTTCCGCGTGAAGCCGGAAGGTCGAGGGGCCGGTCACATGGGGCAGCATGGCGACGCCCCTGTTGACTTCGAAAACGATGCCGGGGCGCACTCTGGTATAGTCGATCGCAACTTCGTGATGAACCTGAACCAGATGAGCGATACTCGGTGTGATTGCCTGGCCCCATACGGCGGCGCCCTCGTCAAAGTGATGAATGATGGAGTGGCCAATATTCGGACATACGACGGTCTGCAGCATGACGATCTTCCTCTGTAAGGGTTGAGCGCCGTGCCTGGCTCGATCGAGCCGATGGCAAGGCACTGCTACAGACCAATTCGCGAGCGGGCGGCCAGTTGTTACAGAATGCATTCGGATAATCCGCGCCGATGGGTCACTTGGAAAAGCCAACAGCCGTCAAACCGGCATCCAGCATGTCGGCACGCGCCTCGTGACCACCGTTATGAATACACATGATGCTATCGCCGCGAATGCAGCGGGGGACGTCTTCGCAACGAATACCATCCAGCGTCACCGACTTGGCGTTCTCCACATCACACTTGGCGCGCTCGCGCATCAAAGCCATGCTGTCGAAGGCGTTGCCTTGGTGAAATTCTTTGCCGATCGCCCGTCCGGCCAGCGGAAAGGTTTGATCGGCGGTTCCGTGAAAATGGACGATCGGGGGCAAGTTCGCGATACAATCTTCGGCTTTCGGAAGCGGATTCCAGAAAACGCCGGAGAAGGTCACCATCGCGGCGTCCTTCTCCCCCTGCTGGCATGCTGTGTACCAAGCCATCGAGGCACCGATCGAGAAGCCACCGATGACGGTCTTCTCCGGCGTAAAGCCATAGCGGCTCCTGAGATCATCAAACACGTCCGCGATGAAGGCTTTTTCGTCACGCCCGGGGCGGGCGCTGTGGGGAAACGACCAGCTTCCATCGATGCCATCGACCGCGACATAGGCGAGGTGATGTGCGAGTGTCGTCTCCACCAAAGGCCGCTGCTGCATCTGCAACGCGGCCGAGCCCTTAAATCCGTGAAAATAAACATAAACGCCACGAATATCGCCATCCTTGGGTAGTTCAATCCGATAGTTTCCGTCCTTGACGGAACAGATGACGCTGCCACCGCAGGAAACGGCGGACGACGCAATCGAGGGCAAGGCGACTACGAACAAGAAAACTGCAAGAAGATCGTATCGCATAGGCAGGTTCTCGGAAATTGAACGACAAGCCTGCGTAGAGCTTTCGCGGATCCTAGGCAATTTCACGAAAGATCAATTCAACGCGAGTGGTTCTTCCGCAGATCAATGAATCGCAAGATTTCGGTCGGCGCTTACTTTAGGTGATTGGGGCAAATCGGCGCACGCTCAAGTCTCTGGCCTTGAGCGGAATCGAATTGGCGATCTCGGTGTTGCATAACCTTCCAACTCCTGGCCGGGATGCGATGCCTGGCCAACATTTTATTTCAATACGATTGCGACGGAGGCACAGCAACCATGAGGCCAGCATCTACCGGATGCTTGCTGGATCACGGCACAGGAGCGGCTCCCAGTGGATGTAGAAGAACTGGAGGTCCTTAACCAGCCAACATGCCACTCCTTAACAGTCGCGGTGTGACCGCGACCTTGCCAGCACCCCTTGTCCTGCCGACCAGATAGACTGCTTTTTCGTTCCGATACGACGGCGCTTATGATGGTCGGCTTGGCGAATTGCTTCGGCAAATATTATGAAGTGCCCGCAACTGTATGCGGTTTCAGCGAGCCTGTACCTGGTCGACGCAACTTGTCGAGAAGAAGATAAATGACCGGCGTCGTATATAAGGTCAGCAACTGGCTCACCAAAAGGCCGCCAACGATGGCGTAGCCGAGCGGCTGGCGCAGCTCTGAGCCCGAGCCGTGGCCGATCGCCAGCGGCAACCCTCCCAGAAGGGCGGCCATCGTGGTCATCAGGATTGGACGAAAACGCATGTGCGCTGCCCTGATGATCGCAGCTTCGCTGCTCAACCCCTCCTCTTTCTCCGCCTGAACCGCGAAGTCGACGAGCATGATCCCGTTCTTCTTGACGATGCCGATGAGCAGGATGACACCGATCATCGCGACAAGCCCGAAATCAAGGCCCGCAAATTGTAGCGCCAGAAGTGCACCAAGTGCTGCGGACGGCAGTGTTGACAGGATTGTCAACGGGTGAATGAGGCTTTCGTAGAGGACGCCGAGGATAATGTAGACCACAACAAGCGATGCAAGGATCAGCAGTGGCACCGTCGCCAGCGAATCCTGAAAGGCCTTGGCGCTGCCCGAGAAGCTGGCCTGCAGCGAAGCGGGAGGATGCAAGGCGGCCACGGCATTCTCGATCGCGCCCGTTGCCTGGCCAAGCGCGATGGACGTCGCAAGATTGAAGGAGATGGTGACCGCCGGCGATTGACCTTGATGCGAGATCGAAACAGGCGAGACGCCATTGGTTGACCACTTGGCGACGACGGAAAGCGGTACCAGTGTTCCATTGCTTGCCCTCACCGAAAGGCGGTCAAGCGTTGCGATATCACGCTGCAGGTTTGGCAGCACTTCCAGAATGACATGGAATGTATCAGCCTGTGTCGAATAGGAAGCAACCTGGCGCTGGCCGAATGCATCATAAAGCGTTTCATCGATCGCAGCAGGCAAGACCCCATATAGTGTGGCAGCGGCACGGTCGATCCGGATAGAGAGGCTGGGCGCCTCGGCTTGCTGATCGCTGCCGACATCGCGCAGTTCGGGGAGAGCCTGTAGCCGGTTTGTGATTTTCGAGGACCAGCTGGCAAGTTCGGCGATATCGCCATCCTGGAGCGTATATTGATACTGCGTTTTAGCCGGCCGCGCTCCGATGTTGATATCCTGCGCCGACTGCATGAACAGCTTGATACCCTGTTGTGTGTTCAAGGCGTCGCTTAGCCGCTGGATGACCTGCTGAGCGCTGACATTACGCTGCGAGAGCGGTTTCAGCGTGATATTGACATGCCCCTGATTGAGGGCGTTGCCACCATTGCCGCCGCCGATATCCATGAAGACACTATAGACCGCAGGATCCCGAAGGATGATGGCGCTGACGCGCTCCTGCAGCTTTGCCATTTCGGTGAAGGAGATATCTGGCGACGCCTGGGACAATCCCGCAATAAAGCCGGTGTCCTGTTCCGGAAAGAACCCCTTTGGTGTGATCGCAAATAAATAACCGGTCAGCGCGACGGTACCCAGGAAAACCAAAAGCGTTAGATAGCGATGGCGAATGACGGGGATGAGGCTGCGACCATAGAGAGATAGAAGCCAGTCGAAAAACGCTTCCCCGGCCCGATAGAAGCGGCCGCGTTCTTGTGCGGGCGTGGCGCGTATGAAATGCGAGGCCAACATCGGCGTCAGTGTCAGCGACACGAACGCCGAGATCGCAATCGCGATCGTCAAGGTGACAGCGAACTCGCGAAAGAGCCGCCCGACGATACCGCCCATCAGGAGGATTGGGATCAGAACTGCAATCAGGGAAAGGCTGATGGAGATGATGGTAAAGCCGATCTCGCCGGCGCCTTTTCTCGCCGCTTCGCTGGGTTGCATTCCTTCTTCGATATGACGGCTGATGTTTTCCAGCATGACAATCGCATCGTCGACGACAAAGCCGACCGCAACGACGAGAGCCATGAGCGACAAATTGTCGAGGCTGAAGCCGAGCACCCACATGGGAGCAAGTGAACCGACCAAGGCAATCGGCAGCGTCAGTACCGGGATGATGGTCGCGCGAATGCTGCGCAGAAACAGGAAGATCACCAAAACCACAAGGCCGATGGTCAGCACCAGCGTGAACTGCACATCATCGACAGAAGCTCTGATTGTCGTCGTGCGATCAGTCACGAGTTCGAGCTTGATCGACCGCGGCAAGGACGCCTGCAATGCTGGCAGCTGCGACTTCACGGCATCGACAACCGCGATGACATTGGCGCCGGGCTGGCGGAAGACATCGAGCGCGATACCGCGCTCTCCATTCGTCCAGTGCGCCATTTTCGCATCTTCCGCGCCGTCGACCGCCTGACCGATGTCGCGAATGCGAACCGGTCCACCATTGCGGTAGGCGATGACGGCGTCGTTCCACTCGGCACTGGTTGTGATCTGGTCATTGGTATAGATCGGAAAGGTTCGCGTCGGATCGTCGATATTGCCCTTGGGTGCGCTCAAGCTGAGATTGCCGATTGCCGATCGTACGTCTTCGAGCGTGACGTCGGCCTGGGCCAACCGCCCGGGATCGACTGCTACCCGGATTGCGGGCTTTTGCTTTCCGCCGATATTGACGTAGGCCACACCGGATACCTGACCGATCTTGGTCGCCACGTTGCGCTCGATATATTCATCGAGCTGCGGCAGGGTCAGGCTATCCGAGGTTGCCGATAGCTGCATGACAGGAGTATCGGCCGGATTGACTTTCCTCACGGTTGGCAAAGACGGCATGTCCTTCGGCAACTGGCCGGATGCTTCGCTGATCGCGGTTTGCACATCGCTCGCCGCGGTCTGGATATCCTCATCCAAATCAAACTGGACAGTTATTGATGCCGTTCCCAGCGAGCTGGTAGAGGTCATCTCGGTGACGCCGCTGACCCGCGACAAGGCCTCCTCAATCGGCTGAGCGACGCTTGATGCCATGGTATCCGGGGATGCGCCGGGCAAGCTCGCAGCGATCTGGACTGTCGGAAAGTCGATTTGCGGCAGTGCCGATACCGGCAGGAATGGATAGCAGATCGCACCGACAAGGAAGATGCCGAGCATGATCAGACCTGTTGCGACAGGATGATCGATAAAAAAGTCAAAGAAACTTGATTTGTCCGACTGCTCGCGATCATGTTCGGGAGCAGTCTTCATTGGGAAACCTCTCCGGAAAGCTCGCCCGTCGGGGCGCCGCTCCAGGGTGTGACCGAGACTTTCATCCCGTCGCCGATCCGCGATTGTCCGTCCATGACGACCTCGTCGCCATCATTAATGCCATCGCTCACCAGTGCCATCGCATCGGTCACGAAGGCTGTTTTGACATTCCGCTTGACTACTTTTCCATCAGCCTGGACGACGTAGGCATAAAGACCGTCACGCCCACGGGCGAGCGCCTTGTCCGGCACCACGACACCCTTGCGGATCTCAACGGTCAGTCGCGTTGCGACCGGCAAGCCAGGCCAGAGAATGCCATTCTTATTATCAAAGGTGGCCCGCAGATGGATGGAGCCATTCGATGCATCGACGGCATTATCCATGATGGTCAACCTGCCCGCAGTCAAATTGCGTGTTCCGTCAGTCGTTGATAGCTCCACTTCGGCGATCCCGCTTTGCAAGGCGTCGCGGATTTCGCCGAACCTGTCACCCGGAGCGACGAAGGAAACACCTATCGGGTCCATCTGGGTGATGGTTACGATACCGTTCGTCGAGTTCGCGCTAACGACACTGCCGACATCGACTTGCTTAAAGCCGGTCTGGCCGGTGAATGGGGCCACAACGGTCGCAAAGCCGAGTTGTGTTTCCGCATTCTGGATCATCGCATCGTCATATTGGACGGCTGCGGCATATTGTTGGCTGGAAGCGTTCTTCTGTTCCAGCACTGATGTCGAAGCGACGCCTTTCTCCGCGAGTGTGGCATATCGTTCGGCATCCGCCTTGGCGCTTTGCAGTTGCGCTTCGTCCTGTGCCTTCTTCGCCCTGGCAGACGCTAGATTTGACAGGAGCTCACGATCGTCGAGCCTCAACAGGACGCTGCCCTTCTCGATGATCTGCCCTTCGGTGAAGGGTATCTCGATGACTTGACCATCGATACGCGGGCGGGCGGTGACCGATTGCAGTGGCGCTACAGTGCCAATTCCGTTGATAACGCGATGGATCGTCGCGCTCGTTGCTTTGACCGCTGTGACGGGTATTGCTGCTGTTTCCTGATCTGTGGCCGCAACACCATGACCGACAATCGACAGGAACGAAAATGTCACCAGAACCGGTAACCGTTGCTTAAATTGGCGCCGCGTTGATCCTAACGTCATGAGATGACTCCAAGTGATGCGGCGCAGGAACGCAGTGGCGTGACGTTAGTTCAATGCTTTGGTGAAAATATTTCAGTAAAGCTGAGTGTCGTTTCAGATATCAGTGGCAACACAGTCTTCAAGCCAATGGGCGTATTGAGTCGATGGCTCTGAAAGCGGCAAACTCGCTTTCCCGTAAACGTGGAATTGATCGTGTCGGTATAGCTAATGACGCAGGATGAGTTCTACGCGCATTTTTCGTCGAACGAGGCGCTTGAGGCTGACGCCTTTTCACCTGCAAGGCGACCGTTGGCGCTTGTGAAGGGATTGGAACCAGCAGCCGCGCTATGGATCAGATAACGCCCTGCCATAGAACTAACGGGGCGCTCAGATTTCGTAGAGTACCCGAATGTCGGGCATTTCCTTCGGAAAATCCTTCGTGTTTCGAGTAGCCAATAACATCGAGTGAACATTGGCTGTTGCCCAGAGGATCGCGTCGGGAAGTTTGATACGATGTAGCTGCCGCAGAGATACTGCAGATTCGGCTATGTGATCATCGACAGCAATGACCGTAAATCCTGCCAGAAAAGAGCGTGTTTCGATTGCCACCGCGGGCTTGGCGCCGACGAGAGCCTCCATCCAAGTGATATTGCTAATCACCTTTTCCTGATACCGCGTCAGCTCTTGTCGGGCCTGCGGTACGGCATTGAGATGGTCTATCAAGATGTTTGTATCGAAAAGGGCTTTTACCATTCGTTACGAATATCCTCCTGATACGCCAAACCATCGACCTTTCGCTCACCCCAGAGCCCAAACGCCTCTACTTCGCTAGCGCTGCTGTTGCGAGCTAGAAAATCATCAATTGCCTTGCGGATTAGCGCTGCTCTCGAGACTTTTTCTCGTTGCGCCAACCGATCCAGCGCCTTGACCTCTGCGTCACCGATGTCCACCAAGGTTCTCATGGAAAATCTCCGATATCGGATATCGGCATTATATATCAAACACTGTGATCGTTTTCCACGCCCATGGCGGTTCTCTATCTCAATGGGAATCTGAACTTCGCATCCCCCACTTCGTTAAACCACCAGCTTTCGCCCGATGAACAAATGGCTTGGTCTTGAAAGGAATCCAACCGATGACGATGATTGACATCTTAATGTCGATTCAAAATAGCGGTGAGAGGACCTCCGGCGGAAGAGCACGCTGCGAATCCTCGTCAGGTTGACGCCTTGAACGCGCTGGGCAATTGAGGCGGAGGCTAGCTGAACATGCAAGGTACTACCAATTATAGCGCAAATGCATTGCTGCGGCTGGTGTAGGTTTGATTTACCGGAGTTATCAAAAACTGATAACGTTATTTTTGATGAAAGGTACTGCCATGCCATCGAGCTATAACATCGGTCCGCGCTATGAGGGCCTTGTCCGAGAGCTTGTCGAAAGCGGACGCTATGCAAGTGCTAGCGAAGTGATGCGCGACAGCCTGCGCCTGCTGGAGCAGCGCGAGGAACTCCGATCCATCGAGCTTTAAAAGCTCAAGCGAGAGCATGCCGAAGGCAAGGCGAGCGGTGAGCCGCAAGAGGTCGACCCAGTGGAATCCCTCAAGAGCCTGAAAGCGGAACGCCGGCCTAGTGCCTAAATACAGCTTTCACCGCGCGCCCAGCGTCAGATGCGCGACATCTGGCACAACATCGCCTCTCACAACGAACCGGCAGCTGACAGGCTTTTGCAGAAGCTTTTTGAGAAGTTCGAGATGGTTGCCATCCATCCCGAAATGGGGCCTGCGCGGCCCGAGATTAGCAAGGGGGCATGGCTTGTTGTTGAAGGACGCTATATCGCTATCTACGAGCCGGTAGACTATGGCGCCGAAATAGTGGCTGTTGTCCATGGGATGCGTGAACCGTCGAGCTGGCTCGACTGACTACTTCTATAACTCAAGACTTTACGCCGTCATTTTAACCTTGATTTACGGCAATATCAAAATGGAGCACCTCAGCCCGATCACCTAAGCCAGAGTAAAGTGCGATAGCCGGTTCGTCACCATAGTCCGCTTTCACATAGACGACATGGGCTTTGCGAGCAGCGCCGATATCGACAAGCTGGTTGATCAGCAGCGTCGCAATACCGCAACGGCGACGGCTTTCGGCTACAGCGATATCGTAGATGTATAACTCGTTGCGTTCTTGCTCAAACTTTTCAAGCTCGTACGCGACAAGGCCGCCGGTCACGTCGTCACCGTCCAAAGAAACCAAGACTATAACGTGGTCCTTTGTTAGCAAGCGAGACAAATACTCGCTGCTGGGCGGTCGTGATGTGTAGCTCTCTGGATCATGAAACGCGTCGCCGAACAATTCGTTTAGACGTTGGAGTTTGACAGCATCGCCAGTGCTCAGACGTTGAATTATGATCGGATTCATCCACATTTCTCCTTGGAAAATGGGCGGAAAGTAACGCGGCCTTCATTCGAGCTGAGAGCCTGATCGTTGAAGAGCTGAGGCTATCGGGCTCACTATATGATAGTATCGCGTTGCCTACACCACCGTCCGCCTATCTATAAGTGTGGCACCAACGCGCAATTGCAGCAAACCGCCCCGTCTCAAACATCCACGAACCATCCTGTAGTGGCCAGATTGGGCCAAATCCTGCCTTTCGCCGCGATTGAAATTACGCCGAGCTTTCGATTTTGCATTGTCGGAAATCTCGACCTTTTTGGAGAAACCGTTTGGCATAGCCTCGATGTGTCTTCGGCCGCTTCGCGCCAGTACGGGACATTGCGGCTGGTGCAAAACGCCCTATTCTGCGAATGCCACAAAAGTCCGGTAAACAAATGCCAGGACTAACCCGCCACCAGATTAGGCCCATCAAGATTGGGCCATCGGGCGTCCTACAGGAGATGAAGCATGTTCACCCACATTATGATCGGTAGCAATGACTTGGAGCGCGCCAGAGCCTTCTACGACGCCACGTTCTTGGCATTAGGAGGCAAGCCCGGCGAGATGGATGCGAGAGGCAGGCTGATCTACGTCTACGAGGGCGGTCGCCTGATGATCACGAAGCCGATCGACGGTAAGCCGGCAACAGTTGCCAACGGTGGAACGATCGGTATCGCCGCCGCAAGCCAGGATCATGTTCTAGCGTGGTATGTCGCCGGTACCAGGCACGGTGGCACAGCGATCGAGAGCCCACCCGCGGAGCGTCCGAACGGGTCCTTCGTCGCTTATCTTCGCGATCCGGACGGAAATAAACTAACCGCTCGGTCCCAGCCCACGAAATGAGAGCGGCGTCAGCTGCGGCTATCACACAGCATGATCGATGTTCAGAGACGAGTAGACCCGGGAATGTCGGCGTTGGGCCGAAAGCTGTCTTCGGCTAATTCGTCACCACGGCCGGGAGGTAGCTTAAAGCTATTTCAAATGAGGACAAACTGGCAAAACAAAAACCGGCCGCCCAAATCCATATCGACGAAAACGCAGTTGGAATTTCCTGATAAGAGGAGCACGGGAAGACGCATTGTGTCATGACAGCCATAGCCGATCGGAGACATGAAACACAGCTCGACCAAGATTGATCTTTGAGCGTGTCTTTGGCTCCTCTTCGGCAGAAGACTCCTGAACTAGCGATTGAACTTCGTGACCAGCAAGGCGAACAAGGCCACTGATACCGCGAAGGCGAATGCGCCTAGCGCGATCGACCGCATCCATAGATAAACGATGACGGTGCATCCGCCCACAAACAAAGGCCCTATCCATTCCACGACGAACTTGGGCAACATCTTGGAACGAGCGGGGTTACTTACAGCATAGCTGTCAGAGGTAGAGGCACCCGAAGCATCCCGCCCTGGCTTCCGACCGCTTGGGAATGCCGAGGCAAGTGCAGGCGTTGGCCAGGCATCCGCACCCGCTCCGCTAAGCAGCCAGATCGGGTCGGAATTTTGCCACCTTTTGAAATCTGCCACCATGCTCTCAAAAATCGGCCCCGGACCGTCCTCAAGACGATCCATGGAGCCGGCGGTCTCTCGTAACCCGGCCTCTGCATCCTCAGGATCGGGAAGGCCAGCCGTCCTGACAAGGATAAAGGGTCCAAAATCGCGCTCTATTAACTCGACAAAACCGTCATAGATAGGAGCGTATGTCTCACCGATACCCCTCAGCACAGGTTCGCGCCGCCGGTTCAGCCGGATGAGCGCCTGCTCACGGCTCGTCACCAGGTAAGGATAGGTCGTGTCTTCGGAGCAGCCCGATTCCGCCTTGAAGTCCTCACGCTCTCCATCCGGATCATCGATGTCAAAATTGTCGATGATCCGGGCACGGGCAATATCGGCTTCCCCGAACAGGCACCACCATAACAGTGGAATCCCGTTTTTGGCTTCCAGCTCGCTGCTGCCATCACGCCAGAACTGCCTCCACTCGCCGGCTTCACCCGACGGCATACGAGGCTGTTCAGATGAGTTGAGGAACACGTAATTTGCCATTCACGAAGCCTTCTGAAACCGACGCGCGACAATGGTTCGTTCGCCCACGCAACAGGGGAAATAGCGGTCTGCCGCTGGGTGCGCACTCCACTGATGCCAGACGATGATTCCGACATGAAGCCGGACACTATCGCCTGCCCAAGATCGATTTGATCTTTGGAGAGAATGGAGGTTGACGTCAAGTCGGTACGGGGTAGTGGTTCCCGGCATTGGTGCACGGATCGTTTGCAGGGTTGTGAGCCGGCTTTGAAGAATGACCCCCGTTAAGATCCCACCAGCCATTCGAAACCGACAGGAAAATTGCAATATCCATGGAGTCTGGAGCGACGCCGGCATGACTATGGACCTCGGGATTTCATGAGCCTTCTCCGATTGAGGCCCACAGAGTGTACCAGTTTTTCGTCTCTCGTGGTTCAGCCCGAAGGGTTCACTCCAATGCCGGGTCAGTTCTCAGTGAAAATCAACACCAAGCAGAAAGCGGCTCAAATCATGACGGAATTCAACACGCAAGCTTCCGCACTGGAAGCGCTGGTTCAGTGTCGAAAACTGCTGTCTTGTGCCCGTCGCCAGCCTCACCGCTCCCGATCCAGCAACCAGGAGCATAGAGGCAATGTGCCGAATCCCTGGCTTACGCCCCACGAGGACATGCCGCTGATGTTCTTTGCCGGCATCCACGTTCCGCAATGGACGCCCGTGCGAAAGATCAAGGATGGAGCGACGATCTCTGCGGGTTTTTGAGCACTGATCCGAACAACCTCGTCAAACCCATTCACGACAAGGCCACGTCGGCCCTGTCGCAACCAAGGAAGAGACTGACATCTGGATGACGGCGCAATGGGAGGAGGCCAAGGAATCTGCCCAACTTCCGGATCTACTCTCAAGGTGGCGTCCGGAGAGCCTCATGGATCGGTCGTCGTCACACCAAAGAAGGCGAACTCGTCGACCAGCCGGAGTTGTTCTGATAGTTCGTGGAATGCAATAAGGCTGACCTTTAGTTACCTATCTCGCGCCACAGCGGTCGCGGTCCCATGCGGGATTTGTCAGATAGCAGGGCCCATTCGAATAGGGCTACCGTCCGCGAAGCGGGACAGGCGGAAACGATGCAGATCATGGCCGATGTCGCTTCCACGGATCATGTCGGACATAATGCGGCCAATCCCGGGCCCGATGCCGAAACCGTGGCCACTCATCCCTGTTGCCACGAATAGGCCGCCAATCGGTTCGACCCGATCAACAACCGGGACCGCGTCTGGCATGGCGTCGATCATCCCCGCCCATGTCGTTTCCAGGCGAAGGTTTTCGAACTGCGGAAACAGATTTTTAAAGCCGCGCAGGATCGCAGCCAGATCGGAACGGCCAGGAGCTGGATTAAGCACCCGCATCTGCTCGAAAGGGCTTGTCTCATCTGGTGTCCAGTCGCGGGGGGTCGACCAACCATCAGGGAATCCCGAGGGAGCGGCAGGGAGATAACGAGTTCCCAGAGGATGGGCCATCAGGGCCGGAAGATATTTCCTGGCGTGTCGGAATGCATCGGGGCCGACATAAAGAAGATTGCTCCTGCCAGGAGCCAGCGTGTATCCACCATCCTGCCGACGCCTGAACGCGATATCGTCATCGACGGCCGCGCCGGCATGAAACTCGGGCAACGGCCCTGTTGCTGCGACCGTGGCCCTGACGCTGAGCTGAGGAATGGAAACACCATGCTTCTTTAAGAACAGCGACGACCATGCACCTCCGGCGACCAGGACGTTCGAGGTTTCGATCTTTCCGCGCTCGGTCCACACGCCCACAACCCGGCCCGCAGCGATATCAAGGGTTCGGGCGGCGCAGCCTTCAATGATTGTGACGCCCCGGCGGGCAGCAAGCCGCGCAAAAGCTGGAACGGCCAGCCAAGGCTCCGCCCGCATATCAGACGGCGTCGTCATCGCTCCGGAAAATCTGCGTGCCATTCCTTTGATCATGGAGGAGACCTGCGCCCCGTCGACAAGACGGGTATCGATCTTATGGGCGGTGGCGATCTTCATGAAGTCAGCGAACCCCGTCATGTCCTTTTCGGACCTTGCAAGATACGTAACCCCTGTCTGCCTCAGACCAATGTCTTCACCGCACTCTTCCGCGAGCTGCTGCCACAAACGGCATGCCTCGATCACTATCGGCAGCTCGTCAGCGTCTCTTCCCTGTTTTCGTATCCATCCCCAGTTTCGCGACGATTGTTCCGCAGCGACACGTCCTTTTTCCAGCAAAGTCACCTGAATGTTGCGGGCCGCAAGGAAGATCGCTGTACTGACACCAATGATCCCTCCGCCAATGATCACCACCTCCGAGGTTTTTGGCAGGGCGCTGGAATGTCGGATCGGGTCCGCGACGGAAAATGGAAACATCAGAACATCTTTGTGGATGGAGGCCTCCTTGATCCCTAACCTTGGAGCAGACCTATTTCAAGCGCGGTGACGTTGTCCGCATTTTTGTGCTCATTATCCAATTTACGGTCCACGTCGACCCGAATGAGGTCGGGAGCTCGTAAAGGAAATTGGACCGACGATCTGTCATAAATAAGCGCCGGATTCTCGATCGACAGAAGTCTTAAACGGTATGGCACCGAGAAAGATTTGCGCTTTGAGTTTATCTGGCCGTTGCCAGCGCAACCCACCCACACCTTTCTCGATAGTGGGACACCGTTCATACGTCCTTGAGATGACCGTCGCGCCCTGACACCGGCCGGTCGCGTTGCTCGCGCGCACGGACGCTCTTGAGAATGCATCGGCCGCTTTTGCGATCGCTTTATCGGGCGAAGCGCTCCGGTCGGAACGCGCCTAGAAGCGGATGACGCTTGCCGGTGGCGATTTCGTCGGCAAGCAGCTCGCCGGCAATCAGGCCAAGAGTGGCGCCGCTATGGCTGAAGGCGACGAAATAGCCGGGTATAGCCTGCAACTCTCCAAAAACCGGCTCGCCGTCACCGGGGATGGGTTTGGGGCCGACGCCGTAGTCGCCGATTTCGAGCTTGGGATTTCCTTCCAGCACCTTTGAGGCTTCCTGCAGCAATCCCTCAAGGGTCGATGTCTTGATCTGGTAGCTGCCGTCGGCATTCACGATAACCTCTTCCTCAGACCACGCAGAATCCAGGGCAAAGGCCCCATCGTGGGTCGGTCGGATGGCAACCCGCGGCGTATTCAGCACAGCCTTCAGGGGATGATCGATCGGCTTCGTTCGAACGAGAAGTGCGATCGGCGTATCGTCACCAATATGCTGGCCGGCCTCTGCAACAATCGCTGGCACCGCACCGCCGGCGGCCAGCAACACCGCATCAGCCGACCAATCGACACCGTTTGCCGTCGTGACGCCGGTGGCGCGGCCGTCCCGCATATTCACCGTCGCCCTGCCTGCGTCTGTGACGATTTCGCCACCCAGCGCCTGGAACTCCTCAGCAAGAACGCCGATCAATGATGGCAGATCGACCCAGCCCTCGCCCGGATTGAGGATCGCGCCTTGCCGCGTTACAGAGAGGAGATCGACACCCGGTATTGCCTTGGTAATCTGATCCGCACTCAGCAATTGCGCGTGGTAGCCAAGGTCCCGCTCATAGTCAAAGACCGCGGCAATGTCATTGCCAGCGTCATCGGCGTCCCAGGTCAATCCACCATCGAAGCGCAACCAGGCTGCCCCGGGATATTTGGCCGAAAGTGTGCGATAGCGGTCAATCCCAGCCATACGCAGCCGATGATACGCATCCGATCGGCGCCGAGCCGAATTGAGCCAAGCAAGTGAGCGGCCAGATGCGCCATTTGCCAAAGAGCCATGATTGATCACGGTTGTTTGAATTCCGAGCCGGGCGAGATGGACGGCCGTGGAAACGCCGAAGATACCACCCCCGACGACAATGACCTTCGAAGGACGAATGGAAGCATGCATGTTGGAAACCTTGTCTATAGTGGGTGTTGCGATCAAAGAGCCGACTGAGCCGCAGTCGGCCCTGGTTGTCAGAGAACTTCGGCAAGGAAGCGTTTCAGACGTTCGTTTTGAGGATTGTCGAAGATCTGTTGCGGCGGGCCAGCTTCAACGATGCGGCCTTCATCCATGAAAATGACCTGGTCGGCCACCTTGCGGGCAAACCCCATTTCGTGCGTGACGATGACCATGGTCATGCCCTGACGCCCGAGATTGGCCATCAGGTCGAGAACGCCCTTCACAAGCTCTGGATCGAGCGCGCTCGTCACCTCGTCAAAGAGGACAACCTCGGGATCCATGGCCAGTGCGCGAGCGATTGCGACGCGTTGCTGCTGGCCGCCGGAAAGGCCGGCGGGCCGATGATCCTTGCGTTCGGCAAGCCCGACTTCCGCGAGGCGAGCCTCGGCAATCCGTCGCGCCTCGTCCTTGGGCAGTTTCTTGATCTTCGACAGCGACAACATGACGTTTTCAAGTGCTGTGTGATCCGGAAAGAGATTGAAGTGCTGAAACACCATGCCGACACGCCGGCGCAGGCTTTCCGGCTTCATGGACAGGATACTCTCTCCATCGAGTTCGATACTACCGCGCCTCGGTTCCACCAGCCGATTGAGGCATCTTAGCAACGTCGACTTGCCCGAGCCCGATGGTCCGACAATGCACGTCACGGTGCCGTGAGCGACATCGAGATCGATGCCTTTCAGCACTTCAAGATCGCCGTAGGACATGCTGAGATCACGGACTTTGACCGCCCCGCCCTTGAAGCGTGGAGCCGCGCCCGCGCGGGACGTCCGAGTGCCCGACGCCGTTTCCAGCTCGCCAACCTCGACAAGCCCACTCGTCGCACCGGAACCGCGCCCCTGACGCCCGAGACGCAGATGTGTGTCGATGTAATTGACGAGATGTGTCAGCGGAACGGTGATGACGAGATAGAAGACGCCTGCAAGCAACAAAGGTGAGAGATTGCCGGTAACGACGGCCTGGTCCTGACCGACACGGAAGATCTCACGCTCGGACGCCAGCAGCCCGAGAAAGTAGACAAGACTGGAATCCTTGACGTTGCCGATGAACTGATTGACGAGAGCCGGCAGGACGCGCCGTACGCCTTGCGGAATGACGATCAGGCGCATTCCCTGACCATAACTCATGCTGAGCGCGCGACAAGCTTCCATTTGACCTCGCTCGACGCTTTGGATGCCGGATCGAAAGATCTCGCCGATATAGGCGCCTGCGATGAGGCTAAGCGCGATGATGCCCAGTGGAAAAGGCGATGGACCGAAAAGCTCGCGGCCGATGCGAGCAAAACCCTGACCAATGATCAGGATCGTTACGATCGCCGGCAAGCCACGAAAGATATCGGTGTAGATGCGCGCCGGCAGGCGCAGCCAGCGCGATTGCGAGATACCCATCACCGCCAGCAGCATTCCGATAGCAACGCCGAGCACAGTGGAAGCGGCCGCCAGGATCAGCGTGTTCTTCAACCCGACGGTGATCATACTCGGCAGGACTTCCGCCATCGCATCCCAATCAAGGAAGCTACGGCGGAGATTTTCTAGCCAATCCATTCAATTCCCCATGAAGTTCTTGAGAGCAGGCAAATGCCGCCGCCCAACAAGCCGGGCGGCGGCGACCTTACTTCTTGGGAAGATATTGATCGGGCATCGGCGAACCAGGGAACCACTTCTCATAAAGTGCCTTCCAGGTGCCATCCTGCATCGCTTCGTGCAGTGCTTTGTTGAGCGCCAGACGTAGGGCGTCATTGCCTTTGTGAACCACGAATCCTGCCGGTGCATCGAAAGACGGGATGTTCACTGCAATCTTCAATGCAGTATAGCGCTCACCATATTGCTTGGCTGCTTCGTAATCGAGGAAATGTGCGTCGATGGTGCCGTTGTTCAATGCGGCCACGGCCGAATTGTTGTCCGGGAATTTGACGAGATCCGTGCCGGTAAAGTTTTTCGTAGCATAAATCTCCTGCAATGTGCCCTGCACCACACCGAGGCGCTTGCCCTTCAGGCCGCTCGCGTCCTTGATCGATGCATCGGAGGTGAGAACCGAAAGATAGCCGGCGAGATAGCCGTCTGAGAAATCGACCGTCTTCTTACGTGCGTCGGTGGTCCCGATCGCGGCGACGGCGACATCAAAGCGCTGATTGGCGACGGATGGCAATAGGGCCGAAAACTCCTGGCCGGTGAACGTCACCTTGTCCTTGGGGAAACCCATGCGGGAGACGACGTTGAGGAAGAGTTCAATGTCGAAGCCGGTGAATTGTCCATCGGCCGTCGTAAAGGTGTAGGGCTTGGAATCTCCCATCGTGCCGACGCTGATGACGCCCGGATCGATCAGATTGTAAGGATTTTCGGCGGCAGCTGCCGGGCTGACGCTTGTTGCGACGAGATAGGCCAGCACACCGGCGCGCAGGGGCGCGGCAATGGCTGAGAATAGACTAGATATTTTCATGTTCGTTCTCCGCTCTGAAGGATGCTCTTATCGGCATTCGTGCATGCGCGTCCGTATCTCTGCCCATCGATCGGCAAGAGATTATCTAGACAAGAGACCGGTCTCATATATAAAGAGACCGGTCTCATATATATTTGTTAACTTGAGATTGACCGTCCGTCAACAACTCTTGTAGTCGTCATCCCATGGAAGAGCCCCTCACCTCAAAACGCTCCGTTACAGTTGCCGATGTTGCCAAGGCAGCGAATGTCTCCAAAGCTACCGCTGCGCGCGTCCTCGGTGGCTATGGCGTCGTCAGCGACAAGGTTCGCGCGCAAGTGCTTGCCGCTGCTGCTGCACTCGAATATCGGCCAAATGAACTCGCCCGCAGCATGACTACGGGCAAATCCGGAATCATCGGCGTTGTCGTCGGCGATATCGAAAATGCCTTCTTCAGCCTCGCGGTCAGAGGGATTAGCGACGTCGCGCGCATGGCTGGCTTCAATGTCATTATCGCCAATTCGGGTGAGGAGCTTCAGGCGGAGAAATCAGCGGTCGACCTGCTCATCGGCAAGCGCGTGGATGGCCTGATCGTCACGCCTGCGCGATGCGACCGAATGGAGCATCTGCAGGACATACGCCGCGTCGGCGTGCCGCTCGTTCTCTTCGACCGAAGCATTCCCGAGCTTGGCGTCGACGCTGTGACGGGTGACGATTTCAAAGCTGCCATAATGGCAACCCGCTATCTTCTCGACATGGGGCATCGCCGGATCGCCTATGTATCCGCCATGGATGCAGAAAGGGAATTCCTTAGCGCCAGCCACAGCATTTCCAATTCCGCGGTTCGCGAACGCGTGGAAGGTGTGCTGAAGGAACTCGCTGATGCCGGCGTTGAGAAAGCCCCCCATTATGTGCGGCTTGGTGCAACCGACCAGAGTAGGACGGATGACATCATCAGGAGCTTGCTGCAAGATGCGGCACCGCCTACTGCCCTCATCGCATCTGACAGCCTTGTCGGCCACAGAGTATTCAAGATCTTACAGGCGCTCGAACTGTCCATACCTAAGGATATCTCGATGATTTCCTTTTTGGATGCCGACTGGACGACCGTGACGACACCACCGATCACCGTCATCGACCAACCGGTCTACGAAATGGGAAAGAAGGCCGCCGAGCGACTGATCTTACGGCTGAACGGCGCGGATCTGCCAGTCGAACGGATCGCCATCCAAACGGCACTGATCAAGCGCGGTTCGGTTGCCTTACTGCCTGGCGGCCGTGACTAATAACGTCCGGTATCCCAGACTGGCTATCCTTCAGAGGCTAGACAGTCGTCCTGTATCAAGTTGGAAGCGGTCCGCAGGTGAAACAAATCGAGCAATTGATGCCGAGACGCCCTTTGCAACTGACCGTTCGCGAATAGACAGGCAAGCGTCGCCCGGAAGCATTCCGAGAAGTTTTTGTTCCCAGGCCGCTGGCGCAACGGCTTCAATACGGCACTCCGCTTTTTGAAGGTGGCAAACGCGGCTAAGATATGTAGCTGGCGTCTGCTCGCTGAAATCTTGATGAAAATAGTCAGGAGCGACTATCGGATGAACGAAACGCTCCTCGAGCTGCACCGCTACTGCGTCTTCAAAGTGAACCATCACGGAGTGAAAGATCGGTGAGCTGCAAGGGATAGCAAACTCTTCGGAAATTGCTGGCGTGGCCGGTTCTTCGGACATGCTGATGACCTTGCCAGTATATACTTTGCCCCGCCTCCGGACGTGATCGGCTGTATCGCGCATTTGCAAGAGGATTGGAAAACTGTGCTTGCTCGCAACAAAGGAGCCAACGCGCGGCGTCCGTGTAACCTCGCCCTCCCTGACGAGTTCGCGAACAGCGCGATCGGCAGTCATTTTGGAGGCGCCGAACATCGCTGCAAGCATGCTTTCGGAAGGGACGCGATGTCCAGGAGGCCATTCGCCCCCGCGAATCCGGGCGAGTATGCCGCGCCGAACGTCTTGATAGCGAACCATTCCGTGATCTCACGTTGAATCCTGATTGAACGCGGGGCGGCCTGTCATCTTCCAGTGAAGTTTGGTTGAGCTTTGGCCGCGAATGCCCGCACCCCCTCTGATCTGTCCTCGCTCGCCGCGATCAGCGCGGACAACGACCGTTCGTATTGAATGCCCGCCGATAGCGGGGTTTCGAAGCTTGCAAGCACCGCCGCCTTGGCTATCTTGACCGCCAATGGCGCCGCGCGGGCAATCCGTGCCGCGATTTCGAAAGCAAGGTCCTGCACATTTTGGCCATCGGAAGTTACCGAGCTGACGAGACCGAAGCGACGTGCTTCCTCCGCCGTCAGACGGCGTCCGGCCAGGATCATTTCCATGGCCATCGACTTGCCGACAACACGAACCAGGCGCTGCGTGCCTCCAGCGCCCGGTATCGTTCCGATTGCCGCCTCCGGCAGCCCGAAGAGCGCGGTCTGGTCTGCGACGATAATGTCGCAGATGAGAGCCAGCTCGAGACCGCCGCCCAAGGCGTAGCTCGAGATTGCGGCAATCAGCGGCTTGGTAATCGCCGCCACCTGATCCCAGTTTTCGCTAAAGCCGCTCGTAAAGAGCTCGATCGGATTGGCTGATGCGAGAGCGCCGATATCAGCGCCGGCCGCAAATCCACGCTCGCTGCCGCTGATGACGATCGCGCGCACGGCTGGATCGGTCTCACAATCGCGAAGCATGGCGACGAGCTCCGTCAACATCTTCGCATTGAGCGCATTTCGTTTGTCGGGCCTGTCGAGGACGATCTGCGCGAACCCGTCGTAACTCGCTCTCCGAACCAATGGCGACATTATGATTTCCGCCTTTCCGTGAGCAGACGCACGGTTTCGTCCCTGCGGGAGATCGCTGCCGCGACCCCCTCTTCTGTCCAGGGGTAGAAACCGCGCCCGCTTTTTGTCCCGAACGCCCCTTCCTTGCAGAGGCTGCGCACCAATGGCGACACGGCCTCGCCGCGATCCAACGCCGGCATGAGAATTCCGGAGACCTTTTCGACGGTATCGAGACCCGCCATGTCCATCAGGCGCAAGGGTCCGGCGGCAGACCAGCGCGGCGCCAGCGTCGTCTCGACCGCACGATCGACATCCTCGATAGACGCGACACCAGCCGACACGAGATGGAGGGCTTCGCGCAGAATTGCGTATTGCAGCCGGTTGACCACGAAACCCGCTACGTCGGTTTTCACCTCGATCACTTCCTTGCCGATTGCCGCGCAAAGTTCACGCGCGCGCTGAACGACATCATCGGCGGTTTTTTCACCGCGTACGATCTCGACAAGGGGCATCACGGCCGGAGGGTTAAACCAGTGGATCCCGACAACACGCTCAGGCCGCTCCAGTTTTTCCGCAATCGTCGTGATCGGAACGCTCGACGTGTTTGTCGATAGCAGGCATTCCCTCGAAACCAGAGATTCGATCTCGGCGAAGATGCGCTGCTTCAGCAACACGTCCTCGGCCAGGTTCTCGGTCACGATGTCAGCACCATCCACACAGTCCTGCAGCGATGAGATGTATTCGACCTGCATCTCTGCGTTTGTGCGCGTTTCGATCTTCTTGCGAGCAGTATCCAGTGTGCTCTGACTGCGGGAGAAGAGGCGCACGGGATAGCCGAGTGCGGCAAAGACACCGGCAATTCCGGTACCCATCGTGCCGGCGCCCAGAACTGCCACGCGTGGAAGGCTGGCTATCTCATGATTTGAATGAAGCGTGCTCATCAGATGATCCCCCGCGCTCTGAGACCCTCGATCTGGGCGGCGCTCAGCCCCAATTCCGCGCCGAGCACACTGTCGGTGTGTTGACCCAGAATGGGAGCCACGTGGCTTTCCGCGGGCTCGACATCGCTGAACATGACCGGTTGCGGCAGGACGTGGAATGCACCGGCGGTCGGATGTTGAACGGTTTTGACGATCCGTCGATGATGCGCGTGCGGTGTGGCAAGTGCCTGTGCCAGATTGTAAATCGGCGCGGCCGGTATGCCTGCTTCCTCTAGACGCTCGGTCACGTCTTCCACGCTTTGGTCGCGCGTCCAGCTTTCGATGAGAGACCGCAAGGCAGCCTGATTGTTTTGGCGATCGGGATCGGTTCTGAAGCGGGCATCCTCCACAAGCCCAGGGTTGCCAAGCGTATTCGCCAGCTTCTTGAACAAGGCATTGTTGGCAACGGCGATGACGACATATCCGTCCGCCGCCATATAGGCATCCATCGGCGCGCTGATCGGGTGCGAATTGCCGACACGGCCCGGCGGCTCCCGCCCTCCGGTAATCTGTGACAGCGATACCATTTGAAGGGATATGAGCGAATCCAGCATGGCGACGTCGACGTGTTGGCCCTCCCCGGTTCGCTCGCGCTGGATCAATGCTGCCAACGCGCCCCACGAGCCATAAATGCCGGCGGTGACATCGCCGATCGCATCGCCGACGCGCGTCGGCGGACCATCTGGCCAGCCGGTGACGGTCATGATGCCGCCAATCGCCTGGATCACATGATCATAGGCGGCGCGATGCGCGAGCGGGCTGTCCTGACCAAAGCCGGAGATGCTGACATAGACCAGCCGTGGATTGATGGCTTTGACCGCTTCGTAGTCTATGCCCAATCGCGCCGTGACGCCTGGTCTGAAGTTTTCGACGAGGACGTCGCTTTGCTTGATCAGCTCCAGAAGCAGGGCATGCCCTTCATCGGATTTGAGATCCAGGGTAACGCTTCGCTTGCCGCGATTGACCTGCATGAAATAACTGCTCTCGCCATTGATATGTGGAGAGAAATGGCGGGAATCGTCGCCCTGCTGCGGGATTTCGATCTTCGTAACAACAGCTCCCAGATCACCCAGCATCGCCGAGCAGAGAGGACCCGCCAGAACGCGGGCGAGATCCAGAACCTTGATCCCGTCCAGCGGCCGTTTGGCATTTGCACTTACATTCACGAATTGTCCTCCCCTGGGATCAGACGTCTTTTTTGAGCGCGTGCTCGACGACCGTGTGAAGCGTCGAGTCATCGATGAGTTGGCGAACGGCTTGGAGTTCGGAATACATCGCCCGGTCTTCGTCGCGCGTGGCAACGACGCCCCGTATTGCATCATAGGCCGCGCCGGTGCCCCTGCCCGGCCTCAAAGGTCGGTGGAAATCAAGGCCCTGCGCGGCGCAGATCAATTCAATGCTGAGGATGTCGGCCAGGTTGTCGGCTGCCGTTCGCGCCTTGATCGCGGCCGAGACGCCCATGCTGATGTGGTCCTCCTGGCTTGCGCAGGTGGTGACAGTATGGACCGAGGACGGCGATGCCAGGCTGCGATTGTCTCCGGCGATGGCGGCAGCCGCATAAGGCGGGATCATGAACCCGGAATTGGCGCCGCTCTGGCCGACCAGAAACGGCGGCAACTCGCTGATATGGCCGTTGGTCAATCGGTCCGAGCGGGCCTGCGACATGGTGCTGACATGCGCGATGGCGATGGCCAGAACATCCAGCGCAAGCGCCGTCGGAGCGCCATGACCGTTGCCGCCCGGCAGCGGAATAAGTTCGCCGTCTTCGATGACGAAAACGGGATTGTCGGTTACGGAGTTCACCTCGATCGTCAGCACGTCCTTGCAGTAGGCCAGCGCATCGCGCACGGCGCCATGAACCTGAGGAATGCAGCGCAGGCTCAGCGCATCCTGCAGCCGGTGGTCTCTATGGGCGGCGAGAACGTCGCTGCCATCCAGCAGCGCCCGAAGGCGACTTGCCGTTGCAGCCTGTCCCGGATGCATTCTCATATTTTGCAGGCGAGCGTCGTAGCCGCGGCTGTTGCCCTTGAGCGCTTCCAGGCTCATGGCACCGGCAACGTCGGCGATGGCAACAAGCTCCTCGGCATGATGAACGGCCAGAGCACCGATCCCGGTGATTTCGTAGGTGCCACTGATGAGCGCATGCCCCTCGCGCGGGCCGGGTGCGATCACGGGAATCGATGCGCGCTCCATGGCCTCGCGGCCTGAGAGCAGCTCGCCCCGATACCAGGCCTTGCCTTCCCCGAATATGACCAGCCCGATGTGTGAGGTCGCGATCAGGTAGCCCACCGATCCCTTGCCGGGGGACCACGGAGTAACCCCACGGTTGAGCATCTCGGCCATCGTCGCGACCAGCTCAGGGCTGACGCCGCTGTGCCCCTGCAGGAGAGCCTTGATCATCGTCGCCATGATTGCGCGAACGGATGGCGCATCGAGAGGCTCGCCCATGCCGCTCGCATGGCTGCGCAGCATGTTCAGCTGAGCTTTCGAAATATCTTCCGGCTTCAGCTTGACGGTGTAGAGATCGCCCACGCCGGTCGTCAAACCATAGATCGGCCTACCCTCGGAGATCGCCGCTTGCAAAAGCCGCTGAACCGGCTTCATGCCGTCGATGGCATCCTTGCACAATTCCACCTGCGCCCCGTGCGCGATGGCAACGATGTCGGCGATCGAGGTCTGCTGGGTCCCGAGCGTGATCGTCGCCGAGCCGGATATATTCACTTTGGTTTGCATGTGCCGATCTCCATTCTTGCCGCCATTCCGAAACATGATCGAAAACTGGTTTCGTTACGGGTGTGGGACTTTGGCGGCCAGAAGCAGAGCCGGCCGCCATCGACAATCTTAGTTGAGCTTGTGCTTCTTCAGCCAGTCGCCTGCCACGTCGTCGAAGCTGTCCTGATTTGCGAGGCGTCCGTTCATCTCGATCAGGTCCTCCGTTGTGAGGGCTGCCGACACCGCATTCAATGCGGCCGTAACCTTATCGTTGACTTTCGCCCGCGCGATGATGGGAAGGATGTTCTGCGCGGGGAAAAGGTTCTTGCTATCCTTCAGCGCGACCAGATTGCTCGTCTTCATAGCGGGGTCGGTGGACGTCATGTCTGCCGCGTCGACCTGACCGTTGGTGAGCGCCGAAAGCGTCAAGGGGCCTGCGACGTCGAGCGTCTTGAAATCCTTGAACTCAAGGCCATAAAGATCCTTCAGCCCAACGACACCTTCCTTGCGGGTCTTCCATTCCGGTGGGCCGCCAAGCACCAGCTTTGCAGCAACGGCCTTCAGATCCTCGATAGAGGTCAGCGAATACTTCTTTGCCGTATCGGCCGTTACGGCAAGAACGTCCGAGTCCTGTGCGTCCGAGGCCGTCAGCATCGTGATGCCCTTCGGGAGGACTTTGCCAAGGGCGTCGATGACATCCTTCGGCGCGTCGGCGGTGGCGTTCTTGTCGAGATAGCTCAAGGTGGCGCCGGAATATTCCGGGATCAGGTCGATCGAGCCGTCGAGCAGCGCCGGCATATAGACTTCGCGGCTACCGATATTGAGTTTCGTGTCGACCTTAAAACCCTTGGCTGCAAGCGCCATTGCATAGATCTTGGCGAGGAGCTGGCTTTCGGGAAAATCGGCCGAGCCGACGGTGATCGTATCCGCCGCGGATTTCGTCGCATCGGTCGAAAGCGGGTCCGTTGCCTGGGCAATCTGGAAAGCGCCCAGAAAAGTCGAGATGGCAATTGCGCAGCCTGCAACAAGGTGTCGTTTCATCTTAGCTGTTCCGTTATTTTTCGTTGGTGGAGAGATGCCGAGGACCGGCCTTTTTCACAGTTCGCCGCGTCAGGCCCGGCGACACCGCAAATCTGGAGAGACTGCCAAAGAGGAGATCGATCAGAAGGGCGAGCATACCAACAAGCAGCGCGCCGACCGCCATCTGCATGTAGTCGTTTTGCGCGCGGCCATCGATGATCAGCCTGCCGAGGCCGCCGAGCGAGACATAGGCGGCGATGGTCGCTGTTGATATGACCTGAAGGGCGGCGCTGCGGATGCCGGAAAAGATCAGTGGTAACGCGCAAGGCACCTCGACCTGCGAAAGAAGCGCCATCGGCCGGTATCCCATGCCTTTGGCCGCATCGACGGCTGCAGGATCGACCGATGTGACCCCGGCATAGGCGCCCATCATGATCGGCGGCACGGCGATCAACACGAGCACGGCTATGCTGGGCACCAGAAATGCCAGATCAGACTTGAAATAAGGGCCGACGAGGATCACCAGCAAAACGATCAGGCCAAGGCTCGGCAATGCCCGGGTGGCGTTCGCCGCACCGGCGATCAGGAACGTGCCGCGACCCGTGTGCCCAACGAAGAAGCCTATCGGCAGTGCGATGACCAATGCGATCAGGAGAGCTGCGCAGCTGTATTGGAGATGTTGCAGGAGCAGCGTGGGAATGCCGTCCGAGCCATGCCAGTGTTCTGGATCAAGAAGCCACGAGATCATCGATCTATGCCTTTCTTGGTTGCCAGGGGGTCATCCACCGGTTGGCGAGGATGACGAGACCGTCCAGCACGACCGCAAGCAAAAGGCAAAGGATGATGCCGGCAATCAACGGGGTAACGAAGCGCAGCTGGAGGCCCTGCGTGAACAGGAGCCCAAGCTGCGGGGTTCCGATCAAGGCGGCAACGGATACAACGCTGACGTTGGAGACGAGCGCGACGCGAAGGCCCGCGGCGATCACGGGCACGGCGATCGGTAGCTCGACGTGGAAGAACCGCAGGAAAGGCCGGTATCCCATCGCAGTCGCTGCTTGCAATGTATCCGCCGGTACCGCCTCTAGTCCGTCGCAAACCGTCCTGATGAGCAGAGCCAGCGAGTAGACCGCCAGCGCGACGACGACATTTAGCGGATCAAGGATTTTTGTCTGTAGAACCATTGGAAGCAGGACGAAGAGCGCCAGCGATGGGATCGTGTAGAGCAGCCCGGCGGTTCCAAGGATCAGAGATTTGAACACTCCGCTCCTGTGGGCAAGCCAGCCAAGCGGAAGCGCGAGCAACAATGCCCCTACGACCGGGATCACCGACAACCCCAGATGCCACCAGAAGAGTTGGGCAATGTTGGCCGATTCTCGCCAGAGCCAGTCAAAGCGCATGTCGCACCTCTCGAGACGGTGCGCTGGCGTCCGCGGTTTGATCCATCAGCACCAGTAGATCGGGAAGGGTAACGCAGCCGACGAAGCGGCCATCGTCGCCAACGATCACGCCACGGCGGCTTGGCGAGCTGAGGGCCGCGTCGAGCAGCTGACGCAACGACCCGCTGAGTGCTGCAAATGTACCACTGAGATTGATGTCCCCCATTGTAATTGGAGCTCGCAACCCCGAAGGTTCGGTCCAGCCAATCGGTTCGCCTCGCTCGTTCGTAACCAAAAGCCAACGATCTCGGCTGGCGGCACGCGCCGTCTCCGGCTTATCGCCGAGCTTGGCAGTCGGTTCCTTGTTTGCTGCCAGCTTTCCAGCGGTCCCAACAAAGCCAAGATAGCGATAGCCACGGTCGCGGCCCACGAAATTGGCCACGAACTCGTCGGCTGGCCGGGTCAATAATTCCTGTGGCGTCGCGATCTGGGCAAGCTTGCCGCCGACCCGTAGGACGGCCACCTGGTCCCCTAACTTCAAAGCCTCGTCGATATCGTGTGTGACCATGATGATGGTTTTTCCCATCTCCTTTTGCAGTCGAAGGAACTCGTCCTGCAACTGGGTTCTCACAATCGGATCGACGGCACTGAAGGGTTCGTCCATCAGCATGAATTTCGGACTGGAAGCGAGCGCTCGCGCGACACCGACGCGCTGTTGCTGCCCACCGGACAGCTGCCACGGATATCTTCCGGCAAAATCCGGCGACAGGCCAACGCGCTCAAGAAGATCAAAGGCAATTATCCGGGCCTGAGCTTTCGAAATGCCATTGAGCCGCGCGGTCGTCGCGATGTTATCGAGGACCGTGCGATGCGGAAACAGGCCGGCATGCTGGATGACATAACCAATGCGGCGCCGAAGGATTGCCTCATCCATATCTGACGTCGGTTCGTTACCGAGGCGGATCGTGCCGGAAGTTGGCTGCACGAGGCGGTTGATCATGCGCAAGGATGTCGTCTTGCCGCATCCCGAAGGTCCGACCAGAACAGTCAGCAGTCCAGTCGGCGCGACGAAGGACAGTCCGTCCACGGCAACAACCTCTCCCGGATAGCGCTTGGTTACGTCTTCGAAAGCGATCAATGTCGGCTCCCAGCCTATATGTACCTGTATATATAGGTTACACGAAAAGATGGCCGACGCAATGTCAAATGCGAAAATTTCAGACTGACGTTGGGGACGCACAATAATTGTGCGATTTCTGCCGGTTAGCGAGACGGAGTCCGCGCCGCAGGCCAGGATTGACCTGTTTAGTCGGCGGGAGCATTGTTATTTGCGCTCGTCCAGCGTCTCTTGCGTGACGAATGAATGGCGCATTCCGGGATGGACGAAGCGGGTGAAGGTCGTCACCTGATCGCCTACCCAGGTCTTGCGCGAGACGACGAGGCAGGGGTCGCTCTCGCGTAGATCTAGTAGGCGGGCTTCTGTTGCCGTTGGAAGCACCGCCTGGATTTCGTGCTCGGTCCGTGTCGGCAACGCGATAAGTTGCAGGTAATCCGTGGTGGACCGTCGCGTAAAATCCTGAAGCAGGTAGTCAGGTGCGAAAGCAGCGGACACATACCGGTCTTCAAGCTGAACAGGGCTCCCGTTGGCGCTGTAGATGATTAGGCTATGAAACACGGTTTCATGATTTGCCACGCCCATTCTCCGGGCAACCTCGTTGTTGGTGCTTTTCTTTTCCAAAGCTTGCACACTGATTGAGAGAGCTTGGCCTCTCCTGCGGATGTCGTCGGCGATGTTGTGGAGAAGAACGAAGGTCGACGATGCCTTTGGTTGCGCAACAAATGTTCCCACGCCTGCGACCCGTTCCAGAACGCCGCTCACCGCCAACTCGCGCAACGCACGGTTTGCAGTCAGTCGAGAAGTGCCCAGCTCAGCGGCTAGTTGATTATCACTCGGAATTTTCGAGCCTGGCCGGAACGTACCGTCAGCGATCCGTTCAAGAACATGCAACTTGATCTGTTCGTACAAAGGCTGCGGATGTAAGAGCAATGCCGAGTCTCCGTCTGAAATGCGCGCTACTTGCAGGGCCCCAGAATGCTTTCAGGTCCGCCAGCAGAGCGAGACATATAGCATGGTAATGATTCACGCGACCAAATCCGGCCCATCCGCTGTGGATCGAATTTGCTGCTGGAATTGGCGAGCTCCCACCGGCTGAGTTGAGCAAGCCCCAGTCCTTGGCTCCGATTGGAAAGGGCAGCAGAACCATTGAACTCAAACCCAGCCGAACTTCAGCCATCTGCGGTGCCGTCAAGCGCTCGTCAAATAAGTAGTGTTGAGTTTCACAATGCCCTGCCCCATATCTCCACCCGGCGTTTAACCGTCCGGTTGCCGAGAACCCGATGACGAACATATTAATTCGAAATCAAAAAGGGGTCATGGCGAAATGGAAAACTGGGTGAAATCACGACGCAAATGAACAATGTAATGTTCGGTTGCATAAAGGGCAGGTCCGTCGATGGATGGCAGCTCACGCAGAAACAATGATAATCCCGTTGTTTTCGTCGGAACGCTCGACAATCAATCCGGCCGGTTTGACCGCGACGCATCAAAAATGCATCAGACCCCTTATTCCGTGCTTAAGCACAGCGGCTGCGCATCCAAGTCTTTCAATCTCGTTGAGGACTTTTCGGAGCTTGGGCTGACCATAAATGTGGCGGGCACCATGGTGCCCGCCCTATCATTTGCAAATGGGTGCGGCTTAGTTTGCGGCCGGCGCCGCCTGGGTGGTCATGCATTCGGACAGGCCCATGAAGGCCTTCTCGCCGCCCGCGAGGCTGAAATCGGCAGTGGTGTTGTTGGCGGTCAGGCTCAGCGACTTGCCACTGGTCAGCGCCATAACGGCCTCGGTCGTGTTCGGGACGTCGATCGTTGCCGTTGCCGCCGTGTCAGCAGTCGACGAGAAACTTGTGGCCGCGCCACCATCGATCGACCAGGAGCCGGTCACCTGATCGCCCTTGGCGAAAGTGAACTTCGAAGAATTTGCAAACAGGACGACCTTGTCACCAACCGCGAGAAGACCGACGCCTGTCGCGGGGTTCTGAGCAAGACAACCGGTGAAGGTGTCGCCGTCTTTCAGCGGCGTGACGGAGAAGTCGGCAGCATCGACGGACGCGGTGGTCAGAAGCATGGCGGCGAGGGTCATGATTGTCAGGTGAAGTCTGTTCATGGCATTTCCTTCATGAGTGGAGAATCGATCAAGCGCTTGGTTGCAAAAACCTGCGACCCAGGATTGGACGGCACGGAGAATCTACGTTCGGCGAAACGGAAGCCTCGCCAAAATCCTCAGCCGTTGTCGCATGGATTGTCACTTCCACTTATAACCCCGGCAAAATTGTTTCACTCCGATCCTTAAACCGAAAGTACCGAATATTTTCGCGGTTCATTTCTGGGCTGATTTGCAATTCTTGACCGTGGAACGCTTCTCGAGGTAGCGGCGAGGAGAAGCCTGTAGAGCGGCCGATCCTATTGCCTGATGAATTCCGCCGAGATTTGACCGGATTTTACACTTGCCGCTGACCCTGCCGGGTGGAGGCAGGCCTATGAAATACTTCACTATTTCAAATCAGTTATGGATATTGTGCAATGGAAAACGGGGTCAGTTTCAGATGGGAATCAACAGTCCAGTGGCTGCAAAGTGTCTTGCGATTTTATAAATAGACCGTTCATCACCAACGCTGTTTGGTCCTGATTTCACGAGCGCACCCTGCGGCTGATATCGTTCTTTACGATAGTGTGGCAGCAGGCACTCTGCCACTCTTCCCCGAGAAAGGACAATATGAGTTCTGAAACGTGCTGCGGATCTTCCCAATGCAGATTATGCCCATATCCACTGAGCGTGATCGACCGAGCGCAGGCAAGCGCATCAACAACCGCCTGTCGATGGGAGGCGTCGAACAGAGGATCATCCGAACCACTTAGGCAAAGCACTGGAGCCGCGATCTGCCTCGCGCTCGGCCTTAGATCGGTCTGACCAAAACCATCGAGAATACCATGCCAAATGTTAGCGGGCATCGCTGCAGCATCGATTCTCAATTTCCAAATCAGGTCTGGATCGATAGGTCGACTGCAGGAATACCAATCATCAAAAAAGGCATCAGAGGGATGAATGGGGTCGCGAAGCGCTCGGATGCCGCGTGCGAGTGGGCTCGAGCTGCCAAAATTCGGTCTCAGGCTTGCAGAGAGAAGCACAAGAGCACTTACGTCACCCTTACGACGAATCGCGAGTTCGATCGCTGTCATTGCGCCCATCGAATGGCCAATGACCGCCATCCGGGAAATGCCTAGGCCTGTCAGTAAATGGTCGATGCTCTCTGCAAAATCACTGACATGCAGCCCGTCTCCCCGGGCAGAAGCACCGTGCCCGGGGAGATCAGGAAAGATGAGGCGGTAACCGGCTAAAAATGGTTCAAGCACCGAAAAGCTACGGCTGGTGTCCGAAAAGCCATGTAGCAACAGAAGCACAGGCCCGCTTCCGCCACTGTCAACGAAAGCCATCGGCTTTTTTCCCGGCAGTTCGACACGCTGCTTGCGACTATGCCAATCGTCACCGAGGGAATATGTCATAAGCCCAGCGATACCTTGACAGCCTGAAGGCCAGGCTGGCCACCAAAGGCCGATACGCCTGCAAGCCAAGCTTCCAATCTTTGCGGCTCGTCCTTTATCGCCTTTAGGGCAGCTTGTTCCGGCTCCAGCCCATCATTCATGATATAGGCCATGCCACGGTTCTCATACTCGATGTCGAAGGCGAGATTGTTCAAAAGCTTCGCGACGTTCGGACACTCTTGCAAATAGCCCTTTCGAACCTGAGTGGAGACCGTCGCAGCACCGAAGTTCGGGCCATAGAATTTGTCACCGCCCGTAAGATATTTGATGTCGAATTCGTTGTTCATCGGATGCGGCGCCCAACCCTGGAAGACGATGAACGATTTATCACGCGTTTTGCGAGCGACTTGAGAAAGCATGCCTTGCTCGCTGGATTCGACCACTTCCCAACCATTAAGACCGAGTGCTGGATCCTTGACCGCATCCAGCATCAGCTGATTGGAGCCTGGCTCAATGCCATACAGTTTCCGCTCGAATTGATCTGCAAACTTGTGCAGGTCGGAAAAGTCTTTGACGCCGGCCTCCCATTCATAGGTGGGAACAGCGAAGGTGTATTTCGCACCGACAAGATTGGTGCGTACGGTCTCGACCGAGCCATCCTCCTTGAATGGCTTGAAATAGGTGACCATGGCTGGATCCCAATAGCCGAGAAACACGTCGAGATTGTTGTTCCTCAGGCTTGTGTAAATCACATCAATTCCAAGTAGCTGGCTCTTCGGCTCGTATCCAAGTCCTTTCAGAAGGGACGTGGCAATGCCTGTCGTGAATGCGAGATCATTCCACCCCGGCTCGGCCAAGCGTACGAATTTGCAGTTTTCGGCTTCCGCAGCGAAACCGGGATTTGATGTGGCGAGGATGACAAAGGCTGCAGTCGCTGCTTTCAGTAGTCGGTTCATTTCGTCCCCATTTTGTCCGTTAGGTTATTTTATTATCCCATGGGTCAATAATTGACCTTTCCGGAAAGTTTGTCAATGTGGGCGCAAATCAGGGGGTGACGATGAAACTGGCCAGGATCAGTGATATCCGAAGGCGCGAACTCAGGCGGGCGGCTTTTGACGTTTTGCAGCGCGAAGGCATGGCGGGGGCAACTCTGGAGAAGGTTGCAGCGCAGGCCGGTGCCTCGAAGGGCATTGTCCTGCACTATTTTGCCAACAAACAGCAGCTATTCGAGCACGCTATGCGCGAGGCGAACGCCGTCTTGAAGGATGCCGTCGTGGCGCGGCTAAAGCACGCTACAACCCCGATCGAAAGACTGAACGCAATCGTCGAAGGCAATTTCGAGGAACGCTTCTTTCAGCCCTCCATTTGCCACGCCTGGCTATCGCTCTGCGCCGAGGTGCCGCGAGAGCCGCAGCTGGCTCGCATTCAAAAGGTTATTCATGCCCGGATGCGATCAAATCTTATGTCGGCGCTGATTCATCTCCTTCCCAAGGAGGAATGCGAGGCCGTCATTCTCGGCATTACCTCGCTGATAGACGGACTGTGGCTTCGGTTAGGTCTGCAATCGGAAGGCCTAACGCGCGAAGACGCGCTTCGGCAGATGCGAGACTATCTTTCGCACAGACTCTCTTCCTGCGGCATTTAGTCTCGCGAAAGATCACTGCACTCACGATATGGGAAATGTCACCTAAGATGTTTGGCACAGTCCACCCTCCCGTCGATCTGGCTCGCGGGGCGAACAAATGGAAGTGGCACGGCATGGACCTCGCGGCCGAGTGCATCAGCGGCCCGGCGGACAAGAGACCGTCAAATCGTCGATAGTGCACGATCCGAACGGACAGGCTTCCAGATCGTAATGTCGCGCTCCCTTTCAAGCAATTCGGGCAATGCTTCGTGCCACGCCTGCCTGTAGGGTCGCTGTAGTTGCACGTTCAGCACATCGTCGTGATCCTCCCAGGTTTCATAAAGCATGAAGCGGCAATCCGACGCCGGATCGGCATGCAGGACCGCTTCATGGAACATAGGCTCGGATCGCATGGCCTCGAGTACGCGTTCAAGAAGCGAAAGGAAGCGGGAGCGCTGCTGGGGGACGACATCAAACTTGATGACATAGGTGACAGACATGGGCGGCTCCTGGTCAGGCTCGCGTGAGCGGCTCGGTGAATTGATGGTCGGAGGCGATGCGGCCGCTCTCATCCAGGCACAGGAAATCTGAGCCGACAGCCTTGATGGCATCCAATTTCGGATCGACCATCACCCAATAGAACTTGATGACGCCGTGATGCCCAAGTGGCTCGCCCAACACTCGGAAGACAAATCCCTGATCTCGAACGAACTTGTTGTGTGCCTCCTCAACCCGGGCTTCCAGTGCCTCATAGCCTTTGACTTCGCGGGTGGGCGTGAAATGCAGGCCGTCCTGTACCCATAACCTTTCGATGCCGTTGCGGCGCTTCAGTTGATCCGGCTCATTCCAAACGGCGACATACCGGTTCGCCAGTTCATCAAGATCGGTCGTCATATCGCTTTCCCTTCTCCGAAGTTGCTTAGCCAGCCGACAATGGGACAATGCCGAGCATCAAGTCAGCTACCTGAAAGGTAGTTTTCTGGATGACCTTTGGGCTCTATTCTCTCTATTGTATTCGGGAGGTATGATCGCCTGCCCCGATCGCTGAAAGGTCAGATGGAGATGCTGCAAACGACCGTGAGCTTCGGTAAGCACCTTAGCGAATGGCGCCGCCGGCGAAGGCTTTCTCAACTCGATCTGGCATTGCGGGTAAATGTGTCCGTGCGCCATCTCGGATTCGTGGAATTGGGCCGCGCTGCGCCAAGCCGTGGATTGCTGCTACGCCTGGCAGAGGAGTTGGACATTCCGTTGCGCGAACAAAATGTCTGGCTGGTCGCGGCAGGCTTCGCTCCTGTCTTTCGCGAGACACCGCTTCGCGACGCTTCATTCCAGCTTTTGCTGTCCGCCATCGAGCGCACCATCGAGGCGCACAAGCCGTTTCCCGCATTTGCGATCGATCGGCAGTGGAATGTGGTGGCATCGAATGCCGCCCTTCAGGAATTGTATGAGGGGGTAAGTGCCGAGCTGCTGGAACCGCCCGTCAACGTTATGCGTCTATCGCTCCGTCCCGATGGTCTTGCACCACGAATCCTCAATCTCGACGCATGGGCGGATCATCTTCTGACAAGGCTGCGACGCGAGGTCGAACTGACGGCCGACCCTAGACTGTACGACCTGCTGAAAGAGGCCGAGACGCTGCAAAAGCCATCAAGGAGGCAGGTGCATCCAGACCTCGCATCCGCGCTTGCGATCCCGCTGCGCATTCAAACCAGGCTTGGCCCTTTGTCATTCTTCAGCACGGTCACCGTCTTTGGCACGCCGGTGGATGTGACAGTCTCGGAAATCGCGCTTGAAATGCTCTATCCCGCCGACCGTGAGACCGATGTGGCTGTTAGAGCTGCATCAAGATGCTGAATTCCATACGAAGTTCACCCCATTTTCGATTTCACGGCAGCCGCAAAATTCGAGATAGTCAGGTATTTCATAGATTTATATCCGCCGAACAGAGTTAGCACCAAGTGGAAAACGGTTCAAAGCATGACGAAATTTCACATCCAGAGTGAAGGCAGTGATTGTGGACCTGAAAAGATGAGAAACAACAATCCGTTGGTGCAGAGCCCCTCGACCTGAATTTCGTCAGTATTGGACATCGGTTTTGCTCGCAGGGAAGGACTGATTTCAGCCAAATGTGAACATACTCTGCGTGCTTGCCAATGTCTGTTCCCGACCTCATTGCGATCGTGCGGCTACCGTCGGTGATCGCCTACGATCTGTCGTTGCCCATCTTCCGATGACCCGGCCAAAACCGCAAGATTGGTCGAGCAGGCTATGGCCGATAGTGAATAGATGATGTCGCCACGGAGCAATGGACGATGAAGACAGCGTTTCAAAACTATCATGCCCGGATGCAGCGAGTGCTAGACCATATCGACCGGCATCTTGACGGTAATCTGGACCTTGAAACGGTGAGCCGGGTCGCAGCCTTTTCGAAATTTCATTTCCACCGGCAGTTTACGGCGGTCCTCGGATTGTCCGTGCATCGCTATGTCCAGCTTGCCCGCTTGAAGCGCGCAGCGCACCAGCTGGCCTCCAAGGACGTCCCAAGCGTCACGGACATAGCCATGGATGCCGGTTACGATGCCCCGGATGCCTTTGCCCGCGCCTTTCGGCGACGGTTCGGTCAATCGCCTTCGTCGTTCCGCAAGTCTCCCGATTGGGAGGCGTGGCTCTCGGCCTTCGGGCCTTTGGACAACGCAAGGAGCAAGATCATGCAAATAATTTTCGACCGCGAGGATGTGACTATCCGCGATCTGCCCCCGACGCCGGTGGCGATGATAGAGCATAGGGGCGACCGTGCTACGATCCCCGCTACCAGGCAACGCTTCCTGGCTTGGTCAAAGGCGCACGGATTGGCGCCTGAGACAGGCCGCCCCAGTTTCATGGTTTTCCGGTCAGAAAGGGAGCCCGCAAACCCGGCCGATTACAGCATGGATCTCTGTGTCGGAACCGACCAGGCAATTACGGCGAACGGCGAAGGGGTGAAGGCTGACGTGATACCCGGCGGACGCTACGCAGTGCTGCGCTATCCCAGCAATACAAACAATCTCGAACCCGCTGCACTCTATCTCTATCGCGAATGGCTTCCGACCAGCGGCGAAGAAGCCCGCGACTTCCCACTGTTTTGCAAGCGTTGGCTATCCCCTGTCCCCGAAGCGTCGGCACATGAAGTTGTCGCGGAGCTATTTCTGCCACTGAAATAGCTATCTGGCTGGTGGCTCCTCTGCTCCAGTTACAGGAAGCGGAGGAGCCGCCAGCCAGGTCATTTTGGAGATTTCCAGATCAGTCACGTAATGGCGGCGTTGGGGCCGAAAGGGAGCGACTGCCTCGCGTGTCGGCGAGAGTGATAGCAAGCCGAATGCATTCTCGTTGGCGCCCTGACCATTTGGACCAAACGCCAATACGCCGACATCGGTAAGCTGAACTCAAGCTATCCCTACCAAGCCCGGCGAAGCGCGCAAACGGGCAATGTCGCGCGCCGGCGGTTCTCCGAAGTGACGGCGATATTCACGAGTGAACTGCGAAGGGCTTTCGTACCCCACGCGGAAGGCGGCAGTCGTGACGTCGATGTCCTCGACCAGCATCAGGCTACGTGCGTCCTGAAGCCTTAGCTGCTTCTGGAATTGCAGCGGCGTCATCGCCGTCACGGCGCGAAAATGCTCGTGCAAGCTCGACGGGCTCATGCCAACCTCCGCGGCAAGTCGCTCGATGCTCAACCGTTCCCGGAATTTCTGCCCGATCCACGCGATGGCGCGGCCGACCTGGGCCACCGACCCCTGGCTGGCGGTGATCTGGCGCATCCTGGCGCCGTGCGGGCCGACGAGCAGACGATAGAGAATTTCCTGCTCGATAAGAGGCCCGAGTACGGGCAACGCTGAAGGATCGTCGAGCAGCAGCAGCAGACGCATCGCCGCATCGAGCAAAGTGGCGTCGGCGTCGGACACCGTCTTGCCTATCGGCCGGGAGGGAGCGCTCGGCGGCGCCGGCACGTGCAACGCCAGCTGCCCCAACATGACCGGATCAAAATTGAGGAACAGGCATAGATACGGCTTGTCGGGTGACGCCTCTACCACCTGGCCGGTCACCGGCAGATCGTAAGTCACGATCCCATAACGGCCTGGTGAATATCTGAACACGCAGTCGCCCAGCATTACTTCCTTTTGCCCCTGTGCAACAAGGCACAATTGCGGCCGGTATACGTTCGGCATCGGCATCGTCACCGTGGAGGATCGAGCAAGCGTCATCCGTTCGATCGGGGTGGCATGGAAGCCATCCTTCGAGACGTGTCGGGCCATCGTTTCAGATATCTTGGTCAGCATCTCCATGAACCTGACCATTGCACGCAAGCAGGAGAGCGGCAAGCGAACTCCCGCGGCCTCTGGAGGATTGGGCAGAAATCCCGGCGCATCAGGCTAACGGTTCGACGTCACCGTGCTCCATAGTGTCTGCGACGCCGGGGGTCATAGCAAACCTGGCTGTAGAACCAGTATGGAGCGAACATGACAATCAATTATCTCAAGATCCCCACGGTCGCACTCGGAACTTGGGCCTGGGGCGACAGCGGCAAGACCGGCGACGGTTACTTCGGCAGCCCTCTCACTCAGGCTGACTTGGAAGAGGTCGCAAAAAAGGCGCATGCGGCCGGCTTCACTCTGTGGGATACCGCCATTGTATACGGCATGGGCCGTTCAGAGACAGTCCTCGGGGAGGTACTCAAGCGCCACGCGCGCAGCAACTACCAGCTCTCCACGAAGTTCACACCGCAGGCCGCCGAGGTCAGTGATGATCCAGTTGCGGACATGCTGGAGCAGAGCCTCGCTAATCTGGGTACAGACTACGTCGACCTCTACTGGATTCACAATCCAGCCGACGTGGTGCGGTGGACACCGCACCTGATTGGCTTGCTGAAGAGTGGGAAGGTCAAGCATGTGGGCGTGTCGAATCATAACCTGAGCGAAATCAAGCTCGCCAACCAGATCCTCGGAGAAGCCGGGTTCCGGGTCGAGGCCATCCAGAACCACTATAGTCTCCTCTACCGCGGCTCTGAGCACGCTGGCATCCTAGACTATTGCCACAACCAGAGTATCCCATTCTTTGCCTATATGGTGCTTGAACAAGGTGCTCTGACCGGCAAGTACAATCCGGAGAACCCGCTGCCGGAAGGAAGCAGCCGCGCGAAAGCTTACAATGGAATGCTGCCTCAGCTACAGACGCTCACCGACAAGCTTAACTCGATCGGCCAGAAGCAAGGTGCGGCAGCTCCCGATGTCGCGACGGCGTGGGCCATCGCCAAGGGCACAACGCCGATCATCGGCGTCACCAAGCCCGATCACGTCGACGGTCTGGTCCGAGCCAGAAACATCACGCTCAGCGGCACCGACATTGCAGAGCTGGAAGCGCTAGCTGGCGCCACTAACGTGAATACCCGCGGCTGGTGGGAAAAAGATATGTAAGCTAGAAGCTCGACGGCCCCTAGACTTCGGGGCCGTTCCGACCAATGCCATACGCGGTCATCTCGTTCTGTGGGACGATCGCCTGCCTGCCCGAATTGTACAATTGCTCCAGAATGCGTCCGCCCCGCTCGGCAAATTCCGGATCACCTCGCCGCGTTCGCCCAACGTTTGCTGTAAGAGGGCATTCAATTTCGGAATCTCGTTATGAACATGCGACGATCATCGAGAGGACTAAGCGGTGGTCTTGAAGGAATCGAACCGGCGACGAAATGCGTGATTGGATCGCCGTCCGATAAAAATAAATATGCAGCCCCTCCCCTGGCGACAGCGCTCTTACAAATGGCAATCACTGTGTTCGACGGCAGTCACTCGAGATCGGCATCAATGCGTTCAATCAAACCGTCCGGGTTGATTGCGATCTTCAAAATTCCGATCTCGTGGCCAAAGTCGCCTGTGAAATCGAGTCGAACGACTGCGTTGAAATCGTCCGATTGCTTGAGCGACAGAAGCCTACTCTTCGTCTTGTAGCCAACGAAAAATCGCTCGAGATAGAGGCGAATGCCCTTGGTACCGACGAAGGCGTCACCCACCGAAACGTCGTCGATGACTGCATCGGACGAGAATAGAGACAGCGTGTTCTCGACGTCGAAGGCATTGGCGGCCTGCATGAAGGTATCGACAAGCTTCTGCACTGGCTGCTCCTCACACATCGACAATCGTGGTGTCAGCGATCGTCTCGGCGAAGCCGTTGCCGAACAGCATGGAAGGGGTCTGCAAGCCGGCTTGGGCCTCGCCGGCAAGTACACGCCGCCCAGCCTCGGCGGCAGCCATTGCCGTGAACGTATAGCCGTTGACCGTATCGAGTACCGATCGGACAACTTTACCGTCGGCATCGGTGACCTCGATGACGGCCTGATAACGATTGGCTAAACGCTCCTGCTCGCTTGGCCCGTCCGGAAGTGTTGAGAGATCACCCTGCGGGAAGCCTTCGCCCGTCAGATGGACGAAGGTCGCGATGTTTGGAACATCCGTCGTCCGCCAGATCGTAATGAGATCGGGAAGCGTCACCTGGAAGCAGTCGACTGCACCGCTGCCGAAGTCGAATTTCCGAATGCTTGCAGCAGTAAGGGCAACCAGCTTACCGTCAACGCGCGCCAGGATTTCGGCGGTGACGCTACCCATGGCGCTGACGGCGGAGCCTCGCGACAGACCGCCGGAGACATGCATGGCAACCCGGATGCTCAATGGGTTTTCCGTTCTGGCGGCGGCATGCCCGGCAAGGCAGCCCAGCATCGCCACGCTGCCGCCGCTGCCCGGCAGCATCATGACGCCTGCAGCCCTGGCTTTATCATCGAGCGCTTCAGCCAGCCGGTAGCCATCGAGTTCCGCGGCAACGTCCAGGTAATGGACGCCATTGCGGATACCTGCCGTCATCAGGCGTTCGGCTGTCTTCGCGAACGGACCGGCGCAGTTCAGGAGGACACCAACGCCCTTCAGTGACCGATCGATCACTGCGATGTCTTCGAGCCCGAAGAGCCGATATTCCACGCCAAGGCTTGCCGCGAGCGATGCAAGCGCCGCCTCTGTGCGTCCTGCGAGGATGAGCGGCGTACCCGCGGCCGATGCATGTTCGGCCGCCATGCGACCGGTGTAGCCCGTCGCACCGTAAATCATGAGCTTCTTCATTTAGTGCTGCCATTCCTTGTAAACGAATTCGAGGCTGTAGCCGTCGGGGTCGCGGACCTGAGCCGCGTAGTAGCGAGGATCGTAGTGAAGCTGTGGTCCGGGCGGATGAATTTCCGACGCACCTGCGGCCATCGCCGCCGCAAAGGCGGCATCGACCTCCCGCTTGCCGTCGGCGATGAAACCGACATGAGCGGCGCGCCCTTCGACAACACCTTCGCGCAGCCAGAAGAACAAGCGACCGTTCGCGCCAAAGCCCTTAAGATCGGGATGGCCCGGAGGGCCGTTCTTGCCGTCGTAATCGATCGCATGGACGATACCGAGAGGCTCAAGCGCCCTTTCGTAGAATGCGATTGAGCGATCAATGTCACTGACGGATATGAAGACGTGGTCAAGCATGATGCGCGCTCCTCTGTTTAGATGATGTAGCCGCCCGACACTTCGATGTTCTGGGCGTTGATCCAGCGGTTTTCCTCGCAAAGCAGGTTCGCTATCATACCACCGAGCTCTTCGGGTTCACCAACCCGGCCAAGCGCGGTCTGTCCTGCAAGCATGGCTTCGAATTCATCGTTCAGTCCGCCGCCCAGTTCTGTCCGGATGGCGCCCGGAGCGATGGAGTTTGCCCTGATCCGGCGCTCGCCGAATTCCTTAGCCATGTAGCGTGTCAGAACTTCGAGACCACCCTTGAAGGAAGCGTAGGGGGCAACGCCTGCTGTAGCGACGCGACTGGTCGCGCTGGTGACATTGACGATGTGCCCTCCGTCCTCCATCAGCGGCAGGAGCGTCTGCGTCAAAAAGAACGGACCCTTGAGGTGAACGTTGAACAGGCCGTCGAACTGCTCCTCGGTGACGGTTGATATCGGAGCGTAGAGCCCGTAGCCGGCGTTGTTAATCAGGAAATCGAAGGTCTTCCTGCCCCAGATAGCGGTAAGCCGCGCGGAAACTGCCTCGCGGAACTCGGGAAATGAGCTGCTGTTGCCGACGTTAAGCTTCAGGGCGATGGCCTTGCCACCGATCTTAGAGATAGCCCTCACGACATCTTCCGCCTTCTCGGCATTGCCGTTATAGGTGACGACGACGCCCATGCCGCGCTTGGCGCATTCAAGCGCCGTGCTGGCCCCTATGCCTCGGCTGCTTCCGGTCACAATAACGATCTTCAAATGTCTCTCCTATATGTCTGGTGCGAGACGAGCTTAAGACTGTCGATCGCGAGGCACTCACCCAATCCTCCTCAAAGCTTGCCTATTTCTGCTTTTGCCTTGCGCGCCGGGATCGCCTCTGTCAGGCTCGGATCATGGAACGGCAGCTGCAAGAACTGAGAGCACTGGCCTCAAAGGCTGAGAACAAGCGCACGGAAACAGGCATTCCGCGCATCGCCATGGTTCAGGGCGAAATCCCGGAACACCAGCTCGCCGCAGTCTACGATCCGATGGTCAACCTGATCCTGACGGGATCGAAGACAATGACGGTCGGCGACAGGACCTTCCACTATGACCCCGCCACCTATTTCGTCATGTCCGTGGATCTTCCGGCCATCGGGTCGATCCACCCTGCCGCAACGGGTGAGCCGTATTTGGCGGTCAGCCTGACCCTCGACACCACGATCGTCGCGGCGCTCATCGATGACTTGCCGGCGCAGGTCCGCAGCACTTTGTTCGAATCGGGGTTCTCGGTTGCACCGGTCAATGCCGAGCTTCTCGATGCCTGGATTCGAATGCTGAGGCTGATGGAACGTCCTGACGAGATTGCCGTGCTATCGCCCGCCTACGAGCGTGAGATCCTGTTCCGCGTGCTTCAGGGCCCGCTCGGCTGGATGCTACGGGATATCGCATCGCCGGACACGGCACTCGCCCGTATCAGGGTCGCAATCGGGTGGATCCGTCAAAACTTTGCCCAGCAGATCAGGGTGGAAACATTGGCCGAGATGGCGGCCCTGAGTGTCTCGGCCTTCCACCGTCACTTCAAAGCAGTGACGGCGCTGAGCCCGCTTCAATATCAGAAGAGAGTAAGGCTCCTGCATGCGCGTTCACAGCTGATCGGTGGCCAGGGAAGCGCGACGTCCATTGCCTTCGGTGTCGGTTATGAAAGCCCGAACCAGTTCAGCCGGGAATATGCGCGCCTGTTTGGATCGCCACCGTCAAGAGATCTGGCGAAGGTGACGCGCAATCTCAATGCAGCTTGAGGACACGGTATCCTGTATGGTTGAGCACCGGCCTAGCTAGAGCTGGCTTAAGCCGTGGTCTTGAAGGAACGTGAAGATTGCCCGTCCCCGGCATCGTCCAGCCAACTATAATAACGCTGTTACTGGCTGCATGAAGGCCTGCGCAAATATGCAAAACTCGTTGGACTGCCACTCATCAAAGGCGGCGTCAAAGCTCGAATGCTATCGGCTTGAGCAACTGGATACGTCGCGCGCGTCGTGGGGTCAGGTCGACTGTGTCGTCACGGCAGCGGATCGAAGAAAAGGTAGACGGCGGCAATCTTTCCGTCCCGCGCAATGATGAAATCGGTGCCGGCATATTCCGGCGCTTCCCCCGGACGGCCTGAGACCCATTTGATCCGGCCGCCGTCGCCAACGATTTCCGGTTCGGCGATAGGTCGATACTGAAAGTCAGGATGAGTGGCCTTGATATCGCCGGCGACCTGGTCGATGGCCGTATGTCCGCGAAACACGCCCCCGGCGGGATCGTAGAAGACAGCATCCTCATGGAACACTTCCTCGAGCGTTGCGCGCCGGCGGAGAGGATCGATTTCGCCAAAAACGTCACTGAGGTTGCGAAGAAGCAAAGTCTGAATGCTATGAGGCATGCGAGCACTCCTATTCAAAACGGACTAGAATTTCGACCTGTCAGAGATGCGCGGCTTTGGCCGTCGCGAAGCTGTCTTCAAGCATGAGGAAGCGTGTGATCTTCCCGTCCGCAATCGTCAGAATGATCGCGTAGGCCTGTTCGATCGTCTTGCCTGTTTTCTTGATACGCGAAGCAAGCTCGCCAAAAATGATGGCGCGCTCTTCGCTGGCCAGCACATCATGTACTTCAAATCGAACTCTCTCGATCATCTGGCTCGCGTCGCGCAAGAAGTCGACGATGGCACTGTTTCCCGTTTTGTGACCGATCCAGGGAAGCACACCAGTTTCGCCGGGGATGTTCCAGTCCAGATCGGCACTGAACAGCTGGACGATCTGCTCGTGCGGAGCGCCCTCGCCGAGCTTGGCCAGGAACAGCTGGGCGATCTCAAGATTGTCTTTGATACTCATAACGGAGATTCCTTTGAAAAAATGATTGGACTTGCGAGCGGGGACGATCAGATCTGCGTCATGCCGCCATCGACGACGACCTCGGCGCCGGTCATGTAGCTGGCATCGTCGGACGCAAGGAACGACATGACTTTTGCCATCTCGTCGGCGCTTGCCGCTCGGCCCAGTGGCGTGCGCTCGGCCACCTCCACCAGATATCGCTCGATATCCTGGTCGCTCATGCCAAGTTCAGACTTGTAGGCAGGTGTCACCACCGTGCCGGGCGCGATGAGGTTCACCCGAATATCCCGGCCCTTGAGATCGGAGGCCCAGGTGCGCACGAAAGAGCGGAGCGCGGCCTTGGTCGCTGCATAGACGCCGAATGCCGGCGTGCCCTGATTGCCCGCAATCGAGCCTGTCACCACAATGGCGCTGCCCTCGCCCATCAGGGGCAAAGCCTTCTGCACGGTGAACAGCGTTCCCCTGACGTTGATGCCGAAATACTTGTCCACCTGCGCCTCCGTGATCGTGCCAAGCGCGGCAAATTCGCCGCCGCCCGCATTGGCAAACAGGATGTCCAGGCGCCCATGCGCCCTTTGGATGGTGGTCATGATGCGATCCAGGTCGGCCACAACGGATACGTCGCCTTGAATCGCGGTGACGCCATCGCCGATGTCAGCCGTCGCTTTGTCCAGCTCGGCCTGGCGACGGCCCGTGATGTAAACCGTCGCTCCCTCGCGCACGAGACGCTTGGCCGTTGCCAAACCAATGCCGGAACTACCGCCGGTGATCAGGGCGATTTTACCGGCGTGCTTGGTGGTGTGAAGATTGGTGAGGTCTGAAATCTGCATGAGAGAACTCCGTAAGGCGGTACAGGCCGCGTGATGAAGTTCAATTTATTCCTTATCAATTTCGGGATAAACTAGGCCTTTGTGGTTACTTTATCCACATGTGGAAATAACGACCAACCCTAAGGGAGAGTAGTTTGGATCACCTGCAGGCCATTCGCGCCTTCGCACGCGTCGTCGAGACCGGCGGCTTCAATCGGGCTGCTCAATCGCTGCAGATACCGAATGCCACGCTGAGCAAGTCGATCCAGTTGCTGGAAAAGCATCTGAAGGTGAAGCTGCTTGAGCGCAGCACACGACGGGTCACCGTGACCAGCGACGGCGTGGCATATTATGAACGCACAAAACATCTTCTGGCGGAACTGGACGAAATAGAGGCCACCCTCGGACGGGCGCGAACAAATCCACGTGGTCGGCTGCGAGTGGACATCGGCGGCTCGACCGCCAGCGGCCTGCTGATCCCCGCTTTGCCTGAGTTTTGCGCGCGTTATCCGGATATTCAGCTGCAGATCGGCGTCACCGATCGCACGGTGGATGTGATCGGCGAAAACGTCGATTGCGCAATTCGCAGCACCGCCGAGGATGGTGCGTTAATTTCCCGCAAGATCGGGTCGCTGGCTTGGGCGACATGTGCCACTCCGGCCTATTTGGCGCGTCATGGCATACCCACTCATCCCCAGCAGATCATCGACGAGGATTTTCCTGTTGTCGGCTATTTCTCGGCGCATAGCGGAGTTGTGCAGCCGATGCATTTCCTCGATCACGGCAAGCCGCTCGAGATCAATCCTCGATGCAATGTCATGGTCAACGAAAGCAATGCCCACCTCGCCGCGGCATTGACCGGCATCGGCTTGGTGCATACCCTTGATTTCATGGTACGGCCAGCCATCGAACGCGGCGATCTCGGCATTGTCCTCGAGGCCTGGCAACCAAAGCCCTTGGATGTGTTCATCGCTTATGCACCAAGCCGCCAGCTCAGCACCAAAGTTCGAGTTTTTGTGGACTGGGTGACACAGCTCTACAAGAACATCCCAGGCCCGCCAAAGAACTCATAGCCCATGGGAAGCCTTGACGATAAGGGACGTAGTCGGCCGCCCAGCGGAATAGCAGCTTGTGGAACTCGCCGAGGCACCCTGAGCGACAGGAATGAACATCCTAAGCGGGAATCATTTCCGGTGTGGGGCCTGGAGCAGTCGGGCCGCTATGAAACGAAAAGGCGCGAACAGCGGACTTTTCTTACAAGTCCGCTGTTCGCAAATCCAGACGGTTGGACGAGTAGACGCGCCGCGTCTCGATTTAGCTGCTAGGTGGTTCCCACGACGCGTCCGACGCAGAGGCGTGTGGTCTCCGTCATACTTGATCCGTCCGGGGGCTTATGCCTTGGCGGCGTTCTGCCCTGCCTCGAAGACGTCGCGTGCGGACGTCGTACCCGCTATATGCTCCGTACCCACGACGCCGAGGCTCATCCATCCTGCATTCACGGCCTCAAACATTTCTTCGGCAGGTCCGGTGCGGCCCTTCGGGATACCGAATTGCTCGAACGCTTCCGCCCAACTTGCACGCGGGACTGCAAAGGCTTTCACGTCGAGTTTCAGGACTTCACCCAACTGCGCCGCGACTTCATCCGCGCTGACCATCGAACCAAGCTCGATCATGCGCTGCCCTGACCACGCCGGCCCGGTCAAAAGGGTCGCAACCTCCGCGCCGATGTCGTTCGTCGCGACCATGGTCGATTTCCGATCTGTCGGATTATAGTAGACCGGTAGCCTTCCGCCCTGGGCTACCTGCAAGCCGTAGAGGAAGTTTTCGAAGAAACCGCCTGCGCGCACAAATGCGGTTGGCGATATCAGGTCACGAAACCCTTGCTCCAGAAGCGACAAGGCCGTGATCATCCCGAGCCCGCTAGTTCTGTTCGCACCCATCGACGAAAGTGCTACTACCCGCGGCGGCGCTGCCTTGGTGAGCGCCTCGACATAGTTCGCAATCACGCCTTTTGCTTCTTTGTAATCAGGCGAGGGCGCCCATACGGAAGGCAACATAACGAACGCACCTTCAACGCCTTTGAGCGCCTGCTCGATGGCTGCCGTATCATTCCAATCGCCGTCTACCAATTCGACGCCCTGGTCCGCCCAATGAACTGCCTTTTCGCGATTACGGACGAGCGCGCGTACTTTCTCGCCTTGCGCCAACAGATGTTGTGCTGTTGCACCACCGACTTTTCCGGTAATTCCCATGACTAAAAACATGCGTTTTCTCCTGATTTTTAGGGACAGAACAATGCCCCTGTTCGTTCAACGGATGAGCGGCAAAATGGCCCGGATACGGGGATCGCGCAGATAGAGGCCGCCCCATGTCATCGCGCCCAGAGCCAAGGAAATGAGTTCCGGCAGCGACCCCAACTCACCAATGCGGACATGAGCGCAGATCGCCCCTCCCAGAAAGCCA
>NZ_JBNWDQ010000011.1:0-110874 GCF_053521805.1 Rhizobium sp. A22-96
GGGCTTATAGACCCTACCTCCGAACCAAGTCAACACTCATACTGTAAAAATTCTGACATTTTTCTAAGCCATTGATAAGAAAAAGAGATTTGATGGAACCTGTCGAGATCGTCCGCTTTTGCCCACAGGCGCTCCCAAAATCTTTGTCCAGATGATCAAAATTCCTGCCGGCCGACCAAAAAGGCCATGCGTATGCCGCTCTTCCACGAGGCTTGGCTTTTGGCAGTGCCAATCGGAACAGCGAGAGAGCTGATCCAGGGCAATCTCGGATGCTGCATCCGCTCGCTATTCCATAGGGATGCAAGCCTCAGAAAAACCGATATTTTATAAGAGATTTCTGCTATATATAAGAGAAATAGAATAGGAGGGAGGAAACAATGCATAGAGCAAGACCGGAAAGCATCGTCGAAGTCAGCGTCGACAGTGGCGGCGGACGGCGGGCGCTGGGGATCATGAGCATGCGTCAGGCATTGGATCTGCCCGACCTGCACCGCTTCACCTATACACATCCCGACCCGCTAAAGGCTGCAGAGGGCATTGTCCTCAGCCGGGAAGAACTGCGGACGTTTCTGACCTGCCACTGAACAGAAGAAGACAGGTGATATGACATCGACCGCCCGGTGCAGTCGCTGCTGATCCATGCTGCCTCAGGCAGCCTTTCTCTGGCTGACGGCAAGCGGCAACAGCACAACGGCATTAAGCCCGCCGCCCTCGCGGTCCTCCAGGCAAAGCGCGCCGCCATGCGCATCGAGAATTTGCCGAACGATCGCCAGACCCAGACCGCTGCCCCCGAGATCACGGTTACGGGACTCTTCCAATCTCACGAATGGTTCGAGCACTTCCTTGCGTCGCTCCGTCGGAATGCCCGGCCCGCGATCGCCGACGATGATGGCCGCCTGACCGTCGCGCAGCCCCGCCTCGATCTCCGCACAGCCGCCATAACGCAGGGCGTTGTCGATCAAATTATCCAGCACCCGCACCAATGCCGTCTGCGGCACGCTCACGGGCAGAGACTGTCCGAGCGGAGAGAAGGCAACGAGGTCCGACCCGTCCTGGCGTTCGGCAATGTGGGAGCAGATGGCAGCGTCGAGGTCGACAATATTCTTGCCGTCCAGAACGACCGTGCTGCGCGCAAAGCCAAGCGCATCCTCGATAAGACGCTGCATGGCCTCGACATCGGCGATCGCCCGATCGCGATGCGGCGTATCCGGCATCATCTCCACGCGCAGGCGGAAGCGCGTCAAATAGGTCCTGAGATCGTGCGAAATCGCGCCAAGAATGAGGGTCCGGTTATTGACAAGCGCGGCTATGCGCAGCTGCATCGCATTGATGGCCTTGATCAGCATGCGCAGTTCGCAGGCGCCCCTCTCCGGAATGCGGACGGGCTGCAGGCCATTGCCGATGGAGTTGACGGTACGCGATAGCCGCGTCAGGGGCCGCGTTTCCCGTGCCACAGCAGCAATGGCGATGACGGCGACCAGCATGCCAAGCACGCCGGCGATGAGGCCGACCGGAACGCCATGCAATCGGACCGTCGGCGTGTCAGGAAGATTGAAGACGGCAACCTTGCCCCCGGCAACACCGATCGACACTTCCATGATCCGGTCCGATGCACCGACCGAGAACCAGCCCTGCGGCTTCTCAGACAGCGATCGCATATTGAAGTAGCGATTGCCGAGCGCGATCGTTGCGAACTCGCGGGCCAGCTTGTCGGTCAGGGTGAGATTGGACGCACCGTCCTTTTGTTCCGACTGCGGGGTGTCGATGAGCCTCAGGGCCAAGCCATTGGCATTCAGGGCGCGAACGGCGAGCGGCTGGGTCTCCGGCGGAATGGCGTCGAGAAGGCGGATTGCCGACTTGACCTGCATTGCCGGCGAGATCTCGGGATTGAATGAAGTGTCCGGCTTCAACTGCGCCGCAGCGAAAGCCGCAAGCTGGATGACGAACAATGCCACGGCAACAATCATGATGATGCGGGCGACGAGGCCGAGTTTCAACATGGCTCAGACATCCTTCACATCGGTGGTGAGGAGATAGCCGGCGTTACGCACGGTGGTGATGATATGGGCGCCATCGGGCAGGCAATGCCCAAGCTTGGTGCGAAGACGCGAGACCGTCACGTCGATGGTGCGGTCGAAAGGATCGGCGCCGCGGCCGCGCGTCCAGTCGAGCAACTGATCGCGTGACAAGACGCGGCGCGGTCTTTCAAGAAAGCAGACCAGCAGATCGAACTCCGCCGTGGTCAGATGCACGAGCCGCTCGCCCTCCATCTCGATCACCCGGCCATCGAGATCAACGATCATGCCGGCGAAGCTCTTGCGCCGTGCGGGCACCGCGCCCTCCTCCGTCCGCTCGGGGCCCGAGCGGCGCAGGATGGCACGGATGCGCGCCAGAAGCTCTCGCGGGTTGAAGGGTTTGCCGAGATAATCGTCAGCGCCCATTTCGAGGCCGAGAATGCGATCGATGTCTTCCGTCTTCGCCGTCAGCATGAGGATCGGCACCTGGCTGCGGGCGCGGATACGGCGGCATGCCGACAGGCCGTCTTCGCCCGGCAGCATCAGATCGAGAATGATGAGATCGGGAAACCCCCTCGAGAGAATGCGGTCCATGGCGGCAGCGCTATCGGCAGCCTGCACACTGAAGCCCTCGCGACTCAGGAACTCCTCGAGGAGCGCCCTAATCTCGCGGTCGTCCTCGACCAGAAGAAGCGATGCGGAAACCATGACCCTCCATGCGGGGCGGAAGGTGGTTTTGGCAACAGGGAAACCGCCGACGTTACAAACTGTAACAAATCTCGGCCGTTTTGAAAAATCCCAGCAATAGAAGCAATGCAGTTTCCAGGCAGCGACAATCCCTCCGGAGCGAATGGCGGCAGCCTCGATGCCGCCTACCCGACCCCATCGCCCGCTCCGGTCCAAGGCAGGGCTCGCATCCATGACATGCGAGCCCTGCCACCTCCGCGCTGTTGCGACAAACCGAATTGCCTCGTGACCATCCTCGTGCGAAAGGATTGTTCCTGAAGGGCGCCATGCCCGATCATTCCAGAAACGAGCACGAGGCAACACGGTTGAGCCAACGGCATTCAGCGCAGCGGTCCGGCAAGACGGCGAAGGGCAGGCAGGAGCCCGACGGCAAGCGCGTGACCTTGCCGCGGGCGCTTTCCAAGCTCGGCTATTGTTCCCGCACCCAGGCGGAAGCTTTGATCCTGGCCGGCCGCGTGACGGTGGACGGCCGCAAGGTCACGGATCCCTCGACCTGGGTCGATCTGGAGCACGCACGATTTGCCGTGGATGATGTCGCGATATCCGCCGAGGAAAAACTCTATTTCATGCTGAACAAGCCGCGCGGGCTGGTGACTACCCGTGACGATCCCGAGGGCCGGCCGACGGTCTATGATTGCCTGAAAGACATCGATGCGCGGCATCTGGCCCCTGTCGGTCGCCTGGACAAGGCAAGCGAAGGGCTGTTGCTCTTTACCAATGATACGATACTGGCCCAGGCGCTGCTCGACCCGATCAGCCATGTCGGCAAATCCTATCACGTTCAGGTCGACCGCATCATGGATGTGGAAGAGCTTGCGCGCATGGAGCGCGGTATCATCGACGACGGCGAGCTGCTGACCGCCAGCTCGGCGCGCCTGCTGCGCAGCGGCGATCGAAACAGTTGGATCGAAGTGGAGCTGAAGGAAGGCCGCAACCGGCAGATCCGGCGGATGCTGGAATCGCTCGGCATCGAATGCCTGCGGCTGGTGCGCGTCACCTTCGGCGATATCGCGCTCGGCGATCTGCCGAAAGGTGCGGTCCGGGCGCTGACGGAAGCGGAAATCCTTCGTCTCCGCCGGCGGGCCGACTTGAAAACCAAGGGACAGGATGCAGCCAAGGCGAGACGCAATGCAGCCTCATGACTTCTGGCAGGAACTCCATCCACCGCAAAGCTTTTCAACAGGCCAAGAATGCCGCGACTTCTATGTGTCCGAGCTGCCGGATGGCCGTCAGCTGCGGCTGCCGATCCGCGTCCTGGCCGATGGCGAACATGCGCTCGCATCGCTGATCGTCAATCAGGCCAGCTTTTCCGTACAGGAAGCGCTGGCCGAGGCGCTTGCGGCGCGAATTGCCGCCTTTGATGTCGAGGTCGTCGCCGGATTGCCGACGCTTGGCCTGACATTGGCAAGCGCGGTTGCACGCGCACTTGGCCATGCGCGCTACGTGCCGCTCGGGACTTCGCGCAAATTCTGGTATCGCGAGGAATTGTCTGTCTCGCTCTCCTCCATCACCACGCCGAACCAGCAGAAGCGCCTTTATATCGATCCGCGCATGCTGCCGCTGCTTGAAGGAAAGCGGGTGGCGCTGATCGACGACGTCATCTCCAGCGGCGCCTCGATCGTTTCCGGCCTGCAGCTTGTGACGGCTTGCGGTATCGAGCCGGTGGTGATCGGCGCGGCCATGCTGCAGTCGGAGCGCTGGCGGGAGCGGGTCGATGCCGACGGCAAGTCGTGGAGCGAGCGGATCGTCGGGGTCTTTTCCACGCCCATCCTGGAGAAGACCGCAAACGGCGGCTGGCGCGTGCCGAATTGACCACTCCGGTGGACAGGCGAACAAGCGGCCATGAGAATGCACTCTTATATGTGAAAATCGTTCCGATTTCCGTCACAATGCGCTAAGGGTCCGCTGAAGAAGCGTCCGTCGGGCGGACGCATGAGCCTGCTGGTGGACGCGTTGCGAATTCTCTCCGAAGCCCATTTTCCGGAACTGCCCAATTACTATCGCGGCAAGGTGCGCGAGAATTACGACCTGCCTGACGGCAGCCGCATCATCATCAGCACCGATCGGCTGAGCGCCTTCGACCGCATTCTCACCTGCATTCCCTATAAGGGGCAGGTGCTGACACAGACGGCGCGCTACTGGTTCGAGCAGACGCGCGATATCTGCCCGAACCATGTCGTCGACTATCCGGACCCGAATGTCGTCGTCGGCAAGCGGCTCTCCATTCTCCCGGTCGAGGTCGTCGTGCGCGGCTACCTCGCCGGCACCACCGGCACCTCGATCCTGACGCTCTATAAGAAGGGTCAGCGCGACATGTACGGCATCACGCTGCCGGATGGCATGCGCGACAACCAGATCCTGCCGGAGCCGATCATCACGCCGACCAGCAAGGAATTCGATGGCGGCCACGACGAGCCGCTGACACCGGCCCAGATTATCGGCCAGGGGCTCTTGACCAAGGCACAATGGGAGACATTGTCGAGCTATGCCCTGGCGCTTTTCGCGCGGGGGCAGGAGATCGCCCGCAAGCGGGGGCTGATCCTCGTCGATACGAAGTATGAATTCGGCACCGACGAAAATGGAACAATCATCCTCGCCGACGAGATCCACACGCCGGACAGCAGCCGTTATTGGCTTGATGACAGCTACCAGGACCGATTCGAAAAAGGCGCACGCCCGGAAAGCTTCGACAAGGATTTCGTGCGCGCCTGGGTGACGGAACGCTGCGATCCCTACAAGGACGAGATTCCCGAGATCCCGCTGCAGCTCGTCGAGGAGACCTCGAAGGTCTATATCCGCGCCTATGAGGCGATTACAGGTACGCCTTTCATGGCTGACGACCGCGGTGCAACACCGCGCGATAGGGTTCGCGCAAGTCTGGCTCGCTATTTTTAAATAAAGATAAGTGAGATGGCCCTTTGATGGGCTCCGCGCACCGAAAAACCTTCCCATGGTTGCATTTTCGGCCAAATCATTCCTTTCCCGCACCCATGGGTGGTGCGTGAAAGGGTATGTTTTTTGCAACACTTTATATTTTTTTTAACGACACCCTGATATTTTGCTCGATCCCACATATGTTCGCGAACGAGAATTCGTAAAAGCCACTGTGCTATTGCAAAACTCATTGCTAGATTGACGACGACCGCTTCGGGTCATTTGTTTGTTTTGAGTAGGGCTGGAGCGCCGACACACATGGGTCACGTCGACCCTTAAAACACTGATCAGTAAATTGAATTGTGGGACAATGTGATGGTTTCCATTCGTACTGCCGCCCCCGCCCTGCTGCTTATTCTGGCAGGTTGCGTTAGCGGCCCAGACCATAAACCACCGGAAATGCCTCTGCCGGCCAAATTCTCGGAGGGCGGTACGAAGATGAACGGCGATGTCGCCGGTTCGCAATGGTGGACTGCTTTCGGCGACGCCAAGCTGAATGCCTTCGCCGCGCAGGGACTTGCCCAGAACCTAAACATCCAGCAGACGCTGGAGCGCATCAACCAGGCTGAAGCCGCAGTCGTTACCGCAGGCGCCGGCGGGCTTCCGAGCCTGACCGTCAGCGGCGACAACACGACAAGCGGCCAGAAGGGTGGCTCGTCGGTTTCCTCTTCGGCTGGACGACGCAATGTCACGACGGGCACCGCTTCGGCTTCCTGGCTGCTCGACCTCTGGGGTCAGTATCGCCGCGCGACGGAAAGCGCCAACGCTTCGCTCGACGCCGCCTATTCCAACGTTGATGTTGCACGCCTGACCTATCTGCAGGATCTCGCCAACAGCTACGTCAATGCCCGCTACTACCAGGCGCTCATTTCGATCGCTCAGGAAAACCTGAAGTCCCGGCGCGATACGCTTTCGCTGACCAAGTTCCAGCTCGAAGCCGGCGCAGCATCCCGCCTCGACGTGGTTCAGGCGGAAGGCCTCGTCAACCAGACGCTGGCATTGGTACCTGGTTATGAAATCAGCTATCGCCAGCAGGTGCATCACATCGCGACGCTGCTCAACGTTTCTTCGTCAACGATCATCGCCCAGATGCAGGGCGGCGGCAAACAGCCGGTGTTCCGCGGCAGCGTCCGCACGGGCCTCCCGGCTGACCTCATCCGCAACCGTCCTGATATTCGCGTTGCAGAGCGTACTCTTGCAGCCTCGACGGCTCAGATCGGCGTGGCGGAAGCCAAGCTCTTCCCGTCGATCACGCTCAGCGGTTCGATTTCGCCGACCTATACCCATACCTCGGCAGCAAGCGGCGGCTTCACCACCTGGTCGTTCGGCCCGTCGCTGAACCTGCCGATCTTCGACGGCGGCGCCCTGCGCGCTGGCGTCAAGAGCGCGCAGTCGTCAAGCCGCGAAAACTATATCGCATGGCAGCAGACGGTACGGTCGGCTATCGAAGATGTCGAAAACTACCTCTCAGCCGTCTCCCGCGATGCACAGACGGTTGCTGCGCAGCATGCTCAGGTCAAGTCCTATCAGGAAGCCCTGCAGCTCTCGACCGCGAGCTACAAGGACGGTGCGTCTTCGCTGCTCGACGTTCTCGATGCACAGCGTAACGTGACAGCCGCCCAGCAGAGCCTGGCACAAGCCGTTCAGCAGAGCGCCCTCGACTACATCGGGTTGAACATCAACATCGGTGCTGGTTATGTGCCGGCCGGCAAGGCAAACGTGGCCGAAGCTCCGGCCAAGATCGTCAAGGTCTCGGCCAAGAAGGCGAACTAAGGACAGCGCCCGGCCACGCCGGGCTCATTCCTCGAATTTAAACCGCCGCAGGCAACTGCGGCGGTTTTTGTTTTCCGGGAGAAAAGCGTCGAAAATGAAAATGGCGCGTCCCCGTTTTCACAGGAAACACGCCACCACCATGAAAACAAAAAGGCCGGAACAATCCGGCCTTTCGTCATCCGCCCTCGCAACAGTGCCAGTACATCCGTGGTCAAAGGGAAAGCGGAACTGCAGTCAGATTGCTCGTCAAAAGTTAACGAAAGGTCAACTTGCTTCGACAATCCCGACGGACGAACACGGATCGCTCTCAAGCGCTCCAGCCATCCATCGGCTGCATGACTGGACTGTATATCGGACGGCAGGATGGCGATTTCAAGGCCACCACCATTGTTCTCTCATGATTGCAAGCGAGCATAAGAAACTCAACCGATGACAACCCACCAACGGCAGGCGAGGCTTGCCATGAAATCTCCCGGTACCCCAATGCATGATGATTGGTCGTTCAAGCTGTATTCATGCAAAGACTTCTAAAACACATGTAAAGATTGAAGGCGCGCCATGGAATCCTATCAGATTCCGTGCATGCGCAGGCCTTTATCTTGCCGAATTTGGAACGTCACTGCGAATGGCGTCGGGGTAGACGCACGACAGATGGAACAGGCACCGGTCGATGATTTCGAGCGCCGGTGTGCAAGGGGGAGAGTTTTCATGAGATTCAAGGTTTTTGCCGCGAGCATACTGGCCGCATTCATTGCGTTGCCGGCCATCGCGGAGGCAGCGGAGGGTTTTGCCACCGCAAACGTCAACATGCGGTCCGGCCCGAGCACCGCCTATCCCGCCGTCACCATGATACCCGTCGGCGTACCGCTGCAGATCAATGGCTGCCTCAACGACACGCCCTGGTGCGACGTCTCGTTCTACGGCGGCCGCGGCTGGGTCGCCGGCCGCTATATTCAGGCGACCTATCAGTCGCGCCGCATCTATGTCGACCGGCAATACTACCGCCCGCTCGGCATCCCGACGGTGGTTTTCAATTTCGATGACTATTGGGGCCGCTACTATCGTGGCCGCGACTTCTATCGCGATCGCGATCGCTGGCGCCGCGGCCCCGGCTGGGTCGACCGTCGTCCGGATAACAACTGGGATCGCAATCCTCCGGGATGGGATCGCGGATCGAACTGGAATGACGGGCAGGATCGCAATTGGGATCGCCGTCCTGACCGCAATCGCGACTGGGATCGCGGGTCTGACTGGAACAACGGGTCGGACCGCAACTGGGATCGCCGCCCTGATCGCAATCGCGATTGGGACAGGCAGCCTGACGGCAATCGCGATTGGGGCCGCCAGCAGCCTGACAACAATCAGGGCTGGGGCAACCGCCCGGATCGTCACCGCGACAACAATCGCCCGGACAACCAGCCCCGCCCGGAACCGCAGCGTCAGCCGCAGGCTCAACCGCAGCCACAGCCGCAGCCGCAAAACAATCCGCGTCCGAATGCGGGCACGCCGGGACCTTACAGCCCCGATCAAAAGGATTGCCCGGCATCGGAACCGAATTGCCGCATGTCTGTCAGAGGCTCAAACCGCTAACAATACTGCGCCCCGCTAGACAACACAAAGCCAGCGACCTTTAAGGTTGCTGGCTTTTTTGATGAGAGACGGGTGATTTGAAGAATGCAGGCCGTCTACGCAGAGGGGCGGGGCGCTAGAAATATGCCTTGCGAGAAAGTACGCCTTCAAAGGTCGCTGCCCCTTGCGCGCTCCCGCCGGCTCACAGGATCGGGTCACTAAACGGGCCGATAGTCTCGACTGGCGTCAGTGCATCTTGAGATGCGCTTCGCGCGTCGCCGAAATGAACATTTCCCGCGCTTCTTCAGCTGACTTGCGGCCGTCGATTGCCGCGCGGCAAATGCTTCTCGCCGCGACATAGAGCGGACCGCGCCGGTCAGGCCAAAGATTGGCCATGCAATTCAATGCCTCGGACGGACCTGTCACGAGCTGAAACGTACCTTGAGCAAAACCGATCTCGATTGGGTTGCTCCATTTGATGTGTCGCATGAATACTCCTCCTCACGCGCTGCCGCTTGTTTGGAACCACCCTCCAAGACGGCCACATGACAATACTATAACCTCGATCAGAGCTTTCGAAAATACGGAAGATTGAGGGCGCGCCGCGAAGTTTCGACGCATTCGATCAAGGGGAGCCCCACACCGATCCGGCTGGCGCTGGTCTATTTGTCCCGCGCGATCCGTTTGGCTTCGTCAGGCGAAAACCCGGCGCGGCGCGCGAGCCGTTCAAGCCCGAAAATCCGGTCGATCCGATCGACCAGCCATAATTCAAAACGCTTCCACATCGGCATAGCCTCCTCCGCCGCCAGCCTCTCAGCCGCAACGGCCCACGATCGACATCGCGCCGGGCCTGCCAATCTCGCTCAGCGAAATAGCGGCGGCCTTTGCGCGTTCGAGAGCAATTCCTGCTTTGTCGCGAAGTCGCCGAACAGCTTTTTCAGCCGGGCTTCCTCCTCCTTGCAGATCCGGTGACGCCGGGCAAAATCCTCGACGCTCCAGACTTCCCGCAGCTTGCTCCCGCTGCCTTCCTCTATCTTCGTCAACGAACTCATATGCTCGTCCCCTTCGTTTTTATGATCGGATAATGCCCGAAGCGGCGGAAAGTTCCCTGAAAGGCCTGCCAGCACAGGCGAAACCGCTGTCACACAAGCGTCGGGAATGTTCTTAATCCCTCCTTAAATCGCCGCATTTACAGTTCAGGCGGGATTTGATGTCTTCACGAGGGGTTCGTGAGCAAAGGCGGGTGGCGTCCCGCTCCGGGAATCGGTATCCATTTTTCGGAACGACGTGCCAGCAAGGGCGGCTTCTCACGCTGAAAGCCATGTGCTGCCGCAGCGATCAGCCTGACAGAAGACATGGAACACTAGGCATCGAGGTACGACCGGCCCGCAATGGCAGATAAGAAGAAATCACGCCAGAGGATAGAACCATCCTTTTCCAGCGGTCGGGAACGCAACGAAGACGGATTCAATGCCGGCGAACGCATCATCGGCAACAGGCGCTCGGCCAAGAAATATCCGTCTCCTTCCAAGACATACTACGAAGAACCTGAGCCCGACGAAGACGAGGATGAAGACGACGAGGATGAGCCCGTGGTCGAAAAGCCTCGCCGCACCCGCGCCCGCAGCCGCCGCAAACCTGCGCGCCGGGCGCAGCCGCGGCGCGGCTTTTTCGGCTTCATCCGTTCGACAATCTACTGGGGTCTTGTGCTCTGCCTCTGGGGCGGTATCGGCCTTGCCGGCCTTGTCGCCTATTACGGCTCGCGCATGCCGAGCGCCAGTACCTGGGTCATTCCCGAGCGGCCGCCGAACGTCAAGATCACCGACCTCGACGGCAGCCTGATTGCCAATCGCGGCACGACCGGCGGCGAGGCCGTGGCGCTCAGCGACATGTCGCCCTACATTCCGGAAGCCATCATCGCCATCGAGGATCGGCGCTTCTATTCGCATTTCGGTTTCGATCCGATCGGCCTTGCCCGCGCCGTCGTGACCAATGTGGTGACGGGCCACGCCGTCCAAGGCGGCTCGACGCTGACGCAGCAGCTCGCCAAGAACCTGTTCCTCTCGCCGGACCGCACGCTGGAACGCAAGGTGCAGGAAGTGCTGCTGGCGCTGTGGCTGGAGCACAAGTACACCAAGGACCAGATCCTGACGATGTACCTGAACCGCGTCTATTTCGGTTCGAACGCCTACGGCGTCGAGGCGGCGTCACGGCGCTACTTCAACAAATCGGCCAAGGACGTCAATCTCGGTGAAGCGGCCATGCTTGCCGGCCTCGTCAAGGCGCCATCAAGGCTCTCTCCCGCCCGCGATCCCGCCGCCGCTGAGGCGCGCGCGCAGCTGGTGCTGCAGGCCATGCAGGATCAAGGCTTCATTACCGAGGCCGATACCAAGACGGCGATGTCTCAGCAGCCAACACGATCGAAAAGCTACTGGACCGGGGCTGAGAATTACGTCGCCGACATGGTCATGGACCAGCTTCCAAAGCTGATCGGCGGCAACGTCAAGGAAGACCTGATCGTCGACACCACGCTCGACATGTCGCTCGAGGAACAAGCCGAAAAGGCACTGGAAGACGTGCTTTCGAAAGACGGCAAGAAGCTGAACGCGTCGCAGGCCTCGCTCGTATCCGTCGATGCGACTGGTGCTATCCGCGCGCTGGTCGGCGGCCGCGATTATGCGCAGAGCCAGTTCAACCGCGCCGTGACAGCCAAACGCCAGCCCGGCTCCGCCTTCAAGCCTTTCGTCTATACCGCGGCGCTGGAAGCGGGCCTGACGCCCAATTCGATCCGCCAAGACATGCCGGTCAAAATCGGCAATTGGGCGCCGGAAAACTACGAGCAGCGCTATAGCGGCCCCGTGACGCTTGCAACAGCAGTGGCGAAATCGCTGAACACGGTTGCCGCACAGCTCGTTGCGGAAGTCGGCCCCGATCAGGTGATCAAGGTGGCGCACAGGCTCGGCATCGAATCCGACCTGCAATCCAATGCCTCGATCGCGCTTGGAACCTCCGAAGTGTCGCTGCTGGAGCTTACTTCCGCCTATGCCACCTTCATGAACGGTGGCTTCAAGGTGGCGCCGCACGTCATCACCAAGGTAACCACAGCCTCGGGCAAGGTGCTCTACCAGGCCAATACCGACAATCCGCAGCGGGTGCTGAACCCGGATATCGTTACCAACATGAACGCCATGATGGCCGGCGTCATCGCCTCGGGCACGGGCAAGTCGGCGCGTATTCCAGGCTGGCAGGCGGCCGGCAAATCGGGCACGACGCAGTCCTTCCGCGACGCGCTGTTCGTCGGCTTCACCAGCCATCTGACCACCGGCGTCTGGTTCGGCAATGACGATGGCAAGTCGATGCGCAAGGTGACCGGCGGCGGGCTGCCGGCCAGGGCGTGGAAGGAATTCATGATCGCCGCCCATAAGGGCATCACGCCGACGCCGATCTTCGGTGGCGGCCAGATCATCGACAACGGCCTGCCGGTGGCGCAGACCGAGCCGAATGCGGGTCAGCCGACGACGATCGGCAATATCATCTCCGGCTCGCTCGATGGCGGGCAGCCGATCCAGCAGCCAACATTGCAGCAACGGCCGTCGCAGCAGCCGATTCAGCCGCAGATCGTCAATCAGGCCTCGGCCAATGACGACCCTCAGGATCTGCCGCCGGCCAACATTGCCGACGATACCAATCCCTACAGCTCCAACTCTTACGACACCGGCGATATCCCGCCGGCCGATGTCGGCGAGACCGCTCCTCCGACCGCAGCAGCACGGCCACACCGTTCGTCGCTGCTCGACGTCATTCTCGGGCGGTGACGCGGTAGAGGAAGCGAATTCTCCGAGGATTGCCGAACCGCGGCGCGTCATCTGACATTGGCGCGTCGACGGAATGGCCGCGGCGGCTGAACGATCAGCATCAAGAGATGATCATCTGCGCGCCGCGACCGGCAGCTTTCGTTTGACGTCAGATTTCTTCGGCCACGATGCGGGCAACTTCGGCCAGGATGGCCTCCTGGTCCTTTATCGAGCCCGGTGCTTCGCCGAGATAGGCCGCAACCACGATCGGATCGCGGCCGGGTGGAAAGATCACCCCGATATCATTGGTGGAAATTCCGTTCCATGTCCCGGGCTTATTCGCTATACGCCAGCCGTTCGGCAGGCCGACGCGAAGGCGCTGCGCGGCCGCATCCTTGGAGGCGATCATCCAATTTGTCAGCTTCGCGCGGGACGCGGCTGACAGCGCGTCGCCAAGGATGATCTTCTGCAGCGTGGCCACCATGGCACGGGGAGAGGTCGTGTCATGTGTTTCGCCGGGCTTGACGATATTCAGATCCAGCTCGATCTTATCAAGCCGCGTCACCGGATCGCCGAGGGATCGAAGATAGCCGGTCAAGGCCGCAGGGCCGCCGAAGCTCGCCAGGAGCAAATTGGCGGCGGTGCTATCGCTTACGATCAGCGCCGCCTCGCATAGCTGCTCGATCGTCATCCCATCCGCCAGATGCGGTTTCGTTGCCTTGAAGGGCGTCACCAGATCGCCCTCCTTGAAAAAGATGCGGCGGTCGAGCTGCTCTTGCCCGTGATCGACGCGGGAAAGCGTAAACGCGACGGCCAATGCCTTGAACGTGCTGCACATCGCAAAGCGTTCGTCCAGACGGTTGCCGGCAAGCTGCCCGGTGGCGGTGTTCAGCACGGCGACACCCAGGCGTCCACCGCTGCGCTTCTCCAGCTTTTTAAGTCTTGCCGCGATGCCTTTGTCGCTATCTTTGGCGAGAACATGGGATCCCAACAGCCCCGTCATGGCGAGGAATGGCGTCATTAACGCAACGCGACGCGTGATTGTAACGGACATATAATTGCAATTTCCTGTTTTGATTGTCGGATACAGCGACGGTGAAAACAGGAGGCAGCAAGGCGTCAAATTTAAGACGGGACGACGAAGCCGATAGGCCTTGGAAACCTCATCCCCAACGACGGAAATCGACTTGTCGGCGCAGGCACTCGTTGCGGCGCCTTCGATCGAAGCAGCACCGATTCAATGCATCGCTAAAGGACGAGATATCAATCGCGCGAAGGCGCTCGTCAAAACGCCATCTTTTACAAACTTTCCGCTGCGAACCAATCTGCCCGGACCTATATAAAATCGCAATTTTGCGCCTTGCCGCTTGCATGGTCGCCGCAAGGCTGCTCTGATATAAGATTGCTTCAAATCCGCAGGGTCTCGGCGCACTCACGGCCATGTGGAATTTGGGCGACAAACCATTCGTTTTGCTGGATTCCGGGTGATTTCCTGCCTTGCAGTCAGTAAAACCGCTACTTATATACGCGGCATCACCGCAGTCATGGCTGCGCAATCCTCAAGACCATCCCGTAAGGGGCTGTCAATGGAATGCCTGACAGGGGTTCCGACAGCTTGCTTCAAGGAGAGAATGATATGGCAAAAGTAATTGGTATCGACCTTGGAACCACAAATTCCTGCGTCGCCGTCATGGACGGTAAAGACGCCAAGGTGATCGAGAATGCCGAAGGCGCCCGCACGACCCCCTCAATGGTCGCCTTCTCCGACGACGGCGAACGTCTCGTCGGCCAGCCGGCCAAGCGCCAGGCTGTTACAAACCCCACGAATACCCTCTTCGCTGTCAAGCGCCTCATCGGCCGCCGCTACGAAGATCCGACCGTCGAGAAGGACAAGCACCTCGTTCCCTTCACGATCGTCAAGGGTGACAATGGCGACGCCTGGGTCGAAGCTCAGGGCAAGGGCTATTCGCCCGCACAGATTTCCGCAATGATCCTTCAGAAGATGAAGGAAACCGCCGAATCCTACCTCGGCGAAAAGGTCGAGAAGGCCGTCATCACCGTTCCCGCATACTTCAACGACGCCCAGCGCCAGGCAACCAAGGATGCCGGCCGCATTGCTGGCCTTGAAGTCCTGCGCATCATCAACGAGCCAACCGCTGCTGCACTTGCCTACGGTCTCGACAAGAAGGACGGCAAGACCATCGCCGTTTACGACCTTGGCGGCGGCACGTTCGATATCTCGATCCTGGAAATCGGCGACGGCGTCTTCGAAGTGAAGTCGACCAACGGCGACACCTTCCTCGGCGGTGAAGACTTCGACATGCGTCTCGTCGAATATCTCGTTGCCGAGTTCAAGAAGGACAATGGCATCGACCTCAAGGGCGACAAGCTTGCCCTGCAGCGCCTGAAGGAAGCTGCCGAAAAGGCCAAGATCGAACTGTCTTCCGCTCAGCAGACCGAAATCAACCTGCCCTTCATCACGGCAGACGCGACCGGCCCGAAGCACCTGACGCTGAAGCTGACCCGCGCCAAGCTGGAAAGCCTGGTCGACGATCTCGTCCAGCGTACGATCGCTCCGTGCAAGGCTGCCCTCAAGGATGCCGGCGTTACGGCTGCCGAGATCGACGAAGTCGTTCTCGTCGGCGGTATGAGCCGCATGCCGAAGGTACAGGAAGTCGTCAAGCAGCTGTTCGGCAAGGAGCCGCACAAGGGCGTCAACCCGGATGAAGTCGTCGCACTCGGCGCCGCCATCCAGGCCGGCGTTCTGCAGGGCGACGTCAAGGACGTTCTGCTGCTCGACGTGACCCCGCTGTCGCTCGGCATTGAAACGCTCGGTGGCGTCTTCACCCGTCTGATCGAACGCAACACGACGATCCCGACGAAAAAGTCGCAGACCTTCTCGACCGCCGATGACAACCAGTCGGCCGTGACCATCCGCGTCTCGCAGGGCGAGCGTGAAATGGCTGCCGACAACAAGCTGCTCGGCCAGTTCGACCTCGTCGGCCTGCCGCCGGCACCGCGTGGCGTACCGCAGATCGAAGTCACCTTCGACATCGACGCCAACGGCATCGTCCAGGTTTCGGCCAAGGACAAGGGCACCGGCAAGGAACAGCAGATCCGCATCCAGGCTTCCGGCGGTCTTTCCGACGCCGACATCGAAAAGATGGTCAAGGATGCAGAAGCCCATGCTGCCGACGACAAGAAGCGTCGCGAAGGCGTCGAAGCCAAGAACCAGGCCGAAAGCCTGATCCATTCCAGCGAGAAGTCGCTGAAGGATTACGGCGACAAGGTTAGCGAAGCCGATCGCAACGCCATCTCCGACGCGATTGCAGCGCTGAAGACCGCGACGGAAGCTTCCGAGCCGGACGCCGAAGACATCAAGGCCAAGACCCAGACGCTCATGGAAGTTTCCATGAAGCTCGGCCAGGCAATCTATGAAGCTCAGCAGGCGGAAGGCCCTTCGGCCGATGCCTCGGCAGCCGGCAAGGACGACGTCGTCGATGCCGACTACGAGGAAATCAAGGACGAAGACGACCGCAAGCGGTCTGCATAAGTACGAACCGAAAGGTTCTCTAGGAGACTTAGATCCGGCTGCCTTCGGGCAGCCGGAAATCCATTTCCGGGGTCTTATCCTTAATGGCAAAAGCGGACTACTACGAGACATTGGGCGTCTCAAAGACGGCGGACGAGAAAGAGCTGAAGAGCGCCTTTCGCAAGCTGGCAATGCAATTTCATCCGGACAAGAATCCGGACGACAGCAGCGCCGAGCGGAAGTTCAAGGAAATCAACGAAGCCTACGAAACGCTCAAGGATCCGCAGAAGCGCGCCGCCTATGACCGCTATGGCCATGCTGCTTTCGAGCATGGTGGCATGGGCGGTGGCGGCGGTTTTGGCGCCGGCTTCGGTGGCGGCGGCGGTTTCTCCGATATTTTCGAGGATATTTTCGGCGAGATGATGGGTGGCGGCCGCGCACGCGGACGCTCCTCCGGCGGTCGCGAGCGCGGCGCCGATCTTCGCTACAATATGGAAATTTCCCTTGAGGAAGCCTTTGTCGGCAAGACGGCGCAGATCCGCGTGCCGACCTCGCTCACCTGCGACGTCTGTTCCGGCTCGGGCGCCAAGCCCGGCACACAGCCGAAGACCTGCGGCACCTGCCAGGGCTCCGGCCGGGTACGCGCCGCACAGGGCTTCTTCTCTGTCGAGCGCACCTGCCCGACCTGCCACGGCCGCGGCCAGATCATTCCCGACCCTTGCACCAAGTGTCATGGCCAAGGCCGTGTGACCGAAGAGCGTTCGCTCTCCGTCAACATCCCGGCCGGCATCGAAGACGGCACACGCATTCGCCTGCAGGGCGAAGGCGAAGCCGGTCTGCGTGGCGGGCCTGCGGGCGACCTCTACATCTTCCTCTCCGTCAAACCGCATGAGTTCTTCCAGCGAGACGGCGCCGATCTTTATTGCGCAGTGCCGATTTCGATGACAACGGCAGCGCTCGGCGGCACCTTCGATGTGGCGACGCTCGATGGCACCAAGTCGCGGGTCACCGTTCCCGAGGGTACGCAGGTCGGCAAGCAGTTCCGCCTGAAGGCGAAGGGCATGCCGGTGCTGCGCTCGAGCCAGGTCGGCGACCTCTATATCCAGATCCAGATCGAAACGCCGCAGAAGCTGACCAAGCGCCAGCGCGAGTTGCTGCAGGAATTCGAACAGATCTCGTCGAAGGACAACAACCCCGAATCGACGGGCTTCTTCGCCCGGATGAAGGATTTCTTCGACACCTTCAGCGACTGAGTGGCGAATCACATTGTTTCACATGAATCCGGCCGATGATTCGGCCGGATTTTTTGTTTGGCGGCGAATCACCGCCCTCGTCATTCGAGACGGCCCTTTGGGCCTCCTCACCATGAGGACTAGTCCTCGTCGAATCGATCTCTTTGGGGCCGGGTGCAAGATCTCACTCCACCCCCATCCTGAGCCCGTCGAAGGACGCGGGTGGCCCATGACGGCGCTTACACGGCGGCCCATCGGCAAAAACCTTGCACTTGGCCAATGTTCGGCATACCCCTCGGCCACCGACCAAGAATCCGAAAGACCGATGCCCAACAAGGTTTTCATCTCGCGCCTGAAGCTCACCGACTTCCGCAACTATGCGGCGGCGGCGCTGACGCTTGATGAACGGCATGTGGTGCTGACCGGCGACAACGGAGCCGGCAAGACCAATCTGATGGAAGCGGTCTCGCTGCTGTCGCCGGGCCGTGGCCTGCGCCGCGCCGCCTATGCCGATGTCACCCGCGTCAACGCGCCAGGCGGATTTTCGATCTTTGCCGAACTCGACGGCATGGACGGTACGGTCGAGATCGGCACCGGCATCGATGCAACGGACGAATCGGCTGCCCGCCGACTGCGAATCAACGGCACACCGGCCAAGACTGTCGACGAGCTCACCGATCATCTGCGGCTTCTCTGGCTGACGCCGGCCATGGATGGGCTGTTTACCGGCGGCTCTTCGGAACGCCGCCGCTTCCTCGACCGGCTGGTGCTGTCGCTCGATCCGGCTCACGGCCGCCGTGCCAGCGATTTCGAGCGCGCCATGCGCAGCCGCAACAAGCTTTTGTCCGAAGGCCGGTTCGACCCCTCCTGGCTTGCCGGTATCGAGGAGCAGATGGCAAGTCTCGGCATCGCCATGGCGATCGCGCGGCAGGAAATGCTTGGCCTGCTTTCGCGCCTCATCGCCGAAACGCGCGAGGCGACACCGTTTCCTTCGGCAACATTGGAGCTTTCCGGCTTTTTCGACGGTCAGTTCGACCGGCCGGCCGTCGATCTCGAGGACAATTATGCCGCCCTGCTCCGCGAGGGGCGCTACCGCGATGCCGCGGCCGGACGGACGCTGGACGGACCGCACCGCGCAGATCTCCTGGTTCGCCACCGCGAAAAGGATATGGAAGCCGAGCGCTGCTCGACCGGCGAGCAGAAGGCACTGCTTGTCGGGCTGATTCTCGCCCATGCGCGCCTGGTCGGCAATCTCACGGGCCATGCGCCGATCCTATTGCTCGACGAGATCGCCGCGCATCTCGACGAAGGCCGGCGCGCCGCACTTTTCGATCTCATCGATGGGCTCGGCGGGCAGGCCTTCATGACTGGGACGGACAAGGCGATGTTTTCCGCACTTGGCGAGCGCGCGCAGTTCTTTACCGTTGCGCATGGCGGCATTACGAAATCCTAGCATCTCAAAACCGCCGATCGTGATAGAGTGGCCGCTATGGATCCTTTGACTTCAGACGAAATCGCCCGCTACCAGCGCCATATCCTGCTGCCTGAAGTCGGCGGCGCCGGCCAGCAGAAATTGAAAGCGGCGCGCGTGCTGGTGATCGGTGCGGGCGGGCTCGGTGCGCCTGTGCTGCAATATCTTGCGGCCGCTGGCGTCGGCACGATCGGCATTGCCGATGACGACCACGTTTCGCTCTCCAACCTGCAGCGGCAGGTGATCCACGACAGCGGCACCATCGGCGAATTGAAGACGCAAAGTGCCGCCGACGCCATTGCGCGGCTCAATCCGCATGTGCGGACCATCCGTTTCGAGGAGCGTTTTGCGCTTGATACAGCGGCCAGGCAGCTCGCCGGCTTCGATCTCGTCATCGACGGCTCCGACAATTTCGATACGCGCTATGCCGCGGCCGATGCGACAGAGGCCGCACATCTGCCGCTCGTAACGGGCGCAGTCGGGCGATTTGATGGATCCGTGACGACGCTGAAGCCTTATGAGAGTGGCGCCGACGGCGCACCCAATCCGCGTTATCGTGATCTCTTTCCCGCGCCCCCACCGCAAGGCCTTATCCCGAGCTGCGCCGAGACCGGCATCATCGGCGCATTGACCGGCGTCATCGGCACGCTGATGGCGATGGAGGCCATCAAGCTTGTCACCGGCATCGGCGAGCCGCTAATCGGCCGCCTGCTGCTTTATGATGCGCTCTCGGCGAAATTCGAGACCATTCGCTATCGTCGCAAGCGTGCCAAGGTGGCGGCCGAGTGAGCGATATTACGATTCAACGGCTTAATGGCAGCTTCGACCGGTGGGACGAGTTGCTCGATCTGATCCTCTCATCGTTCGCCTATATGGATGGACGAATCGATCCGCCCTCTTCGGCACATGCGCTCACGGTGCAGTCTCTCAGGGAAAAAGCCCGCAACGAAATCGGTTATGTCGCGCTCGATGGTGATCAGATAGTCGGCTGTGTATTTTGCCGCGCCGAGCCGGAGAGCCTCTATATCGGCAAGCTCGCCGTGCTGCTGGAAGCACAAGGCAAGGGCATCGGCAAACGGCTGCTGACATTTGCGGAAGCCGCGGCGCGCAAGCGAGGTCTCGCCATCCTGCGGCTGGAGACGCGGATCGAACTTGTCGACAATCACACCACCTTCGCCGCCTGGGGCTTCAGCAAGACCGCCGAAAACTCCCATCCGGGTTTCGATCGCACGACGTCGATCGAGATGCGCAAATTCCTAACCTAGTGAATAGCTCCTGCGCCCTCACACCTCCCGCGGCGGAATACGCTTGATTCGGGCGCCGAGCGCATTCAGCCGCTCCTCGATGCGCTCATAACCGCGCTCGATCTGCTGGGCATTGTTGATGACGCTCGTGCCTTCGGCGCACATCGCGGCGATCAGCATGGCCATGCCGGCGCGGATATCGGGGCTTTCGAGTTGGGCGGCGCGCAACTTCGATGGGCCGGCGACGATGGCGCGGTGCGGGTCGCAGAGTACGATCCGGGCGCCCATGGCGATCAGCTTGTCGACGAAGAACAACCGGCTTTCGAACATCTTCTCGAACATCAGCACGACACCGTCGCATTGCGTTGCGGTGACGATGGCGATCGACATGGTGTCGGCCGGGAAGGCCGGCCAGGGCTGATCCTCGATCTTCGGAATATGACCACCGAAATCGGGCTGGACCTTCATTTCTTGCCCAGCCGGGATCACCAGATCGTCGCCTTCGATGCGGCAGCGGATGCCAAGCCGTTCGAAGGTCATCAAGGTCGAGCGCAGATGCTCCACACCTGCGCCGCGAATGGTGATCTCGGAGCCGGTGACGGCGGCAAGGCCGATCAGCGATCCCACTTCGTTGTGGTCAGGGCCGATGCGGTGGGTGGCGCCGCCAAGCGGTTGGCCGCCATGGATCGTCATCATGTTGGTGCCGATGCCTTCAATGCGGGCACCCATGGCGATCAGGAAGCGCGCCAGATCCTGCACATGCGGCTCGGAGGCGCAGTTTCGCAGGATCGTCGTGCCCTCGGCGAGAACGGCCGCGCAGAGCGCATTTTCAGTTGCCGTCACCGAGGGCTCGTCGAGGAATACGTCGGCGCCGCGCAAGCGCTCGGCACGAAAATTATAGGCGCCGTTGACAGTGATCTTGGTGCCGAGCTGTTCGAGCGCCAGGAAATGCGTATCGACACGCCGGCGGCCGATGACGTCGCCGCCCGGCGGCGGCAGGGTAATTTCGCCGCAGCGCGCCAGCATCGGGCCGGCGAGCAAAATGGAAGCGCGGATGCGGGCGCAGAGATCGGGATCGAGATTGGCCGGCCTGAGTTCGCGGGCCTCGATTTCCAGTTCGTTGCGGCCAAGCCAGCGCACCTTGGCGCCCACGGACTGGATCAGCTCCACCAGCGCCTCGACATCGCGAATACGCGGCACATTGCTGAGCACGACACGCTGATCGGTCAAAAGGGAGGCGGCAATGATCGGCAGCGCCGCATTCTTATTGCCGCTCGGCTCGATCTCGCCAGCCAGCTTGAAACCACCTTCTACGACATATTGAATCCGCTCATGCGGCAGCGACTGCGCCATTGTCTTCGCCCTTCCTGCTTCGTATTTCCGGCCACCTCTGGGCCGCCTTTATGACATGGGCGTGACCGGTGGAGGGGATGTGGATCGTTTTTGGATGTGGGTGGCAGGTTGCACCTCGGTGCGGGTGGAGCCGGCACCAAGCCGCCCTGCCCGCAAGCGTAAACCTGTCACCTGAACGGCAGCACGCGATTGGGCGGGCGATGGCCGTCAATGAAGGTGCGGATGTTGATGATGACCTTGTCGCCCATGTCGATGCGGCCCTCGAGCGTGGCCGAGCTCATATGCGGCAGGATGACCACCTTGCCTTCGTTGGCGAGCTTCACCAGCTTCGGATTGACCGCCGGCTCGTTCTCGAACACGTCAAGGCCGGCACCGGCGATCTTTCCCTCGCGCAGGATCTTGATCAGCGCCGTCTCGTCGATGACGTCGCCGCGCGCGGTGTTGACGATGTAGCTCGTCGGCTGCAGCAGCGCCAGGCGGCGAGCCGAGACCAGATGATAGGTCGCAGGCGTCGACGGGCAATTGACCGAGACGATATCGACGCGGGCCAGCATCTGGTCGAGGCTGTCCCAATAGGTCGCCTCCAGCTCGTCTTCCGTCGCCGGATTGACCCGTTTGCGATTGTGATAGTGGATCGAGAGGCCGAATGCCTTGGCGCGGCGGGCGACGGCCGTGCCGATGCGGCCCATGCCGACGATGCCGATGCGCTTGCCATGGATACGGCGGCCAAGCATCCAGGTCGGCGACCATCCCGCCCATTCGCCAGGATTGTCCGTCAGCACACGCGCACCTTCGGCAAGACGCCGCGGCACGGCGAGGATGAGCGCCATGGTCATGTCGGCGGTATCTTCGGTCAGCACATTCGGCGTGTTGGTGACTGTGATGCCGCGACGGGCAGCGGCCTCGACATCGATATGGTCGGTGCCGTTGGAAAAGCTGGCGATCAACTTCATCTGCGGGCCGGCTTCCTCGATCACCTCGGCGTCGATGCGGTCGGTCACCGTCGGTACCAGCACATCGACCGAGCGGACGGCCTCGATCAATTCGGCCTTGGTGCGCGGCCGATCATCAATGTTGAGCTCGGCATCGAAGAGTTCGCGCATCCGCGTTTCTACCGCGTCAGGCAGTTTACGCGTCACATAGACCTTCGGTTTTTTCTTCGGCGTCATGGAGAGCGGCGATGCCTTGTTCAGATGTTCTTAACCAAGAAGCGGGATAATTTCCCCGTTCCGGGCATTTCTACCAGACCCGCAGGCGAAGACAAACAAAACTCGCTGGCGCGAACCGAGGATTTGCCGATAGCCGGAGCGCAAAGGCGATCGAAACGGCGCCTTTGTCATGACGAACGAACGGAAACTCCATGCGTGGCAAAGTATTGAAGTCCTGCGCTATTTTCGCGATTGGCCTGATGATGGCTGCCGCAACGGCCGATCTTGCCGCTGCTCAGGCGGCCAAGGGGCCAAGCGGATTGCCGCTGCCGCGCTTCGTCACGCTGAAATCGAAGCGGGTCAATCTGCGCATCGGCCCGAGCGCCGACTATGCCGTGTCATGGCTCTACCTCAAGCAGGGACTGCCGGTCGAGATCATCCAGGAATATGATAATTGGCGGCGCGTGCGCGATGCCGACGGCACCGAAGGCTGGGTCAACCAGTCGCTGCTGTCAGGCCAGCGTTCTGCGCTTGCAGCTCCATGGATGAAGGGCAAGGGTAAGGCCGTGTTCGTCAATATGCGTCGCGAAGCCCAGCCATCCGCCACCATCATCGCCAAGCTTCAGCCCGGCGTGATGATGAGCGTTCGCGAATGCACGGGCGACTGGTGCATGGTCACGGCTGATGGCACCGAAGGCTGGGTGGCTCAATCCGAGATCTGGGGCGCTTACCCCGGCGAAGCCTTCAAGTAACGAAACACCTCATCAAATCGGCACCCCGAGACTTTTCCTGCGCCATGATATATCTGGCAGCGGAAATGGAGACGGACGATCTTGGGCTATCTACTCGGCGTTTTGGGCGTTGCGATCGTTGTGTTCACATCGACGAATGTCGACGACATCTTTGTTCTGCTCGGCTTTTTTGCCGATCCTAAATTCCGCGCGAAACAGATCATCATCGGCCAATATCTCGGTATTGCCACTCTTTACGGCGTCAGCGTCGTCGCCTCATTTCTCGTGCTCGTCATTCCAGCCGCCTATATCGGCCTGCTTGGTTTCGCCCCGATCTATTTCGGGCTGAGGAGGCTGTGGGAACTCTGGAACGGCATCGAAACAGACGGCGATCCGGAAGACCATGAGAAGGCCTCGGCGGGGCATGGCAACATCGTTGCAGTGACCCTCGTGACGATCGCCAATGGCGGCGACAATATCAGCGTCTACACGCCGCTCTTTGCCACCCGCTCCGCCTATGAAATCATGGCTATCGGCTGCATCTTTGCGGTTCTGACCGCGATCTGGCTCGGAGCGGCCCATTCCCTTGTCAACCATCCGAAGCTTGGCGCACCGATCAGGAAACATGGGCACAGGGTCGTTCCGTTCATTCTGATCTGCCTCGGGATCCTTATTCTCTATGAAGCCAGGACTGCGACGCTCTTCTGGAGCTGGGCGGCCGCTTGATCCGATTCATATAAAAAGCCGCCCCGACGATTTGTCGAAGGCGGCCCTTATTCTCAGCATGTCAAACGACTTGGCGATCTAGTTCGATCAGAGAAGCCCGAATTGCTTGCCCGCTTCCGACAGCGACCGCATCGGCCGAGGGCCGATCTGTTCGATGACGATGGCCGCGGCGAGGTTGCCGAGCTTGGCGCAATCTTCCAGCGCGCGTCCCTGCGTATAGCCGAACAGGAAGCCGGCGGCGAAAAGATCGCCGGCGCCGGTCGTATCGACACGTTCATCGATCGGATGCGCATCGACGACATAACGCTCGTTTCCACGCACGATGACAGCGCCGTCCTTGCCTGTCGTGACGGCAGCGATCTTGCAATCGGCCGCAATCGACGTCAGCGCCTTGTCGAAATCGTCGGTCTCGTAGAGCGACAGAGCCTCGTCACGATTGGCGAAAACGATATCGACCGTGCCGGAGCGCATCAGATCGAGGAATTCGCCACGATAGCGACCGACACAGAAGCTGTCGGACAAGGTCATCGACACTTCCCGGCCATGGGCATGGGCGATGCGAGCGCATTCGCGGATCGCTTCCTTGGCGCGCGGCGGATCCCAGAGATAGCCTTCGAAATAGGTGACCTTGGCGGCAGCGACGACATCTTCCTCGACGTCTTCCGGGCCAAGCTCGACACAGGCGCCGAGATAGGTGTTCATCGAGCGCTCGCCGTCCTCGGTAACGAAGATCATCGAGCGGGCGGTGGGCGGGAAAGTGCCCTTCGCCCTGGTCTCATAGTGCACGCCCTGGGCGCGAATATCGTGGGCGAAGATCTCTCCGAGCTGATCCTCGGCGACCTTGCCGAAATAGGCGGCCCTGCCGCCGAAATTGGCAACGCCGGCAGCCGTGTTACCGGCACTGCCGCCGGAAGCCTCGAGCGCCGGGCCCATGCGCGAATAGAGGAGCTCTGCGCGGTCGGCATCGATGAGATTCATCGCAGCCTTGGTGATTTCGTTGTCGATCAGAAACTGATCGTTGCAGCGGGCGATAATGTCGACGATGGCATTGCCAACGGTCAGTACATCGAAACGAGTCATCAATAGGAAGGTCCCGGTATAGGTGATAGCCGGTAATCGGTATTATCGGTTTTTCCGAAGTTTGGAAGAAAAATCGGTATATTGGCGGCCAACTTAATTCCGATCAGTCATTTGGCTGTCACTTTCTATCTTTAAATGCTTATCAAGCGGCTGGGATCGGAAGCTCACAAGGCTTCCAGGCCAGTCTGGGAAGGTATGATACCTTCCGCCTCACCGGTACGCGGGCCGACCACGGATGAACTGGCGGCATGTGCACCGGGGGGACTCTTCGGCGAAGCCGGACAGGCAAAAGCGGGTTTGATCCCGCTTTTTTTGTTTTGCGGCTTCTCACCATGAAGCAAGCTGCTACAACTTCCGGATCAAATCCCTCGAGCCATCATTTCAACGGCCTCGCCCGGCATGTCCGAAATCCTGACCGACGTCCTTCCCGTTTTCCTGATGATTCTCGTCGGCTGGGTGATCGTGCGCACTGGCCTGCTGAAGGCCGAAGTCGGCGAGGCCATGAGTGAATTCGTCTTCAAGATCGCCGTGCCGTTGCTGCTGTTCCAGACCATTGCCGAGGCGAATTTTCAGGGCGAGTCGCCGTTTCGATTGTGGATCGCCTATTTCTCCGGTGTTGCGGTCACCTGGACCGCTGGCCATCTGGTGACGACACGGCTGTTCGGCCGGGATGCGCGCATCGGCGTTCTGGCCGGGGTTTCGTCGGCCTTCGCCAACACGATCTTCATCGGCCTGCCGCTGGTGGGCCGCACGGTCGGGCCAGACGGCATCATGGCGATGTCGATCCTGATCGCCGTGCATCTGCCGACCATGATGATTGCCGGCACGCTGCTGATGGAACAGGCCGAGCGCAAGGAAAATGCCGGGGCCGGCCGCAGCACCGGCGAGCTTCTGCTGCAGGTCGGCAAAAACCTCGTTCGCAATCCGCTGGTCATCGGCCTCTTCTGCGGCCTCGTCGTGCATATGATCGGCATTCCCATCCCGGCGACGCTCGGCACCGTGGTCGACAACATCGCCAATATCGCCGGTCCGGCCGCGCTGATCTCGCTCGGCATGGCGCTGCGCCAATATGGTCTCTCGGGCAATATCGGCATCACCAGCGTCATATCGGCCTTCAAGCTCCTGCTGCTTCCGGCCTGCGTATTTGTCGCCGCATACGTCCTGGGTCTCAGCCCCGAATGGCGGGCGGCACTCGTACTTACTGCAGCCGTTCCTACAGGTGTGAACGCCTGGCTGATTGCCAACCGCTTCGGGGTCGGTCACAGTCTTGCAGCCTCGACGATTACGCTGACGACCGCGCTCGGCGCATTCTCGGTGTCACTTTGGGCCTATATGCTCGGCTAGCCTGACCCTCGCTCGGCACCGGGCGAAGACAATATATCTCCGCAGTCGGAGAAGCAGGCAGGAAAATGGTCATATATTTGCGCATCGCGGCTTTTAAGTCCGGAGCGCAGCAAAGGATGGCACATGAATATTGCAACTCCACTCAGCAACCCCGCTTCGGCCTATGCACACAAGGTCTTCGTCCTGCAGGGCGGCGGTGCGCTCGGCTCCTATCAGGCCGGCGCATTTGAAGCGCTGAGAGAACAGAATATCGAACCGGACTGGATCGCCGGCATCTCGATCGGCGCCATCAACGCGGCGATCATGGCCGGCAACGTACCGGGCGAGCGGCTCGAGAAGCTGCGCTCCTTCTGGAACAAGGTGGGCATCCAGCTCCCCGTCGACGTGCTGATGGAACATCAACGCGAGACCAGCCCCTTCTACCGTACCGTCAGCAGCTGGTGGGTCTCAACCTTCGGCGTGCCCGGATTCTTTTCGCCCTGGCAGATCCCGGCCTGGTTCCAGTCACGCGGCTCGGCCGGCGCGACAAGCATCTACGATACCGGGCAATTACGCCAGACGCTGCTCGACCATGTCGATTTCGACCGAATCAACCACGGCCCGGTGCGGCTGAGCCTCGGTGCGGTCAATGTGCGCACCGGCAACTTCGCCTTTTTCGACAACAAGGACACCAAGATCACGCCGGAGCATGTGATGGCGAGCGGCGCCCTGCCACCGGGCTTTCCCTCAATCAAGATCGGCGGCGAGCACTATTGGGACGGCGGCCTCGTTTCAAATACGCCGCTCGGCTACGTGTTGCGCAACGGCGCCGGCGTCGACACCGTGGTGTTTCAAGTCGACCTCTTCAGCGCCGTCGGCCCGTTGCCGCAAGACCTCGAAGAGGTCGAGGAGCGGCGCAAGGACATCACCTATTCGAGCCGTACCCGCCTCAATACCGATCTCTTTTTGGAGCGTCATCGTCTGCGGCGCGCCATAGCCGAACTCTATGCCCGCCTTCCCGACGAGGCCAAGGTTGATCCGGAGATCCAGAAGCTGCAGGAGCATTCCAGCGATTACAGCGTCACGATCATCCACCTGATCTATCGCAACAAGCAGTTCCGCTCCCATTCGAAGGATTATGAATTTTCGGCGCTTTCCATGCATGAGCATTGGCAGGCGGGCCTGCGCGACGGCCGCAAGGCACTGGCGCCGGAAGAATGGCGTGTGCCGCCCAAGGCCGAAGAAGGCCTCAAGGTCTACGATCTCGATCAGAGATCGCGTTCGCGCAAACATGCTCTCTAGAACACATCACGAATAAGCCCGGTCGTTGTGACCGGGCTTTGTGATTGTGCGTGCCTCTCAAACGATCAGTTGGTCGCAGCAGCCGGGGCGGCGTTCGGATCCGGCAGCGGCTCCGGCGTATCGGCGAGCGTGCGCAGATAGGCGATCACGTTCGCACGATCCTCTTCCTTCGGCAGGCCGGCAAAGCCCATGGCCGTTCCGGCAACGAACTTCTTCGGAGCGGCGAGGAAGTGATAGAGGTGGTCATACGTCCACTTCTCCGAACCGCCCTTGGAGAAATCCTTCATGCCGGACGAATAGGCAAAGCCCTCATGCTCGCCGACCGGGCGATCGACAATACCCCAGAGATCAGGGCCAACCTTGTTTGGCCCTCCCTTCTCTCCGGAATGACAGGCCTGACACTTCTTGAAGATCGTTTCGCCGACCTTGGCATCAGCCTTCTGCAACAGCTGAGCGATCGGCGTTTCCGGCTTGGCGGCAGCAGCCTTGTCTCCACCTACGGCCGGTTCTTCGGCAACGATGGTGAAACCGGGCTTTTCCGGTGCCTCCGAATGGAAAATAAATCCTGACGCGAGCGACACGGACTTCAACACGAACAGCGTGGCCAAAAGTGCCCCGACTCCCATGTTCACGTAGGATGAATTCATCTGCTATGCTCCCCTCGCCGCCGGCATCCTCCGCCGGCCCATCTTGAATTCGCGCGAAACCTATGTCTTTTGGCTGTTTCTTGCAACGCTGTAAACGGTCTCCACCGTGAGACGTTTTGACACTTTTCCCGCAGGAATAGAAGGCCCAAGAATGACAGATTCAAATTTAGACAAGACACTGGTCCTCATTCCCGCCCGCATGGCTTCCACTCGCCTGCCAGGCAAGCCGCTCGCCGATATTTGCGGCCTGCCCATGATCGTACAGGTTGCCAAGCGGGCGCGCGAGGCGGCGATCGGTCGCATCATCGTTGCGGTCGACCATGACGATACCTATGCCGCCGTCGCCAATGCAGGCTTCGAAGTCGTCATGACGCGCCAGGATCATCAGTCCGGCTCGGACCGCATTTACGAGGCGCTCCAGGCCGTCGATCCAGAGGGCCGCGCGGAAATCGTCGTCAATGTCCAGGGCGACCTTCCCACCATCGACCCCGAGACCATCCGCGCCTCGCTGCGCCCGCTGGAAGACCCGGCCGTCGACATTGCCACGCTGACCGTCGAGATCAAGGACGAGGAAGAAAAGACCGCACCGAGCGTCGTCAAGGTCGTAGGGTCGGCGATTTCCGACAATCGCCTGCGCGCGCTCTATTTCACCCGGACAACCGCGCCTTACGGCAATGGTCCGCTCTACCACCATATCGGTCTTTACGCCTATCGTCGGGCAGCGCTCGAAAAATTCGTGAGCCTCGGGCCATCGCCGCTCGAACGGCGCGAATCGCTGGAGCAGCTGAGAGCACTGGAAGCCGGCATGCGCATCGATGTCGAGATCGTTGACACGATCCCGCTCGGTGTCGATACTCCCGCCGACCTCGAAAAGGCCAGACGCATCCTTTCCGCCGCTTCTTGACAGACGGCATTCCCCCAAGGGCAGTCCCATGATTACCAAGACCAACAAGATCTCCTTCCAGGGCGACTACGGCGCCAATTCCGACATGGCGAGCCGTGACATGTTCCCGACCATGGAGCCGCTGCCCTGCCAGACCTTCGAGGATGCCCTCACCGCCATCGACAATGGCGAGGCCGATCTCGGCATGATTCCGATCGAAAACACGATCGCCGGCCGCGTCGCCGATATCCATCACCTGCTGCCGGAATCGCGGCTACATATCGTTGGCGAATATTTCATGCCGATCCGCTTCCAGCTGATGGTCCTTCCGGGCGTCAAGAAGGAAGAAATCCGCACCGTGCACAGCCACATCCATGCGCTTGGCCAATGCCGCAACATCGTGCGCGCCAACGGCTGGAAGCCCGTTATCGCCGGTGATACGGCTGGTGCCGCCAAGCTGGTGCAGGAAACCGGTGACCGCAGCATGGCGGCGCTGGCGCCACGATTGGCCGCCGATCTCTACGGCCTCGAAATCATCGCCGAGAACGTCGAAGACACCGAAAACAACATGACGCGCTTCGTTGTCCTGTCGCGCGACGAGCATTGGGCGGAGCGCAGCTCGCCGGACGAAAAGATCGTCACGACCTTCGTCTTCAACGTCCGCAACATTCCGGCAGCGCTCTACAAGGCACTCGGAGGCTTTGCGACCAACGGCATCAACATGACCAAGCTCGAGAGCTACCAGCTCGGCGGCCGTTTTGTAGCAACGCAATTCTATGCCGATATCGAGGGCCACCCCTCCGATCCGCATGTGCGCCGCGCCCTGGAAGAACTGCGTTTCTTCTCGGAGAAGGTCCGGATTCTGGGTGTCTACAAGGGGCATCCGACGCGGGGGCAGCTTTAAGCGTTGATGCGAGCCTCGGGGCCACCTCGTGGTTCGAGGCACTCCCGTTTTCGCTACGCTCTGACGGCAGTGCACCTCACCATGAGGTGGAGTGCATACCGCGGCAGACGCAGTGGATCAGCCCTCATGGTGAAGTGCGGAAGCCCTGAGCTTGTCGAAGGGGCTGGAGCCTCGAACAAGAGGACGCGTGGCGAGATCATCGTAGGCCTATCCAATCGCTATTCAGCGGCCTTGGTGACGACCTCGATGTGGTGACCATCCGGGTCGATCACAAAGGCAGCGAAATAGTTCGGCCCGTAATGGGATCGAAGACCCGGCGGTCCATTGTCCGCACCGCCATGAGCCAGCGCAGCCTCATGGAACGACGAAACGGCTGCACGACTTGGAGCCGCAAAGGCGAGATGAAATCCCGAACCCGGAGCTCGGGCATCCCTGCCGCGCAATTTGATGGCGAATTTGTCGCCATCGCCCGCCGGGCCATATCCGATCGCCTGGTCGGGGTCGCCCGGGTTCAGGTCTTCCCAAACCCGCACGTAGCCAAGCGGCGCAAATGCTGCGTCGTAGAATGCAGCGGCTTTCTCGATATCTGCGACACCGAATGAAATATGATGCAGCAACAACGCCTCCCGTGGCTCCCTGGGTTATCGCTCAGTCTCGTCCGTGAATGCTGCAAGTCAACTCGAATGATGGACGATCTGCACCTCATCCGGCCTGCCAACCACCTCTCCCCACCCTTTGACAAGCTCAGGGCGGAGAGAGGCTGCCGTGGGAGGCAGATCGAATGTTGTACTTTACTTATCCGGCTCACAAACGCGAAGGCGATGGCCGTCGGGATCGAGCACGACGAAGGTCGGGCCGAAATCCATGGTCGTCAATTCCTGAGCGATCGGCAAACCACGCGCTTTCCAATCCTTGTAGTGCTGTTCGACGGCACCGGGGCCTTCGACCATGAAGCCCAACTCGCCGCGATTGCCGATGGCGGAGGGTTGCGGCTCGACGCTGCTGCGGCGCCAGAGACCGAGGTTGAAACCATTGCCGAGCTCGAAGGCCACGAAAGTCGGCGCAGCAAAGCTCGGCTCGCGGCCGAGCAAGTCGCGATAGAACGGCGTGCTTTCCGCCGGGTCCTTGACATAGAAGATAATGAGATTTGGGTTGGTCATGGGATATTCCTCTCGTTTTGGATGGATATGAAGGCAGCAGTGCCCGGTCCGGCAGGCTCAGCGGTGCCTGCCGGTGGAAGGCTGGTTGCGTGTGTCGAACGTTGGGTGAAGCGTTGGCGGTGCAGTTAGTGCATCCGCTCTTCCTCACGGTAAGGGGCGCGTCCGTCCAGGAAGCCCAGATCGCGCTTCACCGAATTCGGCGTTTCCTCGATATCGAGGCGATTCCAGCGGTGGGTGAAATAGCCAAGCGCAATCTGCGAGAGGCGAGCCAGTGGCGCGGCTATGGAAGCGCCCCTGCCGGCCCCGGCGTGATCGCGCTGTGCCTGTTTCGTCGTGACGAAAATGTTGCTTGCCATGATCGATCCTCCTTCCTGCTTGGATGGGATCGATAATAGGCGCGCCTACTGACAGTTTCTGGCAGTAGTCTTAGGCTCTTGGATCAATCATTCGCTCTGCCATGCAGCGTGTGCCATTCCTTTGCCAAAGCGACGCGGCGGCGGGGATAGCGGGCATCCAGCACCGCAAAGTCGACAATGCGGTCGGCGCGGAAATGACGGTAGCCCTCGCGCAATTCGCACCAGGCGACGATCATGCGCACGTCGTCGAAATAGCCGAGCGCAAAGGGCCAGATGCGCCGGGTCGAAACGGAACCGTTCACGTCGCCATAGGTCAGCTGCACCACGCGCTCGGAACGGATCGCCTTGCGCATGAGCGAAAGATCAGCCTTGTCCACGATCACGCGCTTTATCGCGACGAGCAACGTTGCCTGGTCGATCGCCTCGCGCATTTCGGCCGGCAGCACCGCGGCGATCTTGGCAAGCGCATCGGCGCCGGCGGCGGCCAGACGCTCATCGGTTGCGCGCGCCACCCATCGCGACCCCAGCACCAGCGCCTCGATCTCGTCCTGCGAAAACATCATCGGCGGCAGCATGAAGCCGGGCTTCAGCACATAGCCGATGCCCGGCTCGCCCTCGATCATCGCCCCCTGCGACTGCAGGCTGGCAATATCGCGGTAGAGCGTGCGCAGGCTGACGCCGGTTTCCTCGGCCAGCACAGCGCCGCTGACCGGACGGCGGTAGCGGCGCAGCGTCTGCAACAGTGTCAGCAAACGTTCCGAGCGCGCCATGGCAGGGGGAAACCTATCGCTTCCATTCGACCCAGTCGCGCATCAGGCGATGGGCAATGGCCCCCTTGGGCGGGGAGGTGTTGCCGGAGGCGGAAACGCGATCGAGCATGGCGAGCGTTTCTTCCGGCGTGAACCAGCGGCAATCCTCGAGTTCGGCATCGTCGATGCGAATCTCGGTCGATTTCGCCTCGGCATAGCAGCCGATCATCAGCGAATGCGGCATCGGCCAGGGTTGCGAAGCGTGATAGCGCACCCGGCCGATGTGAATGGCCGATTCCTCAAGCGTCTCCCGGCGCACGGCATTCTCGATGGTTTCGCCCGGCTCGACGAAACCGGCGAGACAGGAATACATGCCGGGTGCGAAATGATGGCTGCGGCCGAGAAGGCAGCGGTTTCTCTCCTCATCAACCGCCAGCATGATGACGACCGGGTCGGTGCGCGGGAAGATCATATGTTCGCAGGCGGTGCAGACGCGCTTGTAGCCGCCGATGCGGCTTTCCATGACCGAGCCGCAACGCCCGCAGAAGCGGTTGTCGCTGTTCCAGCGCAGCAGGCTCATGCCCTGCGCCGCCTCGCCGAGGATCTCGCCCTCCAGCAACAGGTCGCGCCAGAGCGAGCGCATGTCAGCCGGCTTGTATTGGCTTGCAAGCTCATCGGCATTGATGCGCACCGGCACGGCAAGCCGGGGCTCGCCGGTGTTGCGGTAGCCGAGCAACACGGCCGCCTCCCAATCCGGATCGAGGTCCTTCAGCTCGTAGCGGGCAAACAATGGATCGAGCACCTGTCCGTCATGCTTCAGGACCAGCTGTTCCTTGGCGAAAGCCAGGATATGCGTGCCTTCCCTGGCAAGCGCCTCTTTGATCGTTTCCTCGTCGCGATGCTCGGCATCCCGGTTAAGCTGGTTTTCCGCAAAAGCGGTGAGACTGCTGGGTTCCGGATGCGGCACATCCGAGGAAAAGATGGAAGGGCTCATTGTGAAAGCGTTTCCCGCAACTTGGCTATGAGGCTGTTCATGTCTTCGTCCGAATAGGGCTCCGCCTTGCCGAAGCCCCAGATCGGGCCGGGCCAGTTCGCATCCCCTTCGAACCGCGCAATGACATGAACATGAAGCTGACGGACGATATTTCCAAGAGCCCCGACGTTGATTTTTGTCGCCCCCGTCACCGTCTTCAGGGCACTTGCGACCTTGTCGCTCTCGAAGGTCAACAGGATGCGGTCGAGCGGCGTCAGCTCGAAAATTTCCGATTTGTCGGGCCGGCGGGGAACCAGCAAAAGCCACGGCCAGCGGCTATCCTTCATCAGCCGCACGTCGCAAAGGCCGGTGATCGCCACGGAAACGCTGTCATTCGCCAGACGGTCGTCGAGCGTAAACTCCTTCAAGGGGGCATCCTCCATTGTTTTATCAAATGTTTAGCAGTTTTTTTTGACCTTGGCTTGCTTTTGATGACGATATTGCCGATATGTGCATCCGGGAGGTTGGTGGTGGACGAGCCACTCGCCAACCGGGTCAGGTCCGGAAGGAAGCAGCCCCAACGAGCCCGGCACGGGTCATCGTGCCAGCCTCCCACCCTTTCTGAAAGCAAGACCCGGCTTTCTGCGGGCAAAATAAGCAGGGCAATGAGCGACAGCGAGCGACAAGCAAAAGATGCCGCCTCGACCGGCACCGGTTACCGGGTGCTGGCTCGCAAGTACAGGCCCAAGGACTTCACGGACCTCATGGTCGGCCAGGAGCCGATGGTTCGAACGCTGACGAACGCGTTCGAGACCGGGCGCATTGCGCAGGCCTATATGCTGACCGGCGTGCGCGGCGTCGGCAAGACGACCACGGCCCGTATCCTTGCCCGCGCCCTCAACTACAAGACACCGGACATCGATCGCCCGACCATCGACCTGCGCGAGCCGGGCGAGCATTGTCAGGCGATCATGGAAGGCCGGCATGTCGACGTCATCGAGATGGACGCCGCCTCCCATACCGGTATCGACGATATCAGAGAGATTATCGAGCAGGTGCGCTACCGGCCGGTCTCGGCGCGCTATAAAGTCTACATCATCGACGAAGTGCACATGCTGTCGACGGCGGCCTTCAACGGGCTGTTGAAGACGCTCGAAGAGCCGCCCGAACATGTGAAGTTCATCTTCGCCACGACCGAAATCCGTAAAGTTCCGATCACAGTGCTGTCGCGCTGCCAGCGCTTCGACCTGCGCCGCATCAGCGCTTCCGATCTCGTCGGGCTGTTCACCACCATTGCCGGCAAGGAAGGCATCGAGGCCGAGCCGGAAGCGCTCGCCATGATCGCCCGCGCCGCCGAGGGCTCGGCCCGTGACGGCCTGTCGCTGCTCGACCAGGCGATCGCCCATGGCAGCGGTTTCGTTGCCGCCGATGCCGTGCGCGCGATGCTGGGCCTTGCAGACCGTGCCCGCATCGTCGATCTCTTCGGCCATGTCGTCAAAGGCGATGTTTCGGCTGCACTTGCCGAATTCAACAGCCAGTACGAAGCCGGCGCCAACCCCGTCGTCGTGCTGACCGACCTTGCCGATTTCACCCATCTCGTCACCCGGCTCAAATATGTGCCCGATGCCGCCGACGATCCGTCGCTGAGCGAAGTCGAGCGCATAAAGGCCTCCGAATTTGCGCAGGGCGTGGCCGTGACGGCGCTGTCGCGTATCTGGCAGATGCTTCTGAAGGGCATCGCCGAGACCGAAAACGCCTCGAGAACCGCTGGCGCCGCCGAGATGGTGCTGATCCGGCTGGCACATGCAGCCCATCTGCCTGCGCCAGAAGATGCCGCACGCAGGCTTGCGGAATTTTCCGATGGCAATGGCGGCGCACGGCCACCATCCGGAGCGCCTGCGGGCAATGGCGGGGGATCGGCGGTTTCCTATCAGGGCAGCGCCGTGGCGCGAGCCATCGAAACGCCGGCCCCGCGACCCACGCCTTCGGCGCCGGTCGCGATGTTACGCTCCGTGCCGAATACACAGCCGGATTCGCAACCTGTGGGCCGCATCGAGCCGAAGCCCGCCGAAGCGCCGAAGCCGCTGGTGCCGATCAACTCGATGACCGACATCGCCGAGCTTGCAGGCCAGAAGCGTGATCCAAAGGTCAAGGCGCTGGTGCGCAGCTTCGTGCGCCCTGTCAGGCTTGAGCCGGGCCGGCTCGATGTCAGCCTTGCGCCCGGCGCGCCGGGCACTTTGCTGAACGAGCTCGCCGTCAAGCTGAAGGAATGGACCGGTATACACTGGATCGTCAGCCTCAGCCGCGACGAGGGCGAGCCGACGCTGGTGGAAGCCGAAGCGAATGCGCAGAAGCAACGGGTCGCCGATGCACGCCAGGACCCCGATGTCGCGGCGATCCTGTCGCAATTTCCCGGCGCCAAAATCATTGACGTGCGCGTGCGGGCTCCGGAAGTCGAGGAAGAAGAGCAGACCGCTGCTCCGGCCATCGCCGAATCCGTCGATGGCGACATCCTGCCAGGCGACGACATAGAATTTTAAGGTTAAAATAGACAACAGCAGGACCGCTCGGCTCGACAACCGCAGCGGCTGGCGGCAGATTGTAGCCGTCGGGAATAGCAACATGCAGAAGAAGGACAAATGACGATGCGCGACATCATGGGCATGATGGGCAAAGTTAAGGAAATGCAGGCCAAGATGGAGAAGATGCAGTCGGAGATCGCCGACATTCGCGTCGAAGGCAAGGCCGGCGGCGGCCTCGTCACCGCCACCGTCAACGGCAAGGGCGTGATGCTCGGCATCAAGATCGATCCGTCGCTCTTCAAGGAAGAGGATGTCGAGATCCTCGAAGACCTGATCGTAGCCGCCAACAAGGATGCCCAGGACAAGGCCGAGGCGATCACCGCCGAAAAGACCCGCGAACTCACCGCCGGCCTGCCGATCCCGCCCGGTTTCAAGCTGCCGTTCTGAGATCGAAGCCCAAAGACTTTAGCTACCGGGCGGTCGCCTTGCGGATCAATTCGCGGCCGATCGCCTTTGCCGGCTCGTTTCGCAGCACCAGCGACGTCGTTACCGCACCATGGCGGGCGATGGAATCGACGATGGTTTCAAGGTTCTCCGCAGTCGGCACGAGGACCTTGAGCAGAAAACAATCCTCCCCCGTCAATCTGAGAACTTCGATTATCTCTGGCATTTCCGAGAACTGCTTCAGACAGGGGCGAATATGCTCATGCGAGGTACGCAGCCGGATGACCGCCATCATGCCGAGGCCGACGGCGGCGGGGTCGATGACGGCACGATAACCCGCAATCACGCCTCGTTCCTCCAGCCGCTTTAGCCGCTCCGATGCCGCCGGCTGTGAAAGCCCGACGCGGCGACCGAGTTCCGATACGGAAATTCTTCCGTCCTGCTGCAGGATCTCGATGATCGACATGTCAGTCGGATCCAGTCCCTTTTCGATGCTTTCCATATTTCACCTTCAATTCATCGGCCGGTGAAGATTTTGTCCGATGGATTGCAATGTCAATTGCCTGAGCAAGGTGTCAGTTTCTTTCCCTCAGATAGCGAGAGAGGACAGAGATGAGCGACATCATCATGCTGCCGGGGCTTGGCGGCTCCGACGGAGATCATTGGCAGACCTTATGGGAGCGGCAGGATCCGCGCATGCGTCGATTCCAGCCATCGAGCTGGGACAAGCCGATCCTTACCGACTGGATCGAGGCGCTGGACCGCGAAATCGCCGGCTCGCAAACGCCGCCGATCCTGATCGCCCACAGTCTTGCCTGCCAGTTGATCTCCCATTGGGCGCCTCTGCAAAAGAGACCAATCCTTGGTGTCTTTCTTGTCGCCCCACCGGAACCGACAGGTGAGGTCTATCTGGCCGAGGCCGGCAGTTTCGCCAATCCGCCGCGGCAACGACTGCCGTTTTCCTCCATGCTCGTCGCCAGCACCGACGATCCCTACGGCCCTTACGATTATGCCCGCGATAGCGCCGAAATCTGGGGCAGTGCGTTTGTCGATGCCGGACCGCTCGGCCACATCAATTCGGCCTCGGGGCTGGGTGACTGGCCTGATGGCAAGGCACTCTTCGAGCGATTTCGCGCGCAGCTCGGCTGAGTGCGAAACCGGCAATTTGGAAAACGGCGGCCGGAGTGCTATTTCTGGCGTCTTCCAGATGTTTCATGGCTTGCCCGGATCGGAGAGAATGCGATGAGCCTGTCGATGCTGCTTATTTTTGCCGGTGCATTGTTCATCGCGGCGGGATCGCCGGGTCCGAACATCGCAGCGCTTGTGGCACGCGTCCTCACCAGGGGTGCACGTAACGTGCTGCCCTTTCTCTCCGGCATGTGGCTTGGCGAGGCGATCTGGCTGACTTGCGCCGTTGCCGGCCTTGCGACCGTCGCCGAGACCTTCCACTGGGCTTTCGTGATCATCAAATGGCTCGGCGTCGCCTATCTGCTCTACCTCGCCTGGAAGATGTGGTTTGCCGCCTCGGATACGGCAGAAGAACAGCTGCCGGACGAACAGTCAGCCGCGCGGCTTTTCCTTGCCGGCTTCACGGTGACCATGGGCAATCCCAAGATCATGGTGTTCTATGTGGCACTGCTGCCCTCGATCATCGATCTTCACGCCGTCACGCTTTCCGGCTGGGCCGAACTGGTGGCGACGATGTTCGTGGTGCTTGTCGTCATCGACCTTTCCTGGGCAATGCTTGCGGCGAAGGCGAGAACATTCCTCAAGAGCCGCCGCGCCGTGCGCATCGCCAACCGCACCAGCGCCGCCACCATGGCAGGCGCTGCCGTGGCGATTGCCATGCGCTAACCGCCAGGATCAGTCTCGAGAAAAGCCCGCAGCCTATGGTGAATGGGCGTCGTGAGATAACGCGCCCGATCTTCCGGTGACAGCCGCCCGCCGAGCATTGCCATCAAATCCGGCATGGTAACACGGCTGCCCTCATAGGGAAGATATGTCACCTCCGCACCGGCACTCACCGTGCTGCTCTGAAGGACACGGCAGTAGATGCCGGGCCGCCCTGCCTGCATGTAGCGCTTCACGAATTTCGGATCGCCCATCTTCGCGGCGAAGGTGGCACAGGGGATGCGGGCCGAGGTGACCTCCAGAACTAGATCGTCAGCTATGAATCTGTCACCGACTGCCACCGCGCAATTATCCAGCCCGTCGATGACGAGATTTTCGCCGAACGAACCGTATTCCAGAGGTCGACCGAGTTCCTTCACCCACCAGTCCAAAGTCAATGATCCCTCGACATAGACGGCCTGATCGCGGCCGCCATGATGCCGGCGATCGCAGATCGCATCGCCGATCACCCCTTCCCCGTCGATCATGACGGCGCCGCTCACGGCATGCTTGTTGATGCCGGTCCTGCTTTTCCTGCCGGGCAGCGTTTCGGCGGCGCCGGCACAAACAGCCAGAATTTTCATCGGTCAACCGTCCCTTCGATGATTCCGTTTCGTGAGCATATGAGCTAAAAGCCTCCCATGGCAAAGCGAGTCACCGGCCCCGAAATCGAAAAACTCATCCAGCTTCTGGCGAAGGTGCCTGGGCTCGGACCACGCTCGGCGCGACGGGCAGCGCTGCACCTGATCAAGAAGAAGGACCAGCTGCTCGGCCCGCTTTCTCACGCGATGGGCGATGCCTATGACAAGGTGAAGATCTGCTCGCGCTGCGGCAATGTCGATACCGTCGATCCCTGCACCGTCTGCACCGACGATCGCCGCGACCAGTCCATCATCATCGTGGTGGAAGACGTTTCCGATCTCTGGGCATTGGAGCGGGCCGGCGCGATGAACGCCGCCTACCATGTGCTCGGCGGCGTGCTGTCGCCACTCGACGGCGTCGGGCCCGACGATCTCAACATTCGCGGCCTGATCGAGCGCGTCAGCGAAGGCGGCATCCGCGAGATCATCATCGCTGTTAACGCAACGGTAGAAGGGCAAACCACAGCACACTATATAACCGACAGGCTTGCCGGCCTCGAGGTCAAGATCACCCGTCTTGCCCATGGCGTACCCGTTGGCGGTGAACTCGATTATCTCGACGAAGGCACGCTGACAGCGGCGCTCAGGGCGCGGACGGCGATTTGACCTCTGCAATAAAGGACTGCGTATGAGGAGAGTGTTCACCCCCCTCTGTCACTCCGTGACATCTCCCCCACAAGGGTGGAGATCGGTGGCCTGTGGCACCGTCTTCATCAAACAATCGGCTGCTGCATCTGCAGAAACTTCGGACCGCCGGCATGGCACAAAACGCGCCGCCAACGATCTCCCCCCTTGTGGGGGAGATGTCCCGAAAGGGACAGAGGGGGGTATCTTCCGACACATTCTACGGCTGCTCATCCTCCTTCTCACCCTCCTCCCCCTGCCCGCACTCGCCGCCTCGAAGGCCGATGTCGAAGCGCAGTTTCAGGCCTGGATTCAGAAGGACCTGCGGCCGGAAGCGCGGAAGGACGGCATTTCCGACAGGATATTCCAGGCCGCTTTCGCCGGCGTGACGCTGAACTGGGATCTGCCGGATCTGGTGCCCCCGGGCTTTCCGAAGCCCAAGGAACAGAAACAGACGCAGGCCGAATTTTCCTCGCCCGCACCCTATTTCAATGAGGCGCGGCTACAGAAGCTGGCGGCGACGGGGCGAAGCCTCGCCTCGCAATATGGGTCAGTGCTGCGGCAGATCGAGAAGACCTATGGCGTGCCGGGACCGATCCTGCTCGCCATCTGGGGCCGCGAGACCGGCTTCGGCGCCGCCAAACTGCCGAATTCGGCGATCCAGGTGTTGGCGACCAAGGCCTTCATGTCGACCCGCAAGGACATGTTCCGCACCGAGCTCATCGCCGCGTTGCGCATCCTCGATCACGGTGACGTCACGCCGGATCAGTTCAAGGGATCCTGGGCCGGCGCGCTTGGCCAGCCGCAATTCATGCCGACCAACTACCTGAAATACGCCGTCGATTTCGATGGCGACGGCCACCGCAACATCTGGACCTCGGTGCCGGATACGTTGGCATCCATAGCCAACTATATGGTTCAGAAGGGCTGGCAACGCGGCCGCGGCTGGGGATACGAGGTCACCATTCCGCAGAATGTGTCCTGCGCGCAGGAAGGGCCGGACCTTGCCAAGCCGATCTCGCAATGGGCGTCGCTCGGCATATCGAGGGTGTCAGGCAAGGCATTTCCAGCGGACGAATTGAAGGCAAGCGGCATGATGCTGGTGCCGGCCGGCCGCGACGGACCGGAATTCATCGTCACACCGAATTTCTACACCGTCAAGGAATACAACAACTCCGACCTCTACGGCCTCTATATCGGCAATCTTGCCGACCGCATCGCTTATGGCAGCGGCGCGTTCGAGGAAAAATGGGGCGATGTCGGCAAGATGCTGCGCTCCGATGTCGCCGGCATGCAGAAGACATTGGAACGCAAGGGCTACGACGTCGGCGGCACGGACGGTCTGCCGGGCTACAAAACCAGACGCTCGATCGGCCAATGGCAGGAAAAGAGCGGCATGAAGCCAACCTGCTATCCCGACAGTTCCATGCTTGGCGTCTTGAAGTAGTTACCTCTTAGCCGCAGGAAGTTCATCCGGCCTCCCGCCATCGGATGATGTCGGGAAAATTGGCCTATTTGCCCTCAGCCAGTTCGACGATTTCCCTGAGATAGGCAACATGTTCCCGGAAGGCGCGGCGCCCCTCTCGCGTCAGGGATATGCGGGTCTGCGGCTTCCTATCGACGAAGGCCTTGGTTGTGGAGATGTATCCCGCTTGCTCGAGCGTCGACAGATGGCTGCCCAGATTGCCATCCGTCGCGCCGGTAATCTTCTTGAGGGTCGTGAATTCCAGCGCCTCGCTCGCAGTCTGAGCGTAAAGAGCAGCCATGATCTTCAGGCGCAGGGACTGGTGGATTACCTCGTTGAGAACCGCCATTACAGCTTCCTCATCCACAAACCACCGATCAGCAGGCTGCCGCCGCCGAACACGGCAATGCAGAGCGACAGCCATTGCTGCAGAAAGACGTATGGCACGAGGCTGCCAAGCGATACGGCCACGGCAAGCCACACGAAGCCGCGGAGGAAAAATACCCCGATCAATCCATAGGCGAGGCTGAGAACCAGCGCCGGAAATATGGTATATTGAGCAACATCCATGGGCTGCATGACCTTGATCATGGCAAGCATGAACAGTGTGATAATCGCAAAGACGGCCAATACGCGCCCGTTGACCTTCTTCACGTCGTCGCGGGCGCGAAATGTCTTCACGCCAATCAGCACGCTGCCCCCCAGGCCCAAGCCATCCAAAACCAGCCAGATCAAATTTGCCGATAATGTCGGCCAAAAGAACATGCTCGAATAACCGACAAACCAGATGGCGCCCCAAAGAATGAGATAGGGAGCCGAGCCGCGATACCGCTGCGAGCGGTTGCTGCGCAGGGTTGCCTGCTCGACTTCATGCAAGGCATGCCGGGCTTCCGTGGGAGAGATCTCCATAGGCGCTGCTCCTCCAATGTTTCAAGGCGATCGGGGCTTACACTCTGCAGCACATCGCTCTCTGTAATACAGAGTACATAACAACCAGTACTCTGTCAAACAGAGTTCTTTGCGACTATCGATATCCCAGTGCCATTCGCGCATGGCTAAAGCGTCCGGCAAAAGCCTTGCAATTTGCCGGAAACGGGCTTATATCCGCTTTCAAATTCTTGATCGTGTGATGAAGAGTGGGCCGCAAGGACCCGCTCTTTTTTATTAGCTCGATCTCCCAAATGCAGCACCCTGCAGGAGTGAACGCTTGTCGGAAGTGACAAACGCAGACAATACCAATGAACCGCGCCTGATCGTCGAAACCGGCCTTGACCAGCGCGTCGCCGCCATCATCGAGCCCGTAATCGTCGGCTTGGGCTTTCGCCTCGTGCGAGCGCGCCTTCTCAACCAGAACGGCTTGACCTTGCAGATTATGGCCGAGCGCAACGACGGCACCATGACCGTCCAGGATTGCGAAGAGGTCTCGACGGCCATTTCTCCGGTCCTGGATGTGGAAGATCCGATCGATAAGGCGTATCATCTCGAAGTATCTTCGCCGGGCATCGACCGCCCGATGGTGCGCAAGTCGGATTTCGTCCGCTGGATCGGCCATATCGTCAAGTGCGAGACATCGATCCTGGTTGACAACCGCAAGCGGTTCCGCGGCAAGATCGCCGACGTTACCGACGAAGGCTTTACGATCGAACGCGACCAGGTCGCTTATGGCGAAGAGCCGAAAGTAATCATTCCGTTCAGCACGCTGGCCGACGCCAAGCTGATCCTGACGGACGATCTCATCCGCGATGCGTTGCGCGCCGACAAGCTGGCGAAAGCCGAGGCAGCGAACCAGAACGAAGCGGACGAAGAAGAATAACCGATCAACGAACCGCCTAACGGGACGGGAACCCCAGGGCAGGAAGACGGAGACTAAAAATGGCAGTCAGTGCGAACCGGCTAGAACTTCTGCAGATCGCAGATGCAGTGGCGCGCGAAAAGGTCATCGACCGCGAGATCGTGCTTGCCGCGATGGCGGACGCGATCCAGAAGGCCGCGCGCTCGCGTTACGGCACGGAATCGAACATCCGCGCCGACATCAACCCGAAGACCGGCGAAATCCGTCTGCAGCGCCTGCTCGAAGTCGTCGAGAAAGCCGAAGACTATTCCACGCAGATCCCGCTGGAACTGGCCCGCGACCGCAATCCGGATGCAGCCCTTGGCGACTTCATCGCCGATCCGCTGCCGCCGATGGATTTCGGCCGTATCGCTGCCCAGTCGGCCAAGCAGGTCATCGTGCAGAAGGTGCGCGAAGCCGAGCGTGACCGCCAGTTCGACGAATTCAAGGATCGCGTCGGCGAAATCGTCAACGGTACTGTCAAGCGCGTCGAATACGGCAACGTCATCGTCGACCTCGGTCGTGGCGAAGGCATCATCCGCCGCGACGAGATGATCCCGCGCGAAAACTTCCGCTATGGCGACCGCGTCCGCGCCTATGTCTACGACGTGCGCCGCGAACAGCGCGGTCCGCAGATCTTCCTGTCGCGCACGCATCCGCAGTTCATGGTCAAGCTCTTCACCATGGAAGTGCCTGAAATCTACGACGGCATCATCCAGGTGAAGTCGGTTGCCCGCGACCCGGGCTCGCGCGCCAAGATCGCCGTCATTTCGAACGACTCGTCGATCGATCCGGTCGGCGCGTGCGTCGGTATGCGCGGTTCGCGCGTTCAGGCCGTCGTTGGCGAGCTGCAGGGCGAAAAGATCGACATCATCCCCTGGTCCAGCGAGCCGGCGAACTTCGTCGTCAACGCGCTGCAGCCAGCCGAAGTCGCCAAGGTCGTTCTCGACGAGGATGCCGAGCGTATCGAAGTCGTGGTTCCAGACGAGCAACTGTCGCTGGCCATCGGCCGCCGCGGTCAGAACGTCCGCCTCGCCTCGCAGCTGACCGGCTGGGATATCGACATCATGACGGAAGCCGAGGAATCGGAGCGCCGCCAGAAGGAATTCAACGAGCGCACCAACCTGTTCATGGACGCGCTCGACGTCGACGAAATGGTCGGCCAGGTTCTGGCTTCAGAAGGCTTTGCCGCCGTCGAGGAACTGGCTTACGTCGATCTCGAGGAAATCTCCTCCATCGACGGCTTCGACGAAGACACCGCCCAGGAAATCCAGACCCGCGCCCGCGAATATCTGGAGAAGCTCGAAGCCGAAATGGACGAGAAGCGCAAGGCGCTCGGTGTTTCCGATGAGCTGCGTGAGATCAACGGCATGACCGCACAGATGATGGTTGCCCTCGGTGAGGACGGCATCAAGACGATCGAAGACTTTGCCGGCTGCGCCGCAGACGACCTCGTCGGCTGGTCCGAACGCAAGAACGGCGAGACAAAGAAGTTCGAGGGCCTGTTCTCCAAACTTGAGGTCTCGCGCGTCGAAGCCGAACAGATGGTCGTACAGGCTCGCCTGCTGGCTGGCTGGATCACCGAAGCCGATCTCGCCACCGAGACCGAAGAGGTCGCCGCGGAGGATGAAGCCGAGCAACAGGCATGACGATCACCGAGGGGCCGAGCGCACCGCCCGAAGACGACAATCTCGGGGGTGACGGCGCAAACGGCCGCATGTGCATCGTAACACGCGAAAGCGGATCAGCCGACGAGTTGATCCGCTTCGTCGCCGCTCCGGACGGGACCGTTGTTCCCGATCTGAAGCGGCAGCTGCCGGGACGCGGCTGCTGGGTCAAGTTCGACCGGGCACTCGTGGACAAGGCAGTGGCAAAGAAATTGTTTTCACGCGCCTTGAAGGCGGAGGTGACGGCACCGGGCGATCTCGGCGCCACCGTCGACCGCCTTCTTGTGGCGCAGCTTGCCGGGATGATGCACATGGCGCGCAAGGCGGGCCAGTTCGTCAATGGCTCGTCGAAGGTCGACGGCGCGGTTCGCAATGGTTCGGCACTCGCCGTGTTCCATGCGATCGATGCCGCAGCCGACGGCGTTCGCAAGATCGACCAGGCACGAAAGGCCTGGCATCTCGGTATGGAAACCGAAGAGGAAATACCGTCTTTCCGTGTCTTTACGGAGGCGGAAATGGAAGAACTGATGGGCCAGAACGCTTTTATCCATGCCGCAGCGCTTGCAGGGCGGGCGGGTGAAGGTGTAGTGAAGCGCGCAAACCTGCTCGAACGGTACCGCAACGGCGGTCAGTCCCGGGCAACGGGCGGCGCTGGCCGGCGAAAACAATGACGCGGTCACCGGTGGATACCGGACGCCTCATTAAGGTACATGCATTGAACGACAGGGTCTGACGGACGTTTCCGAGCCCTGTCCGAAGGAACGGGAACGGAATGACCGACAATCAAGACGACAAGACGCTGAATGTTTCAGGTAAGAAGACTCTCACCCTGAAGCCTTCAGGCGTGAACCAGGGCACCGTGCGCCAGGACATGGGCCGCGGTCGCACCAAGGCGGTCGTGGTTGAAACCCGCAAGCGCCGTCCGCTACGCCCCGAAGACGAAAAGCCGATCGTTGCTTCGACGACTGCTGCCGCGGCACCATCCGTGACGCGCGTTGCGGAACCGACGCCGCAGCCGCCGCGCCCGCCGCAGCCGGCTCCGCGCATTCATCAGCCGGGTGGCCAGCAGCAGCGTCCGCAGCAATCCAACCAGAACAACCAGCAGCGCCCGCAGCAGGAACGTTCGTCGCGCCCGGTGGTTCTGAACCATCTGTCAGCCGGCGAAATGGATGCTCGCCGCCGCGCGCTTGCCGAAGCCCAGGTCCGTGACGCCGCCGATGCGGTTCGTCGCGCCGAGGAGGACGCACGCCGCGCCGAGGAAGAGGCAGCCCGCCGCATCGAAGAGCAGGCTGAAGCCGCACGCCGCGCCGAAGAAGAAGCGGCTCGCGCCCTCGAAGCCAAGACAGAGACACCTGCACCGGTCGAAGCACCGAAGCCGGCAGCTCAGGCTGCTCCGGCTCCTGTCGTTGCCCGTCGTCCCGATGCGGCTCCGGCACGCCCTGGTGCTCCTGCGGCAGAGGCTCCGGCCAATCGCCGCCGGGTCAACGAAGAAGAAACCGATCGCGGTCCTCCGCGCGGCGCTCCGGTACGTGGCAAGGTCACGCGTCCTGAGCCGGCAAAGCCGGTTACCACCCGCCCGAAGACGGATGACGAGCGTCGCCGCGGCAAGCTGACGGTGACGACGGCCAATGTCGACGAAGACGGCAGCGCTCGCGGCCGTTCGCTTTCGGCCATGCGCCGCCGCCAGGAAAAGTTCCGCCGCAGCCAGATGCAGGAAACGCGCGAAAAGATCTCGCGCGAAGTCGTGCTGCCGGAAACCATCACCATCCAGGAACTGTCGCAGCGCATGTCTGAACGCGCCGTCGACGTCATCAAGTTCCTCATGAAGGAAGGCCAGATGCTGAAGCCGGGCGACGTCATCGACGCCGATCTGGCCGAGCTGATCGCCAACGAATTCGGCCACACCGTCAAGCGCGTTTCCGAATCCGACGTCGAACACGGCATCTTCAACGTTGCCGACGAAGACGGCGAACTGGTGTCCCGTCCGCCCGTCGTCACCATCATGGGTCACGTCGACCACGGCAAGACATCGCTGCTCGACGCCATCCGCCACGCCAATGTGGTGTCCGGTGAAGCCGGTGGCATCACTCAGCATATCGGCGCCTATCAGGTCGAACATAACGGCCAGAAGATCACCTTCATCGACACTCCCGGCCACGCCGCCTTTACGGCAATGCGTGCTCGCGGCGCCCAGGCGACCGACATCGCCATCCTGGTCGTTGCTGCCGACGATAGCGTGATGCCGCAGACGATCGAATCGATCAATCACGCCAAGGCTGCCGGTGTTCCGATCATCGTGGCGATCAACAAGATCGACAAGCATGAAGCCAATCCGCAGAAGGTCCGCATGGAACTGCTGCAGCATGAGGTCTTCGTCGAATCCCTGGGTGGCGAAGTGCTCGACGTCGAAGTTTCGGCCAAGAACCGCGTCAACCTCGACAAGCTGCTCGAAGCCATCCTGCTGCAGGCGGAAATCCTTGACCTCAAGGCCAATCCGAACCGCACCGCGGAAGGCACCGTCATCGAAGCCCAGCTTGATCGTGGCCGCGGCTCGGTCGCTACCGTCCTCATCCAGAAGGGCACGCTGCGTCCCGGCCAGATCGTCGTTGCAGGCGATCAGTGGGGCCGCGTGCGCGCACTGGTCAACGACAAGGGCGAGCATGTGAAGGAAGCCGGCCCGGCCATGCCGGTCGAGGTCCTCGGTCTTTCCGGCGCACCGCAGGCTGGCGACAAGTTCGCCGTCGTTGAGAACGAAAGCCGTGCCCGCGAAATCTCCGAATACCGCCAGCGCCTCACCCGCGACAAGGCAGCAGCCCGTCAGTCCGTCCAGCGCGGTTCGCTGGAACAGATGATGATGACGCTGCAGGCCACTGGCACCAAGGAGTTCCCGCTGGTTATCAAGGGCGACGTGCAGGGCTCGATCGAAGCCATTGCCGGCGCACTGGACAAGCTCGGCACCGACGAGGTTCGCGCCCGCATCGTCCATTCGGGCGTCGGTGGCGTGACCGAATCCGATATTTCGCTGGCCGGAGCTTCCGACGCGGCTATCATCGGCTTCAACGTCCGTGCCAATGCCCAGGCCCGCACGATGGCCGAGCGTGAAGGCATCGAAATCCGCTACTACAACATCATCTACGACCTGGTGGATGACGTGAAGGCGGCAATGTCGGGCCTGCTCTCTCCGGAGCGTCGCGAAACCTTCCTCGGCAATGCCGAAATCCTCGAGGTGTTCAACATCACGAAGGTCGGCAAGGTCGCAGGTTGCCGCGTTACCGAAGGCAAGGTCGAGCGTGGCGTCGGCGTCCGCCTGGTGCGCGACAACGTCGTCATCCACGAAGGCAAGCTCAAGACGCTCAAGCGCTTCAAGGACGAAGTCTCGGAAGTCAACGTCGGTCAGGAATGCGGTATGGCCTTCGAGAACTACGAAGACATCCGCGCCGGCGATACGATCGAATGCTTCCGCGTGGAGCACATCACCCGTACGTTGTAAGCGGCCTTCCTCTTGGCTAGATATCAAAACCGCCGGTCATCGCCGGCGGTTTTTTATTGGGTTCGAAGGAACTGCAGAAAGGCACTCGGCTCGTGACGGCATCATCGGAGGGCAGTGACCAGATCGTCGTTTCCTATGTTCGTCAGCCGGACGAGCATATTGCCGTCATGCGGCAAGCGGGACGCCGTTTCGCCATTCGCCGCCCTGGGAATGCCTACCAAAGATGGGGCTTGCTCCTGTTGTGGGTGATCGGGGTCAGCGCCGGCCTGGCCGCTCTTTTCCATTTTCTGCGCGCCCACGTCTTCATTCCGGTTTTCGGAATACCGCCATCGCTCGATAAGAATGACCTGATGGTCATCTGGATTATTCCGACTGCGATCCTCTATGTGCTCGTCGGGTTTTATTTTCGCTGGTTAACGCGGCGGCGACTGGCGACAATGCAGTCGCGCATCCGCCCTGGTATCACCATTACGGTGACGATGACCTCGCGGGGCGCATCCTGGGATACCGCCCATTCATCGATGTGGCTCGCCTGGAGCGAGATCACCGATATCACCAGCCAAAACCGCCGGATCGAGTTCGATCTCGAAACCTTCGTCACCTATATCCCTCTCTCCGCTTTCTCCAATCGGGAGGAACAGGACGCCATATTCAGCCGGATTCTGGGCCTCTGGAGGGCAGATCGGGCCATCCAGCCTTGACCTTTGCGCCGGATCGAGTCATGTGACCCGCTTTATAGCGTCCAGGGGACGCTGCTAACGGAAAAACCATGACCAGACCAACCTCTTCCGCGCCTTCGCAGCGTATGCTTCGCGTCGGCGAACAAGTGCGCGCCGCGATCACGCAGGTCCTGCAGCGCGGCGAAGTGCGCGACGACCTGATCGAGCGCACCGTGATTTCCATTTCCGAAGTGCGCATGTCGCCGGATCTGAAGATCGCCACCGCCTATGTGACGCCGCTCGGCGTCGCCGACCATGATGTCGTCATCGACACCCTCAATCGTCATTCGAAATACATCCGCGGCCGCCTCGGCCCGTTGCTTCGGCAGATGAAGTACATGCCGGAAGTCCGCTTCCGCGACGATACCAGCTTCGACAATTACAAGAAGATCGATGCGCTGCTGCGGTCGCCTGAGGTCCAGCGCGACCTCAAGGACGACGATACCGACACCGACGAAAACCGATAACAGAGACAGACAATGTCCAAGCCACGCAAGCCCAAGGGCCGCCCGATTTCGGGCTGGCTCATTCTCGACAAGCCGGTGGATTTCGGCTCGACCGAGGCCGTTTCCAAGATCAAGTGGCTGTTCAAGGCCCAAAAGGCCGGCCATGCCGGTACGCTCGATCCGCTTGCCTCCGGCATGCTGCCGATCGCGCTTGGCGATGCCACCAAGACGGTTCCCTATGTCATGGACGGCCGCAAGATCTATGAATTTACCGTCACCTGGGGCGAAGAACGCGCCACCGACGACCTCGAAGGCGAAGTGACCGAGAGCTCTGACAAGCGTCCGAGCGAAGAGGACATCCGGGCGCTGCTGCCGCAATATACCGGCGTCATCAGCCAGATCCCGCCGCAGTTCTCGGCGATCAAGATCGCCGGCGAGCGCGCCTATGACCTGGCCCGCGAGGGTGAAACCGTCGAGATCCCCTCCCGCGAGGTGGAAGTGTTCCGCCTGACGCTGCTGGCCTGCCCGGATGCCAACACGGCGCATTTTGAAGTGGAATGCGGCAAGGGCACCTATGTGCGGGCGCTTGCCCGCGATTTCGGCCGCAATCTCGGCTGCTACGGCCATATCTCCGAGCTGCGTCGCAGCTTCGTCGCCCCCTTTGCCGAAGAGGCGATGGTGCCGCTGGCCGATCTCGTGGCGCTCGAGGCGATCGAAGATGCCGACGAGAGGCTCGCCGCCCTCGATGCATTGCTGATCGATACGGCCGAAGCACTGTCATCCCTGCCGCATCTCATCATCAACGACGATCAGGCCCACCGTCTGAAGATGGGCAATCCCATTCTCGTGCGCGGCCGCGATGCGCCGGTTGCCGAAACCGAAGCCTATGCCACGGCACGCGGCAAACTGATCGCCATCGGCGAGATCGGCGAAGGCGAATTCCGCCCGAAACGGGTTTTCGCCTGACCGGCATCCGGGCCAAAGAGGCGGCTATTGCAGGGCAATAGCGATGCGATATGCTCCCCGACGGGTCATGAAGGCCCGTCCAAGGGGGAGAACATGCGCAGAGCTGCCATCGGATTACTGACGTTTCTTTCGTTGTTCCTGACAATTGCGAGCGCGCATGCCGCCGAGCGGTGGGCCGCGCTCCCGGCCTTTCCGCCGATGCCACAGCCGAAGGCCAGCGGCATGGCCGATATCAACGACATCAAGATGTATTATGCCGAATACGGCGCGGGCGACCCGATCCTCTTCATCCATGGAGGACTTGGGAATGCGGACGTCTGGGGCGCTCAGGTCGCCGATTTCGCCAGGGATCATCTCGTCATCGTTGCCGACAGCCGCGGCCATGGCCGCTCGACGCGCAGCGAGCAGCCCTTCGGCTATGATCTGATGACTTCGGATTACGTCGCGCTGCTTGACTATCTGAAGATCGGCAAGGTGACGCTGGTCGGGTGGTCTGATGGCGGCATCATCGGCATCGACATGGCGATGAAGCACCCCGAAAAGCTGACACGCGTGATCGCCCAGGCGGCAAATGTCACCACCGACGGCGTGAAGCCGGACGTCATGAACAACAAGACCTTCAGCAACTATATCGATGTCGCCGGCGAATATTACAGGAAACTTTCGCCGACACCGAACGAATACGACGCCTTCGTCAACCAGATCTCGCAGATGTGGGCCACGCAGCCGGCGTGGACGGCAACCGACCTTGGAAAGATCGCCGTGCCTGTCACGCTTGCCATCGGCGACCATGATGAAGCGGTGAAGCTCGACCATACTGAGATGATGGCAAAGGAGATACCGGGCGCAAAGCTCGTGATCCTGAAGGACGCCAGCCATTTCGCCATGCTGCAGGATCCCGAGGGTTATGATGCCATGATCCGGAATGCCATGGCGGGCCGCTGAAAACCGCCTGGAGGACAAGCCTCTTTCCATTGCGGCTTATTTGGTTTATAGGCAGCGCCAGCATCGGGCCTGCCCGATTGCATTCGCGGCCAATGCTGGACGACATCCCGGCGTTTGGCGACTTTATTTCCTCTCATAGAAAGGACCATCCGATGTCGATCACTGCTGAGCGCAAGGCTGCGCTGATCAAGGAATATGCCACCGTTGAAGGCGACACCGGTTCTCCGGAAGTCCAGGTAGCAATCCTGACCGAGCGCATCAACAACCTCACGGACCACTTCAAGGACCACAAGAAGGACAACCACTCCCGCCGTGGCCTCCTGACGATGGTTTCCAGCCGGCGCTCGCTTCTTGATTATCTCAAGAAGAAGGACGAAAGCCGTTATACCAAGCTGATCGCCAGCCTCGGTATCCGTCGCTAATCGAATTTCCGGCGGGCGTTCACCTGAACGTCCGCCGGATGCTTATGAAGGGTATGAACCCTTGAGACCAGCTTCCCTCGCGCTTCCTGTTTGCGCGATGCGAGACTGCCGGCAGCCCGGATGGGCCGGCGCTGCCAACAACAACCGTTGACCTGTCATGGGGCAGGATTGCCGGATGCTTTCAGCCGAAGCCTCGTGCTTCGGCCTGATTTCGAAAGCCTCTCGTTGTCTTGCCCGTGATGCGTCACATTTCGTGCGGTTGAAGATGTGCCTTGCCGAACGTGTCGGCGACGGCGCCTTTTCCCGCACAATGTAAGGACAAGATATGTTCGATATCCATACTGTCGAAATCGAGTGGGCAGGCCGCCCGCTGAAGCTCGAAACCGGCAAGATCGCTCGTCAGGCTGACGGCGCCGTCGTTGCCACCTACGGCGAGACCGTGGTTCTTGCCACCGTTGTTTCGGCCAAGTCGCCGAAGCCGGGCCAGGATTTCTTCCCGCTCACCGTCAACTATCAGGAAAAGACCTACGCAGCCGGCAAGATCCCCGGCGGCTACTTCAAGCGCGAAGGACGTCCGAGCGAAAACGAAACCCTCGTTTCCCGCTTGATCGACCGCCCGATCCGCCCGCTTTTCCCGGAAGGCTACAAGAACGACACGCAGGTAGTCGTCACGGTCATCCAGCATGACCTCGAAAACAATCCCGACATCCTTTCGATGGTTGCCACGTCCGCAGCGCTCACGCTTTCCGGCGTTCCCTTCATGGGCCCGGTCGGCGGCGCTCGCGTCGGCTACATCAACGGCGAATACGTTCTCAACCCGCATCTCGACGAGATGGACGAATCGAGCCTCGATCTCGTCGTCGCCGGCACGCAGGACGCCGTTCTGATGGTTGAGTCGGAAGCCAAGGAACTGCCTGAAGACGTCATGCTCGGCGCCGTCATGTTCGGTCATCGCGGCTTCCAGCCGGTCATCGATGCGATCATCAAGCTCGCCGAAGTCGCTGCCAAGGAACCGCGCGATTTCACGCCGGAAGATCATTCCGAGCTCGAAGCCGAAATGCTCGGCATTGCCGAAGCCGAACTGCGCACCGCCTACAAGAACACGCAGAAGGCTGAGCGCTACGCTGCCGTCGATGCCGTCAAGGCCAAGGTCAAGGCACACTTCTTCCCGGAAGGCGTAGAGCCGAAGTATTCCGCCGAAGTCATCGGCGCCGTCTTCAAGCACCTGCAGGCCAAGATCGTTCGCTGGAACATCCTCGACACCTCGAGCCGTATCGACGGCCGTGACCTGTCGACCGTTCGCCCGATCGTTTCGGAAGTCGGCCTTCTGCCGCGCACGCACGGTTCGGCGCTGTTTACCCGCGGTGAAACGCAGGCAATCGTCGTCGCCACGCTCGGCACCGGCGAAGACGAACAGTATGTCGACAGCCTGACCGGCATGTACAAGGAGCGCTTCCTGCTCCATTACAACTTCCCTCCCTACTCGGTTGGCGAAACAGGCCGCATGGGTTCCCCGGGTCGTCGCGAAATCGGTCACGGCAAGCTCGCGTGGCGCGCTATCCGCCCGATGCTGCCGACGGCTGAACAGTTCCCCTACACGCTGCGCGTCGTCTCCGAGATCACCGAGTCCAACGGCTCGTCCTCGATGGCAACGGTTTGCGGCACCTCGCTCGCGCTGATGGACGCCGGCGTCCCGCTGGCCAAGCCGGTTGCCGGCATTGCCATGGGTCTGATCCTGGAAGGCGAACGCTTCGCCGTTCTCTCCGACATTCTCGGTGACGAAGACCACCTCGGCGACATGGACTTCAAGGTCGCCGGCACTGCCGACGGCATCACCTCGCTGCAGATGGACATCAAGATCGCCGGCATCACCGAAGAGATCATGAAGGTCGCTCTCGGCCAGGCACAGGGCGGTCGCACGCACATCCTCGGCGAAATGTCCAAGGCAATCACCGAAAGCCGTGGCCAGCTCGGCGAATTCGCACCGCGCATTGAAGTCATGAACATCCCGGTCGACAAGATCCGTGAAGTCATCGGCTCCGGCGGCAAGGTCATTCGCGAAATCGTCGAAAAGACCGGCGCGAAGATCAACATCGAAGACGACGGCACCGTCAAGATCGCCTCGTCCTCCGGCAAGGAAATCGAAGCGGCCCGCAAGTGGATCCACTCGATCGTCGCTGAGCCGGAAGTCGGCCAGATCTACGAAGGCACGGTTGTCAAGACCGCCGACTTCGGCGCGTTCGTCAACTTCTTCGGCGCCCGTGACGGCCTCGTCCACATCTCGCAGCTCGCTTCCGAGCGTGTTGCCAAGACGCAGGACGTCGTCAAGGAAGGCGACAAGGTCTGGGTCAAGCTGCTCGGCTTCGACGAGCGCGGCAAGGTTCGCCTGTCCATGAAGGTTGTCGACCAGGCCACCGGCCAGGAACTCGCTGCCGAAAAGAAGAAGGATGACGCAGCCGAATAAGCTGCGCCTTCATTCAGGTTCCGGGGCGCGGGATTCGTTTCCGCGCCCCTTTTATATGATGGCTGTCGGCTGCTTTTGCTGAAACTATGTGCCCGGCCCCTCACCCTAGCCCTCTCCCCGCCATGCGGGGAGAGGGGATGCGACTGTGCTCGATTATCGCCTTCCTCCAAACTGAGGCACGCTATCTTGCTCTGTCGTCCCCTCTCCCCGTTTCAACGGGGAGAGGGCTAGGGTGAGGGGCAAGCACAGAATACAACGGCGGCACGCATATACGACAATCGAAACTCATTCCCATAACGAGACCACGCTCATGAGCCGCGACGCCCTGAAGACCCTGTTTCATCCCTTTGCCTCCGGCACCATCGATGCGCCCGGCGAGGGCCAGCGGATGCTGTTTCTCGGCGCCGAGGCCGGCTTTGCGCTGCCTGACGGCTTTACCGCCGAGCTTTCCGCCGTCCAGGGCTTCCGGCCTTTCTATCGCCAGCTGCAGGCGCAGCGCATCAACGTGACGCCTGAGATCGAGGGCGGAGATTATGACGGTGCGCTCGTGCTTTGCGGCAAGCACAAGGGCGAGAACGAAGGCAATATCGCTGAAGCGCTTTCGCGGGTGAAGGAAGGTGGTCTCATCGTCGTTGCCGGCGGCAAGGAAGACGGCATCCAGCCGCTGCGCAAGCGCATCGAGGGCTTCGGCCTCACGGTCGAGCACATGCCGAAATATCATGGCGTTGCCTTCTGGTTCACGCGCCCCGCCGACATCAAGCCGATAACAGCGCAGCTCGTGAAGCCGGCAACGCGCGTCGACGACCGCTTCACCACCACGGCCGGCATGTTCTCGCACGACCGGATCGATGCCGGCTCGGAGCTGCTCGCCTCGCGCCTGCCGACAGACTTTACCGGCGATGCCGCCGATTTCGGCGCTGGCTGGGGCTATCTCTCTGTCGAACTGGCAACCAAGTCGCCAAGGATCGCCCGTATCGACCTCTACGAGGCCCATTACGACGCGCTGGAGGCTGCCCGCGCAAATCTGCTTGATAATTGCCCGAAGGTCGCCCAGCGCTTCTTCTGGCACGATCTGGCGAGCGAGCCGGTCAAGGACAAGTATGACCTGATCATCATGAACCCGCCCTTCCATGAAGGCCACGCCGCCGAACCTTCACTCGGCCAGGTGATGATCAAGATGGCCGCCTCGGCGCTACGCGGCGGCGGCCGCCTGATGCTGGTCGCCAATCGCGGCCTGCCTTATGAGCCGGTGCTGACGGAGAACTTCAAGGAGCATGGCGAGGCTTGCCGCAATGCCCGCTACAAGGTGCTCTGGGCAAAGAAATAAGCAAAGCAAAGGCGGCCAGTGGCCGCCTTTTTTGCGTGCACGGGCCAGTCGGCTCAGCGCATGCGGGACACGAGATGATCCCGCAGATGCAGGAAGCTTCTTTCGACGACAAACCAGAGTGCCGCTGCCACGATGAAGCAGGTGGCGACATAGATCACGAAGCCGGACAGGCCTTGGAGATTCTCCCGGCCAAAGACCATCCTGTCGAGCTGGTAGACGGCCTTGTGGGTTAGATACAGGCTGTAGGACAGCGTCGCGATGCCTGTGACCGCCGGAAGATGCCAACGCCCGGTCCTCGGCTGCAAGTCCAGCAGGGCACCGAGGATGAATGCAACTCCGGCCGAGAACAACGGGAAGCCTGCGACTGCGCCGGGAAGCGGCTGCAACAGGAACGGCAGATTGGTTTCCGCAAAAGGCCCTCGTTCAGAAAAGATCATGATGGCTGAGGTCACAAGAATGCTGCCGATGACAAGGGCGATGTAGGGCGGCATATAGCGCTCCCACAGCAGCGGCCTGAACAGCCGAACCGCGGCCAGAACGACGCCGAAGGCCAGACCATCGAGCCGATTGTAAGTCGGGTAATAGATATCCCTGAGATAGGCGGCAAAGGCTTCGTTATATTGGTACGCCGCTGCCGGCAAACCAACCTCGCCTTGCCATATGGCAAGCCGCAAACCCATGCCGACAATCACGATCGTTGCTGCGAGCAGCGTGACGGAGACGATCGTTGCATGGCGTCTCAGCAAAAGAACGAGCACCGGCAGGACCAGATAGAAATGCGCCTCGACGCTCAGCGACCACGCCTCGCTGAATGCAGTACCGGAGCGGGGATCGAGACCGAAATTGAGCGTGGCAATCAGGAACCGCCAGACCGGCTGCATGGCCGGCGCATCGCGCAGGGGCGGGACGAGTGCGTAGAGGCCAAGGACGACGAGAAATGCCGGCAAGATGCGCAGCGCCCGGCGCAGATAGAAGCTCTTGAGATCGATGCTGCCCCGGCGCGCCGCCTCCGCCATCAACTGGGTGCCGATGAGGAAGCCGCTGAGCACGAAGAATATGTCAACGCCAAGCCATCCATAGGGCCTGAGACCCACAAGCGGCAGCGGCGTCGCCTCGGCCGGCAGATGCAGCAGCATCACGAGCAGGATAGCGATCGCGCGCAGTATATCCGGCCCCAGAGCTCTTGAGCGGGCAATGGCGGAGAGCAATGTCGTCTCGCTCGGTGGAGCAAGCGGCTTGGAATTGGCAACAGTTATGGTGTTCACGGCTGGGGTTCCCGTAAATGGTCTATGACCGCCGATGGACATGCACGAGATACTGTTGAATGCGCCTGATGTATCGCAATTCCGGCCGATGGTAACGAGCCATCCCCGGCAACATAGAATTAACCTAAAGTTTTCGTAAAATTTTAGCCAATGCGGGTTAACGCGGCCGATTCGGCGCTCTCGCGGTCCCATCCGTTCTTCAGCCTGTTCGGACTAAGCAATAGAGCCGCACTCTCGACGCTCCATCCACACGCGGATCATCCATAGATTCGCCTCTATTCGAAAGAAGGTTCGTCTCTCGAATAGAAGCCGCATGCTGCTGATATCGTGAGGAGGGGAAGCCGAAATGGATGTCACGCGCCGCGCGGTGCTGCAAACTGGCCTTCTGGCCTTCGCCTCTACATGGCCGGCCGTGAGCTGGGCCAACGCGGCCACTCCAGCCTGGCCGGCATCGCTGGTACAGGCCGCAAGGGCGCAGATCGGCGTTACCACGCGCTATGACCCCACCTATGTCAGAATAGCCTATCCGGGCGGAGATGTGCCCCCAGATCGGGGCGTTTGCACCGACGTCGTCATCCGTGCCTATCGCCATGCCTTCGGGCTCGATCTGCAAGCGTTGCTGCACGAAGACATGAAGGCCAATTTTTCCGCCTATCCCAAAGCATGGGGCATGAAGGCGACCGACCCCAATATCGACCACCGCCGCGTGCCGAATCTCGCCGTCTACTTCACCCGGCGGAAAGCGGCGCTGCCGCTCAGCGCGGATTTTGCGGCCTATCGCCCCGGTGACCTCGTCACGCAGATGCTTCCGGGCAACCTGACCCACATCGTCATCGTCTCATCGAAAACATCGACAGAGGCGCCGGGGCGGCCGCTGGTCATCCAGAACATCGGTGCCGGCGCAAGCGAGGACGATACTTTATTTGCCTATCAACGGACGGGACATTATCGGTTCGCGCCCGTCTGATCCGGGCGCGCCACGTGTCATCTCGCAATATCAGCGAAAGCGGTGGCGAACAGGCTACCGTGGTCTGGCCAGATCTCTCTCGGGCCACTCTTGGCGCAGAACGGCATAGACATACTCGTCGCCCCAAATGCCGTTGAAACGATCGTTCTGGATGAGGTGCGCCTCGCGACGCAGGCCGAGCCGCTCGACAACGCCGACGGAGCCGGCATTCTTCGCATCCAGCCGCGCGAAGATCCGGTGAAAGCCGAATTTTTCAAAGCCGAGAGTGATGATGGCGCCGGTGGCTTCGGTCGCATACCCCTTCCCGGCATACGCCGGGTTGAAGGTATAGCCAACCTCGGCCTGAAGGGCTGCCTTGCTGGCAAGCTGCAGGCTGACGTCACCTAGCAGAGCACCGTCCTCCCGCCGAATGGCGGCACACAGGAGTGCATCTCCATCTTCGCAAAAAGAGGAATTCAAACGTGCATCGAAACGCTCCCTCATCACCGCCAGCGTAGGGGGATCGCGGTACAGGAAACGATAGATCTCAGGAAGCGAACGATAAGCGCGATAGGCCTCGAAATCCTCAGGCACAAAGCGGCGGAGAATGAGCCGCTCTGTGAATGCGAAGGGTTCGGCGTTCGTATTCGTCATCGGCAATCCTCTAAAAGGATATCCGGAAAGCTAGTCCTCCCGGCTAGTAACCGGGAGGGCAATTCAAATCAGCACGTTACTCGGCGTCGGCGCTCGACAGCGCTTCCAGCGTCGGCATCGAGGTGATGTTGTAGCCGGCGTCGACGAAGTGGATTTCGCCGGTCACGCCTGCCGACAGCTCCGACAAGAGATAGAGCGAGGACGAGCCGACCTGATCGATGGTGACCGATTTGCGCAGCGGTGCGTTGCGCTGGTTCCACGACAGGATGGCGCGGGCATCGGAAATGCCGGCGCCGGCGAGCGTGCGGATCGGGCCGGCGGAAACGGCGTTTACGCGAATGCCGCGCGGGCCGTAGTCGGCGGCGAGATAGCGAACGGACGCCTCGAGCGCCGCCTTGGCGACACCCATGACGTTGTAGTTCGGGATGACACGCGTCGAGCCGTTATAGGTCAGCGTCAGCATGCTGCCGCCTTCCGTCATCAGTTCGGCGGCGCGCTTGGCGATCTCGGTGAAGGAGAAGCAGGAAATCACCATGGTGCGGGTGAAATTGTCGCGCGTGGTGTTGGCGTAGAGGCCCTTCAGCTCGTTCTTGTCCGAGAAGCCGATTGCGTGGACGACGAAATCGAGCTTGCCCCAGCGTTCTCTAATTGCGTCGAAGACGCTATCGACAGAAGCGAGATCCTCGACATCGCAAGGCAGAAGAAAATCGGAGCCGACTTCGGCTGCGAGCGGCTTGACGCGCTTGCCGAGCGCTTCGCCCTGAAAGGTGAATGCCAGTTCCGCGCCTTGGGCTGCGAGCGCCTTCGAAATGCCCCAGGCAATGGAATGATTGTTTGCGACGCCCATGATGAGGCCGCGCTTACCCTGCATGATTCCGGTCATTGCCTTATCCGTTGTAGCGCTGGAATACGAGCGTAGCGTTGGTGCCGCCGAAGCCGAAGGAATTCGAAAGAGCGATGTCGATCTTGGCGTCATCGATGCGCTTGCGAACGATCGGCACGCCGGCAAATTCCGGATCGAGTTCGGTGATATGGGCGCTTTCGCCGATGAAGCGCTGCTGCATCATCAGGATCGAATAGATCGATTCCTGCACGCCAGCAGCACCGAGCGAATGGCCCGTCAGCGACTTGGTCGACTGGATCGGCGGGATCTTGTCGCCGAACACTTCGCGGATAGCGCCGATTTCCTTGCTGTCACCCACCGGCGTCGAGGTGCCGTGGGTGTTGATGTAGTCAATGTCGCCCTTCACGGTAGCCAGTGCCTGGCGCATGCAGCGTGCCGCACCCTCGCCCGACGGTGCGACCATGTCGTAGCCATCGGAGGTAGCGCCATAGCCGACGATCTCGGCATAGATCTTGGCGCCGCGTGCCTTGGCATGCTCAAGCTCTTCGAGAACCAGCACGCCAGCGCCGCCAGCGATGACGAAGCCGTCGCGGTTTGCATCATAGGCCCGCGATGCGGTTTCGGGGTGATCCTCGTTGAACTTCGAGGACATGGCGCCCATGGCGTCGAAGAGGTTCGACATGGTCCAGTCGAGATCTTCGTGTCCACCGGCAAACATCACGTCCTGCTTGCCCCACTGGATCATCTCAGCTGCATTGCCGATGCAGTGCGCCGAGGTCGAGCATGCCGACGAGATCGAATAGTTGACGCCGTGGATCTTGAACCAGGTCGCAAGCGTTGCCGATGCGGTCGACGACATCGACTTCGGCACGGCGAAGGGGCCGATGCGCTTCGGGCTGTTGTTCTTGCGGGTGATATCGGCGGCTTCGATCAGCGTGCGGGTCGACGGACCGCCGGAGCCCATGATGATGCCGGTGCGCTCGTTGGTGATGTCACCTTCCTCGAGGCCGCTATCGGCGATCGCCTGCTTCATGGCGACATGGTTCCACGCACCGCCCTGCGACAGGAAGCGCATGGCGCGGCGATCGACCAGATCGGTAGTATCGATGGTCGGCGCGCCCCATACCTGGCACTTGAAGCCATGCTCGGCAAAATCGGGGGAGAAAGAAATGCCGGACTTGGCTTCGCGCAGCGAGGCGGTCACTTCTTGAGCATCGTTTCCAATCGAAGAGACAATACCCAGACCCGTAACAACTACCCGTCTCATGTCGATGACCTTTTCTTAAACAGTCTGTCTTGGTGGAGGCGGCAGCGCCGCAGTTCAGGCAACCTTGTCCTTGGACAGGCCTACACGCAGGTCCGTCGCCTGATAGATGGTTTCGCCGTCGGCCTTCAGCCAGCCGTCGGCGGTGCCGAGGACCAGGCGGCCGCGCATGACGCGCTTGAAGTCGATGCCGTATTCGAGGAGCTTCGTATCCGGGCGAACCATGCCCTTGAACTTCACTTCGCCCGTGGACAGCGCCATGCCGCGGCCGGGCTCGCCGAGCCAGCCGAGGAAGAAGCCGGTCAGCTGCCACATGCCGTCGAGGCCGAGGCAGCCCGGCATGATCGGGTTGCCGGCAAAATGGCAGGGGAAGTACCAGTCGTCGGGGCGCACGTCATACGCGGCGCGAATGTAGCCCTTGTCGAAAGCCCCGCCGGTTTCGGAAATATCTGTAATGCGATGGACCATCAGCATCGGTGGCAGGGGAAGCTGTGCGTTGCCCGGGCCGAACAGTTCGCCGCGACCGCAGGCCAGGATTTCCTCGTAGTTGAAGCTGGATTGTCTCGTCGTCATAAAAATTCCGTTTCCCCCGCATGAATGCCGATGGATGTGAAGCTTTAGTGCAAGATCGACAGAAAATGAAGCGCAACCATCACACTCTCATTTATCTGTCCGATCGAACGTACCAGCTCTTATGTGGTGGTCGCATACAGGAACGCCAGAGCTGCTGCCAGTGGCAAATGCGCCAAAAGCCCGATTTTTCCGGCTTTTGAGCACCTTCCCACCCCATTGAAACTATTGAAAGCAATCAAGGCAAAAGTTATATGGCTTAGTGAAGAATTATGGAAATCAGGAATCCGGAGTCCCTGAATGGCGGAAGAAGCCGAAATCGCGATCGAGACCAGGCTGCGCAATGTGGGTCTGAGACCCACCAGGCAGCGGATCGCGCTGGGTGATCTTCTCTTCGCCAAGGGCGACCGACACCTGACGGTCGAGGAACTTCACGAGGAAGCGGTCGCCGCGGGCGTGCCTGTTTCCCTCGCAACTGTCTACAATACGCTGCATCAATTCACCGAAGCCGGCATGATCCGCGTTCTCGCCGTCGAGAGCACCAAGACCTATTTCGACACCAATGTCTCCGACCACCATCACTTTTTCGTGGAAGGCCATAACGAGGTGCTCGATATTCCGATCAGCAATCTCACGATCGGCAACCTGCCGGAGCCGCCGAAGGGCATGGAAATCGCCCATGTCGACGTCGTGATCCGCCTGCGCCGCAAGCAGCGCTGACCTCTTCCGCAGCACCGGGATTGCCCGGCAGCGGACAGCTTTCATTTACATGACATCATCCGGATGCCGCCCTGGCTTGTGATGATAGGTCGGGAAGGTCCAGCCGAACCAGAGCGCGCCGCCGCGCACGGCAAAGGCCGCAGCAACGCCGAGCCCCGCCGATGCATAGAGCGGCAGCATGGTCGCATTGGCAGCCGTGAAGACGCCGGCGCCGACAAGAGCCGCCGTCACGTAGATCTCCGGCCGCAGCAGCACCGAGGGCTCGTTTGCCAGGAGATCGCGCAGGATGCCGCCAAAGGTGGCCGTCAGCGCGCCGGTGATGATGGCAACCGTCGGCGAGCCTGTCGCCGCCATGCCCTTGGCCGCCCCCATCACGCAATAGGCCGAAAGCCCCACCGCATCGAGCCAGAGAAGCAGCCGATAGCGCGATTCGAACAGATGAGCGGTGAAGAACACCAGGACACCGACGATGGCGCAGATGATGATATAGGTTGGGTTCAGCACCCAGAAGACCGGCACCCTGCCAAGGATGATATCCCGAAGCGTGCCGCCGCCGATGCCGGTGACGGCGGCCAGGAACAGAAAGCCGATCGGATCAAGCTGCTTGCGCGACGCCGCGAGCGCGCCGGTTGCGGCAAAGAGAGCGACGCCGACATAATCCAAAAGCGAGAGAAGCGACATCGGGAACTCCAAAAGGGCGCCGGCGGCAATTTTGACGAAATGAATCACGACGGCAAGGGTCGCGCAAGCAGGCGCATGTAAAGATGTCGTAGCGGTCGCGGCGACCAAAGAGGCCGCGACGGCGCTTCGAAGAGGACCTCCCCCGGTGAAATCCCTGCTGATCGTGATTCTCAATCTCATCGCATTCGTGATCATGCCCGCTGCAGCGCTGGCGCAGCAATCGCTCCTGCAGGACCCGGTGGCTTTCGAGAAGGAACATTTCACCAAGGCTTGCGATGGCCAGGTGAGCTTTGGCGACCATTTCGCCACCCAGCAGGACATCAACAACGACAAGCTGATGGATATCGTCATCAACGAGGGCGAGATCACCTGCAAGGGCGAAAAGGGCCCCTACTGCACGGATGAAGGCTGCCCCTATAATTTCTATGTCCAGGTGGCCGAGGGCGGCTACCTGCTCATCGCCACAGCACAGACCTATGGCTACGATTTCATCCAGCGTTTCGGCAATATGGTGCTGGTCATGAAGATGCACCCGCGCTTCTGCGACCGCACCGATAACGTTCCGTGCGAGATCACCGTCAGGGTGCGCGGCGTCAAATTCGTCACCATCTCGAAGAAATAGATCTCAGAACGCAGGCGCGTCACTACGGCGCGGGATAAAGCGCCGAGGTGCGGCCGACGAAGTAATAGCCGACGAGGCCGGTCCACTCGCGCAAGCCGGTCGCCAGCAATTGCGCATTGAGCGAGGGCTGGGTGAAATCGAAGCGCAGTGTTTCCTTGCCGGTGCTGCGATAATCGACCGGCCAGGGCACGACGGGAATGCCCTGCTTGCGGAAAATACCCATCGAGCGCGGCATGTGGAAACCCGACGTGATGAGCAGGCAATCCGAAAGGCCATTCTGCGCCAGCAGCTCCTTGGTGTTGACTGCATTCTCGAAGGTGGTGCGCGAGGTCCTGTCCTCGACCATGCGGCTCGTCGAGATGCCGAGTGCGGTGAAGAAGCGCTCGGAGATGACAGCATCGCCCTCATAGGTGCCGCCGATCGAACCATCGCCGCCCGAGATAACGATGCGTGCCTGCGGATATTTCTGCGCCAGCCGCAGGGCCTCGACGAGCCGGTCGCCAGCCGAATCGAGCTCATAGCCGCCCCGCGCCGTCGTCACCTCATTCTGCGTGGCGCCACCGAGCACGATCATGCATTTGAGATCCGCAGGATCGGCGGCAGCGCGCGGAAAGCGCTCTTCCAGCCCCTGCACGACATAGGCGCCCGCCGTCGTGTACAGCGCGACGAACAGGATCAGGAGGGACAACAAGGATGCAGTGATTGCAGAAGCACGCCAACGCAGAAGCGTGGCGATGAACGCCAGCAGACCGAGGAAAAATGCCAGCGACAGCGGCTGACCGAAAATCCAGACAAGTTTCGAAAAAACAAACACGGCACACCTCAAGCTTGTCGGCAAAAACGATTCGCTTTCTCCCTAGCAGATTTTGTGCACTGCAATGTGGCTATTTCGATCGCCGCGTCATTGAAGCGGCAATGGTGAGGCGCTGATTGAAGCGATGCTGAAGCGGCCGGGGGATGAAGAGGGTCGCGAGCGCCAATACAAGCGCGACCATCGAAACCAGCCAGAGAGCGCCTGCGCCAAGGGCATTTGCGAGAAGTGCGCCGATAACGGCACCCGATATCATGCCGCTCCAAGGCACGATCTGCACCGTCCAGGCAAAATCACGGTCGCCAAGCAGAAAACGGCCAATGCCGCGGCCAAACCGCGACAGCGCGCCGGTCACGTAGGTGAGCCCGATCGGCAGACCCTCGATATGTTCGACCGTGGCGTTGACCATGCCCATGGCCAGCACGACCAGGTAGAACTGCACCAGCGGCAGAGAGGGCAACCCAAGGCTCGCAGCCGCAGCGAGAAGAACGCTGACGCAGACAAGCACGACGAAGGCGCGCCGGTCGGCAAGGTGGGCAACAACGATCCCGAGCGCATTGCCGGCGATGAAGGTGACGATCGCGGCCAGCAGCACCAGCGCATGGCCGAAATCACCCGTGCCGAAAGCAATCGCCGCCCGCGTCGTATTCCCGGTCATGAAGGACACGAAGTTGCCGGTGAGCATCAGACCGACCGCATCGGTCATGCCGGCGAGAAAAGCGATCGAGGCAACGAGGAGCAACCCCGTCACCCTGCGGCGGGTCTTGATGAGACGACGGCGGCGCTGTCTGGTCATGTCCGAATCGGATGAGTTGCGGAAGGCCAGAGGCTAGCATGGCATGGGTGAGATGCCGAGAATTATGGAAAGGGCCATCCGGCAGATAAGGCGGTCGTCTACCAGACGCTCAAATATCTCAGCAGGGAAACGATGCCGATGATGATGACGATGATCTGCACGATTTGCCGCGTGCGGCCATCGAGCGGTAAGCGCTGGACCAAGTAGAGAACCAGGACGATGACGAGGAAGGTAATCAAAATCCCGACCAGAACTGAAGCACCAAGCATGGACTTTCCCTTCGCAAACTAAAAACACCGTAGTCTATGAGGATTTAACTATGGGACGGCTGGTTAAAGTAAAGGCTTGGGGCCCAAAACAAGGCTGGCGTGCCTTGCCTAAGGAGGCAGATGCCACAGAAGAGAGAACTATAGTCTTTTCTTTGCAAAAGCTCGTCCCGAACCGGATTTCAGATATCTTTCGAATTCAAAAGCCTGCGATTCGTCGGAGAAGGCGATGTAGGTTTTGACTGACCACGGCGCATATTTGGAGGTATGCGGCACCTCCTTGGCATTGTGTTTTGCCATACGGGCTTTCAGATCGCCAGTCACACCGATGTAGTGGCGGTCTGGGAACTCGCAGCTCGTGAGGATATAAACGTATTTCATTCGGGGAATGATAGTGTGTCGAAGTGGATATGCAACTCATGCGTTATCCCCACCTAGACGAAAATCATCGGCGACGTTTAGCTAGACGATAATCGTAATATTTGGAGAAAGTCCGCTTTCGTTACTGCGTAACTTCAGCGCGACAGCCTTCGCCGTCTTCTCGCCTTCGGATCATCAAGCCTGACGGCTTGCCGAGCCGAAGCTCGCAGAGCGAAGGCTGGTGGAGCTAAGCGGGATCGAACCGCTGACCTCTTGCATGCCATGCAAGCGCTCTCCCAGCTGAGCTATAGCCCCATCAAGGTGGTGCCGTTTGACCGGCCCTGGGTCCCTTCCGAGCGCGTTGCCCGTCGGGGTGGCGGCTTATTACTTGTGGTTTTTACAGATAGCAAGCCGAAAAATTCGGCCCGGAACACTTTTCTTGCTGCCCGGGCCGATTGTCCTTGAGATCAGACGTCGTCGTCGTCGCCGGTGACGCCGATGATGTCGCTCATGTCGTCATCATCTTCATCTTCGTCGGCTTCGAGGAAGGTATCGTCGTCATCGTCATCGATTTCGACTTCGTCGTCACCGATATCCGGAATATCGTCGCCGCCGGCGGCTGCCTCATCGGCATCCTCGAGCGACACCAGTTCGACTTCGGTGTTCTCGGTATCGACTTCAGCCACTTCTTCTTCTTCCGGAACTTCCTTCGCAGCCGAGGTTTCCTCGAAGAAGGACAATGGCCAGGATTTGCCGGTATAGGGCGAGATCACCGGATCCCGGTTCAAGTCGTAGAACTTCTTGCCGTTATCCGGATCGGTACGTTTTGTTCCAAGGTCCGCTTTCGCCACTGTCAAAGCCTCATGAATGGCCGAATGGAAATTCGGCAATGCCGGGGAAGCCGGCGTTTTAAGGGAAATATCAGCCGGTCCCCTTAATCGTTGCGGTCGTTTCTGTCAAAGCTAAACTTCATACCGCTCTGCACACGGTTTTCGCGCATTGCGGCAGAATGGGTCAACCGATGTCTATTGAAGAGCAGTTGCGCCTCCAAAACATCTATCGCAAGGCCACCGCTTTTTCTGTTTTTTTGATATGATGACAAGATTGGGCGCGACGATCGAGGTCGAGGACTGCTAGAGCGCGATCAGGCAACCAGACGGCAGCCTACCTTCATCACGTGCCCCAGGATGGCGACAGCAAACGGACCGGAACCATGTATCAGCCGCCCCAACATCGCGAAGACGATCTCGATACGCAGCACGACCTTATCCGCGCGCACCCGCTCGGATTGCTCGTTACGGCTGGTGATGGCGGCCTGATGGCCAATGCCATCCCGTTTCACCTCAAGACCGGCTCTTCGCCGAAGGGCATGCTGCAGGCGCATGTCGCGCGGGCAAACGGCCAGTGGAAGGAAATCGCAGCCGGCGCACCGGTCCTCGTCGTCTTCCAGGGCGCCGACACCTATATCACGCCGTCCTGGTATGCGACGAAACAGGAAACCGGCAAGGTCGTGCCGACCTGGAACTATGCGATCGTGCAGGTTCGCGGCAGCGCACGGACGATCGACGATCCCACCTGGCTGCGCGCCCAGATCGGCGCATTGACAGGCGAGAACGAAAGCAGCCGCCCGCAGCCCTGGGCGGTCGACGATGCCCCGCCGGAATTCGTTACGGCCCAGCTGAAGGGTATCATCGGCATCGAGATCGACATAGAAACGATTGAAGGCAAATGGAAAGTCAGCCAGAACCGACCGCTTGCCGACCGGCAAGGCGTGGCCGGTGGCCTCGACACGATCGATCGCACCGACGCCGCCGAAATGGCGGATCTGGTGCGTCGCTATAGCAAGTAATATCTGGATTAAGGCTGGGGACAGAAGAAGAATGATCATCGCCATCGATGGGCCTGCGGCGGCGGGCAAGGGAACCTTGGCGCGCCGGATTGCGGAAACCTATGGCTTTCATCATCTCGACACCGGCCTCACCTACCGCGCAACCGCCAAGGCCCTGCTGGATGCAGGCCTGCCGCTTGATGACGAAGCCGTCGCCGAGGCGATGGCGCGCAAGGTCGATCTCGCCGGGCTCGACCGGGCTATACTGTCGAAACACGAGATCGGCGAAGCGGCATCGAAGATCGCCGTCATGCCGGCGGTGCGCCGGGCTCTCGTCGAGGCGCAGCGCCGCTTTTCGCTGAAGGAACCGGGCGCCGTGCTCGATGGGCGCGATATCGGCACCGTCGTCTGCCCGGATGCGCCGGTGAAATTCTATGTCACGGCTTCGGCCGAGGTGCGGGCGAGACGGCGCTACGAAGAGATCGTGGAGGCCGGCGGCAGCGCCGACTATGCAGCCATTTTCGAAGATGTGCAGCGGCGCGACGAGCGCGACATGGGCCGCACGGACAGTCCGCTTCGCCCTGCGCAAGAGGCGTACTTGCTTGATACCTCAGAAATGAGTATAGAAGCGGCGTTTCAGACGGCAAAGTCGATCATCGACGCCGCTCTGAGCCGAAATGCATGACAATATGAGCGGCTTTCGCGCGTTCCTAGCGCCCGAAACCGCCAATCAATAGCCTGACATTCCGTCCATGCGCCGGATAGCTTCCCGAAGGGGAGGCGGACTGGGGTCAGGCCTGTTTAACGCGAACCACCGGCGCGTCAGTGTCCAGATTGCATGATCGGGACACGCCAGGAGATTTTATGTCTGTAACAACCCCCTCTCGCGAAGATTTCGCGGCCCTTCTCGAAGAATCCTTTGCCAAGAACGACCTGGCTGAAGGCTATGTCGCCAAGGGTATCATCACGGCCATCGAGAAGGATGTCGCCGTTGTGGACGTCGGCCTCAAGGTCGAAGGCCGCATCGCGCTGAAGGAATTCGGTGCGCGCGCCAAGGACGGCACGCTCAAGGTCGGCGATGAAGTCGAAGTCTACGTCGAGCGTATCGAAAACGCGCTTGGCGAAGCCGTTCTCTCGCGCGAAAAGGCTCGCCGCGAAGAAAGCTGGATCAAGCTCGAAGTCAAGTTCGAAGCTGGTGAACGCGTCGAAGGCGTCATCTTCAACCAGGTCAAGGGTGGCTTCACCGTCGATCTCGACGGCGCTATCGCCTTCCTGCCGCGCTCGCAGGTCGACATCCGTCCGATCCGCGACGTGACCCCGCTGATGCACAACCCGCAGCCCTTCGAAATCCTCAAGATGGACAAGCGCCGCGGCAACATCGTCGTATCGCGTCGTACGGTTCTCGAAGAGTCCCGTGCCGAGCAGCGCTCTGAAATCGTTCAGAACCTCGAAGAAGGCCAGGTTGTTGACGGCGTCGTCAAGAACATCACCGATTACGGTGCGTTCGTTGACCTCGGCGGCATCGACGGCCTGCTGCACGTCACCGACATGGCATGGCGCCGTGTGAACCATCCGTCGGAAATCCTGTCCATCGGCCAGCAGGTCAAGGTACAGATCATCCGCATCAACCAGGAAACCCACCGTATCTCGCTCGGCATGAAGCAGCTCGAGAGCGATCCGTGGGATGGCATCCAGGCCAAGTATCCGGAAGGCAAGAAGATTTCCGGTACCGTCACGAACATCACCGACTACGGTGCGTTCGTCGAGCTGGAGCCGGGCATCGAAGGCCTGATCCACATCTCGGAAATGTCCTGGACCAAGAAGAACGTTCACCCCGGCAAGATCCTGTCCACTAGCCAGGAAGTCGAAGTGGTCGTTCTCGAAGTCGATCCGACCAAGCGCCGTATCTCGCTTGGCCTGAAGCAGACGCTCGAAAACCCGTGGGCTGCGTTCGCCCGCAACCATCCGGCCGGCACCGAAGTCGAAGGCGAAGTCAAGAACAAGACCGAATTCGGCCTGTTCATCGGCCTCGACGGCGATGTGGACGGCATGGTGCACCTCTCCGACCTCGACTGGAACCGTCCAGGCGAACAGGTCATCGAGGAGTTCAACAAGGGTGATGTCGTCAAGGCTGTCGTTCTCGACGTCGACGTCGACAAGGAACGCATCTCGCTCGGCATCAAGCAGCTCGGCAAGGACGCAGTCGGCGAAGCAGCAGCTTCCGGCGACCTGCGCAAGAATGCAGTCGTTTCCTGCGAAATCATCGCAGTCAACGAAGGCGGCATCGAAGTGAAGCTCGTCAGCCACGAAGACATCACCTCGTTCATCCGCCGCGCCGATCTGTCGCGTGACCGTGACGAACAGCGTCCGGAGCGTTTCTCGGTTGGTCAGGTTGTCGACGCTCGCGTCACCAACTTCTCCAAGAAGGACCGCAAGATCATGCTGTCGATCAAGGCTCTGGAAATCGCAGAAGAGAAGGAAGCTGTTGCTCAGTTCGGTTCGTCCGACTCGGGCGCTTCGCTCGGCGACATCCTGGGTGCGGCTCTGAAGAACCGCAACGCCGAATAATCCTCGGTAGAAGCCTGGAAACAAAAGACCCGCCGGAGCGATCCGGCGGGTTTTTCTTTGGCTGCGATACGATCCCGGCTATTCCCAGGCCACCATGCGCCGATAGAAATCGAAAGCGTGGTCGCGCTGGCGATCGGCGAGCGAAGGTTGCGGCAAGGCAGGCAATTCCGGTGTGACAGTGGCGCCCTGGCGGGAAGCATCGAGGTCTGCTTCCGCATCATCGGGAGTCCCTGCAGCCGTCTGCGGCTGTGTATCCCGCTGCTCTGAATCCGCGTCATCCTGATCTTGCGGCGTTTCGCCGTCGTCGGCACGTTCCCCTTCTTCATCCGCAATGGGGTCCACGCGATCGACCCGTTTCGATTCGCTTGTCTTGGCAGGAGTGGTTGCCGGCAGGTAGTTGGCGACGACGAAGGGAACACCAACCACCGGCACCTGAGCCGGCATCCCCGCCTGCTCCGCCGTATCGTACATGGCCATGCCGGCCGAAGAAGGCGCCGGCGGCTGCGATTTGCCGGCAAGTACCGCAGCGGAAACGGGCACTTCCGGCTCTCCGGCCAAGGAGACCGGTATCGCGCTCGCCGCAACAAGCCGGCTCCTGCCATTGTCATCAACGGAAGGTTGCGGCTGCGATGCCTGCCCTGCCCCGTTGCCCGTCAGCGCCTGCGCTATGGTTTTTTCCACCGAAGCACCGGGATTGCTGATGATCTGCATGAGGTCGGGATTGGTGGCAATCACTGACGGGCTGATGACGACCTGCAGTCCCTGCTTGAGGTCGGCCTGGATCTGCTGGATGTCGCGCGGCGCCTGTGGCGGCGCCAGCGGCGATCTGATCAGTTCGACTTCGGTCGGAAGCTTGGCCTCGGCGACGATCGCTGCCAGCAAAGGTCCCGCGGCCAGATCTTCGACAAGGGAGGCGAGCTGCAAGGGCGAAATCGTGGCGGTACCGGTGTTCGGGCTTGCTGACGTCGCTTGCTGCGGCGGAACGGCTCCATTTTGCGCGGGTGCCTGCAGCAGGACTGTCTGAGCAGCGGTGGGCACCGATTGGGCCACAGTACCCGGCTGAGACGCTTCCTGTGGTGCGGGCGTCGGCAGTGCCGTGGGTTGGGTGGCCGCAGTCGCCAACGGCTCCTCAGACGGGAGCGCCAGGCTTGTCGCCTGGGTGGCCAAGACAGCTGCTTTCTGCAATGCTGCGGCCCCGGGCGCCTGAGTCTGGGCCGGCACCGGCTTTGCCTCGCCGGCATTCTGACCGTAGGAATTGACGACCGCCTTCAGCACCGCATCGGGCTCGGCAGCCGCTGACTGCTCCAGATTGAGAGCCAGTTGCACCGCCTGCGGGCTCTCGGGCTCCTGCAACACCTCGGCCAGCAGCGGCAGCGGCACCCTCGTGCTCAGCTGCGCGTCCAGCTTTTGCTGCACCACGACGAGCTGTTGCGGCGAGAGGCTGCGAATTGCGACAGCGACGCGCTGGGCGAAGGCGGCGTTGCTTTCACCCGGTTCGCGGGAAACGTTGAGCGCCGCGCTGGCGGCATCGATGGCGGAAAGCAGGCTATCGAACATGCGCTCACGCGCTGCGGCCAGCAGCATGTTCAACTTGCCTTCGACGCTGGTATTGACCGCACTCGACAGAACGGCAACCGGCGTTGCTGCCGTCTGTAGCCCGGCGGTCTCTGCCGTCGCGACTACGGGCTTTTCGACGGGCACACCCACAACAGACACGGCACCAACGGGAAGCAACATGACATGCTCCTTTGTCTGGCAAGACGACGATGGAAGCGGGGGCAGGTTCAGTCAGGGTCCGCTCATGCGGCCGGTGGATTTTCGATTGCCCGATGACCGAGATGGCAAGCGCTGATGCGCCGGGCTGGAAATCAGCTGCAAAATAGCAGCCTATTCCTTAAAAGATCACTAAATTAAGGAGGACGATGCCACTTTTGCGGCACCGACCCGATGAATTTCACCCGCAGGGCGAAGCTCTCAGCTATGGGCGAAAATATCCGCCTCCTCCCAGCCGAGAAGGTCGAGCTTGGCGCGAGTCGGAAGGAAGGCGAAGCAATCATCCGCATAATCCATGCGGCCGTCGCGCAGCAGGCGCTGCGTCAGCTTCTCCCGCAACGCATGGAGATAGAGCACGTCCGAGGCGGCATATTCGAGCTGCGCCGGCGACAGCTTTTCCGCCGCCCAGTCCGACGACTGCTGCGCCTTGGAAATATCGACGTCGAGCATTTCCTTGAGATTGTCCTTCAGACCGTGGCGGTCGGTATAGGTGCGGCAAAGGCGCGAGGCGATCTTGGTGCAGAATACCGGCGTGGTGGTGACGCCGAAGGTGTGAAACAGGACAGCGATGTCGAAGCGGCCATAGTGAAAGATCTTCTGGCGGGCCGGATCGGCAAGCATGGCAACGAGATTGGGAGCCTGCTTCTGGCCGGCGGCAATGCGGATGACGTCAGCCGTGCCGTCACCCGGCGAAAGCTGCACGAGGCAAAGCCGGTCACGCCGCGGAACGAGGCCAAGCGTTTCCGTATCGATGGCTATGGCGCCGGTATAGCGGGCGGCATCGGCGACGGAAATATCGCCTTCGTGGTAACGGATGGTGGCAGCCATGGGATTCTCCGGGCTCTGTCGTCTGAATTCGATTTTCGTCAGTTCTATAGAAAAGACAGGGGGATGACGATACCGCCGCCGTTCAAAATGTCGGCGGCGTATTGATCCAGAGCAATATGGTTTCGCCGTCATGATGATTGCGCCAGGAGTGATAGCGGCGGCTTTCGAAGTAAAGCGAATCGCCCGGCAGGAGATCAAAGAACTGGTCGCTGTCGAGCACCAGCTCCAGACGGCCGGCGAGGACGTGGATGAACTCCTCGCCGTCATGGCGATAGGCGCCCTCGCTGGTCGCACCCGGCGCCAGCACGAAGCGATGGCAGTCCATCATCGTCCTTCCCTCGGCGAGCAACTGCACGGTGACGCCCGGCGTCGTTGCCGGCCAGGCCCGCCATTCGCCCGACCGGATCAGGGACGGAACATCCTCGCGCTCCTCGCCCGACAGACGCGAGACGGTCGTGCCGTAGTAATCCGCGAGATCATGGAGGGTCTTGAAGCTGACGCCCTGCGAGGTCCGCTCCAGCGTCGATAGCGTCGATGAGGTCATGCCCATGTCGGCGGCAACCTGATCCAGCGTCCGGCCGGCGGCATGGCGAAGCGCCCGCAGCTTGCGGCCAATGCCGGAGGGCGCCACCTGCTCGCCATTGTCGGCGCCGGGTGCCGCGGCATCCTCGGTTTCCAGTGCCTCGCGGATAGCTGCCGGGTTGAGGCCGCGCTCGGCACGGAACCAGGAAATGCGCTTCAGCCGCGCCACATCCTCGGCGCTGTACTGGCGATGCCCGGTTTCGGAACGAAAGGGCACGACCAGACCCTGGCTTTCCCATAGACGCAGCGTGGAGGCCGACACGCCGGCAAGACGCGCCGCTTCCGCCACTTTGTAGCGCACGGGCTCGATGCTGCTCATTTGCCAATAATCCCTGATACCAAGTCTTTTGCTCTGCTTAGCATGGATGAAGCGCCCGCTACAGCATCCTTAGCGGGCCTTTAAAGACCTGCTGCGCTGGAGTTGAGCCCTCGGCCTATTCTTGTCACCGCCACAAAATCCCACTTGAAATCTTGCAGGAAAAATGTAGGAATTTTCTACAGAACTTGCAGAAGTTCTGCAAGCTAATTTAAACCACCCTCCCTGGAGCCATAGCGATGACCCTGACTGATCGGAAGAACGCCGCCATTTCCCGCGGCGTCGGCATGACGACGCAAATCTACGCCGACCGCGCCGAAAACGCCGAGATCTGGGACAAGGAAGGCAACCGCTACATCGATTTCGCCTCCGGCATCGCCGTGGTGAATACGGGCCATCGCCATCCCCGCGTCATCGCCGCCGTCAAGGAGCAGCTCGACCGCTTCACCCACACCTGCCATCAGGTCGTGCCCTATGAGAGCTATGTGCATCTGGCCGAACGGCTGAACGCGATCGTTCCCGGTGATTTCGCCAAGAAGACGATCTTCGTGACGACGGGTGCCGAAGCGGTCGAAAATGCCGTCAAGATCGCCCGCGCTGCCACCGGCCGCTCCGCCATCATCGCCTTTGGCGGCGGCTTCCATGGCCGCACCTTCATGGGCATGGCGTTGACCGGCAAGGTCGCGCCTTACAAGATCGGCTTCGGCCCGATGCCGGGCGATGTCTTCCATGCGCCCTTCCCGGTGCCGCTGTATGGCGTCACCGTCGAACAATCGCTGGCAACGCTGAAGAAGCTGTTTGCCGCCGATGTCGATCCGCAGCGCGTTGCCGCCATCATCCTCGAACCCGTGCAGGGCGAAGGCGGCTTCTATCCGGCGCCCACAGCCTTCATGAAGGCGCTGCGCGAGATCTGCGACCAGCACGGCATTCTGCTGATCGCCGACGAGGTGCAGACCGGCTTTGCCCGCACCGGCAAGATGTTCGCGATGGATCATCATGAAGTGGCAGCCGATCTCGTCACCATGGCAAAGAGCCTTGCCGGCGGTTTCCCGCTCGCCGCCGTCACCGGCCGCGCCGAAATCATGGATGCGCCGGGACCGGGTGGCCTTGGCGGCACCTATGGTGGTAATCCGCTTGGCATTGCAGCCGCACATGCCGTCCTCGACGTCATTGCCGACGAGGGCCTATGCGATCGCGCCAATCAGCTCGGATCGCGCCTGAAGCAGCGGCTGGAATCGCTGCGCGACAAGGTGCCTGAGATCGTCGACATTCGCGGTCCCGGCTTCATGAACGCCGTGGAGTTCAACGATGTGACAACGAAGCTGCCGAGTGCCGATTTCGCCAACAAGGTGCGGCTGATCGCCCTCGACAAGGGGCTGATCCTGCTGACCTGCGGCGTCCACGGCAATGTCATCCGTTTCCTGTCGCCGATCACCATTCAGGATGGCGTGTTCAGCGAGGCGCTCGACATTCTCGAAGCCTCGATGATCGAGGCGAGTGCCTCACACTAACGGCTGTCCTTCCCCGTTTCCTCTACGATCGCCCGTGCGGCCTGCCGGGCGAGAACCTGTCGGAGTGCATATAATGTCCTTTACAACAGCAATGACCAAGCATGTCCCCTTCTCCTCGCGCTTCCTGCGCGCCGCCGGCTATATCAACGGCGTCTGGACGGCGGGTGGGGCAACGAAGACATTCGACGTCACCAATCCCGCTACCGGCGAAGTACTTGCCTCGCTCCCCGACATGGGTGCCGCCGAGACCACCGCGGCAATCGATGCTGCCTATATAGCCCAGGTCGCCTGGGCCGCCCGCCCGGCCAAGGAACGCGCCGTCATCCTGCGCAAATGGTTCGATCTCATGGTCGCCAATGCCGATGAGCTCGGAGCAATCCTGACGGCCGAAATGGGCAAGCCGCTGCCGGAAGCCAGGGGCGAGATCCTCTACGCCGCGTCCTATGTCGAATGGTATGCGGAAGAGGCCAAGCGCATCTATGGCGAGACCATTCCCGCGCCATCCAACGACAAGCGCATGGTCGTCATCAAGCAGCCGGTCGGCGTCGTCGGCACGATCACGCCGTGGAATTTTCCGGCGGCCATGATCGCCCGCAAGATCGCGCCGGCCCTTGCCGTCGGCTGCACGGTTGTCTCCAAGCCTGCCGAGCAGACGCCGCTGACGGCGATCGCACTTGCGGTTCTTGCCGAAGAGGCCGGCGTTCCCGCAGGCGTACTCAACATCATCGTCGGCATCGATGGTCCGGCGATCGGACGTGAACTCTGCGGCAATCCGAAGGTGCGCAAGATCAGCTTCACCGGTTCCACGGAAGTCGGCCGCATCCTGATGCGCCAGTGCTCGGACCAGATCAAGAAGGTCAGCCTCGAGCTCGGCGGCAACGCACCCTTCATCGTCTTCGACGATGCCGATCTCGATGCCGCCGTCGAAGGTGCGATGGCTTCGAAGTACCGCAATGCCGGCCAGACCTGCGTCTGCGCCAACCGCATCTATGTGCAGTCCAACGTTTATGATGCCTTTGCCGCCAAGCTCGCTGCCAAGGTTGCCGAACTCTCTGTCGGCGACGGCTTCAAGCCGGGGGTATCAGTCGGGCCGCTGATCGACGAACAGGGCGTTGGCAAAGCCGAAGACCACGTTCGGGACGCAGTCTCGAAGGGTGCCCGCATCGTGGCGGGCGGCAAGCGCATCGAAGGCGCCGGCACCTTCTTCGCACCGACCATTCTGACCGGTGTCGACAGGACCATGAAGGTCGCCCGCGAAGAGACCTTCGGCCCGGTGGCGCCGCTCTTCCGTTTCGAGACGGTCGAAGACGTCGTTCAGCAGGCGAACGACACCGAATTCGGTCTTGCCGCCTATTTCTTCGCCGGCGACCTAAAGAAGGTCTGGCGCGTGGCGGAAGCGCTGGAATACGGCATGGTCGGCATCAACACCGGCCTGATGTCATCGGAGACTGCGCCGTTCGGCGGCATCAAGCAATCCGGCCTCGGCCGCGAAGGCTCGCGGCACGGCGCCGATGACTATCTGGAAATGAAGTACCTCTGCATCGGCAATCTCTAGGGCGCTTTGTTTTTACGCATTCCTGACGGAAAACCGCTGCGCAGTTTTCCTGGAAATGCTCTAAGCCGGCAAATCAAGTCGACGTAATGCTGATGCGGCCCTGCCATAGCCGGGCCGCAGTCAACCGGCCGGTGCGGTAGGCCCCGGTGTCGAGATTGAGCCGGAGCCCGCTGGCTTCGGCCTTACTGATCGGTGTGTGACCATGCACGATCAGCTTCGGCAGCGGCTGCGCGCTGTCGTAGAAATGCGAGCGGATGAAGACGAGATCGTGATCCTGCTGATCGGCAAGCGACCTGTCAGGGTCGATGCCGGCGTGGACGAACAGGGCCTGCGGCGTATCCAGCATGATCGGCAAGCGCCGCAGGAAATTGATGTGATCGTCGGGAAGCCAGGTTCGCAGGAAGATATCGAGCTTTTTCTGGCTGGGATATTGCTCCCGCAGTGCTAGGATATCCGCGCCATAGGAGGCAAGAGTGGCATCGCCTCCGAGCCCTACCCAATCATCCAGCGATATCTCGCCATCGATATAGGCGAGCATTTCCATTTCGTGATTGCCGGTCAGGCAGATGCGATCGAAGCCTTTCGGCGGTGGTGCCATCAGCCGGCCGATGACCTGTGCCGAGGCCGGGCCGCGATCGATGTAATCCCCCAGCATGATGATGAGCTTTTGGCCGGGCAGGCCCGCGGCATCGGCAACGATCTTGCGCTCGAGCGCGCTCAGCAGATCGTAGCGACCATGCACATCGCCGATGACATAGGTGGGCATATCAAGATTATCGAGCCACTCGCGACGCCGGCGATGGCCGAAACCATGAGCCATTTTTTCGCGGATCCTAGCTGCCGACATGAAACTCCCTTTCGAGCGTACACCCCGGAACGCCTTAACAAACTCTGCAAAAAGGACTCAAAAGCGACGATTCTGTGCCGAAAGGCAGGAATCCGCGCTGCTGAGCGATATCGTGGCCGACCGAAGCCTGCGATACCGGATTGCCTTGCGGCAAAGCGTCCCGAACGGCGCCTTTATGCATGGAGAAAGTTGACAGGGCGTATCCGCAATCCTATCGCGCTTGACAACATGACGGAAGAATCTTCCATCATCCCGATCATGGCAGGCTGGCTTTCCAGCGCCCTCGACGCGGTGTCCCTACGATTGCCCAGCAAAAGCCGACCCAGCATCAACCCGGAACGTCACTCCGATGGCGCTTGTAACTTTATCGTGAAGCCTTGATGGATCCGACGACAGCGCTCGAACTCTGCCGCTTTCTTCATGATGCATCGCTGATGCTTCTCTGGGGTGCGTGCGCCTATCTTTCCTTTCTGGTGCCGAGGGAGCTTGCAAACACCGTCTGGCGCATGTCCGCAATCCCATTTTTCCTCATCGCGGTGGTCGCGGCCCTGACGATGCTGATATCCCTGCCCGCGGCAACGGCCATCATCGGCAACGGCTGGAGCGACGCGGCCGATCTCGGCACTCTGCATGATGTCCTGTTCGATACGACAGTCGGGCAAGCCTGGCAGGCACAGGCGGCCGCAGCCGTCTTGATGATCGGCGCCTTCCTGCTGCCGGAAGGCCGGCGCCGGCTTGGGCTTGCCTTGGCCTCCGGACTCGGGCTCGCCGCCCTCTCGCTCACCGGCCATGCCTCGATGCTGGATGGCTGGCTACGCCAGGCGCACCGTGCCAACGATGTCCTTCATCTGCTGACTGGCGGCGGCTGGCTCGGGGCGCTCGTGCCGCTGATCCCCATTCTCCGGCTATTGAGCCGGCCGGAATGCCGGGCGGAGGCGCAACTGGCCCTGCGCCGCTTCTCGACTGTGGGGCACTGGGCGGTGGCGCTCGTCATCCTCTCCGGCATCGTCAACACCATGTTGATCCTCAAACGCCTGCCGACGGACTGGTCCTCGCCCTACCAGACGCTGCTTGCCATCAAGATAGCGCTGGTCGCGGGCATGTCGTTGCTGGCGATCGTCAATCGCTATGTTTTCGTTCCCTGGATGAGTCGCAACCCGAGCCGCGCCTTGCAGGCGCTTCGCATCGGAAGCATCGCCGAAATCATCATCGGTTTCGTCGTCATCGGGCTGGTTGCTGTCTTCGGCATGATGGAGCCGGTCTAGACGGCTGCTTCAGCCGCCCAACGACTTCACCACGGCGCGAACGGCTTCGGCGTCGTCTGCCTTCGGCCTGTATTCCAACCCCACCCTGCCGTCATAGCCCTGGGCAAACAGCCAGTTCAGCCGCTCGGCCAGATCGATGTGTCCGGTGCCGGGATCGCCACGGCCCGGGTGATCGGCGACATGGACATGCACGACGCGGTCGATACGGCCGCCGATGACATCTTCGGTCTTCTCGCCCATGACGGCCGAATGATAGACGTCATAGACGATGCCGATTTCCGCACGGCCGACCGCGTCGACAATATCGAGGCCTTCCTCGGTCGAGGACAGATAATAGCCGACATGGTCGATCTTTGTGTTCAGAGGCTCCAGTCCGAGCCGAACACCCGAACCCTTGAGGATATCCGCACCCGCGCTGAGGGCCGCCACAAGAGCCACGCGCTGCTCGGCGCGTGAAAACTCCGGTAGATCGTCACCCGCCTGCGCGATGAGAACCTTCGCGCCGAGGCGCTGCGCGACAGCAATCGACTCCCGCAGGCCCTTGAGCCAGGCCTCCTTGTTTGCCGGATTCGTTAGCGCGATCATCGGCTCGGCCACCATGCCTGAGACCGCGATGCCGGTCTCGGCGACCGCGGCGGCGATCGCATCGAGATCCTTGTTCGTCCAGTGCCAGAATTCGACCGCATCCAACCCTGCCTGATGTGCCAGACGAATACGGTCGGCAAAGGCATCGCCGTCGCGCGCGAACAACCACTCGATACAAGCCGAAAACTGCCGCATGAGATTCTCCCCTTCCTCAACCGGCCAAGAGCAATGCGCGAGATCGACCGCGACCGCAAGGGGAACTAGCGATGGAACTGCGGCGATGGCCGATGCATCGGAAGCTTGATGGCTTCGACATTCATCGCGGAGAGAACGCGCATGTCGCGGCGGAAATCCGAAGGCGTCATGCCGGCAATGTGGCGGAAGGATTTGTTGAAGGCGCTGATCGAGCCGAAGCCGCTATCCATGGCGACCTGCAGCACATTGGCGCCATCGCGCATCAGCATCGCCTGGGCGCGCGAAAGGCGCAGCAGGTTCACATATTTGGCCAGCGTCATGCCGGTCGATTTCTTGAAGAGATTCATTGCGTATTTCGGATGGAGATGCGCCGCCTTGGCGATATCGACCGTATCGATGTCATGCAGAAAATTCTCGGCGATGAAATCGCACATTCTCGCCAGGCTGCGCGAGGATTGCGGATGGGCTTGTTCGTTTGCCGGGTTTTGCTGCTTCTCCGGCACCATGCGGTAGGGTTCGAAGGCGATGCGCTCTAGACGCAGGAGAAGTTCTGCCACCGCATGTTCCGCCTTGGCGCCGTCTTCGGACATGACGTAACGATGCCAGCGCGCGAAATTCTCGTCATCCGCGGCATCGGTCGCCGAGCTGATCAGGGTCTGCCCGCGAATGAGGCGGCCCGAGATGTCGAGCGGCAGGCGCAGGCGGAAAAAATGCACCAGCGGCAGATGCGCGCCCGCATAGATCGCATCCTCCGACAGATCGTCCAACAGATGCGGCTGACCGCCCCAGAAAAGACAGATCTCGCCCGCTCTCAAAGTAAGCTCGTGATCGCCTATGCGGTAGTGCACGGTTCCGCGCACGATGTAATTCACTTCCACCTGCGCGTGCCAATGCGGTTTTGCCATCGGCAACGGGTGGTTATGGAACATCTGCAGGACATTTGGCAGCCCTTCGACGCTGCTTGCACCCGGCTGATAAACCGCCCGTTGACCCACCTTACTTTTCGCCAAGTCGATGTTCCCTTTTTAGGAGACAGAAGCGTGCCGACAGATAGTTTAAACGCGTTCGCTTGCGGACAGCAATTGAAAAGGGAGGATTTTCAATGCGTTTAAAACTTGCTGGGGCGACGGCGCTTGCCGCCTTGCTCGCTTCCGGTTCTGCCTTTGCAGAGCAAACCACCATCACAGTCTGGAGCTGGAACATCGCCGCGTCGGCGCTGAAATCCACGGTCGAAGGGTTCAATAAGAAATATCCCGATATCAAGGTCGATGTTCAGGACATCGGCAACCCGCAGGTCTTCGACAAGATGCTGGCCGCTTGCGCTGCCGGCGGCGACGGCCTGCCCGACGTCATGTCGATCGAAAACCACAAAGCTTCGATCTTCTGGAACCGCTTTCCGGACTGCCTGACCGATCTGACAAAGCTCGGCTACAATGACGAACTCAAGAAGCAGTTCCCGGATTTCAAGCGCGCCGAACTTGAAGTCGGTGATGCCGCCTATGCGATGCCTTGGGATTCCGGCCCCGTCACCATGTTCTATCGCCGTGATCTCTATGAAAAGGCAGGCGTCGATCCGGCAACGATCAAGACATGGGACGATTTCATCGCCGCCGGCAAGAAGATCTCCGCCGCCAATCCCGGTGTCGTCATGACGCAGGCCGATCTCAACGGCGATAGCGAATGGTTCCGCATGCTCGCCAACGAACAGGGCTGCGGCTATTTTTCGAGTGACAGCCAGAGCATCACCGTCAACCAGCCCGGCTGCGTCAAAGCGCTGGACAAGGTGAAGGAAATCAAGGACGCGGGCCTGATGACCGCGGCGAACTGGAACGAGAAAATTCAGGCGAACACTGCAAGCAAGGTGGCATCGCAGCTCTATGGCGGCTGGTACGAAGGCACCGTTCGTTCCACCTCGCCGGATCTTGCCGGCAAATGGGGCGTCTATCCGATGCCGAGCATGACGGCCGACGGCCCGCATGCTGCCAATCTCGGTGGTTCGTCGCTCGCAATCGCCAGCAGCTCGAAGCACAAGGAAGCCGCCTGGAAATTCCTCGACTACACGCTTGGCACCAATGAGGGCCAGGTGACCATGCTGAAATCCTTCGGCCTCGTGCCGTCGCTGCTGTCGGCGGTGAAGGATCCCTTCGTCAACGAACCGCAGCCCTACTGGGGTGGCCAAAAGGTCTGGGCCGATATTCTCGCCACGCTGCCGAGAATCCACCCGAGCCCCGGCACCCAGTATTTCAGTGACGCCGATGAAGTTATAAAGGCCGTCCAGACGAAATACCTTGCCGGCGGCTATCCGGACGGCAAGGCGGCGCTCGACGACGCGGCCCAGCAGATCGCCTCGGCGACAGGCCTGCCGCTCGCGAAATGAGTGACACTGCCGGGCGCGCATCCCAAGCCGCGCCCGGCATCCCCGCCGCCCTAGAATCAAAGAAACAGAGCGTGATGTCGTCCGAAAACCGCCTACACTTTTCGGCGTCACGCTCTGGGGCGGCGCGGATGCGATGTCACGCGTCATTTCACTGCGCTTAAAGGAGGAGGCTTTCATGCGGTTGCGAAACCGGAGCGCCTATGCGTTCCTTGCACCCTATCTTCTGGTGTTCGCCGCTTTCTGGGTTTGGCCGATCATCGATTCGTTCCTGATTTCGTTCCAGAACACCCGGGTTAATCCGTGGGTCTACAATCTGTCGCTCAATTGGGGGCGCCTGTTCGGCGACCCGGCCTTCTACAACGCACTTCAAAACACGCTGATCATCCTGATCGTTCAGGTTCCCGTCATGATCACGCTTGCCACGGTCATGGCGGTGCTGCTGAATTCACCACTGCTCAAGGCGCGTGGCGTTTTCCGCTTCGCTTTCTTCGCACCCGTCGTGGTCGGCGAAGTTGCCTATGCAGCCGTCTTCCGCCTGATGTTCAACGTCGATTTCGGCATCGTCAACAAGCTGCTCGGCGGTGTCGGCATTTCGCCGGTATCGTGGTTTGCCGACTCCCATGCGGCCATGGTCCTCATCATCATCGCCGTCACCTGGCGCTGGGCCGGATACAACGCCATCATCATCCTGTCCGGGCTGCAATCGATCCCCGAGGATGTCTATGAGGCCGCAACGCTCGACCGTGTCAGCCGCTTCCAGCAGTTCATCCACATCACCCTGCCGCTCCTGAAGCCGATCATTCTCTTCTGCGTCGTCCTGTCCGTTATCGGCACCATGCAGCTCTTCACCGAACCATATCTGATCACCAACAGGGGTGGTCCCGGCGGCGGGACGGAAACGCTCGGCCTGTTGCTCTATCGCCAGGCCTTCCAGTCGACCAACTTCGGCTACGCCTCGGCGGTTGCCTACACGATGGCGGCGCTCGCCGTGGTCATCTCTCTTCTCAATCTCTGGGTGGGGCGCGAAGCGAAATGAAATCAAAGTCCAAATCCAATCTGATCCGCTCCCTCGCCCTGCACGGCCTGCTGGCACCGCTCGCCATCATCTGGCTGTTTCCGCTGTGGATGATGTTCGTCTTCTCGACCATGCCTGATTACGGCATTTTCAGCCCCGGCATCATCCTGACACCGTCGACAGGGTTCATGGACAACTTCCGCAACCTGCAGGCCGACACCAACTTCATCGGCGCCATGACGATCTCCATCGTCGTTGCCATCGTCTATACGGTCCTGTCGGTCATGCTGACCTCGATGGCGGGATGGGCGCTCGCGCGCTATCGTTTCCTCGGCCAATCCGTTGTCGTGGGCATCATCCTCGGGACGATCACGCTACCCTACTCCGTCGTCATCATCCCGCAATTCATCATGGTGGCGCGCGATTTCGGGCTTGCGAACACATGGGTGGCACTGATCGTACCTCCGCTCTTCAATTCGCTCGGCGTGCTGTTCATGCGCCAGGCCTTCTCGATGATGCCGGGCGAGCTGTTTGATGCGGCGCGCGTCGAGGGCGTCAAGGAATGGCAGATCTTCCTGCGCATCGCCCTGCCACTCGCAAGGCCGACGATGGCGGCACTCGCCATCATCCTGTTCCTGGCCTCCTGGAACAACTACCTCTGGCCGCTGCTCATCAATTCCCGGCCGGGAATGATGACCGCGCCCGTGGCGCTCGGAACGCTTATCGGCCTCACCAGGGTCTCCTGGGGCGGCATCATGGCCGGCGCGGTGATGTTGACGGCGCCGATCCTCATCATCTTCGTTCTCCTGCAGCGCCACTTCATCGCCGGCATCGCCGCCGGCGCAATCAAATAATTCCGGGAGACCCGTATGGCTGAACTGTCCCTTACCAATATCGTCAAACGCTACGGTTCACTGGAAATCATCCACGGCGCCAATCTCGATGTGAAGGATGGCGAGTTCGTCGTCTTCGTCGGACCGTCCGGATGCGGCAAGTCCACGCTGCTACGCATGATCGCCGGGCTGGAGGATATTTCCGGCGGCGAACTCAAGATCGGCGGCCGCGTCGTCAACGACATGGAGCCGGCCGATCGCGGCATCGCCATGGTCTTCCAGTCCTATGCCCTTTATCCACATCTGACCGTCGAGCAGAACCTCAATTTCGGCCTGCGCATGAACGGCAACCCGAAGGCTGATACCGACCGCCGCGTCAAGCAGGCCGCCGAGATCCTGCAGATCACCGAGCTGATGCAACGCCGTCCGAAGCAGCTTTCCGGCGGCCAGCGCCAGCGCGTCGCCATCGGCCGCGCCATCGTGCGCGAACCGCAGATCTTCCTGTTCGACGAGCCGCTGTCCAACCTCGATGCCGAGCTGCGCGTACAGATGCGCGTCGAAATCTCGCGTCTTCACAAGAAGCTCGGCACGACGATGATCTACGTCACCCACGACCAGACCGAGGCGATGACGCTTGCCGACAAGATCGTCGTGCTGCGCAGCGGCAATATCGAGCAGGTGGGAGCGCCTCTCGACCTCTACGACGATCCGGCCAATCAGTTCGTAGCCGGATTCGTCGGCTCGCCGAAGATGAATTTCATCCAAGCCGAGGTCACCGACAATCAGTCCGGCCGTGTCGCTATCGTTTTGAAAAACCAGCGCAATGTTCGCCTGACGCTGCCTACCACCTCCGCGAAAGTGGAGGCCGGCCAACAGGTGACGATCGGCGTTCGCCCCGAACACTTTCTCGACGCTGGGCGCGGCGACGCCGATTTGACCGTCGATGTCGATGTCGCCGAGCATCTCGGCAACACCAGCTACATCTACGCCAATATCGCCGGCGGCGAGCAGATCGTCATCGAACGCGAAGAGTCCCGCACTACCAGCAATCGGGACACGCTCACCGTCGCGCTTTCCGCGGCCAAGACATTCCTCTTCGACAGCGCTGGAAACCGATTGCGGTAGGCGCTGCCCTCACAGCAATTCCAGGAAAAGTGCGCCGCAGTTTTCCGTCCGGAATTGCTCAAAACAAAGGCTTGGAGCGCTTCAGCGATCGACGTGGCGCGCTCTGACCCCTCCCAAGACAGCATGCAGATTTACGAAAGGATCGTTCCATGAGTACAGATACACCCATCCGCTGGGGCATTATCGGCCCCGGCAGGATCGCCCAGACTTTTGCCGAGGGTGTCGCCCATTCCCGCAGCGGCAAGCTGGTCGCCATCGCCAGCCGCAATCCGGACAAGCCAGGTCTCGGCGACGGCTTCCCCGGCGCGCGCATCGTCAATGGCTATGAAGCGCTGCTCGCCGACAAGGACATCGACGCCGTCTATATTGCCACACCGCACACCGGCCATGCCGAATGGGCGATCAAGGCAATCCGCGCCGGCAAGCATGTGCTTGTCGAAAAGCCGATCGCTCTTTCCGCTTTCGATGCCGAAGCCATCTACTATGAGGCCAGGAAGGCCGGCGTCTTTGCCGGCGAGGCCTTCATGTACCGCGTGCATCCGCAGACCGCCAAGCTGATCGAACTGGTGAAGAGCGGAGCGATCGGTGAACTGCGCATCATCCGTTCGTCCTTCGGCTTCAACATGGGCACCGTCAAGCCGGAACACCGGCTGTTTGCCAACGAGACGGCCGGCGGCGGCATTCTCGATGTCGGCGGCTATCCGGTGTCGATGGCCCGCCTCATCGCCGGTGCTCGTGACGGTAAGCCGTTCCTCGATCCCGACAAGGTCTCGGGCGTCGGCCATCTCGGCCAGACGGGCGTCGACGAGTGGGCTTCGGCGGTGCTGAAGTTCCCGAATAATGTCATTACCGAAGTCTCCTGCTCGATCATGGCGAACCAGGACAACACGCTGCGCATCATCGGCTCGGAAGGGCGCCTCGAAGTCACGGATTTCTGGTTCGCTTCCGGCCACAAGGGCGGCGTCGGCAAGATCGAGCTCATCAAGGGCGGCGAGACCCAGACCATCGAAGTCAAGGAGGGGCGCTGGCTCTATTCCTTCGAAGTCGATGCGGCCGGCGATGCCATTCGTGCAGGCAAACAGGAATTTGCCTATCCCGGAATCGGCTGGGCGGATTCGATCGGCAATCTCCGGGTTCTCGATCAGTGGCGCGCCTCCATCGGTCTCGAATACGAGGTCGAGAAGGCAACCCACAGAACGAAGAACATTGCCGGCGCGACCGTTGCCAAGGGCAACAGCATTCCCAAGCGCAGCATTCCCGGCGTCGCCAAGCCGGCATCGCTCGTCATGCTCGGCTTCGAGTTCTTCCCGAACTTCGCCTCGGCATCCCTGACCCTCGACGCCTTCTATGAAGCCGGCGGCAACGCCTTCGACACCGCCTATGTCTATAGCGGCGGCAAGACGGAGAGCATCTTCGGCGATTGGCACACCAGCCGGAAGGTTCCGCGCGAAGAGATCGTGCTGATCGGCAAGGGCGTGCATTCGCCGCTGTGCTACCCCGATATGATCGGCAAGCAGCTCGACCAGTCGCTCAACCGGCTGAAGACCGACTATGTCGACATCTACTTCATGCATCGCGACAATACCGACATTCCGGTCGGCGAGTTCGTCGACGCCATGGATGCCGAGGTCAAGGCTGGCCGCATTCGCGGCATCTTCGGCGGCTCGAACTGGACGCGTGCCCGCTTCGACGAAGCAATTGCCTATGCCGAGAAGAACGGCAAGGCAGCTCCGGCGGCGCTTTCCAACAACTTCTCGCTCGCCGAAATGCTCGATCCGATCTGGGCTGGATGCATCGCGGCTTCCGACGATGAGTGGAAAGCTTGGCTCAATGCCAAGCAGCTTCCGAACTTCGCTTGGTCGAGCCAGGGCCGTGGATTCTTCACCGACCGTGCCGGCCGCGACAAGCGAGACGACGAGGAACTGGTTCGCGTCTGGTATTCCGATCGCAATTTCGGCCGCCGCGACAGGGCGATCGAGCTGGCGCAGAAACTCGGCCGCAACCCGATCCACATCGCGCTTGCCTATGTCATCGCCCAGCCGTTCCCGGTGATACCACTGATCGGCCCGCGCACGATCGCCGAGCTGGAAGACAGCCTCTCGGCCCTCGACATCAAGCTGACGCCAGAACAGGTGAAGTGGCTCGAAGGCTAAGACGATACGGCGGCTGGCGGCGCCATCGCCAGCCGCGCCCAAATGGGTAAAATCGAAACAGCTCATCTGGCTTCCCGGATGGGCTGTTTGCATTAGAGCTGCCGGCAATCCCGCGGCATTCGCTCAAGCAGCGAAATCGAAGGCTTTCGTCTCGGTCCCTTCGAGCTGCAACAGGTAGACCTTGCGCTCGAGACCGCCGGCAAACCCTCGAAGATCTCCGGCCGAGCCGATCACCCGATGGCAAGGGGCGATGATCGAGATCGGGTTGCGGCCGTTGGCAGCACCCACCGCCCGGATCGCTTTAGCGGCCCCGATCTCCGCTGCGATCTGGCTGTAGGTACGCGTCTCGCCGAAGGGAATGGCCAGCAATGCCTGCCAGACCTTCCGCTGAAACTCCGTTCCCGAGAAGTCGAGCGGGAGATCGAATAATTTTCGTTCGCCGGCGAAATATTCCCGGAGCTGCCGTTCCGTCTCCAGCAGGACGGGATGGTTTTCATCCTCTGCAACGATCAGCAGAGGCACGCGATTGGGCCGATCATTGTCCCATAGGATCGCTGCAAGCCCGTCATCGCCGCCGACAAGCTTCAGCTCTCCGACGGGCGAAGCGATAATCCGGCAGACATAATGCTTGCCGGCGTTTCGTGAAGCTTTGGTCATGCGGATATCCTTTCACCGAATCACGCCACAGGGGCGCGGCTATCTCTTTGCGGTCTTGCCATAGGACCTCAAATGCCGAGCGCGAGCCACCCGAAAAGCGCCCTGGCGACAGGAAATTCAATGGCCCACATTCCGTGTCCTGACGATCAAAATGCCGAAGTCGCGATCTGGAAATGACGCTGGAATTGTGCAGAATCGGCTGAGGACAGATCATCAGCATGCGGAGCTTGAGATGACAGTTCGCCTGCCCGGCAGTTTAAATCCAGCCAATATGGCGATGACCGGCCTTGGAATTCTCGAATATGAACTGATGTCGGAGCGTGCCAGCACGCTCGGCCAAAACGGCCTGAAGGTTGAGGCGGCGCTTGCCGCCCTGCAAGAGGCCGAAGCCAAGGGCAAAGAGGGCGTCGAACACGAGCGGCTGGTCGATACCGCCGCACAAGCGGTCTGGGCGATGTTCATTCATCGCGAGATCTGCGGCCTGCGCAACGGCCGCGACATCATCCAGCGCTACGGCATTCCGAACAAGGTGCTCGCTCGCCTCGGCGCAAGCCCGCGCCATCCCTAAGCGTCAGGATTTCAGGATCGCCGAGAAACGCGGATCGAAGGCATGGCCGATCGGCTCGACGGCCGCGCCGCGTGCAACAGCCCAGGGATCGGTCATGCCCAGCTGCAGGCGCGGCAAAAGCCGGCCCTTGTGATCGGCGTTGGATGGAAGCAACGGCTGCATGGCATCGATCAACCGGGTTGCAAGCGCTGCCGGCGCGCCGCCACACAGGATCACGGTCTGCGGATCGAAGACGGTTTCGATGAGATGCACGCTCCAGCGCAGGTCGATGGCCGCCTTTTCGATCCAGGCCAGAATCTCCGGATCGGCCGCGGCGGCGCGCTTGTCTATCAGCGAATAAATATCAGGCGTCATAGGATCGACGCCCAGATGCTCGTAAAGCGAAGCCAGGGAGGCGTTATGCTCCACGGTTCGCCGGCCGCTGACCGATAGTAGCGCCATGCCGATTTCGCCGGCATTGCCACGGGCGCCGCTATAGAGTTCGCCGCCGAGGATAAGTCCGGCACCGATACCATAACCGACATAGAGGCAGACGGCATGATCAAGCCCATGCGCGGCCCCGACCATACGCTCGGCGGTGGCGCAGGCGGCGGCGTCGTTTTGCAGGGTGACGTTGAGGCCGGTGCCGGCAGACAGTGTTTCGAGTAGCGGGAAACGCTGCCAGGGGCCCATCATCCAGGGATTTTCGGCCTCATCCTGCTCGGTGCCGAAGGGACCCGGCATGGCGACGCCGAGCCCGACGAGGCGCTTCTCCGCTTGCGCGACACGCTGCTTCAGCTCGGTGCGGACATCTTCTATGAGCTGCAGCACGACGGGGGTGCCGGTGGCCGGCCCGCCGGCCGGTAAATTCGCCTCTTTGCGGATCAGCACATTGCCGACGAGATCCACGGCGATGGCGCGGGTAATGTGACGGTCGATCTGCAGGCCGATCGCGAAGGCGCCTTCCGGCACCAGGCCATAGGGCGTCGAGGGTTGGCCCCTGCCACGCCGCACCGTTTCCCGCGACGTCACAAGTCCGTCGTTTTCCAGCTCCTCCATGATGTTGGAGACCGTCTGCTTCGTCAGGCGGGTGGCGCGCGCCAGATCGGCGCGGGAAAGCGCACCGTTCAGTCGCAGGGCATCGATGATCACCCGCCGGTTATGGGCGCTGGTGCCTTCGTGGTTCGTTCCGCTCGTGGCCCTGATCGGGCGAATATCGTTCATCTGTTTTTGCCTCTTGACACCAATAGAATATTGAAGAACAAATTAGTCAAGACAATTGACTTAAAAGAAACCACAGAGTTTCATCAGGGAACGCAGGGAGCTCAAGGGCTCCGAAGACATGCCGATCCATGTTCGGCAGCCGCCCGGCCAATTGCCTGCCCGACAACCGAAGGCGACGCTTCAGCCGCCATCGGGAACATCGCGTGACTGTCAAAAACTGGAGGATGGAATGTTGAAATCATTGAACAAGACATTGCTCGGCGCAGCGCTGATCGGCGTATCTTTCGCCTCGCATGCCTTTGCCGAAACGACGATCAATGCCCTCTTCATGGCGCAGGCTGCCTATAGCGAAGCCGACGTGCGCGCCATGACGGACGCCTTCTCCAAGGCCAATCCGGACGTGAAGGTCAATCTCGAATTCGTGCCTTACGAAGGCCTGCACGACAAGACCGTGCTGGCGCAGGGCTCCGGCGGCGGCTACGACGTCGTGCTCTTCGACGTGATCTGGCCGGCCGAATACGCGACCAACAAGGTTCTGGTCGACGTTTCCTCGCGCATATCGGACGATACGAAGAAGGGCGTGTTGCCAGGCGCCTGGACGACGGTCCAGTACGACAACAAATATTATGGCATGCCCTGGATCCTCGATACCAAGTATCTGTTCTACAACAAGGAAATCCTGGAAAAGGCCGGCATCAAGACGCCGCCGAAGACCTGGGACGAGCTGAGCGAACAGGCCAAGATCATCAAGGACAAGGGCCTTCTGGCCACGCCGATCGCCTGGAGCTGGTCGCAGGCGGAAGCCGCGATCTGCGACTACACCACGCTCGTCAGCGCCTATAAGGGCGACTTCCTGAAGGACGGCAAGCCGGACTTCCAGAACGGCGGCGGCCTTGATGCCCTGAAGTACATGGTCGCCAGCTACAAGTCCGGCCTCACCAATCCGAACTCCAAGGAATTCCTCGAAGAGGATGTCCGCAAGGTGTTCGAAAACGGCGATGCCGCCTTCGCGCTGAACTGGACCTACATGTACAATATGGCAAACGACCCGAAGGACAGCAAGGTTGCCGGCAAGGTCGGCGTCGTGCCGGCGCCGGGCGTTGCTGGCAAGAGCGAAGCCTCGGCCGTCAACGGCTCGATGGGCCTCGGCATCACCACGGCCAGCAAGCATCCGGATGAGGCCTGGAAGTACATCACTTTCATGACCTCGCAGGCAACGCAGAACCAGTATGCCAAGCTCAGCCTGCCGATCTGGGCATCGTCCTATAGCGACCCGGCCGTCACCAAGGGCCAGGAAGAACTGATCGCGGCCGCGAAAGTCGGTCTTGCCGCCATGTATCCGCGTCCGAACACGCCCAAGTATCAGGAACTGTCGACGGCACTTCAGCAGGCGATCCAGGAATCGCTGCTCGGCCAGTCTTCTCCGGAAGACGCGCTGAAGTCTGCTGCCCAAAACAGCGGTCTCTGATAGTCTTACCGGGCGGCGCATTGCGTCGCCCGCCTCTCCATCCTCCATGAAGAATGAAAGAAGGGGCCCGTCATGTCCGGCACCTCCATGACAACTCGCGCCTGGTTTTTGATGTTGCCGCTGCTGGTGGTGATGGTCGCCGTCATCGGCTGGCCGCTCATCGATACCGTCGGCCTTTCTTTCACCGATGCAAAGCTCGTCGGCACTGGCGGTAATTTCGTCGGCATCGACAATTACGCGAAGATGCTGGCGAACTCCAATTTCCAGCGCACCCTCATCACCACGGCCTGGTTCGCGATCATCTCCGTCGCCGCCGAAATGGTGCTCGGCGTGCTCGCCGCGCTGCTGCTGAACCAGGACTTCAAAGGGCGCGGCGTGCTGCGCGCGCTGATGATCCTGCCCTGGGCATTGCCAACAGTCGTCAACGCCACGCTCTGGCGGCTGATCTACAATCCGGAATATGGCGCGCTCAATGCCGCGCTGACCCAGCTCGGTCTGCTTGACGCCTATCGCTCCTGGCTTGGCGAACCGGGCACGGCGCTGACCGCGCTCATCGTTGCCGACTGCTGGAAGAATTTTCCGCTGGTGGCGCTGATCGCACTCGCCGCCCTGCAGGCCGTACCGCGCGATATCGTTGCCGCCTCGCTGGTCGATGGCGCCTGTCCCTTGAAGCGCTTCCGTTTCGTCATCCTTCCCTATCTTGTCGGACCGCTGATGGTGGCGCTGGTGCTGCGCACCATCGAGGCCTTCAAGGTCTTCGACATCATCTGGGTGATGACCCGCGGCGGCCCGGCAAACAGCACGCGCACTCTATCGATCCTCGTCTATCAGGAGGCCTTCTCCTTCCAGCGGGCGGGATCAGGCGCGTCGCTTGCCCTCATCGTCACGCTTTTGGTCACGGTGCTGGCCGCTGCCTATGCCGCCCTTGTCCGCAAAACCGCAGGGAGTGCCACCTGATGGAACGCAAGAGCTCGCTCTTTACCTGCTTCATCTATGTCTGCGCCATCCTGCTCGCCGTCGTCATCCTGGCGCCGATTGCCTGGCTGTTCATCATGAGCATTTCGCCGGCTGCTGATCTTGCTGCCAAGCCGCTGCGCTGGTGGCCACAGACGGTCGATTTCTCGCGCTACAAGTTGCTGCTGTCGACGCTGGAAAACAGTGAGGGTGCAGCCTTCACCTCGTCGCTGCGCAACAGCATCGAAGTCGCCGGCATGGCGACCATCGCTGCGATCGCGCTCGCCATCCCGGCCGGCTGGGCCGTCTCGCGCACGCCGTCTGTCGGGTGGTCGCTCTCCATGGTGATCGCCACCTACATGCTGCCGCCGGTGGCGCTGGCCGTCCCGCTCTATATGGGCCTTGCCTATCTTGGCCTGCTCAACAACGTCTTCGGACTGGCGCTCGTCTATCTGACAATCCTCGCGCCGTTCACCACCTGGCTGATGAAATCCGGCTTCGATTCCATTCCGAAGGAGATCGAGGCCGCCGCAATGATCGACGGCGCGGGGCTGTTCCAGACGCTGAGGATCATCACGCTGCCGCTTGCCATGCCCGTGGTGGCGACCTCGGCGCTCTTCGCCTTCCTGCTTGCCTGGGATGAATTCTTCTATGCGCTGCTGTTCACCTCGGACCAGCGCGCCAAGACCCTCACCGTCGCTATTGCGGATCTCGCCGGCGGCCGTGTCTCGGATTACGGACTGATCGCGACTGCCGGCGTGTTGGCCGCCCTGCCCCCGGTGCTGATCGGCCTTGTCATGCAACGTGCCCTCATTTCAGGGCTGACCAATGGCGGCGTCAAGGGATGAACATGACCAAAGAGAAAACCCGCCCCGAAGGCCTTGCCGCCATCGATCGCGAAATGGGCCGTCAACATGCAGACGCGCTCGCTTCCTTCGAAGCATCACCCGATATGGCCGCCAGGGCCGCCGCCTCGCTGAAGCGCACCGGACGGCTGCTGCTGCTCGGCATGGGCGGCTCCCACGCCGTCAACCGCGCCGTCGAGCCGCTCTATCGCGCCGCCGGTATCGATGCGGTTGCGCTGCCGCTCTCCGAACAGCTCGGCCAGCCGCTGCGGCTTGAGGGACGCACGATCTTCGTGACATCGCAATCCGGCGAAAGCGCCGAGGTCGTGCGCTGGTTCAACGAGACCAGCGGCACGGTCGAGACTTTCGGCCTGACGCTCGAGGGCAGCTCTTTTCTTGCGAGAACCGCGCCTTCTCTCGTCGGCGCCGGCGGCACCGAGCTTGCCTTTGCCGCAACACGCAGCCTCACCGTCAGCTTCGCGCTGCACTTGGCGATCTTCGCCGCACTCGGGCAGGATCCGGCACGCGCTTTGGCGGTGTTGCAGGCTCCTGAGACGCCCGCCATCGAGCCGGCCCTTGAAGCCCTCGCCAATGTCGGCACCGTCGTCACCTCGGGCCGCCGCCTGCAGGGCGTTGCCGAAGCCCTGGCGCTTGGCCTCACCGAACTCTCCCGCCGTCCCTGCTTCTCGCTCGAAGGCGGCCAGCTGCGGCATGGGCCGATGGAAATGCTCGGCCCCTCGATCGGCGTGGTGCTTTTCCGCGGCAATGATGCGACAGCCAGCCTGGTGACCGCCATGGCCGCTTCCGCCGCCGAAACAGGCGCGCCGGTGGTGATCTTCGATGGCTCCCAGGAAGAGGCAGTACCGGGCTGCGTGACGCTGCGCTTCAAGCCGGAAACCGGTCTTGCCGCCGTCTTTCAGATGCTGCCTGTGGCGCAGCTGCTGATGATCGCCTTTGCCGACGAGCGGGTGGAAGATGCCGGCACGCCGGTGCGCACCACCAAGATCACCCGGAGCGAGTGAATGAAGCCGCTTGCAGTCATCGGCAACGTCAATATCGACCTGATCCTCGGGCCGGCCGCACCTTGGCCGAAGGCCGGCACCGAGATCATCGTCGATCATGACGAGCTGCGCGTCGGCGGCCAGGCGGGCAATAGTGCCCTTGCTTGGGAAGGCCTCGGCGTCGATTACGAAATTTCCGCCAATGTCGGCAACGACCAGTTCGGCCGCTGGCTGAGCGAAGCCTTCGGCGCACGCAGCAGCAAATGGCCCGTTCGGCCGGAGGGCACGACGCTTTCGGTCGGCATTACCCATCCCGATGGTGAGCGTACCTTCTTCACCACCCGCGGCCACCTGCCACGCTTCAATCTCGATGACGTGTTTGCGGTGCTCGACGGCCAACGGCTCAGCGGCGGCTATATGCTGCTGTGCGGCGCCTTCCTCACCGAAGATCTCACCCGGGATTACGACGCCCTTTTCGACTGGGCAGACAAGCACCGGATCACCGTTGCGCTCGACACGGGCTGGCCGCTCGACGGCTGGACGGAGAAAAACTGCGATGCAACGCGCAACTGGCTCTCCCGCTGTGGCGTCGCGCTGATGAACGAAGTCGAGACGACGACGCTTGCCGGCATGGACGATCCAGTCGAGGCTGCGATCGCTCTTCGATCGCACATGCCTGAGGGCGCCATCTTCGTCGTCAAGCGCGGCCCGGACGGGGCGATTGCCATCGACGCCGACGGCACGTCGGTTTCGGCCGCGGCGCCACGCGTCACGGTCGTCGATACGATCGGCGCCGGCGATGTCTTCAATGCGGGCTTCCTCGCCGCCCTTGCCCGCGGCGAGCCGCTTGCGGCCTGCCTTTCGGCAGGAACCGAAGTTGCCTCCCGCGCCATTTCCACTCTGCCGCGCAGCTACGGCCCGGCCAAAGCATCCGAGGAGGCCGTTCGATGAGCGCGCTCGAAATCCAGAATATCCGCAAAAGCTATGGCGAGCTGGAGACGCTGAAAGGCATCGACATTTCGCTTGAGAGCGGCGAGTTCCTGGTGCTGCTCGGCTCGTCAGGCTGCGGCAAGTCCACGCTTCTGAACATCATCGCCGGGCTTGCCGAGGCAACCAGCGGGCATATCCGCATCGGCGATCGCTCCGTGCTCGGCGTCCATCCGAAAGACCGCGACATCGCCATGGTGTTCCAGTCCTACGCGCTCTATCCGAACCTCTCGGTCCACCGTAACATCGGCTTCGGCCTGGAGATGCGCAAGGTGCCTGCGGCCGAGCGCGACAAGGCAGTGCGCGAGGCGGCAAAGCTCCTGCAGATCGAGGCGTTGCTGGAGCGCAAGCCGAGCCAGCTTTCCGGCGGCCAGCGCCAGCGCGTTGCGATCGGCCGGGCGCTGGTGCGCAAGCCGGAGGTCTTCCTGTTCGACGAGCCGCTATCGAACCTCGACGCCAAGCTGCGCATGGAGATGCGCACCGAACTGAAGCGCCTGCACCAGATGCTGAAGACCACGGTCGTCTACGTGACACACGACCAGATCGAGGCGATGACGCTCGCGACCCGCATCGCCGTGATGCGAGACGGCAGGATCGAACAGCTTGGCACGCCGGACGAGATCTACAATCATCCGGCAACGCTCTACGTGGCGACCTTCGTCGGCGCACCGCCGATGAACCTTCTGAATGCCACCGCCGATCAGGGTTCGCTCCGCATCGACGGAACCTCGATTACCCTGCCGATGCCGCCGACGAAGGCGGAGATCAAACAGGGGCAGGAGCTGGTGGTCGGCATCAGGCCGGAAACGTTGCGGCTTGACGAACAAGGCAAGCTCGAAGCCATTTGCGAAGTGGCGGAATTGACGGGACCTGAGCTGATCGTGACGGCGCAAGCCGGTTCGCAGCGGCTGATGGCCTGCCTGCCGCCGCGAACCGCAATTGCCGAAGGACAGACGCTGAAACTCGGTTTCGACGCAAACGCGCTGCATCTCTTCGACCGCGCCACCGGCCTTCGCTGCGAATAGGTTTCGCAGGCTTCCGGATCGCCCGGTCAATCGCCAAAGGCGTCGAGATACCGGGGCGCGCCGCCTGCCATCCGACGATCGAGTCTCTCGTTCGGCCAGATCGGCGAGCGCGTGATCCGATAGACCGAAGCCGGCGGCAGGTTGAAGAGGGTTCCTCCCACCCTTTCCGTCTGCAGCCCGAGGAAATTCAGAACGTCGTCCGACACGGGGCAGCGTGGGCCATAGGTGAACTGGTAGAATGCACCCGCCGGCCCGAGGCAGCGAAATGCGCCTTGCATGATCTTCACCACCTGGCGCGTCGGCATCGAGAGCAGCCCGAGACCGCTCAACACGGCTCCAGCACTGCCCTCGCGCAATGCAGCTGATGTCGCGATATCGGCGGCACTCATCTGCAACACGCATGCGGCCGGAAAGCGGCGTTTCAACAGGACTGCAAAATCCGGATTGAGCTCGACCAGTGTCAGGTTGTGCTCCGCCACGCCGCAGTCGCGCAGGGCCTTGGTGAAGACTCCGGTGCCCGGTCCAAGCTCGATAACTGGCCCAGTCGCCACCGAAATGTCGCGTGTCATGATTTTGGCCAGTGCCCGGCTCGACGGTGCGACGGCTGCGGTGCGAAGAGGAGCTGCCGCCCAATGGCGCAGGAAGAAGAAGCTGTCTCTCATGATATCGGTTCGTCCCTTGTCGGTTGATTGCCTTCCCCAGGGATCTCGATGGTTCGTCTGACGCCTGCATTGCTTCGAAACGTCATGTTGTCGCAATGTCGCCTCGGCAAAAATTACAAGACGAATGGCGAAAGGACGAGTGATGCGGCTCCTTGTGGTCGAGGACGAGCCGGAAATGGCTCTGGCTCTGCAATCGGCGCTACGGCGCTACGATATGATTGCCGATCACGCAGACGACATGAGCATGGCCATGGAGATGATCTTGGCAGGCTCTTACGATGCCATCATCCTCGACCGCGGACTTCCGGACGGCGACGGCCTTTCCCTCATTCCCAAGATCAGGCAGCACAAATCGAACATTCCGGTGATCGTGCTCACCGCCCGCGGCCGGCTTGCCGAGCGCGTCGCCGGCCTCGATGGTGGCGCCGATGACTATCTGGCGAAGCCTTTCGCCTTCGAGGAGCTTCTGGCGCGGCTGCGCGCCGTGCTGCGGCGGCCCGACCATATCAGCCCGATGGCCGTCAGGCTCGGCCGCGTCGTCCTCGACCTGGACCACCGCGAAGCCAGGGTGGAGGGCATGCGCTTCGATCTACCAAGGCGCGAACTCCTCGTCCTGGAAGCGCTGATGCGGCGCGCCGGCCGGATGGTGCCGCGCGAAATCCTGATGGAATCGGTTTTTGGTATGAGCGACGAGGTCCAGTCCAATACGCTCGACAGTCATATCTCGAGGCTGCGCCGCAAGCTTGCCGAGGCGGATGCCGGCGTCACCATCAATGGCGTGCGCGGGGTCGGCTACATGCTGATGGAGCAGGCATGAAGGAGGCGACTGGCCGCTCGCTGACATGGCAGTTGATCCGGCGGCTGCTAGTTCTCCAGAGCCTGATCCTTTTCTTCGTTCTCGGAGCCTTGTTCCTGAAGGGCGATCTCTTCGCCTTCCGCTCGACCGATCGAACCATCGAAGCCCTTCAGCATGCCATTCAGCGCGACGCAGCCGGTGCGTTGCAGCTGCGTGATACGGCGGAGCTGACAGCGCTCAGGGGAGCCGAGCCTGGCCTCTGGTTCATCATCCGCGATGCACGCGGGATGCACATCTCCGAAGGCCCGATCCCGGCGATCTTTACCCGCATCAGTGAAGCGCTGCCCGGCATCGGCCAGGCCCGCTTCGGATCGACGGTCGACGCCGCCGCCATGGATCGACCCGAGGCGCGCATGCGGACTGTCTATACGCCGGCAGGCGAGATGCAGATCCTGACGGGAACCGAAAGCAAGGCTCCGCCGGCCATCGTCGCGCTCGGGCTTCTGCTTGTCTTTCTCAAGGTTGGCATGCCGATCATGATCGTCATCGTCTTCGGCATCCTGCTCGCCACCCCTCTCGTCGTGCACGGCGCGGTGGCTGGCATCGCGAAGGCGGAAAAACAGGCCGCACTGATCGATATCGGCCAACGCGGCGTACGGCTGGAAACCGCGGGCACGCCGCCCGAGATTGCCTCGCTGATCAGCGCCGTCAACGAAGCCCTTCGCCGGCTGGATGACGGCTATGAGCGGCATCAGCGCTTCCTGGCGGATGCCGCGCATGAGCTCAGGACTCCGATCGCCATACTCGGCACCCGCATCGCCGCGCTGCCGCCGACTCCGGAACGCGTACAGCTGATCGCCGACGTGGCGCGGCTGACGACGCTGACCGAGCAGTTGCTCGATATCGAGCGCCTTCAGCGTGATATGGCCGAGTTCAAGCCCATCTCGCTGTTGGCCCTCGGCAAGCGGGTGGTGAGCGATATGGCGCCGCTTGCCTTTCCCGCCGGTTACCAACTGGATCTCATCCATGAAGGGCCGGACGACCCCATTCATGGTGACGAGGCAGCGCTGGAGCGTGCGCTCGCCAGCCTCATCCAGAACGCCATCGATCACGGCGGCGGCAAGGGAACGATCAGCATTCGCATCGCACCCGGACTGATTGACGTCTGCGATGACGGCCCAGGCGTGCCGCCCGCCGAGCGCGATCGGATCTTCGAGCCTTTCTACAGGCTGAAACCGCGCTCCAGCGGGACGGGCCTCGGCCTTCATCTGGTGAGACAGATCGTGGAATTGCACGGCGGCAATGTCACGGCCGATACCAGCCCCACGGGCGGCGCACGACTGACCATCGATCTGACATCGGATCGCCGGCGGATATTGCCGGCGAAACAGGCCGGCACCGCATATCCCCAGCCTCGATGAAGCAATTGTTGGTTGCCGCATAAATTTCGCTTCCCGTAATGTTGCTGCAAGGCGATGGGCCGACTCTGATGACCTAACGATCATCGGAACAGAACCGTGCTTCAACGACTTCAACGCAACGCGCGATGGCCTTTTGTCGGGCTTCAATTGAGCAACGTGGCCCTGAATTTCAGCCATGCCTTTGCGACGGTGCTCTATCCCTGGATCATGTATGATCTCACCGGCAGCGTGGTCTGCATGGCGCTGATGGCGTTCATCAACGGCGGCGTTCTTCTGATCGGCATGGCGTTCGGCGGCTATGTGGCGGAGATGCTCGGCATCCGCCATACAGCGCTTATTTCCGCAAAAATCGGCGCGCTGACGTCGCTGCTGATTGCCGCGCTCTATACCGCCGATTTTCTCAGCCCCGGCACTCTCCTGTTTCTCAGCCTTCTAAGCTCCATCCTCGATGGGCCGGCGACGGTGGCGACCGAAGTGAAGGTTCCTGAAATTGCCCGGCTTTCGGGACTGTCGAAGACCGATGCGAATTCCATCGACGATATGATCGACGGCCTCGTGCTGCTCACGGCCTCGGCAGCCAGCGCCTTCATCATCGCCGCCATAGGTTCGAAAGATGCCGCATGGTGGATCACGATCTGCAACTTTGCCGCCATGATGCTTCTGTCGTTCAGCCTGCCGAAATTTCGGCTGCGGGCAGCGCCGCACTTGCTTGACATCATCGTTGCGGGAAGACGATTCCGCGGTGCGGCCACTTCGCTGCCGCTGGCGCTTTGCGCGAGTGCCGCGCTCGGCTTTTTCATGACGCTGCAGATTTTCCTCGTGCCGGCAGCCTTGCGGCTGCAGGGCGAGTCCGTAGCTTGGCTCGGCATCTTCATTGCGGCATCGGCCACGGGCACGATCATGATGAACCTGCACCTGGCATCCCGCCAGGACAGGCCCGCGCCGGCCTCCACCGTTTCCAGAGCCTTCCTGGGACTGGCGCTCGCAACGGGACTGATGTGGATCGAGATTTCGCCGCTAACGATGATATTTGCCGGCCTTGTCGCGGGATTGGCGAACGGCTGGCTCTCGCCCGCTTTCGTGGCGATCCTCCAGGTGAAGGCGCCGCGCGATATCAGGCCCCATGTGATGGGCCTTTCCTATTCCGTCGTTCTGTTGTTTCTGCCGCTCGAATACATGCTGACCGGCGTGGCCATCGGCCTCACATCCTTCAAGACGACCTGCATTCTCGCAATATTCCTCTTGTCCCTGGCAGCGGCCGTCAGCGCCGCATGGCTGGAATGCATTGAGAATGATTAGCCGGAAATAGACCGGGCAAAGGCCGACAATGCGAGAAGCGCCCCATAGCGCGCAATGATGCCGCAATGTTCATCGCTATGTCTTGAACGAAATGTACCGCCTTAGAAAGGGAAACAATGCGCCTCTTGCTCGTGGAAGATGAGCCGCAGATGGCAGATGCGCTTGCGACCGCGCTGCATCAGTACGACATCATCGTCGATAACGCGCCGACCCTGGAATTTGCGAGAAACGCCGTCTCGGAACATGTCCATGACATGATCGTGCTCGACCGGCAATTGCCCGATGGGGACGGGCTCGAACTCATTCGGCACCTGCGTTCGATCGGCGCGACGATACCGGTCATCGTATTGACAGCCCGCGGCTCCCTCGCCGATCGCGTCAACGGCCTCGATCTCGGTGCGGACGACTATCTTTCAAAGCCCTTCGCCCTCGAAGAACTTCTGGCGCGCATCCGCGCCTTGATGCGTCGGCCGGCAAACGTGGCGCCGATGGTTGCCCGGCTTGGTCAGCTTGAATTCAGCCTCGATAACAGGGAGGCCCGGATATCAGGCAAACTGCTGGACTTGCCGAGGCGCGAGCTTCTCGTTCTGGAGACGCTGATCCGCCGGCAGGGCAGAACGGTCCTGCGTGCGGCGCTGGAGGAAGCCGTTTATGCCTTCGACGACGAAATCCAGTCGAATGCGCTCGATTCGCATGTATCGCGGCTTCGCAAGAAGCTCGCCGATGCGCAGGCAGGCGTGGAGATCCATGGCATTCGCGGGGTCGGCTATCTGTTGAGGCCAATCGCATGAAGCGTGCCCGGGCAAAATCGCTGAAGCGCCGGCTGATCGCGCAGCTTCTGCTCTTCCAGGTCGGCATCCTCCTTTTGTTCAGCGTGGCGTTCGTCGCCTACCTGATACAGGCGGGCGAAGGCATCGTTCTCTCCGATCCCGAGTTTGCTGATGCTGCCGGACGCGCAATCGAGCGCAAGGCCGACGGCCAGCTCGTTCTCAACGAGACGGACGAAATTGCCAAGCTGCGGCAAAATTCGGCGGACTTCTGGTTCGTCGCCCGCAGCGAAAAGGGTGAAATCATTCAGACCGGCAATGTGCCTGCGGTTTACGCCGCGATGGCGGAACACCTGGATCGCATAACCTTCGGCGATATCCGGGATACCAAACCACCCTTCTCCTATCTGGCCGTCATACGCAACACATCCGGCCCCGCGGGAAACTTTACCGTGATCGGCAAGGGTGATGTGTTCAGCATGACATATGCCATCTTGCTTCTCTCCAACCTGCTGATGGTGCCGATCCTTGTGCTGTTGGTCATTGTCACGATCGTCATCATTCCATGGATCGTGAGTAGGGCATTTTCCCGCCTGTCCACCGTCGCCAAGGAAGCCGAATCCATCGATATCGACCGGCGCGGTTACAGGTTGCCGGAAACGGGGATCCCGCGCGAAGTCATGCCGCTCGTCAATGCGATTAACGGTGCGCTTCAACGCCTCGATGAGGGGCATGAGCGCCATCAGCGCTTCATTCTCGATGCCGCGCATGAATTGCGCACCCCTGTCGCCATTCTGCAGACGCGCGTCGAGACGATCGTCGAGGGGCCCATCCGCAACCGGCTTCTGTCCGATGCCGGTCGCATCTCCGCACTTGCCGAACAACTGCTCGATCTGCAGCGTCTGGATGTCATCGGTGCGAACTTCTCGCCCGTCGATCTGGTGGACATATGCCGCGATGTTGCCGCCGACATGGCGCCTTTGGCCATCGCGCAGGGATATGACCTTTCGCTCGAGACAAGGCTCGACCGCCTGATTGTCCAGGGCGATGCCGGGGCGCTGCGCCGCGTCGTTTTCAACATCGTTCAGAATGCGATCGAGCATGGCGGCGGCAAGGGGAATATCACGATCAGGATCGACAGGCGCGCAATCATCGAGGTGACGGACGAAGGTCCAGGTGTGCCCGCTGCAGAGCGCGAGAGGATCTTCGAGCCCTTCCATCGCCTTCATCCGCATGAGCATGGGGCCGGCCTCGGGCTCAATCTGGTCAGCGAAATCATGCAGCGGCATGGCGGCAATGTCATCGTCTTGGATGGCCCGCAAGGCGGCGCCTGTTTTCGCCTGTCTTTCCCGAATTAACGGCTGGATGGATCTAATTTTCCTTAACAGATAGTTAAGTATTTCCCTTCAACCCTATAAAAATACTGAATAATTTTTCAATATTTTCGAATCCTGCAATGTACCCGCAATTCTCGCAGGCAAAATGATCCGCATCTCCTGAGACCGATCCGTTCCCAAGACGGGCGGCGCTGGAGACCAGCAGGAACCGGTTTCCGGTTCTCCAACGCAAATAGAGACCTTGCGAGCGCCTAGGGATGGCGCATGGGTTTCGTATGGAGTTATCAATGTCTCTCAGCGCAAAATCTTTCCTGTTCGCGGCTCTGGCCATTGCGGCCGCAGCCAACGCATCCGCGGCCGACCTCACGACCTATCAGGCTCCGGACGCCGGCTACGAACAGCCACCGGCCTTCAGCTGGGGCGGCGCCTATTTCGGCGCGCATGGCGGCGTTGCCTCGCCGAAGCTGAACCCTTTCGCCAGCGGCAAGGGTCTGACCGCCGGCGTACAAGCCGGCTACAATTTCCAGGTGGGGCCTGGCATCCTCGGTGCGGAACTGGAAGGCTCCTACCTCGGAAACAACGAAGTGAACGTTCCTAACGGCAAACTGGAAGAGCGCTTCCGCGGTGCCGCCAAGGCAAAGGCCGGCCTGACCTTCGACCGCACGCTGGTCTATGGGACGGCGGGTCTGACGATGACGAAATTCGACGGCGGAAGAGGCGTCTCCGGCCCGAGCGGCTGGAAGCAGGGCTACCTCTTCGGCGGCGGCATCGAGCAGGGCTTCGGCGGTGGATTATCGGCCAAGGTCGAATACAACTACGTCATGACCAATGATGTGTCGACGACGAGCTCCAGCGGCAGATCGAAGACCGATGTTCGCGACCACGTCATCAAGGCCGGTCTGAACTATCGCTTCTGACCGGCAGGTTCCGCAGACGTCGGCACGGCTTTCAAGCAAGCCGTGCCTGGCGGGGAGCGGCGAATGACGGCTAATCAAACCCCGAGCCAGCCGCTTCGCCGCTCTCACTTTTGAGACGACAGTCCAAGTTGGATGCCATGACCAGTCGCATCACGAAAATAACGATCATCCTGGCGCTGGTTGCGCTGGGCGTTGTAAGCGCCGTGATCGTGCCGGCCAGCCGTGACATCAGTGGCGCGGCCCAGATCACGCAGGCGCCAGCGGCCAAGACGATCGAGGTCGCCTCCATGGAGGTGATGCGGGTCCGTCGGCAGACCTACAGCCAGGAGCTTCGCATCAACGGCTTCATTCAGCCGGCCCGGCGCGTGACGCTGACTGCAAGATTGTCCGGGACGCTGGCATCCGTCGAGGCTGACGTGGGAACGACCGTGCGCGCCGGCGACGTCATCGCGCGCTTCGACACCGAAGCCCTGACGCTTTCGCTGAACAGGCTGGTCGCGACGACGGATGCCAAGGCGGCAACGCTTCTGCGGGCGCAGAAGGATCTTGAGCGCACGCGCAGCCTTGTCGCCACCGGAGGCGTCGCGCAGGCCAAGCTGACCGAGGTTGAGACCGACGTGGCGGTGCTGAAAGCGGAGCTGCGGGCGCTGCAGGCCGAACAGGCGGAAGCACAGCGCGCACTCAGCGACGCGGTCGTCACCGCACCTTTCGACGGCATCGTCAACTCCCGCAGGATCAATCCGGGACAGGCCGTATCGATCAATACCGAGCTGTTCGAGATCGTCGATATCGCGCAGCTGGACCTGGTCGCCCTCATTCCTCCGCAGGAGAGCGCCGGACTTTCGATCGGACAGACAGCGTCCATCAAGGTCGAGGGATTGCCGGACGAGGCTCTCCTGGCGCGGCTCGACAGGATCAGTCCCGCAACCCTCGACAATTCGCGATCGCTGCAGGTCTATCTGAGGCTCCAGCATGTCGTCCCCGGCCTTCGAGGCGGTATGTTCGGCCATGGCTCGCTGCAGATCGACAGCCATGACAACATTCTCGCCGTGCCCGCCGCCGCAATCATTACAGAAGGCGGCGAAACCCTTGTCCGGACGATCATCGATGGCGCCGTGCATCGACAGCCGGTCACCCTCGGCACGGCGAAAGTCGGCGAGGATCTCGTCGAGGTTCGAACCGGACTGAGCGAAGGCGATGCGGTCATAACCGTTCCGCTCCGGGACGCTGCCAACGGCACCTCCGTGAAGATCGCCGAGCGCTAGGGATCACCGATGTTTCTTGCCCGTATTTCCATTCAGCAGCCCGTTTTTGCGACCATGGTGATGGTCGCCATCGTCGTCCTGGGGATGACAGCCTGGTCGCGCCTCCCCGTGGACTTGCTGCCCTCCGTCGACTTGCCAGCCGTCGTCATCTCCACCAATTATGACGGCGCATCGGCGCTTGCCGTCGAGCAACAGGTCAGCCGACCCATCGAGGAAAGCATCGGCGCTATTGCCGGCGTCAAGAAGATCACCTCGAAATCATCGACGGGCAACTCCCTCGTCATCGCGGAATTTACGCTTGAAACGCCATCGAGAGCAGCAGCGGATGAGGTGCGCGACCGCATATCGCGGCTGCAGGATGTGCTTCCCGAGGGTGCGGATCGGCCGCTCGTCACGCGCTTCAATCCGCAGGACGCGCCGATCATGTCGCTCGCGGCCTTCTCCTCGGATCTTTCCCTTAGCCGGATGACGAAGATCGCCGACACGACGATCGTGCCCCGGCTGCGGCGGGTGCCCGGAGTGGGCCAGGTGACGCTTGTCGGCGGCAGTGAAGACCAGGTGCGAATCCAGCCAGACCCGGCCAAGCTGCTTTCCTTCGGCATTCCGATGCCGACGGTCATCGAAGCCATACAGCGGGCCACGCGCGACAGCGCCATCGGATCCATCGTCTCGTCGACGCGCGAGCGCAGCGTGACCGTCAGCGTGCAGCCGGGCAGCGTCAGGGATTTCGCCGATATCGTTATCACACAGGACAGCGCCGGTCGCCCGATCCGGCTCACGGAAGTCGCCGATGTGATGGAGGCCGGGGCCGACCCGAAGAGCCGGGCCTGGTTCAACGGCAAGCCTGCACTCGGCCTCGACATCAACAAGCTCGAAGGCGCCAACACCGTCGACGTTGCAAATGGCGTCGAGCGAGAGCTGGCTCAACTGAGGAAGGACGATGCGCTCAAGGATATCGGCATCGTCATATCGCAGGATAGTTCGCGAACGATTGTCGGACAGATCGGCAATGTCCAAAGGACCATCATCGAGGGTGGCGCACTGACCATCGCGATCGTCCTCCTGTTCCTGAACTCCTGGCGCTCGACCATCATCACGGCCCTCACATTGCCGGTCTCCGTCATCGGCACCTTCGCGGCCATGGCCGTTCTGGGCTTCAGCCTCAATCTCATGACCATGCTGGCGCTGTCGATCTGTATCGGCATCCTGATAGACGACGCGATCGTCGTCAGAGAAAATATCACTCGCCACGCTGCCATGGGCAAGGATCGCAAGCGGGCGGCGCTGGACGGCACATCGGAAATCGGCCTTGCGGTGCTTGCCACCACGCTGTCGATCGTCGCCGTCTTCCTTCCTGTCGCCTTCATGGGCGGGGTGATCGGCCGGTTCTTTCTGCAATTCGGCGTCACCGTCTCCGTCGCGGTGCTGATTTCGCTTTTCGTGTCCTTCACGCTCGACCCGATGCTTTCCAGCGTCTGGGCGGATCGTCCCTCGTCGGGCAAAAGAGGACGCCTTCAGGCGATGCTCGATCGCTTCGACCATGGCTTCGAAAGGATCGCACAGCGTTATGGCGGCATCGTCGGCTGGTGCCTTGCGCACCGGGCCGTGACCTCCCTTTGTGTTCTCGGGTTCTTTGCCGGAACTCTTTGCCTCATCCCGCGCATCGGCACGGAATTCGTGCCTAAATCGGATCAGGGCATGGTCGCGGTCGGCCTCACCTTGCCGGAGGGATCATCGGTCGAATATACCGCCTCCAAGATCAGGCAGGCCGAAACCATCCTGCGGCAATTTCCGGATATTCTCGATCTCTATTCGACCGTCAACAGCGGCGACGGCGCCAACACCAATGAGGCAAGAATTGCCGCTTCCATGGTGTCGGCGGACAAGAGAACGATGACATCCGTCGCGATCGCGCCGAAGCTGCGCGACGCCCTAAGCCCGCTCGCAGGCGCCACGGTCGAGGTGGGGCAGCCCGGAGAGATTTCCGGCGCCGAGGCAAAAACGATCCAGATATCGATCCTGGGCGGCGACCTGAACGTGCTGGAGCGCCTCTCGCTAGATATGAAGGCAAAGCTCGGCAAGGTCGCAGGGCTCATCGCTCTCGAATCCTCCGCCGACAAGAAACGGCCGATGCTGATGATCCGGCTTCGTGCCGAGCAGGCGGCCGATCTCGGAATTTCAACGGCGACGATCGAACGCAATCTTCGGCCGCTGGTGGCTGGCGAAAAGCTGACAAGCTGGGCTCATGGCGGCGACGAATCCCGTTATGTCGCCATTCGTTTGCCGGAAGCTGGCCGCCGGACGATCGAGGATCTCAGGCAAATTCCCATCCCCGTCGCAAGGGTCGGCGCAACGGGGCCCGCGACAACCGTGCCGCTGGCGCAAGTCGCCGATGTCTCGGAAACCCTCGCGCCACAGACGATCGTAAGGCGCGACGGGGATCGCGAGGTTCGCCTCTCCGCCAATCTCAGCGGCCAACCCCTCGGTGTCGTTGTCCGCGACATCCAGACCGTCATCGGCTCGATGGACCTGCCAGCTGGCTACCGCATCGCCATCGGCGGCGAGGCGGACGACATGATGGAAAGCTTCGGCTATGCGGCTCAGGCCCTGGTGCTCGCGGTCATCTTCATCTACCTCATCCTTGCCTCGCAATTCGGCTCCTTCGTGCAGCCGATCGCCATCATGACCAGCCTGCCGCTTTCGATCAGCGGCGTACTGGGCGGCCTTCTGCTAACCGGGTCCACCATCAACATCTTCTCGGTGATCGGCTTCATCATGCTGATGGGCCTGGTGACGAAAAATGCCATCCTGCTCGTGGATCACGCCAACAAGCGCCGCCAGGAAGGCGCCAGCATGCGACAAAGCCTGATTGATGCCGGCACGATCCGTTTCCGGCCGATCGTCATGACCACGTCGGCCATGATCATCGGCATGTTGCCGCTGGCGCTTGGCTTTGGCGAAGGCGGGCAGGAGCGTGCCTCCATGGCCCATGCCGTCATCGGCGGCCTCCTGTCGTCGACTGCGCTGACGCTTGTGTTCGTGCCGGTCGTTCTGTCCCTGATCGAAAGCTGCAGGACAATGCTAATGAGGCGAAAGGCCAGTCCGGAGACGGATAGAGCGGAGGATGTGCCCGCATGAGGACACAAGGCGCCTGGTTCCGCGTCAAGGCCTATGGCTATGGAGCAGGAGCAGGCCTGCCCTGCAGCTGGCAAGGCTGGGCGGCGCTGACGGCCTACGCCCTGGTCCTCGGAGCAGTCTTCGCCATGGGAGAAACATGGCGGGACGGCCATCCGGCGAGCTACGTGCTCGCGATCTTCATTCCGACGGCATTGCTGTTCCTGGTCAGCTGGTGGAAAAGCGACGCTCCATGGCGCTGGCGATGGGGCGGAGACAAGGGCGATGGAACGTGAATGCGCCAGGTGTCCAGGCCTTGCGAGAGCAAGTCCGTTTAAGCGTCCATGCTCCGGAAATGCCCGCGTCACTCATATCGCATCGGGTTTTGTGAAGAGATCGGCAAGAATGGCATCGCGCGCCCGTTTGCCGGCCGAGCCCGATATCTTCTGTTCCTCGCCGATCAGACGCGCAAAGACGATCTTACGATCTCCCCTGACCGCCCAGCCGACGAACCAGCCATACATCTTGAACCGGTCGCCACGAATGCCGATCCGCGACGACGGCATGGCGCCGGTCTTGCCGAAGGCATGCCAGCCGGATTGCTGCACCCCATAGTCGGCTATCCTTGTCGTCATGTCATAGGCCAGCTCGCTCACTCCCAGCTCCCGCCGCACCAACTTTCGCAGGAAGGCGAGCTGCTCGACAGGAGAGATCTTCAGTGACGATCCAAGCCAGGCATGCGTCAGGCCATCATGCTTGCCGGGATTGCCCGACACGTCGACGTTGCCGTAGTTGAATTGCTTCGTATAGGCCTGAAACTTGATGGGGCCGAGCGCCTCCGTGAGGCGCTGCGAATACCAGACGATGGATTTTTCCATCCAAAGACGTGGGGTCGCGCTATCTTCCCAAGTCGCCGGCCAATCCGAATAGCCCTTCACGAACGGCCAGACCGGCTTTGACTCGTCAGCCAGAACATGGGCATCGTAGCCCATGAGGCTCAGGGCCAGCTTGAAGGTCGATGCCGGTGACAGACGGCGGTCGCAATCCCCCTGTTTCAACAGGACCTTTCCGCTTTCGACATCCTCCACGACGGAGCAGATCGTCTCGGCTTGCGAAATTGCAGGCAGTGCAGCAAAGGCCACGGTCACCGCGGCGAGGCATATATGTCTCATGATGTTTTCCCCTTACCGTGCGACCAGGTAGGACACCGCGACGCGCGCCGTGATGACATTCTTGCCGGTTTCGATCGGCACGCCGGCGTCCGAACTGGCGGCACGCAGCCTTGCTTCCGTCGACGCATAGGGAAATATGGTCGCCGCGGGCTGATCTTCGATGGCGACGATCGGCCCGAGCCTGAGGCCCGAGGCCTGCGCCACGGCGCTGGCGCTTTTCGCTGCGGCGGCCACGGCATGCTTGCGCGCTTCATCGACAGCACCGGCAGCATCCTCCACGAGAAAATCGACCGAGCCGCCCTCGTTGACGCCACTCTTCAGGGCCACATCAAGGACATTTCCGACCTCGGCAACCTTGCGAACACGCACCATCAGCGTGTTGCGGGCATCATAGCCCGAGATGGTCGAGGAAGGCGCTGTGCCATCGGGCTTCGCCGTATAATCGAAACGCGGTGAGATCTGGAAATCCGCGCTCTGCATGTCGTCTCTCCCGATGCCCAGCGACACGAGCGCGGCGATGAGCTTGCGGGTCGCCTCCGTGGAGGCCGAAACCGCCTGGCTCGCCTCACCGGCCTGGCGCAATACCGTCAGGCGGACGACGGCGATATCCGGGCTGCGAAGAATCTGCCCCTCGCCGACGACGCGAATGAGGCCTGCGCCCTGGCCTATCATTTCCTCGGCCCGCGCGGAGGCGGCCAGAGCGATGGAAAGGCTGGCAATGGCAACTGCGATCATGGAACTACGCTTCATGTCCTGTGATCCTGCGACTGGAGGTATTCACGCCTGGGCCTATTCGCATTCGAGCGAAGGCTGCCGGAAGCTGGTCACGTACCAGTCCGATCCGGAGCTTCGGGTGTAGAAGGTGTAGAAACATTCCGTTCTCTCGACATAGCCGGGGGTCTCCGTGACCTCATAGCGGCTGCCGCGCCGTGTTTCCTTCACTTCGCCGGTGGATTGACCCGGCACCACCTGCGTCTTCTGCTTGCGCCACTGATAGGCCCGCTCGCCGGGGCGCAGATCATAGACATTGTCCGGCGGACCATAGTCGAGCATGACGCTGCTGATCGGCGCGCCGATATAGCTCTTCATGATTTGCGAGGCGCAGGCCGAGAGGACCAGCAAGACCGTCAAGGCGGCAATGCCGAGCGGGAACCGCTCGATGCGAATGGCAGACATCAGGAACGTCCTTTTGCAACTGAAGAGAGACCGCGGCAGGGGTACGTCGGCTGGATTACCGCAGCATTGCGGGAGACCGCATCAGCCGTCTTTTGTCGCGCGCCCAAGGATCTGGCGAATCCCATCCTTTCGGAAAGGCTGTGCCAATTGCCGCAGGAAGCCTTTGGCGATCTGGCCGCGAATGCCGATATCGGTTGAAGAGGGCCGGTCCGGATTAAAATAGGTGCCGAACAGCAGATCGAAGAACACGACGTTTTCGCCGTAATTCGTGTTGCCCTCACGGATATCCTTGGAATGATGCCAGCGATGCAGGCGCGGCGTGCTGAAGATATAGTCGAAGAAGCCGGTCCTCATGTCGACATTGCAATGGGTGAGAATGCCCATGAAGGCCGTGACGGCGCCGAGCCACCAGAACACTTCGAGCGGTGCGCCCATCAGATAAAGCGGGATCTGGCTGAGCGCGACCTTGAACAGCGAATCGGCAATATGAAAGCGCCCGGTATTGATGACCCAGAGGCGGGTCACGCTGTGGTGCAGGGCATGGAATCGCCAGAAGAAAAGCCTCTCATGGGCAATCCGGTGCGACCAGTAGAGCCCGAATTCAGCTATGACGACGGCCATAACCACCTGCAGAGGCATGGGTATCGCAGCCGGCCAGGCATCAAACCGCGCGCCGGCGAGAGGTTGCAGCACGGTCGCGGAGAGCATCGGAAAGACAACGGCCGCGAGCGCGACGATCTGCACCAGCCCCTTGGTCAAAAGCGTATGGGCAATATCGTTTGCCGTTTCCCCGTCCGCAAGCAGCCAGCGCCGCTCATAGGGGATGTAACGCTCGAGCAGGAAAAGTAAAAGTACTTCGCCGGCATAGACGAGAGCGAAGGCAAGCATGGGCCGCTCGCTCGAAAAAGCGAAATGGGCGCCCAGCAGGCCGGAAAAGAACACAAGCGGCCAGGATGAGAAGGACAGGATCGTCTTCATTGCCGATCCAGCCAGTCCAGCAATTCAGGGCAAGATCGGGCACGCCCATCGCTGAAGCGCCCATCGGTGCATGGGTTCACACGAGGCCGCCGTGGCCGGCGATCGTCATCCGGCCATTCGCGCCATCGATCCTGCCGCAATGCACGCCTGAGTTCCGCGCAGGTTCGCGGTCGCCCATCGCTGACGCGACCATCGGTGCAAGGGTCATATCGGTACTGGATGGAGAGAACAGGTGGCTCCTTGTATTCGGTGCCCGGCTGCTGCCCCGAGAGGCAGTGTCCGCCGGTCAGGACTACACAGGCCAACAGGAACGGTAATTGCATAACATCCGCCTTCGATTGATAGGACGGCGGCAATTTCCGCAGGCTGAATTGCGTGAGCATTGCGGTTTTCGGAAGAAATGCTCATTGGCTGTTTTGGGGTTGATGTGCCCCATTCTCACGTCCGCTTCCGTTTTGCATTGGAAGTTTGATGTTGCTTGAGGCAATACCCGAACAGAGCTCGAACGCGCCTCACCCTTCAGGTTATGGTGCTGAGGGACGATGAGCTACGATGGCCAGCGAAGAAGAAGTCTTCGCGTCAGCGATAGCTTTTGCAT
>NZ_JBNWDQ010000012.1:0-82553 GCF_053521805.1 Rhizobium sp. A22-96
TGCGATCGAATGCATTTTCACAACTCCTTCATGAAAAGTTGCATCCGATTGAAGGTCCAACATTATGAGAACCTTACAGGGCCATCTCTCTCGCTGCTCTGCTCCCTTTTATTAAGACCGCCCCGCCCCCACCTCGGTCGCCCTCCCCCGGATACTCCCAAATCCGGCGCTTGAGCGCTTGGCATGCCTACCGCCGCATTTCTGACATAGCCCAGGGTGTATCAATTGTGATTGCAGCCGGAAGATGTTCCTATCTGAGCCCGTGTAAATGAGTCCCTCGCCTCCTTTCCATTTAGAACACCAGCGAGCCATGTCGATTTCAGACGCCATATACCGTCCCTTCGAAAAACTGATCCGGCCGCTCGATATCCCCTACCGGCCGCTGCCATCGAAGGGACCGGTCGCTGTCCTTCTGCATTTCATATCCATGTTTCGCGGCGTGTTGATTGGGCTCGCACTTTCTTCCGTGACGATGGAGGCCATCAACCTGACCATCGTCTGGGGCCTTTCGGTCATTGTCGATGGCGTCACGCAACAAGGCGCTTCCGCCTTCCTGCGCAATGAGTGGCCTCTACTCGCCTTTCTCGGCTTGTTGATCTTTCCGGCCATGCCAATCGCCTCATTTCTGCTGAATACGCTCACATCACATACGCTCGGCATTGGCATGCCGGCCGCTATCCAGTGGCAGGGCCATAAGGCGGTAGAGCGGCAGGATCTGGCCTTCTTCCACGACCTCTATGCCGGGCAGGTCGCTTCGCGGTTGCAGCAGGTTGCCTCCGCCGTCCAGCAACAGATCATTGCGTCGTTCCAGTCCATCCCCCGTTTCCTCTTTCAGTTGGTTGGCTCAGTTGTCCTTCTGAGCGCGCTGTCCTGGCAACTTGCCTTGCCTGTCGTTATCTGGATCGCGCTCAATGTGGCGTTCACGTTCAAGGTGGTTCCCAGCTTTGTCGAGCTCTCCCGCCGCACGGCCAAGCAGCGCAGCCTCGTCGCCGGCGCCATCACAGATCTCTACACCAATATGCAGATGATCAAGCAGTTTGCGGCTGAAGACAGCGAGGCCGGTGCCATCCGCCGCATCATCCAAAAATCCGTCCAGACGCAGCAAAGCGAACAACGCATCTATCGGACATCGGAACTGACCGTCGTGGTCCTGAATACGGCGTTGTGGCTGGCGATGCTCGCGATAGGCTTTTCGGGGCTCATCAACGGGTTCCTCTCCATCGGCGAGTTCGTCGGTGCCATCTATATCCTGAACCGGCTATCGGCACAGATCTTCACGTTCCTGCAGATGGGCCAACAGATGTTCCAGGCGGTTGGCACGATCAAGGACGCAATGCCTGTGATGACAACGCCACCCACCATTACGGACCGACCGGACGCTGCTGATCTCAAGGTCGAGAGCGGTGAGATCCGCTTCGAAGACGTCCACTTCGGTTACAAGACCGGCAAACCCGTTATCGCCGGGTTGTCGCTGACGGTTCTGCCGGGTGAGAAGGTCGGGCTCGTCGGCCTTTCCGGAGCCGGCAAGACGACGCTCGTAAACCTGCTCCTGCGCTTCTACGACATTGGAGATGGTTCGATCCTCATCGACGGCCAGGATATTCGGGTGGTCACGCAGGCAAGCCTTCGCCGCGCCATCGGTGTCATCGCCCAGGATGTCGCGTTGCTGCACCGCTCGGTCGGCGACAACATCCGTTACGGCCGGCCAGAAGCGACTCAGGATGAGATCGAACAAGCGGCGATCATGGCAAAGGCCGATGCATTCATTGCGGACCTTTCGGATAGCGACGGCCGCAAGGGTTACGATGCCTTCGTTGGGGACCGCGGCATCAAGCTCTCAGGTGGCCAGCGGCAGCGCGTGGCGATTGCCCGCGCGCTTCTGAAGAACGCGCCGATCCTTGTGCTCGATGAGGCAACCTCAGCTCTCGACAGTGAGTCGGAAGCCGCTATTCAGGAGAAACTCAACGTGATTATGGAGGGAAAGACGGTGATTGCCATCGCGCATCGCCTGTCCACCATTGCCAAGATGGATCGAATAATCGTGCTTGATAAGGGCCAGGTCGTGGAGGAAGGCAGGCCGGACGAACTGGTTGGTCAAGATGGCTTGTTTGCCCATCTGTGGCGACGCCAGACCGGCGGCTTCATTCCTGAGAAGCTCAGCTGAGGCTTGATCCACCTCTAATCAGCTTGCCCTTATAGCACCCCGGCCGACGAAATCGTCGATATCAACGCCATCCACCATCATAACGATAGTCCGAGCCGTCAAAAGCGCGATAGTCGGAGTCGTCCTCGTAACGCGGACCGTTGCTGTAACGGTAGCGCGAGCTGCCGTAATCGCGATAACCGACATTGCCTTCGTAGCGCGGGGCCCTGCTGTAGCGATAGTCTGCATCATCATCATACTGCGGACGATCCCTGTCCTTGATGAGAGCGCCGGCGACCAGCCCGCCGATGATACCTGCGGCCAACCCGCCAACGATGGCAGCCCCTCTGTCGCCGTGGCGGTGCTCACGATAGTCACGGGCATTAGCCGTCCCATAGGACGTCAGGATGCTGCCGGTCGCAACCACAGTGGCAAGTGTCGAGAGAATGATCTTTTTCATCGTCTACTCCGTCAGAGCCTGGGTGAGGAAGTAAGCTCTTTCTGGTGACTTAATGACATTGGCGCGCTGAACCGGCTGTGAATGTTGCATTTCGCTGCCGTTCATCAAGCGCTGAGCAGAGGCGCCACGCCATCGGCCCTGGGCTAACTTCGGCAGGCAGCTGTCCGGTTGAACTTGCTTAGCTGCGTATCGCGCAAAGAAGCCGCTCCAGCATCTTCTCTCGGTATCAATGCCCACGCAAAACCCAGGCGCTTTTATCCGAAACACCAGGTTTTGCGACATGAACGCCTGCATAGCTGACAGAAACTGTCAGTAGGTCGCTGCTACAAGATCGGATCACCAATTATCAGGGTTTCGAGCACCGTCATGGATGTCGATTTCAGCAAAGTTCAGGCGTTTCCGAATGCCGCCGCCTTCGATGCCTGGCTGGTCAGCAACCACTCGCAATCATCCGAGGTCTGGGTCAGGCTTTTCAAGAAGGGCTCCGGGACCGTATCGATGTCCTGGTCGGAAGCCGTCGTCACCGCACTGGCATGGGGATGGATCGATGGAATCAAGAAGAGCCATGACGAGGCATCGTGGCTTCAACGGTTCACACCGCGCCAGGCGAAGTCAGGCTGGTCGAAGATCAATTGTGCGCATGCCGAGAAACTCATCATCGAAGGAAAGATGCGTGACCCTGGACTTCAGGCCGTCCTTGCCGCCAAGTCCGACGGCCGCTGGGATGCCGCCTATGCCAGTGGAGCAACCATGCAATTTCCCGAAGCATTCTTGTCGATGCTGGCTGAGAACGCCGCGGCGAAGAGCGTCTTCGACAAGCTCGGCCGCGGCCGCCTCTTTTCGATCTACCATCGCATCCAGACTGCGAGACGGGAGGAGACCCGCCAGCGGATCATGACCGACTTCGTCCGGATTCTGGCGGAAGAAGAACAGTCAGGCTGAATCGGATTGTCAGGCCTATGATCCGACCGAGAGGGCGGCCCGATAAAATCGGGCACCTGCCCTTTCTTGCGGACATTCGCGAGGGATCACAGCATCGTGTGGGAGTGCATTCCTGGTGGCCTTTCGGTCACCATGGAAGAATGCCGCTCGGGCCGGTAAAGGTCCCGGTCGGGCTCTCAGTGTCGAGCGCGGCGCGGACAAGGTTGCGTGCCCCGACTTCCACCGTATCCGTGCCCTGGAAGTTGTTCAGCGCCGTGGCCGTGAAGCCCGGGCTTGCCGCATAGACCTTGATTCCCTCGGGTTCGAGATCGATGGCAAGCGACAGCGTGACGGCATTGAGAGCGGTCTTCGAGGCTGCATAGATGACACCGAAGCCGGCCCGGTACTGGAAGCTCGGATCCGCATTCAGCGTCAGCGACCCTACGCCGCTCGAGACGTTGAGGATGCGAGCGGACGGTGCCGCGCGAAGGAGCGGCAGCATTGCCTGAGTAAGGGCCAGAACCGCAAAGACGTTCGTCTCCCAGACGGTCCGCATTTCGTCGATCGATGCGACGCTGGCCCGACTCGCCGCCATATTCTCCTCAAGCGACCGGCCCGGTCTTCCGGCGTTGGAAATGGCGGCATTGTTGACGAGAAGGTCGAGATGACCGAATTCGGACCGGATGCGGTCGACGGCGGCGGCAATGCTGGCGGCATCCGTCACGTCGAGTTGGATAGCATGAGCGTCGGCGCCGATGCTTTCGGCTGCTTCACTGCCCTTTTCGAAATCACGCGAGCCGAGGAGAACAACATAACCGTTAGCGACAAGCTCGCTGGCGATCTGCCGACCGAGGCCCTGATTTGCTCCGGTAACCAGAGCGAGCATCTTTTCCTGCATGAAAAGCATCCTTTATGATGAAGCAACTTGTTGGAATGCACGGAACTAGGTAATGAATTAAGCGGATCAACGATCCATATATAGGCATATACGGAACAATGATCCACTTATCAAGGGGCATGTGTCTTTCGATGGACTCGCGGGACGACAGGGAAAAGAGTGGCGGCACCAAGCGTCGCCTGCGGGCGGACGCCAGGCAGAACGAGGACATCCTTCTGCAGGCGGCAAAGGAGGTGTTCGTGACTTCGGGGGTCGATGCTCCGGTGCGCGAGATCGCGTCGAGGGCGGGCGTGGGCATTGCAACGCTCTACCGTCGTTTCCCGAAACGGTCCGACTTGATCCTGGCCGTCTTCCGCCGGGAAGTTGACGCCTGTACCGAGCAGGCCGCCGTCCTTGCGGCGGCGCATCCACCCGGCGAGGCGCTGGCACGCTGGTTGAAGCGATTTACAGGGTTCCTGGCCGCCAAGAAGGGGCTTGTCGCAGCCCTGCATTCCGGTGATCCCGCCTACGACGCTCTGCCTGCATATTTCCGCTCCAATTTCGAGCCTGCGCTTGCATCCCTGTTGAAGGCCGCAGCTGCGCACGGAGACGTTCGAGGGGATGTCGAGCCGGGCGACCTGCTGCGCACGATCGCCTACCTGTCCATGGCCGTGTCGGAGCCGGCCGGCGAGGCGTATCTCGATCGAATGCTGAGCCTGCTTGTCGACGGACTGAAGTTCGGCGGCGCCGCGGCCGAGGGACGACGCCTCTGATTTTTGGTCCGCTTGCCATGTCGGGCAGTGCTCACGAAGAGATAGCCGGCTACAGCACGGCCTTCATACAATCTCCTGCGATCATTCTGGGTTGCTGCTGTAAAGGCTGGGCGAGACATCTTCGTCGGCAAGCTCGGGAAAAAGCTTTCTTCGCATCCGAGCAAGGGCTTCGGCTTCCTGGCTGCTTCGCTGCAGCTGGATTGCAGTCACGTCCTCGAATGGCGACCCGTCCGCCTGTGCGATCCGAACCACTCCGCCATTCGCCAGGAAGTCGCAGAACGACCGCAACGATCTGAGACGCGTTGTCATTTCCACATAGCGATGGTCGTCTCCGGGCAATTCGATCTCCTCTTGCGACGGCAATCCCGGTCGTTAGCGAATGTCGCCCGCAAGCTGTTGCAGCATAGCGACAAGTTTCGCGTCGTCCACCGGCTCAAAGAAAGCCGCATCCGCACTCTCGACGGCGACAATGGCACGCTGTGCCGATGCCGCTCCAGCCTCGGTGATGCGAATGACCTTGGCGCGGGAGTCCTTGGGATCGGCCTCTCGTGCAACCAGCCCTTTGGCCTCAAGCCGGGCAATCACATCCGAAGTCATCTTCACGTCAGTGCCCGCCTGAGCGGCAAGTTGCACCTGATTGGGGGGCTCGCCACAACGACCGAGCCACATCGCCGAGGCCAACAGCACGAACTGAACATGTGTCAGGTCAAGCGGGGCCAGCGCCGCCGTCATGGCGCGCTGCCAGCGCATGGTCGTTCGCCACAGCAACAGTCCAGGGCTGTGGGATGGTCCCTCTTTAAAACGCGTCTTCAAATGCTCTCCATCAACCAAGATGCTCAAACTCCTTCGCCTTTTCGAACAGCCTGGCCATCGTGACGTCGAAGTCGCCGCTGATCTGAGGTCCGAGTTCCGGTCCTACTTCGCCGGTCGAGGGGCCGGAGATCTCGAGGCGGTGGGTCACTTGCGTGCCACCTTCAACCGGCGTCAACGTATGCCGGAACAGCAATGTCGTATCGCCGAAGGACGTCTCGTCGGCATAGGTCACATTCTCCACAAGGTCGACAATGGTGGCTTCGAACGTGTCCTGCCCCATGGGAGTGACCGACACCCGCGTGCCCTTGGCAAATGGCCCGTGCAGCACGAAGGTGTCGGCGCCTTCATAGGTGAGACGGCCTTCGTGCACTGCCTTGAGTGCGTTCCAGATAGCTCTTGCCGGGAGGGGGGAAATGGCGGTGTATTCATTGGTCCACATTGCCTTGGCTCCGTTCTTCCTGCTCGATGAGCGATTTAATCTATACACAGATTATCTGTGCACAGACTATATTGCAAGAAGAATCTTCGAGCCTCATTGGACACCCTTCCCGGCGCCCTTGCAGGTGCGGATTCCGGCATTTCTTACCGTTGGCGGAAGCCATCACACCTCAATTATCAAAAGGCGGCTCATAGGTCTGGCAATTGGAGAGACGGCAACTTCCATCTTTCGCCGGCACCCAATCGTCAGTCGCGACATCGCCGGAGTCGCAATAGTCACTGTCGCGCACATAACGGTCATAGAGCGTGCCGGATTGCCGCGTTCCAGGATGCGTCACGATAACAGCTCCCTCGCGGTTGATCGTCTGGCGCAGCGCCGCACAGGTTTGCGTGGTCGAACTGATGCGCGAAATCGCTGAAGCGGGATAGGCAGACGCGACGGTAACACCGAACAGCAGGATTGCGCTGGCGGCGTATGATAGTGAACTTGGCATGACGGTCCTCCCTTGAGTCCATTGGTAATATAACCAATTCCACAGGGACCGGTTCCAAACAGCGCTCGGCTCGATATCAAAGATTTGTGACTATTCGGCCTGCATCGGGAGGCCGATGGGGGATGCCGATCTCATGCGCGCGCCGGCACTGGCTCACACACGCAGCGACGAAGCGCGATCCGGTATCAAGCGCGTGGGATCGTGACGGTGACTTTCGTGCCACCTCCGGTTCGCCGCTCGATCGCGGCGCGCCCGCCATGCGCTTCGGCGATGGCTTCGACGACGGAAAGTCCGAGACCCGATCCGCCGGTCTTTCGCGTGCGCGCATCGTCGGCCCGCCAGAAGCGCTCGAACGCATATTCACGCTCCACGCCCGTCATTCCCGGCCCATTGTCGGAAATCGATATCAGACACGCGTCGCCCGCCACTTTCACCACTGCTTCTAGCTTCGATCCGGGAGCATAGCGACCAACATTGTCGATGAGGGCCAGGACCGCCTGTCGGATGCGAGCCCGGTCTGCGCTCAGGATGACGCGCTCGAGACTGGTTTCGACCTCGATCCGGCAATCGGCAAGAGTTGGTGCCGCCGAGCTTATGACGTCGGCGACCTCGGCGGCCAGATCGAACCGCGTGCAATCGAGCTCCATCCGCCCGGCATTCATCAGCGACAGCGTCTTCAGGTCATCGACAATCCGCGTCAGCGCGTCGATGTGTCCGATCAATCCACGGAAGACGTCCTGGCTTGGCTCATAGACGCCATCCGCAAGACCCTGCATGCGACCGCGCAGGATGGTGAGAGGTGTCCGCAATTCGTGGGCGATGGCCGAATTCGAGTACTGCAGCTCCTTTTCGGCCTTCTGCAGCTTCTCCGCCATCTGGTTGAAATCCTCGATCAGGCGGTCCGCTTCACCGAAGGTTCCCTGCCCGGTCGCACGGCCGGTAAAGTCACCTTCGGCGATCGTGCGGGCCGCCTGCGTCACCGCGACGAGCGGTTTGACCAGCCGCCGGGCAAGCCGCCAGCCGACATAGGCGCCGACGGCCTGACCGATCGCGACATTGATGGCCAGCACCACGAAGTCGGTCGGCGCCCAATCTTCCGACGCACTGGGGTCGGGAAACAGCCAATCCCAAACCCAGCCATAGATCAGGAAGCCGAAGAACATCACCGAAAGCGACACGAACGCAACGATGGTGGTCGACCAGACGATCTGCCGGTTGAGACTGTTCCTAACCAAACTCGCCAAGGCGGTAGCCTATCCCTCTGACACCGTTCAGAAGATTGCCGACGCCGGCCGCCTCCAGCTTTTTGCGCAGCTTGCTGATATGGCTGTCGACCGTGCGGTCCAATGCGTCTCCTTCGGGAAGACAGGCATCGACGATCTCGCCGCGCTCGAAAGCCCGGTTCGGGGAGCCCGCCATATATTCGAGAATGCGGAATTCGGTAAGGGTCAAGGGAAGCGCCGCGCGGCCGTCCTGAAGGTCGACATAGGCGACGTGAGCCATCGGATCGACGGAAAGCCTGCCGACGCGCAAAACCTTATTCGTCAGGCCGCTTCCCGTGGCACGTCTGAGGATGGCGCGTGCCCGTGCGACGACCTCGGCGGGGTTGAAAGGCTTGACGACATAGTCGTCCGCGCCCGAGCGCAGGCCGTGAAGCTTATCGAAGTCTTCGGCAAGGGCCGTCACCATGATGACAGGCGTATCTCCGCGCTGACGGATCGTCGCGAGGACGGCGTAACCATCGACTTTCGGCAATTTGACGTCGAGGACCACGAGATCCGGCCTCAAACGCTGATGATGAGCAAGACCGATCTCGCCGTCGGAGGCCGTCAGAATCCGGAAGCCTTCGCGCGCGAAATAGCGCTCCAGAATATCGGAGATCTCCGGCTCGTCTTCGATGATCAAAATAAGCGCATTTTCCATTCGCACCCCCTTTCCATCAGGAAAGGCTGAGCCGGCCCGGCAGTCAATATTCAATCGTCCGCCTCCACACAACCTCCACATATAGCAAACAGAAGCGCAACAATCTGCAGGTCATATCGTATGCGGCAACAAGCATGGGCTGTATCCCGGCAAGCTCCGGCCGAGCCCATGCATTTCCCTTCTTTTGATCTCGCCTTGACGGCGGGTAACCAGGACATGCATCCATGCGGACTACCCCTAGACCGACGCGCCCGAGGGCCTATCTCCTCGCCTGGCTTCTTCTCGCCTCGACGGCCGGAATTGCCCATGCACAGGAAAGCGCGGAAGTGCCGGCGCCAGCGGTCGGTGTCATCAAGCTTGTCGCCCATCCAATTCCCGTCGCAAACGAGCTTCCGGGCCGCATCGCCGCCACGCGCGTGTCCGAAGTCCGGGCGCGCGTCTCGGGAATCCTGCAGGAACGGGTCTTCGAGCAGGGCAGCCTGGTGAAGCAGGGCGACGTCCTCTATCGCATCGATCCCCGCCTCTTTCGAGTGAGGGTTCAAAGCGCCGAGGCTTCCCTGCAGCGCGCAAAGGCAACGCAGGCAAATGCACGGCAGCAACTGGAACGGCAGCGCGCGCTTCGCAAGCAAAACATCGCGACAGGCGTCGATTTCGATACGGCGAGCGTCAATCTGGCCCAGGCCGATGCCGATGTGGCGCTGGCGGAAGCAACGCTCGAAGAAGCAAGGATCAATCTCGACTATACCGAGGTACGCGCTCCGATCACCGGGGTCATTGGGGCGGCGCTGGTGACCGAGGGGTCGCTGGTCACAGCTGACGGATCCTCCAATCTGGCCCTGATCCAGCAGATCGATCCGGTCTACGCCGATTTTACCCAGTCGGCACAGGATCTCCTTGCGCTGAAAAGAGCCGTTTCCCAGGGCAAACTGGAGAGCTCCGGCCGGAGCCAGGCACGGGTCGAACTGGTCTTCGACGGCGGCGACGTTTATCCGCTACCCGGCAAGCTTCTCTTCTCCAATGCCGGGGTTGATCCCAATACGGGCCAAGTCACGTTGAGGGCGGAATTTCCGAATACCGGCGGCGACCTGCTGCCCGGCATGTATGTCCGCGTGCGTATCGAGCAGGCGATCCGCAAGGACGGGATCACCATCCCGCAACGTGCCGTCACCCGGACGGCGGAAGGCAAGCCGCAGGTCTTTGTCATCGGCGCAGACGGCAAAGCCGAAGCCCGCGACGTCGTACTCGGCCAGGCGCTCGATGCCGAATGGAGCGTCGACTCCGGGCTGAGAAATGGCGAGACGGTCGTTGTGGACGGTGTCCACAAGATCCAGCCGGGCAGCAAGGTCGTGGCCGAACCATGGGTCGCCACACAAAAGGAACAAGGCCCCGAGCAGGCGGCAAACTAGGTATCCAATGGCACAGTTCTTCATCAGGCGCCCCGTCCTCGCATGGGTTTTCGCCCTATTCATCATGATCGCTGGCATCATCGCGATCCCGTTCCTGCCGGTCGCCCAATATCCGAACGTCGCGCCGCCGCAGATTTCGATCTCGACTTCATACCCTGGCGCCTCGCCGCAGGAGATCTATCAGGGCGTCACACGACAGATCGAGGAGGAGCTGAATGGCGTCGCCGGCCTGAAATATTTCGAGTCCACATCCGACAACTCGGGATCGGTCAGCATCAGCGCCACCTTTGCGACGGGCACCGATATCGCCAAGGCGACCGTTGATGTGCAGAACGCCATCCGCCGGGTCGAGGCCCGCCTCCCGGCGACCGTCAGGACACAGGGCATCGATGTCGACGAGGCGGGCTCGGGCTTCCTCTTGATCGCCGCTCTGACGTCGACCGACGGCAAGATGGATGAGATCGCGCTTGGCGACTACATCAACCGCAACATCCTGGGTGAGCTTCGGCGCTTGCCGGGCGTCGGCCGGGCGCAGCTCTTCGCCTCCCAGCGGGCGCTGCGCATCTGGATCGATCCCAACAAGATGGTCGGGTTCAAGCTCACGACAGAGGATGTCAACGCTGCCATCACGGCCCAGAACGCTCAGGTCGCGGCCGGGCAGATCGGTGCTTCGCCCAATCCCGTTTCCCAGGACATCACGGCCAGCGTCATCGTTCAAGGTCAGCTTTCCAGCCCCGAAGCCTTCGGCGACGTGATCCTGAGGGCCAATGCCGACGGCTCGACCGTGAGGCTTCGCGATATCGCCCGCATCGAAAACGGAGCCGAAGCCTATTCGTTTGCGACGCGCCTGAACGGGCAGCCGAGCGCCGGCCTTGCGATCCAGCTATCGACGACGGGCAACGCCGTGGCGGTGTCGAACGCCGTCAAGGCAAAGATGGACGAACTGGCCCGGTTCTTCCCCCAGGGCGTGAAGTATTCCATTCCCTACGACACGAGCCCGTTCGTCACTGCCTCCATCGAAAAGGTCGTTCACACCCTAATCGAGGCGATGGTGCTTGTCTTCATCGTCATGTTCGTCTTCCTGCAGAATTTCCGCTACACGGTCATACCGACCCTGGTCGTGCCGGTCGCGCTGCTCGGAACATGCGCGGTGATGTACGCCACCGGCTTCTCCATCAACGTGCTGACCATGTTTGCCATGGTGCTCGCGATCGGCATTCTCGTCGACGACGCCATCGTCGTGGTCGAGAACGTTGAGCGCATCATGGTGGAAGAAGGGCTGCCACCAAAGGCAGCCACCCAAAAGGCGATGGGGCAGATCACCGGCGCGATCCTCGGCATTACCCTCGTCCTGTCCTGCGTCTTCGTGCCCATGGCCTTCTTCCCCGGCGCCACCGGCGTTATCTATCGGCAGTTCAGCCTGACAATGGTGGTCTCGATCATCTTCTCGGCCTTCCTGGCCCTGTCGCTGACACCGGCACTTTGCGCCACTTTCCTCAGGCCCGTCTCGGCAAACCATCACGAGAAGAAAGGCCCCGGCGGCTGGTTCAATCGCAAGTTCGAGCAACTGACATCAGCCTATTCGGCATCCATTGCGGGTGCTGCAAAACGCTCGCTGCGGATGATGGTGATCTACCTCGCGCTGTTCGTCGGCGTCGGCTACCTGTTCGTCAACCTTCCGACGGCATTCGTTCCGGATGAGGACCAGGGCACGCTGATTGCCGACGTGCAGGGGCCGGCCGAAGCCAGCGCCAACCGGACGGTCGCTTCGCTGAAGCAGGTCGAGACGATCTTCAGGCAGGAGCCGGCGGTCGAAAACATCTTCACGATCCAGGGATACAGCTTTTCCGGCAGCGGCCCTAATGCCGCCATCGCTTTCGTGACGCTCAAGGACTGGAGCGCACGCGGTGACAACAATAGCGCCCAGGAGATCGCCGACCGCGTCAACAAGAAGCTGTTCGCGATCAAGGATGCGACATCCTTTGCGCTCTCGCCGCCTGCTATCGATGGCTTCGGGACGACCAATGGTTTCTCATTCCGGCTTCAGGACAGAGCCGGAAAGGGCCAGCAGGCGCTCAAGGCTGCGAGCGACCAACTGATGAGCAGCGCCGCTGCCAGCAGTGTGGTGACCAATGTCCGAACCGAGGGGATGGCCGAGGCGGCACAGGTCGTGCTGGTCATCGACCGCGACAAGGCCAATGCCTTTGGCGTCTCGTTTGCCGATATCAACAACGCGATCAGTGCCAATCTCGGATCGTCCTATATCAACGACTATCCGAATGCGGGCCGTATGCAGCGCGTGATCGTCCAGGCCGAGGGACGCAGCCGCATGCAGTCCGAAGACCTGATGAAGCTCAACGTCCGCAATTCAAGCGGCGGCATGGTGCCGCTGTCCTCCTTCGCTATTGCCCGCTGGCAGAAAGGCCCTCCGCAGATCGTCGCCTATAACGGCTATCCCGCCATGCGCATTACCGGCGAAGCCGCACATGGTCAGTCGTCGGGTGCGGCCATCAAGGAGATGGAGCGCCTGGCGGCAGCGCTTCCGGAAGGATTCGGTTTCGAATGGTCCGGCCAGTCGCTCGAGGAGATCGCTTCCGGATCGCAGGCTCCGATCCTGTTCGGCCTTTCCATCCTCTTCGTCTTCCTGCTGCTGGCAGGTCTTTACGAAAGCTGGTCGATCCCCTTGTCCGTCATGCTGGTGGTGCCTCTCGGCATTGGCGGCTGCGTCCTTGCCATGTCCTTGCGCGGGCTACCGAACGACATCTATTTCAAGGTCGGCCTGATTGCGATCATAGGCCTGTCGGCGAAGAACGCCATTCTGATCATCGAGTTTGCCAGGGATTACTATGCCCAGGGCAAGTCGCTGCTGGAATCGGCCGTCGAGGCAGCACGAGTCCGATTCCGGCCGATCATCATGACCTCGCTTGCCTTCACGCTGGGCGTGGTGCCGCTGGCGATCGCCACCGGGCCCAGCGCGGCAAGCCAGAACGCCATCGGAACCGGCGTCCTCGGAGGAATGATCTCGGGAACGATCCTCGCGATCTTCTTCGTCCCCGCCTTCTTTGTCTTCGTACTGAAGCTGATGAGGACGAAACGGCCGGTCGCCGACCCCGGCGCAAGCGAAGCCGCCCAGTCCGTCTCAGAGGCCGCGCAGTGATGTCGTCAGCCTGTCCGTCAAACCTTCCTACAGGTGTCCAATGCGCTCCAATCCGTGGCTAGTGCTTTCATCCGTCATCCTGGCGTTCACGCCTGTCGTCGTCGACATGACGGTTCTCCACGTCGCCATTCCCACCCTCACCCTTGCCCTGGGCGCATCGGGAACCGAGGTGTTGTGGATCATCGACGTCTATCCGCTTGTCATGGCGGGCATGCTTGTCCCGATGGGCACGCTTGCCGACAGAATCGGTTATCGGCGCATGCTCCTGGTCGGGCTTGCAGTCTTTGGCGTCGCATCCATCGGCGCGGCATTCTCGACCACCGCAGCCATGCTGATTGCCGCACGAGCGGTACTCGGCATCGGCTCCTCGATGATCATGCCGTGCATTCTTGCCGTCATCCGGCAGACATTCGAAGACGACGCTCAGCGCGCAAATGCGCTCGGCGTCTGGAGCGTAGTCGGCATGGCGGGTGCAGCGATCGGCCCTCTCGTCGGAGGCCTGCTTCTGGAGCATTTCTGGTGGGGCTCGGTCTTCCTCATCAACGTTCCCATCATGATGATCGTCATCCCCTTGGTCTGGCTTCTCGTTCCCGCCACACCGGGCAATAGCGAGGCCGTCTGGAGACCCGGGCAGGCGGTGCTGCTCATCGCAGGACTTATCCTGACCGTCTACGGCGTGAAGTCCGGGTTCAAAATGATGCCGAGCATCTTCTGCCTCATCCCGCTTCTCGCGGGCCTGGGCTTCCTCACATGGTTCGCCAGCATACAGATGGCGTCCGACAACCCGATGCTGGATCTTTCGCTATTATCCAAGCCGGTGATCGGCATCGGCCTGCTGATGGCCTTCGTTGCAAGCGCCTCGCTTGCCGGCTTCGAACTCGTTCTGGCGCAGGAGCTTCAGTTCGTCCTTGGCAAGACACCGCTCGAGGCGGGCATCTTCATGCTGCCGCTGGTGATCGCCGCTGCCGTCGGCGGCCCCTTGGGAAGTAGGCTCGCCACTCGTTTCGGTTTGCGCATCGTCGCCTCGCTGTCGATGGCATCGGCGGCATTCTCTCTGCTGGCGATCGCGTTCTGCGACTTGGCGCAGGACACCTATATCGTCGCCGGTCTCCTGGCCATTCTCGGCCTTGCGCTCGGAATTGGCCTTCTGGCATCGTCCATCGCGATCATGGGCGGCGCGCCGAAGGAAAAGGCCGGGGCAGCAGGCGCGCTGGAGAGCAGCGGTTATGAGCTCGGCGGCGGCCTGGGTGTGACCCTGTTCGGCGTCCTGGTCAATTCGATCTACAGATCGTCGTTTTCGGATCCATCCATGGCCAAGGACGGGGCCTGGAATTCCATCGGCGAAGCGATGACCGTCGCACGTGCGGTAGGCGGCGCCCGAGGCGTGGAGATCGCGGCTGCGGCACAGGCAGCCTTCGGCACGGCGCATGGATCGGTTTTGATGCTGGCCGGCATCATGATCGCACTGCTTTCCGTCGCCATCTTCATCTCGCTTCGCGACACATCCCCGGAGCACGAACATCCGTAAGGCGTGCGCTCGGAGGATTTATCGGCTCTTGAAAGAGACCGGGATTGATCTCGCGCGGGGACGTTCGTGGGCAAGTCTAACTCCCGACCATCGATCGCTGACGATTTCTCCACGCGACCTCTACAGTCGTCTGCTTTGAATTCGATCAATCATCTCGAAAGAGACCCGCCTTACCGGGCATGCGAACCGCCCCGTTCGGGCTCCCAAAAAGCCGAGGCTTGGAAAGCAATGGAATCAATGATGCTGTTTCGTCTGCTGCCGGCAATCTGCTTCATCGCAATGCTTTGCGGCATCGTGCTGTCCATAGCCGTGGTACGGATCGGTGACGTCCATATCCGAGCGGCTGTCCAATATTCCGGGGTAGACCCGATCAATGGACCGCCCGGCTTCATCCGCGTCCACGCGATGCGGCGCTGATATGGCCGGGCGGCCTGAGCAGATGATGTCGAGCGAACCGCCGCGGTAACCACAGCGGATGTTGGCTTTTGCCCTCTATTTGCTCTGAGCCGCCTTGCGTTCCGACAGGTCGATTGCGCTCATCGATGCCGCATAGAGATTAAGGCGCGAATAGACACCGAACGAAGAACCATCATCCAGAAAACCGCCGCCAGGGCCTTCGGTCTCGGTCAGAATCCGATTGGCTTCCTCGAGCGTCAACGACGGAAACGCCGCAGTCAGGAGATGGCCAGCTTCCGGAGCCAGCGTATTGACGTCTTCCTTCACGCCGAAGTTTTTCGGGTAGACGACAGGCAGACCGTAGGTCTGCGTGGCATCATAGGCTGCCTGGTTCATGGCCGGGTTGCTGAGCCGGCCGATGTCGTCCTGGGCGCATGTTTTGATGTCCGCACCGCAGATGGTCTTCAAAGTTTCAGTCAGATCGGCTCGCGCGGCGGTTACGGCTGCCTGATAGTCCTTGATCACAGGCGCGCCCTTGAGGGTCTGCCCGACATAGGCGGGATCGTTGGCGAGCAGGTGCGCGAGATCGTAGGTCGCAAGGGTGCGGCCACCGAGGACGTCCATCGCATAATGCGCGCCCATCAGAATGCGGTCGTTGCCATATTCCGACGCGCGCGTGATCATTTGCGGATAGCGCTCGGGGACGAGCACCGCCAGCAGAATAGACCCCATGAAGCCGTAGGTCGTGTGCCCGCTCGGGAAGGACGGGCTGTCGATCAGGTTCATCACCGGCCCGCGATTGTAGACCGTATTATTCGCTGGCACGCCGAAGTAATCGCGGCCGACAATGGGGAGGACCTGCGGTTCGGTCTGGAACGGGCGCGAGTCGCCAAAAGCGTCTGCACCTGACGTGCCGGCCGGCCGGCCGTAATTCGAGCCGAAGATATCGGTAGTGCCGCCAATCTGTTTCAGAATGTCGGCTGCCTCCGCCGAAACGGGTGTCTTGCCATCCGTGGTACCGTTGGCGAAGAAGTACTTCCCGGCATTGGAATCAGAGCCCGTGGTCGAATTGGTATAGGCGATCAGGTCGGCTACAGCCTGCGATATGCTCGTGAAATGCTCGCGATCCTGATAATGCGCCCGCGCGACATAGGCGCTTCCAAGCGTCGTCCCGAGACCGTCAGCCAGTTCCGCCAGATTGCCGTCGGTGATATAGGCGTCCCTGAGCGCTTGCTGCTGCTGCTCTGTAAAGGGGAGCAAGGTCGACTGACGGATATCGCCCGTCTGGATGCCGCCAGTGACGGCGTAGTTCGAAGACAGGGCTGCCTTCCCGCTTTGCGTTTTGCCCAGCAGCGTCAAAGGGCCCAACCCTTTGAGCACCGCGAGGTTGGCGACGGTCTGCGCCTCCCCGGGGGCAGCATAGCTGAGGCTGAGACCAAGAGCGACCGCAGCACATTGCAAAATCCGCATCGTTTAACTCCTTGGCAAGGCGATTGATGGCCGAAACAATTCCCCGCCATTTTCGGTTTGGCAACACGTTTTTGCACCGCATCAATCAAGCCTCTCAGATCACTAGCCAATTTAATGATCGGCCCGGCAGAGAAGGGTGGCCTTGCATTCGGTCGCGATAACCGGCTGCCATCACCAATCCCTTTCCGGTTGTCCGGACGGCTTCCACACACCGCAATGGCGCCGCGAGACCAAAGGCGGGTCCACCCAAATTTCCATGGCAAGCGACTCCACATGGCCCCGCCTGCAGCAAACTCCGTCGTCGATCGCTTATTGCACAGGGCCCTGATGCATGAGGCAAAGCGCGGCCTTTTCGAGCATTTGAAGGGAGAGTTTTTGCGACTGATTTGCATATGCATTTGCAACTGCAAAACACTCTGCAAATATTTGGAAAATAATGATAATTTCGATGCTGTCGGCACGACTTTTGGTTGACAGGAAACCCTCGATGAACTAGGTCCTGCGGGCATCGGGGAGTAGCCACCGCTGACCCAGCGGGAGCGTGTCAACACACTCGTGCGCATTGCACGTGGCACGTTCAGTCGATTGATCGGCTCGGCAAGACCGTGGCGAAGCCCGCCTGGCTCGGACAAGGCGGAGGACGCCCGGTTTGCATGTCCGCGAGGCTTTCGAGATGTCATTCTTTGCAATTGTCGTACTGGCGTTCAGCATGTCCATGGACGCGTTTGCCGTTTCTGTCGGTCGAGGTGCGGCCATGGGCCGGCCCCGCTTTTCGGAAACCATTCGCACCGGCATCGTTTTTGGTGTCGTGGAAGCGATCACGCCTGTCATCGGCTGGGCAGCCGGCGTTGCGGCAGCAAGATATGTCAGCGCTGTCGACCATTGGATCGCGTTCGGATTGCTTGCTGCCGTCGGTGCAAACATGCTCTACACAGCGATCCGAAACAAGGCGGATGACGACACGCGCCCGGCCATGTCCTTTGCGGTATTGATGGCAACCGCCATCGGCACCAGCCTCGACGCGATGGCCGTCGGCGTCTCGCTTGCATTCCTCCAGGTCAACATCATCGTCATCGCTGCCGCCATTGGCGCTGCAACATTTCTGATGTCGTCGGGTGGCATGTTCGTCGGACGGTTGATCGGCGAGCGTTTCGGCAGGATTGCCGAGGGTATAGCCGGCGCGGCGCTGATCGGGCTTGGCAGCTCCATCCTGTATGAACATCTGCTCGCCTGACGGCGATCGACAGCAGACTATGGTTTTGACGATAGGCTTGCAGCGGCCTTTCCTGATAATGGGACCGATATGGAACGATCTCTGAAAATTGCCCTCGGAAGTTTCGGCGTCAGCCTCCTCGTCCTGGCAATCAAGTATGCGGCCTATTGGGTAACCGGGAGTGTCGCGCTCTTATCGGATGCGCTGGAAAGCATCATCAATGTCGTGTCCGCAGTGGCGGTTATCGTCTCGGTGAAGATCGCGTCCCAACCGCCGGACGAAGAGCATCCTTACGGGCACCACAAGGCGGAATATCTTTCCGCGGTGCTCGTGGGCGCCCTGATCATCGCGGCTGCCGTTGCCATCATGCATGAAGCCTATAACGGCTTTCTTGCTCCCAAGCCGATCGATGCGGCTTGGACCGGCCTTGCCGTCAGCTCATTTGCGACCGTGATAAATGTGGTATGGGCCAACCTTTTGATGAGGCAGGGGCGTATTCAACGCTCGGCATCCCTCGTCGCTGATGGCAAGCACCTGATGGCCGATGTAATCACCTCTCTCGGTGTCGTGGTCGGCGTCGCCCTAGTCGTCTGGACCGGGATCACGCAACTCGACGCGGCCATCGCGGCACTTGTTGCAGTCCATGTTCTCTGGAGCGGCTGGGGCGTCCTGAAGGAAAGCGCAAGCGGCCTGCTCGACGAAGCAGCTCCGCCCGAAGAGCTGGCGCATATCCGGGAGATCATCTCCCTCAACGCCGATGACGCCATCGAAGCCCATGCCCTGCGGACGCGCCACGCCGGCAAGGCCACCTTTATCGACTTTCATCTTGTCGTCTCGGCGACAATGACTGTCGGACAATCTCACGATATCTGCGACCGGATTGAGGACGCCCTGCGCGAAGCGATTTCCGGAGCAATTGTAACAATCCATGTAGAGCCCGAACACAAAGCCAAGCACAAGGGAATCGTGGTCGTGTGAAGGGTTGCGTTTCGCATCCTGCACCGGAGACCAGGCCAGTCGGAGACCTGTCTCTCAAATCACCTTATGCGCCTGCAGACCCAACCAGGCGCTCGGTTAGCCATTGGCCGCTCCCTGCTGCAACGGCCGACAGAAACGTGCCCCATAGCAGATCGGCTATGGTTAGGGTCGTCGACCAGTTCCTGAGGGTCGACTGATTGGTCAGGTCATAGGTCGCATAGGCGGCGAAGCCGAAAACCGCCCCATAGAGCACGGCCGTACCGAGCGAGCCGAATGTCAATCCGGGCCGCACCGCCAGGAAGGTCAAGGCGGCCGCATAAATCAGATAGAAGGCAATGGCCGGCGCCAGTTGGAAATTCGGCGCCAACAGGTCTCCGAGCATGGGGCGATAGAGCCGGTCCGCCATGACGCTCAACCAGATAAAATCGATCGCGACGAACACGATCAATGTGGAGAGGTAGGCGACGATATAGGTTTTCACCGGAGGTTCCTTCGCGGCTATCAGTCAGTCAGTGGATACGTGTCCAGTCGACACCCTTGCATATCAGGCCTGCGATGACGCAGCCCCTCGTCGTCATCCGATCGCCGCTCACCGTCACCGTGATCCTGTAAGTCAAATCCCGTTGCGGATCGAAGGCGCTGCCGGAATAAACACCATCCGCGCCCGGCTTTATCGTCATGACCAGCTTGTCGCCGGCCTTCTCCGTCGGTGTTCCCGGCTTTATCCAGGTGTTTACGGCGCAGATGTTCTTGCCGCAGGGCGCAACCCTGACCTTGGCGTTGCCGTCTCCGCGCGCCCATTGTCCATCTATGGCAGCGGCATGCGCGCTTGTCGCGAAGGCAATGACGAGGAATGCCGAAGCTCGGATTGTCGATCTCATGCGCAGGCTTCCTTATGCTTCCCGCCCTCAGGCATGCTCGATCGTGTAGAGCCCAACATCTATGCTTCCTTCCTCGAATCCGGCTTCGCAATAGCAGAGGTAGTAGTGCCAGAGCCGCCGGAAACGCTCGTCGAAACCGAGTGCGGCGATCGCCGGCCAGCGGGCATGAAAACGGGCACGCCATTCGGCGAGTGTCCGGGCATAGGACTTGCCAAAGAGTTGCTTGTCCCTGAGCACGAAGCCCGCCTTGGAGACTGCAGCTTCAAGCGCGGAATCGGACGGCAGGAAACCGCCCGGAAAAATGTATTTCTGGATGAAATCGGTGTCGCGGCGATAGCTGTCGAACCGGCTCTCTTCGATGGAGATGATCTGCAACACGACGCGGCCGCCGGGTTTGAGGCAGCGTTTCAGCGTCGCGAAATAGTGCGGCCAATAGGCTTCTCCGACAGCCTCGAACATCTCGATCGAGACGATCCGGTCGAACTGGCCTGTAAGGTCGCGATAGTCCTGCAGACGCAGATCGACTTGATGAGTCTGTCCGGCCTTATCGACCGCATCCTTCGCCCAGGCGAGCTGCGAGGGTGACAATGTGACACCCGTCACCCTCGCTTTTGCCCGGTCCGCCAGGAATATGGCAAGTGCGCCCCAACCACAGCCGATCTCCAGCACGTTTTCGCTGCCATCGAGATCAAGCCTTTCCAGGATACGCTCAAGTTTGTTCTGCTGTGACGCTTCAAGCGTTTGAGCCGATCGGTCAAAGATCCCGGAGGAGTAGAGCATCGAAGGGTCGAGCCATTCCTTGTAGAAATCATTGCCGAGATCGTAATGCGCTTCGATATTGCGTCGGCTGCCATGCTTGGTATTCGCATTCAACAAATGTTTCGCGCGATTGATGAACCGCATGAGGGGGCTGCCGGTAACCGTCGGCGCGAGCGCCTCCGTGTTTCTGGCAGCAAACCGGATGACGGCAGTCAGATCCGGCGTCGTCCAATCCTCGTCGAGATAGGCTTCAGCGAAACCGATATCCCCTGCGACGATAACGCGGCGCAGCATGCGCCATCGGCGGATGACGATCATTGCCTCTGGCCCTGGCTCACTACCAATTTTCTCGATCAGGGCACCGGACGGCAGCTCTATCCTGAGCCGCCCATGGCGAATATTCCGCAACAGCCGCAGCAGAAGGTGGCCAGCAAAACCAAGCCCATCGGTATCCTTGGAGGCATTGAGCGACATGCGGGAAAAATCGTCAAACGGGCTCATGAACATCGACCTTTCGATGGGATGCCTTCCCGTCTGCGTATGGTGGGCGGACGAATGAAACAGGCTCTTGTGGTGGAGTTGGATGCACGCGCAGGCGGATGCCCTTCAGCCAGATCTTCAGCGCTTCCCAATGGATGCCGCCAACGACCCGGAGCGTCAAAAAGGGGATCGCGAAAAATGCCTTGAGAAGGGCTTTGTCCGTGAGCGCGGTGCGGCGTGCCACATGCCGGGCGGTCATCACAATCCCGTCGCGATCGAACGTCTCGATCCGGATCGAAAGCAGCTCGTCCGGCGGTGACACGCGGAATTTGTAGCGCAGATCCATGTCCATGAAGGGTGAGACATAGAAGGCCTTGTCGCAGTGCTGGACAATTTCGGACCCTGAACCCGCTTCGACGGGAATCATGTAGCCATGGCGTTCGCCGAATGTGTTGTCGACTTCCCAGAGGATTGCCTTCAGCGATTCATCCCTCGCATAGCAGAAGAAGACGCTGAGCGGATTGAAGGCCCAGCCGAGCAACCGCGGCATGGTAAGCAGCCGGATCGCCCCGCCATCCGGCTCGATGCCGGCTTCGCGCATGCGTTGCTCCACCTGCCTCTTGAGGTCGGAGCCGGAGCGATCGCCCCGATCCTTACGATAGAACGAGAAAAGATTGAAGCGGTCGATCGACAGCAGCCGCAGGCGCCGGTCGATTTCATCGAGTTCGTCCAAATCGATCAGCAGCGAATAGATGCGATAGGAAAGCCTATGCTGTTTCGGCTTCAGCCGCGCATGTGTGACATGGCCGGGAAACAATGCCGAGTGAAGGTCCACCCTCATGCGGTCGCCTCCACTTCGACTGGCAGCTCGATTGGCCTCACAAGTGGCTTGCGGACAATGCGGGCGCTTTCCTGCGCTACTTGCCACGGCCGGCGCAGACCGCCGAGATCTTCCGCAACGGCTAGCCCCGCCTGGATGCCGTCCTCGTGAAAGCCGGAACCGAAATGAGCGCCGCAGAACCAGGTGTTTCGCACACCCTGGAGCGACCAGATTTCTTTCTGGGCGCGGTCCGTGCCGAGATCGAAGACGGGATGTTCGTAAACTTCACGGCAGATCACCGTTTCTTCCCGCGGCTCACGGCGGGGATTGAGCGTCACGAAGGTCGGCGCCGCGGCTCCCAGCGGCTGCAGCCTGTTCATCCAGTAGGTGATTGCAGGCTGGCTCGGTTCGCCATTCGTATCGGCGACATAGTTCCAGCTTGACCAGGCAGCTCGCCGTTTCGGCATCAGGCTGATATCGCCATGCAGCACGGCTTCGTTGCGAGAATAGCGGAACGCGCCGAGAATACGCTTCTCCTCGGCGCTCGCATCCGCGAGCATGCGGAGAGCCTGATCGGCATGCGTGGCGATGACGACGTCATCGAACACATGCCGGCCGCCAAGGGCATCGTCGAGTTCGACGCCCGCCGGGTTGCGGCGCACGGCCGTCACCGGCGTCGATAACAGGATGCGATCAGCGAAATGACGAGTCATGCGCGCCACATATTCGCGGCTGCCACCCTTGACCGTGCGCCAGACCGGCCGGTTCCACAATTCCAGCAGCCCGTGATTGCGGCAGAATCGCACGAAGCTTGCTGCCGGATAGGCACCGACTTGCATGGCGGGCGTCGACCAGATGGCCGCTGCCATCGGATAGAGATGATCATCGCGGAACGGACGCCCGTAGCCATTGCGGGAGAGGTAATCATCGAGCGAAATACCGCCCATCATCGCGAGGTCACGAGGCGCGTTGCGATAAAACCGCACGAGATCGCGCATCATCGACCAGAAGCGCGGGCTGACGAGATTGGACTTCTGTGCCAGGAGACCGAAGCCTGTGCCGCCGGAATATTCATAGCCGCCATTGTCGAGCGAGACGGCAAAAGACATGTCGGACGCCGTCGTGGGCACCTCAAGCGTGCGGAAAAGAGCCGTCAGATTGGGATAGGTGACTTCGTTATAGACGATGAAGCCTGTATCGACGACGACCGGACCGGCAACACCGTCGAACTCTACCGTATTGCTGTGGCCACCGATGCGATTACCCGCCTCGAAGACAGTCACGTCGTGCCGCTGCGACAACAGCCAGGCGGCCGAGAGCCCAGAAATGCCGCTGCCGATAACAGCAATCTTCAGGCGCCGTCCGCCTCCGTTTCGATCGTAATCACCCATCAAAACCCTGCTCTCCCAATGACCGTTTCCTGGTTCACAAGACAGATACGCAAGGGAAAGGAGTCTGGTTTCGCGCATCGCGAGATTTTTTTGCACGGGCGCGAAACCGGTCGAGTGCGATCACCGTAAATCCATTAGCAACGCGATGATGCGCATGAATGCGAGTGAATGGATGGATTGGTTTCTTCTTGCTGCTTTAGCGATAGGCCTGTCGCTGGCCATGGCCGCGGCCTGGCTCGTGCAGCGCATGACCGGCCTCAGCGGCTGGATCGATACCATCTGGTCCCTATCTGTCGGCCTCGGCGGTATTGTTGCAGCCCTCTTCGCCCATGGCGCATTCGGGCGGCGCATGACCGTTCTGATCATCATTGCGGCCTGGGCACTCCGCCTCGGCGGGCATATTGGAGTGCGCACCAAGGGCAACGGCGAAGATCCCCGCTATGCGAAAATCATCGAGGGCTGGGGCGATAGTGCCGCAGGGCGGCTGTTCCTTTTCCTGCAGGTTCAGGCGCTGGCGGCTTTCATTCTCGTACTTTCCGTCTATCTCGCGTCGGTGAGCGGCAGACCCTATCCCACTGCGCTGGACTTCGTTGCAATCCTCGTAGCCATCGCAGCCCTTGCCGGAGAGACCATTTCGGACGCACAGCTCTCGCGGTTCCGTAAGTCACCGCAAGCAAAGAGCGCGATCTGCGAAACAGGCCTGTGGCGATATTCCCGCCACCCCAACTATTTCTTCGAGTGGCTCTTCTGGTGTTCCTGGCCGCTGTTCGCGGTTTCAAGCTCGGTCGCGAGCTTCATGTCGCTGCTTGCACCCGCGCTGATGTACTGGCTGCTGGTGCATGTCTCCGGAATCCCGCCGCTGGAAGAACACATGCTTCGCTCACGCGGCGATCAATTCCGCGCGCTGCAACGGCGCACCAATGCCTTCTTTCCTGGACCTCGCAAACAAGAATCCCGCAATCACGGAGACCGAATATGAATATGCTGGCCTTTGCCATCAACGCTGCCGAGCGCGCACCGCTTACTGACGGCATAACGCTTGCAGGTATCGATTTCCTCTGTGGACGCACAAAGCGGCGATTGGCGGCAATACCGGACGATGCGGAACGGGCCTTCGTCGAAACGATGGGCAATTTTCCGGTGGCGATTCATACGGAGGAGGCAAATCGCCAACACTATGAAGTGCCCGCCGAATTCTTCGCATTGGTCCTCGGACCGCAACGAAAATATTCGTCCTGCCTCTATCCGAGCGCCGATACGACGCTGGCGGAAGCGGAAATCTTAGCCCTTGCCGAAACGGTCAGGCACGCGGATATCAAGGATGGCATGAGCATTCTCGAACTCGGCTGCGGCTGGGGCTCCCTGTCGCTTTACCTCGCGCAGCAATTTCCGCGTTCTCGCATCACCTCCGTATCGAACTCGGCTTCGCAACGCGAATATATCGTCGATATTGCCGGTAAGCGTGGCCTGACCAATCTCACGGTCGTGACCGCCGACATGAATGATTTCGCCACCGGCGAACGCCATGATCGTGTGATCTCGGTTGAGATGTTCGAGCACATGTCGAACTGGCGCACCTTGCTGGAACGGGTTCGCGGCTGGTTGAAACCGGATGGCAGACTTTTCCTGCACGTCTTCACGCACAGACACCGTTCCTATCGCTTCGATCATGACGATCCCGCCGACTGGATTGCCCATCATTTCTTCACCGGCGGCATCATGCCGGCCCACGATCTGCCATGCAGGTTCGGCGATCTGTTTACGCTCGAACGAAAATGGCGGTGGTCCGGGATCCATTACCGCCGCACGGCGCTCGACTGGCTTGCCAATTTCGATCGCGAGATCGGCCATATCCAGCCAATCTTCGCTGATGTCTATGGCAAGGACAGTGCACTCTGGCAACGGCGCTGGCGGCTTTTCTTCCTGGCGACCGCCGGTCTGTTCGGCCATGACAATGGCGATGTCTGGGGCGTCGGCCATTATCTTCTGAAGCCTGCGGGATGAACCGACAGGCGCTCGATCCGCTGACCCAGGCCACGGTGACGATTGCCTGGGTCATCATCGCCAACAAGCCCTTCTACCCGCTTTATGTGTGGTGGCTGATCGGCCAGGGCGTCGGGATATCTGCACTAACGCTTGTCTCCATTCCCTTCTTTCTTGCGATCCCGTTGGCGGCCGGACGATCCCCGTTTTTCGCTCGGCTAGCCCTGCCGCTTATCGGCACGCTGGATACCGTCTTCGAAACGGTCATCTTCGGAAAAGCGTCTGCGACCTTACTGTTCCTCGCCCCTTGCATGGCATTGGTGATGGTATCTTTTTACGCAGCCGAGAAATGGTGGCAGCGTGGGCTCGCCTGCTTCGTCTTCGTCTGTTTCGCCACCTCGTGGTGGATGGTCAAAGACCCGGTTTTTCCCTGGAACAACGATCAGCTCGCAACATTCTTGAGCATCAACGCCTTTGCCGTCGCAAGCCTGATGGCGTTTATCGGCCTGCGCTATGCCGGTATCAGGGCCGATCCTTCCGTCTAACCGAACCTGCTGCAGCCATCCTCACGGTCCGTCGACCGGCCGCGAAGATTTGACGACCAGCGGCAGTCCCCACCTTCACTATTTTGTTTTAAAACAAGGCCAAAATCGGAATTATGAAGCGAAACTGAAACGCACTAAGTTTTCGTTTGACATTCCTTTTGCTTCATTTATCGTCTTTCCAGTTTCGGTTTTCGCGTGAGGGGCGGAAATCGAAATGGGGGAGAAATCATTGTCCAAAGGTCATTTCGACAGAATAGACGTCTTTGATAGCGATGTGAGGAACGGCTCAATCAGCCGTACCCATCGCATGCGTTCGAACGAGAAGCAGGTGTCGGTCTTGTACGGGCCGAACTGTTTCCGCGGTGGATTGTGTCCACGCGATTTCACAGCCATTTTGAAGCAATCCCCTTCCCCAGAGCTACTCCCCCGCTCCGAACTTATCGGAAGCAAGCGGTATTCGGCACCAACGCCGAAACCCGTCTCGTCAGCAGAAATTGCTTGGTGAAATAGGAGCGATCCGGCCGGGAGATGCTCTTCCGGACGTTACTCAATAAGCAGCAAGCGGCCTTATGGTCGATAATCCGTCGCAGCATCGCTATTACGCGATGCACAGAGGGGAGCATATCGTGCTTGAACTAAGAGGCGTGTCAAAGTCGGTTAGCGGCGAGACGCATATTGCGGAGACGAACCTGACGCTGCAGCGCGGCACGCTGAATGTGCTGCTTGGGCCGACGCTTTCGGGAAAAACGTCGCTGATGCGACTGATAGCTGGCCTCGACAAGCCGACCACGGGCACGATTCATGTCGATGGCACGGATGTCACCGGCGTACCGGTACAACGCCGCAACGTCGCCATGGTCTACCAGCAGTTCATCAACTATCCAGCCATGACCGTCTACGACAACATCGCCTCGCCGATGCGCCTGAGCGGCGCAAATGCTGAAACCATAGACCGGGAAGTGAAGAAAGCCGCCGACATCCTGCGGCTCGGCCCCTTCCTCGATCGCCTGCCGCTCAGCCTTTCCGGCGGCCAGCAGCAGCGCACCGCCCTTGCCCGCGCCATCGTCAAGAAGGCCGGGCTGGTGCTGCTCGACGAGCCGCTTGCCAATCTCGACTACAAGCTGCGCGAGGAGCTGCGCGCCGAGCTGCCGAAGATCTTCGCCGAATCCGGCGCCATCTTTGTCTACGCCACCACCGAGCCATCCGAAGCGCTGCTCCTTGGCGGCAATACCGCGACGCTCTCGAAAGGCCGCATCACGCAATTCGGGTCGACGATCGAGGTCTTCCGCAATCCGAAGGACCTGATCACCGCGACAACCTTCGCCGATCCGCCGCTGAACACGATCATGCCAGACAAGCGCGGCAAAGAGCTCGTGCTCGACGGCAATATCCGCCTGCCCGTGCCGCAAGGCCTCGAAGATCAGCCGGACGGCCGCTACACCATAGCCTTCCAGCCGCACCATCTGGCACTTGCGCCACAGACCCCGGAAGCCGTCGCCGCACCGGCGAAGGTCACCGTCACCGAGATCACCGGCTCGGAAAGCTTCATCCATCTCGATTTTTCCGGCCGCCGCTGGGTCATGCTCACCCAGGGCGTCCAGCACCTCGATGTCGACGATGCAATCAATGTCTATATCGACCCGCGCCATATCATGGTCTTCGACACCGATGGCGCCGCCGTCGCTCCCGACCTGCAACACGCCGCCTGAGGAGAGACATCGTCAATGGCACGCATCGACCTCGACCATATCAGGCACGCCTATAACGACCATCCCAGATCGGATGCGGACTACGCGCTGAAGGAAGTCAACCACAGCTGGGAGGACGGCAGCGCTTATGCGCTGCTCGGCCCCTCGGGCTGCGGCAAGACCACGCTTCTCAACATCGTTTCCGGTCTGGTACAGGCCTCCGAGGGTCGCATCCTGTTCGATGGCAAGGACGTCACCCGGCTGTCGACCCAGGAGCGCAATATCGCCCAGGTCTTCCAGTTCCCGGTCGTCTACGACACGATGACCGTCTACGACAATCTCGCCTTCCCGCTGCGCAACCGGCATGTTCCCGAGGCCGAGGTAAAGCGCAAGGTCGATGAGATCATCGAGATGATCGGCCTTTCCGACAGCGCTCACCGCAAGGCCCGTGGCCTGACGGCCGATGCCAAACAGAAGATCTCTCTCGGTCGCGGCCTCGTGCGCCCCGACGTCAACGCCATCCTGTTCGACGAGCCGCTGACGGTCATCGACCCGCATATGAAATGGGTATTGCGCTCGCAGCTGAAGCAGCTCCACCGCCGCTTCGGCTTCACCATGGTCTACGTCACCCACGACCAGACCGAGGCGCTGACCTTCGCCGACAAGGTTGTTGTCATGTACAATGGCGAGGTGGTGCAGATCGGCACGCCGAACGACCTGTTCGAGCGCCCGCGCCATACTTTCGTTGGCTACTTCATCGGCTCGCCGGGTATGAACGTCATGCCGGTTGAAATCGACGGCCGAAACGCTCGGCTCGGCAACCGCACGATCGCGCTGCCCGGTGCCCCCGTGGAGAAGCGCGAGGGGCATTCCGAGCTCGGTATCCGTCCCGAATTCGTCCGCATCGGCCGCGAGGGCATTCCCGCCACCGTCACCAAGGTTGAAGACCTCGGCCGGCGCAAGGTGGTCCGCGCCAAGCTCGACGGGCAGGATATCGTCGCCGTCATCGGCGAGGATCAGGTGGTGCCGGCCGAGCCGCATATCGCCTTCGATCCCGCCGGCATCAACATCTATGCCAACTCCTGGCGCGTCGAGATGGGAGCCTGATCATGGACAAGACCTGGAACAACAAAGCCTGGTTCATGCTCATTCCCGTCCTGCTGCTGGTCGGCTTTTCCGCCGTCATCCCGTTGATGACCGTGGTGAACTATTCCGTGCAGGATACCTTCGGCAACAACGTCTTCTTCTGGGCGGGGACGCAATGGTTCGAGCAGATCCTGCAGTCCGGGCGCTTCTGGGATGCGATGTTCCGCAACCTGATCTTCTCCTTCGTCATCCTGGCGATCGAAGTGCCGCTCGGCATCTTCATCGCCCTCAACATGCCGAAGAAAGGCGTCGGCGTGCCGATCTGCCTGGTGCTGATGGCGCTGCCGCTTCTGATCCCGTGGAACGTCGTCGGAACGATCTGGCAGGTCTTCGGCCGCAGCGACATCGGACTGATGGGTTATGTCCTCGTCAATATCGGCATCGACTACAATTACGTCTCCGATCCGGTCGACGCCTGGGCGACGATCATCCTGATGGATGTCTGGCACTGGACCAGCCTTGTCGTGCTGCTTTGCTATGCCGGCCTCGCCTCTATTCCCGACGCCTTCTACCAGGCCGCCAAGATCGACGGCGCCTCCCGCTGGTCCGTCTTCCGCTACATCCAGCTGCCGAAGATGAACCGAGTGCTTTTGATCGCAGTGCTGCTGCGCTTCATGGACAGTTTCATGATCTATACCGAACCCTTCGTCGTCACCGGCGGCGGCCCCGGCAATTCGACGACCTTCCTGTCGATCGACCTCGTGAAGATGGCGCTCGGCCAGTTCGACCTCGGTCCGGCGGCCGCCATGTCGCTCGTCTACTTCCTGATCGTGCTGCTTCTGTCCTGGGTCTTCTACACCGTCATGACCAATTACGATGCGGGGGCAAGCCGATGAGCGGCAAATCGATGTCCACCACGGCCGGAGATGCCGCGATACAGACGATGACGGCGCCTAGCACTTCAGCCGCGAATACAACCGGTACCCAGGTTGCTCACCGGCGAAGCGAAAAGGGGCGTTGGTCCTGGCTCGTGCCAGCGATCTACATCATCTTCCTGTTGCTGCCGATCTATTGGCTCATCAACATGAGCTTCAAGACGAACGAAGAGATTATCGGCGGATTGACACTCTATCCGCACCAGCCGACGCTGCGTAATTACACGATCATCTTCACCGATCCGTCCTGGTACAAGGGCTATATCAACTCGATCACCTATGTCGTCATGAACATGGTGATCTCGGTCGCCTGCGCCCTTCCGGCTGCCTATGCCTTCTCGCGCTACCGCTTCCTCGGCGACAAGCATGTGTTCTTCTGGCTGTTGACGAACCGCATGGCGCCGCCGGCTGTCTTTGCGCTCCCCTTCTTCCAGCTCTATTCCGCCTTCGGCCTGATCGACACCCATATCGCCGTGGCGCTGGCGCATTGCCTGTTCAACGTGCCGCTGGCGGTCTGGATCCTCGAAGGTTTCATGTCCGGCGTGCCGAAGGAGATCGACGAAACGGCCTATATCGACGGCTATTCATTCCCGCGCTTCTTCATCAAGATCTTCATTCCGCTGATCGCAAGCGGTATCGGCGTCGCCGCCTTCTTCTGCTTCATGTTCTCCTGGGTGGAGCTGCTGATTGCCCGCACCCTGACGGTGACTGACGCCAAGCCGATCGCCGCCATCATGACGCGGACCGTCTCGGCCGCCGGGATGGACTGGGGCCTGCTTGCCGCCGCCGGCGTGCTCACCTTGGTCCCCGGCGCGCTCGTCATCTATTTCGTCCGCAACTACATCGCCAAGGGCTTCGCGCTCGGCCGCGTCTGAAGGGAAACCGTCATGAACACCGATTTTTCCTGGATGGCCTGGACGCTGCCGACAGCCTTGTTCTTCGCGACGATCTTCGTGCTGCTGATCGGCATGGCGGTATGGGAATATGTTTCGCCCGGCGGCAATCCGCGCGTCGGCATCCTGCATTTCGAAACCACACGCGGCGACCGGCTGTTCATTTCACTGCTTGGCGCCGCTTTCATCCACATCGCCTGGCTGGGCCTGGGAGGCCCTAGCCTGTGGTGGGCTCTTGCTCTTTCCGTGGTCTACGCCATCGGCGTCTTCCGTCTGGTCTGAAGCAAACTGGTACGGAGGCCGGGGGGTCTGGCCGCCTGAATGATATTCGCAACCTGTAGGGAGGAATTTATGCGAAGACATCTCTTGACGACGACGGCTGTCGCTCTGCTGGCCTTGGCCGGCGCGGCTCATGCCGGCATGAACGAGGCCAAGCAATTCCTGGACAAGGAGATCGGCGATCTCTCGACGCTTTCGCGCGCCGACCAGGAAAAGGAATTGCAGTGGTTCATCGACGCGGCCAAGCCCTTCCAGGGCATGGAAATCAAGGTCGTTTCGGAAACCCTGACGACACACCAGTATGAATCTCAGGTTCTGGCACCGGCCTTCACCGCCATCACCGGCATCAAGGTCACCCACGACGTCATCCAGGAAGGCGACGTCGTCGAAAAGATCCAGACACAGATGCAGACCGGCCAGAACCTCTATGACGGCTGGGTCAACGATTCCGACCTCATCGGCACCCATTGGCGCTACAAGCAGGTGCGCAATCTGACCGACTGGATGGCCGGTGAAGGCAAGGATGTTACCAATCCCGGCATCGATATCCCTGACTACATCGGCACCAGCTTCACCACCGCGCCTGACAAGAAGCTTTACCAGCTTCCCGACCAGCAGTTCGCCAACCTCTACTGGTTCCGCTACGACTGGTTCAACGACGAGAAGAACAAGGCCGATTTCAAGGCCAAGTACGGCTATGAGCTCGGCGTGCCGGTCAACTGGTCGGCCTATGAGGATATCGCCGAATTCTTCACCGGCCGCGACGTCAACGGCAAGAAGGTCTACGGCCATATGGATTATGGCAAGAAGGACCCATCGCTCGGCTGGCGCTTTACCGATGCCTGGCTCTCCATGGCCGGCAATGGCGACAAGGGCCTGCCGAACGGCCTGCCGGTTGACGAATGGGGCATCAAGGTCGATGCCAACTCCCGTCCGGTCGGCTCCTGCGTCGCCCGCGGCGGCGATACCAACGGCCCAGCTGCCGTCTATTCCATCCAGAAATATCTCGATTGGTTGAAGGCCTATGCACCGCCGGAAGCCCAGGGCATGACCTTCTCTGAATCCGGTCCGGTTCCGGCACAGGGCAATGTCGCCCAGCAGATCTTCTGGTACACGGCCTTCACCGCCGACATGGTCAAGCCCGGCCTGCCGGTCATGAATGCCGACGGCAAGCCGAAGTGGCGCATGGCACCCTCGCCGCACGGCGTCTACTGGAAGGAAGGCATGAAGCTCGGCTATCAGGACGTCGGATCCTGGACGCTGATGAAATCGACGCCGGTCGACCGCGCCAAGGCCGCATGGCTCTATGCGCAGTTCGTGACCTCGAAGACGGTGGACGTGAAGAAGAGCCATGTCGGCCTCACCTTCATCCGCGAATCCACCATCCGCGACAAGAGCTTCACCAAGCGTGCGCCGGAACTGGGCGGTCTGATCGAGTTCTATCGCTCGCCGGCCCGCGTGCAATGGTCGCCGACCGGCACCAACGTTCCGGACTATCCGAAGCTGGCGCAGCTCTGGTGGCAGGCGATCGGCGATGCCGCATCGGGCGCCAAGAATGCTCAAGGCGCCATGGATGCGCTTTGCGCCGACCAGGAAAAGGTCATGCAGCGCCTGGAACGCGCCGGCGTTCAGGGCGACATCGGTCCGAAGCTCGCCGAAGAGCATGATCTCGCTTACTGGAACGCCGATGCCGTCAAGAACGGCCATCTCGCTCCGCAGCTGAAGATCGCGACCGAGAAAGAAAAGCCCGTGACCGTCAACTACGATGAGCTGGTCAAGAGCTGGGCCGACGCGAAGAAATAGTCGAGCTCCTCGGCTTTTCTCAACAAGCCGTGCCCTCCCCGATGTGAACCGCCGGGGAGGGCATAGTATTTACAGGACACCCGACAAACAGGGGCGGCCTTACTCCGCGCCAGGCTGATCAGTCGCATGCGCAGAAGCCCTCTGATCTGCCTTTCCGGAAAACTTTACAGACGAAATACGTCCTTCCGGTTGCCAAAAAACCATAATTGTTACACCAACATCAGACATAAAAAGCTCAACGTTGAGAATCGGATCAAAGCTCAATGCGTATACAACATGGTTTCCTCTTTGCGTTTCTGGCAATTGCTCCGTCGGCATATGCCTTGGAAGCCGGTTCACCGCCCGTTTTGACGCCGCTGCCGCAGCAGGGGCAGGCCGCCCATTTGAGTGCGCAATTTCTCACGCGTTTCCACTATAGGCCGGTTCCGCTTGATGATGCCCTGTCGGTCAAGGTGATGAACCGGTTTATCAAGTCTCTGGATCCGGACCGCGTCCTGTTCGTGCAGGCGGATATCGACAAGTTCATGACCGTCAGCACCAAGATTGACGACGCCATGAACCAGGAAGATCTGCAGATCCCGTTTTCCATTTTCAACCTGTATGAGCAGCGCGTCGTCGACCGCATGACCTACGCCCGCAGCCTGCTCAAAAAGGGCTTCGATTTCAGCGTGAAGGAAGATTATTCCCTGCAGCGCGACAAGCAGCCCTGGCCGCAATCCGAGGCGGAGAGCAATGATCTCTGGCGCAAGCGCGTCAAGAGCGACTGGCTGCGCCTGAAGCTGGCGGGCAAGGCTGACGACGCCATTCGCGATACGCTCGACAAGCGCTACCAGAACTCCCTCGAGCGCGCCTACAAGTACAAGAGCGACGATGTGTTCCAGTCGTTCATGGACGCCTACACCACATCGGTCGACCCGCACACCGACTATTTCGGCGCGACCGCCTCGGCTGAATTCGACATCTCCATGAAGTTGTCGCTGGTCGGCATCGGCGCGGTATTGCAGGAGCGAGACGACTACACGACCATCCGCGAGCTCGTGTCGGGCGGCCCGGCGCAATTGTCCGGCAAGCTTGCTGTCGGTGATCGCATCACCGGTGTTGGTCAGGGTGAGACTGGCCCCATCAAGGAAGTCGTGGGAACGCGCCTCGATGAAATCGTGCAGATGATACGCGGCGCGAAAGATTCCGTCGTCCGCCTCGACATCTTGCCAGCGGATGCCGGGCCGGACGCCAAGCATCGCATCATCAGCCTGGTGCGCGACAAGATCAGCCTCGAAAAGCAGGCTGCCCAGAAGACCATCCTGTCGGTAAAGGATGGCGACGCCACACGCAAAGTCGGGGTGATTACCCTGCCGGCGTTTTATGAAGACTTCGAAGCGCGCCGAAAAGGCGACAAGGACTATAGAAGCGCAAGCCGCGATGTCGCCAAGCTTCTGACAGAGCTGAAGCAGGACAATGTCGACAGCGTTCTGGTCGACTTGCGCAACAATGGCGGCGGCTCGCTTTCCGAAGCGATCGATCTGACGGGCCTGTTCGTCGGCAAGGGCCCGATCGTTCAGCAACGCGATGCAAGCGGCAAGGTCGATGTTGAGAGCGACGATCTCGCCCAGCCGGCCTGGACTGGCCCGATGGGCGTGTTGATCAATCGCGGTTCGGCCTCGGCTTCTGAGATTTTTGCCGCCGCGATACAGGACTATGGCCGCGGCGTGATTGTCGGAGAGCCCAGTTTCGGTAAGGGCACCGTGCAGACGGTGGTCAATCTTGACCAGGTGGCTCATAACGCCAAGCCGAAATTCGGCGAGCTGAAATTGACGGTTGCCCAGTTCTTCCGCGTCAATGGTGGCACCACACAGCTGCGCGGCGTCACGCCTGACATCAGCTTCCCGGCTCTCTCGGACCCCAAGACATTTGGCGAGTCGAGCTATGACAATGCGCTGCCGTGGACGCAGGTCAAACCCGCAAACTATGTGCCTGACGGTGATATAAAGGCAGTTCTGCCGCAGCTGCAGAGCCGCCACGACGCCCGCGTACAGAACGATCCGGATTTTCAGCGCTTTGTGCAGGATGTTGCCGAACTGAAGGCCCAGCGCGAAAAAGGCGTGATCTCCCTCAATGAAACCGAGCGTCGTAACGAAATGGCCGCTCAGGCAAAACGGCTGAAGTCGCGCGAGCAGATAAACGATGGCGTTGACACCAGTGAAGACGACGGCCTGCAGGCCAACGAACGTAGCCTGAGTGCCGATATCGCCATTGAAAAAGCCCGCAAGAGCGCAAAGGACGTTCTCCTGAACGAGGCGGCCGCCATTCTCGCTGATGAGGCGGATCTGCAGGCAACAGGACCGAAGACTGCTGCACAACGACCGGCAGGCACTGACGGAAAATAGCCGCTTCCCGGAGGGCACAATCGCGGCGGCCGGAGCAGCCGTTCAGGCCCGCAGCTTTGCCTGGCAGAAGCAGGATAGTCGCGCTGGGTGGTGCATTTGGACCAATGCAGATGTATCCGGCCACCGCGCTCTTGCACGGTGGAGTCGATATGGCCTATGTCGGATTTCAAATCGACGATGTCGGCAACGGTGTTTCAGGCTCGCTCGCCAAATCCTTGAGGGTGGACGGGTCAATGGAATGACGACGGATGGAGGCCGCATGATTGCCTCCATTGCCTTTCCTTGGCATCGAAAGAAACACCGGCGCGATCCCATAGCGAGGGAGGAACAAGAGCGATGACCAAGATTTCCGACATGATCAAATATCGCGGCTTTCCGTCAGGCATGCCGGGGACAGGCGTCCAATTCACCATTCGCCGCGCAAACCACAAGGGCGTGACGCCGATCAAGAGCCTGCCGCGCCGCGCACGACAGGGCTCGCTGGAACATCGGATCGATGCGGCATTCCTGCACGCGCTCTGGCACTATTTCGGACCCGAGCCCTTTGCACGCGGCAACCTGGATGCTGCACGCCTGAACCTGTTCTTTGGGCGCGAGGTCATGGCGGCAGATAAGGACTTCGATCCAACCTCTTATGAGGCGATGCTTGTCATCAACGAGAAGGTGGCGCGCGAAACTTTCCCCGAGTCCTTTGAAGAGATCATGGAAGTCTGACAAGGCACTGCGTCAAACCGGGATCTGGCGTAAGAGTCTGAACCGCGCCAGAACTTCAGCTTGACTTCTCCCTGATCAAGAACATAATAGGAACAAATCAGGGAAAATACCATGGCAACCGCCGAAAAATTCATCATCCTGCCGTACAAGAAAAACCGCGGAAATCTCGTTCCCGGCGAAATGCGGCAGGCATCCAATGCCGTGAGCGCCGAGAAGATTGCTTCGGCCATGTCGGAACGCTTTATCGGCGTGGCCGCCTATGCGGTCATGGTCGATGACGAGACCGGCGACATGACGGCCCCTCGCCTTCTGGCAAAGCACGGCGAAATCGCCGATCTAAACGCCGCCTGAGATCGACCGACAGCTTGACGATGAGTACCGCCATCGGTCGGCGGAACGGAGATGTGCGTCCTATGAGTGCCGAAACTGCTCAAGCTGTTGAAGACGTGGAGTTCGATCCTGTCGAGGCGATCCTGGCCGCCCATGATGGAGATCCGCGAGCCGCGATCGGCGACCTTGTGGAGCGCATTCAGCATCTTCGCTACCAGCTTTCGCTTGCCTCCGCATGCATGAGCAAAGGCATGACCCGTGGCTGGGAACCGAGCATGGATCAAAGCTGAGAAGGAATGATCTTTGCGGGATAGGCTAGAGCCGCTGGATGACCGAGACGCAGAAATCCAGAAAGGCCTGAACCTTGGCAGGCGGATGCTTGCGTGAGGGATGATAAGCATAGAGAGGGAAGCGTTCCCCATGCCAGTCCGGAAAGAGATCGATCAATTCGCCGCTATCCAGCAGATGGCGAACACCCCAGCCGATGATCTGCCCAATGCCGGTGCCGGCGACGCATTCTTCCAGCATTGTCTTCGGGTCGGTGAAGGTCAGCGGGCCGGAGGTGGCGACCAATAGCGTCTCATGCGCGCCGACAAACTCCCATTCGAACGGTTGGCCGCTATGCGGATCGAGAAATTGCAGGCAACGATGCGCGCCGAGTTCGGAGGGATGCCCCGGCCTTCCATGGCGCGCCAGATAGGATGGCGCTGCGACAGTCAGGATCGGCGCCTCGATCAGCTTGCGGGAGACGAGGCTCGAATGGCGCGGCTGGCCGAAGCGGACGGCAAGGTCGATCCCCTCGGAAACCAGATCGGCGACATGTTCCCTCGATACGAATTCGACGGTGAGTTCCGGGTAGCGGTTGCAGAAGCCACCCAGCTTGCCGGCTAGGACCAACGGCAGGAAGAAGGGGTCGATATCCACCCTCAGCCGACCGCGTACCGCGGACGAAGCGCCGGAGGCGACAGCCGCAGCATTCTCGATCGCGTCGAGATGCGGTTTTACCTCCTCATAGAAGCGGCGCCCCTCGTCAGTCAGCATGACGGAGCGGGTGGTGCGGTCCAGAAGCCGGATGCCAAGTCGCGCTTCCAACCGTCCGATCGCGCGGCTCACTCCGGAGTCGGTAATGCCGATAAGGCCTGCGGCTTTGACGAAGCTGCCGCCTTCGATCACGGCGGCCAGCACGCTTACGCCCGACAAAATTCTCCCATCGAATGGCATCGATGCTTCCTGATTTTTAGTCAGGAAGCATCTGACATAATCGCACTTAATTCAAGAGTGTTCCAGAGCGATAGTCCCACCCGAGGCCACCGAGCCTTTCCTGACCATAGACGAAAGGGCATGGGACCATGACCACACAAAATGCAAGACGCACGCTTTTCAAGGGCGGCACCATCCTGACAATGGACGCAAAAGCCGAAAACATGCCTGCGGGTGACATCCTGGTAGAGGGCGATCGCATCGCGGCGATCGGTGCCGACATCAAGGCGGATGGTGCCGAGATCATCGATGCCCGTGGCACCATTGTCATGCCCGGCCTGGTGGACGCCCATCACCACGCATGGCTTGGCGTCATGCGACGGCTGATGCCCGATGTCGACGACCTCTTCGCCTATATCGGCGTGGTCGCCGAAACCCTGGGCAGCCACTATCGACCTCTGGATATGTATCTGAGCGCCCGACTGACGGCAGTAGCCTCGCTTGATGCCGGCATCACCACTATCATCGATGCCTGCCACAGCTCCCGCAGCCCCGAACATACAGACGCAGCGCTGGATGCATTAGACGGCGCCGGCATCCGGGCGCTACACATGGTCGGTCCGGCCATGGACAAGAAGGCCTCTTCCGCCCATCTGCCGGATGATCTGGAGCGCCTCGCCTCGAACTGGAACCATGATGGCGGCCTGGTAAAGGTCGGGCTCTTCGGTCAGCTTAATCTCGACTGGTGGAAGGTCGCGCGCAGCCTGGACATGCGCATTCTCACCGAATTCATCGGCGATCTCGCAAAGCTCGGTCCGGAATTTGCCGAGAAAGGCGTGCTCGGCCCGCACAATATCTTCAATCACTGCACGCGCATCCCGCAGGAAACCTGGAGGCTGTTCGCCGAGGTCGGTGTCAACGTGACAGTCAATCCGCGCTCTGACGCGCTCTTCGGCTTCGATGACGAAAGCTTCGCCTATCAGCAGGCGATCGATCACGGTCTCACGCCTGCGATCGGCATCGATCTCGATACCGCCTTCGGCAGCGACATGTTCGGGGAAATGCACGCCCTGTTCGGTCAGCAGCGTTCGGCCATGCGCTATCGCCGTTTCCGCGGTGAAGCGGATGTGCCGGCGCCGATCACGGTCGAGGCGGTCCTGAAGGCCGCAACTATCCACGGCGCCCGCGCCGCCGGACTCGAAGGGTCGATCGGCACGCTTGCCGCCGGCAAGCAAGCCGACATCATCATGGTCCGCACCGACGGTGTGGCAGTCTTCCCGGTCAATAACGCCATCGGCACCATCGTTCAGGCAGTTTCGCGTGCGGACATCGATACCGTCATGGTCGCCGGCCAGTTGCGCAAGCGTGGAGGCAAGCTACTCGATGTCGATCTCGACAAGTTGACCACCGAGATTAGCGCATCGCGCGACCATCTGCTCGAGGCCAGCGGTTATCGGCCAGAGCTCTTCGCTAACTCTGTAGCGGCCTAACAGGGCCAGGCGTGCCGCCAACCGTCGGCACGCCACCACCCAAAATTCATCCAGGCATGAAAGGAGACCGTCATGTCACCACCGGTCCTCGACGGCGCGAATCCGGCAGATAGCGCGCCCATCCATCTCTCCCGTCCAGCGCCGGGCATCATCGCCGCGCTGTTCTGCGGCTATCTTGCCGTCGGCCTGCCGCTGCCGGTCATTCCGCTGTTTGTCCATGACAAGCTTGGCTTCGGCAACCTGGTCGTCGGCATTGCCATTGGCATCCAGTTCCTCGCAACCGTGCTGACCCGTGGCTATTCGGGCCGGTTGACCGACAGCCATGGCGGCAGGCGCGCGGCCCTGCAAGGTGCGGTCACCTGCGCCTTCGGCGGCTTGCTCTATCTTGTCGCCGCCTTGCCGACCCTGAGCCCACAATTAAGCCTCGCGGTCATTATTCTCGGCCGGCTGGTTGCGGGTTTCGGCGAGAGCCAGTTCGTCACCGGCTGCGTCTCCTGGTCGATCGCCTCGGTCGGGCCGCAACGCGCCGGCAAATCGATGTCCTGGACAGGGATCGCCATGTTCGCCGCCCTTGCCATTGGTGCACCGATCGGCATGATTCTCTATCAGACCTATGGTCTTGAGGCCGCCATGGTCGCCTGCATTGTCGCACCGATCATGGCAGCCGCCATCGCCTTGGGTGCCTCGTCCTACACCACGCCGACGGGAACGCGTCTGCCCTTCTACCGTGTCATCGGGCAGATCTGGAAAGAAGGCCTCGGCCTGATGTTGTCGGGCGTCGGCCTGTCGGGCCTTACGGCCTTCGCGTCACTGTATTTCGCGGAGCGCGGCTGGGCGCATGCCGGCCTCGTAATGACCGCTTTTGGCATCGGCTTCATCTTCATGCGCGCAGTATTCGGCCACCTGCCGGACAGGATCGGCGGCTACCGAGTTGCTTTCTGGTCGCTGGCAATCGAGGCTATAGGGCAGGCTCTGCTCTGGGCGGCACCGATCGAGATGGTCGCGCTTGCCGGCGCGCTCGTCACGGGCCTTGGCTGCGCGCTGGTCTTCCCGGCGCTCGGCGTCGAAGCCCTGAAGCGCGTATTGCCCGCCAATCGCGGCAGCGCCATGGGTGCTTTCGTTGCCTTTCTCGACATCGCCTACGGCGTTGCCGGCCCTTTGGCGGGCGTCATCGCCGGCCAGTTCGGCTATGCTGCGGTCTATATCCTCGGTGCAGCCGCGGCCATCCTTGGCGCCTTTCTCGTGCTCGGCCGCCGCGGCGCCAAGGTCTGACCCTTCACTTTCCAACCGGCGACATCCCGGTCGCCGGCACCCATTGAACAACGGAGCATTCTCATGTCACGTATCTTCATTTCCGGATCGTCCAAAGGCCTCGGCCTGATGGCTGGCGAACTTCTCGCGGAACAGGGCCATCAGGTCGTTCTGCACGCCCGCAACGCCGCCCGTGCCGAAGAGACCAGGCGAGCACTGCCCACAGCGGAGGCCGTCGTCATCGGTGACCTTGAAACCATCGCCGGCGCCAAGAATGTCGCCACCGAAGTCAACGCGCTCGGCCGGTTCGATGCCGTCATTCATAACGCCGCCGTCGGCTACCGTGAGGTCCACCACCTGACTGCCGATGGTCTTCCGCATGTCTTTGCGATCAATACACTGTCGGCCTATATTCTCACGGCGCTGATCGAGCGGCCGAAGCGTCTCGTCTATCTGAGCTCCGGAATGCATCACCGTGCCGATGCCAATCTGGATGATATTCTCTGGAAGACGCGCCGCTGGAACGGTTCCTCAGCCTATGCGGAAAGCAAGCTGCACGACACCATCCTCGCCTTCGCGATGGCCCGCCTATGGCCGGATGTCTGTGCGAATTCGCTGGAGCCCGGCTGGGTGCCGACGAAGATGGGCGGTTCGGCGGCACCAGACGATATGGATCAGGCCCATCGCACCCAGGCCTGGCTTGCGGCGGGAGACAGGCCGGACGCCGATGTGACGGGGCAGTATTTCTACCACCTGAAACGCATGCCGGCGAACCCGCAGGCCTCTGACCCGGCCTTGCAGGACCGGCTTTTATCGATATGTGCCGATATTTCCGGGGTCGGCTTGCCCGCCTGACCGAACGCAGTGCTCTTCATCCATGTCGGAGAAGAGCACCCGGCGGACATCTTACGCGAGGGGGATGGAAAGGCTTGGGATTAGCCTCTTGTTAACCATCTTGACCCTATAAATTCGTGTTCGAAAGGCGCCCCCGCTTTTCCATTTTCGCGAATGAAGTCGGTAATGTCGATCATCCACGCTCTAAGCGTAAACAGCGGTCGCCTGGTCAGGCTTACCTTCGGCCCAGGCTCGCAACGGCGCCCTCCCGTGAATGCTGCGGGTCACAGCAAGCTTGCAAAAGCGCGCATTGTGATGCTCGGCGGCGTACTTGTGATGGTCTACATCGTGGTCTTTGCAAGGCTGACTTTCTTCGGCATGGCGCCAAGGGACGAGACCTCGTCGATTCCGCCCGAACATGCGACTGCTGCTCGCCCCGATATCGTCGATCGAAACGGCGAATTGCTCGCGACCGATATTCGCACAGTCTCGATGTTCGCCGAACCCAACCGCGTGGTCGATGCGGACGAGGCGGTGGAAAAGATAGCCCAGGTCTTTCCTGATATAGACCGTAAATCCCTTTACAAGAAGCTCGCCGACCACCGTTCGCACTTCGCGTGGTTGCGCCGCCAATTGACGCCGAAGCAGCAGAGCGAAATCCTGGCGCTCGGCATTCCGGCGATCGGCTTCCGGCCGGAGGTCAAGCGTTTCTACCCCGGCGGCCGCACGGCCGCTCACATCCTCGGCTATGTCGATATCGACAATCATGGCGTGGCCGGAATGGAGAAGTATCTCGACACGCAGGGCTTGTCGGACCTCGATTCCACGGGCCTGACGAGCCAGGATACGCTGCAGCCGGTCCGGCTTTCAGTCGACCTGCGCGTTCAGAATATCGTCCACGACGTGGTGTCGGATGCGATCGGTCGGTACGAGAGCCAGGCGGCCGGCGCCGTCATTCTAGACATTCACACCGGCGAAGTACTGGCCATGGCCTCGGCCCCCGATTTCGACCCGAACGATCCGCAGGCGGACGGCGACAAGGGCTGGCTGAACCGCATGTCAAATGGCACCGACGAGATGGGCTCGGTGTTTAAGACCTTCTCGATCGCGCTCGCCATTGATACGGGTACGGTCAAGCTATCGGACACCTTCGACGCCAGCGCTCCTCTGCATTATGGCGGCTTCATCATCCATGATGACCGCGACGTGCCGCGGCGCGTCCTGTCGATCCCGGAAATCTTCCGCTATTCGTCCAACATCGGCACGGCCAAGATGATGGACAAGGTGGGCATGGTCAGCCAGAAGGCCTATCTGACCCGCTTCGGACTGTTGTCGAAGATGCAGACCGAACTGCCTGAGGTGAAAACGCCGAGCCAACCGAAGGTTTGGAAGAAGCTCAACTCCATAACCATAGCGTTCGGCCACGGCGTCGCCACCACGCCGATGCAGACCGCCGTTGCCGGCGCAGCCCTTATTGATGGCGGCAAGCTGATCGAGCCCACCTTCCTTCCGCGCACGCAGGAAGAGGCGGAAAAAACGGAAACGATCATCGTCAAGAAGAGCACCAGCGACACCATCCGATATCTGTTTAAGCTGAATGGCGAGCAGGGCACCGGTCGGTCTGCCGACGTCCCCGGCTATCATGTCGGCGGAAAGACGGGCACGGCAAACAAGGTGATCCACGGCGTCTATTCGCATAAGCTCAGCTTCAACTCCTTCCTGGCCGCCTTCCCCATGGCAGACCCGAAATATGTGGTCCTGGCCTTCATCGACCAACCGCTGACAGGGGTGAACCACCTGAACCTCGCCGCTGAGACTGCCGCGCCGATGGTTCACGACATCATCAGCCGCGCGGCGCCGATCCTTGGTGTTGAGCCGGATTTCGGGACAAGTCAGATCGCGTCCTATTGAGGGCGTTACGTCATTCCGAAAATGACGCAGCGTAAGCCGGGAGGCCTAGCGGCGCATAGTTCCACTGATTGCCGCTATTTCCTGTTGCTTCCATGCTGCCTTGATGGCGTCTGCGCAAGGCGTGCCGGATGCGTCGGAAAACAACCTCACCATCCGGCTACTACCAGAGATTACCAGGCAGGCCTTGTCTCATACACCGGGGAGGCGGGGCGCCTGGAATAGTCGTCATAGTAGTACCGGCGGCCACGGTCCGGGTAATACCGATCGCGGTCCTTCCTGTCCTTCTTCTTCGACGCTTCGGAAATCGCATAGGCCCCGACCGCTCCAGCCGCGACACCAACCGCAACTGCCGCTGCGGCCTGATCTGCCTTCTGACGGTTTTCCGCATATATGTTCTGCGTGCAGCGGCGATATTCCATCGTTCCAGGGCGCAGCCCGATGCGGTCGCAGCTGGCATAGGCGCTATCCAGCGACTGCTGGGACGATTGGCAGCCGGATAGCAAGATGGCGGTTACGAGTAGGGAAGCGAGCACTGGTTTCATTTGCTTTGGTCGGTCCTGAACGGGTTGAAATTGGGATGCTTTGTCTGGTGCGGGGTTCAATGCCGAGGTAGTCTGAACCCCGGGTTTCGTGAAGGCCGGATGGAAGGCGCAGATATCCGGTCGCACCGGCAGCGTGTTAAGGCCGTCGATGGTCCATTCCTGTTGATGTGCGTTATCGCTTACCGATGGCAGCCAAATTGAGCTCGCAAAAAGCCCATCCGACAAGGCTTTCGAGCCAAGGCGGCTAGCGCTTATGAGAACTCAATGAGCTGACCATCACGCAGATGGCGATTTGTAGAAAGCTACAGTGAAGACACGGAGAGAGTTGCGCGAGATTTCACGTGTTTTCCTTCGGATAATGACAATCGATCACAGCCACCCCACCATGAAGCGGCGGCATAAAAGACGATATAGACCGATTCGGTCGGAAATCAACCGATATGTTTTATACCCGACGCCATTTACCGTTCGCTCTTCCCGCGCCACTGCCCGAGCGGTCTACCCTGTTTAGACCGCTCGGCGGGGATGCCGGTTCAGCTCCGTCGCTATGGAGCAACTGGCCTGTGCATTTGCCAGTGTTCAGGCAGCCTTGGTAACGGCGGCAATCGCATCCGACATGATCACTATTCCCAGATCAATCTCCGCATCCGAAACCGTCAGCGGCGGGGCGATGCGGAACACACCGCCCATGCCCGGAAGCTTCACGATGTTCATGCTGAGACCCCGCAGCATAGCTTCCTCCATCACCCTGGCCCCGAGCTCGAAGCCGGGCGCTTTCGTCTGGCGGTCGGCGACGATCTCAAGCCCAAGAAGAAGGCCGCGGCCGCGCACGTCTCCAACGCATTCGAACCGCTGCTGCAGCAACGAAAGACCATTTCGCAGGCGCTCGCCTCGCGTGATCGCCTGTCCGACAAGACCGTCCCGCTCGACCACGTCGAGCACGGTCAAGCCGACGGCTGCCGGCAGCGGATCGGACACATGGGTCGTATAGAACAGGAAGCCCCTTTCATGCGCCTTCTCTTCGATGTCACCGGTCGTCATGACGGCGGCAAGCGGCAGCCCCGCCCCCAATGTCTTCGACAAGGTGAGAATATCCGGCGTCACGCCGTCACGCTGGAATGCGAACATGTGCCCGGTTCGCCCGACCCCCGTCTGTGCCTCATCGAGGATCAGCAACATGCCGCGCTCTTCGCACTTGCGCTTGAGAACCGCCAGGTAACCCGGCGGCAGTTCGAGAATGCCGCCGCTCGACAGGATCGGCTCGGCGATGAAGGCCGCGAGATTGCCCGTCGACTGGCGGTCGATCAACGAAAAGGCATCGTCGAGTTCCGTCTGCCAGTCATTGCTTCCATCCGGATGCGTGAAACGCGGACGATAAGAATTGGGTGCCGGGATCACCAGCGAGCCGACGGCGGCAGGGCCGTAGCCGCGACGGCCGGCACTATAGGTCGCCGAGGCCGCCGCCCCTGTCATGCCGTGCCAGCTCTGTGCGAAAGCGACGATCTCGTAGCCGCCGGTAACCAGCTTCGCCATGCGGATGGCAGCTTCGTTTGCTTCGGCGCCAGTCGTCAGGAGCTGCACCCGATCGAGCCCCGGCGCGAGTGCCGCCAGGCGCGTTGCCAGATCGACAACCGGCCGGGACAACATGCCACTGAAGAGATGGGCCACTGTCCGCATCTGCCGGTCGACGGTTGCCACGATGTCGGGATGCGTGTGGCCGAGAACACCGCTCATCTGACCGGAGGTGAAATCGAGGATGGCACGCCCGTCGGCATCATAGACGAAGCTGCCCTCCGCCCTTTCGACGATAATGGTTTCGAAGCTGGGGCCATATCGCGTGAGATGCTTGTTGGCGGACGCCCAGAATGCAGGATCGGAATTCAGCGACATCATACGGCTCCTCGTTAGCGGTCATCCTATGGCTAGCGAGACTTGCCATTTCAGGCAAATTGATATTCTTCTACTCGGATATTGAGAAAATTGATAACATGCGTGATCTCGATCTCACCCTGCTCAGAAACTTCGCCATCATTGCCCGAACGGGTTCGATCAGCCTTGCCTCCTTGCAGGTAGGGCGAACCCAATCGACACTGAGCATGCAGATGCAACGGCTCGAAGATCAAATCGGACAGGCGCTCCTTCATCGCAGCGGATCAGGCGTGCGCCTGACGGCAGCGGGTGAGAAGCTGCTGGCACATGCGGAATTTCTCCTTGCCAGGCACGACGACATCCTCGCCGATATGGATGGAACAGCCTTGAGGGGTTCGGTCAGCCTCGGCTGTCCTGAGGACTACTCGATCGCGTTCCTGCCCGGTGTTCTCAGGAGCTTTTTTGCCCGCCACCCGGATGTCGAATTGCGCATGGTCTGCGCGCCGACCACCGAATTGCGGCCGCTGCTCACTCGCCGACAGATCGACGTGGCACTCATATCCATCGCTGACGTGGCCAATAGCGATGTGCTGCGAAGGGAGGAGTTCGTATGGGTCGGAAACGCGCCTGAACCGGATATTCTCGACCACCCTAACCTGCCTCTGGCGCTATCGGCGCCGACGACGCTGGACTATCGGGCGGCATGCGATGCGATGGAGGCAATCAACCGGCGCTACAGGGTCGCCTTTGCCAGCAACAGCCTGGCCGGGCTCATCGCCATTGCGCGATCCGGCCATGCGATCAGCGTGCTGACGAGAACGGCCGTGCCGCCGGATCTTCACATCATCACGGCCGGCCTGCCGTCGCTCCCGACGATCGGCATAGCGCTCGAATATGCTGAGGCGCGGCCGTCCTCAGCCGCGAAGGCCTTGGGCAATCACATACAGGCGGTTCTGCCCGACCTTTGATCGTGTTTCCAATGCCGGTAACACGCTGCGCCACCCCTCTCCCGACCATCAATTCGCGGGAAATTTCGGCGACCAGAGAACTGTTTCAGCCGTCTTTTCATAGGCCATGCCGTCGGGATAGCTGATCACTTCAAGCTGCATGCCCCAGGGCGACTGGAAATAGAGAATGCTCTGCCCGGCATTCGGCCCCTCGGTGATGGGAAGCGGGCCGAGACGGGTCACAATGCCCTCAGCGTCAAGATAGGCCTTGGCTGCGTGAATATCCTCGACATAGAGCCCGACATGGAAGGCGCCGATATCACTGTTCTTCTGGTCGAGGCGGCGCTGGTCTGGCGCCTCATATTCGAAAAGCTCCAGATTGGAGCCGTGGCCGATGCGGATGAGCGCGGCGCGTCGGATGCGGGCGCGGGGATGGGTGCCAAGCGCTTGCTGCATGAAGTCGCCCTCCTCATCGCAGATCGGGCCGAACGTATAGGCATGTTTGCAGCCGAGGATGCGCACAAAAAAGTCCAGCGCCTCATCGAGATCGGGAACGGTAATCCCAGTATGCTCCTGTCCGAGAAGGCCGGGCAATCCCGAAGGTGCTGTCTTTGTCATGCAAGTCTCCCATTGCGGAACCCGGAGCCGAAGCCGTTGTTTGCGAGACTCAGCCCGGGCTCGGTTGCGTTTCGATTGTTGTCTTCATCAAGCGCCGCTGCGCTCAAGCCGCATCGACCTCCTTGAGGGCCATTATCCGCCATGTTAGCACCACGCGATCCAATACAGCATTTGGGAGAATCCTGATGAGATTGCAAGACAAGGTTGCGGTCGTTACCGGCGGCCAAAGAGGAATAGGTTTTGCCATTGCAGAAAAGTTCGCACGCGAAGGCGCACATGTGATCATTGCCGACATCGGCGATGCGACACAGGAAGCTGCCTCACTGTCCGCGATAGGACCAAACAAAGCGCGCTTTTGCAAGACGGATGTCGGCTCCGAGCGCGAGGTTCGAAGCATGGTCGATGCGGTGGTGAGCGAGCACGGGCGGATCGATGTGCTCGTCAACAATGCCGGCATCGAGTTCTACAAGCCGGTGACCACGACGACGGAGGATGAATGGGATCGGCTGATGAGGGTAAACCTCAAGGGCGTCTTCCTGTGCTCGAAGGCGGCTATCCCGGCGATGAGGCAATCGGGCGGCGTCATCGTCAACGTCGCCTCCGAACTCGGCCTCGTCGGAGAAGCCAATGTGGCTGCCTATTGCGCCTCCAAGGGCGGCGTGGTGATGCTGAGCAAGGCCATGGCCATCGATCACGGCCCCGAAGGCATTCGCGTCAATTGCCTTTGCCCCGGCCCGGTCTCGACGAAGTTGCTGGAGGATGTGTTCCTGGCCAGCGACGACCCCGAAGGGATGAGGCAAAGTTTCGAGCGGCGAATGATCCTCAACCGGCTTGGCACTCCCGAAGAATGCGCGAATGCCGCGCTGTTTCTGGCCAGCAGCGAATCCTCCTTCATGGCCGGCGCCAATCTGGTTCTGGACGGCGGCTGGACGACACGATAGCGGACTGGCGGCTCATGCAGGCTTGACGAGCAGGCCCGCAGCCATGGCGTGGAATGCATCGACCGCTCTCGGCAGAACCTTCTGCGGATCGTCGCTCGCGGCGATCCAGAGAGCGGCATTAAGGGCAGCCCCGCCGAGAAGTCGGGCAGCGGCTTCCGCATCGACCGGTTTGAGAATTCCCCGCGCAATCAGGCCCTCCACCGTCCGCCTGGTTGCCTGAAGGCAGCTGCTCTGGCTCGGCCATTGCGACGGATCACCCAGCACCGCAGGGCCATCGAGCAGAACGATGCGCTGGACTTCGGGATCGAGCGCCATCTCGATATAGGCTGCGCCCTCTGCAAGCAGGCCCTGCCAATCATCGCCCGCCCTGGCGCCGACCTCCTGGGCGCGTGAAGCCATCTCCGAGTCGATCTGTTCCACGACGGCGGCAAGAAGCCCGCGCTTGTCTCCGAAATTATGGTAGAGAGCGCCCCGCGTCAGGCTGACATCGGCTGTTATCTCGTCCATCGACGCTGCCGAATATCCCTTTTCGGCGAAGGCTTTTCGCGCAGCCGCAATCAGCTTCACGCGGTTCTTTTCCATCGTATCGACGCGACGTTCCGGCATCTCATCCTCATTTTCACATACGCATCGTATATGAACTTGACATACGATCCGTATCTGAATAATCCTACATACGCACCGTATATCAAATAATGCCGCAACTTGTGAAGCCCTCGACTGGTCTCACCGGCTCCAGCCAACGACGATGAAGAAAGACCCAGCATGACCCAACGCGAAGCAATTTTTCCTGCAAACAGACACGCACTTTACGAAGAACATGGCTATTCGGCCGCCATCCGGTCCGGTGACCTGCTTTTCGTATCCGGACAGGTCGGCAGCCGCTCCGACGGCACGCCAGAGCCGGATTTCGAACGCCAGGTCCAGCTCGCTTTCGCAAATCTCAAGGCGACGCTGGATGCAGCAGGCTGCACCTTTGACGATATCGTCGATGTGACGACATTCCACACCGACCCCGAAAACCAGTTCCCAACCATCATGGGCGTCAAACAGACGATTTTCGGCAAGCCGCCCTACCCGAACTGGACCGCGATCGGCGTCAACTGGCTCGCGGGATTCGATTTCGAGATCAAGGTCATCGCCCGCATCCCCTCGAAAGCCTGATCCTCGCTGCTAAACCGATCATCTCCCGGATTGGCGCCCGGGAGACCATGGTGGATAGGCTATTGGTGGTGACGATCGTATTGGCGATGCCGTTATTGAAGGCATAAAAGTTAGACGTCGGTCCATCTGGAAAAGGTCGCCGCCTGGCCGCGCCGATTGCCATCCTTGTCGATGAGCTGCCAAACAATGCCGTCTTCGATCCAGAAGCGCCGCCCGGATTTGGCGATCCTCACCCCGCGATAATCGGAAATAAAGCCATTGCGCGTCACCGCATCCAAGAGCCGCTGACGTTCCTCGCGATTGGGAAGCTCCGCCGAAAGGCGCGAGGGCAGCGTTATGAATTCGTCCCAAGGATATTCGAAGCAGTTCTGGCCGGCTTTGTTGGCATAGACGAAGCGCGGGTCGGCGTCCGTATTGTGGGCCAGAACAACGAAAGGAGCGTCGTGATAGAGCCACTCCGCTCCAAGCCCCTCATGGGCGAGCGTTGTCCCGACGATGCGATGAAAGCTGCCCGTCAGCAGCGCGAAAAACTCATCATCAACCGACAAATCCGCGGCGTTGGCTTCAGGCTCGCGAGTCATTTGTTTCCTTCCAGTCACCATGGGCACCGTTCGTGAATACATCGCTCTCCCGCCCTGTTGGCAAGCGAGATTGCGGGTGGCGGCAGAAGGCCGCACTGCTCAGCTCATCCATTTGCGATGTTCGGCGAAGCGCTCCACCAGGAGATCGATGAACAGCCGTACCTTGGTCGGCAGGTGGCTGCGGTTGGGGTAGATTGCGTTGATGGTGAACTCTACGGGGCGGTAGTCCGGCAGCATGCGGATGAGGCGGCCGGCGGCGACCTCCTCGAAAACGATGAAGCTCGGGGCAAGAAAGATGCCCTGTGCGTTCGCCAGCAGATAGCGAAGCATCTCGGGGCTGTTGGAGACGACATTGCCGGAGATCTTGACGCTTTGCTGCCTCCCCTCGGCATCCTCGAAGCGCCATTCGTCGCCATAGGGATAATAGGAATATTGCAGGCAATTGTGCTCGGCGAGCTCAGCCGGTGTTTTCGGCATGGGATGTGCATCGCGATAGGCCGGCGAGCAGACCAGCATGTGACGCCAGGGTGTGAGCTTGCGCACGACCAGTGTCGAATCCGGCGGCGATACCGTGCGGATGGCGAGATCGTAACCCTCTTCGACCATGTCAATCATGCGCTCGTTGACGCCGAAATCGATCGAAATCAGCGGGTAGAGGGCCATGAACTCGCTGATGACAGGCACGAGGAAGCGCACGATCGCCGTGTTGGAATGGATCTTCAGCGTGCCGCGTGGCGTGGTCGAGAGCGCACCGGCCGCCTGATCGGCCTCCTCCAGATCGGCAAGGATCTGTGCGGAGCGTTCATAATAATATTTGCCGGTCTCCGTGAGGCTCACCTTGCGCGTGGTGCGGTTCAAAAGCCGCACGCCGAGGCGGTCCTCGAGCGATTGTACGTGATTGCCCACCATGGTGACGGACATGTTGAGCCGGCGGGCGGCGGCGGAAAAGCCGCCGCATTCCACCACCCGGCCAAAGACTGTGAGGCTGGTCAGCCGATCCATGTAACCCTCGGATTATCCGCTGTGAGTTGATGATCCTTCCCGATTTGAGGAGATTATCAGAAGGACCGTTCGGACGCATCTTCATGGCATCAAAAAGGCCCTCATGAAAGGGCTGCGATGTTTAAGGAGACGGACACATGGTCGAACTACCCCGCAACGAGGCTTTCAAAAACGCGAGCCAGGCCGAGGCTGTTCCTGCGGGAGAGGTGGCAAAATCCCCCGCTGCCGAAGCGCCGCAGGCACCACCCGCCGAGGCGACAACCCCTGCGGCCACGAAGGCTCCCGGGACGGGCCGCAAGCTCATCAAGCGCGGATTGCTCGTTGCCGCTTTGCTGGCCGGCGTCGCTCTGGGCGCCGATTACGGCTATCACTACTGGACGGTCGGCCGCTTCATCGAGTCCACTGACGACGCGTATGTGAAGGCCGATTACACCGCCATCGCCCCAAAGGTCGCCGGTTATATCAAGGACGTCCTGGTCAACGACAATGATACGGTCAAGGCCGGCCAGGTGCTTGCCCGCATCGACGATCGCGACTTCCAGGCCGCGCTTTCGCAGGCGAAGGCTGATCTCAAGGCCGCGGACGCGGCCATCGCCAATATCGATGCGCAGATCCTTCTGCAGCAGTCGCTGATCGGGCAGGCCAAGGCAACGATCGATGCCTCGCAGGCTTCCCTCGACTACGCACAGTCCGACGCCGCCCGCCAGGCGCGCCTGATCAGCAATGGTGCCGGCACGCAATCGCGCGCAGAAGAAACGCAATCGGCCAGCAAGCAGGCAGCCGCCGCAGTCGAACGGGATCAGGCAGCACTTGTCGCGGCCCAGAACAAGGTGCCGGTGCTGCAGACACAGCGCGATCAGGCTGCCGCCCAGCGTGATCGTGCCGCGGCAGCATTGCAGCAGGCCGAACTCAACCTCTCCTACACGGATATCGTCGCCGCCGTCGATGGCACGGTCGGTGCCCGCTCGATCCGTGTCGGCCAGTACGTCACCTCGGGCACGCAGCTGATGGCGGTGGTACCGCTGCACTCGGTCTATGTCGTCGCCAATTTCAAGGAAACGCAGCTGACCTATGTGCGCCCCGGCCAGTCGGTCGAGATCAAGGTCGACAGCTTCCCCGACGTCGCCATCAAGGGCCATGTCGACAGCCTCTCGCCGGCAAGCGGCCTGGAATTCTCGCTGTTGCCGCCGGATAATGCCACCGGCAATTTTACCAAGATCGTTCAGCGCATCCCGGTGAAGATCGTCATCGATGACGAACATCTCGCCGGCCTGCTGCGGTCCGGCATGTCGGTCGAGCCTGAAATCGACACCAAGGCCGCCCAGACATCGACTGCCAAAGCGGAGGGATTATCCGGCCAGGCTGGATGATCCTTCCCTTCCTTCGTCGATTATCACCTCAACATTGTCATGAGATTATTTCGGCATAAGCCGGAAGGAGAAGCGTCATGGCCACTCTTCAGATTGCCGCAAACAACAATTCGGTCGCGCCCGCGGCCAGACCTGCGATGACGCCGTTGCGCATGTGGACCGCCGTGATCGGCTCGACGCTCGGCGCCTTCATGGCGGTCTTGAACATCCAGATCGTCAACGCTTCGCTTGCCGACATCCAGGGCGCGATCGGCGCCGGAACGGATGACGGCGGCTGGATCTCGACCTCCTATCTGATCGCCGAGATCGTCGTCATCCCGCTCAGCGCCTGGCTTGCACGCGTCTTTTCAGTCCGCATTTATCTGCTGACCAATGCTATCCTCTTTCTGCTCTTCTCGGTCGCCTGCGCCTTTGCCGCAAACCTGCAGCAGATGATCATCCTGCGCGCAATCCAAGGGTTCTCCGGCGGCGTGCTCATTCCGATGGCATTCACCATCATCATCACGATGCTGCCGAAGGCGAAACAACCGATGGGCCTTGCGCTCTTTGCCCTATCGGCAACCTTTGCCCCGGCAATCGGTCCCACCATCGGCGGCTACCTCACCGAAAGCTGGGGCTGGGAATACATCTTCTACGTCAATCTGGTGCCCGGCATCCTGATGGTCGGCATGCTGTGGGCTTCGCTCGACCGTGCGCCGATGAACCTCTCGCTGCTCGCCAAGGGCGACTGGCCAGGGATCATCACCATGGCGGTCGGCCTTGCCGCGCTGCAGACGGTGCTGGAAGAAGGCAACAAGGACGACTGGTTCGGTTCGCCGTTCATCGTCCGCCTGTCGGTCATCGCCGTCGTGTCGCTGACGCTCTTCCTTATCATCGAGCTGCGGGCCGCCCATCCGTTGCTGAACCTGCGCCTGCTGGTGCGTCGCAATTTCGGCTTCGGCATCCTCGCCAACTTCCTGATGGGCATCGCGCTCTATGGTTCCGTCTTTATCCTGCCGATCTATCTGACCCGCATTCAAGGCTACAATTCCGAGCAGATCGGCATGGTACTCGCCTGGACCGGCATTCCCCAGCTGCTCCTGATCCCGCTGGTGCCGCGGCTGATGAAGCGTTTCGACGCCCGCCTGCTGATCATCGTCGGCTTTGCGCTCTTCGCTGCCTCGAACTTCATGAACATCTACATGACAGGCGATTATGCCAGCGATCAGCTCTTCTGGCCGAACATCGTTCGCGCCGTCGGCCAGGCACTCGCCTTCACCCCGCTCACTGCAATCGCCACCGCCGGCATCGAGCAGGAAAATGCCGGCTCGGCCTCCGCACTCTTCAACATGATGCGCAACCTCGGCGGCGCAGTCGGCATCGCGGCACTGCAGACCTTTCTCACCAAGCGCGAGCAGTTCCACTCAAATATCTTGACGAACTCGGTCTCTATGTTCGAAGACGCCACCCGCGACCGGGTCGCCAGACTGACCACCTATTTCATGAATCATGGTGTCAGCGACCAGGCGCTTGCCACCCACAAGGCAATCGTCGCCATTGCCTCCAGCCTGCGCAAGCAGGCCAATATCATGGCCTTCAGCGACACGTTCTTCCTGCTGGGCGTCGCTCTGGGGGTCGCTCTGCTTGCCAGTCTGTTCCTCAAGAAATCCGGTCATCTCTCGGGTGCCGGTGCGCACTAGGCGCGGCACCCAAAACAGGAGGAGATAATCATGACCATGCTGCTAGACCTGCCTGAAGCTGCAACGCCGAACCCCAAAGCCCCCCATGCTGGCATCAACTCCGCAGCAACCCTTACCCTCGTCGAATGGCTGACAGGCGATGAGTGCCACGCCCTCGACGAAGCCGGCCTCGTTTTCGGGCTTGGACGCCGCCTGCGGGCACTCGGCCTTCCCGTCGACCGATTAACCCTGCATCTGACGACGCTGCATCCCGATTTTATCGGCCGCACCTTTGCCTGGGCGCCGGGCGAGCCGATCGAGGTTCATGACCGGGAACATGGCTCACGCCTGGCTTTTGCCAATACGCCACTGCTCAAGGTGCAGGGAATGCGCGAGCCATTGATCGTCGGCCCCGGCGAAAGCCCCTATGGCCCCTGGCAGCATATCGACATTTTTTCCGGCCGCGGACTGGTGCAGCTGATCATCGCGCCGCTGTGCAATGCAGACGGACCGATCAGCACGGCCGTCTTCGGCACGCGCCGCCAAGGTGGCTTCACCCCCATCGAGCAGCAAGTAATCGAGCGCATCCTGCCGGCATTGCGCAATACGTGCGAGCTGCGTGTCCTGCGGCAATGCGAGCTCAGCCTGCTCGACACCTATATCGGCCCCATGACGGCGAGCCGGATCCTTGCCGGACATATCCGCCGCGGCGAAATCGAATCCATGGAGGCAGCACTTCTGCTCTGCGACCTGCGCGGCTTCACCGAATTGTCCAACCGGCTGCCCGGCAACACAGTTCTTGGCCTGTTGAACGCCTATTTCGATAAGGTCGTGCCCGCGATCACGCGGGAAGGCGGCGAAGTGCTGAAGTTCATGGGCGATGCCGTTCTCGCCTTCTTCCCAGGGATTGATCCACCCGGAGCCTGCCATGCCGCGCTATCATCGGCGGAAGCGATCCTCAATGAAGTGGAGCGCTTCGACTATGACGGCATTCGTGTCAAGGCGGGGATCGCGCTACATTACGGCGAGGTCAGCTACGGTAATGTCGGCTCGGGCAGCCGACTGGATTTCACGCTGATCGGGCCCGATGTCAACGTCGTCAGCCGTATCCAGGGCATCTGCAGCGAAAGGGGTGAAGCGCTCCTGATGTCCGAATCCTTCCGCGAGAAGGCGCAGATCTCAAATGCGGTTTCGATCGGGCCGCAGCGGCTGAAAGGTTTGGCCGATGCGATGGAGCTGTTCACGATCGCACATTGAACAATTGGTGCCCGCAGGACACAATACCGCAGGGCTCCCCGATTTTCTTTATAGGGCTGGGATTGCCATGCTGTTATAAGCACCAGGCCGCTGCCATGGAGAAAGCCAGCGCTCAACAGGGTGTCATAGAATGGCTACACACCCTGTCGATTTGGGTGGTTTTCAGGCATTCCGCCTTGGAAATATTCCGCAGACAGCCAAAACGTCATGGTAACGTCTTCCTTGGAAGCGTAGACCACCGTTTGCCATGAACGAAATGACAGGACGCTGACAAGATATTGACAGCGGTACGGAGAATTGAATGAAGGCTCTCGCGCAGAACAATTTTTCGCAAATGTTTGACCGAATTAAGTCGGCGACGAGCGAGCGGTTGTTTTCCGACTTCAGGTGGGTGGATTGGGTATTCGCCGTATATTTCTGCGTACAGGCCGCCATTCGCATTTCCATTTCGAGTTCCGTGCGGATCGACGAGGCCCAGCAATTCGTGGTCGGGCAATGGTTGGCCTGGGGATATGATGCCCAGCCGCCGCTTTACAATTGGGTCCAGTATGGCGTGTTCGAGATCTTCGGCACCAGCGTTGCGTCGCTTGCCATATTGAAAAACCTACTGCTTTTCCTGGTCTATCTGGCCTATCATGGACTGGCGAAACAGCTCCTCAACGACAAAAGACTGGCGGCGCTTGCCACCTTGTCTCTGCTAACCATGCCCCAGATGTTCTGGCAGGCGCAGAGGGACCTGACGCATACGGTCGGCACGCTGCTCGCCGTCGTCCTGTTCATCTACTTCGTGGTGACGACCATCCGTCGGCCGACATTGGGTTCCTATGCGATGATCGGCCTTTGGGCCGGGCTCGGAATGCTCACCAAGTACAACTTTGCCCTTATCATCATCAGCGTTTTCGTGGCCGTCCTCTGTCATCCGGAGGGTCGGAAGAGACTGCTGGACAGGCGCTTCCTTCTGGCCCCCGCAATCGCGATTCTGGTGTTCCTGCCGCATGCGCTGTGGATGATATCCAACATGGACCGGGTTTTGGCCACGACCGTGCAGACCATGTCGGAACGGGGAGCGGGTGGCAAACTTTCCGATATCGCCAATGGCGTCATCGAGTTGATTAAAACCAGCGTGGCAATCGCCGCCCCGACGACCGTGGTCTTTTTCCTGACCTTTCGCCGGTCGTTTCTGCGATCGCTACGCTCGAGAAGCCAATGGAGTGATTTCGTCGGAACCATATTCCTGAGCACGGCAGCGATATTGCTGGCCTTGATCGTCGTCACGACGCTCACGGAATTTCGCGACCGATGGCTGCTGCCGTTTCTGTTTCTGCTGCCGCTCTATTTCTGCCTGAAGCTCGAAGCTGCGGGAGAACAAAACCCAGCGGATTTGAAGAGGTCCTTTTACCTGCCCCTGGTCATGGCAGTCGCACTGCCGATCATCATAGCCGGCGGCGTTCTGTTCCCGAAGCTGTTCAAATCATATGAACATCTGAACACGCCCTATGCGAGCTTCGTGAACGCCGTGGCCCTCGCAGACGGCAAGCGGCCGGTTGCCGTGGTGGCGACGACTTGGCTCAAAGCCGGCAATATCCGCGTGAACATGCCGAATACAGCAGTGATCTCGGCGGAATATCCGGGATCGGATCTTAGCCGCCAGGCCATCGGAAACGGGCCGGTCCTGCTGGTCTGGAACGAGCGTGATGGACGCCAATCTGCCATGCCCGACAGCTTGAAAGATTGGCTTACGGCGAAATTCGGCACCACTGTGCAAATGCCCGTCCAAAACGATATCGCCCTTCCCTTCTATTACGGAAGCGACCCGGATCGGTATCATTTCGGCTATGCGTGGTTCTACCCGAAGGCCGGCTAACTCTAGCCGTTCTTCGAGGGAAATGCCGGCTCGTTGCCTCGGCCTATTGAGCCGGCAACGGCTCTCCGAGGGAGAGCATCAACCGGTTTGCCCAATTGAAGAAGGCAGCCCCGTGGATGACGTCGGCGATCTCGAGGTCGCTTAGTCCTTCGTTCCGCAATTTGCCGATATCATCGGCGCCGAATAGCGACGGTGTTTCCGTCAGCGCGACCGAAGACGATACGATCGCATTCCAGCGGCTGCCGAGATCGGCGCCGGTGCCCTCGTCGAGCAGGCGTTGCACATCTTCCGTCCGCTTCGAGTGATGAGAAGCAAAGCGGGAGTGGACGGAGGCGCAGAATATGCAACCATTCGTGCGCGATGCAGCGGTCGCGGCGAGCTCGCGTTCGGCGCGCTGCAGCCCGGCCTCGACGTTGTAGAAGATATCCTTGTCGGTCTTCGTGCGTGCCTCTAGGATCTCCGGATCGCGTGCCAGCAGCATGAAGTAGGGCGACTTGGCGCGCGACGCGTCGACAAGCCCGCGCCAATGGCGATCGGTCAATTCGTCTTCGGCAAGCGGATTGAGCCAGGGCGTCCAGCCAATCTCCTTCTGCGTGAAGGCATTGGGGCGATCTTCGATGGCGGGATGGATGACGGTATCGGTCATAGGAAACGATCCTTTCTGCGATTAGGCGGAGACAGCCTGCGCGGCACCGGCGGCAGCCAATGCACTCAGCCCGGCCACGACCCTGATTTGAAACGAGAGAAACGCTGTGATTTGCGACAGCGTCACCACACCCGTCGTCGTCCAGCCGGCATCCAGAAGCCGCTGCAGCGCCTCGGCGCTCGCCTCGCGCGGGCGATAGACGAGGAGATGCGCATGTTCCAGAGCAGCCGAGAGCTTGGCCCCGAGAGCCGAGCGCCCCGCTTCCGACACATGGAAGATCAGCCCAGTACGATCCTCGATGGAAAGAGGCCCGGCCGGATAATGCCCATAGGGTCCGACCGTGCGTCCGCCCTCCGCTTCCGCCTTGACGGCCGCGACCAGTGACGCAGATTTGGCAACCTCCTCCAGTGCGGCCTGATAGAACTGCTCAACGTTGCCAGCGCTGTGCAGGTCGGCGATGAAAGTCGCCAGGGCAAAGCGCTCCGTGCGGCTTACATCACCCTGATGGTCTGGCTCGAAAAGCGCCTCATAGCTTCTCTGAGCGTTGTCGCGCGTTTGCGGTCTGGCCGTTCTCAAGGCGTAGAGCGAGGAGCCCTCACGGATATCAGCCAGAAGATCGATGACGTCAGTTGTTGACGAGGTCATGGACATACCTTCTCTTTATGAATTGCGTTTCATGCGGAGGCCGCAAGCTGCGGACCCTTGCCTGCAAATGGTTGCGGCGCCCAGCCGAGCGCCGGAGCGACCTTCTGCGCGATCAGCTCGAGGGACCGGAGAATATGGGCGTGCGGCGGATCGACGGAATGCACCTGGAAGACAAGGTCCGTCACCCGCGACAGTGCTGTATCCGCACTCAAGGACGCGATCACATCCTCGGGTGTGCCGACATGCACATCGAAAGCCTTGATCAGATCGGCGGTCGTATCGCCACGAACGGTGAAGCCGCTTGCGGCAAAGCGTTCGGCACTCCGCCGCAAGCCGATATCGGCAAACCGGAGTGCCTCCTTGCGATCGTCGGCGACGAAAAGGCTGCGCGAGCCGAGAATCCGTGGCGCACGGCCCTTTGGCAGAGCAGCGAAATAGGCATCGATGATCGGATTCTGCAGATCCCAAAGTTCGGTATCGGGCGCATCGTCGGGTCGTGGCTGTGTGCGTGACAGCATCAGGCCATCGCCCTCGCGGCCAGCCCGTTCACCACCGCCGACGGAGAAGGTTGCCTGCCAAACCCTTTCGGCAAGATGCGGCGCGGTCGGATAGAGCCGATTGCCGCCGGCAAGCTCCTGTCCGGCCCATGCATCGCGAACGAGTGCCAGATATTTGCCATAGACCGGCCCCCTTTCGGCGCTCTCGATCCCAAACGGCAGGAAAGCCTGCGGCGTGCCGCCCGTGCCGAAACCGACCTCCAGGCGCCCGCCGAGCATAAGGTCGAGTACAGCGGTATCTTCCGCGACACGAACGGGATTTTCCATCGGCAGCGTGATGACGCCCGTCCCTAGCCGGATGCGCGAGGTGCGCGAGGCAAGCCCCGCCAGAAAGACCAGCGGCGCCGGCAGACCGCCTTCGTCGCCATTGAAATGGTGCTGTGCCACCCAGGCGCTGTCAAAACCCTGCGCCTCGGCATGGATGATCTGCTCGGTGACGAGGCGGTAGCGCTCAGCCGCATCCGTCTGATCGAGAATACGGCTGAAGAAGCCCAGTCGTTTTGGTAAAGCCGACGTGCTCATGGAATTATCCTGCATTGCTTGGGGGCTGGCGAATAGCGATCGAATATTTTTTGCCCGGAATGGCCTCGATCAGCTCACGGGTATAGGCGCTGCGCGGATTGCCGAAAACCTCGTCGACAAGGCCGTCTTCGACCAGCTTGCCGTTCTGCAGAACGGAGACGGTATCGGCAATCTGGCGCACCACGGCAAGATCATGCGAGACGAAGATATAGGTCAGCCCCAGCTCTCGCTGGAGACCTTCAAGCAGCGAAAGGATCTGCGCCTGAACCGTCACGTCGAGTGCGGAGACGGCTTCGTCGAGAACCAGGATCTGCGGATCAAGGACAAGCGCCCGGGCAATCGCAACGCGCTGTCGCTGGCCGCCCGAAAGGGCATGCGGACGCCGTTGCAGGACATCGGCGGGCAATCCGACCTTCTCGATGACGGCCGTAACCCGTTCCAATCTCTGCGTCCGTGGCTGCGGATCGAAGTTCAGCAGCGGTTCTTCCACAATCGACGATATGGTCTGGCGTGGATCGAGCGAGCCGAAGGGGTTTTGATAGACCAGCTGAATCTTCTTGCGGAAAAGCCGCAGGGTCTCGCCACGCAGGGATGCAAGATCTAGCCCGTCGATCACGACCCTTCCCGCCGTTGGGCGCTGGAACGCGGAGACGATGCGAATGGCAGTCGTCTTGCCCGAACCGGATTCGCCGACAATCGCATGCGTCGTGCCCCGTGTGACGCGAAAGGACACGTCGTCGAGAGCCCTGAAACCTGTATCCTTGCCGCCAATGCCAAATTCCTGCACCAGCCCTTCGACGACGACGATATCGTCTTCCCGTGCGGGTGACGTTTCAGCCGGACGCGCCGAAGTCCGTTGCGGCGCAGCGTTCAATGACGGGGCATCGGCAAGCAGCCGGCGCGTATAGGCGCTTTGCGGGTTTCTCAGCAGCTCGACGGTGCGCCCCTGCTCCTGGATACGGCCATTTTGCAGAACAACGAGCCGGTCCGACCGATCGGCCGCGACGCCGAGATCATGCGTGACCAGAAGAACCGCCGCCCCATACTCCCGGCGCAGATCGTCGATCAGATCGAGAATATGGCGCTGCACTGTGACGTCGAGCGCGCTGGTCGGCTCGTCGGCGATGATCAGCGATGGCTTGAGGGCAATGGCAATCGCGATCAGGACACGCTGACGCATGCCGCCGGAGAGCTCATGCGGATACTGCCTGGCGCGAAGTGCGGGCTGGCTAAGACCGACGCGCTCCAGCAATTCGATGGCCTGCACATAGGCGACTGCACGCGGCGCACGGCGGTGAATGGTGAGGACTTCGGCCACCTGCTCGCCGATCGTCCTTACCGGGTTGAGGGAATTACCGGGATCCTGCGGCACAAGACTGACGACGGAGCCGCGGATCGAATCGAGCCGCTTCTGTGGCCAACGGGCAATATCCTGGCCGTTGAGCCTGATCCGGCCGCTTTCCAGATGCCCGTTCTGCGGCAGGAGGCCGATGATCGCCTGTGCCGTCGAACTCTTGCCGGAGCCGGATTCGCCGACAAGAGCGACGACTTCACCGGGATTGACGGTGAAGTCGATACCATGAACGGCCGTGCGTGAACCGCTGCGGTCACGATAGGCAATCGTCAGGCCGGAAATATCCAGAACCGGCGTGCCAAGATCATTCGTTCCTTCCGATGCGAAATAGGTCATTTGCCCACCTCCGCAAGCGAACGGCTGATGCGATTGATCGAGATCACCACAAGCACGACGACGAAGCCGGGTGCGGTCGTCAGCCACCAGGCGGTGGCGATATAGTTTCGCCCCTCCGCAATCAGCAGGCCCCATTCCGGCGTGGGCGGCGGCGCGCCGTAACCGAGGAAGCCGAGCGTCGACAGCTGAAGAATGGCCCAGCCGGATTGCAGCGCGGCAAAAGCGATCACCGAGGTCAGCGAATTCGGCAGGATATGGCGCCACAGCACCCTGGAAAAAGTGCCGCCGCTGCCAAAGGCCGCCTCGACATATTCGCTCCTGCGGACCGTCACGACCTCCGATCGGACCAGCCGCGCGAATTTGGCAATCAGCGTGCAGCCGACGGCAATCGCGGCATTGACGGTGCCGAAACCAAGCAGAACGATGATGCTGAGCGACAGCAACAGGTCCGGGATCGACAGCAGCACGTCGACGATCCTCATGATCACCGTTTCTGTCCAGCCACCGAGCGAGCCTGCCAGCACACCCAGTACAGTACCGACCACGAGCGCAATGCCGACCGCGGCAAGCGCTCCCGACAGCGAATGAATGGAGCCATAAATGATGCGTGCGTAGAGATCGCGCCCGAGCGAATCGGTGCCGAGAAGATGAGCGGCGCTTGGGGCCTTCAAATGCTGGCCGGGCAGGCCTTCGACCGGACTATAGCTCGTAAACGCGCCGGGAATGAGCGCCCACAGGACGGCCACGGCGACGATGAGGATCGCGAGAAGCAGGCCCGGCCGAACGCGAAAGGGAAATCCGCGGGCAAGCCGTTTGCCTTCCCCGCGAGGCTGCTGCACCGGCAGCGCATCGCTCGTGTCGGCATGATTAGCTGAGTCGTGATAGTGCGCTGCATCAAAACTTGTCATCACCTACCTCCAAGCTTTGCTTTCAGGCGCGGATCGAGGATCGGATAGAGCAGGTCGACGATCAGGTTGATGGTGACGAAGGCCGCCGCCGAGATGACGACGATGGCCTGCAGGACGGCAACATCCTCACTGTCGACCGCCTGCTTCGTCAGGCTGCCGATCCCATTCAGCCCAAATACCGTCTCGGTAATGACAGCGCCGGCGATCAATTCACCGAAAAGCAGGCCCGCCACCGTCAGCACCGGCAGAAGCGTATTCTTGGCAACATGGCGCCAGAGCACTTGTCCATGCGAAGCGCCCTTGGCGCGCGCCACCGAGATGAAGGGACGCGTCAGTACTTCATCGATGTTTCGAAGGAGTATCTGCGCAAGCGGGGCGGAGATCGGAATGGCGACGGTCAGGATGGGCAGGATCAATCCCTGCCACGGACCGGGATCGATCACCGGGACGAGCCGCAGGCGGAACGAGAAGATCTGGATGAACATGATGCCGAGCCAGAAGGTCGGCACGGATATGAACAGCGACGGCAGCGATTGCACGAGGCCGCGCAGCCAGCCGAAGCCGGAGACATTAGCAAGGATGGCGATGACGACAGCCAGGATGACCGCAAGCAGGAAACTGAAGCCGGCTAACAGCAACGTCGACGGGAGACTGACTGCAAGCTGCGAACTCACCGCAACACCCGCCTGCAGCGAATAACCGAAATTGCCCGACAGGAAATTCCATATCGAATGGCCATACTGTTGCAGCAGAGATCCGTCGGCACCATAGGCTGCTCTTATATCAGCCAGTTGCTCCGGGCTCAGGCCGAAATCCGGGCTCTGAAACTTAATGAGCACGGCGTCGCCCGGCATCGATTGCAGCAGCACGAACGAAACGGTAAATGCCGCCCACAGGACGAGCAAAGCCTGTCCAATCCTCGATAAGATGTATTTCGTCATGGCGATTGCCTGTCGTTATGAAGATGCAGCCCGCCCAACGGCCGGGCTGCAGACATGCTCAGTGCGCTGCGAGCCAAACGCTGTAGAAGGAAGGCCGGCCCACAGCCTCGAAAGCTACGCCCTTGACGTAAGGTGCACCCGCAAAGACCTGCGGCTCTTCGAAGAACGGGATGACATAGGCCGCATCCAGCAGATATTCTTGCGCTGCCTTTGCCGCGGCCAAGCGCTTGTCGCTATCCGTTTCCGAGGCGATTGCTTCCAGCAGTCCGTTCAGCTTGTCGTCGGCGAAAACTGCCTTCGGGTTGAGGCCACCCTTCTGAAGAAGAGCATCGCGGTTCTTCGCGTAGAACTGGCTCTTGATGACGTCTGGATCTGCGCGGCCCACTTCGGCGACCACAAGCGGCGTCTTTGCCGGGTCGACATTGTCCGTGACCAGATTGCCGGAGGTTCCAGCGAGCACCTGAAGCTTGACGCCGATCTTCGCCCATTGCTGGGCGACGAGCTGAAGCACCCCCTTGTTCTGCGGCTGCGGCAGGGATTCATAGACGGCCAGCGACAACGGCTTTCCGTCCTTCTGGCGCAAACCGTCGGCACCCTTCTTCCAGCCTGCCTCGTCGAGCAGCTTTTCAGCAAGCGCCTGATCGTGGGTGAGCTTCGAAGACAGATCCTGATAGCCGGCGGCAGCTGACGAGATCACCGACTTTGCCTGCGGATAATTGGCAGAAAACAAGGTATCGACGATTTCCTTGCTGTCGGTGGCGTGCAGCAACGCCTGACGCACCTTGATATCCGCGACGAGCGGATTGTCCGGCCGGAAGGCGACGCTGTCGTTCACGCCACGCGTCGGCGCGGCATAGATCGCGAAGCTCTGATCGCTGACCTGCTTTTCGTCGTAGGCCTGAAGCTGGCGGATGAAATCGGCCTGACCGGAAAGCAGCGCACCGATGCGCACGCTGTCTTCGCCGGTGATGATATATTTGATGCCGTCGAGATAGGCTCTGCCCTGATGCTCGAGCTTGGCCGGACCCCAATTATAGTCCGCGCGCGCCTTCAAAGAGAGCTGCTTGCCGAGCGTTTCGCTTTCGACGACGAAGGGGCCGGAGCCGACGATCTTCGTCGCATCGCCAAGCTGATCGAAAGGCAGCGCCAGCGTCTTCAAGGAGACGAGACCGGAGCCGATGACCGAGGTGCCCTGCAGGAAGCCGGGCGAAGGTTTCTTGAAATAGAACTTGACCGTGTAGGGATCGACGACTTCGCTGTGATCGTAATTGTTGAGCACTTCGGAGACCGGCAGCTTCAGATCCTTATTGCCGAGGCCGAACGTATCGTAGTTCTTGGCAACGGCATTGGCATCGACGGGCGTTCCGTCGGAGAAGCTCACGCCCTTGCGGATCTTGAAGGTGTATTCCGTTCCCTTGTCGTTGATGGTCCAGGATTCGGCGATCCATGGCTCGATCTGCAGCGTCTTCGGGTTCTGGTAGGTCAGCTTGTCGGTGATCTGGTTCAGGATACCGCCATTCGGATAGAACCCGCCGGCCGGTGGATAGAGATTGGTATGGGCCTGCTGCTCCAGATAAATCAGCGTGCCGCCCTGTACGGGCTTGCCCTCATCGGCCGAAAACGCGACCGATGAAGCAAGCAACGACAGGCCGACGGCGAGAGTGAACGCCTTGAAATTGGCTGCGATCGTCATTGAAATTCCTCGAAAACCGAATGCTTGTCGAGGGTATCGGAGCGGCCCCTCTATTCCAATATAGCCTATGGAATTAGTGTTCTATTTTTCACAACAGCGTTGAAATAACCATCTGTAAAGCCTGCAATCGACGGGAATTTGCTGTCTCTTCCATCTGCCGCTCGATCCGGTTACCGCCAGTATTTCGTCGGAATGATACAAGCCAAGCCCTGTTGTCGCCTCACCATTCCCTAGGTTGCGCAAGCGCTCTACATGAACGGCAAAATGCCATTCTGCACAGATGCTTCGGACATGAGGTACTCTGTCACAACCATGTCATGAAATGCGTCGACACCTCGTGCCGGATCAGGAGCGGATACCCAGATGGATTATTTCAGACGTTTCAACTTTCTATTCGCAACGCCGGCTTTCGACAGCGAGGATCTGGAGGGCGCCCGCTACAATCAGATCGTCGAGGAAATCGAACGCTCCGGCTTCGAAGTGGTGCGCGCGCGCAATCTCGAGGATGCGGAAATTGCCGTGCAAACGGACGCCGCCATCGGCTGCATGCTGGTCGACTGGGGCAAGAAGGGGCTTGAGGGCAAGACGGCCTCGCTCATCAACCTCATGCGCCGGCGCGGCCTTGAATTCCCGATCATTCTGCTGATCCGCCGCAAGCGCTTCGAGGATGTGCCGGTAGAAGTGCTCGATTTCATTGACGGCTATGTCTTCCTGTCCGAGGAAACGCCTGCCTTCATCGCCAAGAGCCTCATCAGCCGGCTCAAGCAATATGCCGAGACGCTGAAAACGCCGTTTTTCGGCGCGCTGGTGGATTATGCCGAAGAGGGCAACCATCTCTGGACCTGCCCGGGACATAATGGCGGCATCTTCTACAGCCGCAGCCCCATCGGCCGTGTCTTCATGGAGCATCTCGGCGAAGCAGTGTTCCGCGACGACCTCGACAATTCCGTGCTCGACCTCGGCGATCTCCTGACCCACGAGGGCCCTGCGCTGGCTGCGCAGAAGGAAGCGGCGAAGATCTTTGGCGCGGAAAAGACCTATTTCGTCCTCAACGGCACCTCCACTTCCAACAAGGTTGCGCTTTCAGCGCTGGTGACGGACGGCGATCTCGTGCTGTTCGATCGCAACAATCACAAGGCCGCCCATCATGGCGCCTTGATGATCTCCGGCGGCATTCCCGTTTACCTGCCGACCATCCGCAACGTCCACGGACTGATCGGTCCCATGGATTTCGCGGCGATGGACGAAGAGGCCTTACGGGAACGCATCCGCACGCACCCGCTGGTGAAGGACCCCGAGGCCTATAAGAAGCCGCGCCCGTTCCGCGTCGCGGTGGTGGAACAATGCACCTATGACGGCACGATCCACAATGCCGAGATGATCTTGAAGCGCATCGGACATCTGTGCGACTATATCCTCTTCGACGAGGCCTGGGCCGGCTTCATGAAGTTTCATCCGCTCTATGCCGGGCGCTTTGCCATGGGCCTTGCCGATCTCGGCCCCGATGCGCCTGGTATCATCGCCACGCAATCCACCCACAAGCAGCTGGCGAGCTTCTCGCAGGCCTCCCAGATCCACATGAAGGACCGGCATATCACCGGTCAGAAGCGCCGCGTCGAGCATCGCCGCTTCAACGAAAGCTTCATGCAGCACGCCTCGACCTCGCCCTTCTATCCGCTGTTTGCCTCGCTCGACGTCGGCGCGCAGATGATGAAGGGGCGTTCCGGCGAAGTGCTCTGGGACGACACGATCCGCCTCGGCATCGAACTGCGCAAGAAGATCCGTGCCGTGCGCCGCGAGTTCGAAGAGAAGGAACACCGCCCGGAGCGTCGTTGGTTCTTCGAACCTTTCGTGCCGGATCGCGTGGCGATCCCGGATGTATCGAGCCCCGGCGCGGTGCATGATGTGCCTTGGGAGAGCGTCGCCACCGACCAGCTCGCCACCAATCCGGCCTTCTGGCACCTGACGCCCGGCGCGGCATGGCACGGCTTTTCAGGCATGGAGCCGGGCTTTGCCATGACGGACCCGAACAAGCTCACGCTCCTCACCCCCGGCTTTGACCGGGCAACCGGCCAATATACCGAGCATGGCATCCCAGCCCCCGTCGTCGCGCAGTATCTGCGCGAAAACCGAATCGTGGCGGAAAAGAACGACCTCAATTCGCTGCTGTTCCTGCTGACCCCCGGGGTCGAGGCCAGCAAGGCCGGCACCCTGATCAGCGGCCTCGTCGCCTTCAAGAAGCTCTACGACGACAATGCGCTGCTGGAGGAGGTAATCCCGGAATTCTATCGCCGCCGGCCAAGCCGCTATGCGGGTGTGCGACTGCGCGATCTGTGCACGGAAATGCATAGTTTCTTCCGCCAGGCCAATGTCAGCGCGCTGCAGACGATGCAGTTTTCCGCTGCTCACCTGCCGCCGATCGCGCTGTCGCCGCATGACGCTGCACGCTGCCTGGTGCGCAACGATGTCGACTATCTGCCGATCGACGCCATCGCCGGCCGCATCGCGACCACACCCTTCGTCGTCTATCCGCCTGGTATCGCCACCATCGTGCCGGGCGAACGTCTGACGGATGAAGCAAAGCCCATGCTCGATTATCTCAAGATGTTCGAAACCTGCTTCAATCTCTTCCCCGGCTTTGACGTCGAGATTCAGGGGCTTTATCGCGAGATTGATTCATCCGGCCGCATCCGGCTTTATACCTATGTCGTTGCGGAATAGGCCGGGAATTCAGGTTCGATCATGGAGCAGGACAAAGCAATCATCATTCGCCCGTCGCGCGAAGGCGACGTCGATGCCATGCTGGCGATCTATCGTCGCCACATTCGCCGCGGCGTCGAGGATGGGGTGGACGACAACGACACCCCCCAGCCCGACGATCTCAGGGACCGGCGCAAAAATCTGAAGAACCGCCGGTTCCCGCATGTCGTCGCAGTCGTCGGTGAAAAGGTCGTGGGCTATGCCTACGTCGTCCTCTTCCGCAAACGCCCGGCCTATCGCTACACTGTCAAGCACTCGATCTATGTGCATCACGACCATGTCGGCCAGGGTGTCGGCAGCCTGCTCATGCGCGGGCTGATCGACGCCTGCGCCGCGGCCGGCTTCCGGCAGATGATCGGCTATATCGACGCCGACAACGCCGCTTCGCTCGCGCTGCACGAGCGCTTCGGCTTCACTCGCGTCGGCCTGTTGCCGGGCGTGGCCTATCGTTACGGCCACTGGGCGGACAGCGTCATGGTCCAGCGCTCGCTCGGCTCCGGCTCCACCACCCCACCGCCGCCGCCGGCCCTTTCCACTCGCTGAAGCGAAGGGACTGGCGAGATCTGATCACGCCAGCCGGCGGAACAGGCTCGGATATATCTCGGCTATCAGGATAGGCCAACTCTTGGCGCAACCCTCCCTCATGCGCCCGGCGAGCCGATGGTCATCGATCCCTGTGCTCGAACGACGCAGCCGCGCGGCTTCCGCACACATATAATTAGTCTTATCTTTTTTAGTTGATACGAATCTTCACCTATGCTCTTAGATTGCAAGGGAGAAACTGAAATATCAGTTGGAAGCGTCTAGTGCAGTCGGGGGGCGATGCGCCGTATGACGAATTCAGTTCGGAAATTCCGCTACACCTGCCTTAAGGCCACGCTTTTAATGGGGGCAAGCATCGCATCCCCTGAAGTCGCGCAAGCAGCATGCAGTAGTTTCACTCCCACGAATGGCCAGACAGCCACCTGCGACTCGACCTCGCCCAATCCGGTCACCACCGGCGTCTATGGAGCTGCCGGCAGCTCCAACGTCACGATCGACATCCTCGGCGGCGCGATTGTGACTGTCGTCCGCTCGCCAACCGCCAATGCCGGCGCGCGCGTCGCCGATTCCAGTACCATCGTCAATAACGGCAGTATTTCTCTTACAGGATCGGGCAGCAGCGGCCTCAATCGCGGCGCAGGTCTCGTCGGCACCGGCAGCAATAACACCATCACCAATAATGGTTCGATCAGCAACACTGGCCAATACAATGATGGCATGGCGGCCGACGGTGGCGGCAACACGCTCATCAACAACGGCTCGATTACGACGACAGGACCGAATGCCTATGGCATGACGGCCAGCTGGGGCCAAAGTGGGGGCGGCTCTCCCAACAACACCATTATCAACAATGGTTCGGTATCGACCAGCGGCAGTAATGCGCGTGCCGTTTCCATTCTCGGCGCCAATGGCACGGTCACCAACACAGGCACGCTGACCACGAGCGGAAACAGCTCGCCGACAGTCTATATTCAGGGCGGCAACGGCACTTTGGTGAACAGCGGCATCATCCATGCAACCGGCGGCGCGGCCTCGGGCAGCCCGCCGTCGGACGGGGTCTTCTCCAATACGCTCGGCTCGTCGTTCACCGCTACGATCATCAATCTTGCTGGCGGCCAGATTATCAGCGACCAGGGTCCCGCCATTCGCACGCTGAACGGACAAACCGCCATTACCAATGCGGGGCTTCTCAGCGGCGGCAACGGCTTTGCCATCAGCGGCGGAAACGGCAATATAGACCTGACACTTCAAACCGGCTCGAAGATGATCGGAACCGCCAATGGCGGCGGCGGAAGCAACAAGGTCACGCTTCAGGGCCAGGGCGTGATCGACAACGCCTTCACCAACTTCCAGACACTCTACATGACCGGCACGGATTGGACATGGGCCGGCACCGGCGACTTCCGCGACAGCTTCATCCAGAGCGGCACATTTCAGCTGCAGAAGGATCTGACAGGCAATGTCACGGTCTCATCCGGTGCCAGTCTGCTCGCCGGCGGCGGCTTTAATCCTTCGATTACACCCTACCCGGGCGGCCCTGCCGTGACACTGACCAATTCAGGCGTTATCGACCTGACCAATGGCGGCTCGCAAGCGACGAACAGCCTCACCGTCGTTGGAAATTATGTCGGCTCTGGCGGCTCCCTCCTCCTCAACACCGTACTCGGCGGCGATGCGTCCGCCTCCGATAGGCTGGTGATCGACGGCGGGACCGCATCGGGTACGACGGCCATCACAGTCAATAATTTCGGCGGCGGCGGTGCAGCCACGATGGTCGACGGCATCAACGTTGTGCAGGCATTGAACGGCGCCACGGCCAGCAGCAACGCTTTTTATCTGAACGGCCGGGCTGCTGCCGGCGCCTACGAATATTACCTCTTTAAGGGTGGCATCAGCACCGGTACGAGCAATAACTGGTATCTGCGCTCCACCTATGTCGCTCCAGAGCCAACCCCGACCGACCCGGATCCAGAAACACCCATTTTGGTCACGCCGCCCGGAGGTGAAACCTCTGTTATCCAGCCGCCAATCGCGACACCCGACAATCCATCGCCGAAACCGCCGAATCCGGGGGCAACCCCCATCTCTCCCAAAATCATAAATATCGGCGGCGTCGACGTCGAGGTCATCCCCTTGATCCGCCCGGAGGTGGCAACCTACACGGCGCTCCCGCCGGCAGCGCAGATCGCAACGCTCACGACACTGGGTACGTTTCACGAGCGCCGCGGCGAGCAAAGCGCCTTGACGCCGGGTGACAATGTCTCGGCAGCCTGGGGTCGCGCTTTCGGCGAACATGTCGATCAGGGCTGGGCGGGTTCCGTGTCACCGTCGATCGAAGGATCGCTTTGGGGCCTGCAAACCGGCCTGGATATTCTCAGCCATGAGAGCAACGATGGCAACCGCGACATTGCCGGTCTGTTCTACGGCTATGCCAATCTCAGCGCGGATGTCACCGGCCAGGCAGTTGGCTGGAACAATGTAAAGACCGGCAAATTCAACCTTGATGCAAACAGCTTTGGCGCCTATTGGACCCATATCGGCCCGTCCGGCTGGTATCTCGATGGCGTGCTGATGGGCACCTGGTTCGGTGGCGATGCCAACTCGATCGGCGGAACCGGAATCGATATTGGAGGAAGCGGGTTCACCGCATCGTTGGAAGGCGGTTATCCGATCACACTCGCCGACCACTGGTCTCTCGAGCCGCAGGCACAGCTTATTTGGCAGGACATCTCGCTCGACGACAAGCGTGATGCCTATTCAACCGTCTCATTCGGCTCGGATAAAAGCTGGACCGGCCGGCTGGGCGCGCGCCTGCAAGGCAACTTCCAGACCCCCAACGGTCTGCTTCAACCCTATCTGAAGGCCAATCTCTGGCACAACTTCGACACCACCGACACGGTACGATTTGGTGCCGACCCGATGAATACCTCGACAAAGGGCACGTCGGTCGAGCTTGGCGGCGGCCTGGTCTATGCCTTCAACACATCGTGGAGCGCCTTTGCAACGGCGGACTATAAATTCGACGTCAGCGGCGAGCATCAACGCCTGTTCGAAGGCAATGTCGGGCTACGTTTGAAGTGGTAGAGCGAGGCACTACCGAGATCCAGGTCCCAACAAACGCGGCCTCCTGATCACCATGTGGTTATAGTGGCGGCGCGCCAATGACGGCGCCGATTCATCTATCCGTCGTCCCCATGAACCCTCACCCAAGGTGATGCTTATCAACGGCCCGATAACTTGCTATGCCGGATTAGGCACAGCCGCCTGAGCCAGCCTGTTCAATTGCTCGGACGTTCAAAGCCAAATTCATTCGTCGGCGAAATGGATCGTTAAAATGCTGAATAAGCTTAACAAAGATGATCGTATTCTCATTCTGTCACCTCATCTCGACGATGCCGTGCTGAGTGCCGGTGGCTTCATGGACACGGCGGTAAAGAACGGTGTTTCCGTTGTGGCGGCCACCATTTTCACGGCCGATGCTCAGTTTGACGGCGAGCCATCTCCCTTTGTGCAGGAACTGCATGAATGGTGGGCCCTGGGCCCCAAGCCCTACGAGTTGCGCTGCAAGGAAGATGTCGCTTCCGTGCAGTCGCTGGGCGCGGACCATATTCACGGTGGCTTGCTGGATGCCATCTATCGCAGAGACGGCAATGGCGACTTCCTCTATGTCAACCGGAAGGCCGTCTTTTCGCCCCCGAACCCCAAGGACATTGCTTGGGAGCCACTGCGCGCATTGCTCGCCGATTGGGTTCGGACGGTTCGCCCAAACATGATTCTATGCCCGCTGACGGTCGGCCGCCATGTTGACCATATCATCACGTCGCAAGCGTTCAAGGACGGGTATCCGGGATGGAATGCGGATGTCTATCTATACGAAGACATTCCCTATTCCGCAGGACTATTTCCCCGAGATTTTCCCGACAACGTTCCTGCGGCGCTTGAAAGAACCACCTGGAAGCTCAAGGACCCGGTGGATGTCGAAGTCGACTTCGAACCCAAATTCGCGGCTATCATGAAATACGCTTCACAGATTGCCGAGATTTTTCCCGGCCTCGACGCAGAAGTGGAACTGCGACACTATATGGGCGCAGACACAAAGAGCGGTTTCAAGGAACGCTTCTGGCCGGTTGAAGGCGTGAAGGCCTGATCCATGCCGATGAATCTGCAACTTCGCGCGCCTGTATGACCGAGAGGTTGGCTCAGATGTGCAGGGCATGGCCCAGCGCTTTCAATGCCGCTTCCTGCAAGGCTTCGCTGCGAGTGGGATGAGCATGGATCGTGCCGGCGATATCCTCCAGTCGCGCGCCCATTTCGAGCGCCAGGGAAAAGTCGCTCGACAGTTCGGAGACCCCGACACCGACCGCCTGCAGACCAAGCACCAGATTGGTATCGGCCCGCGCCACGGCACGCACGAACCCGTCTTCCGACTGGGTCGTCATCGCGCGGCCATTGGCGCTGAAGGGGAAGACGCCGACGCGGATTTCATAGCCCTGAGCGCGTGCCTCGTCCGGTGAAGGCCCCGCGGTGACGATCTCCGGGTCGGTGAAGCAGACCGCCGGTATGGCGCGCTTGTCCCAGGCGCGCTTGCGGCCGGCAACGATCTCAGCCACCATCTCGCCCTGCGCCATGGCGCGATGGGCCAGCATCGGCTCCCCGGTGACGTCGCCGATCGCGTAGACACCGCGCATGGATGTGCGGCAGCGCTCGTCGATACGAATGAAGCGGCCGGCGCGATCGAGTTCCAGTTCTTCGAGACCCGATCCTTCGGTGCGCGGCTTGCGGCCGACTGTCACGAGCACCTTGTCCGCAGCAATCCGCTCCTCCTCACCGGCGGCGGTCTCGATCAGCAAGGCCTCTCCTGAATAACCCTTGGCCTTTGCGCCTGTCACCACCCGTACGCCAAGTTCATTCAGCCGTTTGACAACCGGCTTGACGAGTTCGACGTCGTATTGCGGCAGGATCTGCGGCATCGCCTCGACCACCGTGACCTGCGAGCCCAGCTTGGCGAAGGCAGTGCCGAGCTCCAGGCCGATATAGCCGCCGCCGACGACAGCGAGCGTGGCCGGAACGCTCGTCAGCGCCAGCGCTTCGGTGGACGAGAGGATCGCACCGCCAAAAGGCAGCGAAGGCAATTCGACCGGTTCGGAACCCGTGGCGATGACAACTGTTTCTGCGCGGATGACCTGGATTCCGGTCTCGGTGTCGACCTCAACGGTCTTGCCATCGCGGAACTTCGCCTGCCCATGCACGATCTTGACCTTGGCCTTGCGCAGAAGGCCAAGCACGCCGCTGTTCAGCCGGCCGACGATGCCGTCCTTCCAGCGGATCGTCTGGGCGAGATCGAGCTTCGGCGCCTCGACGGTGATGCCGAGCGCGTTGGGGCTGGTCATGTTGCGGACCTTGTCAAATTCCTCGGCTGCATGGATGAGCGCCTTGGAGGGGATGCAGCCGACATTCAGGCAGGTGCCGCCGGCCTTCGTCGATTCGACGATGACAGTGTCGACGCCGAGCTGGCCGGCGCGAATGGCGCAGATATAGCCGCCAGGACCGGCGCCGATGACGAGGAGCTTACAGACGATCTCTTTCATGCCATCAGCCTTCAATAAAAATCAGCGCGGGGGTTTCGAGCAACGCCTTGATCCGTTGGACGAAGACTGCCGCATCCCAGCCGTCGACGATCCGATGGTCGAAGCTCGACGACAGGTTCATCATCTTGCGCGGGACGAACTGGGTGCCGTCCCAGACGGGCCGTGTCATGATCTTGTTGACCCCGACGATCGCCACTTCCGGATGGTTGATGATCGGCGTGGTCACGATGCCGCCGAGTGCCCCGAGCGAGGAGATGGTGATCGTGGAACCGGACAGCTCCTCGCGGGCAGCGGTGCCGTGACGGGCAGCCTCGGCAAGACGCGCGAGTTCGGCGGCCGTATCCCAGATCGACCGGGCCTCGGCATGCCGGACAACGGGTACGGTCAAGCCGGATGGTGTCTGCGTGGCAATGCCGATATGGACAGCGCCGTAGCGGGTGACGATACCCGCGTCGTCGTCGAATGTGGCGTTGACACCCGGCTGCTCGCCAATCGTCTTCACCAGCGCCCGCATCAGGAAGGGCAGGATGGTCAGCTTCGGCTGATCGGGCTTGCGGCCGGCATTCATCGTCGCGCGCAGATCCTCAAGGTCGCTGACGTCGACCTCCTCGACATAGGTGATGTGGGGAATGCGCGAGCTTGCAAGACGCATCTTCTCGGCGATGCGGCGGCGGAGGCCCGTGAGCTTGATCTCCTCGACATCGGTCTTGCGGACGGGGCCGGTCTGAACAACAGCGGGCTGGATGCCACGCGCTATGAACTGGTCGAGATTGTCATGGGTGATGCGGCCGGCCGGGCCGGTGCCGGGCACCTGGCGCAAATCGACACCAGCCTCCTGGGCACGCAGCCGGACGGCAGGAGACGCAAGCGGCCGCTCCGTCGGCTCGCGAGCGGCGGGGCGCTCCGCGAGTTTTTCCGGCTGATTGACTTTGGTCTCGGCGGCGGGTCTGGCCTGCGGCGGCGGTGCCGGCTTAGCCTCTGCGGGCTTGTCTTTGGCCGGCTCGACCGTCGCGGACGGTTCAGCCGTAGTGGAGGGCGCCGCTTCGGCTGCACTCCCATCCTCACCGGCGACCTGGATACGCAAGAGCGGTGCCTTGACGGCGACCGTGTCACCGACGTCAGCGCCAAGCCAAAGCACGACCCCTTCGACCGGCGAGGGTATTTCCACCGTCGCCTTGTCGGTCATCACGGCGGCGAGCACCATGTCCTCGCGGACCGGGTCGCCCGGTTTGACGTGCCATTCGACCAGTTCGGCCTCGGCCACGCCTTCACCCACATCGGGCATCTTGATGACGAATTCACCCATCTTCAGCCCTCCATCACTTCTTTGAGCGCCCGGCCGACACGGGCGGGGCCGGGGAAATAGTCCCATTCCTGTGCATGCGGATAGGGCGTGTCCCAGCCGGTTACGCGCACGATCGGCGCCTCGAGACTGTAGAAGCAGTGCTCCTGGACCAGCGAAGCGATTTCGCCGCCGAAGCCGGAGGTGAGCGTCGCCTCATGCACGACGACACAGCGGCCGGTCTTCTTCACCGACTGGACGATCGTATCGAGATCGAGGGGCAGCAGGCTGCGCAGGTCGATCACCTCGGCATCGATCCCCGTCTCCTCCGCTGCGGCGAGCGCCACGTGCACCATCGTGCCATAAGCGACGACGGTGACGGCATTGCCTGGGCGGCGAATCTCCGCCTTGCCGATCGGGATCGTGTAGTGTCCTTCCGGAACCTCGCCAAGGTCATGTTTCGACCATGGAGTGACCGGACGCTCGTGATGGCCGTCGAACGGGCCGTTGTAGAGCCGCTTGGGTTCGAGGAACATCACCGGGTCGGGGTCCTCGATCGCCGCGATCAGCAGGCCTTTGGCATCGTACGGGTTGGAGGGGACGATCACCTTCAGCCCGCAGACGTGGGTGAACAGCGCTTCCGGGCTCTGGCTGTGTGTCTGTCCGCCGAAGATACCGCCGCCGGTCGGCATGCGCACGACGATCGGGCAGGTAAAGTCACCGTTGGAACGATAGCGGATGCGCGCTGCTTCCTGGGTGATCTGGTCATAGGCCGGATACATGTAGTCGGCAAACTGAATCTCGACGCAGGGCTTCAAGCCATAGGCGGCCATGCCGATCGCCGTGCCGAGAATGCCGGATTCGTTGATCGGCGCATCGAAGCAGCGGGTCTTGCCGTACTTGGCCTGCAGCCCCTGCGTGGCGCGGAAGACGCCGCCGAAATAGCCGACGTCCTCACCGAAGACGACGACATCGTCATCCCGTCCCATCGAGACGTCCATGGCGCTGCGCACGGCCTCGATCATTGTCATTCTTGCCATGTCAGTATCCTGCCTTCTGTCGCTGGCGACGGATATGCGGGGGCATTTCCGCATAGACGCCTTCGAAGATGTCGCGCACGGATGGCTTGCCGCCTGCATGAAGCGTGCCGTGGCTTTCGGCCTGCTTCTGTGCCTCGATGACCTCGTCTAGAATCTCCGCTTCCGCCTGTGCGTGGCGCTCCTCCGACCAGGCGCCGCGCACGATCAGATGCTTCTTCAGCCGCAACACCGGATCACCGAGCGGCCATGCCTCGGATTCGGTTTTCGGCCGATAGGCGCTCGGATCATCCGAGGTGGAATGGGCGCCGACGCGGTAGGTGACATATTCGATCAGCGTCGGACCGAGATTGCGACGGGCGCGCTCGGCCGCCCATTTGGCGACGGCGTAGACAGCCAGGTAATCATTGCCATCGACACGCAATGCAGGAATGCCGAAGCCCAGGCCGCGGGCGGCAAAGGTGCCGGAGCCGCCGCGCGCAATGCCCTGGAAGGTCGAGATCGCCCACTGGTTGTTGACGATGTTGAGGATGACCGGCGCTTTGTAGGTAGAGGCGAAGACCAGCGCGGAATGGAAGTCGGACTCGGCCGTCGAACCATCACCGATCCAGGCGGCGGCGATCTTGCTGTCGTTCTTGATGGCCGACGCCATGGCCCAACCGACAGCCTGCACATATTGGGTGGCAAGATTGCCGGAGATGGTGAAGAAGCCATGCTCCTTCGATGAATACATGATCGGCAACTGCCGCCCGCGCAGAGGGTCGGCCTCGTTCGAGTAGATCTGGTTCATCATCTCGACCATCGGGTAATCGTCGGCGATCAAGAGCCCCGCCTGCCGATAGGTCGGGAAGTTCATGTCCCCCTTGTTGAGCGCCTTGCGGAAGGCGGAACTGACCGCCTCTTCACCCAAATGCTGCATATAGAAAGAGGTCTTTCCCTGACGCTGCGCCATCAGCATGCGGGCGTCGAAGGCCCGGAGCTTCATCATGTTGCGCAGGCCCGTCAGCAGCTCCTCGTCGGAGAGCAGCCCCGCCCAAGCGCCGACGGCCTCGCCGTCGCGGTTGAGCACGCGGATGATGGAATAGGCGAGATCTCGGATTTCTTCCGGCGCCACGTCGACCTCTGGCCGTGGTACTGCGCCGGCCTTGGCGATCTTGACATTGGAGAAATCCGGTTGGCCGCCGGGCCGGACCGCCGGCTCGGGGACGTGCAGGCTGAGACTTGGAACTTCGTTCATGTGCTGCGATACCTCCCTTGTGGACCACCCTGCCCGTTGCTCCCCACGGCAGGCACAGCCACAAATATCCTACAAATTGCGTGCGATAACGATGCGCTGGACGTCGCTTGTTCCCTCATAGATCTGGCAGATACGGACATCGCGATAGATGCGCTCGACCGGATAATCCGCCATATATCCGTAGCCGCCATGGATCTGGATCGCGTCGGAGCAAACCTTTTCGGCCATTTCCGAGGCGAACAGTTTGGCCATCGACGCCTCGGTGAGGCAGGGCTGCCCCTCCTCCTTCAACTGCGCCGCATGCAGCACCATCTGGCGCGCCACCTCGATCTGAGTCGCCATGTCAGCAAGCCGGAAGGCAACCGCCTGGTGATCGATAATCGGCAAACCGAACGTCTTGCGCTCGCGGGCATAATCGCGCGCCGCCTCGAAAGCCGAACGCGCCATGCCGACGGACTGCGAGGCGATACCGATGCGCCCTCCCTCCAGGTTCGACAGGGCAATCCTGTAGCCGTCACCTTCTTCGCCGAGCCGATTGTCGGCTGGGATGCGCATATTGGTAAAGGCGATCTGGCATGTATCGGAGGAATGCAGTCCCAGCTTGTGCTCGACGCGCACGACCTCGTAGCCGGGTGTATCGGTCGGCACGATGAAGGCTGAAATGCCCTTCTTGCCCGCATCGGGGTCGGTGACGGCAAAGACGATGATGACATTGCCGTTCTTGCCCGAAGTGATGAACTGCTTGGCACCGTCGATGACATAATGATCGCCGTTGCGACGAGCCCGGGTCTTGAGATTCGAGGCGTCGGAGCCGGCCTGCGGCTCGGTCAAGGCAAAGCCGCCGATCCATTCGCCACTTGCAAGCTTCGGCAGAAACCGCTGCTTCTGCTCTTCCGTGCCGTATTTCAGGATCGGCACGCAGCCGACCGAGCTGTGCACGCTCATGATGGTGGAGCAAGGGCCGTCACCGGCGGCGATTTCCTCCAGCGCCACGGCATAGGCGATCACGCCGGTTTCGGAGCCGCCGTAAGCTTCCGGCACGAGCATGCCGAGAAAGCCAAGCTCGCCCATCTCCTTCAATTCCTCGCGAGGGAAGCGGCTGCTCACATCGCGCTCAGCCGCACCCGGTGCCAGCCGCTCGCGGGCAAAATCGCGCGCCATGTCACGGATCTGGATCTGGTCTTCGCTCAGGATCATGGTCCGGCCTCCTCCTCGAAACCGTTCAATTCAGTTCGATAGCCATCGCAGTCGCTTCGCCGCCACCGATGCAAAGCGTCGCCATGCCGCGCTTCATGCCATAGCGCTTGAGCGCGGAAAGCAAGGTGACAAGCACGCGGGCGCCGGATGCGCCGATCGGATGGCCGAGCGCGCAGGCGCCACCGTGAACATTGACCTTTTCGTGCGGCAAGTCGAGATCGCGCATCGCCGCCATGGCCACCACAGCAAAGGCTTCGTTGATCTCGAACAGATCGACATCCCGAAGGCTCCAGCCGGTGCGTTCGCCAAGCTTGCGCAGCGCGCCGATCGGCGCGGTCGCAAACAGATTGGGGGCCTGCGAATGCGTTGAATGGCCGACGATGGTGGCGATCGGCGCGATGCCCTCGCGCTCGGCCTGGGAGCGCCGCATCAATACCAGCGCGGCCGCACCATCGGAAATAGAAGAGGCGTTCGCAGCGGTCACCGTGCCGTTTTCGCGGAACGCCGGCTTCAGCGTTGGGATCTTCTCCAGCTTCGCCTTGCCAGGCTGCTCGTCTTGGCTGACGACCGTCTCGGATCGTGCGGCCTTGACCGTGACGGGCACGATCTCGGCGTCGAACGCGCCCTCTTCGATCGCATTGCGGGCACGGGTCAAAGACGTGACGGCATAGTCGTCCTGTGCTGCGCGGTTAAACTGATAGGCTTCGGCGCAATCCTCGGCGAAGGTGCCCATAAGCCGCCCCTTGTCGTATGCGTCTTCGAGCCCGTCGAGGAACATATGGTCGATGACGCGGCCGTGCCCGAGCCAGTAGCCGCCGCGCGCCCGGTCGAGCAGGTAAGGCGCATTCGTCATGCTCTCCATGCCCCCAGCAACCGCAATCGAAGCGCTACCGGCAGCAATGAGATCATGCGCCAGCATGGCTGCCTTCATTCCGGAGCCGCATATCTTGTTGACGGTGGTTGCGCCTGCTGCAAACGGCAAGCCGGCGCCAATCGCCGCCTGTCTCGCCGGTGCCTGGCCCTGGCCGGCCGGAAGAACGCAACCAAAGACCGTTTCCTCAACCGCATCCGGGCTAATGCCGCTGCGCTCTAGGGCGGCGCGGATCGCGGCAGCGCCGAGTTCCGGCGCGGTGCAATCCTTAAGGTCGCCCTGGAAGCCGCCCATTGGCGTGCGGGCAGCACCAACGATGACGATCGGATCCTCTGGCCTCATATCAAACCTCCCATAACGAGCCTGCCTCAGTGCGCCGCCATGCGCAATGCGCCATCGAGGCGGATGACCTCGCCATTCAGCATGACGTTCTCACAGATGTGGCGTACCAGCGCGGCAAATTCCACCGGCTTTCCGAAGCGCTGCGGAAAGGGCACGCTCTTGCTCAGCGAATCCTGCACCTCCGGCGGCATGCCGGCCATCATCGGCGTCTCGAAGATGCCTGGCGCGATGGCAACGACCCGAATTCCGCTGCGGGCCAATTCGCGCGCGATCGGCAACGTCATGGCAGCAACGCCGCCCTTGGAAGCCGCATAGGCCGCCTGGCCAATCTGTCCGTCGAAGGCAGCGACGGAAGCCGTGTTGACGATGACACCGCGCTCGCCTTCGGCATCAGGCTCTTCTTTGGCGATGGCGGCCGCAGCGAGCCGGATCATATTGAAGGTGCCGATGAGATTGATGCCGATCGTGCGGGAAAAGCTGTCGAGCCTGTGCGGGCCGTTGCGGCCGATCACCTTTTCGCCAGGAGCAACGCCGGCGCAATTGACCAGCCCGTTCAGATGACCGAAGCGCTCCAGCGCCAGATCGACCGCGGCCTGGCCGTCCTTTTCCTGCGTGACATCGGTCCTGATGAAGGCGGCACTGGCGCCGAGCTCGCCGACAATGGCGGCTCCGGCATCCGCGTTGACATCCGCAATCACGACATTCGCGCCCTCGCTTGCCAGCATGCGCGCAACGGCCGCTCCAAGTCCTGAACCGCCACCGGTAACGACGAAGGTCTTCCCGTGGATCAACATGGTCGCTTTCCTCCAGCGCGGTCGATTTCAACCGGGGGCCTCCAGCGCCATGCAGTCGCCTGCAGCATCGCATCTCCCGGCAGGACGCGATTTGCCTTGCGCCTTCGGCCGACTCTATCTCCGGACGATATTGCATTCGATGACAAAAGCGTCTCAAATCATCGGCCAGTTTTACCATGTTTCAGAAAGCATGACGATGACCGAAGCCGGACGGCGGATGATATCACCTTTCTTCGTCAGGGAGGCGATCGACAGCGTTCGGCGGCAAGGAAAATCCCCCGAACAGATACTGACGGCGCTGGGCCTGTCCCCTCAGATCGATGCGCCAGTTTCCGCCGAAAGCTATGGTGCGCTCTGGCTTGCGATCGCGGCCGAGATAGACGACGAATTCTTCGGCATGGGCGCCAGACCCATGCGGCGCGGCAGCTTCACGCTGCTCTGCCACTGTATCCTGCACGCGAAAACCCTCGAACAGGCGCTGCGCCGCGCGCTACGATTTTTGAACATCGTGCTGGAAGACCCGAAAGGGCACATCGAGGTGGCCGATGGACTGGCGCATGTCGAGCTCACTGACTTGACGAGTGCGCGCTCCGCCTTTGCCTACCGGACCTACTGGATATTGCTGCACGGCATTACCTGCTGGCTCATCGGCCGCCGTATTCCTTTGCGAATGGTCGATTTTCGTTGTGCCGAGCCGGATCATGGCGCCGATTATCGGCAGTTTTTCGGGGCATCGGTGCGCTTTTCCCAGCCCGTCAGCAGGCTCGCATTCGACGCTTCCCTGCTCAAACTGCCGGTGACGCGCAACGAGCAGGCTCTGAAGCAATTTCTGCGCAACGCGCCGGCCAATATCCTTGTGCGCTATCGCTATGATGCCGGCCTTGCGGCAAATGTGCGCCAGCGCCTCAGGCAAATGCCGCCTGCATCGTGGAAAGCATTCGATGATCTGGCCGCGCAAATGCGCATGTCGCCATCGACGCTTCGGCATCGCCTGCATGCCGAAGGGCAGAATTATGCCGCCATCAGAGATGAAATCCGCCGTGATCTCGCAATCGAGATGCTGCAGACGACCGAGTTCGGCGTCGGGGAGATCGCCACACGCCTCGGCTTTTCCGAACCCAGCGCCTTCCATCGCGCCTTTCGGAAATGGACCGCAAGAAGTCCCGCTGCTTTTCGAAAAGAGACAGTCGCGCGAAACCACTGACAGCGCCCGAAGGCATTGCGACGGAAATGACAGGGCGATCCGATATTGGCGACCATCAGCCCGGATAGTCGCAAGACGTTTTAGTTAGCCGACATTCGAAAGCATGGGGAAGCTGACTTCAGGTTTCAGCAAGACCTGTCTTTCGGCGGCCTGATCGCCGGCGATGCAGGCGAGCAGGACGTGCCCCATCCGCTCGCCCGTATCGGTCAGGTCTTCGTAGATGGTCTCGACCTTGGGCTGGATCTGGCTCAGCAGTTTCGAGGTGCGCTTCGCCACCACATCATATTCCACCCCGAGCGTGAGGCCATTGTCGCCCATGCCGGTAATGGTCGCCAGGGCCGAAACCTCGCCACCGCAGGCAAAGCCATCGGGAGCACCGGACTGCGAGGCGCGGCGGCTCATATAGTCGCGAATTTGCTCCACCGGACAGTCCAGGTCGATCTCCTCGGGAATCTCGTAATCGACTCCCGCCTCGCGAACTGCCGTCATGAAGCCGTGCAGCAGATGCTGCGAGAAGGTCAGACGCCTCGGCGGCAGGATGATCATCGGCTTGCGCCGGCCCCGTTCGACCAGCCGCTTCGTCGCCTCGTAGGCAAAGCTGAAGTTGTCGTAGTCGACGAATGGATGATCAACTGTGAACTCCGTCCGTCCGTGTGTGACAAACGGAAAGCCGCTTTCGAGCAGAAGACGGACGCGGGGATCGAACGGTTCCGTTCGGGAGAAGAGCAATCCGTCAACCATGCCGTTGCGCACCAGGTAATGTACGGCGTCGAGATTGCTGCCATTGATGAAGTTCGGCGTCACGATCAGGTGGTAAGCGGTATTCCTCAGCGCCTTGGCAAGCCCGTGCATGATGGAAATGCCGTAGCCGAGAATTTCCTCGTGCGGATCGAGCAGGATGCCGATGACGTTGGTCTTGCCTGTCTTCAGGCGCTGTGCGGCGCGATCAGGAAGATATCCGATTTGGGCAGCGACTGCGTGGACACGCTCGCGCGTCTCGATCGAAATCTGCGGCGCATTGCCCAGTGCCCGGGACACGGTTGTGACGGCAAAGCCGGTCATTTCGGAAATTGTGCGCAGGGTCGGCTTGCCGCTTTTGCGCACGGGCGTCGCAAGGGACGCGGATTTTCCGGAAGTGTCTTTCAAGGGAATACTCAGCCTGCCTCGGAGTGACCGCCTTGTACGCTGTTTCGAAACGAAGTGCAAATGCGCTTCTGAAAACGTTTGCGACGCGAATACCTGAGAAAATTGATGGGAAAACTTGTCGAATTTTCCCACAAAATCAAGCTTATTCAGTCTGTTATTCCCAATATGCAATTCGGAATCAGGATCTTGACTTGAGTTTATTTATAACGTTTTAAATGCTTCGCGGCGAACAGGGTCGCCAGCAGAATAGCTTCTGCTTGACGGTGGAGGCTTTCGGGGGCGGAGGACGACCTTCGCTCGGACGATTTGCAACATTGGGAGGAAGATCATGCGTAGACTGATGACGACGAGTGCTTTGGTAGCGCTGGCGGTTGCCGGTGCAGCGGCTGGGGCGCGTGCGGCGGATGTGAAGGAAGTGCAGATGCTGCACTGGTGGACGTCGGGCGGCGAGGCTGCGGCGCTGAACGTGCTGAAGCAGGACCTGTCCAAG
>NZ_JBNWDQ010000013.1:0-10206 GCF_053521805.1 Rhizobium sp. A22-96
GGCGGCATCGGGATCACCGGCGGCGGCGCGCATCTGCGACAGGCTGGTGGAGAAGCCGAGCGTCATGCCCTCCTCGGATGGCGTCATGCGCGCGGTGACGGGATCGGTCGCCTTCTCCATCTGCCGGCGCTGTAAAAGCCCCGGCACCTCGATCGTGTTGGCGATCATGTTCTGGCGGGATTGCACGAAGTCATGCACGAGATTGTCGATATCCGCAGCAACCTTGCCGGCGTTATAGCGGATATTATAGGTGATCGTGCCGGTATTCGAAACCCCAAGCGCGCTGACGAGCTTGTAGCCGACGCGCACGCGACCGGAATAGGCCGGGTTCGGCGTATACTGCAGATACCAACCGACAGGTGTGCTGACAGGACCGGCTGCTGCCAACTGGCCCTGGATGATTGTCGCCGTGCCGGCATTGGCGGGCTCCACGAAGGTCAAGTCGGCCGCGGTGAATGGACCGCCCGTCGCACCGCGATTGAGGTAGACGTCCGGAGGTGTCGACCCCTCCGGTACATCGACGACCTGATCCCCGGCGCTGACAGCGCGTGGGATGACCTTGAGGGTAAACGCTGCTGCACCGGTTGCACCATTGCCGTCGCGGATCTGGATGGTGAAGCTGTAGTCGCCTTCGGTGCCGCCCGCGAGCGGTCCGTTGAGCTGGCCGGTGGAGATGTTGAGCACCAGGCCGTTCGGCAGGCTGCCGGAGGCAAGGCTGAAGATCTTGGTGCCGGTGCCGCCGGTTGCCGAGATCTGCTGGCTGTAGGCCTCGCCCGCCATCGCCTCGGGCAGGGCGCCGCCGGCCGGGCTGAACACGAAGGTGGTCGGCGGCGGCGAGATGGCGATCGTATAGGCAGCGGATGTCGTGGCGCTGTTGGCGTCGGTGGCGGTGATGGAGAAGCTGTAATTGCCTGGCGCCGTCGGCGTGCCGGTAATGGCGCCCGTGGCATGGTTGAGGGTGAGCCCGGCCGGCAGCGTGCCGGTGAGGCTATAGCTGTAGGGGCTCGTTCCGCCCGAGGCGGTGACGGTCTGGCTGTAGGCGGTGGTGACGATGCCGGCCGGCAGGGCTCCGCTCGGCGGCGAGAAGGACAGGGTCGGCGCGGTGATCGTCACGCTCACGCTTGCCGGCGCCGAGGTGCCGGAGGCGTTGGTGGCGGTATAGGTGAAGCTGTCGGTACCGCTATAGCCCGCTGCCGGCGTATAGGTGATCGAGGTGGCCGATGCGGTCGCGGTCCCATGTGCGGCGGCCGTTGCGACAGCCACCGAGCTTGCCGCTCCACCGGTGATGTTCAGCGTGATCGGATTGTTCGAGGAATTGGCGGCGACGGTTGCCGCAACCGCATTGGCGATCGGCGGCTGGACGCTGACCGCCAGGGTATAGGCGCGCGATCCCGTGAACGGTCCCGAGCCGGTCGAACTGTCCGTGGCCGTGATGGTGATGTTGAAGTTGCCTGATGCCGTCGGCGTGCCCGCAAGCACACCGGCCGGCGAGAGCGTCAGTCCGGCGGGCAGGGCGCCTGCTGTGATCGCGTAGGAATAGGACCCGGTTCCGCCGGATGCCGTGATGGTCTGGCTATAGGCAGCGGCCACGGTGGCAGCCGGCAGTGTGGTCGGCGTGATTGTAATCGTCGGAGCACCAATGATCACGGTATAGGCCCTGGAGCCTGTGAATGGCGCGCCGGTGCCGGTCGAACTGTCCGTTGCAGAGATGGTGAGATTGAAGGTCCCGCCCGCCGTCGGCGTGCCGGTGATGGCGCCGGTGGACGCGTTGAGGCTGACACCAGCCGGAAGCGCACCGGCCGTCACGGCATAACTATATGGAGCAGTACCGCCTGTGGCCGTGATCGCCTGGCTATAGGCAGTGGCGATCGAACCGGAGGACAAGGCCGCCGGGTTTATCGCCACTGTCGGCACCGACACCGTCACGCTAACGGAAGCTGGCGCAGACGTGCCGTCGGCATTGGTGGCAGTGTAGGCAAAGCTGTCCGCTCCGGCATAGCCCGCCGCTGGTGTATAGGTGATCGTAGCCCCCGAGGCGGTCGCCGTGCCATGGGTAGCCTGCGTCGAAACCGTGACCGAAGTTGCGGTTCCACCCGTCAGGTTGAGGGCGACCGGATTGCTGGTCGAGTTGGCGGCTACCGTCACCGCGGCATTGCCCGCAATCGGTGGGTTAGCGGTCACGGCCACGCTATAGGCCTTGGCGGCGGTGTAAGGTCCGGTACCCGTCGAGCTATCCGTCGCAGTCACGGTGAAGTTGAAGTTGCCGGCTGCCGTCGGGGTCCCATCCAGCGTGCCGTTCGAGGAGAGCGCCAGGCCCTGCGGAAGGGCGCCGCCGGTGACGGAGTAGGTATAGCCACTCGTGCCGCCCGAGGCGGTGATCGTCTGGCTGTAGGCGGTGTTCAGCGCCGCACCCGGCAATGTCGCAGGGCCGATCGCAATCGTCGCAGCATTAATCGCCACGCTATACGCTTTGGATACGCTAAAGGGCGAATTCATCCCGCCGGAGCTGTCAGTCGCCGTCACGGTGAAGTTGAATGTCCCGCCCGCCGTCGGCGTGCCGGAGATTGCACCCGTCGAGCTATTGAGTGTCAAACCATTCGGCAGCGCACCCGCCGTCACCGCATAGTTGTAGGGCGTGTTGCCGCCGGAAGCCGTCACGGTCTCGCTATAGGCGGTAGCAACCGCGCCACCCGGCAGTGTCGCCGGCCCCAGCGCGAGCATCGGGGCATTGACGGTTACGGTGTGAACCGTTGACGCAGTGGTATACGGTGCGCCGGTGCCGGTGGAACTGTCCGTCGCCCTGACGATGAAGCTGAAAACGCCGGCGACCGTTGGCGTGCCGGAGAGTGTACCGTCTGCTGCAAGCGTCAGGCCAGGGGGAAATGCACCCGCGGAAAGCGAATAGTTATAGGGAGCGGTACCGCCTGATGCCGTGAACGGCTCACTGAAGGCTGTTCCCGCGGTCAAGGTTGGAGTCGAACTCGGCGTGATCGACATCGTCGGCGCGCCGACCATCAAAGCATAGGCGATGGAACCGCTAAACGGTGCTCCCGTGCCTGTCGTGGCATCCGTTGCAGTGATGACGAAATTATAGGTCCCGCCTCCTGTTGGCGTGCCAGAGATTTCGCCGGTAGACGAAGACAGTGTCAGGCCCGCCGGCAACGAGCCTGCTGTAACCGCGTAACGATAGGGGCTGGTGCCGCCGGTTGCCGTCACGGTGGCGCTATAGCTGGACGCAATCGCGGCATTTGGCAAGGACGCAGGGCCAATCGTAACTATCGGCGCCGAGATCGTCACGCTGACGGTTGCCGGTGTAGACGTGCTGGTGGCGTTGCTAGCCGTGTAGGCGAAGCTGTCGGTGCCAGTATAGCCTGCCGTCGGCGTATAGGTGATCGATGTGCCGGTGGCTGACGCCGTACCGTGACTTGCCGCCGTCGAGACGGCGACCGAGCTAGCAGCTCCCCCGGTCAGAGCAAGCGTGATCGGATTGTTCGTCGAGCTCAGCGCAACCGTCGCTGAGACATTTGCTGCAACCGGCGGATTGAGGAAGGTATAACCGCCGACCAATGTCGCAGTACCGCCCAGCGTAGTGACGCTGACATCAACTGCACCGGCGGCGTGGGCAGGAGTGGTTGCGGTGATCGAGTTTGCGCTATTGACGGTGAAGCCGATGGCGGGAGTGCCGCCGAAGCTGACCGAGGTTGCGCCCGACAAGTTCGTACCGGCAATCGTCACCGACGTGCCACCAGTCTCCAAACCCGCGTTGGGCGACGCAGCGGTTACGGTCGGAGCGGCGACATAAGTATACTGATCGGCAGCAGACGTTGCACTCGTGCCGCCCGATGTCGTTATGCGAATGTCGACGGTTCCGGTGCCGGCAGGCGCTGTCGCCGTAATTGATGTTGGTGAATTGAAAGTGAAGCCGGTCGCAGCCGTTGCGCCGAACGTCACAGCCGTTACGCCAGTGAAGTTCGTGCCAGTCAGTGTTACCGTCGTGCCTCCGGCTGTCGGTCCAGATGTCGGACCGATGCTGGAAATCGTCGGCGCCGCGACATAGGTATATTGGTCAGCCGCCGACGTTGCACTCGTACCACCTAATGTCGTCACACGGATATCGACTGTGCCCGTGCCGGCGGGCGCGGTTGCAGTTATCTGCGTTGCGCTGTTAACAGTATAGCTGCTTGCCGCCGTAGCCCCGAAGGTCACCGCCGTCGCGCTACTGAAACTCGTACCGGTGATGACGACTGTCGTGCCGCCAGCAGTCGGGCCGGCAGTCGGACTGAGGCTCGTTACCGTTGGTGCCGCAACGTAAGTATATTGATCGGCCGCCGACGTCGCGCTTGTGCCGCCTGTCGTCGTCACCCGGATGTCGACTGTTCCAGTGCCAGCGGGCGCGGTTGCCGTGATCGATGTCGCCGAATTGACTGTGAAGCTGCTCGCGGCCGTTGCGCCGAAAGTAACAGCCGTCGTGCCGCTGAAGTTCGCGCCGGTGATGGTCACCGCAGTGCCGCCCGATGCCGGGCCGGAAGTCGGTGAAATCGAACTGACCGTCGGCGCCGGCACATTGACCGCAATGGCGCCGGACGGCGGCGTAACGTAGACGGAAGCCCCGGATCCGGAAAGCGCGTAACTGACGGCGACCGATACTGGTCCGGCATTGGAGGCGGCTGTCACGGTGAAATTCTGGCTTGCGCCGCCTGAAAAATTGAGAGTGGCCGGTGAGAATGTCAAGCCAGTTGCTGACGGTGTGATAGAGACGGCACCTGCGCTCGATGCGGTCATTGTCAGCGTTGGCGAACTGCTGCCCTGTGTCAATGCGGGATAAGCGGGCGGGCTGATCGTGCCAAGAACAGTCATCGACGTGCTTGCAGGCGCCATATACCCCGCGGCATCCGTGCCACCCAGCGCGTAGTTGATCGTAGTGGGCCCGGGCGTCGCACCCGGGTTGGCTGTGATGGTGAAGGACTGAGTGGTACTGCCGGACGCAAACGAAATTACCGCTGGGCTAAACGTCAGTCCGGCTGCGGTCGGCGTCACGGTCAAATCGGTGCCGGGTGCCTGCGACAGGGTCATGGTGAGGCTGCTGGTTGTGCTACCGGCCTGCGTCACCGGAAAACTCGGCGGCATGATCGTCCCTGGAGCATTTTGGCAGGTGACGCTGGCATGAACCGCGTCACTTCCCGGCTGCGACCAAGCATAGACCGTGAAATCCGGGTAGGCCTGGGATGGCGTGTAACTGCCGCTCAAATTGAGCTCGTGATTGGCAGTCGCATATTGTTCGACGATGATGTCCGAGCCGGTGGCAGAGCTATTATTATAGAGTGCAAATCCCGGTCCTGAGTACGGATCCGTATCCGCGTTCGTGCTTCCGCTCGTCGTGACGTTATAAGTGATCTTGTCGCCGGCATTGAGGGATAGGCCGGGTTGCCAAAGCTCCGTGCCATTGGAGTATGTCGCCCCGGCGCCCCAGGCGGCGTTGATCGCATCACAACCCGAAGAGGCAAGCGAGGTTGGCGCAAAGGCGATCTGTACAGCGATCAACACGAAAGTGAGAGTGAATACCGGTATCGAATTCGAAGTCCGGACTGCTTTGCTGGTGGATTTTTGAGGACGGTGCCTAACTGCGGCAACGATGGATCGGAGTGCTCCCAACAAAATGGGCGGCAAAGAGGCTATAAGGTCGAGCGCGCGATGAAAAAATGCGCCGGCTCTAAATTGCATAAATGTCATGGCCCCTACCATCTTTTCAAAAATCATGCCGCGTCGTACCCTTCCCAGGCAAAACGATCGGTTACATCATTGTAAATGTTATATTTTCGCCTCTGCCGGGCGCGCCGCCCGTCTTGTTGGCTGAGATCCGACCGTAAAATGCCCGCCAGCGACGCGGCTTCCCGCGGCGCATCGCCCCTTTCGCCGATCGGCTGAATGGTGTTGTTGCCGACCACCAGTCTCCATATGCGCAGTCTCCCCCGGCCGACGCACTCATCATTTATCTACGCAACGGTTCGGTCAGCGCAGCACGCTGAACCGCTTGCCCGTCATATTTCCCTCGCCATCTTGCCCAAGTGACTGACGAGCCACGTATTTGAGATCCAATACGATTGCGGCGGACGCTATGTCGATTCATGCAACTTGTCAGTGTCCATTTTTGAAAGCACCAAAAATGGCCCGCAACCATCAACAGCTAGCCTACCGTCCGTCTCTAACGTGCGTCGGAGGGGCGAAGAGAACCGCGATTCTGGATATTCACGAGGACGATACCGCCATCTTTCCGCGCGACATCATGCTCGATCAACGGCCATGACCTCTTCCATCTCGATGGTCGCCAATGTCATCGCCAGCCTGGTGAGCGGTGCCCTGCTCGGCTACCCCCGGAGCGGCTTGATGTGTTTACGCAATTTCTGGTGCCCGCCAATGGTCGCCCGCGCCACCATCGGAATGTCGAAACGACGGAAATGATGCTTCAGCTAATGGTGGCGGGCCGCAGGGTCAGCGCCATTCCGGACTGGCTGGTACGCCGGGAAGTAGCAGCGCTCGATGTCCGCCACGTCCGCATCGGTCAGAGCGGCATCCAGAAAAGCATCCATCTCGGATTGAGAGATGGCGACGACACTGTCGATTTCATCGCAGGTTTTCTCGCGACGTCGCGCCAGGCATCAGCGTGACGCGTCGGCGTTTGTACGGTAAAGCTTGCCGCTCTCGATCGCTTCGCCACCTTCCCGACGGCGGCTTGTCGAATTTCATGCGAAGCTCACCTCGTTTTCTATTTCACGGCAACCTGCAATTGATTCAAAAACAGCGGAGTACTTCAAAGGCCTGGCTCGGCCTCGTGGCGTCAGCGTCAAACGGAAAGACTGGTGAAATAACGATGAAATTCAACAGCTACCGTTTTTCCCTGTTGCACGATGTTCTATGGAGACAGGAATCGAGCGTAGTTTTCTTCACCAAATGGTGCTAGTTTAGGCATCTAAGAGAGGAAAAACGTGATGCGATCAACCATCAATCTCGACGATGCACTCATTGACAGGGCGAGATCATTGACCGGCACCAAGGAAACCGCCGCGCTCGTCCGCCAGGCCTTGGAGACGCTTGTTCGTGTAGAGTCCGGAAAGCGCCTCATCGCGCTTGGGGGAACCATGCCGGATGCCGAGGCAGCTCCGCGTCGCCGGAGCGCAGCAATTAAGTGATACTGGCAGACACCTCGATCTGGATTGATCATTTCCGACATGGCGATGTTGAGTTACGCAAAATTATTGAAGACGATCGCCTACTTTGCCATCCAAGCGTGATCGGCGAGTTGGCTCTTGGCAGCCTTCGGGATCGAAGCAGCGTAATGGCCTTCCTGGCGGCTCAGCGTGGAGCCGTTGTCGCGACGCACGACGAAGTCATGACCATGATCGACCGATATGGAATTTTCAGCATGGGCATTGGCTATACGGATGCCCATTTGCTGGCGTCGGTACTCATTGACCCAAGAGCCTCCTTGTGGACCAGAGACGAGCGACTGAGGATAGCGGCCGAAAAGGCAGGCGCATCATTGCACATACCGGTCGATGAACCCCACTAAATGCTAGGGACGTACGCCCAAAGGGCTTCGGATAGGCTTTGCAAGTCCTTTGGTCTTGAAAGGAATCGAACCCTTGGCTCCCAAAAGGCTTCACCTTTGTGTGGTTTCATCTTTTGAATTCAAGGTATTAATCGCTTAGCGAAACAATTTGCGAAAACATCCCAAATGCTGAATGTGGTCCGATGATAAATACGGTTGTATGATGCGCGCCTGGGGCTCGTCAGCCATCCCCACCTTTTGGAGCGCTAACTCCGAGCGCATTCTTCACTGCACGCTTGGGTGAGGTTCGCGCCGCGAAACTCTTCTTGATGCTGGGCCTTCGCATGCCAAATTTGAGACCAGATTTACGTCTTGGCACAACACGATCCTGAAAATAATTGCGACGTTAGTTGTGAGAACCGGTTCTCCCGAAACGGCAGTGTTCATCGAGGAGCGAGCCTAACCGCCGTCCCCGTCGCCGCCACAAAGAGAATTCCACTTCCCGAACCACTTCCAGTGGTGGCCTCATTATAATCCAGATCAATCGCGATCACGGCATCAGCGCCAATTTCAAACGCTTGTCTTTTCAGCTGATCCAGACAGGCCTGCCGCTGCGCGATATTGCAACTCAACCGCGAGATGGATATCCAGCAAGCCCGTCAAATTCCAGAGACAGATGCGCTGTGAGATAGCGTTGTAACCCCGGAGCTACCCAATTGCGAGATTAAGGCGCTGGAGTCATGTTTGAATATCAATATGGCGATTGGCCCACCTACGAGTGCCCCAATTATGATAGCCGAGAGAAAATATCGCGCCGCGATACTCACTATGGATTCGAGGTAATTCATTCAGCTTCTCCACGCGTGTTGCGACCCTCGCAACTTGGATCGCAGCTTCGTCATTCTTTCGCTAAGCGAGTGATCAGAGCCGCCAACCTTGGGTCCGAGACATTCGTCTGGCCCGGTGCTCGCATCTGTTAGGTATTGAATGTTACCGCAGTCTGATCTGCGGTGAGGACGCCGGGCGCTCCGTTGGTGGCGCCTCGTCTGTGTCCCGACACGACGCTTATCGGTGCGAATTCTGACGTATATTCCATGGGTTACGGGATTTTTTCGATCTTTGGTGGCCAACTCCGCCATAAGTTAAGCTTTGGCGGACTTCAGTCAGCCGCCGGTGAGAGACGGGCCCTGTGCGACTCGACCGCTGCTGGTTGGCAGTCTGATGAGGAGATTACCCCTACCTGTAGCAAGGGGCGAACTGCCGGCTTGCGCGCCCCGCGATAAGGACGGTAGGCGCCGAGGCGACAATGGCCTGGAAGGGGGCGTAGTTCATCCTTACGAACGCCCCTCACCTCCATGCATCTTAATTTCCGAAGTCACGGCTTTAGCCTGTGGAGGTGCTCACTCAGCTTAAATGCAGCTAATTCCGATGTGGGTGCCGCAAGTTATCAATGTGGTGGAAAAACCAGACATACCGTCAATCCCCCACCCGGAGTTTCTTCGAGAAGAACGGATCCGCCGTGAGCATGAATGACTTGAGCCACGATTGCCAATCCCATTCCTGTGCCGTCAGACATGGTGTTTATGCCCCGGGTAAAGGGGCGCAGCACAGCATCTCGTTCCGCGGCTGGAACTCCAGGGCCGTGGTCTATGACCTTCAGCGTGTGGGCCTCAAGGACTTCGACAATGATTGTCTCGGCTTGTTGAGCGTGGTGTATGGCATTGGAAATCAGATTATCGAGCGCAACACGTATGGCTGCCTCCGATCCGGAAACGATGACCTCAGCCTCCGGAGCGCGCAACTCGATTTCGAGACCCTGCTTGATCGCTCTCGGCACGTGATCCGCGATGGCCGAGCGGACGATCGTTGTCAGGTCGACCGAGGTAAAAGCCAGGGATTGCCCGGATAAACGGGCAAGCTGTAGCGATGTCGTCACGATCGAGGCGAGACGTGTGACGTCGCGGATCAACATTTCCCTGACTTCGGCATCCTTCACCAAATCCAGCTTTATACGCAGCTTGGTCAGGGGCGTCCTCAATTCATGGGACGCACTTGCAAGGAAGTTCCGCTGCGCTTCGAACGCATTATCGATCCTCATGAGTGCGGTGTTAAACGCCGCGACCATGGGTCTGAGCTCGGCTGGTGTATCCCCATCGGGAATCCTGCGACCGTTCGGAAGACCGTCAATCCGCTCTGCCGAATCAACAACCTTCCTGACAGGCGCCGCAATCGTGCGCTTTACGATGACCGCCGCGATCGTTGCGGTCGTAATCAGCACGAGACCCAGCAGATGATACAGGCCCTGGGGCCAGACGGACCAGAGCGCCACAAATATGGTTTGAGCATAGGAAAGTGAAAGGCCGCCAACGGCAACAACTGCTTTCGGATTTCGGTCGTCTACCAGCCTCAGTCCGAGATAGCGTTCCCCGCCAGAGGTATAATAAAACTCCGAAGCGAAGATTTCCGAAGGAGCCGCATTGATGATTGCGTCGACCGACACGGGGATTATGCCATGCGATACCGTCTCTTGCCCGTCACTCATCAAATACCAGAAAGAAGGTTCGGCCTCGGCAAAACCCATAATCGTCGCTGAGATCCCTTTTGGGTCCAGACGCAGCCGTCCGTTGCCGTCATGGTCCATACTGGATCGAATGAGCTTG
>NZ_JBNWDQ010000014.1:0-2500 GCF_053521805.1 Rhizobium sp. A22-96
GCTCGAACGCGCCTCACCCTTCAGGTTATGGTGCTGAGGGACGATGAGCTACGATGGCCAGCGAAGAAGAAGTCTTCGCGTCAGCGATAGCTTTTGCATTTTTTGGGGAAAGGATTGGTTGCGGGGGCAGGATTTGAACCTGCGGCCTTCAGGTTATGAGCCTGACGAGCTACCGGGCTGCTCCACCCCGCGTTACCAGCGCAAATCGCGATGCGATTTGTCGCGCACAGCAAGCCGTATTCGGCTTGCGTCACCAACGTAAACCCGAAGGGTTTATCGTTTCAGCGTAAACCGCGAAGCGGTTTATCGCGTGTCAGGTGGGCACCTTATGGAACTCACCTGTTTCGAGGCACCTTTGATTTCAGGGTCTCGAAGAAAGAAGCTTTCTAGAAGCGACAAAGGCCGCTTGTGAGCGGCCCATTGTAACACGGCCTGAGCCGCTTGTGTGATGAGAAGATTGAGACTGCTTCATTTTCATGAAGCGAGGCATAAATTGCTTTAGCAATTTATGCCTGAGTTGCGTTTGGCAGACCTGGCAGCGACCTACTCTCCCGCGTCTTAAGACGAAGTACCATGGGCGCAGGGGCGTTTCACGGCCGTGTTCGGAAAGGGAACGGGTGCGGCCACCCCGCCATAACCACCAGGTCGGCAAAGCGCAACTTCGGGCTAAACCGTGCTAGCGGTTTATGCCCTATGAGAAGCTGGTGAGGCCAGAAGCCTCGTTTTGTCTATTTGAACACGTCTTTGGTTGTCCGGATACGGTCGTTAAGACCGCAAGCGCAAAGCGCGTCGCCGGACGTCCGGCGCCCTCGCGGAGCATAGGGTCAAAGACCCGCTCATGCGTGAGCGCTGAACTTAAGTCTCATCGAACTTGTTCGATGAGCACTGGCAATGAGAACAATCAAGCCAATCGAGCTATTAGTACCGGTAAGCTTCATGCGTTGCCGCACTTCCACACCCGGCCTATCAACGTGGTAGTCTTCCACGGCTCTGATAGGGAACACTCGTTTTCAGGTTGGTTTCCCGCTTAGATGCCTTCAGCGGTTATCCATTCCATATGTAGCTACCCTGCTATGCCCTTGGCAGGACAACAGGTCCACCAGAGATATGTCCATCCCGGTCCTCTCGTACTAGGGACAGATCCTGTCAATATTCCTACACCCACGGCAGATAGGGACCGAACTGTCTCACGACGTTCTGAACCCAGCTCACGTACCGCTTTAATTGGCGAACAGCCAAACCCTTGGGACCTGCTCCAGCCCCAGGATGCGATGAGCCGACATCGAGGTGCCAAACAACCCCGTCGATATGGACTCTTGGGGGTCATCAGCCTGTTATCCCCGGCGTACCTTTTATCCGTTGAGCGATGGCCCTTCCACGCGGGACCACCGGATCACTATGACCGACTTTCGTCTCTGCTCGACTTGTCAGTCTCGCAGTCAGGCGGGCTTATGCCATTGCACTCGACGACCGATTTCCGACCGGTCTGAGCCCACCATCGCGCGCCTCCGTTACTCTTTCGGAGGCGACCGCCCCAGTCAAACTACCCACCATACACTGTCCCGGATCCGGATAACGGACCGCGGTTAGACATCCATGACGATAAGGGTGGTATTTCAAGGATGGCTCCACAAGAACTGGCGTCCCTGCTTCAAAGCCTACCACCTATCCTACACATGCCGACACGAATGCCAGTGTAAAGCTATAGTAAAGGTGCACGGGGTCTTTCCGTCTGACCGCAGGAACCCCGCATCTTCACGGGGAATTCAATTTCACTGAGTCTATGTTGGAGACAGCGGGGAAGTCGTTACGCCATTCGTGCAGGTCGGAACTTACCCGACAAGGAATTTCGCTACCTTAGGACCGTTATAGTTACGGCCGCCGTTTACTGGGGCTTCGATTCAGAGCTTGCACCCCTCCTCTTAACCTTCCAGCACCGGGCAGGCGTCAGACCCTATACGTCGTCTTGCGACTTCGCAGAGCCCTGTGTTTTTGGTAAACAGTCGCTACCCCCTGGTCTGTGCCACCCTCACATACTTGCGTATATAAGGGTCACGCTTCTTCCGAAGTTACGCGTGCAATTTGCCGAGTTCCTTCAACATAGTTCTCTCAAGCGCCTTGGTATACTCTACCTGACCACCTGTGTCGGTTTCGGGTACGGTCTATACGGTGGAGCTATTTCCTGGAACCGCGTCCCCGCCCACACAATCCAATAAGTGTGAACAAGTTAAGCAATCCGTCACTACCACCAGGCCCACGATTATTAACGTGGTTCCCATCGACTACGCGTGTCCGCCTCGTCTTAGGGGCCGGCTAACCCTGCTCAGATTAACTTTAAGCAGGAACCCTTGGTCTTTCGGCGAGAGGGTCTCTCACCCTCTTTATCGTTACTCATGTCAACATTCGCACTTCCGATACCTCCAGGGCCCCTCACAGGTGCCCCTTCACAGGCTTACGGAACGCTCCGCTACCACGTGTATTGCTACACATCCTCAGCTTC
>NZ_JBNWDQ010000015.1:0-2734 GCF_053521805.1 Rhizobium sp. A22-96
TGCCGCCAGACGCCGTAATCGTCTCGCTGTAAACCGCATTCAGTGTCGCTGCACCAAGCGTTACAGGCAAAAGCCCTATCGTCGGGGCCGAGATCGTGACGGTTACTGTCGCCGGAGCTGACGTGCCGCCGCCATTTGTCGCGGTATAGGTGAAGCTGTCCGGACCGGCATAGCCCGCTGTTGGCGTATAGGTGATGGTCGTGCCCGTTGCCGTCGCTGTCCCGTGAGCGGCCGCAGTTGCAATCGCGACCGAGGTTGGCGTTCCGCCCGTGATATTCAGGGTGATCGGATTGGCCGACGAATTCTGGGCAACGGTTTCTGAAACATTGTTGGCGACGGGCTGCTGGGTGCCGATGGTCATGCTATAGGCGCGAGAGCCGGTGTATGGTCCCACGCCGGTTGAACTGTCGGTGGCGGTGACGGTGAAATTGAACGGGCCGGCCGCAGTCGGGGTGCCTGCAAGGACGCCAGCCGGCGAGAGCGTCAGTCCGGTTGGTAGGGAACCGGCGGTCACCGCATAACTATAGGACGTAGTACCGCCAGACGCCGTGATGGTCTGGCTGTAAGCCGTCCCTGCCGTCCCTGCCGGCAGTGAGGTCGGGGCGATTATGATCGTCGGCGGGACGACGGTCATGCTGTAGTTTCTGGAGCCTGTGAACGGTCCGGCTCCGGTCGAGCTGTCGGTTGCGGTCACGGTGAAGTTGAACGTGCCGCCTGCTGTGGGTGTTCCGGAGAGGGTGCCTGCGGAAGATAGCGACAGGCCAGCCGGCACGGCACCCGAGGTGATCGCATAAGTATAGGAACTGGTGCCGCCTGATGCGGTGATCGTTTGGCTGTAGGCGGAAGCCACGGTGCCAGCGGTAAGCGTCGCGGGGGCGATTGCGATCGTCGGCGCATTGATGGTCATGCTATAGGCTCTGGAGCCGGAGAACGGGGCGCCGGTCCCCGTCGAGCTATCCCTCGCGCTAATGGTAAAGTTGAACGCGCCGCCTGCTGTTGGCGTGCCGGATATGACACCGGCGGACGACAATGTCAGTCCCGCCGGCAGGGCGCCAGATGTCACGGTGTAGGTGTAGGGGCTGGTGCCTCCGGTCGTGCTGATCGTTTGACTATAGGCCACTCCAATCGTGCCGCCCGACACCGAGGCCGTGGTGATCGAGATGGTCGGCACGCTGACGGTTATGGCCACTGCCGCCGGCGCCGAGGTGCCAGCGGTGTTGGTGGCTGTATAGGTGAAACTGTCCGAGCCGGAGTAGCTTGCTGTCGGCGTATAGGTGATGGTCGTGCCGCTGGCAGTGGCGGTTCCGTGGGTCGCCTGCGTCGCGACCGCCACCGATGTCGCTGCTCCCCCTGAAAGGTTCAGGGTGATCGGATTGGACGTGCTCCCATGGCTCACCGTCGCACTGACCGGCCCGGCAACAGGCGCTGTCACGCCTGCCGGTGCAATTGCAATATTGATAGTGAAAGTATGCGCGCTCGCATCGGCCAGGATGAAACTGTCGCTGGTGGCTCCGTCGCCATTGTTTGTGTAGGTGAAGGACCCGGCCGCGGAGTTGTAATTCGAGATCGAACCATGCTGCGGTGACGTTGCATTTGGGTCAGTGACGGGATTAAGGCCGACGGGGTCGCACAGAGTACCAATGTTGACGTTAAGCGCCCCGCCAGAGGCCATTGGGCTTGTCGATGGTGTCGTATGTGAATCCGGGAAGTTGAAGACTGTGCAGGCGGCGTAAGCCACGCTCGGAGTTACCAGTGACAGGCCGGCGCAAAATAGACTGACGAGCAAGACCAATTTCAAAAGCAATATAGGCGTGCGCCCGATGGCGGCTATGGATCCTGTCGTGACCTTGAATGCCTGTCTGGGCATCTCTACCCTGCAATGCGTCCAAATTCCGAGCAGATCATTGTTTGAAATATAGGTTTTGCCCGGAATCCAGGGTTTCCCTCTGGCAAATGCAGTTGCCGGCAGTTCGTCACTTGTCATTTGCCCAACCCAAAGACAGAGCGCTCCGCCGCTGAAACGCAGGAAGTTGCTCTTGCAATTGCCCGTCCACATTGTGTCAGGCGCCCCTCAACTCAATCACAGTACTATCTGAGGCGACTTGAAAGGCAATTTTCTATTCACGAAAATCGCCAGGATTGCTTATTATGAATTTATTATTCAATTAAATGTTGTAAACCAGCAACATTGCGAATGGTTGCATGTTATTCATGACGTCCGAGGTGCTGCCCCATAACGCATATTTTCGTTACTGGGCTGCGCCGGAAAGATGACATTGGCGTCTATCGGGGCTTTGCTCAGCCTGTCCGAATCAACGGGAAAACGGAGGTGCAGGCGCGCCTCGTTTCGGCTCAGGGGGCCTTAAGTTCGATCCTCGCCAGGAGTACGAGTACTTCAGCCGTACACGTCCCTCTGCGTTTGGTTTATTGATTATATTATTTTGGCTAGAACTTTTTGCTTGCGGCGACCTTGGCGCCGACGGATTTCTGTCCGTCGCCCTCGATGTTGAAGAGGATGCTGGTGTCGAGCATCCAGAAGTTGATGGTCTGCATGGAAAGGCCGGCGGTGACGGCGCCGAAGGCACCGGAGCCGTCGAGGGCGGAGTAGCCGCCGGTCAGCCCGAGTTTCGGCGTCAGCTTGGTTCCGCCCTCCAGGGTAAAGGAGCGGGCGATCTCGGCGCCGAGGCTGACGCGGAACTGGTCCTCGTTGAAGCCGTCGATGTCGATCCTGTCG
>NZ_JBNWDQ010000016.1:0-2623 GCF_053521805.1 Rhizobium sp. A22-96
GCGGTGACCGGATCGGTCGCCTTCTCCATCTGCCGGCGCTGCAGCAGCCCCGGCACCTCGATGGTGTTGGCGATCATGTTCTGGCGGGACTGCACGAAGTCATGCACGAGATTGTCGATGTCCTGGGCAACCTTGCCGGCATCGTAATGGACATTATAGGTCACTGTCGCGACGTTCGATGTCCCGAGCGCGCTGACGAGCCTGTAGCCGACGCGGACCTGGCCGGAATAGGCCGGGTTCAGCGTGAAGTGCAGATACCAGCCGACTGGGCCCGTGGCCGGGCCTGCCTGTGCGAGCTGCCCCTGGATGATCGTTGCCGTGCCGGCATTGGCGGGCTCGACGGATGCCAGGATTGCCGAGGTGAACGGACCGCCGGTCGCACCGCGATTGAGGTAGACGTCGGGCGGCGTCGATCCCTCCGGCACGTTGACGACCATGTCGAGAACGGTGACGGACCGGGTCTTGACCTTCAGCGTATAGGATGCGCTTCCGGTTGCGCCGTTGCCGTCACGGATCTGGATGGAGAAGCTGTAGTCGCCTTCGGTGCCGCCCGCGAGCGGTCCGGTCAGCTGGCCGGTGGAGATGTTGAGCACCAGGCCGTTCGGCAGGCTGCCGGAGGCAAGGCTGAAGATCTTCGTGCCGACGCCGCCGGTGACCGAGATCTGCTGGCTGTAGGCCTCGCCGGACATGGCATCGGGCAGGGCGCCGCCGGCCGGGCTGAACACGAAGGTGGTCGGCGGCGGCGAGATGGCGATTGTATAGGCAGCGGATGTCGTGGCGCTGTTGGCGTCGGTGGCGGTGATGGAGAAGCTGTAATTGCCCGGCGTCGTCGGCGTGCCGGTAATGGCGCCGGTCGCATGGTTGAGGGTGAGCCCGGCCGGCAGCGTGCCGGTGAGGCTATAGCTGTAGGGGCTCGTTCCGCCCGAGGCGGTGACGGTCTGGCTGTAGGCGGTGGTGACGATGCCGGCCGGCAGGGCTCCGCTCGGCGGCGAGAAGGACAGGGTCGGCGCGGTGATCGTCACGCTCACGCTTGCCGGCGCCGAAGTGCCGGAGGCGTTGGTGGCGGTATAGGTGAAGCTGTCGGTACCGCTATAGCCCGCTGCCGGCGTATAGGTGATCGAGGTGGCCGATGCGGTCGCGGTCCCATGTGCGGCGGCCGTTGCGACAGCCACCGAGCTTGCCGCTCCACCGGTGATGTTCAGCGTGATCGGATTGGCCGAAGAGTTGGCGGCAACGGTTGCTGCAACGGCATTGGCGATCGGTGGCTGGACGCTGACCGCCAGGGTATAGGCGCGCGATCCCGTGAACGGTCCCGAGCCGGTCGAACTGTCCGTGGCCGTGATGGTGATGTTGAAGTTGCCTGATGCCGTCGGCGTACCCGCAAGCACACCGGACGAAGAGAGCGTCAGGCCGGCGGGCAGGGCACCTGCTGTGATCGCGTAGGAGTAGGGGCCGGTTCCTCCGGATGCGGTCATGGCCTGGCTATAGGCAGCAGCCACGGTTGCAGCCGGCAGTGTCGTCGGCGTGATTGCGATCGTCGGGGCGCCAACGGTCACGGTATAGGCCTTGGAGCCTGTGAACGCCAGGCTGTCGGTGGCGAGAACCGTGAAGTTGAAGGTGCCGCCTGCCGTCGGCGTGCCTGTGAGCACACCGGCTGCCGACAGTGTCAGGCCGGTGGGAAGCGTGCCTGCCGACAGGCTGTAACTGTAGGAGCCGACCCCGCCTGTGGCCGTCAGTGCTTGGCTGTAGGCGACGGCGATCGAACCGGAGGGCAAGGTTGCCGGGGTAATCGTGATCGCCGGCGCATTGATGGTCAAACTGTAGGCTCTGGCGGCGCTGAACGGAGCGCCGGTCCCGGTCGAGCTGTCTGTCGCGGTGATGGTGATGTTGAAGGTGCCGGCTGCCGTCGGCGTGCCCGCAAGCACACCGGCCGGCGAGAGCGTCAGTCCGGCGGGGAGCGCGCCTGCTGTGATGGCATAGCTATAGGGCGCCGTACCGCCCGACGCGGTCATGGTCTGGCTGTAAGCTGTCCCGGCCGTGCCTGCCGGCAGGGTGGGCGGGGCAAGCGCGATCGTCGGGGTGGACACCGAGATGCTGACGGTTGCGGGCGCAGACGTGCCGTCGAGATTGGTGGCGGTATAGGTGAAGCTGTCCGCACCTGCATAGCCCGAAGCCGGCGTATAGCTAATGGAGGTGCCCGAGGCTGTTGCGGTGCCATGGGCTGCCGCACTTGCAACCGCAACCGAGAGCGGGGTGCCGCCGGTGATGTTGAGGGTAATCGGATTGGCCGAGGAGTTCTGGGCAACCGTCGCGGTCACCCCATTGGCGACCGGCGGATGGGCGGTCAGCACCAGGGTATAGGCTCTGGTGCCTGAGAACGGTCCCGAGCCGGTCGAGCTGTCCGTTGCAGTGACGGTGAAGTTGAAGGTGCCGGGCACGGTCGGGGTGCCTGTGAGGACACCGGTCGACGACAGCGTCAGGCCGGTCGGCAGAGCGCCGGTGCTGGCATAACTATAGGGCGCCGTGCCGCCAGACGCCGTAATCGTCTCGCTGTAAACCGCATTCAGTGTCGCTGCACCAAGCGTTACAGGCAAAAGCCCTATCGTCGGGGCCGAGATCGTGA
>NZ_JBNWDQ010000017.1:0-2377 GCF_053521805.1 Rhizobium sp. A22-96
TCGGCCTCGGCAAAACCCATAATCGTCGCTGAGATCCCTTTTGGGTCCAGACGCAGCCGTCCGTTGCCGTCATGGTCCATACTGGATCGAATGAGCTTGCTGAACGCGTCCGCGCTAACGCGTTGGCCGGACTGAGTATTCGTGCTCAAAAAGACACCCAGTGTCAGAACCGTGCTCAACACCATGACGACAAACATGCCGACGACCAGCAGACTGGCAACCGGAAATGCAATCGAGCGAGATGGCCACTTCATTCTTGCACCAGCATGTAGCCGATCCCGCGGATGGTGCGAATGTTCACGTCACAATTGGCCTCGCGCAATCGGCGACGCAGGCGGGAGACGTGAGATTCTATTACGTTCGATTCTATTTCATCATCGAGGCTGTATGTGGAGGCCTCCAGCGTATCGCGCTGGACTACGCGCCCAGCCCTCCTTATCAAGGCTTCGAGAATGCCCAGTTCACGTCTGGGAATGTTCAAGACGGCTTCGCCGATCATCGCCGATCGATGATTGAGATCGAAGACCAGATTTCCAAACTGCGCACATCCCGTTTCGTCCAGGTTGTAGCGACGCAGAACAGCCCTTGCTCGCGCGACGAGCTCCATCGGTTCGAAAGGCTTGCCGATATATTCGTCAGCGCCCTTGTCCAATGCCGCGACAATATCAAACGGATCATCCAGGGCCGTAAGGATCAGCGTCGCAGGCCGCGGACGCAACTGACGCAAGATGGGCAAGAGGGAAACGCCATCACCATCGGGAAGGTGGCGGTCTATGATCACCAGGTCAAACTTAAAGGCGAGTAGTGCGGCCTCCGCCTCGGCAATCGTCGTGAATGTATCTGTCACCCCAATGGAGGTCTCCATCATGACTTTGAGAGACGACGCCAACTCAAGATCATCTTCAACGATTAGGATGTGCATTTTTTGCCTTAACTAGAGCCTGGGCGCATTTGGCGACAGGCTGCCTTGTAGCAGTTTTGCGGACATCGACAGTCACTCCTGAGCAAAGTTACCGTCGATCCGTCACGAGGAGGCAGCTTGAGCCCGCTATCGAACGGATCATTCGTTAATAGTCATAGTTCGGCGCTTCAATGGATCTCTCCATTCGATGCTCGCGTGCAAGGTCAATCCGCTGTTTGCAAACGGCGAAGGCTGTCGTGTCCCGTTCAAAACCATATCCGGCGCAGCGATCGCCATCCACGGAAGACTGGCAGCTTGCGAGCCAGAGACCAAGTCCCACGGTAAGAGCCAGGGTAAGCCAATAACGCATGATGATACCTCAATAATCTACATTCAGTTCAACGTCTCAGTTTTGGATGCGACGCGAACCTTACGGTAATCTGACGGTTACAGCCGTCGTTATGCCCGCGGCTGTCAGTTCGACCTCACAACGCCCGAGACCGAGGAAGACGCAACGCCTGGGGAATTGCTTATGGGAGAGCCCTTGTCCGTCCAGGAGGGCGGCGCCCCGAAGGACGCGCCGACTGCGCCCAATAGGCCGGGAGAACGCCCATAATTTTCACAGAGCGGCGATCCGGGTCTCCCACCAAGGCCGGTGCGAATTTCGTAGATGGAAGGTAGGTGAATATTGAGGGTGCCAGGTTCTTTGCCGGCGATGACCATCCTGGAAAACTCGGTTCCAAATGATGCCGCCAGATCGTATGCGTCTCCTACCTTTGACACGCGCGCCTCGTTGGAGAAGGAATTCGCGCCGCGAGACCACACGATCGCGGCGCGCTGAACGCCGGTGTCGTCGAGCGCCTCGGCTTCGACCGCCAATCCACCAAGCCCAAAGGGAAGACGTGGGATCTGAACAGGCAACGCAATTGAACTGCCAATCGAGATCGCTTTGGCTGCACCGGCGACCGTCGGCTGGGTCGGCACGATATCGGTAATGACCGATTTTATTGTCAGATCGGGAGATGCGCCGACGGGGACAATCTTATACTTTTCGCTCATGGTGAAACAGATGGCACGATCTATAGCGTTTGAGACCAACAGCCTGTCGCCTGAATTTTGAATCCTGCTTCCGGCCGAAAACGTCATGGTCGTCGGCCAGATGGCGACTGTCTTGATCTCCTTCAATTTCACGCTGTCCAGATAAATCCTGGATTTCGAAAACTTGCCTTTAGGAGCGCCAAGCTTGCTGTAGGAGGTAAGCATACCCCCTTCCTTTAGCGGAACTGAGCTGCAACCGCTTGTGATTATCAAGATTGACATCGCCGCCAGAACAGACCTGTGCCTTGCGGCTGATGGCCTAACGCGTACTCTCGCCAATGCGATCGAATGCATTTTCACAACTCCTTCATGAAAAGTTGCATCCGATTGAAGGTCCAACATTATGAGAACCTTACAGGGCCATCTCTCTCGCTGCTC
>NZ_JBNWDQ010000018.1:0-1925 GCF_053521805.1 Rhizobium sp. A22-96
CCCTTCACCGGAGGCGTATTGCCAACGGCAGGCAATGGCTGCCCCTTCGCACCGGGAAGCGCATGCGCATTGTCGTTCGCGCCCGCTGGAGCAGGTTTGGCAGCAGCGGTGGCCGGAGGATTATGCACGGCGCCGGGTGCCGCCTGCGGCGATTGCGCCTGCTTCGTCGGCACCACTTGGCCCTGAGCAGCCGGAAGCTTGCCGGCAGCCGGCAAGGGCTGGCCGTTGGCGCCGGGAAGCGTATGAGCGGTGGCAGCATTTCCGGCCTGCGGCTGCGTTGCAGGAGCAACGGGGCTGCCGGCAGGCGCTTTTACGGCTGCTGCCGGGTTCGGCTTCTGCAGAACCGCCGCCTTTTTCTGTATCGAAGGCGGAAGCGCCACATGCAATGCAACCGCACCGGCGCCGGCGATAACGGCGGCTCCGGCCAGCTTCTGCCCGGTCGTAAGCCCGGGCGCCGCGGGTGCAGCACCGGTCTCGTTGACGGTGGTGTTGTTGACGGTCGTGCTGTTGTTGATGACCGTATTGTTCACGACCGTGTTGTGGATGTTGTTGAAGATGATGTTGTTTTCTGGCGGAGCGACATCGCGCGGCGGCAGCACCCAGGCTGCGACCGGAACGAAGACCGGCGCCGGCAGAACATAGAGGTCGACCACGGGCGGCGGCGGCGCCAGCACGACGAAATCCGGTGGCGGCGGCGCCAGGAAAACAACCGGCGGCGGCGGCGCATAGCCGAAATCGGCATCATCAAAATAAAGCACCGGCCGATCGACATAGACGATCTCTGTCGGTGGCGGCGGCGGCACGTCATATTCGATCACGGTGAATGACGGCGGCGGCTCCAGGGCTGCCTCGAAGTGATCGAGACGGCGGCGGGCATCCCAGACATGCGGGCCGCGCGGATAACGCCTGAGGTAAGACCAATAGGCCTGCGGCGTATCCGCAATCCAGGTCTCGCGCCAGGTGATCGCCTCGCGGCGGGCGGCAATGATGGCACGCACGCGCCGTGCCATGGAGTCGTTCGGATAGGCGGCAAGGAAATCCTCATAGCCCTGCAGCGAGTCGCGGTCGAGTGCCGCGAAATAGGCATCCTTCTCGTCGAAGTCGCGGATGGCCTTGGTGCGGATCGCGGCATTGTCATAGGTCGACACCTGAGCCGCCGGCGCATCGGGAGCGCGATCGAAGAATGTGAAGGCGTTGGTGAACTTGGAGGCGTCCCAGGAGATCTCGGCGCCCTTGGTGAGATCGCTGACCCGCAGGCGTGTGCGGTCGAACACATCGCCGAGCGAAAGACCGCCGAGGCGGATCATTTCCGCCAGCGCATGCGCGTACGAACCATAGGGACCGGCTTCCGGCGGCGCGACGGTGCCGGGCGCGGCATTGAACGCGATCAATTGATGCGCATCGGGTTCGACAAGCGTCAGGCCGCCGGCCAGCGGCTGGTTGGACTGCGCAAACGGATTGGCCCTCGCCGCGTCGAGCACGACGATGCTGCCGCGATTGCTGATCGCCGCCAGGGACTTGGTGAAATCCGTCACCCGGATCGCCTCGACGGGAACGTCCGTCGCATTGGCGATCTGCGCATCCACCGGCACAAAGTAATTGTCGCCCTGATACTGGAGGCCGTAGCCCGCCAGATAGACGAAGGCCACGGTATTCGGGCCCGACGCATTCGCCTTTGCCAGGAAATCCCTGAGCGTATCGCGCAACCCGTTCTGGTCGAGGTCACGCGCGCCGATCACATCGAAGCCGGCTGCCTGCAGTGTCTGCGCGATCAGGCCCGCATCATTGGCCGGCGTCGGCAATGCGCCCGTCTTGTAGGCGGCGTTGCCGACGACAAGCGCTATGCGCTTCTCAGGAGAGTTCTGCGCCTCGGCCGAACTCGCAACCGCGACCCCCGCCAAAACCAACATCATCGCAAAAAATGC
>NZ_JBNWDQ010000019.1:0-949 GCF_053521805.1 Rhizobium sp. A22-96
TGATCGCATGCAACGGCTTCCAGCCGGCATCCCAGACGAGATAGGTGCCGCCGAAGAAGCCGACGACCCAGCCGGCCAGCAGTGCCGGTGCCCGGAACCATCTGGTGTAGAGGCCGAAGACCAGGGCCGGCAGCGTCTGCAGGATCCAGATGCCACCGAGCAGCTGCAGATCGAGCGCGAACTGCGTCGGCAGGAAGATGATGACCAGCAGCGCGCCGACCTTGACGACCAGCGAGGTCATCTTGGCCACCTTCGCCTCACCGGCATCGGACACATTCGGATCGACATAGGCCTTCCAGAAGTTGCGGGTGAAGAGATTGGCGGCGCCAATGCTCATCACCGCCGCCGGCACCAGCGCACCAATGGCGATGGCCGCAAAGGCAAAGCCGGCAAACCAGCTGGAGAACAGGGTCTGGAACAGCGCCGGCACGACATCGTTCGGGCTATCCAGCTTCAGATTGGCCGCATGGCCCATATAGCCGAGCAGGGCAAGCAGACCCAGCAGCAGCGTATAGGCCGGCAGCAGCACCGCGTTCTTGCGGATGGTGTTGCCGCTGTTGGAGGCGAAGATGCCGGTCAGCGTATGCGGATACATGAAGGCGGCCAGCGCCGAGCCGAGCGCCAGCGTCGCATAGGCGACATACTGGTTGCCGCCGAGCAGCAGGCTGCCCGCACCCTTGGCCTTGAAGTCGGCATCGGCGGCGGCAAAGACATTGGCATAGCCGCCAAGCTTGGCCGGGATGAGCGCGATGGCGGCAATGACCACGATATAGATCATGATGTCCTTGACGAAAGCGATCAGCGCCGGGGCACGCAGGCCGGCCGAATAGGTATAGAGCGCCAGGATGATGAAGGCGACGGCAAGCGGCAGCTCACCATGCAGCCCCAGCGCCTTGAACACCGCCGTCATGCCGACGAGCTGCAGGGCGATATAGGGCATGGTGGCGAT